>JAILXS010000001.1:0-968171 GCA_050789425.1 Neptuniibacter sp.
CTGTTAAATTCATGGTTCCGGTCCATTCTCCGGTCAGCATTCTAGGAAGGTAAACAGTCTTCAATTCTGGAGATGCATGATGATTGATAGATTCAATCGCACCTGTTGAAAGTAATGGACAAAGAGCAAAAGCCAAATTAGATGATTGCCATATTTCATTGACTGCGGTCCCAAGCACATTTGGGAGGTTTTGCCCTCCAAACTCCTCAGGTCCAGTTAGAGAGTTCCAACCACCTTCCATAAACTTTTGATATGCATCGGCAAAACCGTTCGTCTCTTCAACACCGTTTTCGCCCAGCTTAGGGTAAATAGTATCGCCAATTACATTAAGAGGGGCGAGCACATCAGAACCTAACTTGCCAGCCTCAGTTAGAATGACTGAGGCCAATTCAGAGTTGATATCCTCCAAACTAGCCTCGTTACACAAGGCATCAAAATCAACTAGTTTATTTAGTACAAATTCTGTATCACGGTAAGGATGTTTGTATTCACTCATCTTTTCTACTCCAAATATGGTATCCATTGGACTCTACCGACTATTCGTCAGAAGAATGTTCGATTAGCCTTTGCCCGATCGGATAAACTCACTGGCACGCTATAAAGCGCGCCGTGCTCTTGATTACTCTTAGCATTGGCAATGAATACATCCAGACCAACTGTATCGATATAACGCAAAGCCCCCCCCCTGAATCGAGGGAATCCCAACCCAAGAATCAACCCCATGTCGACTTCAGCAGGAGTTTCTACTACTCCCTCCTCCAAGCAGCGTACTGCTTCAAGGCACATAGGAATCATCATACGACCTATGATTTCCTGATCGTTTATTTCGATAGCCGAGTCAGATGCACACAACTCAAGAGCGAACCTTGAGGGCTCCTTATAACGGCGACCACTTACATCTGTACCGTATTCGTAAAAACCTTGACCGCTCTTTTGGCCCAGGAAGCCTGCTTCATGCAATGCCTCAGCAATAACATCGCCATCATGCCCCATACGATCAGCGAATCCTTCCTGCATAACTTTATCTGCATGCACCAAGGTATCTATACCTACAACATCCGCTAAGTACGCTGGTCCCATAGGCCAACCAAATGTCTCCATAACACGGTCAATGCGCCTGAAATCAATACCATCTTGCAACAAGCGGTTAAATGCATTGAAGTAAGGGAAAAGAATACGGTTCACCAGAAAACCTGGACAGTCATTTACTACTATTGGCGTTTTACCCATCGTCACTGCGAAAGCAACAGTATTAGCAATTGCTAATTCACTGGTTTTTGAACCACGAACTACCTCAACAAGTGGCATCAAGTGCACCGGGTTAAAAAAGTGCATACCGCAAAACAATTCGGGACGGGAGAGTTCTGTAGCAAGAGTGTCAATCGAGATAGTGGAGGTATTTGACGCAAGAATAGTGTCTTCAGTAACTTTCTCTTCAACCTCAGCCAATACTGACTTCTTGATGGTAGGGTTTTCAACTACAGCTTCAACTACCATAGTTACACCAGAAAACTCTGAGTAATTAAGTGAGGGAGTAATATCATCCATAATTACCGCTTTCCCCAAGTTATCCATCCGGCCTTTTTTGATTTCACCATCAAGCAAAGCTGAAGCAGTTTTAACACCCAACCTTAAGGCTTCTTCTTGGATATCTTTCATCACAATAGGAGTGCCTGTAGAAGCAGACTGATAAGCCACACCTCCCCCCATTATTCCAGCGCCAAGAACAGCAGCTTTACCAACAGGGCTTGCTTTAACCGAATAAGATTTTGTTTTCTTTTTCAGAATTTGATCATTTATGAAAAGGCCTGTTAGGCTTGACGCCGCATCACTTTTAGCCAGTGATATCAAGGTATCAATCTCTAAAAACAGAGCCTCATTTGCTGGTAGCTCCAAGTGAGCACAAACTAACTCTAGAATGGCACTTGCTGCAGGGTAGTTTGGATCCAGCTTTTTGCTGAATTCCTTTTTCAACTGTTGTACCACCGCAGAATCAGTATTCCATCCTGATTTTTCACAACATTTGATATTGCGCTTCTTCAGATACATTGTGTCTGCAGCAATAACGTCATTTAAGAAAGAAATTGCTTCATCTCGTAGAACTTCACTGCTAACCACAAGCTCAAGAGCTCCAGCATTTAAAGCGCTTTCGGCATTTTGCGGCTTACCAGTTAGTATCCACTGTAACGCCAACTTAGGGCTAATCATCCTACTCAAACGAACAGTTCCACCCCAACCGGGACAGATACCTAAATTAATTTCAGGTAAGCCTACTTTGCATTTTCTTGAGCCAATCCTAAAATCTGCAGCGAGTGCGAGTTCAAAACCTCCACCTAATGCCATTCCATTAATTAACGCCACAGTTGGATAGGGAAGGTTTTCTAACCTATTAAAAACCTCATGCGTTTTATTAACCCAAACTTTCAATTCTTCTTCAGGAAGGGAAAACTTATCACTAAACTCAGTAATATCAGCGCCCAAGATAAAGTCTTCTTTCGCGCTACAAATCAACAACCCTTTGATTCTTTTTGATGTTTCCAGCAAGATGATAGCTTCGCTAAGTTCATTTAAGGTTAATTCGTTAAGTACATTAACCGACGAGCCGACCTGATCAAAATTCAGCTCTACCAACTCTTCCCCAATACGTTTGACTGAGATTGTTTTACCTTGATACATACTTCATCTCCTGAGCCCAATCTGCAAAAAAAAAGGGCCATTACTGACCCTTGGCCATAAGCCAAAGCAGAGTGAACAGAAACTTAAATTATTGCCTTTCATGACATAAATAGTGGGGATAGGAAGCTTCACTTCCCTTACTTGAAAATCAGATACGCTCGAACAAGGCCGCAATCCCCTGACCACCACCAACACATAAGCTAACCAATGCATATTGCCCATCAATTCGATTGAGCTCATGTAATGCTTTGACAGTAATCACCGCACCTGTTGCTCCAATCGGGTGACCTAGAGAGATACCGCTACCATTGGGGTTTACGCGATCTGAAGGTAGATCTAACTGCTGAACTACTGCTAATGCCTGAGCAGCAAATGCTTCATTAACTTCATACACATCAATATCGTTGACACTCAGGCTATTTCTTTCCAAGATTTCTTGAATAGCGGGAACCGGCCCAATACCCATAATCTTTGGATCAACACCCACAACTGAATAATCAACCAATCGAGCCAAATACTTAACACCTTCTTGCTCAGCTAATTCACGGTCCATCATTACTAAAGCTGAAGCTGCATCATTCAACCCAGAAGCATTACCTGCTGTTACTGTTCCCTCTTTCTTAAAAACAGGCTTTAAGGTAGCCATATCACTCGGGGAGCAATCAAAACGAACATGTTCGTCTGTTTCAAACAAAGTCACACCTTTTCGGCTCGTATTTTCAATCGGCACAATCTGATCTTTAAAGTATCCCTTTTCAATTGCTGACTGAGCGCGATTGTGACTTAGAACCGCTAATTCATCCTGTTGCGCACGGGTAATACCATACTTCTCAGCTACATTTTCAGCAGTAATTCCCATATGAATATGATTGAAAGGACAGTGGAGTGCTGCCAGCATCGGATCTATCAACTCTCCGTCGCCCAGGCGTAGACCAAATCGAGCACTAGGAATATGGTATGGCACACGAGTCATAGACTCTGCACCACCAGCAACAACCGCCTTACAGATACCTAACTCAACCTGTTGAGCTGCCGTTAAAACAGCTTGCAACCCACTTCCGCACAGGCGGTTGATTGTCAGGCCTGGTATTGACTCAGGTAATCCTCCTTTAATTCCAGCGACACGAGCCATGTACATATCGGAAGCTTCCGAATGAATAACGTTCCCAAAAACGCATTGACCAATATGATCTACAGCGATTCCTGAACACCTAACAGCTTCAGCTACCACTATACCTGCCAGAGTTGATGGAGAATGCTCCTTGAGGCTACCACCATAACTACCAATCGCTGTTCTAACGCCGCTCACAACTACAACTTCGCGCTTATTCATCTCTTTCCTTACCCACACATCAAATAGTCACTAATTCAGTTTGTGTATTTTTATGCTTGTAAAGAATTTGAACAATAACGAATAGAGCCCTATTATTGACTTAATCGGCCATAAAACATGAACCTTATTTGTGTAATTAAATTCTATTTTCTATTTCATAAGTCCAAAATGACCAAACATATCAACTCTGTATCCATACATTTTGCAAACACAATAACTACAGCAGCAGAAAAAAAAGGAATAGAAAAAAAACATCTTCTTTATCGGGCAGGGATACACGAAGACATGCTAGATAATTCTAAAACTAGAATCACCCCTGACCAATTAAGCAGGCTGTTTAGAGAGGTTTGGAAACTTTCAAACGATGAATTTCTTTGTATGTCTAAACATCCATGTAAACAGGGAATTTTCTTATTAATGGCAAGACAGGCTGTGTTATGTAACGACCTAAAGGAGGTTTACCAGCATATTCAACACTTTTACAGCCTCATATCAGAAGCTATAACCCTCGAAGTAAGAGTGGATGGGAGTATAACTAGCTTCACAACAGCACTTAAGACTCCCGAATTGGACCCTGACTATACTTTAAGGGAATTTCTACTTCTTCTTTGGCACCGTTTCCCTAGTTGGCTTACAGGCCGATTAACCCCCCTTGAACACGTGACTTTCGATTTTCCTGAACCTAAACATTCGCGCGAATACAAAATAATGTATCCCTGCAAAGTGTTATTCGACCACCCAACCTGCTCAATCGCATTTAAATCTGAGCTACTGAGCACCCCCATAAAACAGACCTCAGATAATCTCATACCTTACCTTAAGATTGCGCCACTTCAGTGGTTCAAACGCCAGACTTATTACCAAGTTTATACAAGAAGAGTAATTGATATTATAGGACAACCAGCAATACATAAAGATTCTAGTATGTCTTCAGTAGCTAACCAACTTCATATTGCGATTAGGACACTTAGAAGAAAACTGGCTGATGAAGGAACAACCTTTCAAGAAATTAAAGATGGCGTAAGGAGAGATCAAGCAATTCACTATTTGAGTAAAAATGAGTTACCGATTTCAAAAATATCATCAATACTCGGATTCAGTGAACCTGCCGCCTTTACAAGAGCTTTCAAGCAGTGGACCGGGCTACCCCCTCATGCTTACAGAAAGAATTAATATCAACGTCGTTCAACCAACGGGGAGCTGTAATAGCAAACAAAGCTTATTATTTTTTAGCCGTTAAAAAGTTTCCCGAACATCTAATCAAAATAAACGTTATTCCTTACCTAAAAACTATATAATTCGGCGCTCTACATATCCATAGTCTTTTTAACCACTTCTACCTATTGATTGATGAGCTACTGGCAACTCCAGACGAACTGCCATTTTAAGAAAATGTTATATAACACTCAGTGAGCGATACCTGCTTCCTAGCCCTTTTGTAGCAAAAGCAACTGCATCATGGGCATGGAGGCTTTCAAAATGTTCTACTTTTAACCAAAAGTCTGAAAAGCCTTTTACATGCTGTAAGGATTGTTTTATGCGCCTTACTGCATCTTCGCAAAACATTAAGTTGTTTCCATTTAGTCGAGCAAACTCTTGTTCATCTTCTCTCTTAACTACGGACAGGACCGCTGTTTTAAGAGAATTCTCTACTAGATCGGCAAGTCTCATCATAGGGAAAGCACCTAGATGCCCCCCCAATTCAACACAAACAGTAGCCAGGCTCCTTTGACTATGAGGGGTCGCGTGTGATCCCTTTTCCGAAAGAAGCCATTTCTGAACAGATTCTGACGAAACCATTTCCCCATTAGGAAAGCTCTTTTCAAACTCTTGTTGTAGCAACTGCCTAGATAACGCTGCAGAACAAGGACAGGTCGATGAATAAGGAATTCTTGTTAATAACTCTATTCTTACTTCATCTACTTCGTTTAAAGAGGCTGTCAGAGAATTAGAATAGTTTGACCAACCTGTGTTTTCGCTAATCAAAGAACGTCTAGGGACTGAAAATTCGAAATCCAATTTAATTTGTGAACGGCTAGAAATTCCGTTTTGGCTAGTTAATATTTTTTTGGCAAGCCCTTTCAGCATAGCAATATTTAATGGGTTTTCCTTGAGGAACTCACATAATTCAATATAAATTCTGGACATGTGGATACCTCGATCTTCAAGACTGATTAGATTCACATGTGAATTAATTTTCGCATCAACCTCCAAATACCCCATATTTATATCTTCAATAGATATCGGAATATTTATCCCATTCATCCCAACCCATTCAATTGGACAATTAGCCTGAACATCAACTTTTTTATCAACATCTACTAGCAAATTCACTTTCAAAACCTCTAACAGTTACTCATTCGACCACTATTTACAGCAGCATATTTAAATAAACTTCTATGCTGATCGTTTAAGCTGACCTGGAGTTACCCCCAGACTAGCCCTTACCACACGAGTTAGATGTGCTTGGTCTGAAAAGCCGCAATCATAGGCAACTTGTTTAATTGCAAAATCACCTTTTGTTAACATTTGCTTTGCTTTTTCTACACGTAACGATGTAATGAATGAGTGCGGAGTACAGTTAAAAGATCCACTGAATTTTTTGGTAAATGTCCATAACCCCATACCAAGTAAGTTTGCTAAATCTTCAACCCTGAACTTAACGTGTATATGTTCATTAATGTAATCGGTTAACTGTTTTTTTTGATGGTTAGAGAGTTGGCTAGCTAACGAACTTTCCTTATAAGTGATATTTGCGTAATTACGGAGCAAATGGACTGCAAGCTGTATCGCGAGCGACTCTGCATATATAGATCCACCAATACCGCCAGTAATAGCCTCGTTATGGACGGAATCAACAAGATTTAACAAAACAGGATCATGAAGCTGCAATTCATCATGTAGTAAAACATCCTGAATGGGTCTGTCTAAGACCTCACAAGCTACTTTAGACATGAGTTCATTAGAGATGTAGACATGAGAGACATCAATCTCTTGAGTCCAATACCAATGGGAATCAGATAAAGTCGTTAATAACGAAATATCACCTGATGAACACGTTTTTTTTGTCCATTTACCATCAAAACACCTTTGCATGGGGGTATGGGCATTTGTGTACTTAACAATCATGTAATGATCAATCGGAGGGATCGGAACATCCTGACCTCTGTAATGATAGGCTCGGTGAGAAATACCCTCCCACCCTAAATTATCACTTGAACTCAATAATTCACCTGGCACCCATTGGGGAAGTTCCTGTGGTTTTATTATGTTATTCATATCACTGCCTCTGGAGTCATTCTCTGTGATTAATAAAAACAACAGATCAGAATCATCCTTATCGTTCTATCATTCTTAAACTTTTCATATAGACGTAGTAAAACAACGGCCTAAGAGGCAGGCCGCTTTTTATCTTCGCTAAAAATAAATTTCGGTTTAAAGATGTAAGCCAATGCTGGCATAAGGAATAAAGCACTCAATGCAGATACTGATAGCCAAATTCCTATCAAGAGCCCCATTTCTGCCTGAAAGCGTAGTGATGAATAGAACCAGACACACACACTTGCAATAAGCACAAGTGCCGTAACCAGAACGCCCCTACCCGCACAATGGATAGAAGTGGAAATTGACTCTATATACGAATTTCCTTTTTCATATTCACTTTTAATTCGATCACAGATATAGAGAGCGTAATCCACTCCCAAACCTATACCTAGTGCTGCTACAGGGACCGTATTTATATTCATTCCTATCCCCTGCCAGGACATAAATGCAAATGTCACTAGGTTAGAAAGGATTACAGGCACCATAAAGAACATACCTGCAATACTGGAGCGGTATACTGCAATACACATAAGCACCAAGATAAAGAGAGCCAAAGCAATTGATTGAATTTGCCCTGAGAGGATCACCTCGTTTACTGCGGCTATTACACCAATTACACCACCCGCCAAATGTATTTGTGCTTGCTCGACTAGAGGGTTCTCTGTAATAAATTGGTTAATTCTTGCTATCGCCGTCTGAATTGTTTCGCCTTTACGATCTGTAAAGAACAAAGTAATAGAGGCGTTTTTACGTTCAGTATCAACAAATCTGTCCAAGTCACCAGGTTCAGCAGCATTCTCAAACATATACATCAGCTCACCATTCACCAATGTACTATCACCTAGCTCGTGATAACGGGTATTACCTTCACGTAGCGTTTTATTCACTTCAGGCAAAATATCAGCAATAGATAAAGTCCCACCAATCTGAGGCTGCGCTTCCATATGCGTTTGGAAACGAAGCATGGTGTTAAGTACTTCAACTTCTTTAGCCTGGTTATCCCTCTCTCCTCCCACAACAACAAACATGCGGTCAGCGCCTGGAAATTTTGTGTTTATCTTTGCTGAATCTTGGTTGTACTCTGATTGGGGCCATAAGATCGGGCTACCAGGGTTTGCATCACCGACTTTCAATCCTAGAGAATAATAACCACAAACCATAAACAAAGTTAAAGCTATAAAGACCACAGCATAACGTGCTCTTGTTTCAACAACTTTCACACAAAGGTTAAGAAACGGACGGATTAAAGCCAAATCCAAATTTAAGCCATGGGCATAAGAGTTAGGTTTTTTGATCCAAGACAGAAGCACAGGGGTTAGAATTACTGCACTGACGCCAACGGTTGACACCCAAACTACTGCAAGTAATACCAATTTTTGTAACAAGGGGATTGGGCTGATCGCTACTACGGCCACACAACCCGCATCTGTTGCAATTCCAAGTAGTCCAGGGCGAAGGAGATCTTTAAGTGTAAGGCGTGCCGCAACTTTTGAGCAAACATTCGCGCCCAATAGATCAATTTCCTCATGAAATCGAGTGATCATTTGCACTGAGTGCGAGACTGCTCTAGCAGTGATCAACATTGCAATTACAACCACCAGAGGATCAAAGTGAATCCCGCAAAGTTGTGAAATACCCAATGCCCAAATCGCGCTTACTGCTCCAGAAATAAGAGGTAATAGTGTACCTCGCCATGTACGGTTGATAATGAACAGTAAGATTAGAAAAATAGATAGTGCAAGCAGTACTAGGTTCATCGTTTCAGGTAGGTAGTGGTTTACCCATCCGTAAAGGATAGGGTTACCAACGACACTTACTTCAACCGAATCGTCCTCAAATTTTTTAGCAAGATCATATGCCTGATCATATGCTAGATTGTAATTGAGAAGATCGTCAAAGAAGTCGACTGTAATCAGCGTAGCCTTCAGGTCCTTAGATACATAAGGGCCGTAAACCAACGGGTTTTTAAGAATCGCTTGCTTTAGTTCGCCAATTTCTTCATCCGACTGTGGAAGGTTTGGCCACATATAAGGCCTACTCTCGATACCCTCTGTTGATGCTTTAACTTCTTTAAGCTTTTTGCCAGCTATAGAATAAATCTGAAATTCATTTATAGCATCAATCTTTAAAAGCCCTTGTGTAATACCCTGAACTTTCTCTAGAACATTTAAATTAAAAATATCATCATCTTTTGCCACAACCATAAAGGTAATGATATTTGTTCCACCAAAAGTATTTTTAAACCTCTCATGAGTTTTAATATATTCATGAGATGTTGGCTGAAGGTCTTCAAAAATAGTTTTTACATCAATTTTAAATGCTGGGTAAGATAAAATCAGCGTAAAAAAGCAAACCAATGCCAATACGATTTTTCTTTTATTTATACACGCAAGTGCAAAGTTTTCCATAGCGATCACCGAACCAACTTATTACTTAATTCAATAAAATTATTATCTTCAGGATTAAAAATCCCTACATTCGCGCCCACGGCAAGATATTCTCCATTAATGAGGTTAATCTCTGTATGCCAAGACAAATCCATTTTATCGAAAACACCACTTTTCATAGAATCGTAGTTTTTATCAACTTCAACCCAAACGCCTTTATTACCAACTGAAAACCATACTTCATTATTTTCATCCCAGATAACATCCATTAAATGTTCAGTAATATTTTGTTCTTGCCCTAAAGCTCTTTCCCAAGTAACACCGCCATTTTCAGTTTTTATGATTAGCCCATCCAAGCCAACAGCCATACCATTCAACTCATCACTAAAATCTATAGCCATTAAGCTGCTTTCATTGTCAAACCCTAGTTCTACCGAACCCCATGTGAGGCCTCCATCTTCACTACTTAAAATGGTACCGAATTCACCCACAGTAATGATTTTTTCACTGCCTACCTTTATTAAATCATTTAAAATTACGTCTTCATTCTCACGCATTTGTTCCCAGGTGAGGCCATAATTACTTGTTTTAAGGATCGTACCAAACTCACCTACGGCCCAAGCTTCACCATCAGAGTATGTATGGACCCTTAGCAATTTATTAGCGATATCATTTTTTGGAACATCTACTTTTTTCCAGGTTTTCCCAGAGTCATCAGTTCTTATTACTACCCCGGAATTACCTACTGAAATTGCTCTTTTATTATCCCAAGATGAAATATCCTGAATATGATTAACGATGTTTGTATTTTGTATTATCCAAGAAGAACCACCGTCATTTGACAATAAAACTTTCCCATAACTTCCAGCTAACCAAATCGTTTTTTTATCTACTACATTAACTCCATATATATTATCTCTTGGCTCGATAGCTGGCTTTTCAACTTCCTCAATTGTCACAGTTGGTTTAACAAAAATCCCTGCCCACAATAAACCGCTAACTATCAGCCAAGGTATGGTTGAAATAACCGTTTTACTAACACTAAATTTATTTTTCTGTGATAAATCACATTTGTAATTATTATTCGACATACTAAAACCAGGAGAAAACCTGCTAAGCAGTGAATCAATCACCACCTAGCAGAAAATTAGAGGAAATACTTCTGTTAATTTATCTCGCAATTTTGAGCAATTGCTTCAAGCTGACATCGTTCTCTTCTACTCCCGCAGGGTTAGACTTCATATTTGAAGACCAAGTAGTAGAGAAATTAGCCTTGTAGTCAATAACATGACCAACGACAGGCATTACTGCTTTATAACCATCGTCACCGATATCTGGTCTGTTCTGGAAGATGAAGAATTTCCAGAATTTCCCATTTTGGTCATAAGCTTCACCAAGGTATGGACGTGGCCAGTCTTTCTCCATATAAACAACTTTTTTGCTGTATGGGTGCCCATCTGGTGGAGTACCTTCAATTACATAAACTTCGCGAGGTTCCCACTCGATATGTTTAGCTGGGTAATAGAAAGGTTTTTCACCCAATCCTACACTTGGAAACTCTGCATGAGATCCTTCCTTACTCTTATCAACACTCAGCTCTGGACTGTGCGCAATTGCAAAGACCCAACGTGTATCAACCAACTTGGTAGATTTATATTTAGTAGGAATTGCATCCCAGATATCCCAATCATCATAGAGCTGCACTGTGCCGCCGATAGGGTCCATCCAGGCACTACCCGTCAGTCGTCTTGCACGTCTAACCGATTTTAAATACGCCCATGTATCATCAGGTTTTGCTGAACTAGGGTCATTGTATCTAATCGAAAAAGTACCTAACCCTTTAATGTCCTGCGGGCTTTGAGCAACCAGAATGGTTTTCTGCATAATGTCGCCATCACCCTCCTGGACCGGACCACCATCTAAGCGGCCTTCCATGTAATAGCGGCGTGACCACCAACGCTGAACACGCTCAACACCTTCTTCACCATCGATGAAGACAAATGAAATATCACGAAGATCCATCGTTGCTCCATAAGTGGGAGAACGCAGGTTCCAGATCAATTTATCACCAGCATGTGGATCGTTCGGATCTATATCCTGAGGATCAAAGAACATACCTGAAGTCCAACCCGATACCTGCCTTGTACTCGGATCGAATTTCACCTTGCCCTTACCTTGCTGGGTCGCTTCCATGTACTTGGGGTCCATTTCTATTTTTTCAGAGTGACGGATTTTCATAGTTAATCCACGCTCTTTAATCATCCATTCAAGTCTTTCAGGAATCATGTCTCCTACACGTTTCCCTTCAAACTGTTTATCTTTTACCGCATCAAAGTTAGCTTTAGAAATGACAGTACCTGCAGTCAGTTCTTCTGCCTGTGCTGTACCAACAACAGCCCAACACAATAGAACGGCCTGAGATATTTTCTTCAAATATCCAAAATTCATAATATGAGCCTCGTATTATTAGAATTGGCGAGTTAATGTGAAGGTCAACTGGTTATCGTCACCGAACCAGTCAAATAATGACGCTGAGTTCTCGCTTGCACCCAGTGGATTTCGACCAGGCACAGAACCTGCGGCAACATGTTTTTTGTCACCATCATTCCACCAAAGGTTGGCTTCTGTTTTGAAACGCCAATCGTTACCAAAGACCATTTCAACAGCCGGTATAGCAAAACCACCACCGTTACTTAGGTCTGTACCCAAAACAAAGGACGGATTAATAGTGTCTCGATTGAAGTTAAGCAAAGTGAAGAATGTTAAGTACGTTGTATGCTCTTTCTTTTTAGCTCCGAAAGAAGCGAATTCAACGATCTCATCATTTTCGTCGTAGTCAACGATCCAGGTATCAAATAGCTGGATACTCGTAAGGGATGGTCGGTTAGTACCGAGCAAGTTAGACAAGTCTAATTCCTTATCTAAACGGACCATGGTCACCAGAGTGTCTTTCTCTTTTACCCCACCCCAACCTGGTAATGAAGATTGAAGAGCACCATAGTTGTATGGTTTATCAGGGATGAAAGCGAATTCTGCACTCAGAGTAGAATCGATGGTCTGGTTATATGCATTGACGGTAAAACCAAAAACATCAATTTCTGGGAATACCCAGTCACCAAGCACCTGATTTCTTGCCAACCCGCCATATGACTGCATCGACGTAACTCCAAAAGCACCAGGTACTGCCGAGTTAACTGCAGGATTTACTATTGGCTGAGGGTTAAACGTTTTCAAATAAGCAAACGAGTAGCCAATAGAATCCGCCATACCATTCCAGCGAAGACCAAAGGTTGGGTCATCCCAATCTCCGTTTGGATTGTCTTCGTTGTAGTCAGTAAATGCGGTGAAGTCGACACCTCGATAAGGGTGCGGAATCCAACGACCACCTTCGATATTGAAATTACTACCCATGTCTTCAGCACGATCCCAGCCAGGTCGTACATAAAAGTTAAGGTTGCCATCCAGTTCTGGAACATCAACATTGAAGTTTGCAAGAATAAGAGGTTTACGCCAATCTTCATTGTTTTCGAAAAATAGACGCTTTCGGTAATCAAAACCGTGAACCAAGTCCAGTGCCTGGAAAAAATCACTCTCGCCCCACACCAATTGCTGTTTACCTAAACGCACATCAACACGATCATTCAAAGAAAAATCCACGTAAAACTCACGCAAGAAATCCCCGAAGCTATCGGTTTGATATTGATCTAAGTAATCTTGGGTTGTAGAGAAGCCTCCTGGGCTCTGCAATCGCGTCATTCTTTCCAGATCATCCAGATAACTTGTCTGATGTTCTTTATCGATACGACCAATAGCTTTCCAGAATGCATCTCCTGTTTGAGCATCCATCTCTAATTGCAGAGATGTTCTAGCCATACCCAAATCCCACTTATCATCCCCGGTGGTTTCTTCCTGATCCTCAAGAAACATGGAAGCTTGAGCACGTACGTACCCACTGAAGTTGACACTGTAATCATCACTTGCCTGAGCTACCGAACTCATCAATAGCCCTGCGCTGACAAGTAATACACTCGCTTTCATTTGATTATTTTTCACCATGACTGCCTACATTTTATATTTGTTATGTGTATACAAATTAAGACTTTGTCTGTCTGATCTTCAGAATGAACATTTACATTCGTGATAATCAGTAATAGGTGAATAAACAATTTCCGTGCCAAATGAACAAAACTCACTTAACCTAATGATTTTAAAAAACTATTTTTTTAAAACTTCTAATAATTCAATCATCTCTGTTTGACAATCAAACATTGCGTTCGAATATCAAACGGATATTTTTCAAAAAGTGTCTCCTCATTAAATAGTTATTTACAAAACATGATGTTAAGTTTAAATACCTTTAGAAGTAGACGTTAAGTCTGATTAAATTAATCATACTGACCAATACCAGTGTGCTATTCTTGAATTAGCCTAAAATAGATATACCCCTAATCGATACTAAGTAGGGCATTTAAACTAGGATTTCACCTACCCCCAAGCTCTGTTATAAAACGCTTTATAGGAAAGTAACCACTTAAATGGATTTGATAAGTCGGGACTAGGGACTAGGTAGAGTTCTCACTTATATAGAGAGTACGTTACTCAGACTTCCAGTTTTCATCACATAAAACTGGGTGGTTATACAAAATAAAAATAATAAAGAGAGAAACACCGTGGCAAAAAGTCATCACAAATATGCTGCAAACTTTACAAACCCATCTGTCTTTTCGCAAAAGGAAATTGATAAAGCCTGGGACCGCTTCATATTGGGTACCGAAAAGTCTGAACCAATTAAAGTCAGAGGCAGCATCGTTAATTCGTGGGAAAGATGCCAATCAAGAGGCGTTGACCCTGGGATTAAACTTGCCCCTATTGTTGCATCTGAAGATACTCTTGGATTGACCCGTCTACAGAATAAAGACTTACTTGACTGTTCACAATCCATAATCGAACAAGCGAAAGTACTGCTCGATGATTTGGAAACAGTCCTATTCATTACTGATAGGAACGCAGTCAATATTGAAATAGTGGGTGATCCGAGAACTTTAGAAAGCGCCAGAGATATAAGCTTACTTCCTGGTAGCGGTTGGAAAGAAGTGATCTCAGGTTCAAACGCTGTAGGTACTGCCATAGAATCTAATTTACCGACACAAGTTCATGGCCATGAACATTTCTGTGAAGGTTTTAAACCTTGGAGCTGTACTGCAGCCTGTATATATGACCCTTATGACAATCAAAGAATTGGGGTAATTGATATTTCAGGCTTATCGAGTAACTTCAACCGCTTTCACCTACCATTAGTTGTTTCTTGGGCAAATTCAATCCAAGCCCAACTTGAAGTATTAAACACACTTCGCTGGGCAAAAATTGAAGAGGCCCTCCATTCTGATACCAAGTTGCAAAGCACGGGGGATTTCCTTTTATTTGATATCCAAGGACGATTCATAAGATCAAGCACAAACAATGAAAAACTTTTAAAAAGCTTTATTCCAAAGTATGTAGATGGAAAAAAATTTAGGCTTAACCTGGAGCGCTATGGTGGAGAAGAAACTGAATTAGACTATCTAGCATTCAATAGCTCGATGGATAATTGGATACAACCCATTGCTGACCCAAGACGAAGTAATGAGCTATTAGGCTTCAAACTCAACCTACCAACAGGAAACTCACTAAGCAAATCGGCAAATCAGTATGGATCTGAAGTAGGTAATTCGCCAAATATCAACACACTGGATCTGGGCCCATCGCTAGATCCCGATAAAATAAAACTGGCGTCTAAATCACCTTTACCTATCTTATTATTGGGCGATACAGGTGCAGGTAAAGAATACGTTGCGAAAACTATTCATAAAGAATACTCCAAAGAGAATTCACCTTTTGTTGCACTAAATTGTGGTGCATTTTCAAAAGATTTACTAAATGGTGAGCTTTTCGGGTACATCGAAGGTGCTTTCACTGGTGCCAAAAAGGGAGGTATGGCAGGTAAAATAGAAGCAGCAAATGGAGGCATTTTATTTCTAGATGAAATTGGCGAAATGCCTTTAGATATCCAACCAGTCTTCTTACGTGTCTTACAGGAAATGGAGATTTATCGTGTCGGTGAAACAAAACCCAGACCTGTAAAATTCAAGCTCATTGCAGCAACCAATATAGACTTAAAGCAAGCGGTAGCTGAAGGGCGTTTCAGAAAAGATCTTTACTACCGGATAGCAAATATAGTAATCAAGCTAAGTCCACTTTCAGAACGCAAAGATGAAATTCCGGGTTTGGTAGAATCTATCTTATACAGAATTAGTTTTGAGTATAAAACAGAACAAAAATTTGTATCTGATGAACTCCTTAAGAAACTAGAATCTATGCCCTGGCCAGGTAATATAAGAGAGCTTTCCAACGTTCTTGAATACATGGTCTTTATGTCTACAAGTAATGTTTTATTGACAACAGACCTCCCCCCTGAATATTTAGAGAATGAGCAGTGCCATGATACAGGGCATCATAATAATAGACAGGCTGTTCCGGATCATTCCGAATTTATCAGTTTAGAAGATTCCGAAAAATCAAGTATCACAGCAGCAATAAAAGCTACCAATGGAAATATGACTAAAGCATCTGAACTACTTGGGATAGCGAAAAGCACACTCTACCAAAAGGTTAAAAAGTATAATTTATAGCAACAACCCGAATTCTTTCAAAACAAACATAAAATTATTCAATAGAAAAAAGACATTCAATAGCAAAATCCTAATCGTACATTGTATGCTCCATCCTCTTTAGTAACTTAATGTTGCAGCTAAACTTTAACCAAGCAGATAAATACCTATCTGCTTGGTTTTTTTTACTTAAAACTAAATTAATTCAAAAAAAACAATGAATAGTTCAATAAAGCCTAATTGAATTTCAAATATCATCACTATCAACGTTAGAGCAAAGCTCGTACAACTTTTTCTTTGCTGTTTAAGTTGTTTTGGCGGGTTGGGCTTTTCGGTCGCCCCCGATTGCCTAGCCTGCCACCCTTTTCAAATAACTCTAACGTTATATTAGATTCAAAAACTTTGAAATATTATATTTATTTTAAAAATATCAAATTTCAATCCATTTGATTTCTAATTAAAATTTAACACTAGTTGGATTTTTGTACGCTCTCAACAAGCAATAAGTAATTTGCTTGGCTATTTTTGGCGAGCTAGGACTTCCGGTCGTCTCCGACTTCCTAGCTCGCAATTTTTTACCCCCCCCACTTATCCCTTCAAAGAAAACCATTTTTTATTCAATACCAAATTATGACTGATAGATAAATTCAAAACTGAGTTGTTAATCAACATTATTTAAAAACTCTAAATAATCATAAAAATGGAGAACTGATATGAATGCAGCAGTTGATAAAGTAACTGTCTTAGATGCAATGATAATTGGTGCTGGTATTTCTGGTATGTACCAACTATATAACTTGCGAAAAATGGGGCTTAATGTACGAGCTTACGAAACCGCTACAGATGTAGGCGGTACTTGGTACTGGAACCGCTACCCTGGTGCGCGATTTGATTCTCAGGCGGAAATCTATCAGTACTGGTTTGATGAAGACATGTATAAATCCTGGAAGCCTACTGAACGCTTCCCTGCACAACCTGAAACTGAAGAGTGGTTACAATATGTTGCAGACCGCCACGAGCTAAAAAAAGACATTCAGTTTGGGACTCGTATTGCTTCTGCTCATTACGATGAAGAAAGCAAACGCTGGAACGTCACAACCGAATGCGGCGAAAAAATCAATACAAAATACTTTATTCCTTGCTGCGGTATGTTGTCAGCTCCACTGGAAAATCGTTTCAGGGGCCAGAGAACTTTTGAAGGCGACATCCACCATACAGCTCTTTGGCCAAAAGGTGGGGTAGACCTAAAAGGTAAGTCAGTAGCCGTAATTGGAACAGGTGCGACTGGTATTCAGGTGATCCAGACAATTGCCCCAGAAGTCGGCAATATGAAGGTTTTCCTTCGCACCCCTCAGTACATTATTCCAATGAAAAACCCAAAGTATACAGAAGAAGATTGGGCGTACTGGTGCGAGCGTTATAGCGAGACAAAAGAACATCTGAAACAAACATTTGCGGGCTTCGATTATGATTTCTCGCAAAAGGCTTGGGCTGACTGTACACCTGAAGAACGTACGGCACTGATCGAAAAACGCTGGGAAGAAGGTTCCTTAGCACTTTGGTTAGGTGGCTTCAAAGAGATCTTTACTGATGAAGAAGTCGGTGAAGAGGTTTCCAAGTTTGTGCGCGAAAAAATGGCTGAACGCTTGGGCAATGATCCAAAGCTGTGTGAGCTGCTGATCCCTAAAAGAGAGGACTATACCTTCGGTATTCACCGTGTTCCTCTAGAAACAAATTATCTGGAAGCTTACTTACAAGATAATGTTGAAATTGTGAACTGTAAGGAAAGTGCAATTGAAGAGATTGTTCCTGAAGGTATCAAAACAGCAGACGGTAAAGTACATAAAGTCGATGTCATTATCATGGCTACCGGTTTTGACGCGGGTTCTGGTGCCCTGAGCAGAATCGATATTAGAGGTCGTGATAACCGCTCGCTTAAAGATCAATGGAACAAAGAAATAACAAGTTCTATGGGTATGCAATTCCATGGCTATCCAAATATGTTTGCAACAGGTGCTCCACTCGCACCATCTGCGGCATTCTGTAATATGACTACCTGTTTGCAATATCAAGTTAACTGGATTACTGACTGCATTCAATACATGACCGATAATGGCAAGAACGTCATTGAGCCTTCCAAAGAATTTGAGGATGGATGGGTTAAGCATTGTAATGAAGTTGTTGAACCAACTCTCTTTAATAAGTCAAATTCTTGGTATATGGGATCTAACGTTGAAGGGAAACCGCGCGGATTGCTAGCGTATCTTGGCGGTGTTGGTACGTACCACGCTAAAGCTAAAGAAGTAGCTGACAAAGGCTATGAAGGATTCGACCTGGCATAACGGTATTTACAACTACTACTTTTCAATAGGTGATTGCAATGAGTCCTTATTATACTCAGGAGATACACGGTCCCTATGAATTGATCAATATTGGCGACTTACAGCTTGAGGAGGGAGGTAATATTCCTAACTGTATGCTGGCAGTCGCCACATTTGGTGAACTTAATTCAGAAAAAGATAACGCCATACTCATACCGACTTGGTACTCAGGTACCAATAAAATTATGGAACAGGTGTATATCGGTGAAGGACGAGCTCTAGATCCATCTGAATATTTCATCATTATTGTCAATCAAATAGGAAATGGCCTATCTACTTCTCCCAGTAACTCTTCAGGGAGTTTGAAAGGAGCACGGTTCCCGCTTGTACGGATTGGGGATGATGTCAGAGCTCAACATAAACTCCTAACTAAGCATTACGGTTTAGAAAGCCTGGCGTTAGTCTTTGGTGGTTCAATGGGAGCTCAACAGACCTATGAATGGGCGGTCCGTTATCCGGATTTTGTTAAGCGAGCAGCTCCCTTAGCTGGTTTAGCCAAGAATACTGAACATGATTTCATCTTTGCTGAAACATTGATTGAAGCAATTGAATCAGATTCTGGTTTTAAGGATGGCTTTTACAATTCCCGGTATGGGGTCAAGGAAGGCCTTGAACGCCATGCAAAACTTTGGACAGTGATGGGGTGGAGCACTGATTTTTTTGCTCAAAAGAGACATAAAGATCTTGGTCACGCCAACATTAGGGACTTTGTAAATGACTTCATGATTGAGTACTTTGCGCCAATGGATCCTAACAATCTCCTTAGGATGGCGTGGAAATGGCAAAGAGGCGATGTCAGCCGTCATACGGCAGGCGATCTCTCAGCAGCTCTAAGCAGGATCAAAGCTAAAACTTTTGTAATGCCAATTACTCATGACATGTTCTTCACAGTGAATGACTGCCGTTCAGAACAGCAAATGATTCCAGAAAGTGAATTTCGTCCTGTCGAGTCCATTGACGGCCACCTAGGCCTGTTCGGGACTGATGAAAAAATGATGGATCAACTGGATAAATATCTTAATGAGCTATTGAGCATTAAGCTGTAACTTTTCAGAGGAGTAATTACAACTCTCATCCTAATAACGGGATATTTTAAGGATTAGTCAGATCTAAGAGAGATTAATGGGAGGTTGAACCTCCCATTTTTTGTAACCTTGTTTAAGAACTGTTTGGTTATTACGCCCCGATGAACAGAAATCCACCAACTCACTATCATAATTCCTGATACCAAATATAAAGGTATCAGCTTCTCACTGGTTCCGAATCTGGTAAGGCCTGATTGAAAGGTTGGTTATAGCCCGGAAGAACTGAGGCAGTTGGAACCGGCGCAAAATTCTCATGACTCAAATTCCTGAACTTATATACAAATAGGATAGGGAGTAGAAATATTATTTCTATTTTTCAAAAATCTCTCTGGAATATTCAAGTATTCACATTGCTTCACGCTTTAGAATAATTTTGGTTGTTTTTTTGAACAAAACGACAATAAACCCTGAACAAAATAAGCTTGAGCAAAGTTTCTTAGAAGTATTGATAGGTCTACTTGAGCAATTAACGTGAGGAGAAAGGCTATGAAATCATTCAGAATTATGACCTGTTTATTACTGGCTATACCTTTAGCGGCAAGTGCTGGTTCATACTTACCGACAGCAGAGAAAAAGCATCTGATAACTGAAAATCGAACTGCTGTGAGCGATATTTTTAATAATAATTTAGAAAAAATTCGCAACCCTTCTATCACTAACATGGTATCTCAGACTGAAGAAATCAAGGCTATGGTATCTGAAAATCCAGTAGTGGTAAGTGGTGCAAGAGAAGTCTTGACTAAAAATTTGGAAAAGATTCACAACCCTTCGATCGCTAACATGATATATCAGGCTGGAGACATCGAGCGTGTGGTATATGAAAATCAAGTCGCTGTAAGTGATGCTAAAGAAGTCTTTACTAAAAATTTGGAAAAGATTCACAACCCGTCAATCGCTAACACTGTTTCTCAGGCTGCAGAGATCAAGTATGTGGCAACTGAAATCCAGTAGCTATAAGAAACATTAGAGATGCCTCAACTATAATTTGGAAAAGAGTTATAGCACTTCTGCTATTAAATAAGCCTATAGTGAAAGTTAGTAAATCTGTACGAGGTATATCTGCTGCAGAGATTGATGATTAATTGCACTGTAGATTATGTAATCTTTGAATTGTTAGACACCCCTGAACCGTAGGCCGGTGATGGATTTACTCACCTTAATTTATCAAGTATAAGTTGTGAAATATTCAAAATGCATATAGTGCTTATCGGGTTCGAAAACTATGTATGTTGTAGAAACACATAACAAAAGCACCAATAGTCGCCCTCCTGCCTGTCGCTGCTTCTAGCACTTTATGTTGGGCGTTATATTGCTTATCCTAAATGAAAATATTGCTCTTCGATATTGATGGTACATTGATTGACGCCGGGCCGGCTTCTGGGAGAGCCTTCAACGCTGCGTTCAAAGACCTATTTTACATTGATCCAGTGACTGATGGGGTAACAATTCACGGAGCGACCGATCAGCAAATTTGCCAAGATATCACTATTGCAACTTTCTCAAGATGCCTAACAGACAAGGAATATAGCCAACTCATCGACCGTTACGTCGCATTACTATATGTTGAAATTGAGGTTGATCCAAATTACTGTGTGATGCCCGGCGTTCCGGAACTCCTTCAAACTCTGAAGAATCATGACGATTTTCTCGTTGGCCTTCAAACCGGAAACATTGAGCAAGCAGTTCACGCTAAACTTAGCAGAGCAGGATTGTTTAAATTCTTCGATTTTGGCGGCTTTGGGACTGATAGCGCTGACCGTTCAGAGATAATTTCTCTCGCTTTGGAGCGAGCTAAGGACTCTCATCGGATTCGGGAAGTTTGTCTGGACGATGTATTCGTTATTGGAGATTCACCTCAGGATATTAAAGCCGCAAAAAAAGTAGGAGTTAAAGCAATAGGCGTTGAAACAGGTATCTACTCATTCGCTGAACTTATTACTGAAGAGCCCCACTGTGTAATCTCTGACCTTACCGATGTGGAATCAATTATTTCTTTATTCCTAGCCTAAAGCCTACTTGTGATTCAAAGAGTTTAATCGATCTAAAAAAGCTTAACCTAAAGATACCTAAAAGGTTATCTAAAACCCTACCCAAGATTTCCTTAGCAAAAGAGATCTACTATGAACCTGCCAATATGACCAGGTTATGGTTGCTCCCAAAGGAATACATCCAGAAGTAATCGCTCTAAAAGTCAGTAAAGGTGAGTCTCAAAGGTGCCTAAAAATAATCATGCAAGTGCTTTTAAAAACCTTCGAGGTTTTGGGCTGGTCAACGGGTACAGTGATTGATCGGCAAACCCACCTCAACACAATAATCTCTGATGGAATTGATATTAGATTCAGACTTAGGGAGGAAATGAAGCAGCGAGCCCGACAAATCGGGGGAGAACCAGTGTCCGACAAATCAGAGTAGAACCAAATATCTAAGGGATCCGCTTAGCGTGTGAATGAAGGAATATTCATGTGTGAATACTATGAAGATGTTACTATTGATATTGAAGATGACGAGTGCTTAGAAGGGCTAGCTTACCAAATTGAGTTTGATGAAGTACCTGATGATGTTCTTTGCTGCGATGTAGGATGGTGGATGATATGTACGGCAAGAGGCAAAAAAGGCACGACTAGATCTGCCTGGAAAGAAATCTGCCAAAAGCGCGGCAAGCTCAAATTTGCTGGTTTTTAACAAAATCATCACTTAACCAACTTCATTAATATTTAGGTTTTCTACATCACAAAGTGCTGCCTAGAGTTAACCATCTTCTCATTATTGAAAAGGCCACCCCCTATTAACCAACTTCATTAAACAACCTCAAATCACAATTAAAAACGGGCCTTTAGGCCCGTTTTTTTTAGAAAAATTTAGTCTAGATAGCGCCTGCCGAGTTCATTGAATCAATGTAAGCATACAACCTAGATCAGTTGTCTAAACTGATTTCATTGAACAGTTTAAAAGCTTCATTAAGCCATAATTACGTCATTTTTGTTGTGCATAATTTATTTAAAAATATCCCGACATAGGTACTTTCAGTGAAACCAGTTGAAGCTATTAATCAGATTGCACGCCTTTACGAGCTCTATGGGCATCTGAACTATGACGAGGTGATGTCCCAAGTACAGCATGCTGTACAGGCTGGACGTTTAGCTAAAGAGCATGGCTACTCGGATGAGGTAATTCTTGGCGCTTTTCTTCATGACATCGGGCATTTGATGGTTGAGGAGGTTCCTGAATCCCAGCGTGATGAAGCAGTCTACAAGCATCAGATTACAGGGGCTAACTTTCTACGTGAGTTAGGGTTTTCAGAGATGGTCGCACTGATTGTTGATAATCACGTTGCTGGTAAACGTTACCTGACCGCTGTTAATCCAGACTATGCAGAAACACTTTCTTCAGCGAGTGTTGAGAGCTTGAAGTTTCAGGGCGGCCCAATGAGCCCTGAAGAAGTCAAAGCGTTTGAAACTGACGCAAACAAAGATATATATATTGAAATGCGGCATTGGGATGATCAAGCCAAAGATCCGGATGATGCTGACCTGAATATGCAACCCTATTTTGATATAGCGTTAAAACATTTAAACGCTCAGGGCAACTAAAGAGTTCGCTATAGCTCAATGACAAGATTGTCGCGGGCTATAGCAACATTTTCTGGCAACTGAACTGGATTTTCCAAGAACCAGGAGTCCAGCAGATGACCAATGTGAGTTAAATAAGCCCTTTCAGGCCTCACACTTTCAATCGATTTTAATGCAGTATTCAGATCATTATGCCCTTTGGGCACGCCCTGTTGAGGTGGATAACTGCAATCTACTATCAATAGATCAACATTTTTATTTTTTAAATACGCTTCTGTAGCCTCTGGAAGCCCAACCGTATCAGTTAAATACGCGAGGCATTTCTGACCATCTTCCACAACGTAACCTAAAGTTGGGCGAGAGTGTTGCAAAGGTACGGGAGTTATTTTTAGTTGCCCAAAAAACATTTCCTGAAAGGGCTGTGCTTTTGTCGAGAAATTAAAAATGCCTGAATGTTTGTATAAATCATCGCACCCTTTAGGATCATCAGGTCCTATCACATCTATACTCAGACCTGTTCCCCAACGCATAGGAAATAAGCCTTGTACATGGTCCATATGGTAATGAGTTAACAAAATAGTTTTGATAGAACCTGGCGGGAAGCGTTTACCGAGCTCAGGTAATCCTGCATCGATCAACAATGTTACCTGCTCGGTTTCTATCAATGCACAAGCGGAATGACGCTGATAGCTGAGATCAATGTTTGCTTTACTGCAAACAGTACATGAACACCCATAAGCGGGCACATTAGCCGCATTGCCTGTACCCAAAAATGTTAACTTCATAACGCGTTTTCTGCTGTAAGCAAGGAGATGAGCTTTTTTCCTGCATCTTCAATGCTACCGTTATTGCTTACCCGCTTAAGATGAGGGTGTTGAACTTTCTCGGAAAAGTCCTGGGCACGCTGCAGACGTTTTGCAATCTCGTCTTTAGACTCCCGCCCCCGCGATGTTAGGCGCTGTTCTAGAATATTAATGTCTACATCAATCAATATAGGCTTGAGGTCAGGGAATTTCTTAACAGCTTCCGGCAGATACTGCCTTGAACCATTAATCACAACGCTTAAGCCTTGATTCTGCCACTCTAGTACCTCTGTTCCAATTCCGTAATCCAGCCCGTGGCTTGACCAGTTCATCACGAAGCAGCCTTTTGCTAAACGGTTGGAAAATTCGCGTGGACTAAGTGAAATATGATTTTCGCTCCCTGAATCCGCATCTCTCGTAATATAACGATGAGCAAAGGCCACGTTAGCGCCATCAAAGATATTATGACGAGCAAACGAGATTAAACTATCTTTACCCGCACCTGATGCACCAATAATGTAATACAAAAAGGTATTCATAAGGTTTATATAACTCTGATGCCCTGACGCCAAACTTGGCGAACCAAAGGTGCCTTTTCAAGCTTCTTAACCTTAATCAGATCAGCCCTCTTACCTAATGCGATTTCACCACGATCATCTAACCCGGCAGCATCAGCTGGGTTAGTGCTGACCATTCTGATCGCCTGCGGTAAAGAGATATGATCCACGACCTCTTCTAGGACAAATGCAGAATGTAACAATGAATTAGGTACGTAGTCAGAAGATAGCGTGTCTAATAAACCTTTCGCCGCAAGATCCCGAGCAGATACATTCCCGGAGTGAGAAAGACCGCGTACAGCATTCGGAGATCCCATCAGAACATGTAAACCATGTTTACGAGACTCTTCTGCAGCTTCAACGGTTGTTGGGAACTCCGCAATGACAATGCCATCTTCAACTGCTTCAGCTACGTGTGCCGATGTTGCATCATCATGACTTGCCAGTGAGAGTCCTCTTTCACGGCATAGTTGCGCGATCTCTTTTCGATGTTTAGAACCAATACGTTCACTGTTCGCTGTTTGCCGTTCTATAAGCGCCTGAATTTGACTCTCATTCATATGGTATTTGCCCTGATAGTACTCTTTGTATTTATCAATATTGGCAAATTGACGCTGACCCGGTGAGTGGTCCATTACAGACACCAGTTTTACCAAAGGGTCATCAACCAGGTTTTTAAAATTTTCCAAAGTCAGTTCATATGTCAGTTCACAGCGAATATGTAACAGGTGCTCAGCCCTGGCCATTTTTGAATCATTGGCATGCCGGACTCCCTCCACCATGTGATGAAAGCGCTCTATACGGGCAGAGTTTTCCATAACATCACCCGTCGCTACTGCGTTAAATACGGTGGTTATTCCCGCTGTCGCGACCATGGCATCATGAGCAAAAATAGCCGGCACCTCTGGCCATTTAACGCCAGGGCGAGGAGTGAAGTGTTTTTCGAGATTATCCGTGTGCAGCTCTACCAATCCCGGCATTAAAAAATCACCATCTAAATCAATGGCGTTACTTGCTGAACTAGGAGATTCAGAGATAGCTTTGATATCACCATCTTGTACACAGATGCTACCGTTAATGATCTCATCATTTAATACAATTCTGGCGTTTGTGAAGACCGTCTCGCGGTTCATGCGGCTATGCTCCGTGTTTGGTTTGTATTTATGTCGTAAAAGTGAGTACCGATTGCATCGCGAACTTCACTGTCATGAAAAATGCCGACTAATGCAGCACCACGCTGCATGGCTTCTTGCATCAGTTCAATAACTACAGCTCTGTTAGTCGCATCCAGGGAAGCTGTAGGTTCATCGAGCAACATAATTGGGTAGTGCGTGACAAAACAGTGAGCAATGTTGACTCGTTGCTGCTCTCCGCCCGAAAAGGTGTTTGGCGCTAAATGCCACAGACTTTCAGGAATGTTCAAACGTTTTAACAAAGAAGCAGCTTTCTGCTCTGCTTCTTGTTTTTCAACACCTTGACGCCGCAGTGGTTCGCTCACTATGTCTAGTGTGCTCACACGTGGAATAACCCGTAGGAACTGACTGACATAACCGATCGTATGCTGACGTACTTCCAACACTTTATGTGGAGGTGCGGCAACCATATCGATTATTTCATCTTGATGCTTAATTTTGATGGCACCGCTTTGAGGCAGATAGTTAGCATACAGAGAACGTAGTAAGGTACTTTTTCCTGTTCCTGATGGCCCATGCAAGACGAGGCAATTGCCTGCACTGACCTCCAGGGAAACGTTATCCAGCACTTGCAATTGGACACCGCTCTGGTTGTGCAACACAAAATGCTTACTCAGGTCATTTACTTCAATCATCAAATTACTCATAGCAACTCTCCTTTATGGTTGAAGTACGGAAGACACAAGCAGTTGAGTATATGGATGCTGCGGGTCATCAAGCACCTGATCAGTTAAACCGCATTCAACTACTTCGCCTTGTTTCATAACCATCAATCGATGAGCCAAAAGCCGGGTGACCGCGAGATCATGGGTCACGATAATTGCTGATAAACCTAAATCGGTTACCAGACTGCGCAACAGATCGAGTAATCGAGCCTGTACCGAAACATCCAATCCTCCGGTAGGTTCATCCATAAAAACTAACCGAGGATTAGTAACCAGATTTCGTGCGATCTGCACACGTTGTTGCATTCCGCCTGAGAAGTGTTTTGGCAGGTCATCGATGCGGGAGCGATTTATCTCTACTTTTTCCAACCAATCGGTAGCTTCATCTCTTATCTCACCATAATGACGAGCCCCAACGGCCATTAAACGCTCACCAACATTCGCCCCTGCGCTCACGTTCATACGCAAACCATCTCTTGCATTTTGACGGACAATTCCCCAGTCCGTTCTCATCAATAAGCGACGAGACGCCTCAGACAATCTATAGATGTCGCGAAGCCCTTGATCACGGGTGTCGTACTCAACAGTACCCGTACTTGGGGTTAATTGAGCAGAAAGGCAATTCAGCAGAGTGCTCTTACCAGAACCAGACTCACCCACAATACCCAGAACTTCCCCTGGGTAAAGTTCAAAATTAACATTCCGACAACCCAACTGATTACCGTAATTTTTGCTTAAGTCGCTTACTCTCAGCAAAGGCTTACTTGTATCCAGGCTCATCCGTTTTCTCCTAATCCACCTTCCATAGATGGGTACTCATCAGGAACACTTTGTGATCCAACATAACCATCAGCACGGCGCTCACTACAGAATTGCGAGTCTGAACATACGAACATTTTCCCACCTTTATCATCCGTTATAACTTCATCCAGATAGCTTTCTGTTGCTCCACAGAGAGCACAGGATTCATCCCATTTTTGGATTTCAAAGGGGTAGTCTTCAAAATCAAGACTCTTAACTTTGGTGTAAGGAGGAATGGCATAGATGCGTTTTTCACGACCGGCACCAAACAATTGCAGTGCAGGGTTCATATCCATTTTAGGGTTATCGAACTTCGGAATGGGCGAAGGCGACATCATGTAGTGATTGTTGACTTCCACAGGGTAATCGTAGGCAGTCGCTATATGCCCGAAGCGAGTAATGTCTTCATAAAGTTTGACATGCATCACACCGTAATCACGCAAACCGTGCATTTTCCGGGTTTCAATCTCACTAGGTTCAACCCAGCGTAAAGGTTCGGGGATTGGCACCTGATATATGAGGATTTGATTGTTGCTTAATGTATATTCCGGTATACGGTGGCGTGTCTGAATCACCGAGGCATCCTGAGTACGCTCGGTTGTTTCTACACCTGCAGTAGATGCAAAAAACTTCCGAATACTCACAGCATTGGTTGTGTCATCTGAACCTTGATCAATAACTTTAAGGGTATCGTCAATGCCGATAACCGAAGCGGTCACTTGGATACCACCTGTTCCCCATCCGTATGGGAGTGGCATCTCACGGCTACCAAAAGGTACCTGATACCCCGGAATCGAGACACCTTTAAGAATTGCACGGCGAATCATTCTTTTTGTCTGCTCATCCAGATAAGCAAAATTGTAACCTTCTACTTGTGCATTCATACTGCACCTCCAGTGCTTATCTCATCCTGCTCTTGGTTCTGACGAGTCACAAATTCCTGACGTAATCTGCGAACCAATTCCAGCTCGCCCTGAAAATCAACGTAATGGGGAAGTTTTAAATGCTGTACAAATCCTGAGGCTTCAACATTGTCACTGTGATAGAGAATAAATTCCTCATCTTGTGCTGGCGAACCGTAATCTTCACCCAACTCTTTGGCTCTTAAAGCTCTATCAACTAAAGCCATTGCCATAGCTTTTCGTTCTCCGTAACCAAACGTCAGCCCATAACCCCGGCTGAAGCGTGCAGGCTCTTCTGCACTGCCCTGAAACTGATTAATCATGTCGCATTCAGTCACTTGAATGTCACCAATATCAATGGCAAAACCCAATTCTTCAGGCACTATTTCAACACTCACTTCACCCATTCTGATTTCACCGGCAAAGGGATGATTTCGACCATAACCACGCTGGGTTGAATAACCCATAGCGAGTAAAAAGCCTTCATCTCCGCGTGCAAGATTTTGCAGTCGAAGAGCCCTGTTCGCGGGGAAATCTAGTGGTTGGCGAGTCAAATCAGGTACGTCTTCACCCTTGCTTTGCGGGGCTTTTTCTATCAAGTCTTCTTTATTCAGCACCTGACTTACGTGTGGAATATTTTCGATAGGATCATTCTGCTCAACTCTAGACGGCTCAGGCACTTCACCTTCTGCAGCAAGCATGAAATCCAGCAAACGATGAGTGTAATCAAAAGTTGGGCCCAGGATTTGCCCTCCAGGCACATCTTTATAGGTCGCAGAGATTCGACGCTCAATGCGCATTGCGTCCGTTTCGATGGGTTCGCTCACCGCCAAACGAGGAAGTGTTGTTCGATATGCACGTAACAGGAAGATAGCTTCAACCAAGTCCCCACGCGATTGTTTGATTGCTAAAGCAGCCAATTCTTGATCATAAACAGAACCTTCAGCCATAACGCGATCTACAGCCAGTGTTAACTGCTCCCTGATTTGATCAACACCCAGTTCACTTATATCAACACTACCCCGTCGATCAGAGGCAAGGAGCTTATGTGCATTTTCGATGGCTTTTTCACCACCTTTTACAGCAACGTACATTATTGCACCTCTATCTGGGTAGTACGGGGTAACGCAACAAGCTGGTTACCGCTAGTAAGCAAAATATCGATACCACGTGGGAACAGACTATGATTCGCTTGAACCTGCTCCCAGAAACCTTTATTCACACCATCAACATAAAGTTGCGAAGTATGTTCAATACCTGGTCCTCGAAGGGTGATACCTTCCTGATTGGAAAATCCAGAAACATCGATAATGACTGTCGAAGACCTATCCGGGTAATCGTTGCTACCTAAGTTAAAAACTTCCAAATCAGTTAACTTAGCTGCGTCTGCAACCAGTGCAAAAACCGCATCTTTGCTTAATTCAGCAATTGGGCAACCACAATGAAATTTAAAAAAGTCTGCTGTTTGATGAGCTTTCGAATCAAACCAAACTGGGGTTTCAAAATCGACTAATGCTAAACACACAGATGTAGCCGCACTAGACAATGCTTGCGGTCCTTCAGGTGCATTTTCAAAAGTGACAATTAGTCCTGGGTGTGAGATTGCATCCAGTATCTTGCGAAATGCTTGCTGTGAATCCATCACCGGGTTGCTAAACCCAGGCAAGATAGCTTGAGTGGTGTACATTTAATCCTCACCTCGCACAAGCGTGAAGAAGTCTACTTTTGTAGATGCCACTTCCTCAGCCCTCTTTTGACGTTTATCCTGAATGGCTTTTTCAAGTGGTTCTAAGCGGGATAAAGGTAGCGTTTGATTTTGTAACAAGGCATCTGCCAAAGCAGCCAGCTCAGCTTGCTTCTTATCTCGGCCAGTGACGTAAGCAATCCCGGTGGTGTTGTCATCAAGCTGAACCACACAGCGAGTGATTGTGGTTTCCCCAAGATTAAATGGCTCACCATTTGCGCTTACCCTGCCTCGTACCATGGCTAATCCCGTTTCCACGGGACGTGGCATGCTATAACTAGCTTGCTCTGGCAAATCTTCCAGTAACAACCGTATTCTATCTGCTGGGGTACGGGCTAAAACTGCCATCCATGCCTGGCGTTCTGATTGATTACAATCAGTGTCTTTTAAACTCACTCGACAACCTCTGAATTTGTCTATACAATTTAACTTGTCTAGACAAATGATAAATTTTTATATTGATAAAACAAGTTCAATTGAGTGAAGTTTTAGTGAGTCTTTTATGACGTTTTGGAGTCAGCAATGCCTAGCGATATTGAGAAAGGCAATCAACCTTTATGGCGCCAGATTCAAAAGCAGATTAAACAAGCTGTATTAGATAAAACCTATATTCCCGGTGAGAAGCTCCCGACCGAGCATGCATGGGCGAAAGAGTTTGGCGTAAACCGACACACGATTCGTAGAGCTGTCGCAGGATTGGTGGAGAGCGGCATTCTCAAAGTTGAGCAAGGCCGAGGGATGTTTGTCGCTGAAAATGTGTTGTTTTACCCCATAGGTAAAAGAACACGCTTTTCAGAAACGGTAGAAAAACAAAACCGCTCCCGAGGCAGAAAAGTTTTATCGGTTGAAAGCATCAAAGCCGATGCCAAAATTGCAAACGCACTCATGATGCTTCGAGGCAGGACAGTTTTGCATCTGCTATCTGTTTCTGAAGTCGATAATCGCCCTGTTAATCTATCAAGTGATTACTTTAATAAATCAGCGTTTCCTGACTTAGCCGAGCATGCTTTAGAAACTAAATCGATCACTGAGTCATTGAAACGATGCGGTGTCACTGATTATTTCCGTAAATCCACAAAAGTAACAACCCGGATGCCGTCAGCATACGAGGCTGAAATGCTTAAGCAGCCGCAAAACCAGCCGGTCATCGTTACTGAAAGCGTTGATATTGATAACAAAGGTCATCCAATTGGTTTGGGGGTTAGCGTATGGTCAGGAGAAAGAATTCAACTGATTTTTGAATCTTAGCTATGTCAAATTTACAAAAGAGAAAGCCAAATGTTGATTAGGTATTTTTGCTCATTATATGCGTTGGGATACCATCGATACTGGCTTGATTTTTCAATTCCCAATAATCTTCAATGCCCTTGTCACCTTTTCGTTTTGCCCAACCCTCCAACTGATCTCTCTCACCCTCATGTGCGAATAAAGGCACACCGAAACCACATGAGGTTTGCACTAGATCAACAGATAAACGAAAGATCTGTCTCGCACCTAAGTGATCAGGAAAGAGGGGGGCAACATCCCGCCACTCGCTATCATTCTTGTGGATGACCTCCGCTTGGCCATATAAGCGAAGAATCATAGGACTGCCTTCAAACGCAGTGAACATGATAGTCATTCTAGGATTGACCTGAACGTGAGCGGATGTTTCATTTCCACTACCGGTCAGATTCATCCACATAACCTGTTTATTGTTCACTACTCGAAAGGTATCCATACCCTTTGGGGAGATATTGACCCTACCGTCAGCGACGGCAGTACCAACAAAGAAGATTTTTTGCTCTTCAATAAATCGCAATATTGTATCGGTTATCTCAGAGTACAACTTGGCCACGGTAAACTTCCCTGAAACACTAAAAGCTGGTTGACCCTATATGTAACCTCAAAACCATTGTGACTGGTCAGATCACCATCTTACGTAAACGCTGTGAAATCATATCCAGGATCGTCACACTCACAACTATGATAATCAAAATTGCGGCAGTTTCTGCGTAATAGAAGCCACGGATCATTTCATACAGAATATGACCAATACCTCCAGCCCCGACAATACCCAGTACTGACGCCGAACGTACATTTGATTCAAAACGATATAACGAGTACGAAATCCAAAGTGGCAGAACCTGGGGGATTACACCAAAAATGATCTCCTGTAAGCGTGTTGCCCCAGTTGCACGAATACCTTCAACAGGTCGCGGGTCAATCGCTTCAACTGCTTCAGAAAAAAGTTTAGCCAGTACACCTGTAGTGTGGACAAAAAGCGCCATCACGCCCGCAAAAGGACCTAAACCAACAGCCACCACAAACAACATGGCAAAAACCATTTCGTTAATAGCACGTGCTGCATCCATTAAACGACGTGTAGGCTGGAGAACCCATTGAGGCACCATGTTATCGGAAGACATGATACCGAGAGGAATAGAGAAAATTATCGCCAGCACCGTACCCCAAATTGCGATCTTTACAGTCACAATCATATCGACCATGTAATCAGGCCAATCCGTAAAGTTGGGGGGGAAGAACCCAGAAGCAAACTGAGCCATATTACCTGCATCTTTCCATAGAGCTACAGGGTTCATTTCTGCACCTTCCCAAGACCAAATGAGAAGGCCAAAGAAAATTCCCCAACCTAAGTAATAGATTAAGGTCTGCTTGAGTTCGCGTTTTGGAGGTTCAAGGTGAGCAAGGGCAGAATTATTCATAGTGAACACTTTAGATCAATGATAGAAATGCCCCTCCGGAAATGGAGGGGCAATTAGGTTTAACTAATGATTAGTTAACGCCCATAGAACTTGTTGCCAAAACTTTCAGCTCAACAAGTTTTGCTTCGATTTCAGCAACTTTTTCTGCTTTATCTTCCGCAGACATATTCTTGTTGCCTTCAACCTTCAGCTTATCTTTGAACAGAGCCAACTGACGAATTGGGTAGAGCTGTGAGTTGTTGGAGTCAGTGTAACCGCCACCACCAGTGCCCAGTTCAAACAGGCGTTTCTGCTGTGCTTCAGCTTTTTCACCAAGACGACCATAGCTCAGGAAGAAGCCTTTAACTTTAGCTTTCAGCTGCTTGCTCAGATCTTTACGGTAAGTGATTGGGTCAGCAGGGATCAGAGGAGAAGTCCAGATAACTTTAACGTTTTTAGCAGCTTCTGGGGCAGTCTTCATAGAACGCGCAACCTGCTCAGAGTTGTTCGCTGCAGCATGAACCTGCTTGTTAGCAACTGCCATCAGGTTTGTTTCGTGGTTAGCATTACGCATAGTTTTGAAACACTTCTTAGGATCTACACCGTTCTGAGCGAAGACATAGAAAGAAGGAACAAGGAAACCAGAAGTAGAGTTTGGATCGCCGATGCCGAAGTTTATTGAACCATCACATTTCAGAACGTCTTCCAGAGAGTTCAGTTTGTCATTGTCAGCGTGTGCCAATACATGTGAATAGTAGCCTTGTGTACCATCTGCTTTAATTTCTTGAACGAAAATTTCAGCACCTGCACGGTCAACAGCTTCCATAGCTGATTTGTTACCAAACCATGCTACGTGAACCTTACCAAAACGCATGCCTTCGATGATGCCTGCGTAGTCAGAAGCGAAAAATGGCTTAACTTCCATACCGATAGCCTGAGACATATCTTTCAGGAATGGAGTCCATGATTTTTTCAGGTTTACAGTAGATTCGGTAGAAATAATACCGAAGTTGATTACCTCTGGATCTTTTTCCAGAGGTTTAAAGTCAGCAGCGATTGCAGAAGTGCTCATTAGAGCTGCAGCGAAAGCGCCAGTTAAAAGTTTGCGGATCATTGTTCTCTCCGGGTTTAATGCAAGGGGTTAGGAATTAATCGCCGCGTCTAACCCGCGGCAGAAGCAGATAGGGCTTCATCAAATTCAAATTCATCCTCGTCTGCAGTGGTGTATTTGCGGCCTAAGATGAGTTCTTCGCTGTCTTCGCCGTACAGCTCAGTCAAAAATTCTGGAGTCAATGCGGTACTTTCACCATCAAAAACAATTTCCCCATCACGCATCGCAATGGTACGAGGACAATATTTTGTGGCGTAGGAAACTTGATGCAGGGAAACAATTACACTGATACCTTGTGCGTTTATTTCAGACAAAGCCTGCATTACTCGCTTGGAAGATGCAGGATCAAGAGAGGCGATTGGCTCATCAGCCAAAATGACTTGTGCTTGCTGAACCAGTGCTCGTGCTATAGCAACACGCTGCTGCTGCCCTCCGGATAAAGTAGAGGCTCGTTGATCCGCATATTTCGCCATACCTACTCGATCAAGAGCTTTCATAGCGGCCATTTTTTCTTCATGGGTAAATACCCCGAAGGTACCGCGGACACTTGGAATGCGCCCCAGTAAACCTAAGCAAACATTCGTAAGCACTGATAACCGACTGATCAAATTAAACTGTTGGAATATTGATGCTGTATTAGCACGTTCATGACGTTTACCGCGATAGAGCTTGCCATTGTGCTGAACCTTGCGACCTAATACTTCAATCAGGCCTGCTCCACCAATTTTATCTGCTGCAGTGAGCCCTGAAATATGACGCATTAGGGTAGATTTACCTGAACCGGAAGCACCAATGAGAGCAACCATTTCACCCGCTTCTACATCAAAAGAAACGCTCTTTAAGGCTTGATGTGCCTTTTTACCCTGGCCAAACGTTTTGTTTAGCTCACTTATATGAATGGAACGACTCATCTATACACTCCCGAATAATCAGGAAAAGTATATGCTGGGTTGTGTTACTTAAATGTTGGCGTCTTGTGACGAAATAATGACTACCGATCTTTTGTCTAGACAAGTTACACGATAGATCTAGTTTAATAATCTTAACCTTATGGCGTTAGTTTAAGGACCGCACTGACGGCTTTATGATCAGAAGGATATAGCCCATCTGAGTCCGCCAGTTCCAAACAGACTCGGTTGCTTGTCCAGTGCGCTTTGCTAAAAGGTGCAATAAATAGATGATCAATGGATTTTTCTGATCCGATGTTCAAAGTATTGCTGCTAAGCTGCCCTTTCCAATGACTGCACCAGTTTGCACTGGAAAGGAATTCCATTGCCCCCTCTTCCAGCTCTGCGTTCATATCCCCGCCCAAAATCAGCACATCGTGCGCAGGCAGTTTGTTAGAAACATCAAGAATCGCCTCAACTTGAAGCGTCCTAAGGTCATCACGGTGTTCAAGGTGACTAAGGTGAGTATTGATCAGAATGATCTGCGAATTATCTACCGTAATCCGAACCCATTGGGCCCAGCGATCCCCATCTTCAGGTACGCTAGGAAGGGACAGGCAGCCCTCCATGTCAGGCAAATAATGACTCAATATGGCTAACCCTGATTCACTCAAGGTTGAAGCATTATCTAATCTTCGGTGCTTTTTCCGGCCTCCTAAATATCTGAAATGCATATTGAGCCGATTCGCGATATACCGAGCCGTATTGAACTCATGACCATTGCTAAATACCTCTTGAAGGAAAAGGATGTCTGGTTTTACAAGTGCCAATTGTTCCGACATTAACTTCAAACGCTGAGTATATTTATGCTCACATTTCCATGTATTTAAGCTGACAACTTTCACAGTATTTCCAAACTTCTCAAAGGATGAGTATTTTCAAACATCTATGTGTCGAAACCATGATTTCACTCTAATAAAACCGTTCAGATTAGATAGCCTGACTTGAAATTTTTATGACAGGTACCATTTAGGTTCGCCGACCTATTGAATGTAGGTCGAAAGTAGCTATGATAACCAAAAAACTAGTTATATGGTTTCTTTATGCTTGATTTATCCATTGCTTCCCAAGGTTTTGCCGCTGCCGGATCAGAATCCCGATTGAGTGTTCTAAGAGTTTTGATACGCGCAGGCTACTCAGGCCTCACCGTCAGTGAAATTCAGCAACGTCTGGAAATACCAGCATCAACTTTAGCTCACCACCTTAAGTTTCTGACAGCAGGTGAACTGATTATTCAAGAAAAACATGGTCGCTCTGTAGTAAACCGTGCGAATTACGAACATATCAAAGCATTAGCAGATTTTCTCTTGTTTGAGTGTTGTATTGACTCTGAAGAAGTCGAGAAGGATAAAGCATGACTAAAAAAATCATTATTAAGATTTCTGAGCCACCGAAAGCAAAAGATACTTGGATGATCGTTCCAAAACCTGTGTCTGACTGGCAAAGTCGATGTGTATCTGTGAACTTTGAGCACGTCGAAAAAGTGCGAGAAATAGAGGCGAAAAATTCACTCCAACATGCATATCTAATTAAACCTGTGGAAGGTAAGGTTCCTGCAATTGAATTTTCTTTTACTGAAAATCACTATCGACCAGACCACTGGATCTGGCAGCTTGAAGACAACCGGTATACTAGTGCCGCTCCTGAACTTGCAGATTTTTCTGTAAAACTGACTGAAGCTGCTTCAGATGAACAGTCAAAGATCAAACAGCTTGTTGATAACGCAGCTGAATACTTCGGTTATGCTCATTCTGATGTTCGTTTCAACGAAGGACATGATGAGGTCCCCCTACTCTGCGGGATGGCAAAAGGCTCTTGTGTCGACATCAACACATACCTGATTGCCTCAGCAAAAAGCATCGGTATAAAGGTCCAGTATATGGCTGGATATTGGTTCCATCCCGAAAAGAATTCCACCTTAAATATGCATTGCTGGCTAGCATTTGAATGTGAAGGAGAACCAATTTTCTGGGATGTCGCCCATCATTTAAAGTGGGGCGTGGACGAACTCTCCCATGGATTAAATCCCGCCGGTGGCCGACGCGTGCCTATGACCTGCGGGCGAGGGCTGCGCTTCGATACCCCCTATGGGGAAATCAGCATTAGCCACTTTTCTGAACCCCTCTGGGTGTTGCCATCGGGTGAACATCTTAAACCTGAATTACAAATTCATATTCAAGAATAGTAATTAGTGAGTCAAAACCATGTCTACTAATGATTGCAATGAACAAAATTCATCTTGCTCAAGTACATCAGCAAGCGAAACAAGTAGTTGCTGTGCAGTAACAGAACCAGTGAAAGACAATTGTTGCCCTGCACCTCAAGAAGAAGTTTCTTGCTGCGATGGCACAAAGAAAAAAAATTGGGTCACTGAGTTCTTATGGTCGGCCTGGGGACTGGTCTTACTCATTCCATCGCTTGTATATGTAATTGATACAAGTAGTTTCACAGAATTTTTTACAATTGCCTCTACTGCGCTTGCAGGTACCGCACCCTATATATTATTCGCCGTGCTGTTAATCGCCTACCTTAAAGCTACGGGTGCAGAAAATGTCGTCGCTCAGGCGTTTGAAGGTCGAGAAAACAGAATGATTGTTTTAGCCGCACTGTTTGGCGGCCTTGCCCCGTTTTGCTCATGCGAAGTCATTCCGTTTATTGCAGGTCTTCTGGCTTTAGGTGCCCCATTATCAGCAGTAATGGCATTCTGGTTATCATCGCCACTTATTGATCCTCCGTCACTGATGATCACAGCAGGTGCATTGGGCTGGGAATTCGCGTTTGGTAAAGCTCTGTCAGCTATTTTTCTGGGTTTATTTGGTGGCTTTGGCATCAAATTATTAATGAAGTCGGGAGCCTTTCAATCTCCTCTAAAAAACGCTGAAGCAAACAGTTGCTCTACAAGTTCCTGCAATGTTTCAAACCCTTTTTCAGAAAAACCTTTGTGGAAGTTTTGGCATGAGAGGACACGTATTAACACTTTCAAATCTGAAGGCATAAATAACGCTGTATTTTTGTTTAAATGGCTTTCGTTTGCCTACATGTTAGAAGCGCTTTTGATTCTTTATGTACCCGCAAGCCTGATTGGCAGCATAGTAGGTGGTGATAGCTTTAGTTCAATTGTTGTTGGTGCTTTAGTAGGAATGCCCGCCTATCTGAATAGTTACGCAGCTCCCCCCTTAGTTGCGGGATTAATGGAACAAGGCATGAGTGCTGGTGCCGCTATGGCTTTTATGATTGCTGGTGCAATCAGTTCGATTCCTGCAATGACTGCGGTATGGAGCCTAGTTAAGAAAGAGGTCTTTATTTCCTACCTGGGTTTTGGTGTAGGTGGAGCCATTTTGTTTGGTAGCGGTTTCGCTCTGATTCTCTCTCCCTGAGGCTTGATCTGATTATGCATTGGGATTTCTTTTCTCACTTAACTCTAGGTTCTGACGATATGATGCATCAACAGGGGCGTTATAATGGATAACGCCTATCTGTTAATTGGTCTCTCTGTGATCATGCATGTGGCATGGAACCTTCTTGCGAGACATGTTGATAGCAAAACAAACTATCTCTGGTGGGGGTTGTTAGCACATTGCCTGATTCTTGGGCCCTATAGCCTTTGGCAATTATTCGAGAATGCCTTGTGGCATCAATCGCTCATATTGGCCATTATCACCACAGCAATCGCCAACTCCCTTTACTTTGTATCACTGAGACGCGCCTACCATTATGCTCCGGTTTCGTTAGTTTATCCTCTGGCACGAAGCTCACCGCTGCTCATTGCCTTATGGTCACTTCTGTTTTTTGGGACTGATTTTTCCACCCTCGAACTGATCGCTATATTAATCAGTGTTGCCGGGTTATGGATTGTGGCGTCCTCATCTGGTGTTGGGGATAGCAAAAAAGCCCTGCCCTGGACCTTCGCTGCCGCGATTTGTACCAGTATTTATTCCCTGAGTGATAAAGTGGCTGTCGTATACTTACCAGGATTTGCTGAACAGCTTGGCTTTATTACGGTCGGTTATAGCTGTTCATTTATCGTTTTAAGTCTGCTGCAAAAACAATCGACAGGTCATTGGATCCCGCAACAAAGACCGCCCCTGAGGTATATCATTATGGGCGGGTGTTTCATCGGCACCGCCTACGCTCTTGTTGTCCGTGCAATGAACGAACTCCCTGCAGCACATGTGGTTTCATTCACCAACGCAGGCATAATTCTCGCGGTAATATTATCGGTGATTGTCTTCAGGGAACGTGAACATTGGCAACAAAGGATAACGGGAGCAATCATTGTCAGCTCGGGATTGATCCTGCTTTTTTGGAGCAGTTCATAGACCAAGATTCTGGGTTAAGGAAGTGTTTACTCCCAATGCCTTTTTAATCATTTTTTGTCCATACTCAAAAGTTCCACCATAGAAGTTCTCTGTTTTAGATTAAAAAACACTCTCATTTCCCTCGGTTCAACGCCTCTAAATCGTCCAAATCCTCATAGCAATCAACTGCAAGGATAAAAAACCGATCTATTAAATGATTAAAATCGATTTTCCTGTAATTAAGTTTCAAACCATACTGCAAGCATAGATTAGGCAGATTGCAGACTATATATACTGCATACCGCCCTATCCAGATAAATTGCATAGCAACAAACTAGAAACCATCAATACAGAGATATCTCATGATAAAACGGCAAAAGCGTTTATTAGGTAAAGAATACGTCGCACCATGGGAACGTGCTTTAGACCGGGTTATTAGCCCTATTGAAGAATTTATTCACCGCCAAACCACCAGTGGCATTTTGTTGATGCTTTGTGCGGTGATTGCAATAGTCATTGCTAACAGCCCATTGGCAGAAGCTTACCACCATCTGTTTAAACTCTATTTCACCGTTGGGATCGAAAACTTCCAGCTTTCAAAATCACTTCATCACTGGATTAATGACGGACTGATGGCTGTTTTCTTCCTGGTGGTTGGTCTGGAATTGAAACGAGAGCTGCTGGTTGGCGAACTTGCCAACTTAAAACAAGCGATGCTGCCAATCATTGCTGCTATTGGCGGTATGTTAATCCCTGCCCTGATCTACTTCGCAATAAACCCTAGTGGCCATACAGCGGATGGCTGGGGTATTCCAATGGCTACAGATATCGCCTTTGCTCTGGGTGCGCTGGCTTTACTGGGAAAACGTATTCCACAAAGTTTATTGATGTTCCTGATTGCTGTCGCCATCGTGGATGATCTGGGTGCCGTAACGGTTATCGCCCTTTTCTACACCGAAACGATCAATATGGCGGCATTGGGCATGGCTGGTGTTTTCACCTTTTTGCTTGTGTGCCTGAATCTGGGTGGGGTACGTAGACTGTCACCCTACCTTATCATTGGCACATTCCTCTGGATTGCCATGCTGAAAAGTGGTGTTCACGCCACTTTGGCGGGTGTCATACTCGCGTTCATTATCCCCATGAAGCCAAAATATGACCCTAAACGCTTTCTATCTCTGATTGGAGATAGTGTAGATAAGATCAAAGAAGCTTATAAAAACAATGAAAACATTCTGGTAAATGACGCTTTACGTTCACGGGTTAAAGCACTGGGTAGAGGTTCTTACCTCGTACAAGCTCCGGCGCAGGTATTAGAAACTAAACTGCACCTGGGTACAGCTTATCTGGTCATTCCAATTTTTGCACTGGCCAATGCTGGTGTTGCCATAAACTTTTCAGATATTGGTGAAGTTATCTTCCACCCAGTTTCTATGGGCATTGGCTTAGGCTTGGTTGTAGGTAAGCTGATTGGTATCGCGGGCTTCACCTGGGTTGCCGTTAAGGCTGGTATATGCGAGCTGCCAAAAGGCCTGAATATGAACCATATTATTGGTGTCGCTTTTATGGGCGGTATAGGCTTTACCATGTCGATCTTCATCGCTGAGCTGGGCTTTGCCCATCATCCGGAAGACCTTCTAATGGCAAAAACCGGTATCTTGTTCGCGTCCTTCAGTGCCGGGATTACAGGTTTTATCTGGTTATATTTAACGTCTAAAAAACCAGCCACGAAACAAGCTTGATCACTTTAGGCCATCAATACCTCCTAAAAATACGGGTACTTACTAAGTAAACTCACACCAAAGCGGGCTATTCGGCCCGCTTTTTTATCCCTCTATACAACAAGAATGATTGGCAATATCCAACATTGATCTACTCTTATTGCAGGCCAAGAAGAATAAGAGAGAAAGCTGATGAACATTAAACTCTGGCAAAGCATTCGCTTTAAATTATCAATATCCATGGTTATTTTGATGTTGTGCATCTTGTTTGTAGCGGGCTCAGGTAACTTCCTGATCACCGACCTCAGGCACGGCATCAATACTTTCGGTAATAACTACCTACCTGCGCTTTCAGCCATTCTTAATGCTGACAGAGATCTTTATCAGGCAAGGGAAGCCGAATTGAATTACCTACTGGGCGATAAAAGTGCCGAAGTAAAAGATAGCTTTGAAGAAAATGCGCAGCAGGCATTGGACCGGATGAACACGTATAAATCTCTCATGTCTGATCATCCTGATGTTATTTCACGCTTAGAGAGCTTTCAGGAAAAGTTTGATAACTGGAAACAGAGTGCTGATCAGGTTTTTATTTTATTGGATTCCGGGAATGAATTTGATGCAATGAATTTGAGTCAGCAACAAACCCAGCCGGCATTTTCTGAATTAAGAGATATGTATGATATTGCCGGTGAATTTTTAGATGCTCAATCCGCAAAAGACAGAGACAATTTAACCGAGTATATCGCCAGTTTTTCAACGACCACCAGCATTCTCATCGGGATTGTTCTAATCATTGCTGCGTTTCTGACGTTTTTGACCCCTAAGATGATCGTGGAGAGTATTAATGCGCTTGCTGACAGGGTTAAGGAAATCAATCAGGGCGATGGCGACCTCACTCTCAGAATCAACTCCAGCAGAAACGATGAATTAGGCGCCTTAGCTGCCGAGTTTGATAAATTTATCTCAACCCTTGAAAAGCTTATATCCGATACCCGTACTCAATCAGAAAAACTGAATCATGACTCATCTGAACTTGAGGTTGCTGCCAGTAACAGTATGAACGTTATTAATGAGCAGAGCAGCTCTGCCACAATGATCGCTACTGCTGTCACCGAATTCAGCACAGCTATCAGACAGGTTGCTGAAAATGCTCAACAAACGGCTAGTTTCTCTGAAAATACAGTCGCCATATCAAACGACGGTAAAGATACAATCAATGCCTCTGTGAATAAGATAAATGAACTATCAAACTCAGTTCAGCTGGCACAGGAAACCATCCAGGACCTGGAAGTTGAATCCGAAAATATCTCATCTGTACTGGATGTCATCAGAGGCATTGCGGACCAGACAAATCTGCTGGCTCTGAATGCCGCAATTGAAGCCGCACGCGCAGGTGATCATGGTCGCGGCTTCGCAGTGGTATCTGATGAGGTTAGATCCCTTGCCAGTAAAACCCAGGATTCCACGCAAGAAATTCAAGAGATGATTGAACGTCTTCAAAAAGGTGTTAAACAAGCGGTTAGCTCAATCAAGCAGGGAGCCTCACAGGTAAATAACTCAGTTGAGCTGGTGATGAGCACACAAAGCCTGTTAAGCAACATTGAAGATTCAGCTCACCAGCTAAATGATATGGCGATCCAGATTGCCACCGCGACAGAACAGCAAAGCCAGGTGACTGAAGAAATAAATATGAACCTGGATTCACTTACCCAACAAAATCACAATGTTTTGGACATCTCCCGTAATACACAGGCAACTTCAAATCATCTTAAGGGCACAGCCAGCAATCTATTCAATAAGATGAAACGTTTTAAAGTGGCTGTTTAGTTGTCAGGGGTATCACGTATAACCGCCCCAGGATCAGGCGAACTTTATGTTCGCCTGATCCTTAGTAAGCAAAATTCTCATTGCCAACTACACTGAGATAAAAACAGCGATCCCATAATAAAAATCAAGAGTAGGTAGTTTATGGATCCAATTGAATGCCTCGCTAAGTATCACTCAGCATTACTGGACACATGCGGAAAATCTGATTTCGCAGACGGTACGAAGCTGGATAAGATCCATATGCTGTTAAAACTGACCAGCCAACAGCTTAATAGCGCCCGGGTCAGTACCTGGCGATACAATAGTAAAAGATCAAAAATTATCTGCTATAGCCTGTATGAAGCGGATCAAGACCAGTTCAGTTCAGGTATGGCGCTGAGTATTGAAGACTTTCCCAGTTACTTTGAGGCCATGGCTGCAAACCGTGTGGTAGTGGCAGATAATGCCAGAGAGCATACGGCGACCCATGAATTCACCGAAAGTTACTTAAAACCTTTGGGTATCTACTCAATGTTAGATGCGCCTGTCTACTCTTCATTGGGACAACACGGTGTTTTATGTATCGAAGATACTAAAGAAGGCAGGCAATGGAGCATCGATGAAATTGCATTTGTGACCGCTATCGCAGATAAAATTTCACTCGCTGTGGAGCATGATGCCTGGCTTAAGGCATCTGAACGAATAAAAGTCGCCCAACGGACCGATGCCCTGACCGATCTGGAAAACAGAATAGCGTTTCAGGAAAGAATTGAAGAATGTTTCGGCTGTATGGAACAACCGGTCTGCAATTCAACAAAAGCTCTCTTGGTTATCGGTATGGATCGCTTCAGCGCTGTTAATGATGAGCTAGGGTACAACAAGGCAAACGACATTCTTCGAACGGTTGCTCAAAAACTTGAAGACCTGCCGATTTCAGAAGCCTCATTCCCCGCCCGCTTATCAGGTGACCTCTTTGCACTCTGGGTACCAAAATTAAGGCATAACCTCGTCCAGCTAATTCAACAGATTCAGGAACTCTTAAATACCAATGGCCATCAAATACACGGTATTCCAGTTGATTTATCTGCTTCCATAGGAGCTATAGAAGTAACAGGAGTGCTAAAGGATGCTGATAATCTGGTCCGAAAAGCAGAAATAGCACTCATGAAAGCCAAAGAAAAAGGGCTAGGCGCATATGCCATTTTCGATGATGCCTGGTTATCCGATTACAAGCAGAAAAAAAACGCCGAGTGCGAACTACTTGCCGCCTTAAAAGAGCAGCAACTCATCCCGTTCTATCAACCAATCATTGATTCCCAAACAGGAAAAGTCTGTGGTTTGGAGGCTTTAGTCAGATGGGACCATCCAACCAGAGGGATCTTGTCACCCTATTTCTTTCTGCCACTGGCGACCGAAATGAGGATTATGCCGCAATTAGGTGAATTAATGTTCTCTCAGGTGTTTAAGGATATTTCTGAAAAACCTGAACTGCAGTCGCTCTCCTGGGTCTCCATCAACATATCTTCAGAGCAGCTATACAGTACGACTCTGGTTAGCACTATTTCCAACTTACTCACAAAATTTCAGATTCCCAGTGGCATGATTGAACTGGAAATTGTCGAAGAGCTAATAAGCCACGATACAAAACTGGTTTCGGAGCAGTTTGAGTCTTTGGGCGAATTAGGTATTCGTTTCTCAATTGATGACTTCGGAACCGGTTATTCCTCGCTGGCCCGCTTAAAACATTTACCGGTCACTAAGCTAAAAATAGACCGCTCCTTTGTGGACGGTTTACCAGATGACGAGAGCGACTGCTGTATCGCCAGCTCCATTGTCGGCATGGCTAAAGGCTTGAACCTGGACTTGGTCGCTGAAGGTGTCGAAACACCAGAACAAGCTCGATGGTTGAAACAGCACGAGTGCGACTTTATTCAAGGATATTTATACGCCAAACCTATGCCTTTAGAGGAACTTTTAAGCTTTCTAAAACAAAGCTAACTATTCCCTCTTTGGCAGCTCATCATCCACTGTAACAATTCTACGACCGTAGAAAAAGTGCGCATTCGACTGTAATGCTTCCGGTAATTGATCCTGATTACACTTACGAATCAGCAATTGCGAAACCAGCTTCCAGCCCATCGCATTGGTGTTATAAAGCACTTCGCCACAGTGTTTACAAAACACTCGCTTCATTCGCTTATTTGGGTGCTGGAACTCAACCAGTTCGCCCTCGCCTTTGGCGACCTCAACGTCGTCTGGCTGCCAGGCAGTGACCGAGTGATAAGGCACCTGCAGTAACTCACGGCAATCTTCACAATGGCAAAAGGCATGAACTTTGGGTGTTCCAGACATGGTCAGTTCAACGGCATTGCAATCACATCTGACTTTGTACTGTTCGAACATAAGTAATACCTTCCTGCAATTCACTTTATTATTCGTGCTGTACTTCTTTTCTTTCTATCGGTGCTGCTGATTCAGCGGCCACCAGCACCGATTACCAACCGGTTAAAGTGTTGAATAAGATGAGCTGTATAACGTTCAAAATCCTTTTCGATATCGGCGTTTTTCATCACATCAAAGCAAGCAAATGTTTCGATAGGCTTCATACCAAAAAAACGGAAATTGACGTGCATTGGGAAGAACAATTCATCGACTGATTTACCCTGGAATAGATATTCATTTTCATCGTTGAAAGATTCCTCAGGGGCATTAAAGGTCAACGACATCATGTATCGAGTATTGGTAAGTGTTCCACCTGCACCATAGTTCTTTTTCGGCTCATCCTCAGTGCGGCCATCAAAGGCAGTAAGCCTGCCATCCATACCTGCAGTGTAGACCTCATCCATATATTTCTTAAATGACCAGGGAACCCCCATCCAGTTAACAGGCGACTGCAAAATAACAGTATCCGCCCATTGATGGTTTTCTACCTCTTGCTCAACGTCATAGCCCTTATGCGTTTCTACAATACGAATAGTGTGGCCCTTGCCTTCAAGCACTTCTTTGGCCAGATCTACCATCGACCGGTTAAGACGCCCCTCTGCAAATGGGTAGGGGTGGTGGGCATTAATAATTAGAATGTTACTCATAATAAACCTGCGATCTCTCCAAATTTAAGTGAAATACCTTTACTAGGTATATTATGGTAACCTTTAAACTTATCTCAATTAGTTTACTTTTAGTAACCTACTTAAAAATCTGTATAAATCATGAAAAGTTCAGTAGAAACAGACAGTAAGGGACGAAAAAAAGTTTTAAATGCCTGTGAAGAACCCTGCTCTATCGAAAAGGGAATGCGAATAATCGGCGGCAAATGGACCGGATCGATCATCTATCACCTTAAAGATGAGCCGGTGCGCTTTAATGATTTGGCTCGAATGCTGGGCGGTGCAAGTAAAAAAATGATCGATCAACGCCTCAAGGAACTGGAGTCCCGAGGCATGATCATTCGCAAAGTGATCAATGACCGACCCGTAGCAGTAACCTACGAACTGACCGAGTTTGGAAGATCCGCTCTGGATATCCTTGAGCAACTCCGTTTGTGGTCAGAAGGGAATGATATTCAAATCTAATATCCTTAGAACTGGGCACTTTCGAACACATCATCAATAAGCTGTTTAACACTTTCCTTATCGGCATTGGTGCGGGCATAAGCTCTCAAACCCATCAACTGCATCTGTAGATACCGGGCTAATCGTCGGGAATCCTTAGATGGGTCTAACTCACCCGTTTCCTGAGCCTGACTCAGCAAGGATGCGAACAGATCTTCCATGCCTTTTAGGTAGCCTCTTGCTTCATCGATCAGATCAGCGTTCTCTGGCGGTAACTCAGTGAGAGTTTTAACCAACATACATGCTTCAGTTGGTCGTTGTTCTTCATTACAGAGAACAACTGAAATAAAGAACTGTTTCAACGCCTGCAATGGTGAAAACTTCTCTGTACAGCTATTCAGTTGTTCAAAGCTGTCTTGAACATAAAATTTCAGAGCTTCCTTAAAAAGCCCCTCTTTGCTGCCAAAAGCTGCATATATGCTGCCCGGGCGCAGATCAACCCGGTCCTGAAGATCACGCATAGATGTTGCGTGAAAGCCTTTTTCCCAGAACAACCAGGTTGCTTTCTGGATTACTTCATCACGATTGTGCTTTGCCGTATTTGCCATAGCTGAAAACTATTTTGAACATTTGTTCAAATTTTAACTTGAACGTTCGTTCAAGTCCATCTAGGATAATATTGAACACTCGTTCAAGTAACGATTTACCAACTAAATTGGCAAACATATCAGGAATACCAATGAGTAATTTTAAATTCCATACAATGGAAACTGCCCCGGAAGCGACCAAAAAGCTGTTTGAGAATTCTCTTAGTAACTTCGGAATGATCCCTAACCTACATGCGGTTCTTGGGGATGAGCCTCCCGTACTGGAAGCCTATCAGTTGATGCATAAGCTGTTTCAGGATACATCCTTTGATGCTGAAGAGCTGACAGTCGTGTGGCAAACCATCAACGTTGAACATAACTGTGGTTACTGTGTACCCGCACACAGCATGATTGCAGATATGATGAAAGTTGACCCTGCCATCAACAAAGCTCTGCGCGAAGGCTCGGCTCTGCCAAATGAAAAGCTACAGATTTTACACGATACAACCTTATCGATTCTCAGAAACCGTGGTCACCTTGGAGAAGAGGAACTGGCCCGGTTCTTTGCTGCCGGTTACGGACAGAAACACATTCTGGGCATTTTGCTGGGTCTGTCACAGAAGGTGATCAGTAACTACATCAATCATATTGCGAAAACCCCGGTGGATGAAGCGTTTGCGCATTACGTCTAAGCGGTGTGACTATACAAGTACTCTAATCGCTGTTGTTCCAGCTCATTAGAGTACTTGTAAATAGATGCGGATATTATTGAGCCTGAGGGGAAATTTATCCTTTCGCGAGGTATCGCCTTTCAGGTCTGCCAACCGTTCCGTAGGAAACCTCAGCCGCGAGCTCTTCACAGCCCACCAGATGTTCCAGATAACGTCTTGCTGTGGTCCTGCTGGCACCAATTTTTTCTCCCACCTGCTCCGCACTTAAAGAGTCTGAGGTTGCGGAAAACACTTCACGAATCTTTTCCAGAGTTAAACCGTCAATACCTTTTGGCAGGCGAACCTTATTCTCTTGGGGTTTTTCTGTAGAGATGGAAGACGTGTTTCTTGGCAGAACAGTATCCACATCGCTTTGAGCTAAAGAATGAAGTTTCTGTAACTGTTGTAGATGCTGTTTATAACGATCCAGTGTTTCCTGTAACCGCTCAAACACTAGTGGTTTAAGTATGTAATCAAATACCCCTCCACGCAGCGCTTCCCGAAGCGTATCCACCTCTTTAGCAGCAGTAATCAGGATTACATCAACTTCGCTGTTAGTTGATCGAATTTTACGTAACAACTCCAGCCCTGTGCCCGTTGGAAATTGAATATCCAGGAGCAACAGCTGTGGCTGCATTACTTCGACCAGATCCTCAGCCTCTTCAAGACCGTGCGCAATGCCAGTTAGCTCGAAACCCTCTATGCGCTCCAGAAAGCGCTTCTGAATTTCGGCTATCTGTTTATCGTCCTCTGCTATGACTACTTTGATGTTATGCATGTTTTTATTGTTAGGTTTGCACTGTTTGTTTAGGTATATAAACGATAAAGCGACACCCGATTTTATCTGCAGGTTCTACTGTTACCGTTCCGCCCAGATTTTGGAGTAAAGATTTAACCAGATGTAGTCCAAAACCATGACCTTCCTTGTCTTTACTGCTCACGCCCTTTTCAAAGATTTTCTCCTGAAACTCAGGACTTACCCCTGGCCCCTGATCCTCAACCTCAAAAATCAGATCGGTACCAAAATCGGTCATCGAGAGCTGTATTTCACCGCCCTCACCTTTATGGTCTCTGGTCGCCTCCAGAGCGTTATCAATCAGATTGCCAATAATAGTCACAAGTTGCTCACTTGGCAGGTGCTTGGGAATTTCAGCCATATGACTTTCAGGGTCAATAGTCATCGTCAAACCCATCTCGCGGGCACGGTTGTACTTCCCGAGCAGACAACCGGCTAATACCGGGTCTGGTACAGCTTTACGCAGCAGGTTGATCAACTCCTGATGGCTCTGCGCTTCCTGGCCGATCAGGGCCAGAGCCTGATCCGATGCCCCTATCTGAATAAGCCCCGCAATGGTATGCAGTTTGTTGGAATACTCATGGGATTGACTACGCAATGAATCGGCATACTGCTGTATCCGGGTCAGCTTTTTACTCACCTGGGCCAACTCATCTTTACGCCTGAAGCTGGAAACGACGCCGGTAATTTCATCCCCCTGCTTCAGCGGCAAGCGGTTAGCAATAATACTGTGGCCCTGGCGCCATACTTCATTATCGTACTGCGGTTGCCCTGTATGTAACACTTCAAGCATGGCGCTATCGGGTAATACAGATTCGATTGGTTTCCCCAGCAGATCAACGTCATCTGGTAAACAGAGGGTTTCTATGGCCGTGCGGTTTACTGTGGTGATCTTGCCATCACTGTTAATCGCGATAATGCCCTCGCGTACGGATTCCAACGTTGCCTTTTGTTCATTAAATCGGTGGGCGATCTGTTCTGGCTCAAGACCAAAAATCAGTTTCTTAAAATGGTTTGCGAACCAGACAGCGATCAGGACACTGAGAAGGAAAGAAGCGGAGATAACTAAAATGAGGGTGACACTGTAGCGTTTGATTATATTTTCCACCTGATCCAGATGGTAACCGACTGATACTAACCCCACGACCTCCCCGGATTCTGTTGAAAAGATTGGGGCCTTGCCCCGTACCGACCAACCCAGGCTTCCCAATGCTTTCGAAAGGTATGTTTTGCCATCTATTAATGCAATGGCATTATCATCGCCTTCATCATCGGCCATGCTGTGACCAATTTTTTTAGGGTTTGGGTGGGCTATTCGAATACCCTCTTTGTCGCCAAACACTACAAAACGTGCGTTGGTCTGCTCTGCATATGAAAGGCTGATGGGTTGCAGAAATACACTATCACGACGTTCTACTGCGGCACTGATCTCAGGGGTTGCAGCAATGGTTTTAGCTACATCCAGTGCTCGCTGACCGATCTGTTCATCCAGAGATTTATGCAGATAGTGGACCGCAAACCATCCCAAAAAGCCGGTCTGTACCAGAGCCATAAAGCCCAGTATCAAAATCATCCTGCTTTTAAGTTTCAGCCGCCCTAACAACATGATCTCCGCTGTTTTACCTAAAAAATCAATTGATTAGATCTTAGACAATTAAAGCAGCAAAAGCTCGTGAACATTATGAACAAAATGTCCTTTATGTTTTAAAAAGCCTTTAAATTCATAACCTTTCCCAAATAGAAGGTTGGAATTACCTTGTAGGCATCAAAACAATAAATATGAGGTAATTTCCATGTTCTGCAAAACCAAATCACATAAAGGCATGATGGCGGCGGTATTAACAACCTGTCTGACTGCTGGCGCTTCTTTTCAGGTACAAGCCCTGGAAAGCGTACATTTTCTGATTCCTGGCGGTGCAGGCGGCGGCTGGGATGGTACAGCACGTGGTACCGGTGAAGCACTGTCCAAATCCGGCCTGGTAGATTCCGTTTCCTATGAAAACATGTCTGGCGGCGGTGGCGGTAAAGCAATCGCTCATCTGATCGAAACAGCTAGCCAGAAGAAAGATACCTTGATGGTTAATTCCACGCCGATTGTTATTCGTTCACTTTCCAAAGTATTCCCACAGTCTTTCCGTGACCTAACACCTATTGCCGCAACCATTGGTGACTTTGGTGCTTTTGTGGTGAAAAAAGATTCTAAATACACCAGCTTTACTGAAGTTGTAGCCGAGTACAAAGAGAACCCTCGCTCAATCAAAATTGCTGGCGGTTCCGCACGTGGCAGCATGGACCATCTGGTTGCTGCAATGGCATTTAAAGCAGCCGGTGGTGATGCCCGCCAGGTTCGCTACGTAGCTTACGATGCAGGCGGTAAAGCAATGGCAGGTCTGCTTTCCGGTGAAACGCAGCTGCTATCTACTGGTTTCTCTGAAGCACTGGCACTGGCTGATGCAGGCGAAGTACGCATTCTGGTTATGACCGGTTCTGAACGTAACGAAGCGGCTCCAGAAGTTCCAACACTTAAAGAACTGGGCTATGACGCAACGTTCGTTAACTGGCGTGGTTTCTTTGCAGCTCCAGGCACATCTGATGCGAACAAAGCTGAATTCGTCTCTACATTAGAAAAAATGTACGACACACCCGAGTGGGAAACTGTTCGCTCACGCAACGGTTGGACTGAAATTTTCAAACCTGATGCAGAATTTGTCGCTTTCCTGCAAGACCAGGAAAAAGAAGTTGGCGCTCTGATGCGTGAACTGGGCTTCCTCAAGTAAACCTGACTTACCTAAACCTCAGGATATCTGAAATCCAGATTCGGATATCCGTGGTTTATCGTGCTCCTGGAAGCTCATCAACCTTCCAGCAACGCTCTTTGCCGGGGCTTGCCCTGTCGACGGACCCCGGCTTTTTTACAAACCATTAGTTGTGGCGAACATCGCCATATCTGGAGGATTCCATGACTCTCACCAAAGACCATATCGGGGGATTGGTATTTCTCGGCTTGTCGGTAGCTTACGGTTACTACGCAGGTCAGATTCCTCTCTTACCCGGCGATGAATTCGAGCCATTTCACGCTCAAACTGTACCTGACGCGCTCGCTATGCTCGGAGCCATTCTATCTGTAGCCCTGCTGGTTACTGCGGATCGCACAGCTGATAAAAAACTAAGCCTAAGCGGTTATGAGTTCCCGCTGGTAGGCAAACTTTTACTTCTTGTAGTGATATTTGCGATCGCCCTGAACTGGGTTGGTTTTCTGATTTCCACCGTTTTATTCCTTGTTGGCGGTTATTGGATCTTAGGCGAACGCAGGCCAAAAACCCTTATCACTGCATCACTGCCATTTGCTGTAGGCATCTGGTTTGTTCTGACTCAATTGTTAGATATCTATCTGGCCCCTGGCCGTTTATTTGCTCAATTTTTTGGAGGCTAAACCATGTTAGACGGAATTATGACCGGGCTAACCACTGCGGTGATGCCCTTTAACTTATTCATGGTCGTTATTGGCTGTTTTGCTGGTACGTTCATCGGAATGCTACCGGGACTGGGTCCTATCTCAGCTGTAGCCCTGATGATCCCTATCACATACGGCCTTGACCCTTCTTCCGGCATTATTCTCATGGCGGGAGTTTATTACGGCGCAGTTTTTGGCGGTTCAACTTCATCCATTCTGATCAATGCACCGGGCTGTGCCAGCACAGTAGTAACCTCTTTTGACGGTTACCCTCTCGCGCAACAGAAACAGGCTGGTAAAGCACTAGCACTGGCGGCCTATTCTTCTTTCACTGGAGGAACAATAGGCGCCATTATTCTTTTGTTCGCGGCCCCTGCCCTTGCTCAGGTCTCTTTGAGCTTTCAATCCAGCGATTACTTTGCCCTGATGATTCTGGGTCTCACTGCAGTCGCAGCTTTTTCCGGTAAAGGTCAGGTTATCAAAGCTCTGATCATGACCGTGTTTGGCCTGATGATCGCAACCGTCGGTACAGATGTAACCTCCGGTACCACTCGCTTCACCTTTGGTAGCGTTGATCTGATTGACGGTATCAGCTTCCTGTTATTGGCGATGGCTACCTTCGCGCTGACCGAAGTGGTGATGACTGTTCTTAAAGGCCAGCATAGCGAAAAAGATGAACAGATGGATATGAGCCAGTTAGGCAGTATGAAACTCAGCTCCGAGGAGGTGAAACATATTGCTCCGACTGTTGGTCGCTCCTCTGTATTTGGTTTTCTGGTAGGTGTACTGCCTGGCGCTGGTGCAACCATTGCCTCGTTCCTGGCTTATGGTCTGGAGCGCAATCTGGCATCCGCAAAAGAGAAACTAAAATTTGGTAAAGGCGCACTACGTGGTCTGGCCGCTCCGGAATCTGCAAATAACGCGGCATCTACCGGTTCATTTGTACCTCTTCTGACTCTGGGTATCCCTGGTTCTGGTACTACCGCAATTATGCTCGGTGCTCTGATCGCCTATGGTATTCAGCCGGGTCCTAGACTGTTTGTTGATAATCCAGATGTGTTCTGGTCAGTCATTATTTCTATGTATTTCGGCAATCTGGTTCTACTGGTACTGAACCTGCCGCTGATCCCATATATTTCACGACTGCTGGTTATCCCGCGTCCGATTCTGATTCCTTTGATTCTGTTCTTCTCAATCACCGGTGTTTATCTGGTCAGCTTCAACACCTTCGATATCCATATGATGGTGCTGATTACAGTAATCGCGATCTTCCTGAAACTGCTCGAGTTCCCTATGGCACCTATGCTACTGGGCTTCATTCTGGGCGGCATCATGGAAAATAACCTCAGCCGTGCATTAACCATTTCCGACGGCAGTTTCTCCTTCCTATGGGACAGACCACTGACGCTCAGCATCGTCGTTGTTGCTGCTGCAGCGCTGTTGCTACCACCGATCATCGAACTGATCACTCGCCGGGAAAAAGCGGGCACAACACCCGGCCCCGAAGCCGCTGTATCTGAAGGTGAAGGTTAAGAATCAAATGTTATGGAGGGGGCAAGCCCTCCATAACAGCACAAAAAATAACTTAAAGGGGGGTAATCACATCTACGAAACTGAATTCATGCTCGTGCTCGGGGGAACTGAAACCGGCACTAGCAACCTTTGATTTTTAAATTCGCAAGAAACTACGGCAAATATAAAAAAACAAATTTTGCCAAAAATAACAAAAGAGGCATGTATGAAAAAAATCACCTTAGCCCTGGCCATTTCCGCTGCAGTTTTATCTCAGGCATCGAACGCTGCCACTATTTATGAAGACAAAGGTCTGACTTTCAAAATGAAAGGGGACTGGCAGATTCAGTTACGTGAAAATGCAGACGAAACTAAAGACCTTGAGGTTGAATTTGATGACCTGGAGATCAAGAACACAGTTTCTTACGATCTGGGTAACGGCCTGCAGGCATTTGGTCAGCTGGATTTCAGTTTCAATAGCGCTGCTGAAGACGGCACAGATGGCAGTAAGCTGGAAGAAGCTTACCTGGGTTTACGTAACGGCGGTGTTGCTGCTCGCGTAGGTAAAATGAACACTGCAGGCGATGAGTTTGGTGTTGAAGCCGCTTATGAAAAACCAGCAGGTGTTGGTGAAGATCAGTTTGAACGTGTTAAAGACGCTGGCGATGATGTTATCCGTGTCGATGCAGAATTCGCAAACGTAACTCTGTCTGCTTCCCACGAAGTTGAAGCCAATGATGGTGATCAGGAAGCGACTGACCTGTTCATTAATGCTGATTTTGACGCGGTATCTGTAGCCGCTGCTTTCCAGACAGTTGATGACACTGCTGACAGCTGGGGCCTGAGCGCTGAATTTGATGCAGGCTTCGCTAAAATCGGTGCTGACTACAGTGTTTCAGACATTGAAGGTCAGGACGAAGATGACACGACCACTAACCTGGTAGCTAAATTCAAAGCAACAGACACTACCAGTGTTGCCATTGGTTTTGTTAACTACGACAAAAACAACACCGATACTGACGCTTGGTACGCTAACGTCAGCTACAAATTCCCAGCACAGAAAAACGTGAAACTGTTTGCAGAAATCAGCGACTCCGACGCTGGCGATGAAACAGATGTGCTTGCAGGAATGCAGATTAAATTTTAATTTAGTCTGATCCATGGCCCTGTGACGGCTCCCCCTTCAACTGTCACAGGGCCTCTTTCAAGCGTGAGGAAAAACATGAAAACAATAATTACAACACTAACAAGCTTCCTAATCTTCTTAAGTTCCTCTGCCCTGGCTGAGAATAAACTCCAACTCGGAGAAGGTGTAAACCTGATTGCTGTAAACGGGCAGGAAGTAAATACAGAGGGGCTTTTCAATCGACAAAATCTGTTTCCAATACCGGACGGAGCCGTTCAACTTCTGGTTACCTATACCGCTGAAATCAAAAAAGGCAGTGATACAGAATTAGAAACCAGCCAACCTAACGTACTTACGTTTGAGGTTCAGCAGCAAACACTTTCACTGTCTGCTCCCCGTATTAAATCCGAGAACGATCTGGAAGCATTCAACAAACAAAAGAACTGGATACTGACACAAGCGGGCAATAAGGCTGTAGCCTTCAAAGCTGCACAGTTACCTGTAAGCGGTTTTCTTTTAGCAGTGGACTATGAAGACGCTCTGCGTAAATTTAATAACTCCGGGAATGAAGCTGCAATCGTACCTTCTGTAGAGCACCTGACTCCCACAGTACGCGCTGATGCCAATGCCACTGAACAGGAAGTTATCTATAGAATGCTAAAACAGTGGTATGACCTTGCAAGTCCTGCAACCCAAAAACGTTTTCTGGAATCAGTAAAATAATTTTTATAGATGATGAGGGAAGTTATTCTGACCTTCCCTCTTTTCAACATAACGTCATACTCATTCCCAACCTTCAAAACCGCCTTTCAAAGAAATTGAGCGAAAAGAGCCAGAACTATAGATTTTTACACCCTAAGTACAAAAGCCAACTGTACAAAAAACATCCTTTGGTACTGAGGCTATTCCACTCAGCAAACAAATGCTCTTAAATTGATTAAAAAAAATACAGGAGCATAGTAATGGGCCTCATCTCTTCAATTAAATCCATGTTTTCCCCACTACCGGAAGGCGCTATTCGATATAAAGGATTTACGATCGAAGCAGCACCGGAAGAGGATTTCGGACGCTTCAGAATTAATGGCGTTATCAGCAAAAAAGGTCAGCAGCGTAACTTCACTATGGTGGATCGTATTGCAGATAAGGAAAACTGCGTAGAGATGACTCATCAAAAAGCTAAGAACCTGATTGATCAGAAAAGCGGAAATATTTTCTTAAACTGATTACAACTGTTCTAAACAATCAAGGGCGCTTTTTAAGCGCCCTTTTTCATATCTGCGTTGTGCTTACTGCAACCTGAGAGTGCCATATCTAAGCAAAAACAAGCTATAAATTGGCTAAATCCTGAGAAATAACCAAAACTTATAGTGAAGCAATAAAATGGAGGCGAGCAGATATGCCTTCACAGTTTCACAAATGGTTAGACTGGATCGATAGCGAATACGAGCAGATGCTGAGTAGCACAATAACTCTGGCAGAGATCAACTCTGGCTCCCTAAACCGCGACGGAGTTAACAAAGTCGGTGCTGCAGTCATTGATCTTTTTTCACCGCTCGAAGCCGATGTCAAAATCCTGCCTGTTGCCCACTACACACGTCTTAACACACTGGGCGTTTTAGAAGATATAAAACTAGGTGATGCAGTGGTCCTGAGCAAACGACCAGATGCTCCGTTGCAGATTTTCCTCATTGCTCATCTGGATACAGTATTTGCCAGTGATCACCCTTTTCAAAAAGTTACCTGGCTGGATAGTGAAACCCTTAATGGCCCTGGGGTCACAGACCTTAAAGGCGGAATTCTGGTAATGCTTAAGGCGTTTCAGGCTTTCGAACGCAGCCCCTGGGCCGAGCAAATTGGCTGGAAAATCCTGTTTAACCCGGATGAAGAGATCGGTTCGCCGGGTTCTGCAGATCTTATCCGTTCTATGGCCGCTCAGGTTGATCTGGGACTTATCTATGAACCCTCACTGCCTGATGGCAATCTTGCCGGAGCACGAAAAGGCAGCGGTAACTTTGGCGTTCTGGTGCGAGGACGTTCAGCCCATGCCGGTCGTGAACATCATCTGGGACGTAATGCCATACGCGCTATGTGCGACTTTATTTCTGCTTTGGACAATCTAAACGGTCGTCGACAAGGGGTCACTATAAATCCCGGCACGATTAGCGGAGGCAGCTCAGTCAATGCAGTACCCGATACCTGTGTTGCTCATTTCAATATTCGCCTTGAGCATCCAGGAGATGAAGGCTGGTGTCTCGACAGAATGAACGATCTGATCACTGAAATTAATGCCCGCGAAGGCCTCCACATTAAATTGCACGGAGGTTTTGGGCGTAAACCCAAAGTCCTCACCAAAGAAAACCTCAGGTTATTTGAGCTAACCCGTGAGTGTGGAATGGAACTGGGTACCTACCTCAGCTGGCACGCAACCGGAGGCTGTTGTGACGGCAACAATTTAGCAGCAGCAGGGATTCCCAACATTGATACTTTGGGGGTTAAAGGTGGCAAGATTCACTCCAGCGACGAATACTTAAATGTAAAAAGCCTGACTGAACGCGCCAAGTTAAGCGCTTTATTGCTTATGAAACTAGCCACAAGCGACACCAGTTGGCTAACCGATTCTTCGGAACGCAAAAGCAACCGGTGCAATAGCAAGGAGACTAACGAATGAGTGACTCGTTATATATAAATGGCGACTGGATCAATGGCGATGGTGCAGAACTCATCTCTTGTAACCCAGCAAACAATGAAGAGGTCTGGTCGGGTTTTTCAGCCACAGATTTACAGGTTGAACATGCCATTTTCGCTGCTCGTCAGGCCGCTTTAAGCTGGGAGCATTTAGGTTTTGAGGAACGGTGTAAATACGTTCTCAAATTTGAAACCCAGTTAAAGGATAACCAGGATGCTCTTGCGAAAATCATTGCAGAGGAAACCGGCAAAACCTACTGGGAAAGCCAGACCGAAGTCACCGCCATGATTGCCAAAATCGCAATCTCCATCAAAGCGTTCAAAGAAAGAACCGGTGATAACAGTAACGAGCTGGCGGGAGCCATCTCTGTTCTTCGTCATAAACCCCATGGTGTTGTCGCGATTTTCGGGCCTTACAATTTTCCGGGGCATCTACCAAACGGGCATATGGTTCCCGCTCTTCTGGCCGGTAATACCGTTGTGTTTAAACCCAGCGAACTTACCCCCAAAGTTGCCGAAGAGATCGTGAAGTTATGGGCGCAAAGCGATCTGCCCAAAGGAGTTGTTAATCTGGTTCAGGGAGGACAAGAAACCGGGGCTGCGCTTGCAAGCAACAAAGGTATCAATGGTTTGTTTTTCACCGGCAGCTCTCGCACCGGCCATCTGCTACATAAACAATTTGCAGATCGCCCAGATAAAATTCTGGCGCTAGAGATGGGTGGCAATAACCCATTGATCATTGCCAATGTTCGCAATATCAATTTCAAAGCGGCAGTCCATGAAACCATCCAATCCGCTTTTATTACCTCAGGTCAGAGATGTACCTGCGCCCGCCGATTATTTATACCTAAAAGCCTGAAAGGGGAAGATTTTCTCTCCATGCTGACCAAAGCGATCAGAAAGATCAAAGTAGGTACGCAGTTTGAAGAACCCGCTCCATTTATGGGGAGTCTAATATCGGAAGCAGCCGCGGACCGTATCCTGAAAACTCAGGAAGAACTGATTGCGATGGGCGCTTACCCCATCATCTTAAGCGAAAAGCTTAAACCGGGTAGCGGCTTAATATCTCCGGGTCTTATCGACATTACCCAGGTAGCCGCAGTTCCTGACGAAGAGTACTTTGGACCTTTACTGCAAGTGATCCGTTATGAAAAATTAGAGGATGCCATAGAACAGGCCAACGATACTCGTTATGGGTTATCCGCAGGCATTTTCACCGATGACCGGCAAGAGTATGAACAATTCTATAAGCATATCCGGGCAGGGATCGTTAATTGGAACAAACAATTAACCGGTGCCAGTAGCGCTGCACCCTTTGGCGGGATCGGAGCCAGCGGTAATAACCGACCCAGTGCCTATTACGCTGCAGATTATTGTGCTTACCCAGTTGCCGGGCTGGAAAGTGAAACCCTGCATCTCCCAGACGCCCTCTCTCCGGGTCTGGACCTGGGTTGAAGGGGGATAAGAAAATGAATACCTGGGAGGTTAATTTTGATGGTTTAGTGGGACCCACCCACAATTACGCGGGATTATCACACGGTAATTTAGCCTCTGAGCAAAATAAGTCATCCACTTCAAACCCCAAACTTGCGGCCCAACAAGGGCTGGAAAAAATGAAATTCCTGCATGATCAGGGATTGATTCAGGGGGTTTTAGCACCCCATGAACGTCCGGATATGGACACACTTCGACGTTTGGGTTTTACCGGAACTGATGCCGATGCTTTTTGGGAAGCCAGTAACCAAGCGCCGAAACTGTTACAGGCCTGTTGCTCAGCTTCCAGCATGTGGGCAGCGAATGCGGCAACGATCTCGCCCAGTGCAGATAGCCTGAATAACAAAGTCCACCTTACCCCAGCTAACCTGATCAGTAACTTTCATCGCTCAATTGAACATGAAATGACAGCCCGGGTTTTAAAGGCCATTTTTACCGATCACCGTTATTTTCAGCATCATTCACCTTTACCCAGCGTGGATAACTTTGCCGATGAGGGGGCTGCTAACCACAGCCGTTTTTGTATCAACCATACTGATCCGGGAATTGAGCTGTTTGTTTATGGTCGCTCCGGGGCTAACTTTTCTAGCCGACCCGGCCGCTATCCTGCTCGTCAAACCAAAGAGGCTTCTGAGGCCATTGCCAGAAAGCATCAGCTTGATCCAGACAAGGTTGTTTACGCACAACAGAACCCTGCTGTGATAGATCATGGCGTGTTTCATAATGATGTGATCGCGGTGGCAAACCAGAACCTGTTGTTCTGTCATGAACAGGCGTTTGTAGATCAAACCCAGTTGATTGAAGAGTTAGATCAGAAGATGTCCGGAAATTTTCACTGCGTAGAGGTGCCCACAGAAAGGGTCAGCGTTAATGATGCGGTGAGTACCTATTTATTCAATAGCCAGTTACTTAGCCTTCCCGACAACAGCACCTTAATCATTGTGCCTGAGGAGTGTAAGCACAACGCCTCTGTATGGACGTACCTTCAGGAATTAATCTCGGAGAATAAACACTTTAACAGGATGGAAGTTCTGGACCTGCGCCAAAGCATGAAAAATGGTGGCGGTCCGGCCTGCCTCAGATTAAGGGTGGTTTTGAATGAAACCGAATTGGCTGCCTGCAATCAGTCCGTGATGATGAGTGATGACCTCTACATCCAACTCTCGGAGTGGATTGAAAAACACTACAGAGACAAACTGAACACAAAGGATCTTCTGGACCCTCAGCTTGTTATCGAAACCCGTATTGCTCTGGATGAACTGACTCAGATTTTACAACTGGGATCGATCTACCCTTTCCAGAGATAGGTTATTGTTCAGCATGGGTGGATTCAAAAATTTTATCCGCGTTGGCCTCCACAAAACCCTGATAGAGCTCACCCTTATCATTCGGGTATCTCAATGCAAATTCATAAAAACAGGTCGGGATCTCATGGGCTTCACCTTCAGCAAAGACAAAAGTTTGCCTGTCAGCCATGGTTGCCCCCTGCTCAAGCATGATTGCCGGGTTGCCTTTTATTTCTCCGCCGACTGAATTAACGGCAAAACCCGCCGCTTTTACACAATCCAATACTTCCTGAAGTGAATCAGTACTGCTCAAGTGATTAACACTGATGGTGAAGTGATTGGCCCGGATACCCAATGCCAGCAACCATGCCCCATATTCAGATTCAGTCATTAACTCAGAATACTCATGCCAGCCTGGCATCTCCCAGTGTCGACCGGACCAGAAAATACTCAGACCTTCAGGCGCTGTTGTAATCTGCTGGGTGTAAGTGGAAATAATACCTTGAGCGTTTTGGCTCAATTGCTCTGTGAGCAGTTCTGAACAGAATATTTTCGGTAACTCAGGGTTGCTATGAATAAAACTGAAAGCCCTGAGCTTTTTAGCTTTAAAAGCATAACTATCCTGCCTTTGATAACCCATTGAGAGAATAAGCGGTTCCAGAAATTCCAGACTGATGGTTGTACCAGCAAAGGTACGGAAGGCCACATGGTCATTAATGACCCGGCCATCACTCTTTTCAAACAATCGTTTGATTTCTTTGGCCTGTGGGGTAATTTCAGTGTAGTCATGCCAGAGCCTGGTAAAAAAGTCACAGGGTTCCATAACGATACCCTCCTGATTCTAGGACATACCTATAAGTCTGGGTCAGCCATTTCAAAAGTGCAAAAGCCAAAAAAAAGGAGGACCCAAGGTCCTCCAAAACACAAATCGAGCCGGATAAAGGGCCACATAGAGCGCGTACATAGACATTTGTTACAAAAAAGTGCCGGGGGACGAGCAACCGGATAAGGATGAGGTCTTACCGGTAAGTGCATGTACTCCCCCGACTGGGCACATACACTTTGGGGGACTATTGTTATGGAGTTATGCGGCTTCCAGCAAACCTTCGCGGGTTACATATTCAAGTGTGTCCTGAAGAGCTTTACCCAGTTTTTCAATGATCTCATCCACCTGAGATTCATCAATAATCAACGGTGGGCAGAACGCCAGAGCAGACCCTGCTACCGCACGGGTAATCATGCCGTGGTTCTGGCATGCCTGCATAGCAAACGCTCCGATAGCGCCACCTTCAAACGGTTTACCCGAAGCTTTGTTCGCCACCAATTCAATGGCAGCAATCATGCCTTCACCACGGATTTCACCCACCAGCGGGTGGTCCTGGAATTCACGCAGTCGTTTCTGCATGTATTCACCGATCTTAGCGGCATGCGCAAACAGGTTGTCTCTCTGGTAGATTTCCAGTGTTTTCAGTGCCACCGCACAAGCCACAGGATGACCTGAGTAGGTATAACCGTGACCGAACACACCAACTTTGGAACTTGGCTCTACCATTGCGTCATAAATATCACCGCGGATAACCGATGCACTGATCGGCATATAAGCAGATGAAAGCTGTTTCGCCAGTGTCATCATATCCGGCTTCTGGATATTCATAGTGGTACAACCAAAATCGTTTCCGGTCCGTCCAAAGCCAGTAATCACTTCATCTGCCCAGAACAGAATGTCGTACTTATTCAGGATCGCCTGAACTTTCTCGTAATAACCTTTTGGTGGCACGATTACGCCACTGGCACCGGTAATCGGTTCAGCAACAAAAGCGGCGATTGTGTCTGCGCCCTCTTTCAGGATCAGCTGCTCCAGATTGTTGGTAATACGATCCACAAACTGTTCTTCAGACTCGCCCGGCAAAGCACCGCGATAGTAATGGGGTGCATCAGTACGCAGAATACCCAGAGCATCAAACGGCAGATCAAAGTGGGTATGGTTCGGCGGTAACCCGGTCAGGGAAGCCGAAGCAATGGTTACCCCATGATAGGAACGTTCGCGGGCAATAATTTTAAATTTCTCAGGTTTACCAATGGCATTGAAGTAGTAACGCAGCATTTTGATGTGCGTATCATTGGCGTCACTTCCGGAGTTTCCGAAAAACACTTTGGCATTGTCTACCGGCACCATCTCTGCAAGTTTCTCAGACAGATCGATACCGACCTGATGGGTTTTGCCACCAAACATATGCGAATAGGACAGCTGCCCCATCTGTTGATTAACCGTCTCAATCAACTCACGGTTGTTGTAACCCAACGAGGTGCACCATAAGCCCGCTAACGCTTCTAAATACTGGTTACCATTACTGTCGTATACATAAGCGCCATCACCGCGCTCCAGCTTTAGCGTTTCCGTTGCTTTTAAATTAGTCGTTGGATAAATAATCTGACTCATCAATTCACCTTCGTGCCTTACAGGCCACCCATACAGATATATTTTGTTTCTAAATAATCATCGAGTCCGTACTTGGAACCTTCACGTCCCTGACCCGATTCTTTAACGCCGCCGAAAGGAATAATTTCAGAGCTGATGGCAGTCTCATTCACGCCAACCATGCCGTACTCGATCCCTTCCGATACCCGCCAGATGCATCCCAGATCATTGGTATACAGATAGGCTGCCAGGCCAAATTCAGTGTCATTAGCCATGGCAATGGCATCTTCTTCACTGCTGAATTTGAAGATCGGGGCAACCGGGCCAAAAATTTCCTCTTTGAACAAACGCATCTGATCGGTCACATTCGTCAGCACCGTTGGCTCATAAAAATGTGAACCTTTGTCACTGATCCTGCCACCGGTAATGACCTTCGCGCCTTCCGCTACTGCAGATGACACTTTGGCGTGAATATCTTCCGCCGCTTTCGCCGTAATAACCGGGCCATGAGTAGTTGCATCGTCCAGACCATTGCCGATGCGGAACTCTTTAACCGCAGTGGTAAATTTCTCAACGAAAGCATCGTAGATGCCTTCCTGAACTAAAATCCGGTTAGCACAGATACAGGTCTGGCCTGAATTACGATATTTGGAAACCAGAGCACCGGCGACGGCTTTATCCAGATCCGCATCATCAAATACGATCACTGGGGCATTACCACCCAGCTCCATAGATGTACGCTTAACGGTGTCCGCACACTGTTTCATCAGCAGTTTGCCAACACCGGTAGATCCGGTGAACGTTACTTTCTTAACCGTTGGGTTAGAGGTCATTTCACCGCCCACGGCGACGGCGTCACTGGTTGTTAACACACTGAACAGTCCGGCAGGTAAACCTGCACGTTCCGCCAGTTCTGCCAGAGCCAGCGCAGAAAGCGGTGTTTCAGCCGCAGGTTTCAACACCATCGCACAGCCCACTGCCAGAGCAGGAGCGACTTTGCGGGTGATCATGGCATTCGGGAAATTCCATGGAGTAATCGCTGCAACCACGCCCACGGGCTGTTTAATCACAATGCTGCGACGGTCCGACGTTGATGGCAGAACATCGCCATAGACACGTTTACCCTCTTCCGCGAACCACTTCAGGAAAGATGCTCCGTAAAGCACTTCACCACGGGATTCGAACAGAGGTTTGCCCTGCTCCGCCGTCATCAACTGCGCCAGGTCTTCCTGATGATCCAGAACCAACTGGTACCAGCGCTCTAATAAATCGGAACGTTGTTTAGCCGGTAACGCCTTCCAGCTTTGCTGCGCTTTTTCAGCGGCTTGAATCGCTGTACGTGTCTGCGCAGATGTGACACTGGCAACCTGAGCTATCTCTTCCCCGGTCGCTGGGTTAATTACAGCAAAGGTTTCACCCTGCTCACCCGCAACCCACTTACCATCTATGTATGCCTGGGTTCTTAACAACCCGGCATCTCGCAACTGGATAGTCATTTTGATTCTCCTGAACACCTGAAACTGTTGCAGCTCAGGTGACTGTTTTATTCAATACTGACTCGTTAACGCTTTATAAAAATTCTTAAAGAGTCTTAACGCTGTTTATTCTGCGCAATCTTCACGGATCACAAAAACCGAACAAGGCGCATGTCTGACCACCCTTTCGGCGTTGGAACCAATAAAATAGCTGCTGATTCCGGGCTTACGAGCCATCATCGCGATGGCATCCACCTGCAACTCCTTTGCGGATTCCAGTATCTGGTCATGCGCTGTACCTTCACGACAATGACTGAAACCGGTTAGGTTTTCCGGAAGGTCGTCTAAGCGCTGGGTCATAGTTGCCAGAGCATCTTTACGATGATCCGCAAATTTCTGTTCATCCAGATGGGGATAACCCGCGCGGTGAATAAGGCTCTGGTCCACATACAGCATATGCAGCTCAGCCTTTTGCCCACCAGCAAGTGTCGTAGCAATTCCGATCAGTTGTTTGATCTGCTCTTCATGGGACAGATCCACCGGCAACAGTATTTTCTTAAACATCCGCTACATACCTCCCATCACTTTGTTGGGCAGCCAGAGCACAATCTCCGGGAAGACCATGCACAAAATCAATACCGTCAGATTCAACAGGATAAACGGGGTTACTGATTTGTAGATCTCGGACATACCGATCCCTGGAGGTGCGATACCTTTTAGATAAAAGAGCGCAAAACCATAAGGAGGTGTCTGCACTGCGATCAGAATATTGATGATCATCAGCACGCCAAACCAGATCGGGTCATACCCCAGAGATACTGCTATCGGAGTAAACAACGGCGCACACATCAGCACAATTATGAATTCATCTATGATGAAACCGAGTAACAACATGATCAGCTGGAACATGATAATGATCATGATCGGAGGCAGATCCAGACTATTCGTGAAGCCGGCCACCATGCTCTGAACCCCCATCAGCAGATGGAAGTTACTGAAGACCGAAGCACCAAAGATAATCCACATCGCGACACTGACCAGCATGCCGGTCTGGAAACCCGATTGCAGAAACATATCGACTTTGAAGCGTTTAAACACGATCGCCAGAAGGATAGCCCCGACAACACCAATCGCACCTGACTCTGTTGGCGTGGCAATACCGGTGATAATGCTGCCCAGTACTACGACTATCAGCAGCATAGAAAACAGGCCATCACGGGCGATACGGAACTTTTCTTTTCCTTCCAACACGGGTACATCGGTGTCTTTATCCAATGGCGCGCGTTCTGGATTCAGTTTGCAGCTGACCACAACGTAGATCACCATCAGGGCAACTGTCAGTAATGCCGGAACCATCGCACCCAGAAACATTCTGCCAACGGAGTTCTGAGTAGATGCAGCAAACATAATCATAGGGATGCTTGGCGGGATCAGAATACCCAGACCTCCGCCCGCCATGATTACGCCTAAAGCTAAACGTTTGTTATAACCACGCTCCAGCATTGGACGCAGAGCGATACTGCCGGATGTCATGATGCCAGCACCGATAATGCCTACCATAGCGCCAATCATTGAACATACGCCAATGACACTGATCGCCAGAGAGCCTCTGACTTTACCAATCAGCATCTGGCTGAAGTTGAACATGGCATCGCCTATGCCCGACTTAGTCAGCAATTGCCCCATATAGATATACAGAGGAATTGCCAGCAAAATAAAACTAAAAAATGTAGATTCCAGAGTGGTAGGAATGACATTAAAAATCCCGTCTCCCCAGGTCATATAGCCAATCAACATAGCTATACCACCAAGAGCGAGGCCTACCTGTGCACCCAGAGCAAAAAAGATCAGGATACAACCCAGCAGAACTGCTGTTAGTAACTCAATCCCCATCAGTTCTCTCCTCGATCAGAGTTTTGCTGGTAAACAGGAAATACAGTTCCACCAGCAGATCTCTGGACAGCTGCGCAATAAACAGGGATGCCGCAACACACATCATCACCCAGAAATGGTACATAGGTGGTGCCCATTCGCTCTGCCTGCGGTAATCAAATTCCACCGCCTCTTCATACTTCCCAAAACACATCATCACGATCAGAACCAGGAAGAAAATGCCCAGGGAATATGAGATCAGATTAAAAACACTACGGGTTTTATGCGAAACCCGAAGGTAGAGAATATCAACGTTGATATGCGCTTTTTTCTGCTGAGCATAAGCACCGCCCAGAGCAGCGATATAACCAAACAGAAACAACGACAGATCAAACGCCCAGATGGTTGGGCTGTTGAGTATATAGCGTGAGAACACCTCAAAAGCGACGATGAAAGCCAGAACCGGCATAAGCAATGCCGCCAACTTTCCGCATGCTTTCACAACAGCGTCTACACCAACGCATATTCCCCGAAAAATAGAAATAACCATAGGAAACCTTGAAGTAATCAGAGAGCTGAAAGCTCTCTGATCCTTTCTGAGTTAATTACTGGCTGTTACGCAGGATTTCGATCAACTCTTTGCTGTACTTATCCTTAGCAGCGTACTCATCCCACAAGCCAGCGCCTGCAGCAGTCCACGCCTGACGGTCAGCATCATTTGGCTCAGGGCTCCACATCAGACCCTTGGATTCCATCTCAGCTACCGCTTCAGATTCCCACTTTTTAGACATTGTCAGCTGTTCTTCTGCATGCACAGCAGTCGCTTTACGTACAGCTGCTTGCAGATCTTCCGGAAGTTTTTTCCAGGCATTGCGGTTTACAACGATTGGCAGAACCTGTGCACCAGCCAGTGGCAGACGGTACATATATTTCGCAACTTCAACGTGGTTACCGTCGCGGTGATCAATCATGTTACTACCGATAGAACCATCAATGACGCCAGTTGCCAGACTGGTATAAATCTCACTCCAGGAGAGGGATACCGGAGACGCACCCAGATTACGCAGGAACTTACCGTAAGCACCCGGGGCACGGATCTTCAGACCTTTAAAATCTTCTACAGAGTTAATCTGTTTCTTGGTCAGGACATATACCGGTGGCTGGATATAAGGGTCTAACCAAACCATTCCCTGAGAACCATAGGCTTTAGTCAGAACTTTGTCCCAGCCTTTGTCATTGAATAATGACTGAAGTTCAGCTGTATCATCAGTACCACCTGGCAGACCGATCTCAACAATACCAGCCGGCAGCTCACCCGCATGCATGGACTGGAATGGCGCACCCATAGTGATCAGTCCGGATTTAACCGCACTGAGAATACCTGTTGTACCTACACCTTCACCCGAGTACAGAACTTGCACGGAGATACGACCATCGGAGTTGGCTTCGATGTTTTTAGCCAAGTTTTCGTACAATTCACCAAATGCCGTTCCACGACCATACAGGTTGCTGAAGCGCCAGTTATGCTCCGCAGCAGATACATCAGCAGCGATAGTGCTTACACCCAGCGCCATGGCTAATGCTGATGTAGATAATTTTTTCTTTAGCTTGTTGAACATCATGTTTCTCCAATTAAGCAAGATATTAGTATTTATTGTTTGCTATCTATTACTTGGCCTAGCTAGTAATAATTCTTGTACTTTACCCTCTCAAATCAACACAACTGGTTAAATCTTAAGCTTTCCACGTAAAGGTTTGCCATTCTTTACGTATTACCTACTTAGGTACAATTATTTAAACTAATCACTATAATATCCATACCTTTAAATTCTTTCGGTATCCGGTATGGCAAACCATTATTTAGGCCAGCTTGGCGATTATGAGGTCAAACAGCTAAAAATCTTCAAAACAGTTGTTGAGTGTGAAGGTTTCTCTGCTGCAGAAACCGAGCTTAATATCAGCCGCCCTACCATCAGTAATCATATTGCTAATCTGGAATCCAGATTAAATATGAAGTTATGCCGCCGTGGACGCGGAGGTTTCGCACTGACTGAAGAAGGCTCCGTGGTTTATGAACAGGCCAAAGAACTTTTAAGTCATCTGGAACGCTTCAGAAATACCATAAACAACCTCAGCAGCTCGCCATCCGGGCAATTAAAAATTGCCTTCAGCGACACCGTAAGTATGGACCCTCGCAGCAAAATGCCAGAAATTTTCAGATCCTTTGAAAAGGCGGCCCCTGACGTAGAGCTAGTGGTGGAAGTGGAACATATGAAAACCATGGAGAAGCTGGTGTTGAACAATAACCTGGATATAGCCATTATCCCATATCACCGCCAGCTGGAAGGCCTGGACTACATCCATCTGTACACCGACATTAACTACCTGTACTGCTCCAATCAGCACCCTCTGTTTGATACTGTTGAGGAAGAGATCACAGAAGAGATGGTCAACAGCCATAAACTCATTCACGCTGGCCTTAAACCTCATGATGAAGTTTATAACCAGTTATCTGTAATGAACCTGGCCGCCATTTCCTATTTCTACGAAGCCCGTATCGCAATGATTTTATCTGGCTGTTATCTGGGCTTCCTACCGGAAGAAATCGCCAGATCTTATGTAAAAAAAGGTGAGCTTAAAGCCGTTGCCAAAGAGCAGAAAACCTTCCGGCTCGGTGTTGCAGTTATCAGTAGGAAATCTGCACAACCAAACCGTGCCCGTGACCTGTTCCTGGAGTCCATTCGCAACATTCACCAATCAGCCCTGAGTGACGCCCCTTATTAAATTAAGTAAAGCTTCAATATATGTCAGTATGCTGAAGCAACCGCATCGAGAATAGATAAGTAAAAAACGGAAGTTGTAGAATTTTGAGCTATGCTTCGAACGATTAACCCGAGAAGATTCTTATCCGGTAAGGAATGATCACGTGGAACCTGTAGTTAACAATAAAGCCGAAGCTGATCAAAACCCATTGGGTAAGGTGAAATTGGCTGGCATGTTTTTGGGGCCGCTATCAGCTCTGATCATTATACTAACCCCGGCACCACAAGGTATGCCTGTTGAAGCTTGGTCTTTGGTTGCCATGGCTTTCTTGATGGTTATCTGGTGGTTGAGTGAAGCGATTCCTCTACCTGCAACCGCACTACTGCCGATTATTCTTATGCCTCTGTTTGGCATCAATGAGATAAAACCCGTTGCGGCTAACTATGCCCATCCATTGATTTTTTTGTTCCTGGGTGGATTTCTCCTGGCAGCAGCCATGCAGAAGGTCGGATTACACCGACGTATTGCGCTGAAGATCGTAAACCGGGTTGGTAGTTCTCCTTCCAGGATCATTCTTGGTTTCATGCTGGCTACCGCTTTTCTTTCCATGTGGATCTCTAATACCGCTACCACAATTATGATGTTTGCCGTCGGCCTGTCAGTGATCGACTTTGTTAAGCGACATACAGATGATAGCGACGTTGCACGAAATTTCGCTATTGCTCTGATGTTGTCCATCGCTTACAGCGCTTCTATTGGTGGAGTGGGCACATTAATAGGCACTCCACCCAATGCCCTGCTTGCCAGCTTCCTGCAAAACACCTATCAGATAGAGATCACCTTCTTTAACTGGATGTTAATGGGCATTCCCGTCGTCATCGTTATGCTGCCTGCAACCTGGTTCCTGTTAACTAAATTCCTATTCCCTGCGGATAAGATCGCAATAGCAGAATCCACCGGCGTGATTAAAGAGGAGTTATTAGCACTGGGGAAAATGTCCCGCGCAGAAAAGCTGGTCGCTATCGTATTTATTGGTACAGCATTGAGCTGGATTACCCGGGGCCTGCTTGTGGAGATCACAGGCCTTAGCCTGAACGACACGATCATCGCGCTCACCGCAGCCCTGATTCTGTTCGCAGTACCGGTATCGCGAACAACATCTGAATTCGCACTGGATTGGGAAGCAACAAAGAATGTCCCCTGGGGGATACTGCTCCTGTTTGGTGGCGGCCTTGCGTTAGCAGATGGTTTTAAAATTACCGGCCTAGCAGAATGGATTGGTTTTGCAGTCAGTGGGGTCGAAATCAGTACCCTGGCACTGGTACTGCTGATCACTTTTGCAATTGTTTACCTGACGGAAATCACCTCCAACACAGCCTCAACAGCGACGTTTCTGCCTATTCTTGCTGCGGTGGCAGTAGGTCTTGGGTTAAACCCGATTATTTTATGTGTTCCGGTAGCATTGGGGGCATCCATGGCCTTTATGATGCCCGTAGCCACACCGCCAAATGCCATCGTTTTCTCATACAAAGGCTTAGAGTTAAAGGATATGGTGCGGGCGGGTTTTCTGCTTAACTTACTGGCGATAACCGTCGCATTTGTGCTCTTTACACTGCTCGCAGGCCCGGTATTCGATGTCTCTTTTTAAGTGCATGACACCAAGCCCGTAATTAAAACCTATGCCTTAATCAAAACCATTGAGGCCGGAGAAAGCATCAGCCCTTGGGTTTGTATTCCACCGGTAAGCTCAGAGTTTCGGTAACCTCTTCCATCACTATATAACTCTTGGAATTCTTTACCCCAGGCAGGGTCAGCAGCATATCGCCCAATAAAGCTCGATATTCCGACATGTCGTTAATTCGTGCCTTAACGAGATAATCCGCATCACCGGATACCAGATGGCAATCAAGAATGTAAGGAAGACGTTTTATGGCTTTACTAAACTCCTGAAAAGCATCCGGGGTCTGGTACGAGAGTGAGATCTCGACAAAAACCAGCATACTAAAATCCAGAAGTTGCGGGTCCAGCCGAGCGTAATAGCCTTGTATGAAGCCCTCTTTCTCTAACCGTTTCACACGTTCAATACAGGGAGTCGAACTGAGCCCGACTTTGTCCGCAAGATCAACGTAGCTGATACGTCCATCTGCCTGAAGTTCTCTTAGGATAGAAACATCCAATCGATCCAGAGGCTTTCTTTTCATAACTAGATACCGTTAGTTTCAACCAATAAAAATAATATTTTCAGTATTTATAACTGCAAATTAATAAAAAACAAAGCCAAAAACTAAAAAAACAACAATAAACTAGTATTTTCCAATTCGATGAATTTAATTCTGCTACGAGGTGAGATTATGCAGGTACTAGTTTTAGGAGCAGGCGTAGTGGGCGTAACCAGTGCCTGGTATCTGGCTAAAGCTGGACATGAAGTAACCGTCATAGACCGTCAGGTAGATGTAGCCTTAGAAACCAGCTACGGCAATGCCGGTCAGATTTCACCTGGATACTCTGCACCCTGGGCAGGACCCGGCATTCCATTGAAAGCGATTAAATGGCTGATGCAGGACCTTGCTCCCTTTATGATCAATGGTAAAGAGGTAGATCCTCAGACCCTGAGCTGGATGACCAAAATGGTGTCTAACTGTACTCAGGGTGCTTACCATAAAAATAAAGCACGCATGATGCGTCTGGCTGAATACAGCCGCGATTGTTTTATTGATCTGCGTAAAGAATTGGATATTCACTACGATGAAAGACAGAAAGGAACATTACAGGTGTTCCGTACCGACAAACAGGTAGAAGCGTCTAAAAAAGATATCTCAGTTCTTGAAGAGTGCGGCGTCAACTTTCAGGAACTGGACCAGCAAGGTTGTATCGAATATGAACCTGCTTTAGCCAATGTAAAAGATAAAATTGTGGGTGGCCTTCGCCTGCCTGGCGATGAGACAGGTGACTGTTTCAAATTCACCAACGCACTGGCGGATGAGTGTAAAGAAATGGGCGTTCAGTTTGTGATGAAAACTGACATTCTCAGCATCAATAAAGATGGGGATGAAATCACCAGCGTTTCGACCTCCCGTGGCAAGCTCACTGCTGATGCCTATCTGGTTGCTTTGGGTAGTTATTCAACACCAATGATGTCCGAGATCGGCCTTAAGATTCCGGTATACCCAATCAAGGGATACTCGCTGACACTGCCGATTGTGGATGAGAATAAAGCGCCGACTTCAACAGTAATGGACGAAACCTACAAGGTTGCCGTTACCCGTTTTGATGACCGGATTCGCGTAGGCGGTACTGCCGAGATCGCCTCGTACAACAAAGACCTGAATGAAAAACGCCGTGCCAATGTTGAATTTGTAGTTGGTGACCTCTTCCCAGGTGGTGGCGATATCGAAAAAGCCGAGTTCTGGACCGGACTGCGCCCAATGACACCAGACGGTACCCCTATTCTGGGTGAAACCAAATACTCCAACCTGTTCCTCAACACAGGGCACGGTACTTTGGGTTGGACCATGTCTCTGGGATCGGGCAAATATGTTGCCGATATCATAAGCGGACAAAAAACCGATATTGATCCGGAAGGCCTTTCCATGGCCCGTTACCTTTAATAAAGAGCCACTAATTAAAAGTCATTAATAAAGAGCCACTAAACACTAATTAATATGAAGCAGGCCTTCAGGGGCCTGTTTCTTTTTTGAATTAAGGAAAGAACATGAGCACTAAAACTATTATCTCTACAGAAAAAGCCCCTGCAGCAATCGGCACATACTCTCAGGCGGTTAAAGTGGACAATACCATATATTTTTCTGGCCAGATTCCGCTAAATCCAGAAACGATGGAGATGGTAACTGAGTCTTTTGAAGCACAGGCAAAACAGGTATTTGAAAACCTGAAAGCGGTAGCTGAAGAAGCAGGTGGTAGTTTGAATGATTTTGTTAAAATCACAGTCCTGCTTTCAGACCTGAAGTTTTTCGGTCAGGTTAATGAACTGATGGCTGAATACTTTTCAGCGCCTTACCCGGCTCGTGCAGCATACGCAGTCAAAGCTCTGCCAAAAGATGCAGATATTGAAATTGAAGCCATTATGGTTGTTTAAGTTTTTCTGTATTCAGAATCTGGGGAGTACCTATGGCAAGAGCGACAACAGCAACCATCAACTTGAATGCTATCCGTCATAACTACCTTCTGGCGAAAAACACCTCGCCGGAAAATAAAGCAGTGGCAATCATCAAAGCCAGTGCTTATGGGCACGGTGCCGTTGAGGTTGCACAGGCACTGTCTGATATCGCAGATGCGTTTGGCGTAGCCTGCATTGAAGAAGCCATTGAACTGCGTGATGCGGGTATCACTCTTCCGATTCTGCTGTTAGAAGGCTTCTTCACCCCTAATGAGCTGGACTACATCAGCCAGAACAATCTGTGGTGTGCGGTTCACTCAGTCGACCAGATCAAAACCATAACGGATGCTGAACTCTCTAAGCCAATCAAAGTCTGGCTAAAAATGGACAGCGGCATGCACCGTCTGGGTATTCAACCAGATCAGTATGAATCCGCTTATAAGGTACTTAAAAACCTGCCACAGGTTGAAGAAGTCGTCCTGATGAGCCACTTTGCCTCAGCAGATGAACCACAGAAAAGCGCCACTGCTGAACAGATTAGCTGTTTTGATGCGGTTGCCTCCAAACTGGATGCACCGGTCAGCCTCGCTAATTCCGCTGGCACCATGGCGTATGCGGCGGCAAGAAGAGATTGGCAACGTCCCGGTATCATGCTCTATGGCGCAACACCTTTTGCTGAAGCCCAAGAGCTTGGAGATCAACTGCAATCAGCGATGACCTTATCCTCCGAGGTAATTGCCGTACGTGATCTGCAACCGGGTGACCCCGTTGGCTACAGCGGCACCTGGGTTTGCGATAAACCCACCCGTGTAGGCACCGTCGCAATGGGTTACGCCGATGGCTACCCCCGCCATGCGAAAAACGGTACACCCGTGATAATCGATGGTCTGCGCAGCCGAATCATTGGCCGCGTATCCATGGACATGCTGACCGTAGACCTGACAGATCTACCCGGAGTAGGCGTTGGCAGCCACGTTGAGTTCTGGGGTGATAACCTCAAAGCATCCGACGTTGCCCCCTACTGCGACACCATCCCCTACACCCTGTTTACTGGCATCACCAAGCGAGTACACAAGAAATATATTTGAGGCAAACAATGAGCATTGAACGAATAGAATCTACGGAACGCATGAGCCGTATTGTTAAACATAATGGCACAGTGTACCTATGCGGCCAGACAGCAGGCGAAGCAGAATGGAATATTCAGGAACAAACTCAAAAGTGCCTGGATAAAATCGATGCCCTGTTAGAGAAAGCCGATAGCAGCCGAAATCAGCTGTTATCCGTGACGATCTACATTCGTGACATGAAAGATTTCAAAGCCATGAACGAAATATGGGATGCCTGGGTAAAAGACTGCGAAAAACCAGCCCGCGCCTGCGTTGAAGCACGCATGGCAAGACCAGAAATACTGGTGGAGTTTACGGTGACAGCCGCGTACTAAGTTTTCCCCCTTCCACATTTCAAAGCCCCGCCTTGTCGGGGCTTTTTATTATAGTTTTCTATAAGATTCCACTTTTTCAACTCACTCACGACCTCCCCCATGTATGTACTGTGTTTTTGATCAGTATTTTATGCAAGATCATCTTATGCAAATATAGCCACTACCAAGGAAACACTAGGTAGCTTGCTTTAAAGGATTAACTAAGAATGATTCCTATTAATAGTCATTTTTGAGTTTTGATGTAGAAACACGACAACTTGTCGCCTTTCTCTAATACCTCGACTATTACACGTTTTTAATAATCCTTTATGTATCAAGTCAGTACAGGCAAGTCTTAGATTTTAATATTAATTGGGATATACGACACGGTGTCGCATTTCATAAATCCACTTGTCGTATATTTAGCTGTTAGTGCTGCCAATAATTGAGCAAGGAGAGAAACTATGAGTTCCATCGTAGAGTTTATGGAAGAAAAGCGTTCAAGAGACGCGCTTGTATCCGTTTTAGAGTACCTGCTTGAATGTGACATGATTGAAGATGATCGTGCTCAAGGCATATCGCGTCAAATAATTGGTGAAGGCACACTAGATAACCTTACTGAGAAACAAATCTATCGGTATGAAGAAGATGTTCTTCACTTAGTTGAGGTTGCATGTGACGGACATTGCGATGGAATTATTGATATTGAAGATCTTGAGAATGCTTATTTAAGAGATATGGAGCTTGGAGGTACGTATTGCCAGCACTGTATGCATGATGTTGAAAGTCAGCACTAACAAGGCCAAGCACAATCGCCCTACGGGCTGGACGTCGCTGACGCTCCGCCTGTGTTGGCGGCGTTATATGTAAAAGGAGTACAAACTAATGATCTTAGAAATAATCATAGGGATGCTGATTGTTTACTGTATCTCCTTAAATGTGAAAATTAATCGCCTGAAGTATCCTGCAAAGTATGGCTCTCCCAAGTGTGAACAAAATATCTCAACACTTTGGAAACATGATCAAGAACAACAAGAAAAGCTAAGCGAACTTAGCAGTAGGGTCAGGGATTTAGAAAACCAAGCGGGAATGCATAAACCGCATGTTACTCTTTGATATCAAACATATAACAAGTAGCTGTAGCGGATCGTCGCTGCGCTCCTCCCCACTAAGCTAAGCGTTAGGCAGCCCTTATGCATCGTTCAATAGTTGAGCTCATGAATAAATCACTCTCAGCACTGTTTCTGCTATTAGCCTTACCTCTCTTTGTGTATGCAAACGAGGGTAAGGAAAATTGGGTTATGACGTATTCATTTTCTAACGGTGTAGAACTACCTGCTTTGTTCCTTGAAGTGGCCCTAAACAACAATCAAATATCAGGGGTGGCAAAGGATGGTGCTGAAGATCTTGCTTCAATAATCGGTAGCGTAAGAAAACAGAACTATGAGTTCACTATTCACCGATTCGAAATGGGCGATGACTCATCACAAGATATCAATTTCCACGGTGTCAGAGCCGGGAACCAGATCAGCGGCAAATGGAAGCATGTGGCAGGTGTCAGCGGCCAATGGAGCGCTACATTAACAACATTACCTGCTAAAGAAGCACTTCGATCATTCCAAAAGCCTTGCAAGGACCTTGAAGCCAACAGAAACAACAATGACAAGCAAACGTGTAATGGGCGTGACTAACAAGGCCGTCAACGGTCAGCCCAACTGCGTTGGGCTCGGAACTCCGCCGCTACGCGGCTTCGTCCCGTTACGGCGGCGTTATGTGTACAAGTAGCCCATGCCGATGAAAGATAAACATGGCGTTGAAGTCGAAATTGGAGATCTCGTAAGGGTTCTCGAAATCTACGATGGCTTTCTAGAAGCGCTTCCTGAAGATGAGCGTTTGTTGCATGAAGCAATGCTCAATAACGAGTACGTAGTAGACGACATTGTAGAAGACTCTACCAAGGCCAGTGTCTCGTTCTGGAAGAGGATGCCGGAAGGTATCTATTCTGGGGGCCTGCACATGCTATCTCATGAATTTGAGTTGGTTGAAAAGGGAAGTAAATCTAAAGACACATAACTAGGTGCTCAAAAGTGTTCCGGGGCTTTGCCCCTCCACCGGACTGCCCAAGCTACGCTTGGTCAGCCCTTTAGCACGACGTTATGAGTCACAGAGATTGCATGCATGGAAGATGAGAAATATAAAAACTATTTGCTAGATCTTGGTTTATTAGCAAAAGAATATTCGAGAGAAGCAATAGAGGATCATCGTGTAGCTAAGGGAGTGGAAAAAACTTATGCGGAAGGCTACAAAATGGCATTTCACCGCATTATCACTTTAATGCAGCAACAAGCTGACGCATTTGAAATCCCTTTAAATGAAATTAGGCTGGAAGATATTGATGAAAAAGAATTTCTCAAATAGCTTTCAGCTCATAACAAGAAAAGATATCCGACGCATACTGCGCGGCTGCTTTAGGCGTTATTAGCCATGTTACTGACATATGAGAACTGCCCAAAAAACTTAGATAGCTTGGTTGAGTTACTACACCAAGAAGGGGAGCTTTCAGTGGATTTTAAGCTTTGTAACAAAAGAAAGCTTAAAAGAGGGTTTGATCTTATTAAGGAGTCGGAGGTTGCTTTAAGAAGGAAAGGAACTCTCTTGGGGAGAATTGGCTACTGGGTGGTATCAATTAAGCTATTTTATTACCAGAGCATAATTGGTGGTTCTGACCCTGGGGTTTCTCTCTCACTTCTAATCTGTACCACGGCAGGTAAGCATATCGCTTATATAGCGGGTAAAGATATCAGTGATACACATGGACGAGTTACATTTGAAATTCACAAATAACAAGGGTGGGCACATCCGCCAGCAAAGCTGGCTTGGACAACCGCTGCGCGTTTGCCCGTGCCACAAGCGTTATGCATAAGGGGAAAATTTAAATATGCGCTATTTTCTCATCCTCCTGCTGTTGATTTCCAATAATTCTTTTTCTACTGAAATATTTAAGTGCATTGTAGATGGTAGAACTGTTTTTACGGACTCTCCGTGCTCCGGTCAAAAAGTTGACTTTAATAAAATAAACTCTATATCTACAACAATATCTTCCGACAAAAATTACTCTAGTACACAATGGTATGCTGAATTTCAGGGCTATAAACAGGCTCTTGAATTAAGTAAAAAAACAAGCACCCCTATCTTTGTATACTTTCAAGCAGACTGGTGTCGTTACTGTAGAAAACTCGAAAAAGAGTTACTTTACACCCATCAGGGGAAACAAGTATTAAATAAAGTTATTAAGGTAAGGGTCACACCAGAGAAGGGAGAAAATGAACGCAAGCTTTTTGAGCAGTATGGCGGACGAGGTTACCCATCAATATTCATTATAGAGTCTTTCGATGCATCACCTAAGAAGTATTATTTTATGGAGAAAGGCGTTAATGGATGGAATACCAAGCCTGCAAGTTATTTAAAGCAAGTGATTGAATCACTTTTATGAAGCACAAGCACAACATCCTGTACAGGTCTGTATTTTTTAACTAAACTTGTTCGTTATAATGTACAAGTGAGGTTACATATGAGAATTGTCTCTTTCACAGAAGCCCGAAATGGACTTAAAGCAGTTTTGGACGGCGTTGTAAACGACGCTGATACTACGGTAATTACTCGCCGTGATTCTGAAGACGCTGTAGTAATGTCTTTGGATTACTATAATAGTCTTATGGAAACCGTCCATTTACTTCGCTCGCCTGCTAATGCAGAACACTTAAACCGTTCTATTGCACAGTTTAAAGCGGGTAAAACATCTCAGCGAGAACTTATTGATGAGTAACAGGCTCTTATCATGGACTGATGAGGCCTGGAATAGCTACGTTTATTGGCAGACACAAGACAAGAAAACCTTAAAACGTATCAATAAACTAATTACCGATGTTCAACGTTCACCGTTTGAAGGAATTGGAAGGCCTGAGCCCTTAAAAGAAAACCTTTCGGGTTTCTGGTCTCGCAGAATAGATGATACTAATCGTTTAGTTTACGCTGTAGACGACACAGCAATTACGGTTATTTCTTGTCGTTACCATTACTAGTAGTTGGCTACTAACAATCGCATAAACTCGCACGCAAGCTCGCTGGGACAAAGCACGTAGGCTCCCTGCGCTTCGCTTGGTATTGTATCCTTTGAAGTGGCACCACTTTTATGGACACTTTAAGCGATATCGGGTGTTAAAGTTGGGTTACACAACACTAACCCAACCTCCAACAAACCCAACTTCCCTGCATTAAAGCTTTTCCTAGCCACTAGCAGCGGCGCAGCCGCGTTCTCGCCACTCATAGCAAAGCGGCCTGTCTGAAAGGCGAAGCGTGCTGTCTGAAAGACCACGAAGCGTGCTGACTAAAAAGCCAAAGGCTTTTTAGTCTTTATCCATACTACTATTCAAAATCCCAATCCAGACCTGTTCTGACAGGAACCCACCGGTCCAGCCCATCCAGTCTGCTGATAAACCTTCTACCTGCATCTGCCCCAGATTCATGCCTTTATTGCGCATTAGCCGAACCTCGGTATAAGTGCCACGCAACATATCCCGGAAAGCCGTCAATTCAGCTTTGTTAGACACTGGGCCATGGCCTGGAATCACGATGGTGTTATCGTCAATCATATCCAGGACTTTGGTAACATTCTTAGACATTTTTATAACACTGCCGCCGTTCTGGACATCAACAAATGGGAAGAAACCGTTAAAGTAAAGATCACCCATGTGAATCACATTGGCCTTTTTGAAGAAGACTACTGAGTCACCATCGGTATGGCCTCCTGGCAGATGCATGATCGAAACCTCTTCGCCATTCATGTGCAGGGTCAGCTCTTTCTGATAGGTAATTGAAGGCAGAGCATGCTCTGGATAAGGCTCAGTTACCATTTTAAATAATTTAACTTCCTGAGACGTTAGCAGCCTCTCACGGACATTATCGTGCGCGACAATTTTTGCTGAGTGACCAAAATGCAGGTTGCCCTGAGTATGATCGCCGTGCCAGTGGGTATTGATAATGTAGGTAAGTTTATTCTCGCCACCAAACGGCTGTAATGCTGTTTTCAATGCGGGTGTCATATCCTGGTAGTCATCATCCACCATTAAAATGCCCTGATCGCCTGTCAGAACCGCAACATTGCCCCCTTTACCTCTGAGCATTGAAACCTGATCCGTTAAGGCCGCGGACCTGAAGCTGGGACTGGTGGCATTATGCTTTTCTGCAATCGCAGTGGTTGTGAACCCTAGAGTGACGCACAACAGTGTTGCTTTCGAAATCCGTGATAGAACGGTCATCTGGCTCTCCTTAAGAATCCTTTTGCAGGACTTTATTTGCAGAATTTTGGCATTGGATAGATTTGAGAATAGCAAAGTTCCCGTTCCTTGGTTCTACGAAGCAAAAAAAAGCCCGCAATAGATGCGGGCAAATCACAAACGAGAAGGAGCAGAGACATACAATGATAAACTTAATAAAAGCCTGCCAGACCTTACTTAATTTCGACCCCAATCGTAATTTCCCTGTAAGGTCTGGCTAACTTTTAACCCAGCGACGAGAGATCCTCTCTATAAATTTGAAACCATGCGTTCACTATATTCGTTTGCGAGGTTGCGCCAATTAGACACTTCCTCCATAACACCCACCTGATCAATGTATTTGATCGATAAGCTACTGGACAGGTCACATTCACCCATCACCGAAATAGATGGCAGCATTGCATCAGCAATATGAACCGCAGTCAGCGCCGAAAATTCTTTAGAAACACTGAGGTGAGGTACATGGTGCAACATAACCGCTTCCACAACATGGGGTGACAAATTCCATAGAGTCAGTAGAGACGCAGCTACTTCCCCATGGAAAAACCCGTAAGCGGCTTTTTCGACCAGATAAATCGGTTTCTGTTTTTTAACCGAATAAGTGATCAGTTTGCTGTATTGTTCCGGATCATGTGAAGCCATGATCAGTACACCCAGGTCATGCAGCAGTCCTGCGAGGAAAGCCTGTTCCTGAACATATTTGCTGGCACCGGCACGACGACTGATCGCCTGCGCCAACCGCGCAACAACCAACGCGCGCTGATTCATACTTTCAAATGAGAATTTATCCCAACCTGCACCTTCTTCAAACTGACTGCTCAATTGTGAGCTTAAAGCGATGCTACGAATATTCCGTATACCCAGCATTGAAACCGCATCTCTGAGGCTGGATATTGTTCTGCCAATACCAAAAAATGCAGAATTGACCTGTTTCATTATCTGCGCAACAACAGCAGGGTCCTGTTCAACAATTTCACTGATCTCATCCAACCCAGTGACATCAGAATTAATAGCTGAAGTAAGTTTCTGATACATTGCCGGTGGTGTTGGCAGGCAACCGATATTCGACACGTAATCCTGTAACGCAGAACGATTTAATAAACGAGTAATTTTGATTACGTATTCAAGCTCTTCTGCGATGTCAGCCGGTTTGTCATATGACCCAAACGCACGATGAGCCTGTTCAGAAGCTTTTGCACGGTTAGCGGCATTCCAGAAGTCTGCACCAAAAAATACCCGGATGGCGCTCGGTTGTTCAGAGGCAATTCTGGACATTAGGTCCAGCTCATCCTTGGCGCCCAGTGACATGGAACAAGCTACGATGACGATATCAAATCGTCTTTCTTTGAGTTCATCCATCAGATTCTGCATTGTAGTGAATCTAAGGACATCCCATTCATAACCCGCGACAGTAAGCTCCTGATGCCAGCTCACATAGTTCTTGGCAGGATCATATATCGCTACTTTTAATTTCATTCCATTGTCTTTGGCTGAAGTATTCATGACCTTCACCCGTGCTTATTTAGTTAATCAATCTAATTGCCTTTTTAGGCAGCGTTTAACTTAATCCTAGCGACCTTTCACATGATTAAAAGCATGTTTTTATTAAAATTTTATCTAATTTCAGCAGCTACAGAAGGCGCTTATTTGAATATTAGCGCTAACTTATTGAATATTAAGTGTTCAAAGTTTAGACAATGTTTTTAGTAAAATTTTAATTATTTTGTAATTAAAAACTTTCATACAGAAAACATGAATTTCTGACACTTGTAACGGCGATCAGCTCTTGCTCAGGGTGTTTTCAGACGGGCGGGTCCAGATATAGGCTAAGGCGCAAAGAATGGTCACTACGACTGCAGCCTTCAAGCCGATATGGAATGTCTTAAAGATCAGCGGGTAACTCACCATCAGTAACATCATACTGGTAGCAAGCAGCTTAATTCTGAAAGGTATGACTCCATAGGTTTCCCAATCCAGAATCAGCTTACCGAAGATACGGTGGGTAATCAGGTAATGATGCAGCTTTTCTGAACTTCGTGAAAAGCAGAATGCCGCCACCAGCAGAAAAGGCGTTGTGGGAACCAGGGGTAAAAGCACACCAATTAAACCAAGCAATACACAGAGGTAGCCTGTCAGAAGGTATAAAATTCGAACGACTGTGCTTTTCACTTACTACACCCTGCCAGCGATCTTTGCCCTAAGAATAGCAGGCAAAAAAATGGGCATCTACTGATGCCCGCTTTAATGGTCTCTACTCTGGAAGGAACTCATTACTTAAGTAATTTGGCTCCTCTTCTGGTTTTGTTATTCTGTTTACCAGTCGGACTGGTTAATCCTGCGCAATCATACGGATTAAAAGTAATGGCATTGTTACAGTTTATAGCTGCTTCGCCAACAAAGCATTGAGTTCCGGTATGCAGGAACCGCAGTTTGTCCCGCACTTAAGTTTAGCCCCCAGGGCTTCTACCGATTTACATCCCTGGCTGATCGCATCCTCTATCGCATTGCTGCCTACCTGATAGCAACTACAGATCAGTTCACCCGGGTCTTCCTGTTCACAGCCGGTAACGCTGAGGAGGTAACGCCGTTCATCAAAAGATACTTCGGTTTTTTCAAACATCTCCTCCAGCCATTTGGTAGAGGGGATCTGACCATAAGGCATCACAAAAAATGCCCACTCAAGCTGTTCTCCTGCCAATCCTGCCGCGCGGAAACTGGTACTGCCTTTATCTTCCAGCCAGATATCAACATCACCCAGATGTTGTTTACACCAATCTATTCCGTTATCCAGATCAATTGAATCTGCCAGATAGTATAAGGTGCTGAACTGCTTAGGCACTTTGGACCAGTATTCTACCGGTAGGTCGGTATCTAATTCATTGCGGCACATCAACCAACCCTGCCATGCAGGATTAAGTGATTCAATTTTAACCCGACCATGTTTTGATTCTGGTTGGCCTGAAAGAGGATCGGTGACCGGTTCAATCAAAACCCCCATACGCCCCTTGGAACTGAAAATACTGTTCCAGTGCATAGGTACAAATACTTCGCCTCTTCTCTGCTCATCACCCAGAACTCTGGCTCTTCCGATAAATTCACCTTGCGAATTACTCACGCGGACCAGATCACCCTCAAGCACTTTAAGGGCGGCGGCATCAACGCTATTTATTTCAACAAAGGGTTCATCCCGGTGCTGGAACAATCTGGGTGTACGCCCGGTAATGGCCATAGTGTGCCATTGGTCTCGAATACGACCTGTATTGAGAATAAAAGGTGTCTCCTCCGTTGGCTGTTGCACCGGCGCAGAAGATTTAACAGGAACAAAGTGTGCTTTACCGGATGGTGTGAAGAACTTTCCATCCGTAAACATTCGTGCAGTTCCGTACGGAGCCTCTTTAGTGACCGGCCATTGCACCGGTGTTAAAGCGTCGTAGGTTTTCTCATCAATATTTTCAAACAGGCTGATATCAAAATCCCGGGTGCCGTTATTTTCATAGCCTGACAGTGCTGCATGCTCCGCAAACACCTGATATGGATGCTCGTAGTTAAACGCCTCTTTATATCCCATGCGTTTAGCCACTTCACTGATGATCCACCAGTCATGTTTGGCTTGCCCACTTGGAGGTAAAATACTGCGCTGACGAGAGATACGGCGTTCTGAGTTCGTTACAGTACCGTTTTTCTCGCTCCAGCCGGTCGCAGGTAGGCATACATTGGCATAACGCAGTGTATCGGTATCACCAATACAATCCGAAACCACAACTAAAGGGCAGGCTTCTAAAGCTCTGACGATCTGATCAGTATTAGGCAAGCTGACGGCGGGGTTAGTCCCCATAATCCAGATAGCTTTGATCTTGCCTTCTTCGATCGCCTGAAACATATCAACTGCTTTCAGGCCATCCTGCTGCGCCATATTTTCTGCATTCCAGAACCGCGCTACGCGATCCACCGCAGTTTTATCCTTGAAATCCATGTGCGCGGCCATCTGGTTAGCCAGACCACCCACCTCACGTCCACCCATAGCATTCGGCTGCCCCGTAATGGAGAAAGGACCTGCACCTTCATAACCGATACGTCCGGTTGCCAGGTGGCAGTTTATAATTGCGTTCGCATTATCCGAACCAGAGTAAGACTGATTAACACCTTGAGAGTAGAAGGTAACGACTTTTTCAGTGTTTGCGTAACTTTCAAAGAAATCCTGCAAATCTGAAAGTCTGATATCACAGAAATCCGCTACGGTTTGTATATCCGGGAATTGAGATTGCGCAATAGATAAAGCAGCCTCAAAGCCCTCGGTGTTACTTTCAATATATTGCTGGTTGAGTACACCTGCTCGATCGAGATAACTCAACAAACCCGCAAAAAGCTCGCTGTCTGTTCCAGGCTTAAGCCCCAAATGCAGATCAGCAATATCACAGGTGGCGGTTCGCCTCGGATCAATCACCACAACCTTCAGATCAGGGTTGGCTTTTTTAGCTTTCTGGATTCTTTGGTACAGGATTGGATGGTTCCAGGCGGCATTGGTGCCCACCATAACCAGCAAGTTGGTTAATTCAAGATCTTCATAGCAGCAGGGAACTGTGTCCGCACCAAATGCCCTTTTATAGCCCACAACAGCCGAGGCCATACACAGGCGTGAATTGGTATCGACATTCGCCGTGCCAATAAAGCCTTTAATGAATTTGTTCGCAACATAATAATCTTCAGTCAGGATCTGACCGGAGAGATAGAGGGCTACAGAATCGGGCCCATGCTCCATAACAGTGCGTTTAAATCCTTCCGCGACTGTTTCCAGTGCGTTATCCCAACTTACCTGTTCACCATTGACGATAGGATTGAGTAGTCTGCCGCTCTGACCAAGGACTTCGTGAAGAGAGGAACCTTTTACACATAGACGCCCAAAATTTGCTGGATGCTCTTTATCACCTTTAACGCCGGTTACTTCATTACCACTGATTTCAGCATTAACGCCACAACCTACACCACAGTAGGGGCAAGTGGTTGTCTTATGCATCCTGACCTCCAAAAACTATCCGATCTGCAACAATTAAATTATAGGCTTAACGGTGAGTTTTCATGAGATAGCAGATGCCTGCATACCCCGAACTGAAACCGAGTAAGCACGCACCGTTGCGTAAAAAATTATAGTCATTGTACAGCAATGTATATGCCAGATTAACATGGAATAAAAATTGCTGGTTCATAAGCACCCTTTTCCGGAATGGGATCGAATGAGTAAAGAAAAGCAATTAAACGTGCTGCTGATTGACGATGAACCGGAACGAGTTAAAGCGCTCACAGAAGCGCTAAACCTATTAGGCCATAACGTCGTCTGTCATCTGCCAAACACTACCGATCTTAATAAACATGTCGAAGAGAACCTTCCTGACATAGTTATTATTGATATGGACTCCCCTAATCGTGACACGCTGGAAAGCATGGCTACGATGAGTCGCAATAACCCCCGCCCCATTGTTTTTTTCGCTGAGAAACAAAATGACCATAAAACCATGTCTGACGCCATTCATGCCGGAGTCAGTGCATATATAGCCGATGGTCTTCAACCTGAACGCGTAACCGCAATTATTGATACTGCAATTGCGCACTTTGACGCTCATAGCAGCCTGAAAGCTGAACTGGATAATGCAAAAAACCAGTTAGCCGACCGAAAAGTCATAGAAAAAGCCAAAGGCATGCTTATGAAACATCAGGGTTGTGATGAAGATCAGGCTTACCAAACCCTGCGAAAAATAGCGATGGACAGACACCAGACGCTTCCCGTTGTTGCACGTAATGTAATAGAAGCTCTGAAAGGGTTATCAGGACTGGGGAACTAGGTATAGAGGTAATACTATGTCAGATCACCTGACGATTGAAAAAGCAGATCTAAAACTGGGCTTCATCGCTCTGCTGGACTGCGCGCCACTCGTAGTTGCGCGAGAAAAAGGCTTTTTTTGGAAGTACGGCCTAAACGTCATTCTGAGTAAAGAATCATCCTGGGCTTCGATCCGGGACAAAGTAAGTTTTGGTTTGCTGGATGGGGCCCATATGCTAGCCCCTATGCCACTGGCTGCCACTCTGGGCCTGAATGGTAACAAAACCCCGATGCAAACTGCTCTTACGCTGAGTCACAATGGTACTGCCATCACCCTCTCCCAAGAGTTATATCTGGCTCTGGTTGATCAAATTGCAGACTGGAATGATGCCGATGCGGTTGGCGACACCTTCAAACAACTGATCAATAAGCGTGAACGAAAACCCGTCATTGCAACGGTTTACCCCTACTCCAACCACCACTACCAACTACGTTTCTGGTTGAACCAACACAATATCGATACGGAAGAAGATGTTCAGCTGGTCGCTGTACCGCCTACACAGATGCTGGAAAATTTAGCTAATGGCATAATCGATGGTTATTGCGTAGGGGAACCCTGGAACAGCCTCGCCCTGATGCAACAAAAAGGGGGACTGTTAACCACAGGTCATAAAATCTGGGGCTCCCATATGGAGAAAGTGATGGGCGTGACTCAAAAGTGGGCAGAGGAAAACCCTAATACTCACCGGGCACTGGTAACTGCCTTATATGAAGCCTGTCAGTGGGCTGAAAAACCCGAGAACCGAACAGAACTCATGAAGCTGTTAGCACTGCCTCCGTACCTTGATCATGCGGCTGAACAACTCGCCTCCTTTTCCCCTCCCTATTCAATGGAACAGCATTTTTATGGTAACAACCTGAACAAACCAGATCGTGACCACGGCTTGTTCTTATTGGACCAGATGAGTGATTGTGGTCAGACTGATGGTGTCCCAGTTGATAAAGATCAACTGGTGGAAGATGTGTTTCGTACAGACCTTTACACAAGCTGGCTGGACTGAAAAAAATCAAATCTTAAAGGAATAAGCTCGCTTCAGTTCAACCACCTCTACGGTGTAATTACGGTACCATCTGGCCGCCCCTTTTTGTTGTGCGTCCTTATGCTCGGGGTCACGCTTCCAGTTCAGAATGGCCTGTTCACTCTCCCAGTATGAAATCGAGATCTCTTGGTTATTTTCATTAACGCTTACAAAGTTCAGACAACCATATTCCTCAATCGCTTTTTGCCTCATGCGTGCAGCAGTTTCCTGGTAACTCTGATCCTCTGCCTTTAATTGCGCTTTAAATATCACAGCAAATTTCGCATTCATTCTTGCACTTCCTTTTCTAACCAAGCCCCAAACCATCTGCATCAACATAGACTAAAACCTTCCAACTCCACAGCGAAAAGATGCCCCAATTTTGCACTTTTATGCTGCGACTTCGCACTATTGTGCAGCGCAATAAAACCAAATGCTTTACTCAGGATTAATTAAAAACATCACAACATAATGATTTTTAAATACTTTTTTGTTTTGGCATATCTAATGCTAAAGAATAATAAAAATCGTGTACCAATGGCGGTGCACGTAAAAGACCTAAACAGTCTAACAATTTATTTTTTGGCAAAGGCGCCTCGACGGTTCACAAAAATGTGATCATGTTCGGCGCCTTTTTGTTTTTAAGATTTGGAGGAACGATCCATGCTTAAGAAGAAAAAGGCTCTATTAAGCAAAGTTATCAGCGGTGCAGTACTGGCTGCGTCATTAATTACAGTACCTGCATGGGCTGCTATCGGAGAGCCTGAAAAGGAAGATCTGAAGTTCGGTTTCATTAAGTTGACCGATATGGCTCCTTTAGCGGTTGCATACGAAAATGGCTACTTCGAAGACGAAGGCCTGTATGTAACACTTGAAGCACAAGCAAACTGGAAAGTTCTTCTCGACCGCGTAATTGACGGTCAGCTGGACGGCGCGCACATGCTTGCTGGTCAGCCACTGGGTGCAACCATTGGTTTTGGTACTCAGGCACACATTATTACTGCTTTCAGCATGGACTTGAATGGTAACGCGATCACAGTATCTAACGATATCTGGGAGCAGATGAAGCCACACATTCCTAAAATGGCCGATGGTCGTCCAGTACACCCAATCAAAGCCGATGCACTAAAACCTGTCGTTGAGAAATTTAAAGACGAAGGTAAGCCGTTCAACATGGGTATGGTATTCCCGGTTTCTACCCATAACTACGAACTGCGTTACTGGTTGGCAGCCGGTGGTATCCACCCAGGTTACTACGCACCTCATAAAGGTGACACATCCGGTACCATTGATGCGGACGCTCTTCTTTCTGTAACACCGCCACCACAAATGCCAGCAACACTGGAAGCCGGCACTATCTACGGTTACTGCGTAGGTGAACCATGGAACCAACAGGCTGTATTTAAAGGCATTGGTGTACCTGTAATCACTGACTACGAGATCTGGAAAGATAACCCAGAGAAAGTATTCGGTGTATCTAAAGGCTGGGCTGATGAGAACCCTAACACTCACCTGCGCGTAGTTAAAGCGATGATCCGTGCCGCTAAATGGCTGGATGATGATAACAACGCAAACCGCCCTGCAGCTGTGAAGATCCTGTCTCAGCCTAACTATGTAGGTGCCGACTACGATGTTATTGCAAACTCCATGACGGGTACGTTTGAGTACGAAAAAGGCGACAAACGTGAAGTGCCTGACTTCAACGTGTTCTTCCGTTATAACGCGACTTATCCGTACTACTCAGATGCTATCTGGTACCTGACTCAGATGCGTCGCTGGGGTCAGATTGCTGAGCCTAAGTCCGACCAGTGGTTCATGGATATCGCTAAGAAAGTATACCGCCCAGACATCTATGCTGAAGCCGCTAAAGAGCTGATCGCTGAAGGTAAGATGTCTGCTGACATGTTCCCAGACTTCGGTACTGAAGATGGTTACCGTGATCCGCAGACTCACTTCATCGATAACGTTACTTACGACGGTAAGAAGCCAAACGATTACCTGAAGATGTTTAAGATTGGTCTGAAACCTGAAGATCAGATTTAAGAACTGAATGGTTTCCCCCCTGCCTTCGGGTGGGGGATTTCAGATCTAGGAGCCTCTTAACGAGCCTTGAACACCTCTGGCATACAGAGAAAGATCAGGGCTCGTTAAGAGGCTCCAAATGGGGAGTTACAGCTATGAGTAATACAAGTGCGTTATCAGGCATCAGTGCCTTTTTTGAAAATCCAATAACCAACTTTGGGAAACTAGCTAAGTCCCTGCTGGTACCTCTGATTGGTCTTGCTATTTTCCTGGTTTGCTGGGAAATCGGCGCGAAAAGCGTAAAAACCTCTCTGGGCGCATTTCCTGGTCCTATGGCAGTTTATGAACAGAGCATCAACCTGATTAATGAACATCGGGCTGAACGTGAAAAAGAAATAGCTTTCGTCAAACGTCAGGAAGAACGCAATGCCAAGAAACTGGCTAAAAATCCTGATGCAAAAGTAAAAATCCGTCCTTATACCGGAAACCCAACTTTTTTTGATCAGATCGGTACAAGTCTGATCACCGTAATGTCCGGATTTATCCTGGCATCACTTATTGCAATACCAGGTGGTATTCTGATTGGTCTCAACAACACATTGTATTCTGCCCTTAACCCGCTGATACAGCTGTTTAAGCCTGTATCTCCTCTGGCCTGGCTGCCTCTGGTAACTATGGTCGTGAGTGCGGTGTATGTAAGTAAAGATCCAATGTTTGCAAAATCTTTTATTACATCTCTGATTACCGTTTCTTTATGTAGTCTGTGGCCTACTCTGCTTAACACTGCAGTGGGTGTATCTACTATCAGTAAAGATCTCCAGAACGTGTCTCAGGTATTGCGCCTGAACTGGTTTACCCATGTTATTAAGATCGTTTTGCCTTCAGCAATCCCAATGATTTTTACCGGCCTGCGCCTGTCTCTGGGTATCGCATGGATGGTATTGATTGCAGCAGAAATGCTCGCCCAGAACCCTGGTTTAGGTAAATTTGTCTGGGATGAATTCCAGAACGGTAGCTCCAGCTCCCTGGGACGCATCATGGTAGCCGTACTTGTTATCGGTTTAATCGGCTTCATGCTAGACCGCATTATGTTATTCCTCCAGCGCAAGGTGTCCTGGGATAAAACTGCGATTACTCGTTAATCAGCGTTTAAAGAAATTTTAGCTTGAGGGGATATCCCCCTCAGCAGGAGAAGAAATATGAGCCAACCTCCAAAGCATTTAGAACTGACCAAAGTAGACATCGATTTTCCAACACCAAACGGTCCGTTTAAGGCACTTCAGGATGTTAATCTGACCATCAACAAAGGTGAGTTTGTTTCCCTGATCGGTCACTCAGGGTGCGGTAAGTCGACCGTACTGAATATTGTTGCTGGTCTTTATCAAGCGACCAAAGGTGGCTGTCTGCTGGACGGTAAAGAAGTAACAGAACCAGGCCCGGAACGTGCAGTTGTTTTCCAAAACCATTCTCTACTTCCCTGGTTAACCGCTTACGAAAACGTTGAGCTGGCAGTGAAGCAAGTATTTGGTAAGTCCAAATCTAAAGCTGAAATGAAGGACTGGATTGAACACAACCTATCACTGGTTCATATGGATCACGCATTGCATAAGCGTCCGGATGAGATCTCAGGCGGTATGAAACAACGTGTAGGTATTGCCCGAGCATTGGCTATGGAGCCGACAGTTATGCTGATGGATGAGCCATTTGGCGCACTTGATGCCCTGACACGTGCTCACCTTCAGGATTCTCTGATGGAGATCCAGAAGGATCTTAACAATACCGTGATCATGATTACACACGATGTTGATGAAGCCGTACTCTTGTCGGATCGTATTGTGATGATGACCAACGGACCTGCTGCAACCGTTGGTGAGATTCTGGATATTGATTTGCCACGTCCACGAGATCGTATCGCGCTGGCAGATGATGCACAGTACAACCATTATCGCCATGAAGTGCTGACCTTCCTCTACGAAAAACAGCGCAAACCAGATGAGAGCGAGAAATCTACTGAAAAAAAGCCTGAAAGCACCAATATGGCACAAGACGTGCAGGATAGTGCATCAGATAAAAAGGAGAAAGCAGCTTAAGGTGCATAAGCCCGCTTAATCAACATGGATTAACAGGGCTAAATAAGACCAAAGCAGTGCAAAGCTGATAGAAAAGCGTAATATCGCACCATCTTGAAGCACTCCTAAAAGCATTGAACAAAGGCGTTCAAACTTTCATTCCTCAGGATTTGAGGCAATTTGAAAGTTTGAGCGCTTTTTTTTGTTTTAAAGATTTAAAAAATTAGAAATTTATAATTATTATGAGGCCAAGAAAATGAGCGAAAGTGGAAAACTAAACCTCTTCTCTTTTACCGGAAAAATGAAGATCCTGCATATGAGCTGGATCGCATTTTTTATTACCTTCTTTGTATGGTTTAACCATGCTCCTCTGCTGGGTGCCATTGCTGAATCATTAGGTCTGACTAAAGCAGAAGTTAAAACTCTGCTGATTCTTAACGTAGCCCTGACCATTCCAGCGCGTATCATCATTGGTATGCTGACCGATAAGTATGGCCCGCGTATCACATACGCAGCGCTGCTGTTTATCGCCAGTATTCCTTGTTTTATGTTTGCACTGGCAACTGACTTTGCTACAGCCGCTATTTCTCGTTTCTTACTGGGTTTCATCGGTGCGGGTTTTGTAATCGGTATCCGCATGGTGAGTGAGTGGTTCCCTGCAAACGAACTGGGTACGGCAGAAGGTATCTACGGCGGCTGGGGTAACTTCGGTTCCGCTGCTGGTGCAATGCTACTGCCAACACTGGCTCTGTTATTCGGTGGTGAAGATGGCTGGCGTTATGCTGTTGGCCTGACCGGTGTCATGAGTCTGATCTTCAGCTACATCTGGTACCAAAATGTATCGGATACACCTAAAGGTTCTACCTACTTCAAACCGAAAAAAATCGGCGGAATGGAAGTAACCAGCAAAGGTGATTTTATCTTCATGCTGGTCATGAAAATCCCAATGTACGCTGCGCTTTCTCTTTTAACCTGGAAACTGTCTCCAGCAGGCGTATCTATTCTGTCTGATGTAGCAGCAACGGCTATCTATGTAATTCTGGCAGTTATTTTTGTATACGACTGCTTCAGTGCCTATCGTGTAAACAAAGAGATCTTTGAAACGCCGGTACCAGAAGTTGAGAAATACAAATTCAAACAGGTTGCTGTACTGAATGTACTGTACTTCGCAACTTTCGGTTCTGAACTGGCTGTTGTTTCTATGCTGCCTCTGTTCTTCTCCGATGTATTTGAACTGGATATGGTTTACGCAGGTCTGTTGGCATCCGCTTACGCTTTCATGAACCTTATGTCTCGTCCGGGTGGTGGTTGGATCAGTGACCGTTTCGGTCGTAAGAAAACACTGTTGATTCTGACAGCAGGTCTGGCAGCTGGTTATGCGACTATGTCGATGATTGACAGCACATGGCCTCTGTACCTGGCTGTAGCTGCAGCAATGGCATGCTCTTTCTTTGTACAGGCTGGTGAAGGCGCAGTATTCGCAGTAGTACCTCTGATCAAACGTCGTCTGACAGGTCAGATCGCTGGTATGACAGGCGCATACGGTAACGTTGGTGCGGTTTTCTACCTGACGGTTCTGTCCATGGTTGACTACTCAACGTTCTTTACTGTTATTGCTGTTACTGCTGTAATCGGCTTCATTACCCTGCTGATGCTTGAAGAACCTAAAGGTCATATGGCAGAAGTAAATGAAGATGGCACAGTGGAATTAATCAAAGTTAACTAAGCCCTATCCTTAGCCTTAGCCTGACTAAATGACATGACATAAGGCTAGAGGGGCAACCCCCTCTGGCCTTTTTCATAAGGTGCCAGATAATTCAGACTTAGCTTTAAACAAAGTTAGACTTTCCAGGTAACGACATATGAGCAGACAAACCTTATCGCTCCGATTTGGTGGCAAATCCACTGCAGGCGTTAAAGATGCCAATCAGGATGCATTTACTGCTCACCTGCCAGACAAAACAGATCTTGAGTTTAAAGGTGGCGCAGCCGTTATCGCCGATGGCGTTAGTAGCTGTAAAGATTCTCATATTGCCAGCCAGACCAGTGTCACCAGTTTTATGCAGGACTACTTCAGTACTCCGCATAGCTGGAGTGTTCGTAACTCTGTATCCCGCGTTTTAACGGCCCTCAATAGCTGGTTACATAAAGAAAACTCACAGAGCAGTCGTGAAAACGACAGTATGTTATGTACGTTTACTGCTGCGGTTTTAAAATCGAATACCCTGCACCTTTTTCATGTAGGTGATTCCCGGCTGTATCTTTATCAGGATGGAGAACTGGAACAACTTACGGTTGATCACGTAAGAAAATCAGGTGGGAAAAATTACCTGTCACGCGCTCTGGGCGCGGATCGTCATCTGGAAGTAGACTACAGCACCCGCTTACTCAAAGAGGGTGATATGTTGCTAATGACCACCGATGGTGTCCATGAGTTCATCAGCCACAAAGCGTTAAAAAACACATTAAAAAATGGCTTTGAGGATGCTGAAGCCACGGCTGAACAGCTGATCAATCTAGCGCTCGAAAATGGCAGTGATGACAATCTCACAGCATTGATTACCTGCGTTGACCAGCTCCCGAATGAGACTCTGGATGAAAGTCATAATCGTCTTGTAGAACTACCTATTCCCCCAGTTATGGAAGTAGGAAACAAGATCGATGGATATGAAGTTCTGGATCTGATTTTCAGCGGTACCCGCAGCCACATGTATCTGGTTAAAGATATTGAGAGCCAGGAACAGTTTGTTCTCAAAGCCCCTTCCGCTAATTTTTCTGAAGATACCTTATATCTGGATGGTTTCATTCGTGAAGAATGGGTAGGCCAGAGAATTGATCATCCGAATGTAATGAAAACCTACGCCAGCAATCGCGATAAGCGTTTTCTCTACTACCTCGGTGAACATATAGAAGGGATGAATCTACGCGAATGGATGAACGATAATCCCAACCCTCCTCTGGAACAGGTACGTGCTTTAACCAAGCAGGTAATACAAGGCTTAAGAGCATTTCAGCGAGCGGATATGGTGCATCAGGATCTCAAACCCGAAAACATCATGATTAACCGTGATGGCCGGGTCAAAATTCTCGATTTTGGTACGGTTAAAATTGCGGGTATTGAGGAGATGAATTCGCCTTTGGATAAATCCATTCCGCAGGGGTCTGTAAATTATGTGGCTCCGGAATATTTAATTGGAGAACCCGGTAATTATAAAGCCGACCTGTACTCTCTGGGTGTGATTATCTATGAGATGATCACCGGTAAATTACCCTATAAAGAGATGTCGACCAATCAGGTAACGCTCAACAGTTACAGCGAAATGGACTATACACCTGCGCTTCAACATCGAAGAGATCTCCCTCTGTGGGTTGAGGGCTGTTTAAGAAAAGCAGTGCAGCCAAACCCCCGCTATCGTTATGAAGCATTTTCGGAGCTGGAAACAGACCTGACCCGGCCGAACCAAAGCCTTGAAGCTAAGGTACAGAATCAGCCGATGCTGGAAAAAAATCCATTATTACTCTGGAAAATCATTGCTCTGCTTCTGGGCGCACTGAACTTATTACAGTTTTTCAGTTAGAACAGACATTGCACCAAAACAAAGCACTATTTTGCCGCACTGCATCATAATTTAACCAAAACATAGGTTTTATACCGTAAAAAAATACCGTAATTACCTTTAACTAGTTAATACATAAGAACTTAAAGAAAACTGGCACGACAACTGCTTTATTATAAGCGTAACCGAATTTATTGTGCTGAATTGCGGTTATAAACAACAAGCTCTGAGAACAAAGGCGTTCAATATCAACACTTCGCGGTGTTGCATATGAACGCCTTTTTTTTGTTTTGGGATTAACGATAGTGAAAAAACGTCTGGTAATTATTGGAAATGGAATGGCAGCAGGCCGCTTACTACAGCAGCTCATCGAGCATGCTGACGGCCAGTTTGACATTACCGTTTTCGGCGAAGAACCCGGCGGCAGCTATAACCGCGTTTTGTTATCCCCGCTGCTGGGTGGCGAACTAGGGCTCGATAAAGTCATTACTCTGAGCCGCGACTGGTACGAAGAACATAATGTCACTCTGTATTGTGGCGACCCGGCTATCGAGATTGATCGTGAAAAGAAATTAGTACTCAGTGAGTCTGGAAAGCGTGTTCACTACGACTCACTGATATTGGCTACAGGCTCTTACCCGGTTCGCATCCCATTCCCGGGTGTTGATCTGGACGGTGTTATGAGCTTCCGAACGCTTAAAGATGTTGAGCGTATGCAGGAAGTAGCCAAAGAACATAAAAACGCTGTGGTAATCGGCGGCGGCTTCCTTGGTCTGGAAGCAGCTGAAGGCCTGCGCTTACTGGGCATGAATGTCACGCTGTTGCAGAGAGGCAGTCACTTACTGGACCGTCAGCTGGACGCAACCGCAGCAACATTACTATTAAATGCACTGGAAGAGCGCGGTCTTAATATCTTCCTGAATGCAGAGACAGAAACTATCAATGGCGATGACCAAGTCACCAGCGTTTCCCTGGCAACAGGTGAAGTTATCGACGCAGACCTCGTCATCATGGCCGTCGGTGTAACGCCAAATAAATCATTGGCCGAAACAAGTGGACTGGAGTGTCAGCGCGGGATTCTTGTTAACGACACTATGCAAACCATTACTGACAGCAATATCTACTCACTGGGTGAGTGCTGTCAGTTTGATAACTTTACTTACGGCCTTGTTGCACCTATCTGGCAACAAGCCGAAATTCTTACCGCCACGCTCAAAGGTGAGCCTGGTCAGTACCGCGAAGAAGCGGTCGCAACTCAACTTAAGGTCAGCGGAGTAGAGCTGTTTTCATGTGGCTCCCTCGAAGATGGCGAAGGTATCGACACCCTCGTTTATAAAGACCTTAATCACAATGAATATCGAAAATTATGGCTGAAAGACAACCGTTTGGTTGGTGCCGTTCTGTATGGCGATGTCCGTGAGGGACAGTGGTATTTCGATCAGCTAAAACAAAACAACGATCTGAGTGACTGCAGACAACAGCTGTTATTCGGCAGCCCTTTCTGTGACGAGTACATTCAGACAAATTCAATGGGTATAACTTCTATGGCAAATTCTACAGATACAGGCAAACGCCAGCTGGTAGTAGTTGGTAACGGCATGGTTGGCCACCACTTTATAGAAAACTTTGTAACCAGTGCGGTTGCCGATGATTATGAGATCCATGTATTGGCAGAGGAATCACGTGGCGCGTATGACCGTGTTCACCTGTCTGAATACTTTGGCGGTTCAACTTACGAAGACCTTTGCCTGATAGAAGAGAACTTTTATGAAAAACATGGCGTGCAGCTTCACCTGAGTGAAGGTGCTGCGCAGATCGATCGCGATACAAAGCAGGTTATTACCGAGCAAGCTACCTACCCCTACGACACCCTGGTACTTGCTACTGGATCATACCCTTTTGTCCCCCCCATTCCGGGCAATGATGGTGATGCCTGCTTTGTTTATCGCACCCTTGAAGATCTGGATAAGATCCAAGCGTGCGCAACAGATGCCACTGTTGGTGTAGTTGTCGGTGGCGGCCTGCTAGGCCTTGAAGCAGCAAATGCGCTGAAATCTCTTGGTCTGAAATCTCACGTGGTTGAGTTTGCTCCTCGCCTGATGCCAGTACAGCTGGATGAAGACGGCGGCGAGTTGCTGAAAAAGAAAATTGAAGCTCTGGATGTAGATGTTCATTGTGAAAAAGCCACTACTGAGATCGTAGCTGGTGAAGAACACACCTACCGTATGAACTTCAGTGATGGCTCTTTCCTGGAAACGGACCTGATCCTGTTCTCTGCGGGTATCCGCCCACAAGATGCTCTGGCTCGTAGTAGTGCTCTGGAGATCGGCGAACGTGGCGGTATTCTGGTTAATGACCAGTGTCTGACATCTGACAAAGACATCTACGCTATCGGTGAATGCGCCCTATGGAATAATCAGATCTTTGGTCTGGTTGCACCGGGTTACACTATGGCTAAAACAGCCGTTGCCCATATCGCTGGAGATGACGCAGCTTTCACTGGTGCCGATATGAGCACCAAACTGAAGCTACTGGGTGTAGATGTAGGTTCTATCGGTGATGCTCACGGTAAAACACCGGGCAGCATCAGCTACCGTTACCTGGATGAAGATGAGCAGATCTACTCTCGTATCATCGTTTCAGAAGACCGTACCAAACTATTAGGTGCTGTATTGGTTGGCGATAACAGCCAATACGACACACTGCTGCAATACGCGTTAAATGGCATCGATCTGCCAGAAAAACCACAAACACTGATTCTGCCATCATTCGATGGAGCTGCAGCCCCTGCCCTGGGTCCTGACGCTCTGCCAGATACAGCAACCATCTGTTCATGTCTGAACGTTACTAAAGGTCAGATCTGCTGTTCTATTGATGAAGGCGCAACATCAGTAGCTGATGTTAAAGATGTAACTAAAGCAGCTTCTGGTTGTGGCGGTTGCGCAGCAATGTTGAAGAGTGTTGTGGATTGTGAACTTGAAAAACGTGGTGTTGAGGTTTGCACAGATATTTGTGAACACTTTGAATACACCCGTGAAGAGCTGTATCACATTGTACGTGTAGAAGGCATTCGCAGCTTCTCTGAAATGCTCGAAAAACACGGTAAAGGCTTAGGTTGTGAAATCTGTAAACCAGCTGTGGGGTCTATCCTGGCTTCGTGCTGGAACGATCACATCATGGAAGAGCCGTTGGTAAGCTTGCAGGACACAAATGATACCTTTATGGCAAACATGCAGAAGAACGGCACATACTCTATCGTTCCTCGCGTTGCCGGTGGTGAAATCACTCCGGATAAACTGATCGTACTGGGTCAGGTTGCTAAGAAATATAACCTGTATACCAAAATCACCGGTGGACAGCGTGTTGACTTGTTTGGTGCTCAGTTGCATGAACTGCCTCTGATCTGGAAAGAACTGGTAGATGCAGGTTTCGAAACGGGCCACGCATACGGTAAATCTTTGCGTACGGTTAAATCCTGTGTTGGTAGTACCTGGTGCCGTTACGGTGTTAATGACAGTGCTGGCATGGCGATTCAGCTTGAGAATCGTTACAAAGGCCTGCGCTCCCCGCACAAAATCAAGTTTGCAGTATCCGGCTGTACCCGTGAGTGTGCAGAAGCACAGAGTAAAGACATCGGTGTTATTGCAACAGAAAATGGCTGGAACCTTTATGTCTGCGGTAACGGCGGCATGAAACCCCGTCACGCAGACCTGTTCGCAACTGACCTTGATGATGAAACCCTGGTCAAATATATCGACCGCGTATTGATGTTCTACGTCAAAACTGCTGATCGCCTGCAGCGTACCTCCACCTGGATGGACAATCTCGAAGGTGGCCTGGACTACCTGCAGGAAGTCGTTATCGAAGACAAACTAAACATCTGCGAAGAACTTGAAACTCAGATGTCGCACGTCGTTGACACTTATCAGTGTGAGTGGAAAACCACTCTGGAAGATGAAGAGAAACTGAAACGTTTCCGTACTTTTGTAAACACTGAAGAACAAGCTGATCCGCAGATCGTTCATATTATTGAACGTGAACAGATCCGTCCGGCTTAATTTAACCCGAATTTTTCACGAAGGTGCAGAAAGCAAATGCTAAAGCCAAGTGAACACAAGTTTTATGACTTATACAAAAAAGTTACCCAGTGTAACCAAATGATCGCTGATTGGTTTTCTGAAAAATCTGTCGTCGCATTTGCTCCTATCTTTCTTGAACCTTGGAATAACCAAGGCACCGCAAAAGATAGAACCAACTGCTTAGCCTTATTGTCCAGAAATTCCAATCCCTCCATAAAATATCCGGGTTAACGACTGAAGAGGAAATAATCATGACAGCTAATCCAAATACTGAATGGAAAAAACTGTGCAGCAAAAATGATCTGATCCCTAATTCAGGCGTTGCAGCACTTCACGAAGGCAACCAGGTAGCTCTATTCTATATCCCTGGTTACGAAAACGAGGTTTATGCCATAGGCAACCATGACCCTTTCAGCGGTGCCAACGTACTGTCCCGTGGATTGATTGGTGATCTTAAAGGCGAAATTATGGTCGCATCTCCACTGTACAAGCAGCACTTCTCTCTGAAGTCAGGTGCTTGCATGGAAGATGAAGAAGTTTCAGTCCCTGTTTGGCCAGTAAGGTTACAGGGCGACTCTGTTGAGATTGTGTCTGCCTAACAACTTTCTATCTGCTCAGGGAAGAGTGATCCCGTTCTGGAAGCAGTCATACCCCTGCTTTCAGACGTTTGGCCCGACTCAATTGACATTGCGCTTTGGGCATTTCAGCCGCAGGTTCTTACCTGCGGTTTTTTTCTTTTGACCTGTTCCGCCGCTTTTCCCTTAAATTATCCTGTTATGATTTCATAACACCGCAACTACTAGAAGTTATACGCTTCAGCAAGATGCTACTTGTATTACGCTAGTCTAAACTTAAATTCATGTTCACTAATATTACTTTAAAAAGTAAATTACCCAGGCTTATAAAATCCAGTGCAGCCATACTCGTTCTTATGATGAGCTTTGGTTCGGCTGATGCGCGCGTTATGCTTTTTTCTTCAGTTACAAACGGAGAACCTTTTCTATCACTTGGCCGGAAAGTATTAACTGAAGCTTATAAGTGTGTTGGGGGGATTGAGATTGAGGTCCAAACTTTTCCGGCTAAACGTGCCCTATATTTTGCCAATCATGGGTATGCTGATGGGGAATTGATTCGGCCAAAACTGGTCGGAAATTTTGACAACCTCAGACGAATTGATGTTCCCCTGTTCTCTTACGAACTCGTCGCAGTCTCAAAACTTCATACAAAAATGCCTGGCAGTACGGTCCAGGATTTTAAGGGCGAGATTGTCGGTATCATTCGTGGCTTTCAATCGACCAAGCATATACCGGAAGCATTAAATAATGTGGTACTTGCTCATGATGGCGAACACCTGCTTAAACTTCTTCAAAACGACAGGATAGATTATGCATTCATGATGAAAGAAGCGGCCGCTCAAACTATTACAAAATTTGATCTATCAGAATTAAAAATTCTAACGCCGTCATTAGACGTAAAATGGTTCTATCACTATCTGCACAGAAAAAACTGGCACTTAATTCCTAAATTGGAACACTGCTTAAAAGAGGTTACCTTAAACACTGACACAGTCGAAAAAGTGGACTGATTTAAATTTGGGCCAATTCAAAATGAACCTAATTCAAAGGTTTCCCCCTGGCTTTCCAGCGTAAGCACCCTGCGCCCGTTGCTCTTTTTTTCCTCAGCCATCTCCACCAATTGATAAAATACAGTACGGTTAATCAATCCCCGCATTCCAAAACGAACCTCAATATAAGGGGATGGTTCTTCTGTATCTGAACAAACTTCAACACTGATTGGATGTTCTTTACCTGCAATCACCCGATCATCCGTAGTACTGGTAAAAACCAGCTCCGGACCATGCTCACCGTCCTGCTGATCGACAGACACAAACAGAAAGGGTGCATCATCTACCTGAATCCCCACTTTCTCGACCGGTGTCTTCAGATAATGCTTACCCTCCTCCTGCCAAAGAACTCCGGAGAATAGTTTAACCATCGCCGGACGGCCTATAGGTGTACCCATATAAAACCAGCGGCCATCCCGGGCTATTCGCATATCAATATCGCCACAAAACTCTGGATTCCATTTTTCCAGTGGAGGTATGCCCGAACCGGCTTTCTCTATCGCTTTGCTGGCCTGGTTAAGATCAAATTTGGAGTGGGTCAAAATGAATCTCCATAGGTGCTTATTAAATCTACTCAACTATGGCAGAAAAACTTTCATCTTATAACTTAATCACATGAAAATAATTAATTGTTAGAATACGCGGCAATTAAAGACTAAACAGAATTCTAAATACTCATGAAACAAGATCTCAGAACAAAATTTTCCGACGGCAACCGCGGTGTTTACCTGTTTGGTACAACCCCTCCAAAGGCCGGCACAACAGAAGAAGCTACCTCAGAGATCGCGGACAAGCTGCTGAACCGTTTAGCGCATGTTGAGTTCGATGGTTTGATCGTCTATGACATTCAGGACGAGAGCAGCCGTATCGATAAACCCCGTCCTTTCCCGTTTATGCAGACTCTGGATCCACGTGCATACTCCAAGCTACTGCGTGAAAAAGCTGAACGTCCGGTAATCACCTATAAGAGCGTTTCGCAGAGAGACAAGGAATCCTTTGTCGACTGGCTTGATGAAGCATGGAATGAATACGGTGTGCGTGACACAGTTCTGGTGGGTAGCCCATCTTCTGAAGGCGAGATTAAGCTCAGCCTTAATGATGCTTATGCTGCAATCTCAGAACACCAGGCTAGCTACCAGCTGGGCGGTGTGACTATTGCTGAACGCCATGCTGCAAAAGGTAATGAGCATGAACGTTTGATCAGCAAATCCGCTCAAGGATGCGAGTTTTTTGTTTCTCAGGCGGTCTACAATGCTCAGGCAACCATAGATATGCTGAGCAGTTACGCCCGCAGTTGTCGTGAAAACGGTACGACACCGAAGCGTGTCATCCTTACATTTACGCCTTGTGGCAGCACCAAAACTCTGGAATTTATGGAGTGGCTGGGCATCTCGGTTCCTGAAGCAACACGTTTTCGTATTATGGACGCTAAAAGCCCGCTGCAGGAATCAATTCGTATCTGCCGCAATAACCTGGAACAGATTCTGGAAGCGGTTCAGCATCTGGATATCCCAATTGGACTGAATATCGAAAGTCTGACAAACCGCAAAGAAGAGATCGATGCTTCTATTCGATTGTTCAAGTTGTTGAAGTCCATCGTTGATCTCAAACTGGCAGAGCAACAGGTGTAAGTTTCTACGGCGGCTTTTATAGCCGCCCCCCTTCCCATCCAAATCGACACTTCGTCATTATAAATTCACATTTGTTGCGAAAAACACCCTTAAATTTGCAATAGTTTCCAATAATGTAACAATTTGTTGCATTTTTGATTCTTGTTATACAACGCCATTAGCTTTAAATTATGACGAAACGTCACAATAAAACCACCTCAGGTTATTATGAGTCCCAAAATAGTTGATGAAGCGGCTATAGCAGCCCGTGAAGAAGAGATCATGCTAACAGCCCTGAAGATCATGGCTGACCAAGGTGTGGCCGGTATGACCATCGACAAGATTGTGGCAAAGCTACCCTACTCCAAAGGCACGGTATACAACCATTTCACCTGTAAAGAGGATCTCCTTACTGGTCTTTGTAACCGCCATTGCACTACTCTGACCGAGATGTTCAACCGAGCCGCAGAGTTTGAAGGTAGCTCCCGTGAAAAGATGTTTGCAATAGGCATTGCTTATAAATTGCATTCGCTTCTTCACCCGACAGAATTCATGCTGGTAATTTCAGCAAAAAACCCATCCGTCAGAGAGAAATCAACAGCCAAACGACAGGAAGAACATTTGGCTCTGGAACAGGCGATCCTGGGCGTTATGCTCAAAATAATCTCTGATGGACTCTCAACAGGGGACCTGGCTCTGCAACCACATTTAAGCCCTGCACAAGTGGCTTTTTCTCTGTGGTCTATGAGCTTCGGCACTATAGCGCTGCTGCATGAGTCACTGGACCGTTGCAGCGTGCGCTCCGAAATGGAACTTGAGAGAGAACTGATCAACCATTGCAACTTGTTGTTAGACGGCTTGCAGTGGAAACCTTTCACTGTTGATCATAACTGGCATGAAACGCTCAAGAGACTTAAGGAGAACACTTTCAAGGATGAAGTAGCAGAATTAACCAGCAGGCTCAAAAACTCTGCTAGTGAATAAATATGAATCAGCGGTGTATTCCGCTTTTTTAAACAGCGTTTAGTGACGAAACGTCATTAAAATTTTTAACCCAAAGTTGCCAGTTAGAGCAACCAACCCTAATAGGGAAATTGGAGCAGGAAAATGAGAGATCGATTTTTCCGATTCGTACTGGATCACCCATTTGTGGTGATACTTCTATCTGTGCTGTTTGTTGTCGGTGCTGCTAAAAAAGCACCTGACTACCTGATGTCTTTCAAAAGTGATTACCGTGTTTTCTTCAGTGAAGAAAATCCGCAACTGACCGCTTTTGAAACCATGCAGAAGGTTTATAGTAAAAGTGACAACGTTGCTTTTATCATCTCGCCAAAAGACGGTAACGTGTTCAAGCAAGAGACCCTTGCTGCTATTTATGAACTGACCGAAGAATCCTGGCAGGTACCTTTCTCTACCCGTGTTGATTCTGTCACAAACTATCAACACACATGGTCTGAAGAAGATGACATGATTGTTGAGGATCTGGTTCTGGATCCAACAGAAATCACCGCAGAAAGTTTACCCCGCATCAAAGAGGTAGCCACCTCTGAACCTCTGCTGGTGAACAAACTTGTCTCCCCTTCAGGCCATGTCACGGTAGTTAACGTCACTGTTCAGCTACCGGGGGTAGACCCAATTGTTGAAGTACCTCAGGTTGTCACCAAAGTTCGTGAGCTGAGAGACAATTTTGTTGCAGCCTATCCTGACCATGAAGTGCGCTTGTCAGGTATGGTGATCATGAATAACAGCTTCTCCGAAGCGGCTATGAACGACCAGGCAACATTAGTACCTCTGATGTTCCTGATCGTTATTGTTGGCATGATCATTCTGCTCAGAACGTTCACTGGTACGATCGCAACCGTTGTGGTCATTCTTCTGTCGATTTTATCCACCCTAGGATTGGCTGGATGGTCAGGACTGTTTATGACCGGCCCATCAGCCAGTGCACCGACCATGATTCTGACTCTGGCGGTAGCCGACTGTGTGCATATCCTGACAACTATGTTCTACGAGATGCGCCGTGGTGTTAATAAACAAAAGGCGATCACTGACAGCTTACGGATTAACTTCCAACCAATTTTCCTGACCAGTGCCACGACTGCGATCGGCTTCCTGAGTCTTAACTTTTCTGACTCACCTCCGTTCCGCGACCTGGGTAATATGGTTGCTGTAGGTGTAATGCTGGCATTTGTTTTCTCTGTCACGGTATTCCCCGCAATTCTGCGTCTGCTGCCAATGAAGGTTAAGCAGATGGAAGAAGGCCAGAACGACACTATGCATAAACTGGCTGACTTTGTAATTGGTAAACGCCGCCTGTTGTTGCCGGGTATGGCTGCAATCATGGCCGCATTTATTCTGTTGGTACCTCTGAACAAGCTGAATGATGACTTTGTTCAGTACTTTGATCAGACCGTACCCTTCCGTCAGGCGACTGATTACATGCAGGATAATCTATCTGGTATGGCGACGATGGAGATCTCTATCGAAACCAACGAAAGCAGCGGCATAAACGCTCCAGAAGTACTTAAGACTGTTGGTGATCTGACTGACTGGTTACGTGCTCAGCCTGAAACAGACCATGTAAACAGCATCAGCGATACCATCAAACGTCTGAACAAAAACATGCACAGCGATGATGAGTCTTACTACAACCTACCCATGGATCGTGAGTTGTCAGCTCAGTATCTGCTGATGTATGAGATGTCTTTGCCTTATGGTCTGGATTTGAACAACCAACTGAACGTAGATAAGTCCTCTACCCGAGTGATTGCTACTTTCCAGAACATGACAAGTACTGAACAAATCGAGCTGGAAGAACGTATCTACAACTGGTTTTCCGAAAATGCACCCAAGTATGAAGTTTCGATTGCCAGCCCCAATCTGATGTTTGCCCATATCGGCCAACGCAATATCTTCAGCATGTTGATTGGTACTTCTGTGGCACTGGTGTTGATCTCAATCCTGCTCGGCTTTGCCCTGCGCTCAGTTAAGTTCGGTTTAATCAGTCTTATTCCTAACCTGGCCCCAGCAGCAATGGGCTTTGGTCTGTGGTTCCTTATTGATGGCCAGATTGGTCTGGCACTTTCAGTAGTTGCCGGTATGACTCTAGGTATCGTAGTAGACGATACCGTGCACTTCCTGAGTAAATACCTGCATGCCCGTAGAGACCGCGGTAAAGGCACTAAAGCTTCGGTAGATTATGCCTTTGGCAGCGTAGGTCGTGCCCTTTGGATCACCACCTTTGTACTCTTCGCAGGCTTTATGGTGTTGGCACAGTCCAGCTTCAAAGTGAACGCAGATATGGGGCTACTGACCGGTCTAACAATTGTCATCGCATTGATTGTGGACTTCCTGTTCCTACCACCGCTTTTGATGAAACTGGATAAGTCGGAAGAGCCTGAAACTAAAACGAATACTACACCTGATAATTCTTCACCTAAAAATGATGCAAACAGCGATAAAACAATTAAAGGAGACGAAAATGAGTCTGTTAACCAACCCGCTTAAATCAATTCTGATTGCCAGCGTGATCGCTGTACCCGCAACAGCTCTGGCCGAAACGGCTGAAGAGAAAGGTCTGCGAATAGCGCAAGAAGCGAAAACCAGTGATCTTGGCTGGCAGGATATGCAGGCACAAATGAACATGATCCTGCGTAACAAGCAGGGTCAGGAAAGTATTCGCGACATCCGCCTGAAATCACTCGAAGTAGAGGATGATGGCGATAAGAGCTTATCTGTATTTGATAAACCCCGTGATGTCAAAGGTACTGCGTTTCTAAGTTTTTCTCACCCGGTTGGTGCTGACGATCAGTGGTTGTATCTCCCGGCACTGAAACGTGTAAAACGTATCGCTTCACGTAACAAGTCTGGCCCGTTCATGGGTTCTGAGTTTGCCTATGAAGATCTATCGTCATTTGAAGTGGAAAAATACACTTACAAGTACCTGCAGGATGAACCCTGTGAAGGTGGAAACTGCTACGTTCTTGAGCAATACCCAGTGGATAAAAACTCGGGTTACACGCGCCGTGTAGTCTGGTTGGATGATACCGAATACCGTGCCTGGAAAATCGAGTTCTATGATCGTAAAAACTCACCTTTGAAAACTCTGACTTATCACGGTTACAACGAGTATGAAGGCAAACACTGGCGTCCTGATATGATGAAGATGGTGAACCACCAGACCGGTAAAAGTACTGATCTGACCTGGAACAGTTACACATTCAAAACAGGTCTTACCGATGGAGATTTCAACAAAAACACCCTGAAACGGGCGCGCTGATATGCAACTGAAAGACATTATATCCAGTGCGGCTCTTCTGTCGAGGCTAACGGCTTTTCTGCCAGGGCTAACGGCTTTGCTGACGGGGCTAACTGCCCTGCCAGCAGGCGCCGAAACATTTTATGAGATGTCTGGAAAAGTCAGTGCCGACCTGCGCTACTTTACTCAGGATGCGCAGTTCCCTGATCAGGATTACGACACCAACCTTTCTTTCTCCGTAGAACCTGAATTCTACTGGGAATGGAATGATGGTACTGACAGCCTCACCTTCACTCCCTTTCTCCGGGTAGATGAAAACGATAATGAACGCACTCATGGCGATATCCGTGAATTAAGCTGGCTGCATGCTGGAGATGACTGGGAAGTCAAAGTCGGCCTGAGCAAAGTGTTCTGGGGTGTTACCGAATTCCAACATCTGGTTGATGTGATTAACCAGACAGACGGCGTGGAAGACTTTGACGGTGAAGACAAACTAGGCCAGCAAATGGTGAGCCTGTCTCTGGTACGTGACTGGGGTATCGTGGATATTTTCCTGCTGCCCGGATTCCGTGAAAGAACTTATCCGGGTGCAGACGGTCGCCTTCGTTCCGGGATTGTGGTCGACACGGACAGTGCTCAATATGAATCTGGAGCAGGTGAAAAACATCTGGATACGGCCATCCGCTGGAGTCACACATTAGGTGACTTTGACATGGGCCTATACTGGTTCCATGGCACCAACCGTGATCCTATATTGCAACCACAGGTGATTGCTGGAAACACAGTTCTGGTGCCATATTATGAACAGATGGATCAGGTCGGATTTGATCTTCAGGCCACGATCGACAGCTGGTTATGGAAATTTGAAACCATTCACAGAGACAGTTCCAGTGACGAATACTGGGCAGCACAAGCAGGCTTTGAATACACCTTCTATGGTGTAAGAGAATCTGCAGCTGACTTAGGTGTTCTGCTCGAATACGGCTGGGATGAACGTGGTGAAGATGCCGATGCAGCGATCCAGAACGATCTGTTTGTCGGTGCTCGTCTGGCGCTTAACGATGCTGAAAGCACTGAAGTCCTGGCAGGTATCAGTCATGATCTCGACTATGACAGCCAGAGTCTGATTGTAGAAGCCAGTCGCCGCTTTGGCGATAACTGGAATATCAGTGTAGATGGACGTTTTTTCAGTGCCGATGATACAGCGGACTTAAGCTATAACATCAAACAGGATGATCATTTACAGCTGACAGTAGAAAGGTACTTCTGAGCACCTTTGTCTTTAATTCGTCGGTAAATCAGCAGGGGCTGCTGCATCACTTATGAGTAGTTGCTCCTGTTCATTCAGAAGCTGTAGCCTTTCCTTATACTTGGCATAGAGTTCTGGTTCCCAGATAATCTGTCCTGCATTTTTATCCAGCTCATATTTTGCATTAAACAAAAAATCCATCCCGAGCAGCCCATTACTTTGCGCACTACCACCTCGATAGTCTAAGACCGTAGAAACAATATTCTTTGCCTTATAGGGACCTATTTCAACTTTATCAAAGCTGATAGTTTGCGTTTTCACTACGCTGCCATCAGCTACCCTCGCATTGGCACCGCTACGGAAAGAGGGGTTAAGAGATTGCAGAGCATCACGGTGTACCACTGTTACTGAAGCACCGGTATCAATGATCAGTGAAAGTTGTTTAGAGCGATTACCATAAACAACTTTAACCGGAACCAGAATTCTGTTTCCGATCAATTGGAAAGGTGTTTTCCATTTTTCTAACTGTTTGTTTATTTTGGACCTTTCACGGTTCAGCAGAAAAAGCGCTCTGGTTTTGTTGACCTTATATTCAAGAGCGTCCAACTGTTCCTGAGAGAGTTCATGTTTTTGCTCATCGCGGCTTGTCAGTTGTTCTCTGTACTCAGCCGGTACTTTTGAAAGGCTATCAACAAAGATCTTTTTGCCCGATTTATCTTGGTACTGATATATCTCAGCGACAACATTTGTCGCACAGAGTGTCAGCAAGCCCATTAGAAATAAACGGAACAAATACAACAAGGTTAAACTCCAAGGTGACTTACACCTGAAAGGTTCATCAAATAGCCATTTTAACTGCCCAGAAAACCACTCATTCCTTTAAGCGCGAAGATAATAACCACCAGTATAAACACCAGAAAAGTCCTGAACATCAAGCAACGAGGACAAGGTTTCTTTTTCGGCATTTCAGCCCCCTGCCAGCTTCACAGTATAACCTTCCTTTTCCAGCATCACTTTTAGCTTTTCCCGGTGATCTCCCTGGATTTCAATGATTCCGTCTTTTAAAGCACCGCCGGTTCCGCAGGTTTTCTTCAGTTTTTTAGCCAAAGCTTTAAGTTCTTTTTCTTTTAGAGGGATACCAGTGACAGTAGTTACTCCTTTACCTTTTCTGCCTGAGGTTTCACGGCGAATACGCACAACCCCATCCAGCGAGTCGAGTCTCTCCCGATCACTTAGTTCTGAACACTTGCAGGAATTTATGGGTTCTTCGCACCCAGGGCACAACTGACCTTTATCGGTAGAGTAAACAAGGCCACTTAATTGATCTTTTAATGATGACACTGCAAAAACCTAATGCTGATAATCTGAGATTTATAGATCAGTTTAGAAAAGGAAAACCCACTCAACTTAATCCACCGATCTGGCGTGCAAGATATGCGGCGTAATTATCGGTCATACCGCTTATAAAATCCAAAGCACGCATATAAGCATTATAAAGGGGTAATTCAGGATCGGGAGCATGAATTCCCATCAGATTGATGATTCGTTCACTCCGATAGCTTAAATCTTGGCCCTGCAAGCGGTGGTTTTCAAATACTGCATCACAGAATGCTTCAAGCAATACCCCAAGGGTTGAATAAGCCCCCACTTCCAGCTCTGTTTTTCGGGTATCTGGAAACACTTTTTCCCGTGCAAGGCTTTTAGCTTCCTGCAAACCTTCCATGACACTCTGTTCACCATCGCTGAGCAGTTCGCCTTTATATTGACCGGACATAATGGCGTCCTGATTATCCATATATGCCTGCACGGCAGAACCGACCATATACTCCATCGCTTTACCCCGTAACGCAGAAATTTTTCGTCGTGCAGATGCTGGGGTTGAAAGGATTTCATCATCAAAAGAGGTGTCGCCACAGAGTTTGAGTAGAATCGGTTTGATCTCTTCAAAACTAAGGATGTTCAGTTCTATGGCATCTTCCAGATCCAGTATGGCATAACAGATATCATCCGCCGCCTCCATCAGGTAGGTCAGTGGGTGCCTGCACCATCGGTCCTTACCCTGAGGTATAAGGCCCAGTTCTTTACCGAGCTTGTTAAGGATTTCCACCTCTGTTTGGTAGGCACTGAATTTACCTTTCCGGGTCGCATGTTCTGCACTCCAGGGATATTTAAGCAACGCACCCAGTGTGGGATAGGTTAAACGCAAACCACCAGAAAAAAGATGATTTTCAATCCGGGTAACCACTCTAAACCCCTGAGCATTGCCTTCGAAAGTCATCAGGTCCAGTTTCTGATCTTCTGTCAGATCACGCAGCAAAATACTGTCATTTTGCCGCTTAAACCAATCCCGGATCGCATATTCACCGGCATGTCCAAAAGGCGGATTGCCAATATCATGGGCCAGACAAGCCGACTGCACGATCATGCCGATATCATAAGACGTTGCCCACTCAGGCAATTGCTCCCTTATCTGCTCACCAACCCTGATGCCCAAACTACGCCCTAAACTGCCCACCTCTATAGAATGGGTAAGACGAGTATGGATATGATCGTTAAGCGACATGGGATGAACCTGGGTTTTTCTACCCAGGCGACGGAAGGCACTGGAAAAAATAATTCGGTCCTGATCTTTGTGGAAATGACTGCGGCCAATTTCTTCCTGAGCAATTTCTCCATGCCCATAACGTTTGGTTGTCAGCAAAGTCTGCCACTGCATTTCCATCAAGACTTCCTCTAAAAATCATATCTTTATTTAGCATCGGCCCTGAACCAGAAAGCTAAAGGTGCATCGTCGCTAATTTACTGAAAATTATCGAAAAAACATGTTACAAAGAGTTAAGCAACCTCTGTTTCTTCAAGCAGCATCTTTTCAGTTTCGGTGGCAACGACTTTCAAAGCGGCTTTGATTGTCTCATCCGGGGCTTTGGAAAAATTAAGCCGTATAAAATTACGGTATTTGCCCGAAGCAGAAAAAATAACGCCAGGAGCAATACTGATATTGTGATTTTCCAGGCGTTTATTCAATTTCACACTATCGATCTCAATCGGCAGTTCAACCCACAAGATGTAACCACCCTGAGGAAAACTTATCCGGGTACCTTCCGGGAAGTTTCTCTTCACAAGATCTATCATGATATCCCGAGCATGTTGATACTGCTGGCGCATAACTCTCAGGTGTCGCTCGTAATATCCATCCTCAATAAAACTTGCGACAGCCTCTTGCTGTATAGGAGGACTACTGACCGTGGATATGAATTTTTTATGCAGCACACGATCTGTACATTGCCCCGGGGCTACCCAGCCCAAACGTAAGCCATAAGCAATTGTTTTGGAAAAAGATGAACAGAGCAAAACCCTACCTTCATCATCAAAAGATTTAATCGTTTTTGGCCGGGGAGATCTGTAGTACAGGTCTCCGTATATATCATCTTCAATAATGGGGAGATCGTACTGCTGAGCAAGCCTTAGCAACTCTTTACGACGCGCTTCCGGCATTGTGTAACCCAAGGGGTTATTACAGGTAGGCGTCACCTGAATGGCTTTCACAGGCCATTGTTCAAGCGCTAATTCAAGCGCCTCAATACTAATACCGGTTTCAGGATGGGTGGGGATCTCCAGCGCTTTAAGTCCAAGAGATTTAATCGCCTGTGTAGAGCCATAAAAACTTGGAGAATCAATCGCAACAATATCGCCCGGTTCAGTTACCGCTCTCAGGCTGCACATCAGTGCTTCCTGACAACCACTGGTGATAATAATTTCATCCGGGTGCAAATTGCAGCCTGAATTAACCGCCAGTCGTGCAATCTGTTTTCGCAGATGCAATGACCCATGCATGCTGCTGTAATTAAGGAAATTCTCACTGGTCTGAGATGCGCAATTCGTCAGAGCTTTCATCAAAGGTTTTAAAGTTGGAGTCTGAATATCTGGCTTTGCCGTTCCAAACGCCACATGATCTTGAGAGTCAGATCCGGTCAGCAGATGATAAACCTGATCCCAATAAGTGACCTCTAAAGGCCTTTGAGCCGGGCGGCTGACATCAGGCAATTCAGGAGTTTCCCCTCTGGCACGAACGTAATAACCCGATTTCACTCTGACTTCTGTATACCCACTTTCTTCCAGCCTCTGGTAAGCCTCCTGAACAGTAGAGATACTGACCCCTCTCTCTTTGCTTAGAGCACGAATCGATGGCAAGCGGCTGCCAACAGGATAGTAGCCCCCCTCTATCCGATTAATCAGTTCATCAAAAAGCTGTTCATACAATTTCATATGTTTACACCATTACAAAACACAAAAGCAGTACAGATACATAATCCAACAGCGTTACAGAAGTAAAAACCGCAATCTGTAACTTAAATATTAATACTTTTTAAATCTGTATTGCAAAATAATAAAAACATATCATTTACAAGCCAGATCTCGATGGATCTGTATACAAAAATAGCACCAAAATAAAATTTGTAACAAACTTTCTAAAAGCAAGGAGTCGATCATGAAAAGTAATAAGCTCTTTAATATTTTGCTTTTAGGCGGAATTTTGTCCGTGACCTCAGGCTGTGACAGCAGCTACCACCTTCATGATGGACACTCAGGATTTATATTCGAGCCTCTAAGCACAGATACCTTTGTTCTGCAGTATCATGGTACAGACCGCAACAGCGCAGAGGATGTAGAAGTCATGTGGCATCACGCTGCCCGTGAGATCTGCCGAGGGGCTGGATATCAGCATCATTTTACTGATCATGAATCTGAGCAAGGCGGAAGCCTGAAGGGAAATGAATTGATTCCTCAAACCTCAGTTCGTTACAAGCTTGCAGGTGAGATCACTTGTCTGACTCCTAATATCGCGTTAAAGCGAGAACAGGGACAATTATTTAGTGACCACCTTACCACCAATAACCTTATAAGCGGGCACACCCCTGATTAAGGTTTCTCGAGCGAAAACCTGTGAGCATTCGGGGCACTGACACGGCGTATTTGTGTTATTTTTCACAATACGCTCCTTAAAACACTTAAGCAGTGCTCCCTTCCCACCTTTTTTATATTTGTATAACAAGGATCCGCACCGAGCGCAGAAAATATTCACTGTTTTTGACGGAGCCTTAGGGTTCGGTTTTGCCATTCTGAGACTTACTACCTATAGAAATGAACTAACTGGTAAACCTATCATCCAAATAATAACGCCCAAGGGATGATTTAATAATGCTGATCAGCACTAAGCGAATGTTAGTTTCGCTGGCACTTATAGCCATACTATCAGGGCATAACCTAGCCGCTTCTGAAGAAGCTCAATACATACTACCTGAGCCGCTTCTAAAGCGCCTGCAAGAGAGGCAGAACAGCTTAGGTCCCGAATATCAGCCTCGCACTATACATCTAACACCTTCCGGTGAACCAAAGTACACCAACAGATTGTATTTTGAGTCCTCACCCTACCTGCTGCAACATGCTCACAATCCGGTGAACTGGTACAGCTGGAGCCAAGAAGCCTTCACCTCAGCGCAGGAACAGAACAAGCCGATTTTCCTGTCAATCGGATATTCAACATGTCATTGGTGCCATGTTATGGAGGAAGAAAGTTTTGAAGATCCATTGATAGCAGGCTTTCTTAATCAGCATTTCATCAGTATCAAAGTGGACCGGGAACAACTGCCTGATATCGATCACACATATATGCTGGCTGCTTCGATGTTAAGTGGTCAGACCGGCTGGCCCTTAAATGCATTTTTAACACCTGAAGGTGCCCCCTTTTACGCAGCCACTTACTTCCCTCCGACACAGTTCCACGAACTAATCAGCGAAGTTTCACAACTCTGGCAACAGCAACCCGAGAAACTAATAAAGAGTGGTTCTGACGTTTTAACCGCGATACAACAAATCAGCAGCGCAAAACAAAATGCAAAACTGTCTACCGCTAAATTGTCTGAGAAAGCTGCTCACGAATGGCTAAAAATAGCGGATGAACTGCAGGGTGGTTTCCGCATTGCGCCGAAATTCCCAAACGAACCTACTTTACTTTTTCTCCTGCAACAGAGTATCCAGCACCAGGATCAGAACCTGCTTAATCACCTGAAAAACACTCTCGATGCTATGCAACAAGGAGGGATTTTCGATCAGATTGGTGGGGGCTTTCACCGGTATACAATTGACCCGGGCTGGTTGATACCGCACTTTGAAAAAATGCTCTACAACCAGGCACAGATACTTCAGGTTTATTTACTCGCCTATCAGGTGACCGGCGATCCAAGTTACCGCCGCACGATTGAAAAGACCCTCTACTATCTCGAAACTGAGATGCGATCTGAAGCAGGGCTTTTCTATTCCGCTACAGATGCAGACAGTGAGGGGGAGGAAGGAAAATATTTTTTGTGGGAATTAAGCCAACTTGAAAAAATTCTCACTCTGGAGGAGATTACTCTGGCTAAGCCGTTTTATGGCTTTGATGAGGGCAAGAATTTTGATAGCAAAAACATTCTATTCTTACCCCAATCCATTTCTGATTTTGTTATTGATAAGGGCCTTAAAGCACAGGATTTTTTCAGTGCTCTTGAAACCATTAACAAAAAACTGCTTCAGGCTCGTATGCAACGCATCCCTCCGCATAAGGATGACAAAATCATTACTGCCTGGAATAGCATGATGATTGTTGCATTAGTAAAAGCTGCACAAATATTAAAGGAACCACAACAGCTGACGGCAGCCAAAGAAAGTGCTGAGTCACTGTGGATTAATCACTATTTACCCCAGGGAGATCTATTACGCGATACAAGAGAAGGAGTACCTGGCAAACAAGCGAGCCTGGAAGATTACGCCTATTTTGGTCTGGCCAACCTTGCTCTGTATGATATAACAGACGATCCCAAATGGCTTGAGCGGAGTCAGGACCTTGCACACGCGATGCACGCTCTCTTCTGGGACGAAGCAACAGCATCATTCTTTATCTCCAAAAAAGACACCCTGCTGCCGCTGCGAGCCAAAGACAAAGGTGACCGGGCTACACCTGCAGCGACTTCGGTGGCATATGAGTTTCTGAGCAAGTTAGGACGCAGACAGCCGAACCAAAGATTCACAATTCTGGCACAGAGACTGATCACTTCACTTTCAGGGAATCTGTCTGCCAACCCAATGCAATACAGCTATCTGCTCAAAGCCCTTGGTGAACCAATAGCAGGGGTTAACACGACACAGTTTGGTGCCCATGGAGCTTTAAAAGCAACCTTATCCAAAGCACAAAAAGACTATACCCTGAACATTAAATTGAAGCCTGGCTGGCATATCAATGCGCAATTTCCCGGCCACCCTAAACTAGTTGGTACTCAATTGTCCGCTAACTGGATTAAATCCGTAAAGTACCCACAACACTTGGATAAACAGGTTAGCTTTATTGAAGGTTCAATCCGGCTGTATGGTAATCAAAGCTCCTTTACCATTACCCCCACTGAGAATAAAAAAAATCTGGAGCAGCTTTTAAAATTTTCTTATCAGGCTTGCAGTGATAAACAGTGCCTGCCACCTGAAGAGTTGTTCTTTTCAGCAGCCATACAATAAAAAAAGCGGGCTAAGCCCGCTTTTCAAAAGTCATCTATCTGCAATTAATCAGGTTTTAAACTGATTTACCAAACGGTTTAATCGCTGCTCTAACTGCACCAACTCTCCTGCCGTTGCAGCCAGATTATCAGCACCATCACTGGCGCGCTCAGAGATATCCGCAATATGCTGCACACTTCTACTCAGCTCATCTGCAACAGAAGTTTGTTCTTCAGCTGCTGTCGCTATCTGAGCACTCATACCTGTAATCTCACCCACTGATGAAGTGATTATATTTAATTGTTCACCGGTATTAGCGGCTTTATCCACGGTTTCTTCGGTTTGATTACGGCTTTTTTCCATCTCTTGTACCGCTTGGCGCGCACCGCTTTGCAACTTCTCAATCATAGTCTGAATTTCATCAGTACTCTGCTGAGTTCTGTTAGCCAGCGTCCTTACTTCATCAGCTACTACCGAGAAACCGCGCCCCTGCTCACCAGCTCTGGCGGCCTCAATTGCCGCATTCAATGCCAGCAGGTTTGTCTGGTCAGCAATCTCTTTAATTACATTAACGACAGTTCCAATATGTTCAGAGTCTTTATCCAGCTGACCAATCACGTCAGAAGCTGAGTTCACTCCTCCCTGCAAAGACTGAATAGAACCTATAGTTTCGTTCACAACCGACTGGCCACCCAGCGCTGCAGAATCGGCGGATTGAGCAGAGTGCGAAGCATTCGTAGCATTCGTAGCAACCTCTTGTACCGCTGCTGCCATTTCATGAATGGCAGCTGCAACCTGCTCGGTTTCTTTTTTCTGCTCATCTACTTCTGCACGGGTTGTATCTACCACACCGCCCATACGATTCGTTGCGGCTGACAGATCCTGAATACTACTCTTCACCTCTATTATCAGGTTTTGGATCTTAGTCGCAAAAGCATTAAATCCGTGAGCCAGCTCACCTACTTCACCTTTAACATCAGTACTCAGACGTTTACTGAGATCGCCATCACCTTCACCTATGTCCTTCAGCGCAGCTGCTACATTTGCCAAAGGATTCGCAATGCTGTTGGCAAAAACCAATGCAATCAGCCCAAAGATGACAAAGAAACCTGCTCCGACCATGAGGAAAAAGCCCATAAAGCCCGAGATATTTTCCTCCAGCTCAGCTTCTGCCTCCACGACAATGTCATCAATATCATCAACATAAAAACCTGTACCAATCATCCATTGCCATTTTTCCAAACCAACGGCGTAGCTCAACTTGTCGACTTCAGCATTATTTTTAGAAGGTTTGGCCCAGACATACTCAACAAAACCACCGCCCTTTTTAGCTGCGGAGATAAGATCTTTTATGATGTAAACACCATTAGTATCTTTTAAGTCGATCAGGTTTTTACCTTTAAGCTGTGGTTTAGGGCGAGTGGCCAGATTAGTACCGTCATATTTGTAAACGAAAATATAACCGTCACCTTTCTCGCCATAACTGAGATCAGTAAGGATCTGCAGTACTTCTTCCTGTACCACCAGGTCATCAGCAGATGAGGCATCGTATTTTTTCTGGATTGATGCAACCGCTATCTCTACATAATCCCTTAGTGCATCCTTTTTACTGTCGGTTAAATCCTTTCTTAACTCCTCAATTTCATGCTGGCCCATTTCCCTCAGTTCAAAGTTCACTATGACCTTCACTGTCACGAGTAAAGCAATTATAGGTACCAGAGTTAACAGAAGGATTTTCTGCTTTAAGGTTAGATTGATCATTCAGTGATCTCCGATCGTCGTTCGCTCTTTTCGAGAGTTATAATTGTTGTTTTTTTAATTATTTATTTGATTATGGTCGCTAATTCGCAAGAAGGTTATGATTTATGGCAAATAATTCAGGCTTCTTTTAATTCAACAGTATTGCCGTCAGGGTCCTGGATATAAATGGAGCGTCCGAAGCCGCTGGCACCATAACGCTTCTCTACTGGACCGCATTCGATGCCTTCATCGTTCATCATTTTGAATATCTTCTCCGGCTCAAAAGGCCTGATCTGCAAGCAAAAATGATCGAGGTTTTTACCACTTTTCTGATCATCATTCCTGATCATTAAATCAATAAGAGATTCACCAGCTCTCAATTGATACAAAGGAATTTCGTTTACAGTTCTTACCAACTCACAACCCAGAACATCGACATAGAAGTGAAGGCTGCGCGTAATATCACTGCAAATAAGAACCACATGATCAAGTTTACACAGCTTAAACAGAACCAGACTCTCCAAAAAATGATTGAAACAAGAACATCAAAATATATTCAGGACAATTAGAACCTAGAGTCAATATAGGATGAATTACGGAATAGTCAAAAAATCCATCTATCTCAATAGCTTATTTGTTCAGCCAACAAAATATTTCCGTGAAGAGTTCCCGCAATGGAATAACCCCTTTTAAAACGACTAAATAATTAGCTAAGATCCCCACTCCATAAAACAATTAAGAACCTCACTTATGCTCAAGTCATTGCTCCTCTCAGTAATCGTCGTACTTACATTCACTGCCAAATCCTGGGCTGAAGGTAGTAACCCTGTTGTAGATATGCAAACCAACCTTGGCTCGATCACACTTGAGCTTTTCCCTGAACAGTCCCCCGAAACAGTGAAAAACTTTCTTAGCTATGTAGATGAAGGTTTTTATGAAGGCTTAATTTTTCATCGCACCATCGTGGGTTTCATGATCCAGGGAGGTGGATTTAATAAAGATTTAGTTCTTAAAGAACCAAAAGACCCAGTAATCAACGAATCCCAGAATGGTTTGAGCAATAAGGCTGGCACCATTGCAATGGCCAGAACCCGCCATCCGCACAGTGCAACATCACAATTTTTTATCAATGCGGTCAGCAACCGCAATCTTGATGCTCAGGGTAATCGTTTTGGATATACCGTATTTGGACGGGTAATCGAAGGTATGGATCTGGTAATGAAGATCAGCCGTTTACCCACCGCTCCTAAGGGGATGCACCGGGATGTTCCAGTAGAGCCGATTGTGATAGAAAAAGTCGTGCGGGTAGAACCTACAGCTTCAGCCAGCGCAAACGATTAGCATTACTCACAACGGTCACCGAGGAAACAGCCATTGCAGCACCCGCAATGGCTGGGTTCAACAATAAGCCGGTAAATGGAAACAAAACTCCGGCAGCTACAGGAATGGCCAGGCTGTTGTAAATAAAAGCACCAAACAGATTTTGTTTAATATTTCTGACTGTGGCTTTTGAAAGTTTTATCGCTTTGGCAACACCCAGTAACGAACCCGACATTAAAGTAACATCAGCACTTTCTACAGCGATACCTGAACCTGAGCCAATGGCATAGCCTATATCGGCCTGAGCAAGTGCTGGTGCATCATTAACGCCATCACCTACCATGGCAACAATTTCACCCTTCTGCTGTAACTCCATCACCACTTCTTGTTTCTGATCTGGCTTAACTTCGGCAATTACCTTTGATATTCCCACTTTCGATGCGACAGCTTCAGCCGTCACTTTGTTATCGCCTGAAAGCAGAATGACATTCAAACCTGCCTCTTGGAATTGCTGGATCGCTTCTACTGAATCTGTTTTGACCGGATCAGAAATACCAAACAGAGCGACCAGGCGATTATCCAAAGCAACATAAGCCAATGATTGCCCGGAAGCACTCCACTGATCCGATCTGTCTTCAGCGGGGGATATATCAATATTCAACCTACGCAACATTACGGCATTACCAATATGGATCTGCCCTAGTTCTGACTTTGCGGAAACACCTTCACCAGAATAACTGTCGAACTCATCAATCTGTGTAGATAAGTCATCAGTATTCTGAGTATCCAGATATCGACACACCGCTTGCGCTAAGGGGTGTTCAGAGTGCGTTTCCAGGGTATAAATCAGCTTATTGAGGTCTGCCGTTTGCTCATCGGCTACCCAATACTCAACAGCCGTCACCTCAGGTTTGCCTTGAGTCACGGTACCGGTTTTATCCAAAACAACTGTGCTGAGGGATTTTGCCAGTTGAAGAGCATCCGCATTGCGGATCAATATACCTTTTCTGGCAGCACTACCTACAGCCACCATAACCGACATAGGTGTCGCCAACCCTAAAGCACAAGGACAGGCGATAATAAGCACCGTCATCATGGTGATAATTGCGTAAGTCAGCTTAGGTTCTGGTCCAACAAACCACCAGATTGACGCGGTCAGTAACGCAATACCCATGACCACCGGAACAAAAATGGCTGCAACTTTATCAGCCAGTTTCCCTAACTCTGGTTTACTGTTTTGCGCTTTACGGACTGCAGCGATAATTTGCGACAGCACCGTTTGTGAACCGATATTCTGTACTTCGATCAGTAAACTGCCCGAGCCATTAATCGTGCCACCTACGACCTGCTCTCCCTGCTGTTTATGCACGGGCATTGATTCACCGGTCAGCATCGACTCATCCAGGTGGCTTTCACCGGAAACAACAATACCATCGACAGGCACACTGTCTCCCGGTCTGACTCGCACCTCATCTCCTGGGGATAACAGTGACACGGGTACCTCTTTTTCAACACCATCCCGAATGCGAATCGCCACCGCTGGTTGCAACTGCAGCAAACTCCTAACGGCATCACCGGTTTTCTTTCGTGCCCGAGCCTCCAGTGCCTGACCCAGCATTATAAAGCCGATGATCATCACTGACGCTTCGTAATAAAGATGGGAAGCTTGTGGGGGAAGCTCGACGCCAGCTACAGCTACGATGAGCAAACCGGTCGAATAGATCCAGGCAGCACCTGTGCCCAGTGCAATCAGGGTATCCATATTATAATGACCCTTTCGTGCAGAGCTGATCGCACCTTTGTAGATATGCCCCGCAGAAAAGTACAAAACCAGCAAACTCAGAAGCCCGATACCCGCCCCACTGGCGATTCCAGAGGAATTACTGATATCAGGCATATAACCTGACATCCCCTGAACCATAAGCGCTATGCCAAGCCCTAGTGCAATGAAGCTTTTATATAAGGAATCCAGAAAGGCTTTGTGCTCAATTTCCTCAATGTGTTTAAGGTCGTCTTCGCCCTTAATCTCTGTAGCACCATAGCCGGCATCTTCAATTGCAGCGATCACTTGCTCAATCTCTGCGGAAGACGAAACGGTTAAACTGCGATCTGCAAAATTTACCGAATAATCCTCAATAACCCCAGAGCCAGACAAACCACGCTCAAGAGAACGTACACAGCCGGCACATTTAACACCCTGAAGAGACAACTGATAGATCATGCTGGTTACCTGATAAATTTACGATAACCTAAGAATAAACCCTAAAGTAAGCTTAAGGGTCAATAGGAAAGATCAAACTTTTGGCTTTCTTTTTTCCATAGCCACGTAGGTTCCCGTGAGGCGCAAAGCCGTTTTACCAGCCTGTTCGATCTCAATCACCAAATCCATTCTGGCCCGGCCTTTCTCAGACATTTTGGCATTAAAAACAGATAATTTATCCGTATCAGGAAGGGACGTCGTTGCGGTAAAATCAGAGGTCACCGGCAGAAAATACTCAAGATGGCTGTCGCGAATAACCACGTCATCATCACGGCCCTGATCACGAAGGTACAAGGTCACAATACTCCAACCACAGAGCGTAGCCACTGTCGCCAGAGATCCACCAAATCCTGTACCTTTGTCGTTCACGTTTGGTTCGAGACGGGCACCCATCTTAAGAGATGATCCATCCCACTCCAATGGAGTAAACCCCATATGCGTGATGATGGGGATCTGCCCTTTCAACCAGCTTAGGAACTCTTCAGCCTGCTCTTTTCTGTTCATCCGGTCCAGTCTGTAACGTATTGATCAAGATCGTGTTGTGGTGCCTTTCTCATTTTAGACGCGGTACCCAGATAGATATAACCAATGATTGTTTCATCATCCGTCACGCCCAGGCCTTCTTTCACAACCGGATGATAGGCCATATCACCGGTTCTCCACATTGCGCCAAATCCCTGCGCGAACGCTGCATGCAGGATATTCTGAGCCGCACAGCCAGCTGAAACCTCCTGTTCAAGTACAGGTACTTTGGGGTGTTTCTGGTTCGCGGCGATCACCACAATCAGCATCGGTGCGCGCTGCGGCATTTTACGAAACTTTTCCTGACGTTCCGGTAACAGCTCTGCATCATCAGACAACGCGGCTTTGAGAAACAGCTCGCCTAATTGGCTACGATGCTCACCTTGTACGGTTAAAAAACGCCAGGGTCTTATAGAACCGTGGTCCGGTGCACGCAGTGCTGCTTTGAAAATATTATCCAGCTGCTCCTGATTAGGAGCAGGTTCCTGTAAAGCAGGACAAGAGACTCGATTATGCAGGAGTTCTAATGCATCCATTGTATTTCTCCTACTGTCGGCTCAAACGCAAATTATCAATATCATCCATCTCACTGCTACGGAACGGATTTATATCCAGACCACCGCGACGAACATATCGGGCGTAAACATTCAGGCTTTCAGGTTTACAGCGCTCCCATAGGTCCATATAGATTTTCTCGACACACTGCTCATGGAAATCACCGTGTTCACGATAGGAGATGATATATCTGAGTAATCCTTCACGATCGATCTCTTTTCCAGAATAACTGATTCCTACCGTTGCCCAGTCCGGTTGTCCCGTTACCGGGCAGTTTGACTTCAGGAGATGACTAAACAGCACCTCTTCTACAACATCTTCGCCGGTTTTCAGGAGCTCTGGAGCTGGCGTATATTGCTCAATCTCAATATCCTGATTATCAATACAAAAACCCGTGAACTGTCCAAATTCAGGAGCCTGATCCGGGTGATAAATTCTGACATCCACCCGACCACCCGCAGCTTCGCTTAAGTCAGCGATCAGGCGTTCTTTAACGTCACTCTCAGACTCAAATTTACTGAGGTTAAAAGAGTTCAGGTAAAGTTTGAATGACTTCGACTCAATTATATTGTCTGAATCAGCAAAGATACGGAACTCTGCCAGCCGGACCTCCGGTTTACCCCTTTTAGTCAGCCACGAAAGCTCATAAGCGTTCCAGATATCCACCCCTTTGAAAGGTAAGCTCTTACGCTCTACCCCCTGCTCTTTCCAGTTCAGATCTCTCGCTATTGGATACAGCAAAGAAGCATCATAGGTGTTGATATATTGGGTGTCTTGTCCAAGCGGGGACTGATTTAGGGTCTGATTGTCACTCATTAACTACGAATTCCTTTGCCTTTTTTCAGCAGATAAAGGGAATATGAGAAAAGGCCAACAATAAAGATAAAAATCATCATGAAGGCAAATCCAATATTAATGTCACTCACCCCAAGAATTCCGTAGCGGAATGTATTCACCATATAAAGAATGGGATTCAATTGGGATACACCCTGCCAGAACTCTGGCAGCTGTTGGATAGAATAAAACACTCCTCCAAGATAGGTAAGAGGGGTGAGAACAAAGGTGGGTATAATGGCTATGTCATCAAACGAATTGGCGTATACCGCATTAATAAACCCACCGAGCGCAAACAACACCGCAGTCAGAAAAACCACTGAGATGGTTACCAGCAGATTCTGCACCTGAAGATCCGTAAAGAACAGGGAAAGCAAGGTAACGATGAATCCAACGGCCAGGCCACGTGTGACCCCACCTATAACATAACCACTTAATATCACCCACTCAGGGACGGGAGACACCAGCAGCTCCTCAATATGGCGCTGAAACTTGGTACTATAAAAAGAGGACACGACATTACTGTACGAGTTAGTAATTACAGACATCATGATCAGCCCTGGAACTATATATTCCATGTAATCAAAGCCGCCCATTTCACCAATCCGGCTCCCGATCAGGTTACCAAAGATAATGAAATACAACGTCATGGTTATCGCGGGCGGCAGAAGGGTCTGAGCCCAGATACGCATGAAACGTTTGATCTCACGTCGAACGATAGTCCAAAAAGCAATTAGTAAGTCTTGAGCTTGCATTAGCTTTCCTGTTTTAAATTCTTATCAACCAGAGAAACGAACAACTCTTCCAGGCGATTGGATTTATTGCGCATACTTGTCACATGAATCCCCTTTTCTGCAAGAACGGCAAATAACTCGTTCAACCCCTGATCTTTCTCCACAGTCACTTCAAGACGATGTTCAGATTCCAGCTTAACCTGATAACCAGCCAGTACTGGCGGTTGTTCAAAGGTTTCTTCCAGATCGAGTATGAAGGTTTCAGTATTTAGTTGTTGCAACAGCTCCCGCATACTGGTGTCTTTAATGATTGTGCCATGATCGATAATGGCGATATTGCGACACAAACTTTCCGCTTCTTCCAGATAGTGCGTTGTAAGAATAATGGTCGTGCCTGTCGCATTGATCTCTTTCAAGAACTCCCACATTGAACGCCTGAGTTCAATATCAACGCCGGCCGTTGGTTCATCCAGAATTAATAATTTGGGTTCATGCATCAATGCACGCGCAATCATAAGGCGACGTTTCATGCCTCCGGAAAGCATCCGGGAAGGGCCGTTTCTTTTTTCCCACAACCCTAATTTCTTTAAATAATAATCTGCACGCTCTGCCGCTTTTGAATAAGGAATGCCATAGTAACCCGCTTGAGTAGTCAGAATATCCCGCACATTTTCAAACATGTTGAAGTTAAATTCCTGCGGAACAACTCCAAGGTGTAATTTAGCTGCGGACAGATTCTCATCCAGATCAACGCCGAAAACCTCAACCTTACCTTCTGTTTTATTAACCAGTGACGAAACGATACCCAGTGTTGTGGATTTACCCGCTCCGTTTGGACCCAGCAAGGCAAAGAAATCACCAGTTTTAACCTCAAGACTGATACCTTTTAGAGCTTCAAAGCCATTGTCATAGGTTTTCTTCAGATTACGTATAGAAAGAGCAGACGACATGTATGATCCTGAAAAGATGGTTGAAACAACAAAGTGGTGCTGATCTGATGTTTTTCAATGGTTATAAAATGCAACAGGCTGTTGTTTTTGTACAAATATTCTCTTTAAGAGTCTGAGCGTGAAGAATAGAATAACGCGATCATTATACCGGAGTTCGCATGACATCTTATCAACAGCATCATCTTAATTTTCTTAAAATTGCTTACAACAATTTCATCAACCGTGATCCGTTCAAATCTGAGCACCCAAACACTGATGATATTGAGTTTATTGAAGAATTCAGAACTCTGATTGCTGGCTTTGAAAATTCACCTTCGTCCGCGCATGTTGAAGGGGAAGATTTTATTGATAAAGCTTTTCGTCGTTACCCGCAGCTTGCTCACCTGATCGCCCGGGATTTACTTTGGTATTTCGGCGGTAACAACCTACACAACTTAACCGATGAAGAACTGACAAAATTTCAGCAACTGGATGAAATGCGTTTCGAAGCGGAAGAACAGAACAAAGAGTTTGATTACATCAACAGCAGAGCCAATGTATTTGGGCAGAACTAATCCATAAACAGACAGACGCCATTTCAGATTCAAATATGGATATAGGGAAGAAGAAATGGCGTCCCATAGGGGGTTCGAACCCCTGTTACCGCCGTGAAAGGGCGGTGTCCTAGACCACTAGACGAATGGGACGCATAGCTTCAAAGCGGGGCAAATAATACTGATAACCCCTTTTAATATCAAGCAATTTTTTTATTTTCTCACCTACACAACCACGTGCTTTTCGGATAGTGTAAGGGACTGAAGCAATAGAGATTAGTAGCAATGAGCCCAACCTATATAGCACTGATAATACTCTTCGGCGTTGCCATCATGGCGGGTGTCGCTTTTGTCGTTCAGGATCTGGAAAATAAAAAGCGCGAGAGAAACCTGCGCCTGCTGACACTTAAAACAGCGATCCGGCGTGCAACACACCTTCTGGACTCATTTCCCCCTATCCTGATTACCAACGAAATCCATACCCTGCTCTGCAAATATATCTCTGTACGCCTGGATGCCATTGTTGAACTTGACCCCAACCCAGCGAACAAATCTTTACAATCCGAGTTCCATGCTCGGGCATCTTCTGTTCCAGAAGTACTCAACCACCCCACAGGCTCAATGTCAGTATTTAATAATTCAGTAGAAGCTAACCGGGCACTGGGGGTCGTCAAAGAGTTTGCGGGCTTTGTAGCAGAGATCGGCAACAAGAAAGATATCCGTCCCGATCAGGCAGAACACCTTACTAAAGAAGCTAAACGGCTCTATCTGCGGATTGAGATAGATATCGACCTGATACAAGCGAAGGAAATTGAAGAAACACAAAGCGCAGAAGTCGTTGTTCACTATTACCGAAGCTGCTTTAAGAAATTACAGAGCCTTAATATCAATCAGGCTCTGGATAGACAGTTATACGAGATAAGAACCCACATCACCCAACTTGCAGAACAGATTGATCAGCATAACGAAGAAAAGCGTCAGGCCGAAGAAGCCTCCAAAGATACAGGTAAGAAGTTTAACTTTTAACCGGTACCGGAACCTCTTGTAATTGCGCTTCATCCGGCTCTTTTTTCCACTCTCTGTCAATCAAGGCGTCAGTGATGCCTGCCCCAGCCCACATCGCTGCCAAGGCTATCCAGGCAGTGATCGAAAACGCAGAACCGCCCGTCAGACCAGCACCTACCGCACAGCCCCCAGCCAACATACCACCCATACCCATGAACGATGCGCCCACGATGTAACGGATCATACTGTGACCATCCTTAAACCCCTGAATTTTGAAAGTACGGGAAAGCACTGCCGCCAGGAAAGAACCGATAAATACACCTGGAACCAAACCCACATCAAAATCCATGGGTGCACCACCCGGGGTAAGAAAATACATTAACGTATCTGCAGAAGGGCCAGTAAAGGTCATACTTTCAACCTGAGTGGGCTCAAACGTCTGATAGGACATATGGAAAGTAAACCACCAACCGCCCACCACCATAGTTCCAACGCCAATTGAACCTATCCAAGCCCATGCAGTTAAACGATTTTTGATACCGTAGAAAACAGCAACCAGCATACAAAACAAACTTACATAAATGCCGGTGTAATCACCCAGGCCAAGAAAGCCGATTAACTCGAGACCACCATCGTCATGCAACAGCCAGGAACCTGCAACACTGTCTCGAGCCGGAGCTAAGATTCCTCTAAGACTGGCTTGAGCCACTGCCGCAAACAACAAACCAGAGAACAATGCTCTGAGGTTCCCCGTGGCTGCCAGCACCAGTAAACGAGCACCGCAGCCTCTAGCCAGCACCATACCGGCACCAAACAATAAGCCCCCTAAAACAGCACCAGAAAGACTACCGTAGGAAGCCAGCATACGAGAATCACTGAGATCAAGCCCGCCTGTGAGGATTAGTACCTGCGTGCCTCCAACAGCGGCTGAGAATGTCAGCAACCAGATAGCCACTTTAGGCCCCATACTGCCACGAACAAACTCCACAACCGCTGCTCGCAAACAAAACTGGCTACGTTGAGCAAACACCCCGAACAGACACCCAAGAATCAGACCACCCATAGCGGTGGCACCACTTTCCCCCAGGGCATCGATGAGATATTCAAAATCCATGATCAGAACTCTTTTGTTAAACCAATATAAACAACGTAAATTCCAGGAAGGAATAATAACAAAGCTTTTGGTTATATATATTGATTTAGACCAAGACTCTGTTGATCAATTTAAATACAGATTATGAGTAAAATGTGGGATGTAGTTGGTACTGGAACTGAGTTCCAACTTGGCTTCCAGCCTAGAAGGCAAGTATTAACTAAGGAACCTGCGAACAAGTCCCGAACTTTCTCTGTGGCCAATAAAACGGCTTAATGCGAGAAAGGTAGCGCAGTGTGATGACTGGTCCTTTCCAAGCTACCTGACAAAGCAGGAAGCCGTTTTAGTGGTCACCCTCCGGGGCTTTCAAAGCGACCCAAACTCTTCGTTAACGCTTCTCGACATACAACCAGTATGCCTTTGAAGCCTTGCCTAGATTTTGAATCGCTCTGATAGCCAGAGGCGTTCGGGACTTATTCGTAGGTTCCCTAAGCTACTGAAAATTATTAGAGGATAAGAATGATCAAGAAATCCTATTGAAGGTGGTACTGATAAATTACTTCAAAAGCAAACACCCTTTTATAAGGGTTCTTAGAGTATCAAGACCATGCGAATTGAACCATATTTGGGGAATACACCTTAGTTGCTCTATATGGGAAATAAATCACTTTGATAGCCCCCCTCGATCTAACCACATCTTGTAAATATCTACAGACCACTTGCTTTGAAAGTACGCAATTGCTGCTTCTTGCTCCATTTCTGAAAGCTTAGAACCAAAGCCAGGCATCACACCTCCAAACTTAGCTCCTCCTTCTTTGACGGTCACCTTCAACCCCTTAAGAGGGTGGTGCCAGGCATGTGCTGTACCGTTCAAAGGCGGTGGTGGATAATTACCATCAGGCAAGAGTTTCATCCACTCTTTAGTTCCTTGAGCGCCAGCTCCATGACAGGATGCACAGTTTTCAATGAATACTTGCTTCCCTAGTGAAACTTGTGAAGGGGTATACCAGCGCCCCTCCACAGTAGCTTCCTTATCGGAACAGGCGGTAATAAAAAATACTGCCATAAGAATACCCAGAAATTTAACCATTTTATTCATTCAACTTCTGTTTCATTCTAAGATATTCGTCGGATGATAGTTCTCCATCAGCGTAGCGTCTATCCAGTATTTCACGGGCACTAACCTTCTTATCACTACCTGAAAACATCTTAATAACTAACCAGACCACCACACAAAAGATAATTAACCAAAAGATCATGCCAAATCCGTGCATACCAGGAAAAAACATCTCATTAAAATTAAACATAAAGCACCTCCAATTAGTAGTTCTTATAACTGTTGTACACGCTTACTTTTCCTGTCTCATCCAAGGCAAATACCTTAAATTCATTTTTAGGAGCTCCTGACATATCCATTCCTGGACTACCTGACACCATGCCAGGTACGGTCAGTAATCTAATAGAGGGTTGTGACAATACGGTTTTGATATCCTGAGCGGGCACGTGTCCTTCTATAACCTTTCCATTAATTTTGGCTGTATGGCAGGAATATCCTTGTTGAGGGATTCCAAGTTTTTCTTTTAACGGAGTCACATCATTCATTACGTGGTCACGCACCACAAAGTTATGCTCTTTAAGATGTTCGATCCATGTTTTACAACATCCACAACTTTCACTGCGATAAACATCAATTTCATGCACTGCCGCTGTTTTACCCTCTAACCAGACAGGCTCTCCAGCGATTGTGAATTGAGCATAGATAGCAATTAAAAAAATACTCATTTTGCGAATCATAATTCTTATCCTTAATTCTTTATTGCAGACTGCTTCTCTGCTGTTCTTTCAAAAGAGCTTCTAATATGGGGCACTTATCACTTCCATCACCTGGACAGGAATTACTGAGCTCAATTAGGACAGACTTTACCTCTTCCAAGTGATGGATCTGCTCATTAATACAGTCCAGTTTTCTTAGAACCCTATTTTTTACTTCTGCCGAAGACTTATGTTGGCTTTGCATTAGCACAAGTAGCTCTTTACATTCGTCGAGTGAAAAATCTAAAGATCGTGCATTTTTAATAAAGCCCAGAATTAACAATTGCTCACCCGAATAGAGCCTATATCCATTTTGTGAACGGCTAGGCTTGGGAATAACCCCTTTCTCTTCATAAAAGCGAATAGTTTTACTGGATAGCCCAGTAAATTTGGCAGCTTGTGAAATATTCATTGCTACACTCCTAACGGTATTACAATTTCCACAACACAATAGTTGCGGCCACAAAGTAATAGCAGGAAGTGTCAGACACTCCTGATTAGCTAATCAGAAGTTGCGGGGGCCTGTCTTTAAGGCGGATTTGGAAAGAACCTATATTGTTCACATAGCTGAGAACAAATTGCTCCTTAATGCTCATATCAACGCTAATCATGGATTGAATAGCAGAACATAAATGTCCGCCACATAGGCCTTCAAGGTCACAACCTATGTCATCATGACAACAATCCACATCTCCCACCTGATCATCGACCAGATGCATTTCCATAGCATGTATTTGGCTGGAGTCATGTCCAACTGGAGACGCATCCGCGAACACCAACTGAAGACTACCCAGCAAAAACATCACCATAACAATGCTTGAGACAAAGCGTTTAATATTCATAATGACATGTATATAAGATGGACTATGTAACGTCAAGAACGTAGATCAATGATATTGCTTGTCCAGTATAAGTAAGCCCTCTATATGAGGGCTGTTTATTAAATGCCGCTACTCTCTATTGAAAAGATAATAGGCAATAGCGTCTAAGTCACTCTTCTGCATAAATGCAGTACCATCACGTACCACTTCACCCATACTGCCTCCAAACACATCACCATCATGCTTCACGCCTGATTTCAATGCGTATGAGAGATCCTGTTCTGTCCAACCTTTCTCACGTAGCACCTCACGTGTAATCGACGGCACATTACCTTCACCCTCTAATAAAGATTGAGAACCAGTAAAAGGGGTCTCATTTTTTAAGGCACCTACAAGGTTTCTAGCTGTATGGCATGCCCCACAGTGAGTTGCGCTTTCTACCAGATAGGCTCCTCTGACATACTTTTCATCTTTAATAGAAAGTTGGTTGAACCTGCCTTGCTCAAAAAATAGTGATTGCCATATAGATAATGAGCTTCGCACGTTGAATGGAAAGCTGATGTCATGGCTAGGTGCTGTTTGAGCATTAGCTGGCACAGTTTTGAATGCAGCCCATAAGTCTGCAATATCCTGATCATTCAGTTTTGTATAAAACGTGTAAGGAAATGCTGGATAATAACTATTTCCTTCAGGGCTCTTTCCCTGCCTTAAAGCTTTAGCGAAGTCGTCAACGGACCAACTCCCAATTCCATGGACCTTATCAGTCGTCAAATTGGGGCCATAAAAAGTCCCGAAAGGTGTTTTTAACGGTGCTCCCCCAGCAAGAGGAGCACCTCCATTTTTAATATCTGTATGGCAAGCAATACATCCTGATGCTCTAGCTAGATACGCACCTCTGCTTACATCACCTTTAAGCCCTTCGAGAGAATGCATTGATGCTGATGTATTCGGTTGAACACTGATGAAAATAATAGAGAATGCTATGCATATCAGGACAAAGATCCAAATGCGCTTCATTTATCTTTCTCTTTACGGTAATCCGTATGGCAAGATGAGCAATTATCCGTAAGCATTTTAAAAACCATTTCAACAGGCATGTTTCCATACTCTTCAGCTGTGTGGACCATATGACCACCAACCATAGAAGCATTACCCATCATATGGTCACTTCCCATCATATGCCCATTTCCCATCATAGAAGAATTACCCTTTTCTTCGGAGCTGGTGACGTTGCCTGCAGCCAGATAAAGGCCTTCACTTAAAACATCTAAATGTTCTGCTAGTTTGGAAAATTTATCCCATTCTTTCCAAATGTCAGCTTTAGCTTCTGAAGGATGCTTCAAACTTCCGTCTGGGAAAAGCGAGGTTAGAGCTTCACCAGAATGGCTCTGTATGACCTTAGCGGATTGCTTAACCTGCTCAGCATCATATTTAGTTTTTCCCTTGAACATATCCGAAACGATTTTCATAGAATCCTTCATCGCTTCCATTGAATCCATTCTTTCTTTAACTACACCTGTTGCACCACCGTGTGCAGAAACTGCGCCCGAATATGCAATTAAAGATGCCGACACCCCAAAAGTTAATAGTGTTTTTTTAAACATAACTGTCCCTCATAAATTTTTTAAAACTACTGAAATACCACTTTTAGCAATGCAGTTATTTGGGAGGGGGTGGCTCAACTGCCAGATAGTAATCATTTAAGGAATTAGATGAGGAATCAATAAGTTCTCCACTTAAGGAATCGGGACAAGCATTGAGCGGGCTATCAGTGAGCCAAAAGTGGCCCGAATGGCAATCGGAGTCCATGTAACCATCACTGTGGTGATGATCATCAAGACCTATACCCTGCTCATGCGAGTGACTAGGCAGCTCTATACCATAGGTCTGCAAAGGCATTGCAAGTGCAGTGATGATTAGGCAAAAAGCAATAAATGTAGTCTTCATTTAAACTGCGTTACCTTGCTATTTATTCTTCCAGGTAAACTCTTCAGCCTGTACTTTAGTTTTTGCATGAATCCAAAAAAGGTCATCCACAGGTAATATAGCAACTAAACCCTCACTATCAGCATTTACAGATACTGTGTCTACAATTAATTCTGCTATGGCAGGTGCGTAAGCACTGGATGTGTATATGTCTATTTGCAGATGATCTACCAATTCAGATTGACCGTAAATCGCGTTATAAACACCATGGCCACTAACTTGGTGAAGTGTATATCCAATAACGCCGTGTTGCAGTAAAGCCTTTTCTAATTTTTTACGATCCATCCCATTAAAAATAGCAGAGACTTTTTTTATGCTCATGTTACACCTCTTCATATAAAGCGGTAAGGAATACCCCACCGCTTTATCTAACAACTAACGATGCATTGGCATATCACGCTGAGATTGGTGCTCCATCATCTGCTGCATCATTTTTTGCATCATCCCCATGCGCTCATCCATCATATCCATGCGACTGTCCATGTGAGGGCAAGGCTTGGTATCACTTTTTTTCCCTTGACCCATCATATGCCCAGAATCATTCATCATATCCATCCCCATTCGCATTTCTTTCATATGCTCATGCATGAGCATTTGGCGTTTTTCTGGTTCTGGATTTTTTTTTATTTTCTCCATCAATTGCTCTGTTTTTCCCATATGCTCATGCATCTGCATCATATGAGAGCGTTTCCCCATTTCTTTTGCTGATACTTCGCCATTACCTTGGTGAGCAAATACAGAAGCAGGAGCACTCAACATTGCCAAAGTTAAGGCACTGACTAGTAATTTTTTCATCATTCTCTCCTTAGATAAGCTTTTCAGTTTCAAGCAATTAAAACAATTACTTCTTAAACCTTTATCTTGAACATAGACCCTCCAGTAACTGGAAGGTCAAGTAACAATGACTCAAGAAGTTTTTCCTAGAAGAGAGCTATGTAGATAATTTGGGATGCCTTAATGAGCACCAGATTAACCGTTATAAATTAATAATAACTAATTGATATTCAATACCTATTTGGGAAAATACCATCTTAGCTAAGACTTATCCTAGAAACCTATCTGGATACATTCCTGTAACCTATTGAAATCTAAAGAATCCAAATTTGACCGTGTTCTAGACCCGACATAAAAATGAAATCTACTGCACATCAGACTGAGTATTGATATTGCGAAGTGATTCAGAGATATCCGTCACTTTCACCTCGACAACCGGGTGCTGACGATACCACTTATAAACTGCCCTCTCTCCACTCTCTAACCAACTATTCAGGCTTGAGGTTAACGCCGCAGGTATAACTGCGTGAAGAAATTGTGGACGATCTTTAGTGGCAAGGTAACAGATACTGGAAGGGTTATTCTGCGCGGCAGTAACCAACTCAGCTAACAACGTTTCGTTAAGCCATGGTGTATCACAAGGGAGAACCAATAGATGTGAAAACTCTTGTTCAAAATGAGACAGGGTTGAATGAATACCTGCCAGAGGTCCCTGAAAGTCAGAAAGCTGATCCGCAATAAGTTTGCATTTAAATTGCGAATAGGTTGATTGATTACGGTTGCAGCTGATCACAAATGTACGGGTAAATCGGGCTGCTAGCTCCAGCGCCCGCATCACCATGGGTCGCCCATCAATCAGAATCAGTCCTTTATCCTGACCTCCCATACGGCTCCCCTGCCCTCCGGACAGAATCACAGCGGCCATATTGAAATCAGATCTACTCATTAATTAATCATCACCCTTATCATCTTCAGTCGGCACCGACAAAAGATCCAATGCCTCCAAAAGGTTCTCAAAATCCAGAGGTTTCGACAAAATACTGCCGACATTTCCGACTTTGGCAATTCGTTGAAGTTCAGCTTTTTCTGCCTGACCCGTAATCACCAGACACTTTTGGTCCGGGTATTTTTGTTTAATGTAACCAATGACCTGATCGCCACTTAGCTGAGGCATTCTCACATCGGTGATAAATGCATAACATTCACCTTGATCAAGTTCGGCCAAAGCGTCCTTAATCGATGTAAAGCAATGCAGATCATATTGATCTGTTTCTGACTTAAACCGCCTTTCCAGGCTCTTAAGCATCATCTCTTCATCATCCAGAATAATCAGTTTTCTTTGGTTCACTAGCGATACCTCGAACACTTAAATTTAATCAAACTATAGCAAATCAACAGTAGAACAATGCAAGTGCTACCTGATTACAGGGCGATGAATTTTGGGTCAATGAAATATTTTCTAAAGATAGCTGCCCATATAACAAAAAACCGACCCAGGGTCGGTATTTTAATTATTGGTCGGTGTGAGAGGAGTTACTCGTCACTCCGCTCCTCGCCCTCCGGGTCGTTGCTTGCCGCAACGCAGTCTCGCTTCGCTCGGCTCGAACGAATCCTGCCATTACAATAAATAAAAACCGACCCAGGGTCGGTATTTTAATTATTGGTCGGTGTGAGAGGATTCGAACCTCCGACCCTCGCCACCCCATGACGATGCGCTACCAGGCTGCGCTACACACCGATGTCAGCAAATCTGTTGAGGTCAGGTATATTATCCTAACGTATTGATGTTTTGAAGCTTTTTACCTTCAGAGTTACGTCAGGTTCGCTTCAGATGCTCCAGAATATCTTCCAGCTCTGTAATGGTTTGCCGTAAAAGCTGCTTGTACTGACTCTGGTCATCTTCATGATTTTCACCAGAGAGGTACTGCTTGGCACCACTCAAGGTATAACCCTGATCATGCAGTAGGCTTTTGATCTGTCTGATCAAAATAACGTCCTGGCGTTGATAATACCTGCGATTATTACGTTTGACAGGCGAAATCTGGCTAAACTCTTTTTCCCAATAACGTAATACATGCGTTTTGAGATCACAAAGTTTTGCAACTTCGCCGATAGTGAAATAGCGTTTTCCCGGGATGGGGTTCGAGTCGCTACTCTTCTCCGTCTCCAGCATAGGTCTCGACTCGATCCTTCAGCTTCTGACCAGGGCGGAAGGTGACAACACGTCGTGCTGAGATCGGTACCTCTTCCCCGGTTTTTGGATTCCGGCCCGGCCTTTGCCTTTTGTCTCGAAGGTCAAAATTGCCGAAGCCGGACAGTTTTACCTGCTCGTTACTTGCTAGGCAGGCTCGAATTTCTTCAAAAAACGTTTCCACCATCTCTTTGGCTTCACGCTTATTCAAGCCCAGTTCTTCGTTCAGGCGTTCCGCCATCTCTGCTTTAGTTAACGAGCCCATGATAACTCACCTTTGCTGCTTACTCTCGCAATGAGGCACTAAACTCAATGGCCAGTGCAGAAATAACCGCATCCGTAGCGGTGTTTATTTCTTCATCATTAAGAGTGCGCGAAGGATGCTGCCACGTCAAGCCCAGAGCCAGACTTTTTCTACCTTTTTCAATGCCTTGGCCCTGATATACGTCGAACAGAGTGACATTTTTGATGAATTCGCCTGCCTGAGTCTCTGCAATTTGACGTATAGAATCAAACGCAACCTGCTCATCTACAATTAAGGCCAGGTCGCGACGAGACTCTGGGAACTTAGAAATTTCAGTGTATTTTGACACTTTACCCTGGCACAGAGCAGCCCGGTTAATCTCAAACAGGTAAACCGATCCATTCAGACCAAGATCTTTAACCAGATTCGGATGCAGAGCACCCATATAACCAATGGTCTCACCACCGAATTTAATTGCAGCACTTTGCCCAGGATGCAGAGCAACATGGCGATCTGACTCAAAACTAAACTGTTCCGCTGCGCCACCTAGTGCCAATAGCTGTTCCAGATCACCTTTGATATCAAAGAAATCTACTGGCTCTTTGCCAGCATTCCAGCCTTCTGGATCACGACCACCTGAAATAAGACCAGCAATGACATTTTCCTGAACAATTTCACCATTATCGGATGGCAGGAAACGCTGGCCAGACTCAAACATACGGACACGGCCCTGCTGACGATTCTGGTTATACTGCAGCGCTTTAACCAAGCCAGGCCAGATGCTGGTACGCATAATAGCCATCTCAGCTGAGATTGGGTTAGCAAGAGCAATGCCTTCGTATTTGTCGTCAAACTGTTTCTGCAAACCGGCTTCAATAAAGCTGTAGGTAATAGCTTCCTGGTAACCCAGTGAAATCAGTGTGCGGCGAACATTATGAATCGAGACTTTAGATTCGTCTTTCTCTTTGATTGGCATGGAAGCCGTTGGTGTACGTACTGGCAGATTGTTATAACCATAAACACGCGCCAACTCTTCAATCAGATCCACTTCAATTGCGATATCAAAGCGATAGGATGGCACTGAAATATGCCATTCACCTTCTATTGATGTGTTTTCAACTCCCAAACCTAAACGCGTGAGAATTTCTTCAATCTCTGCAGCGGGCATTTCAAACGCCAGCATGCTGTTTACTTTGCTGTGACGCAGGTAAACCTGACGCTCTGCAGGCAGCTCGTCAGCGTTGGCTGTTTCAACTACCGGGCCTGCTTCGCCACCAACGATCTCCAGTAACAATTCTGTTGCACGGTTGATTGCTCGGGTCTGAAGCTGCCAGTCAACACCACGCTCAAAGCGGTGAGAAGAATCCGTATGCAAACCATAAGAACGGGCACGGCCTGCAATTGAAATCGGGTTAAAAAACGCGCTTTCCAGGAAGATATTCTGAGTTTCAGCGGTAACACTGGTGGGTTCGCCACCCATGATTCCAGCCATTGCAATCGGACCGCTGGCATCAGTAATCGCCAGAGTATCTGCGTTCAGTTCAACTTCCTGACCATCCAGCAGTGTCAGCTTTTCGCCCTGCTCAGCACGACGCACAACGATACCACCAGATAACTTATCCAGATCGAAGGCATGCATTGGCTGACCCAGCTCCAGTAGCACATAGTTCGTTACATCAACGACTGGATCAATTGCACGAACACCTGAACGCTCAAGCTTTTGCGTCATCCATAATGGAGTTTCAGCCTGTGGGTTAATGCCACGAATCACACGACCAACATAACGCGGGCAGTCTGCAGCATCTTTTAATTCAACCGGGAAGGTATCATCAATAACCGCAGCCGTTTCATTATCCGCGACAAAGGTCACTGGTGCTTTATTAAGAACGCCAACTTCACGCGCTAAACCTGAAATACTTAGGCAATCACCGCGGTTTGGCGTCAGATCAACATCTATGATCTGATCATCAAGGCTGAGGTATTCACGGATACATGTTCCCACAGGGGCATCGGCAGACAATTCCATAATGCCGCCATGATCTTCTGTAATACCCAGCTCATCTTCGGCGCACAACATGCCAAAGGATTCTACCTGACGCAGTTTAGCTTTCTTGATCTTAAATTCTTTACCGTCTGGAGTAGGTAATACCGCTCCTACCTGGGCAAAAGCCGTTTTCAGGCCAGCACGCGCATTCGGCGCACCACAGACTACCTGAAACTCTTCGGTACCGTTTGTTACCTTACAAACCTGTAGTTTGTCTGCATTTGGGTGCTGTTCCGCTGTCAGGATTTCACCAACAACTACACCGGAGAAATCTTTTGCAGCCGGATCAACTTCGTCTACTTCCAGACCTGCCATTGTGATCTGATCAACAATACCCTGTGTATCTACTTCAGGGTTTACCAGCTCACGTAACCAATTTTCACTGAATTTCATTATGCTTTCCCGAGAATTCTGTTAATAACCGCTATACAAAAACCTTGATCAGTTGAACTGATTCAGGAAACGCAGGTCGTTTTCAAAGAACAAACGCAGGTCGTTTACGCCATAACGCAACATCGCCAGTCGCTCTACCCCCATACCGAAAGCAAAGCCAGTGTACTCTTCCGGGTCAATACCGGAGTATTCAAATACTTTTGGATGCACCATGCCGCAGCCTAGTACTTCCAGCCATTTACCATCACCACGATCGATATCTACTTCAATGGAAGGCTCAGTAAATGGGAAATATGAAGGACGGAAACGTACACGTACATCTTCTTCAAAGAAAGCACGCAGGAACTGCTCCAGAGTACCCTTCAGATCGGCAAAGCTGATATTTTTGTCGACAATAAGACCTTCTACCTGATGGAACATAGGCGAGTGAGTCTGATCGTAGTCACAACGATACACACGGCCTGGGCAGATAATACGCAATGGCGGCTTTTGAGTTTCCATAGTACGTACCTGAACACCGGAAGTGTGTGTACGCAGCAGCGTATTGGCATTGAAGTAGAACGTATCATGCATCGCACGAGCCGGGTGGTGCGACGGAATATTCAGTGCTTCAAAGTTATGGTAGTCGTCCTCTATCTCAGGACCTTCCTCAACGTTGTAACCAATACTCGCGAAAAACTCTTCAATACGCTCCATGGTCTTGGTGACAGGATGGAGGCCACCCAGTTCCTGACCACGACCTGGCAGGGTTACATCGATGGTTTCAGCGGACAGCTTAGCTTCGAGCGCTGCAGCTTCCAGAGTATCTTTGCGCTCGTTGATCTTTACCTGAAGCGCTTGTTTCGCTTCATTGATCTTGGCACCTGCCTGTGGACGCTCTTCAGGGGAAAGTTTACCCAGCCCTTTCAGTAATGCTGTCAACTCACCTTTCTTACCCAGATACTGGACACGCACTTCGTCCAGTTCTTGAGTGGAAGTTGCCTGTGCTACGGCTTCTTCACCTGCAGTCAGCAGGGTTTGAATGTTTTCCATTATCCGGCTCCGAGATAGAAGGAGTTACAATCTAAAGATATAAAATCAGTCACTTTGCTCAAAATTCAACATTTAAAATCTGAACAAAAAAACCGAAAAAATAGGGGAAGAGCTTGCACCCTTCCCCTATTTCAAAATAGTCGTTTACACGACACTGGGTGCATACTTACGCCAGAGAAGCTTTCGCTTTCTCAACGATTGCAGCAAATGCGCCAGCTTCGTGAACAGCCAGATCAGCCAGAACCTTACGGTCGATTTCGATGTTAGCCTTTTTCAGACCAGCAATGAAACGGCTGTATGACAAACCATTGATACGAGCACCAGCATTGATACGTGCAATCCACAGTGCGCGGAATTGACGCTTACGCTGACGACGGTCACGGTATGCATACTGACCTGCTTTGATAACCGCCTGTTTAGCAACGCGGAATACACGGCTACGAGCACCGTAATAACCTTTTGCTTTTTTCAGGACTTTCTTGTGACGACGACGAGCTATAACACCACGTTTTACGCGAGCCATGTCTTTCTTCCTCTAAATTCTGTTACTAACAAATCAATTAAATATAAGGCAGCATGCGACGAACCAACGCCTTGTCCGCAGCGTGAACCTGCAGCATAGGGCGAAGCTGACGCTTACGCTTGGTAGATTTCTTAGTCAGAATGTGACTAGTGAAAGACTGCTTGTGTTTGAAGCCGTTAGCGGTTTTTTTAAAACGCTTAGCCGCACCACTATTAGATTTCATTTTTGGCATAACAAAAATTCCCCACGCATTCGTTTAATTTTTTTCACACGAAACAAACGACAAAACCCGCAGCCGACTTTTAACAAGTCAGTCACGGGTCAAGGAAAGTAACGAGTTACTTTTTCTTCTTCGGAGCTAAGACCATGACCAGTTGACGACCTTCCATCTTAGGACGCTGCTCACAGGTAGCCATTTCTTCCAAGTCTTTTTCAATACGTTGGAGTAATTGCATACCCAGTTCCTGATGGGCCATCTCACGACCGCGATAACGCAGTGTTATCTTGGCTTTATCCCCTGCTTCAAGGAAACGTATCAGGTTGCGTAGTTTTACCTGATAATCCCCTTCTTCCGTATTAGGACGGAATTTCACTTCCTTAATCTGGACCTGATGCTGCTTTTTCTTGGCTTCATTCTTTTGCTTTTTCAGCTCATAGAGATGCTTGCCATAGTCCATCACTTTACAAACGATGGGATCAGCTTCAGAAATTTTCACCAGATCAAGTCCCGCTTCTTGCGCTGCCACAAGAGCGTCATTTACCGGTACGATGCCTATCTGTGTTCCGTCTGGACCAATAAGCCTGCACTGTTTAGTTACTTTCAGTAGGTTCTCATTGATCATGGGCTCTTCTCTGCGAGCGCCCCTTCTGTTATCACGCCTGATGGTGGTATCTCCTGACTTCGATTCGAGACTTTTATTAGTCCTGACGACCTTTCCTGGCGACATCACTGCCAAGAAGGTTTATAAATTCATCTAAAGGCATTGAGCCCAGGTTTTCACCTGTACGAGTTCGAACAGCTACGGTTCCTGCCTCAACTTCTTTATCGCCTATTACAAGAAGGTAAGGTACCTTCTGTAAAGTTCGCTCGCGAATTTTAAAGCCGATCTTCTCATTTCTCAAGTCCGACTCGGCCCGGAAACCTTTATTTTCAAGATTTTGGACAACTTTTTCGCAATATTCTGCTTGTTTGTCGGTAATATTCATCACAACGGCCTGTACAGGAGCCAACCAAGTTGGCAATGCACCTGCGTAGTTTTCGATCAAAATACCAATAAAACGTTCAAATGAACCCAGAATTGCCCGGTGCAACATCACCGGTGTTTCACGCTCGCCCTGCTCATTTACAAACTGTGCACCCAAACGACCTGGCATTGAGAAATCAACCTGAACAGTACCACATTGCCATACTCGGCCTAAGCAGTCTTTCAGAGAAAATTCAATCTTAGGACCGTAGAAAGCCCCTTCACCTGGCAGCTCATCCCACTCAAGTCCTGCAGCATCCAAAGCATCAGCTAAAGCTTTCTCAGCTTTATCCCAGACTTCATCAGAACCCACTCGCTGTTCAGGGCGTGTAGAAAGCTTGTAGATGACTTCAGTAAAACCAAAGTCTTCATAAACTTCATCAAGGAAAGTGATGAAACGAGCGACTTCTTCCTGAATAGAGTTTTCTGCACAGAAAATATGCGCGTCGTCCTGAACAAAACCACGGACACGCATAATACCATGTAATGCACCGGATGGTTCGTTACGGTGACAGCAACCAAACTCCGCCAGACGCAAAGGCAGATCACGATATGAACGAATACCCTGATTAAATACCTGAACGTGACATGGGCAGTTCATCGGTTTGATCGCAAAATCATGGTTCTCTGAGTGTGTCGTAAACATCTCATCAGAGAATTTATCCCAGTGACCGGATTTCTCCCACAGGCTACGCTCTACAACCTGCGGTGTTTTAATTTCATCGTAGCCATGCGCACGCTGTTTCTGACGCATGTATTGTTCGATCTGTTGGTACAAAGTCCAACCATTCGGATGCCAGAACACCATGCCCGGTGCTTCTTCCTGCAGGTGGAACATGTTCAACTGTTTACCGAGCTTACGGTGGTCACGCTTTTCAGCTTCTTCTAGACGGTGTAGGTAAGCTTTAAGTGCTTTCTTATCACCCCATGCAGTACCGTAAATACGCTGCAGCATTTCGTTATTTGAATCGCCACGCCAGTAGGCGCCAGCAACTTTCATCAATTTAAATGCTTTGATATGACCGGTTGAGGGCACATGTGGGCCACGGCAGAGATCGATAAAGTCGCCCTGCGAGTAAAAAGACAGGTCTTCAGCATCTGGAACAGACTGCAGCAATTCAACTTTATACTTCTCACCCATCTCATCGAACATTTTAGTCGCTTCATCACGACTCATCAGAGAACGGGTAACAGGTAGGTTCTGCTTCGTCAGCTCCGCCATTTTCTTTTCGATCTTTTCCAGATCTTCCGGCGTAAACGGACGTTCGTAAGCAAAATCGTAGTAGAAGCCATCTTCAATAACAGGCCCGATGGTTACCTGTGCACCTGGGAACAGCTCCTGCACTGCCATCGCCATCAAGTGAGCTGTAGAGTGACGAATCACTTCCAGGCCCGCTTCATCGCGTGCGGTGATGATCGCCAAGTCAGCGTCATTTTCAATGGTATAGGAGGTATCCACTTCTTTACCGTCAACTTTACCGGCCAGTGCAGCTTTCGCCAGACCAGCACCGATATCAGCGGCAACTTCAAAAACAGTAACAGGGTTAGCAAACTCTCGTTTGCTACCGTCAGGTAGGGTAATTACGGGCATGTTAAATCCTTGGCTTCAGTGGTGACCCATACGTAAGGCCACTTCATAAATTCGTTAAATCTCGATGTCGTACAAACCAAGTACGGGGCGAGAGGGCGGATTATAGGGGAAATAAACGCAAGAGGCGATGCTTTCCTGACAAGTTCACCACAAAACTGACGACCACTTTCCCCTGACATTTGTGCCATACTCAACAGCCATAATTCTTTCTATATCAAAGCTTAGTGTTAAAAAGGGAGCAAACTATGCAGGACTATTTAGACAATCTGGATATCAATCAATATCTACCCTCGGCAATTGCCTGGGCCAATAATATTTTCCTGGCCATTATCATTCTTCTTATTGGCTTATGGGCTGCTGGAAAGACTTACAAACTGATTGTTGGTTTAAGCAAAAAGAGCCCACATCTGGATGATACCCTTTTTCGTTTTCTCGGTAGCGTAGCCCGTTACGCTGTGATTGCCTTCGTTGTAATCGCGGTGTTAAACCGATTTGGTGTCCAGACAACCTCTATTGTCGCGATGCTGGGTGCGGCTGGTATCGCTGTTGGTCTGGCATTGCAGGGGACGTTGTCCAACCTGGCTGCTGGCGTAATGCTGATGATCTTCCGTCCTTACAAAGTTGATGATTTCATCGCAGCCGCAGGTCAATTCGGCAAAGTGACTGAAATAGATATGTTCACCACCATCCTTCAGACTTTTGATAACCAGCAAATTATAATTCCCAACAGTCAGATTTGGGGAGATCAGATTATCAATCACTCTCACTATGATATTCGCGGTGTGGATATGCACTTCGGTATCGCTTATGACGAAAATATAGACGCGGCCCGTAAAGTCATTGATGAGGTACTGGCTCAACACCCGCACATTCTGAAAGATCCGGCTCCTTTTGTTGAAGTGGAAACCCTGAATGACAGTTCTGTTGATTTCCTTGTCAGGCCTTTCTGTAAAGGTGAGCACTATTTCGACATACTTTATTCAGTGCCGGAACAGGTAAAGAAAGCGTTAGATGAAAATAACATTGAAATCCCATTCCCACACCGCAAGGTGATTCTTGTCAATGAGAATGCCGTAGCTGAATAGAGCGACTCATAGCTGGAGCGATGGGTGGAAAGAGCTTCCCGCCATCGCTCCCCTAACGACACTGAACCTTCTTCAATTCTGCCCAATCGGTTGTATAACGTGGAGAAAGATACTGCCGCTTCATCGCCCAGTTCTGTTCCATACCCTGCCCGGCAAACTGCAGACTGCCCTGAAAGCGCTGATTGATTTGATCTAAGGTACGCATCAGTTGCAGTGTTTTGGGCGAACACAGGTCAGGGGCAAACATATCGGCCTGATAGTTATCTTCAGGTTGCAGATCATTAAGTACCACGCCTGCCTTCATATACCGAAAACCATCCCGATAAATCTGCTGTAGTAACTGTACCGCTACCTTCATGATAATGCGGCTATCATTGGTGGGTGATGCTAACCGGGTAGATATGGCATTACTGTATTTAACCTCAAATGCCGCATTCGGATTGGTACGAATATAAATACTGATATGCCGGGCAAGACGCTTCTCCACCCGTAATTTTTCTGCCGCCCGTACCGCATACTCACGAATAGCTTCCCGCAGTGGTTGTAACTGGGTAATCCGACTGCTGAACGTGCGGCTGCACAACACTTGCTGTTTAGGTTGCGGCTGCTCATCAAACGCAAAACAGCTGATGCCTCTCAACTCAAGTACAGTTCGCTCCATCACCACGGAATAACGTCTGCGCATGGTTTCAGGATCACTAGCAGCCAGATCGGCAGCTGTATGAATATTTTCCGCTTTTAATTTTTCCAGATTACGCCGCCCAACACCCCACACTTCTGCAACTGGCGTTTTCTGTAGAAGCCGCTGCTGCCAGCGCAAATCTGTCAGATCCACCACACCTCCGGTTCTGGGGTAGTGTTTCGCTGCATAGTTGGCCAGTTTTGCCAGTGTTTTGGTGGGCGCAATGCCGACACCCACAGGAATTCCAACCCAGTCGTACACCGCACTTTTCAGCTGCTGCCCCAGGGAGTTCAAATCAGTTACCGCCGCAACCCCTTCCAGATTAAGGAAGGCCTCATCGATTGAATACACCTCCACCTGAGGTGCCAACATCTCCAAGACATTCATTACCCGGGCAGACAGATCCGCATAAAGTGCATAATTACTGGAAAACGCATACAGCTCTCCACGCTCAACATATTCCCGAACCTGAAAAAACGGGATCGCCATTTTAACCCCCAGAGCTTTAGCCTCGGGAGACCTTGCAACGACACAGCCATCATTATTGGATAACACAACGACAGGCTTGTGCCTTAAATCCGGACGGAATAAACGCTCGCAGGAAACATAGAAGCAATTACAGTCAACCAGCGCATAACTCATAACAACCTCTAACGAAAATTATGAATTACATTGGTGACTACCCCAAAGAGTTCCAGATCACTCTCCTCTTTGAGAACAATAGGTTTATAACGGGGATTACGCGGCAACAGCTGACACACCGGATGTAGCATCAACTGCTTAACGGTCAGCTCCCCCTGAAGAGCTGCAATCACAATATCTTCGTGCTTAGCGGTTAAAGAGCGGTCAACAATCAAAATGTCTCCACTATGTATCCCTGCCCCTAACATCGAATCACCCTCCGCTCGCACAAAGTATGTTGCGGAAGGCCTGCTGATTAGCAGCTCATTCAGGTCCAGTGTTTTTTCTACATAGTCCTGCGCCGGACTGGGAAAACCAGCCGAAACGGCAGAAAGATAAAAAGGGATCTTAAGCGCTGAACAAACTTCATGCTTAGCCAGTAATACAGCAGACATTAAACAACCTCAAAAAATACTGTTTATTTATACAGTATAATTAACTCATATCCTTTTTACCAAGAGACATTCTGAGAACTGATTAAAATAAATCTTGATCGCCTACCTACTGGTAGGTTAAATTCCATTTATGGATATGAAAGACAGAATTTTTGAAATTGCTCAGAGACTCATCCAGCAACGTGGGGTGAACGGGTTCAGCTATGCTGATATAGCCAAAGAGGTAGGCGTTTCCAAACCCAGCTTACACCATCACTTTGCCACGAAAACTGATCTGATTGCCCGGTTGATGGAACGTTATACAGAACAGTTGGTGGAATATCTTGAGAGCTACAGTGGTGCATCTGCACAAGAGGCTCTCAATGCCTACTTTGCCTTGTACCAACAAAACCTTGAAAACGAGCGCGCCTGTATGGGTGGAATGTTATCCGCAGAGATCCTGACTCTGGACCCCAGCATTCACCCCCTTCTGTCACGTTTTTTTAGTTATCAACAAGAGTGGCTGACCGCCGTACTCGAAAAAGGTCAGTCTACTGAGGAACTAAATATCACAAAGACTGCCGAACAACAGGCCTGCTTAATTATTGCTGCTTTGCAGGGAGCGCTGGTCATTTCCAGAGCTGCGGGCAACAGCACTTTTCTGGATCAGAGCATTGCAGGGTTACATTCAGAATTAACGTAAAACCCGTACGAAAATATAGCGCCTCGATAAGAGGCTATTTTTTTAACCATTCAGCCTACCTATTGGTAGGTAGTGAGGTGAATTATGACTAACAATACAGTAAAAACAGGTACACATTTCTCAGCGATTGAAACCGGATCTTGTCAGCAATGGCCCGATTACACGGTGGAACTTCCGGGTATGGAGATTCCTGGTAAGCTCTTTCTGAAAGATCTTCTGAACCTGAGCGGTTGTGAAATTTCAATTAATTCAATGCCGGCTGGAGGTGGAATGCCGATCTATCACAACCACCACCAGAATGAAGAGGTCTATATTTTCATTCAGGGGCAGGGACAACTGCAGGTCGATGGGGAAACCTTAGATATCAAAGAAGGCAGCATTGTCAGAATCAGTCCTGAAGGGGAACGTATCTGGCGCAACAATTCCGATGCATCACTGGTTTACATTATTATTCAGGTCAAACAGAACTCTCTGGATCAGTACGGCCTTGATGATGCCACCATTCCAGAAAAAGCTGCAAACTGGGGTTAAAGGTATTCCTAGGCCACCCTACAGACTACAGACCTAATCAAAAATGCAGGCCGAAAGCCTGCATTTTCACGTTTAGAGCAAAAAATATTTACTGGTCTTCAACAAAAATCAAATGTAAAACCTCTGGTCCATGCGCACCCTGAACTAATACGCCTTCAATATCCGTAGTACCACTGGCTCCGGAAATTAAACACATATTTCTAGGCGTAGTGCCATCCGCTGCAATGTCATTAGCAATTTGTGCGTAATCATCCATGTAGTGGAGAATTTTGGATTTTGGCACAACAGCAATCAGGTACAGCGGCAGGAAATTTAACAACACCGGCATATTGTCATTGGAATGAACAACAAAAGAGCCGGTTTCCGCGACACCATATTCAGCAAAACATAAACCAACCGTATTATCTTCCTGAATATCATCATCGATGTTGATATCTTCCCAGGCCAAGGCTAGCAGTGAAGATTTTTCCTGTACCTTCAGCTTACCCGGAAGATTATATTTATCTAAAAAGCGTTTAACCGTTACAGGTAATTCATCTAACCCGGAAATACACTCACAGCTCGTTCCTATTACCAGCCCTTTCTCTACACGACGTATCAATGCTTCAGCGGCATCATCCGAAAGAAGCTCCGGTCGGGCATTCGTACTCTCAGCTAAAATAGCCAAAGCTTCTGCTTCAATAGTGCCTAAATCAGCTTCTGCTGTCGGTTCAGCACGAGAGATAGCCGCGAATATTTTTTCTCTACTGGATGTTTGTGTTTGCTTATCGATCATACCCGCGTCCTCACTTCTGGCCTTTTTTCATTTTCTTATACTGCTGCATGAAGGTTTGCGAACCGGGCTCAATAAGATCACGGTTTCGCGTCCAGCCTTTGGTCATAGGCATTGAACGAATCCAGCCATTTTTGCTGAACAACTTCATGAAGATTACGCCAAAACTACTGGATAGCTGGAACAGTGCAGGCCGTTTAGCCATAAAAACGTAAGCTCTCACGAAGAAACGGTTAGTCAGTGGCTCATATTTTTTCTCCCACGACCGCGCTCGTAAGGAGCGTAATAACTTCGGCAAAGGTATTTTGACCGGACAGACCTCTTCGCATCGGCCATTCAAAGTGCAGGCATGGGTCTGCTTATTAGCTACTTTAAGGCTATTAAGGTGAGGCGTTAACACTGAACCCATCGGCCCTGGGTAAACTGAGCCATAAGCGTGCCCACCAATGTGTTTATAAACAACACAGTGGTTCATACAAGCGCCGCAGCGGATACAGCGCAACATCTCTTCCATGCCTTCGGAGAGCATTTTTGTGCGTCCGTTATCCACCAGCACTATATGATATTCCTCAGGTCCGTCTGCATCATTCTGACGTTTAGGGCCATTATGGAAGGTAATGTATTGGGTGATTTCACCACCCGTTGCTGAACGAGTCAGTAACCGCAGAAGTGGAACCGCATGGGCCATAGATGGCACGAGTTTCTCAATACCTGCCGTTACGATATGTACTTTAGGTGGCGTTGTAGTGAGCTCAGCATTACCTTCGTTCGTCACCGTACAGGTTGAGCCGCTGTCGGCTAACAGAAAGTTTGAGCCACTGATACCAATATCGGCTGTTAAAAACTTAGTACGCAAGTCGCGACGCGCACTTCTAACCAGCTCAATTATTTCTTCAGAGTAAGTTGGATCTTTATGATGTTCCCGAAACAGTTTAATCACATCTTCGCGACTACGGTGCATGGCCGGCCAGACAATGTGCGAAGGCGGGTCCCCTGCTAACTGAATAATATGTTCAGCAAGGTCTGTTTCAACACGATCAATATCCGCATTATCCAGCGCATGGGAAAGGCCTATCTCTTCCCCTAACATTGATTTACTGCGTGTTACCCGCTTAGCTTCATGCTTACGACAAATATCCAGTACCATTCGAGAGGCTTCTTCAGCCGTACTTGCCCAATGAATGATGGCACCCTGTGCTTTGGCGTTTTTCTCAAATTCCGCCAGGTAATGCGCCATATACTTGATGGTATGGTCTTTAACTTTTTGACCTTGCAAGCGGGCATTTTCAAACCCGGGAAAATTGGCAATGGCTTCCGCACGTTTAGCTTCAGCTTTATCTGTTGTCCTTCGAATCACGGCCTTAAGGTTAGGCTGAGACAACGCCTCGCTGACATTTTGTTCGAAATTTTCGGGTTTATTTGCCTGCATGGCTGCCTCCCAGAATCTCGGTTGCCATACCGGCCAGAACTTCTGCAGTGTGAAGCGCTTTGATATCTTTATGACCTTCGCGATTAAGCTTGCCAGCCATATTCATCAAGCATCCCATATCCCCACCAAGCAAGAAATCTGCATGTGTATCAAGGATATTTTCTGTCTTTTCTTCCACAATGGCATCAGAAATATCGGTATACTTCACACAAAATGTTCCGCCAAAACCACAACATTCAGAATGACCATGCAGCGGTTTATGCTCTAAACCTGAAACCTCAGCAAGCATCTTCCGGGGTTGCTCATAGACACCCAGAGATCGATAGCCTGAGCAGCTATCGTGATAGGTGTAGCTACCTTCCAGCTCAACCCCTTTAGGAACAAAGTTACAGATATCCACCAGAAACGAGAGCAGTTCATAAGTTTTATCTGCCAAAGCCTGGGCACGGGTTTGCCATTCCGGTTGTTCTTCAAAAAGATCTGCGAAATTCTTAATGATCATGCCTGCGCACGAACCAGAAGGCACAATGACATAGTCGAATGACTCAAACTGCGTAATCGTTTCAGCAGCTATCTGGCGTGTACCTTCATCATCCCCAGAGTTGAAAGCCGGTTGTCCACAGCATGATTGATGCTCTGGTATTTCTACGCTACAACCCGCTTGTTCAAGCAATTCTAAAGCGGCAAATCCTACTGAAGGGCGCATCGTGTTAACTAAACAAGTTACAAATAATCCGACACGTTTACCGGTAAGATCAACACACTCTATTGCTTGCGCTGGCTTACTCCCCACATCAACATAATTCTCTGACATCAGACTCACCTTGTACTCTTATTATAATGGCGACAAATAAAATCTTTGAAGGCTAAGTACATTGTTAGCTTTTAAGAATCAACGCACTTTGCTGCCTATAGTTTGCTGACACTACCCGCAGAAATCAGGTAAATTAAGCTCAACAACTCAACTGGTCTGACCAAGAAATTCAATACAACCCGCCTCGATACAGCATAGCTGTCGCAACCCAATTCGCCAGATGGTAATTTATTCGACCTCTTCCAACTGTTTTCGTGTGTATTCGATATGCTCAATGGCTAATTTACGCGCAAGATCTGCATCACGATCTAATAGTGCCTGATAAATCTGAGTGTGCTGAGAACGAATACCGTCAGGATAACGACCAAACTTTTTCAGGGTACGGTCCAAAACGCCGTAAATCGCATTAAAGCAGCTGTTGTAAAACAGCTGACTGAAAGAAATAACCAGAAGGTTATGACTGGCTTCAGCGATCATCATATGGAAACGTAAATCAGCCTTAGCTTTGGCAAGCGTTGTATTACCACTGCTTCGTTCCTGCATAGCATGATATTCCTGACCGATTTTCCCAAGTTGCTCATTGGTCGCTCTGAGAGCCGCATAATAAGCAGCCTCCCCTTCTAATGCAGCGCGTATTTCCATAACTTGTAATTGATAATCCAGATTATCCCCTACACCTTCCAAGGACGTTTCAAAGTAAGATACCAATGGATTACGGCAAACAGAACCACCTCCATGATAAGTATCAATCAACCCTTTTAGCTCAAGATCCTGAAGTGCTTCGCGGACAGTGGCACGCGACATATTAAAACGTGTCGATAATTGCCTCTGAGAGGGTAATTTTTGCCCCGGGCAAATGACTCCAAAAACAATCTGTTCCTGCAATTCTCTACTCAGTTTCTGGCTAAGAATATCTGACTCAGTGGTCAATACTCGCCCCTCCATTATGGTCAGACCAGTTATGAGTCTAGCAGTTCTTTTCCCACAAGCTGAACTATTTTTCCAGCAGGCAGCTCATCGCCTGCGCCAATGAGAGCACTAAAAAGAATGCTCCCCATCCTGATCACAAACATCTTTAATTTTGTTTTTTCTCAAGGCTTAGACATAACCGCCGATAGCCTTAATTGCACCATTAAAAACGTGACCCAAGCTGAAGGATTACAGCCCGTTGTCGTAATCAAACTAAGGTTAAGTTATGGAAATTAATGAAATTGCTGCATCAGCCAGCGCAGCTTCTGCTCAGAAAACAGAGACAAGCCATGCGGTTAAAACCGTTGAAATGGCTAATGAAGAGATTGAGCAAACCGGTGAACAGGTATTACAGTTACTGGAATCTGCAACCGAACCCCGCAAACTCAGAGTGGGCGCAGTAACTACACTTGGCATGAATCTGGATATCAAAGCCTGATTCAATCAGAACAGTCGCCCCTGCGGGGCCGTAAGATCATCAAAACCCTCCCCTAGAAACTGCATTATCGTTTCACACACAGGTCGAATCTGTTTATCCAGATAATGCTGATAATCCAACGCAGACTGAACGCATTCAATTGGCTCGGCACCATTCACTGTGATCATATATTCAATATAACTGCCGGAACGGTAGGGACAGGGCAAACCTTGTTTATGATAATAATGTTCAGCTTTCAGACCCGCCTGAACATGTGGCGGTTTGTTTTTGACATATTTATCCAACGACTGCCGTATTCTTTTACGGTAAAGCAGTTTGTCATCATATTCACCTGACATCAGCGCCTTTACACTGGCCTTTACCAGTGACTTCCACTCTTGCCCTCGGAATACTCTTTCATACAATTGTTCCTGAAGTTCTCTGGCTAGTGGCGTCCAATCGGTACGAACATTTTCCAGGCCTTTGAAAACCATGTGAGTAGTATCGTCTGATATTCTTTGCAGCCCTGCATAACGCTTTTTGGTACCTTTTTCGGAACCTCGTATGGTTGGCATTAAAAAACGGCAGTAATGTGTTTCATACTCAATTTCTAAATTGCTTGGCAGTTGAAAGCGCTTTTCGAGCTGCGCCTGCCACCAGCCATTCAGAAAGCTGGCCAGCTCTTTACCTTTTGCACCTGCTGCTGCTTCGGGAAAATCATCCCCAAGCCAGACAAATACCGAATCCGTATCACCGTAGATCACTTTGAAACCAAAATGTTCCTCAATACAGTCCCGGGTTTTGGTAAGAATTTCATGCCCACGCAGAGTAATTGAACTGGATAAACGTTGATCATAGAACCGGCAGACATTGGATCCCAGGACACCGTAAAACGAGTTCATAATAATTTTGATTGCCTGGGATAACGCATTATTCTGATTCTGTTTTGCCCGATCTCTGGCTGCCCATAGCTGTTCTATCAGATTGGGAAGTATGGTTTTGCTACGGGAAAATATGGCGTGGTTAAACCCGGGAACCAGATCATCTGGATCTGCCCCTTCCAGCAATCCTTCGGAGAGACCATAAGGGTCAATTTTAAAAGTACGAATAATGCTCGGATACAGGCTTTTAAAATCCAGAACTAAAACCTGCCGGTACAACCCCGGCTCTGAGTCCATGACATAACCACCCGGGGCACTCAGACCTGATACACCCGAGGCGTACTCTGGGGCAACATATCCAGCTCTGTGCAGGTGAGGCAGATACTGGTTATCAAATGCTGCAGCGGAGCCCCCCACTTTATCGAGGGGCAAACCAGTTAGACGAGCCCTTTCGACCAGGTAGGAGATAAGATCCGCTTTTTTGAAGATATCCCACACCAACTTACAGTCTTCCAGGTTGTATCGAGCAAGGGCGGTTTTATCTTCACGGAATAAACGTTGAATTTCTCCGCCACGATCATCCACATGATCGATTAATTTGCCCCGTTCAAGAAATTCACGGGACACGTATTCCAAAGAAAAGCTTTCAAACTGATAGGTGGCACCCTTGAGGGTATCGATGCCATCCAGCACAATCCTTCCCGCCATACGGACAAACAGCTTGCCCTGCCCGGACTCGTGCAACTGCATCGTTTGTTGGTCGCGACCAAGGGTCAAAGGGATACGATGTGCTTTAGCCCGGTTATCCAATACCCGAAAATCAAAACCAACCACATTCCAGCCGATGAAAATATCCGGATCGTACTGTTGCACTACACCAATAAAAGCCTGCAACAACGCTTTTTCATTTTTAACATAACGAACGATATCTGTGTCATTTCCCTCGCCTTGCATAAGAACGAGCTGGAAATCTTCAGCATAAAAAGCGGCTGATAAAATATTGTCAGCCCGCATAGTGGTTTCAAGGTCTATTGAGAGAATTCTGAAAGACGGTTCATATTCGGCGGGTTGAAAGCGGACATGCTGACCCCGTTGATTAACTTCTACGCCTCCCTGCACAAATCGCTCCATGAGGTAACGATCTGCATGTCGAATATCCTCTTCCATCATCACCAGATCATGCCGGGTAAGAAGATCCTGAACCTGACGGAAAGTTTTTAAGCGCTTACAGTAAAGGCCATGAACACCCTTGTAATTAAGGTCGGTCAGTTCAACCTTTTCCAGCCTCCAATCACGGATAGGGCTTAACAGTTCAGTAATCTGCTCAACCTGTTCATCGAGCACAAACATGACCGCTTCCTGACCTGCAACACTTACCGGAGTGACCGTTTCATCACTACGAATCCAGTAAGTGAGCAGAACCCCGTCACCTGAATCCTGCTGCTGCCGGGTTAAAACAAACCCTTTTATCGACGAAGTATCTGAAGGGAGCATCAGGGATTAATCGAAAGGTGAAACTATGTCGAATTCCATCAGTCCTGGAAACGCATCACGGACATCCGTTTCATGCTCATTCAGGAATAATAGTTTTAAATTGGGACCCGCATCCATGGTCAGGTAGACCGGAATACCCAGAGCACGAAGTTCCCAAACCTGTTGCATGGCTGCTACGGACTCAGGCTGCCAATACAGTAAAGGCGGCCATGAAGCGATCATAGTTGCGTGCATAGACAACGCATTTTGTTCTGCCGTCTGCCCCAGAAGTTCAAAGTCCCGGTCTGCCAATGCACGTTTAATCGTAGCCAGATCCTGTGCGGCCTGCTGTGGCCATGATTGATAGAGTGGAGCAGATTCCACTGTCCGTTGCATACCGGCTCGAGAATCTACTTTTTTCTCACCTGTTGCGACTTTCAGCAAACCAATTCTGAAACCGGGCCACTTCAGATCCAACTGCTCAGCACAGCTGTCCATACCATCTTCACGATTGCCTTTATGCCACTCAACAAAACCCTGATAAATGGACCGGGAAGCACTGCCGCTACCCATCCGGGCAAATGCGGATAACACTTCTGATGTCAGGCCAAGACCATAAAAATCATTGATCGCGAGAGTTAGAGCAGCAAAGCCTGAGGCAGAAGATGCGAGGCCAGCTGCGGTAGGGATATTATTAACCGTACTTACGCTTACCGGTTGCTTCAGATCTCTTCTGAACAGATCAATAAAGTTAATCACCTTAAGCGCAAATTTGCTGTCAGAAGCCAGCAATTCCCCATTAAGGCTGACCTGATCCTCTCCACTCGTTGACTCAGTTATCTTGGTACGACTACCTAACTCACCCAGTGAAATTGATAAAGAAGCATTGATTGGCAGATTGAGCTCTACATCACGCTTACCCCAGTATTTACAGAGCGCGATATTGCTGGGTGCAAAACACTCAGCCACCGTTCCCGGATCAAGTTGTTCTGGAATATAAGCGTTAATAACTGCCTGCTTAGTTATATTCAATGATCACTCCATCTTCTGATACTGCAACAGGAATTTGTTCATAAGGAATCGATATATTTTGATCATTTCCCAAAGCTAAAACACAATCACCCAGACCGGAACCGGATATTTTTACCCCTTGAACCCGATCACTCTGCCTGAGGCTGTAAACCATATCACTGATGGATTTATCTGAAACGCCCAGAGCATCCATCAAGCCTTGATAATTGTTCATCAAAGCCCCCAGATTAGCCCAATCCTGTTTCTGGATAGCAACTTCCGCGAGCTCAGTAACTTTACCCATCAACTCATAGATCTGTTCATAAATATCAGGATTGTTTCGGGAAAGCTGCTCAACTTTCTTCAACACATCAGGGGTCTTTGTTTTATAACCCGCGTAATAAATAGATATCTCTGGCAGGCTATTAATTCTAGTGATTTCACGGGGAGCAACCCTGTACGAAACGACTGAGCCAAAAATACTGGCAACTAAATCTGTTCCTGAGCCCCTGCCATCCTGAACCTGATGAACGACAGACAATGATTGATTAAACAGATGTTCAGGACTGAGATCATCCCCTACAAAGGCGGAAAGTGCTGCAACAACACCCGCAGTGACGGCTGCAGAGGAACCCAGGCCAACCTTGTGCGAAAACTCTGATCGAATCTTAATTTCAAAACCAGATGGGGCTCTAGCTGCGAACAATTTAACTGCGCTGATAACAAAACTGAGTTTAGGTTCATCAGAAAGATGATCAAGATCAGACTGATAAGATGCCAGTTCGGAATCAACACGCACTTCCCGATCTGGTAAAGCCGACAGGGTAACGTTTATCCGTTTATCCACTGCACAAGCGAGGGCTTTATGACCAAAAAGTACTGAATGTTCTCCCATCAGCATAATACTGCCAGGTACGGATACTTTGATTTTCTGCACTTATAAGTCCTCCTATGCCAGCAGCACAGGTTCAAGCTTTATGTTTAACTCTGCTTCTATTTTCGATGGCGGCGTTTCAGGTAGATAAACCAACACGATCCCACCCGCATCGCCCGCTGCGGAACCTGCGCCACAGATTTTAGCAGCTCCACCCAGAGCTTCTATATGGTGTATTGCAGTTGAAACAACATCTGGAACAACACCAATCCGCTCCAATAACTTTTTGTTTGCTCGAACGAGGCGTTTTATTTTGCTTGTATCCTGCGCACACAAAGCCCCTTCCAACTCAGTTGTTACCTGGGTAAATTCCTGCCAGATAGGGGAACCTTCAAAACTCTCTCGAACATAGGCAACGGTCTCTCCCGTACTTGAAAGGGGTGAACCGCTGTTCCATAAATACCAGTTTGAATCCAATACTGCAGGCAGTTTAGTTACGCTATCGCCCAATACTTTAACCGTTCCTGCATAAGTTACAGCAGCGGCATCGATTGCGCTGCCACGGCCATGTTGCAGTCGTTCGCAATACCTGACTTTTCTGCATAACTCTTCGATAGACAAGCCTCTGCCAGATATCTGTTGAGAGAGCTTCAATAATGCACAGATCACCGCCGCAGAGGAGCCCATGCCAGCACCCGCAGGGATGTCACTCGTAATTTGCAAGGTACCAGATACATTGCTCGCCTGTTGAAGTAAGACATAAATCAACAGATCAAAAGGAGATGACAGCACATCAGATATGGGCAATTTATGATTTAAAAACGCAGAAAAGTTCTGATCAAGCTGTTCAGTGAATTGGGGTAACTGTTCTAGAGAGAAGGAAAATTGGCCCAGTTGGTCCGAGTATATTTTAATCTCCTGACTCGCATCAGGTGTAAAAACAACACTCACTTTCCGAGCCAGCGCAACAGCTAAAGCAGGCCCCCCATAAACAACTGAATGTTCACCACTCAGAATAAGTTTACCTGGGGCCTCAGCCTTCATTAGCAGACAACGTACTCACGTTTATGACCACTGATAGCCGCAAGACGATAACGACCAGCTGTTGATGCCGGGATGTCATGGTGTTCGCCATCCTTAGGGTCTGGATAGCTGCAGAGTTTCAGGTATTCGTCGTAACTGACTTCCTGTCGAGACTCAAGCATCTGCTTGTGATTCAGGGTGTGTAAACACTTATCGTAACCAGAAACCACCGTACCGGAAAAGAACTCCGATACACATCCGGAACCATAACTGAAAAAGCCGACTTTTTTACCTGCAAGGTTTTGTTTGCAGTTTTCCAGCAAAGAACTCAGGCCGATATACATTGATGCCGTATAGCTGTTACCAATGATACGGTTGTAATGAAGAGTATCTTCAACCTGGTCTTCAATCTGTTCAAGAGTCAAACCAGCCTTGTTGATCTTAGCCAGATGTTTGTGTGCTTTTTCCGCCATACGACTGAATGGCAAGTGATAACAAAAATACGAGAAATCATTAAACGCCACAGAGCTGGCATCTACAAAATTTTCCCAGGCTTTTTTTAATGATTTCAGATAGATCTTAGTTGAATACTTACCGTCAACTAAGGCTGTTGCACGGTAATTTGGACGCCAGAAATCCATAACATCTTCCGTATGATTCCCCACTTCCGGGTCAATTTCAACCAATCTTGGATTAGCAGAAATCAGCATAGCAACAGCACCACAACCCTGGGTTGCTTCGCCTGAAGTACCGAGATCATAACGAGCGATATCTGATGCGATGACCAGAACCTTTTTCTCAGGCTGGCGTGCGACCAAGGCACAGGCCATCTGTATTGCAGCGGTTGCACTGTAGCAAGCCTGCTTCAGCTCAACGACACGACAATTTGAATTAAGGCCAAGCAGACGGTGTACATACACCCCAGCAGCCTTGGATTGGTCTATACCTGTTTCCGTAGCGAATAGCAGCGAACTGATGCAGTCTACACCGACTCGATCTATTACCTGTTGCGCAGCATTCGCTGCCATAGTGACTACATCTTCATCCGGGGCAGCCATGGACATCTTTTCCTGGCCGATTCCGGTGTAGTATTTATCCGACTCGATCTGCTGAACTTCTGCCAGAGTTCTCAAATCTAAAAAATAGTTGGAAGTATAGAAACTAATTTCGTCAATACCGACAGACATTATTGGGTCTCGATCCTAGCTTGCACTCTCTAGCAATAACGACCGGTTATTAAACAAAGTTGCTACATCCGGTGCGCCAAGCAGAAACATCGCTGTTCTAAATTCTGTTTTGATTTTTTCTATCTCTTCTACCACTGCATCTGCCGATTGCATGGCCGGTTTAAGCAGCGGTGCGGCCATGCCGCATAAGGAGGCGCCGAGTATAACAGATTTAACCATATCAATCCCATCTCTTAAGCCGCCACTTGCAACTATGGTGGCACGATCTAAGTAGTTATTTGCCATCTTTAGTGCCATCGGCGTAGGTATTCCCCAATCCTGAAACACAATCCCCAGATCAACGTTGTCTCTTCGTCGATGGGATTCGATACGACTCCAGGAAGTACCACCACAACCGGCAACATCAAAATAGGTGATTCCGGAGGCTAAACCCAACTTGATATCAGCGGGTGAAAGCCCACTTCCCACCTCTTTTAACATCACAGGTACACTCAGTTGAGAAGCCAATTGAGAGATTTTGTCGCCCAAATTAGAAAAATCCGTATCGCCCTCAGGCTGAACTGCTTCCTGTAACGGGTTGAGATGAAGGTACAAAGCATCCGCATTTAAACAATCTACCGCGAACTGCGCCTGCTCTGCGGTCATACCACAATTAAACTGGACCGCGCCTAAATTACCAATTAAAGGAACATCTGGCGCGAACTCTCTCAGTTCAAAACTTTCTCGCGATGCAGGATTCGTAAACAGGACCCTTTGCGATCCAACAGCCATAGCGACTCCTGTTTTCTGAGCTGCTATCGCCAGATTCCGGTTAATGGTTTTAACCAGTTTATGATCGCCCCCTGTCATTGAGGAAATAAGCAGAGGGAAAGACAAATCATAACCAAGAAATGAGCATGAGGTATCCACCTCACCCAAAGCGATTTCCGGTAATGCTCTGTGCGTCAGGCGAATTTCATCAAAGTACTGCTTAGACCGATCTGTAAGCGGGTCATTTTCAATAGCTCTGATATGTTCTAGCTTACGATCATTAGTTTGATCCGGCATTATCGCTCCAGCTTAAGATGGGCTTCCATCAGTTCGCCTGGGTTGGTTTGCGCTGCAATTAATGACAACTCTCCGCACAACACTGTAGCTGCGCATATAGCAGCCAATCGACGGGCATTTTCACCGGGCACGCGATCTTCCTTGCAGCCTAGGTCTGCAAGATTTTGTTCTACAAAGTCAATGCCCTTGCCATTACCTACCGATCCCATGATCAGGTTAGGAAGAGTACAAGAGAAATACAGATCTCCATCTCGTACCTCTGCGTGCACAATTCCTTGGGAACCCTCAATAATATTGGCGGCATCCTGCCCCGTAGCCAGATAAAAAGCCAGCAGCATATTCGCGTAGTGGGCGTTGGCACTACGTAAGCCACCAGCCACCATAGTACCTATAAGGTTCTTTTTGATATTTAGATCAACTACCTTTTCGGGAGTCGTTTTTAAACGTCGCTCACAAACATCACGAGGAATCAGAATTTCGCTGACAACATATTTACCCCGACCCAAAATGCCGTTTACTGCCGTTGCTTTCTTATCAGAGCAATAATTACCGGAAATGGATGAATACCGAAGTTGAGGATACTCGGATAAAATCCAGGGGATAATTTTATCCGCTGCATTAGTAACCATATTATGGCCCGAAGCATCGCCCGTAGTGAATTCCAGTCGAAGATAGATAAGATTAGCCACAATCTGACTGTTCATATCAATCAGTCGTGCAAAGCGGCTCGTTTGCGATACTACTTCATTGAGATCATGCATCCGGGCTTTGATAGAGTTAAGTGCATATAATGCAGCCTCTGCGTCATCCGCTTCCAACAAAATCGAACGACTCATACGCTCATCAACAACAGTCGTTTTGATACCATCCGTCAGCATAGAGACTCTCGCCCCTCTACCAACAGATGGCCAGAGAGGAGTTTCATACGTAGCTAACGGAACTGTAATTTTGTCTGCCAATACAGGACCAGAAATTTTAATTGGCCCAACACTGCGCATTGGGATTGGAGCCTGGCTTATTTTATGTGCTTTCATGTAAATTCTTATAAAAGAAAAAAGGGTTGCGATGAGCAACCCTTTTTAATGTTAAGTAGCTTGATCTATTTTATAAAAACCACGCCACATTTCCAATTACTGACAGAATTAAATCCCTTAGCCTTAAGACTGAGCCGCCTCTGTAGATGACTCTTTAGTTTGAACCGTTTCTACATCACCCATAATTGGCTCTGGCATGGAAATTTCCATAATTTCCAATAACTGACCCATACCGTCCAGCAAACGGAAATGCGTGACTACATGATCATACTGAGCGTTGGTGAGATCAATTTTAGACGAAAAAACCTCATTCTCAGTATCCAGTAGATCAAGCAATGAGCGCTGACCTATATCAAACTGTTTCTTATAAGAATCACGCGTAGCCGTACTGGAAATAACATGCTGCTCTAAAAAAGATAACTGTCGCGACAGAATCTGATGAGCATTCCAGGATAAATTTATGCTCTGCACAACCTCTCGTTTAGAATTCATCTGCACAGAACGGGCCTCTTCAATCTGATGCTGAGTCTGGCGAACTCGCGCTTTATCTGCACCACCATTGTAGAGGTTATATCGCAAACGAATCATAGCGGTCAGATCTTCGTTGGTTCCATCGACTCCATCGATATCATCATTCCAAGTACGATCAATTTCCAGATCCACCCGCGGATAATAATTACGTTTCGCTGCGTTGTACTGAGCTATAGCAGCCTCTGAATCAGCCTGGGCAACCTGAAGCGTAGGGTTGTTTTCATAAGCCACTGTTAACACACTATCAATGTCGCCAGGGATTACTTGCTGAGCCTTATCCACAACCTCTGGATACTGAAGATCTTCAGGTGCATCAATACCGACAATGCGATAAAAGTTTGCCTCAGCATCCAGTAAATTATTTTCTTCAGCCAGAACATTAACTTCAGCTAAAGCCAATCGGCCCTCAGCCTGCTCAATTGAAGCAGCAGCTCCCAAACCTGACTCAGAACGTCGTTTGATCTGGTCATAGATTTTAACGTGATTAAAAAGGTTTTCTTTGGTGAGTTTAAGAAGTTCTCTTCTTCTGTGTACCTCTGTATAGCTTCTGGAAGCTTCCAGAATAAACCCCTCAGCAACCTCTTCGAGTCGATGATCTGCTGAATTCGCTCGAGCAGTTTGTCGCTTCACTTCACTGGAAGTAGCAAAACCATCAAATAACATTTGACGTATGCTTAAACTAGCTTCGCCACGATCAAGCTCAACATCATCATTCCCGCCAGCACGGGTGCTCGAATTATTTGTCCATTCGTAACCAATTCCAGCTGCGAAATCCACTTTTGGATAGTACCCAGATTTTGCCTGGACTATCTCCTGATAAACCGCATTTCGGGAATGAACAGCACGTTGAATATCAGGATTCATAGTCAAACCTTGTGCAATGACCTCCTCTAAAGTCGCTGCCTGGGTACCAGTGGCCAACATCCCTATAGCCACACCAGCAATTACTGACTTGAACATAACTATTCCACCTTTTATTTTCTTTTAATGGTAGCTGATAGTGCTTTATCCAGCCACATTCAAACTTAAGTCAGTGATCCTTTGCTAAAAGAATCAACGATATACGATCAGGAGCACCGGTTTTCTGAAAAATAGAGCTCATATGAGCTTTCACAGTTCGTTCTGTGATCTCAAGTTCCCGGGCAATTTCTTTATTGCTGGCTCCGTTAACCAAAACAGACAGAACCTCTTTTTCACGCTCACTTAAACCGTCAAAGACTTCTTCCCCACCGACTGAACTGCTTGCTTGTTCTGCTGCAGGTGTTTTATGAAGAAGGCTCTTCAGCAGAGTTTGTAATAAATCAGGTCCCGCCCATATATTCCCAGCGGTAACAGCATGAATAACTTCCTTAAATAATGATTCTGTAATATATGTATTTACATAACCATCAGCGCCGGACTGTAACACCTGCATACCCTCTTCTGCGCTTGGGACATCAGTACAAATGATTAAGTTGGTTGAAGCCTGCTGTTTTTTATAATTAAAAATTTTTGTGCGAGTTTCCTGATCAAGAGAAGAGAGGTGAACGATCAGAAAATCTTCAGATTTGACATCTAAAGGAGATAAATTGGAAACATCAATGTTTCTAGGATGCTTTTCTCTTAACAACACTTTCCAGCGCTCAAGCACGCTAAGCTGCTTACCAATCAAGAATACTTGCATTTTTATATCTTCTTTTTAGCCAGTATCTGCTTACTCAACTACGCCGAGTGCATGTCGCACTATAAGCAATAAGCCTTATTATTATGTTACGGGCCGAAAAACCACATCAAAAAAATGGCTTTCAGTCATCTCTAAATCATTACTTAGTTAATAACTAAAAACAAGCCTTAAATATCAGATAGATACACCACCTTCTATCAACGTTCAGTCAATGCTTTATTTTTAGCTTTCAAAACTGGTTTTAACAAGTAATCCATGACCGTTTTCTTACCCGTCAGAATATCCACACTTACAGTCATACCCGCAATTAAGGGAAGATTTTTATCCGCTGACTTTACGTAGGGCTGACTTGTTTCCAGTCTCACCAGATAATAGCTCACGCCTTCTTCATCAATTATTGTACTCGGGCTTACAAACACCACTTTCGCGTCTACACCACCGTAGATAGAGAAATCATAAGCTGAAACTTTAATCACAGCTGGCTGACCTGGTGAAATATTTGCGATATCCGCAGGTTTTATTTTTGCCTCGACCAACAAGGTATCTTCCCAAGGGATGATATTGAGCAGCTCATCACCTGGCTGGACCACACCTTCAACTGTATTTACCAACAGCTGTTTGACTGTACCTTTAACCGGAGCTCTTACTTCTGCCCGATCGATACGATCGTTCATTCCGGTTAACGCTTCTTTTAATCTGGACATTTCTGCCGCTGCTTCATTTAACTCCCTGCGTGCAGCGTTTCGGAACTGGAGTTCTGCCTCACCCAGATTTTGCTTCGTTTCCTCCAACGTTGATTCGATGCGAGGAATATTTAAGCGAACGCCGGAGAGCTCTCCTCGAAGGTCATTCACTTGTCTTTTAAGGCGGAGAAATTCAACTTCAGAAATCACCCCTTCCTTTAATAAAGGCTCTGTTATGGTGAGTTCTCGTTTCAATAGGTTATAGCTTCTAACAAGCTGTTGTTCTTGAGAGCGAGCCGCCTTGAGTTCCTGATTACGTTGTTTTGCCTGCTGCTTCAAAGCCCCTAATGAAGCCTTGAGCTCCTCCTGACGAGTTGTATACAAGAACTTTTCCTGCTCAAGCATCGATTGATACTCTTTGGGTAAATCCACATCATCCCCAAAAGGTTTTGAATCAGCCTCTGCTCGCAAACGTGCAGCTTTAGCTTGCAACTCAAATAGTCGCACCTGATTTTCTTTCAACGAACTCGAAAAACGAATATCGTCAATTCGAAGTAAAACCTGGCCTTTGCTAACCAAATCACCCTCTCGAACTAAGATTTCAGAAACCGCTCCACCTTCGAGTGTCTCTATTACCTGCAGCTGACTTGAAGGAATTATCTCACCATCGCCCCGAGTAATTTCATCCAATTCCGCCCAACTAGCCCAGTAGATCGCCAGTAGGATAAAAAGAACCATCATCCATAACAGAGCTCTTGCGCCACCGGGGGTCTGCTCCGATATAGCCTCACTGATGCTGGTCATGTACTGTAAATCTTTTTGTTTGCTGCTCATCTGACGTTACCTCTGAATCTGCAAACGGCCCTGCTTCAGAGCCTCCAGCACAGCATCTTTTGGACCATCCGCTACAACGCGCCCTGCATCCATAACAATTATTCGATCGACCAAAGAGAGTAATGACATTTTGTGGGTCACAACTAACATAGTTCGCTCTTTGGAATACTCACTTAGAACTTTCTTTATCTGCTCTTCAGAAGAGTTATCCATTGAAGCAGTAGGCTCATCCAGTATAAGAATATTGGGCTGATGCACTAAAGCCCGTGCCACCGCTATAGTCTGTCTTTGCCCGCCCGACAATCCTGACCCACGCTCACCAACTGGCATATCGAACCCCTTAGGGTGGCGATTGACCATCTCAGCTACTCCCGTCAGATTGGACACTTCCACCAAGCGACCATCTTCAGTCTGGGGAGAACCGATGATAATATTTTCACGGACTGTACCTGAAAACAGCATGATATCCTGGGGCATATAGCCAAAATTCCTTCTCAAATCGACAGGATCTATTTGCTTCATATCAATGCCATCGATTCGTACTGACCCTTCTCCTGGTTCATACAACCCAAGTACCAGCTTCTCGATAGTGGTTTTACCAGAGCCAATTCTGCCAATAATGGCAACCTTTTCGCCCGGCTTAACTGAAAAGGAGACACGGTCCAATGCCTTTTGCTCTTGCCCAGGATAAGCAAAGCTGACGTCTTTAAATTCAATAGAACCCTTAAGTTTATCCCGATGCACAAATTGCTGCCCTTCCTCTCTTTCGGAAGGCAATTCCATAATTTCATTCAGACCTTTTAAAGCAGTAGATGCCTGGTGAAAACCAATCACCAGATTCGCCACCTGACTCATGGGTGCTATTGCCCGTCCGGAAAGAATCACACAAGCAACCAGAGCTCCCATTGTCAGCTCGTGCTCACTAATCAAATACACACCAGTGATAACTATGGCTATAGAAGTGATCTGCTGAACAAAAGACGCAAAGTTAACCACAAGTGATGAGAGCATCCGCGATTTAAGGCTCCACTTTGCAATATAACCAACCGCCTGCTCCCATGAGAGCTGAAGTGACGAAGTAGCGCGCTGCGTTTTAGCCGTTTCCATGGCTGTCAGGCTTTCGATCAGGGTAGAATTTTTCTGGGCATTAGAGGCAAAAGTTTTCTCTACCGATTTACGTAGTGCCGGCCGAACAATGAACGAAAATAGAATAATAACCGGAATGGCGATAGCTGGGGCTATCACTAAAGGCCCACCGATAAAACCAATCACTGCCAGGAACAAAAACGCAAATGGCAAATCAATCAGAACCACATTAGTAGTAGAACTTAAGAAAGATTTAATGCTGTCAAATTCTCGAAGATTACTGGCAAAAGAACCCACCGAAGGCGGTAATGCGCTGTATTTGAGTGATAGCACCTTTTCAAAAAGCAATGATGAAAGCATCACATCACCTTTTTTCCCGGCCACCTCAATAAAATAGGATCGCAACATTTTTAGTGCAAAATCAAACAGGTAAACAACAAAAATACCTATTGCCAGCACCCACAATGTTTCAATGGCATCATTTGGCACAACCCTGTCATACACATTCATGACAAATAACGGGTTCGCAATCACAAACAGGTTGATTAAAAATGACGCGATTAGCACATCTCGGTAAATTGCAGCCGAACGTTTAATTGTCCCCCAGAACCAATGGCCTTTATGGCCTTCCAGAAGCTTGGAAACCTGTTCCTGAAAACGATATTCCAAGCGAATAAAGATTGCGTAACCAGTGTATGATTTTTCCAGAGTTTCTATGGATACAGAATGCTCACCGCCACTTTCCGGCTGAATAAGAACAGCTTCACCTGTTTCCTTATCAAACTCCTGCAGGATACAAGCTTTTTCATCCTCCAGAAGAAGAACGGCAGGTAGAACCAGAGGGGATATATCATTTAATTTTCGCGTTAAGACACGGGCAGAGAAACCAGCTCTTTTTGCTGCACGGATAAATAACTTAGGTGTGAGTTTATTATTTTCAAGGGGGAGCCCATCACACAAGACTTCTGCAGAGAACGGTTTATGATTCTGTTTAGTCAGATGAACCAGACATCCTAAAAGTGGATCTTGAGCTGTATCCATTATTCTTGACCTTAGCCCGCTTTGGGCGAGATACTCATGCTATTATGCACTTATGTGTGGAAAAAACTAAACTAATGTAGCAAATCAATATGTTATACGCCATAAGAAACGAAGCAGGTCGCATTGTAAGTTTATCTGAAAGCCTTCAAACAGGCGCAGAACTAGTTAGCATCAAAGATCCGGAAGTTCTTGAGTTCCTGTCAATCGAAGGTAAAGATTTTTCAGCCGAGGAATTTCTTGAGAAAACGGATACAAGTGCCGCCCGTATTCTAGAAGATCTGATCGACGTACTGATTACAAAAAATCAAATTCTCTTCACCGACCTGCCAGAGATGGCACAGAAAAAGCTATTGGGTAGGAAACTGGCACGAAACTATAATAATCCTGCGAAAGAAGCTCAATCTGAAGCACCCTCCACATTTTTAATCGATGACGACACTATCTGATACTGGCTTATAACTCCTGACTTAAAGGGTCATCAGAATCATCAGCGGCTTTCCACACTTTTGCCTGAACAAGATCAGACAATCTTCTGGACAGTTCCCAGAAACGAGCTTGTTGCTTATCTGGTAGAGCACCAAAATAAATCAAAGACATGACTTCCTGAAGGCTATTCATCACTTCAACACTATTTTCGCCCTTTTTAAGCAACTCAATACCCGTCTGCATTAAATTCAGAGCAATCCCAGAATGCCCAGGTAACAACTGATGCGCCTTGTAAAACAAACTAAACGCCTGAACCAGGTCACCTGCTCTATATGAAGTCATCGCAGTGTAATTCGCCTTTCCCCACTCCATTTCGACAATGACACGACTGAGCTCACGGCGCTTAATTGAAACCTCATCAAATAGGGGGCTTTCCTGAACGGCTTCCAGCATGATATCAATCCATTTACATTGATTGTCAGAATCCATTCGCTGAAAAAAACGCCAAGTCTGTAACAACATCTGCTGCAGCCTATCTTGCTGACCGGCTTTGCGATAAAGGTCACTATTGATTAATTTTGCCCGAAAAATAATCTCTTCATCTTCAGCAAAATCAATCACAACATCTTCAAGAACCCTGATAATTTCAGACTCGACAGAGTCAAGACTGCCCATATTTGACTCAATCAGCGCTCTAGCTAAACCAAAATAATTTTCAGGAATCTGGAAGACCGAATATCGAGCATAACGAATTGCCTGCTGAAAAGCTGCTTTGGATATATCCCACTCACCAGTCTGAGAAGCCAATTCAGCCAGTTCCCCCTGCAATACAGGAACAGTTGGTTGTAGCATCACTGCTTTTCGCATCAACGTAACAGCGCGCTCCAGCTCACCCCTCAATTTATAGCCGCGTGCCAACCATGTATAGGCCTCAGCACATACATGCTGCTGGTCAACCACCCGATTCAAACAGTTAAGCGATTTTTCAAACTCCCCCATTTGAAAATAAGCCATGCCTTTACCCACTTCAGCCCAAGGCATCTCTCTGTGTTCAATCAAGTGATCAAATAAAAGCCGCGCCTTTTCACTTTCGCCCATCCTAAGAAAGGCAATACCTTTAAGGCGCAAAAGAAATACATTCAGTCCTGGAAAGTTTTGTAGAAGGCGATCAACAGCAACTAAGGCCTCTGGGTATTTACCCTGATCTAAAAGCTGCTCAACGGGGCGGATTGAACCCTTAACTCGAAGTTGCTTTTCAAGCCTGAAGCGCACCTTACCTGCATCATAAGGTTTTGAAATATATGTATCAGGGGAGTTTTCTAATGAACCAAAAAGCAGTTCAGAGTTTTCAGGAGATACTACAAGAAAAAAAGCACTGGAGTTATTAAAGGTCCCTTCAGATTTGGCTTCCTGTAGCAATTGGAGGCCATTTTTCTCGTTACTGCCCATGTCATAACAGGCAAAACAGAGATCAAAAGGAATCTCCCGCATCAGACTCAAAGCCATATTTACAGAGGAGGAAACCTGAACACTGCCCACACCCATCCGACTCAGGATTTGTCTTAATGACCCAAGGTCTTCAAGCTTGCTGTCAACGATAAGAGCTGACTTTCCTGAGTAGTTGATTTCCATAGGCGCTATATCACAGAGGTACTGGCAAAAGTACCATATAAATCAGGCCATTATCAAAGTTTAGAGCCAAGATAGGGCCACAAAAAACCCCGCATTGTTAGTGCAGGGTTTTTTTCTTTCAAGAACGATCTTAATCGTCTAAAAGATCACGCCCTTTTCCTGCAGCAATACGCATACGTAACGCATTCAACTTAATGAAGCCGGCTGCATCCTTCTGGTCGTAAGACCCTGCATCATCCTCAAAAGTTGCAATACTTTCATCAAACAGACTGTCATCTGAGCGACGACCGACAACTTCAACAGAACCTTTATAAAGCTTAACACGTACTTCGCCATTTACATTACGCTGAGAATAATCAATCAGCTGCTGCATCATCTTGCGCTCTTCTGACCACCAGAAGCCGTTATAGATAACTTTAGCGTACTTAGGCATGATCTCATCTTTCAAGTGAGCCGCTTCACGGTCCAAAGTGAGAGATTCAATAGCACGGTGAGCTTTAAGCATAATCGTGCCACCCGGTGTTTCATAACAACCCCGAGACTTCATACCTACAAAGCGGTTTTCAACGATATCCAAACGGCCTACACCATTCGCACCACCTACTTTATTCAGGTATTCAAGCACTGTAGCTGGCGACATTTTTTCACCATTAATCGCAACAATATCGCCTTTTTCATAAGTCAGTTCTAGATAAGTTGCTTCATCCGGCGCTTGCTCTGGAGATACAGACCAACGCCACATCTCTTCTTCTGCTTCAGCCCACGGATCTTCCAGAATGCCACCTTCATAAGAGATATGAAGTAGGTTTGCATCCATAGAGTAAGGAGACTTTTTCTTACTTTTCGCGTAATCAACTTCGATATCGTGAGTTTCACAATAATTCATCAAAGATTCACGAGAGTTTAAGTCCCATTCACGCCAAGGCGCTATTACATGAACTCCCGGTTTCAGTGCATAAGCACCGAGTTCAAAGCGAACCTGGTCATTGCCTTTACCGGTTGCACCATGAGAGATGGCATCCGCACCTGTCTCGTTCGCAATTTCAATCAGACGTTTAGCGATCAAAGGGCGTGCGATGGAAGTGCCCAACAGGTACTCACCTTCATAAATGGTATTCGCGCGGAACATTGGGAAGACATAGTCGCGAACAAACTCTTCACGGAGATCTTCAATATAGATCTCTTTAACCCCCAGGGCTTCAGCTTTAGCACGTGCAGGCTCAACTTCCTCACCCTGCCCTAAATCAGCAGTAAAGGTAACAACTTCTGCGTTGTACTCATCTTGTAACCAACGAACGATAACAGATGTATCTAGGCCACCAGAATAGGCCAGAACGACCTTTTTAATCTCGGACATTCTCAAGCTCCAACTTGCGAATAACACGGCCAACAATGACCGGATAGGTATTCAAAAAAATAAGCGCGGTATTATAGCAGGATTTTCCCTTATTTAGGAATCCAAAGAGCAGGAGATATTAGGCAAAAAATGTTTAGTTTCTTTCCAATCGAATGGTAACGCGACGATTACGGTCACGGTTAGCTTGATTGTTGTTCTTCACAACAGGATATCGCTCGCCATGATAGCGGGTAATGATCATATTAGGCTCAAGCCCAAGATTTATAAGAAACGCTGTCACCTCTTCGGCACGTCTCTTAGAAAGGTCACGATTCATAAGTCGGCGCCCCATGTTATCCGAATGACCATCGACATAAATCCCTTTCACACTGTCGTCATTTTGCACATACAGCGCGATCAACTCCAGTCGTTCCCGGGATGAATCCGAAAGTCGCCACGCCGCTGAAGGGAATAAAATGGCGGTGCGGGCAACCTGTCGAAAATTCACAGGTAACAGCCCTGCCGTACAGTTTACATAATCGGAGTATGCTGACTGGAAGTTCACTGCGGAAACAGAAACCCGAAGTGACTCTGGAGTTCCGTACCAGTTTTTCGACGTAAAAGTCGGCATCATTCCCTTATGCAGAGCCGCAAGCATATTCTGAGCATGCTGAGTTCCCACCTTCAGGTGGCCAGTAACCTCTTCAGGCTTCACGGTTGCAATATTTCTAGGAGCAATGCCCGGCTGCCATGGAGCTGCCTCTGCAACCAGTTTTGCACCTTTTTGAAAATGAATGGTTTCAGTAGGCTTGAGAACAAAACGAACACTTTCACCTGCCTCATGCTCAAACACCGCATTGCCAAATGCAGGTATTTGCTGACTCAGTGTACAACTGAATTTAGAAGCAGCGAGATCCCATTTACTGTCATCAATTGATGTGCGAAAAGACGCCGCATTGACCTGAGTAACAGATAAAAAGAATATCGCTATTAAAGCGTATCGATAAAACACGTAATTAAACCGCCAGCTAACATATAAAAACACCCACTAGCTCTCTATCGGCACCCAGCACTAAATCTTTAAGATAGTGATTGGTGCCCAGTACTTTCCACTGCTAGAATACCTCGCATATTAAACGGAAACCCTCTGCCAAGTAAGGGCTACATTTGAGTAATTCCATCGATACTAAACACGCCATGGCAAATCGCTTCCGTGGCTTCCTCCCCGTGGTTGTTGATGTCGAAACCGCAGGATTTAATTCCAGGACCGATGCACTTCTAGAAATTGCAGCCGTCACCCTCACCATGGATGAAAATGGTTTTCTGATAATTGACCAAAGCTTTGAAGCTCAGGTTGAGCCTTTTGAAGGTGCCAACCTTGAGAAATCAGCCTTAGACTTTACCGGCATTGATCCATATGACCCGGATAGAGAATCTGTTCCCGAGCGTGAAGCACTCGAGAATATTTTCAAACCGGTGAGAAAAGCAATTAAAGCCCATGATTGCAAACGTGCAATTTTAGTTGGCCACAATGCATCTTTTGACCAAGGCTTCGTGAATGCCGCTTCAGACAGAGCGGATATAAAGCGCAATCCCTTTCATCCATTTTCGACTTTCGATACAGCATCTCTGGCCGGTTTAGCCTTTGGTCAGACCGTATTAGCTAAAGCCTGCCAGGTAGCTGGAATCGATTTTGATGGTAAAAAAGCACATTCTGCTCTTTACGATACAACCAAAACGGCTGAACTATTCTGCATCATCGTAAATCGCTGGAAAGAACTCGGCGGCTGGGAAATGGTCGAACAATTCGAAGATGACTATTAAGTTATAAGCACAAAAAACCCGCTATAGGCGGGTTTTTTTATCACTGTGTAAAATACAGCTAATTACAGGTTGTCTGCTTCTTCAGACAGGTACTTAGCAACACCTTCTGGAGATGCATCCATACCTTTATCACCTTGATTCCAGCCTGCTGGACAAACTTCACCGTGCTCCTGGTGGAATGCTAAAGCATCAACCATACGCAGCATTTCATCTACGTTACGACCCAGCGGCAGATCGTTAACAACCTGGTGACGAACCAGACCATCTTCATCGATCAGGAATGAACCACGGAATGCAACACCACCTTCAGATTCAACGTCGTAATCCTGGCAGATGCTGTGAGTCATATCAGCAACCAGCGTGTATTTTACTGGACCGATACCACCTTCGTTAACCGGAGTGTTACGCCAAGCATTGTGAGAGAAGTGAGAATCGATAGAAACACCGATCACTTCAACGCCACGCTTTTCAAACTCTGCTACGCGGTGATCAAATGCCAACAGCTCAGAAGGACAAACAAAAGTGAAATCCAGTGGGTAGAAAAACACAACTGCTTTTTTACCTTTGATTGTTTCAGTCAGGTTGAATGCATCAACGATCTCACCAGTACCCAGTACAGCTGGTGCAGTAAAATCTGGTGCTGGCTTGCCTACAAGTACGCCCATTTGCTATTTCTCCATTAAATGCTATCTAGCGTTAAGGTTCTTAATCATAGAAAAGGACGCCCCAAAATCAAGCGCCCTTTCAATTTGTATATTCACTGCTGGGAAATTATTCTGCGGCTTCGCCGCCATCAACAACTACTTCTTTGATCACCTCTGCCAGCTCACCAGAAGCGGCCATTTCACAGATGATATCGCAACCGCCTATCAGCTCACCCTTGACCCACAATTGAGGAAAAGTTGGCCAGTTAGCATACTTTGGCAGTTCAGCGCGGATTTCAGGATTTTCCAGAATATTTACAAAAGCAAAGCGTTCGCCACAGGCCATCACAGCTTCGGAAGCACGAGAAGAAAAACCACACTGCGGAAAGCGAGGAGTTCCCTTCATGTAAAGCAGAATATCATTATTTTCGATCTGCTCTTTGATGGTATCAATTACACTCATTCATACACCTATAACATTAATGCAAGAGTTCAGTATTGCGGCGAATAATTTAACACATATCCGACCATCATACTCAGTTAATGTATAGTAAGATTTATCAATTAAGACCATAAAAAAAATCTATGGTTTCCAGAATTGCTATTTTTCTGTTAAAAAAACAGCTGACTTGCCAAAACAATAAAACATGCATATTATGCGGTCTTTGATTGGCAGCCTTGGCTGCCTTTTTGCGTTGTAGGGAAAAGGAAATATGTCTGTAGATTCAATCATGACAACATACAATCGTTTGTCTGTGGCTTTTGATCACGGTGAAGGCAGCTGGCTGTATGATACCGACGGAAATAAATATCTTGATGCCCTTTCCGGGATTGCTGTTTGCGGGCTGGGCCATGCCCATCCAGCTGTAACACAAGCAATTTGCGAACAAGCCGCAAAGGTTATTCACACATCAAATCTGTATACGATTCCTCTGCAACAGCAACTTGCTGATAAGCTGACACAATTATCTGGAATGGATAACGTTTTCTTTGGTAATTCAGGTGCTGAAGCCAACGAAGCCGCTATCAAGCTGGCTCGACGTTATGGCAATACGGTTAAGAAAGTCGAGAAACCTGCCATCATCGTCATGGAAAACTCCTTTCACGGACGTACCATGGCAACCCTGAGCGCAACCGGTAATCGTGCAGTTCAGGCAGGCTTCGAACCTTTAGTAAGTGGTTTTGTTCGCGCGCCGTTTGATGATATAGAAGCCATTAAAACAATTGCTTCAAACAACCCTAACGTCGTTGCAGTTCTAGTTGAGCCCATTCAGGGCGAGTCCGGAATTCAAATTCCAGCAAGTGATTATCTTAACCAATTACGCTCGGTATGTGATGATAATGACTGGTTGTTAATGCTGGATGAAGTACAGACTGGTAACGCTCGTTCGGGTAAATATTTTTCCTATCAGCACAATGGCATTTTGCCTGACGTTGTAACTACAGCAAAAGGCTTAGGCAACGGCATGCCAATTGGTGCCTGCCTAGCACGCGGAAAAGCAGCAGCCATTCTGAGTACGGGCACCCATGGTTCTACCTATGGCGGCAACCCTCTTTCATGCGCTGCAGCACTCGCGGTTGTTAATACCATAGAGACTGAAAACCTCTGTGACAGAGCCACTGAGCTTGGCAATAAAATTGTAGCCGGTTTCAAAGATCGCCTGGAACAGGCTGATTACGTCAAAGAAGTACGTAATCAAGGTATGCTGATCGCTATTGAGCTGAGTGAAGCAGGTACCGAGTTAGCAGTACTGGCGAAGGTAAAAGGCATATTGCTTAATGTAACTGGTGGCGGAAAAGTTATTCGCTTACTACCACCATTAACAATGACTGATGATGAAGCAGAGCTACTCGTTAATACTCTCTCTACCATCATTAGAGTCTACGCTGCAGATGAGCGTTCACCAGAAACAGAAGCTGCAGACCCAGGGAACGAACGAAGAACATCATGAGTAAAAGCAGACATTTTCTGACACTACTGGATCTGAGCCCGGAAGAACTCCGCACATTGGTAAAAAGAGCCAGTGAGCTAAAATCGATCAGAAACAGAGATGAAGTTTACGAGCCTCTTAAAAACAAGGTGATGGCGATGATTTTTGAAAAGTCATCTACCCGTACCCGCGTTTCTTTTGAAGCAGGCATGGCCCAATTTGGTGGACATGCAATGTTTCTGTCTCCACGAGATACCCAGTTGGGACGTGGTGAACCTATCAGTGACAGCGCCCGCGTTATCTCCAGCATGGTCGATGTGGTTATGATCAGAACCTTCAGCCATTCATTGGTTGAAGAGTTTGCCGCTAATTCGTCTGTACCCGTCATCAACGCCCTGACCGATGAGTTCCACCCATGTCAGCTACTTGCAGACATGCAGACCTATTTCGAACATCGCGGAGATATTCAAGGTAAGACCGTTACCTGGATTGGAGATGGCAACAACATGTGCCACTCATATATCAATGCGGCTCGCCAGTTTGATTTTAATCTTAGAATTGCCTGCCCAGAAGGCTTCGACCCAGATCCAGATCTGGTCGCGGCTAACCAGGAACGCGTATTCATCACTCGCTCACCTGAAAAGGGTGTGACCGGAAGTGATCTGATTGTTACTGATGTATGGGCATCAATGGGTCAGGAAGAAGAACAAAAAGAACGCGAGCAACAGTTTGCTGGCTTCCAGGTTTCTCCAGCCCTAATGGATAAAGCCAATGAAGGCGCTTTGTTCATGCACTGTCTCCCAGCTCATCGCGGCGAAGAAGTCAGTGAAGACATGCTCGAAGACCCGCGCTCAGTGGTATATGACGAAGCTGAAAACCGCCTTCACGCGCAAAAAGCTCTGCTCGAGTTTCTTATGGTCAAGTAAGCGTAATGGGGTGTTTTACCCCATTACCTTCTCTTCTCCACGGACCGTACTATACTGCCTATACTAAACGCCTGACGCGACCGGAGAGATTTGGATGATTGAACTGCGCCATCTGAAAACCCTTTCAGCTCTAAGGGATGCAGGAAGCCTTGTAGAAGCTGCTGATCGCGTTCATCTAACTCAATCTGCCCTTTCCCATCAGATCAAAGATCTGGAGGATCGACTCAACTGTTCTTTGTTTATTCGTAAAACAAAACCGATCTGTTTTACCAGTGCCGGACAAAGACTGTTAACTCTGGCCGATGAAATTTTACCGATGATCCGCAATACTGAGCGCGAAATCGCTCGACTGGCTGGAGGCGAAGCGGGCCGTCTAAACCTTTGCATTGAATGCCACAGCTGTTTTGATTGGCTCATGCCAACTATTGATCATTTCCGTCAGCACTGGCCTGAAATCGAACTGGATCTCTCCAGTGGTTTCAGCTTTCAACCACTGCCCGCCTTGGCGCGAGGTGATCTGGATCTGGTCATAACCTCTGATCCAGAAGAACGTACCGGTATTATTTACCTTCCCCTGTTTACCTATGAGTCCTGCCTGGCCATCTCAAAGCAGCATCGGCTTATGGCACGCAGGTACATACATCCTGAGGACCTTGCTCAGGAAACACTGATCACCTACCCGGTCGAACAGCAACGTCTGGATATCTTTAATCATTTTCTGAATGAAGCTGACGTTGAACCTGCAGCCATCCGTACCGCCGAATTAACGGTGATGATGCTGCAACTGGTTGCCAGTGGGCGAGGCGTAGCCGCATTACCAAACTGGACCCTGCACCAGTACCTGCAACGCGATTACATTGCCGTCAAACCTCTTGGCGAAAAAGGGGTATGGTGCACACTGTATGCAGCTATCCGCGAAGACCAGAAAGATGCAGAATTTATGGTGGATTTCCTTAACACCGCCAAAGAAGTATCATTTCGAAATCTGACAGGTATCAAGACAGCTTAAAACTACATATACTGTCTTCACTTACCCTTAATACGAAAAACAGAGACAAGCTTCAAATGCTGGCATTTAACATGGCATTAACCAGCCCGAATTATTTCTCTTCTTTCGCCTACTATATCTAGGTCTGTTGGTCTGTGCGTGCAGCACGGGTTGGCAGGCCGCCTCTCATCCAATTTTTAAACTTATATTGAGTAATACAACGATTACGTTTGTTGTGCAGAGGAAAACTTCACCATGGGTAACACAAACTGGACACCATCAAGCTGGCGAAATCACCCTATCGTTCAGCAACCGCAATACAAAGACGCTCAAGCACTATTAAAAGCTGAGCAGCAATTATCATCCCTGCCACCACTGGTTTTTGCAGGTGAGATTGAGAGACTAAAATCCGATCTCGCTAATGTCGCTCAAGGCAAAGCTTTTCTTTTACAGGGTGGCGATTGTGCGGAAAGTTTTGCTGAATTTGGTGCGGATAAAATCCGAGACACATTCAAAGTATTGATGCAGATGGCGATCATCATGACATTCTCCGCCAGCTGCCCTGTTGTCAAAGTTGGGCGCATTGCGGGTCAGTATGCCAAGCCACGCTCCAGCGATATGGAAAGCAGCAATGGCATAGAGCTGCCAAGCTACCGTGGTGATATTGTTAACGATATTGAATTCACCACTGCGGCCAGAGAACCCTCCCCCGAAAGACTGGTAACTGCATACCACCAGGCAGCTTCAACACTGAATTTGTTAAGGGCATTTGCTCAAGGCGGCTTCGCTGATCTGCACCAGGTACATTCCTGGAACCAGAACTTTGTGACCAACAGTCCTCTCAGCGAGAAATACCAACATCTGGCGGATCAAATAGATCAAAGCCTACGTTTTATGGAAGCTTGTGGAATTAACGCCAAAAACACCCCGCAACTGCATGAAACCTCACTCTACACTTCACATGAGGCGTTGTTGCTGGGTTACGAAGAAGCTCTGACACGAAAAGACAGCATCACTGACCAATGGTATGACTGCTCAGCACATATGCTTTGGATCGGCGATCGTACCCGCCAGCCAGACCATGCTCACGTTGAATTTTTACGCGGTGTAAAAAACCCTGTAGGCATCAAAGTGGGACCTAGCACTCAGGTCAGTGACCTGGAGAAACTACTGGAAGTGCTGAACCCCAAGAATCAGGCTGGAAGAATCACGTTGATTGCTCGCATGGGCGCAGAGAAAATCACTGAACACCTGCCTGCCCTTGTGCAAGCAGTTAAACACTCAGGGCATCAGGTTGTGTGGAGTTCTGATCCAATGCATGGCAATACAATTAAAGCTTCCACTGGGTATAAGACACGAAGCGTTGATGCCATCCTCAGAGAGATGAAAGGCTTCTTTGAAGTCCATAAAGCTGAAGGCACTCATGCAGGCGGAGTACACTTTGAAATGACAGGTCAGAATGTTACTGAGTGTATTGGCGGTGCTTACATGATCAGCGAACAGGATCTGGCGGATCGCTATCATACACACTGCGATCCGCGTCTGAATGGTGAGCAGGCATTAGAACTGGCTTTCCTGATCGCAGATACGCTCAAGGCAGCCAGAAGTTAAATAACAGGCTCTCTCCCAGATCCGGGTGGGAGCCTGCTTATCAATCCCCTAGAATGCCTTTCAGTACGATACTGCGATAACTCACGATACCCAGCACCTTGTCATCCTCAATGACCGGCGCATGCGCCAAACCAAAGTTCTCAAACAATCTTGAGCAATATCGAATATCCATATGCGGATCAACCGAAATAACCGGTTTTGCCATGACTTCATAAACATTGACGCGCTCAGGTGAACGGTCCTGCCCAATGACATTTTTGGCAATATCTGAAAGCAGAACCATGCCAAATTCATCATCCTCATGGCGCTTGTTAATGATCAGCACCCGCGCAGATTTTTCCTTAAATATTTTCACCGCTTCACTGACAGTCATTAATCCATCGATCATGTCGAATTCATCAGTCATGACATCACGTGTACGGACAATCTTTCGCTCCGAACTCATAACTCTTCCTCAACCATATTTGCTAGCGTCTGCACCTGATGAGTCACCCCAACAGCGTCTTCTACATCAATCTGAATCGCTATACCCCTACCCGGCTCTTCATCCAGTTCAGCCACCTCGGATATAGTTTCAAGAATTTTCCGACTGAGGTGTTCTTCCACAATAAAAAGCACAACATCTCTCTGCGTCTCTAAAGACAGACCAAAGAATGTTTTCGTTTTATGAACACCTTCGCCACGCGCGTTGTTTATTACAGTGGCACCTGTAGCCCCTGCCTCACGCGCAGCCTTCATTACTTCATCAGTTTTTGAATCTTCAACAAAAACCACTAACAGTTTGAAATGCATATCTGCCTCTTCAGCTTTCGCCAGTTAGTTTGCGTGATCTTTTCGCGCGGAATTCAGACAATTGCGCATATGCCATCACCGTAATCATTGGGAACAGACTGGCAAATGCAATCAGTCCAAAACCATCAATCAAAGCACTCCTGCCGGGAACAGTTTCCGCCAACCCAAGGCCCAGTGCTGCTACCAAGGGCACCGTAACGGTAGATGTCGTCACGCCACCGGAATCATAGGCAAGCGGAACAATCAATTTTGGAGCATAAAAAGTCTGCACGACAACAACGATGTAACCCGCAATGATGAACCAATGAATGGGATAGCCCGTAACGATACGCCAGGTTCCGAGAGATATACCTACGGCAACACCGATAGCCACCGCAATTCGTAAACCCCATACACCAATAGCGCCACCAGACACCTCATTTGCCTTAATCGCGACTGCAATCAGTGAAGGCTCAGCAATGGTAGTACTCGCACCAATGGCAAACGCAAAAATATAAACCCAGAAGTAATCCTGCCACTGCAGTGCTCCGGCAACGGCACCACTCCAATGACTTATAAACTCAGGGTTAGTCAGCTGCTCAGCCATCAATCGTCCGATTGGAAAAAGCGCTTTCTCCAGCCCTAATAAAAACAGCGCCAACCCCAGAATCACATAGCCAAAACCAATCAGGACTCTCTTAAGGTTAGGAATAGGACGGCGAATTACCAGAAATTGAAAACCAAAAATGATCGCAGCAATAGGAATAACATCTTTGATAGTCGAGAGGATGATTCCAAGCAATTGAGATAAGAGCTCCATCAGATCACCATCCCGTATGCCATAACAAAAATCATCGGCGTTAATGAAGCAAAAGCGATCAAACCAAAACCATCAATCATCGGGTTACGACCTTCGATAGATGAGGCCAGGCCGACCCCTAACGCAGTCACTAAGGGTACGGTTATTGTAGAGGTTGTCACACCGCCCGAATCATAAGCGATACCGATAATCTCTTTCGGAGCAAAGGCGGTCATGATGACGACAAGGATGTAACCACCAATAATCATATACTGGATCGGCCACCCCTTGAGGATACGTAATACACCTAGCACAATTGCCAGACCAACAGAGAACGCAACGGTATAGCGCAAGCCTGAAGCATAACTAAGCTTCGCTGCCTGAGTTGCCTCAATCATTCCACCGTTAGCCGCCACTGTAGCGGCCTCAGCCGCTACCGCTATCAACGCGGGTTCTGCAACCGTGGTACCAAATCCCAATGAAAAGGCGAAAATGAGAAGCCAGAGAACACTGCCCTTTCTGGCGAATGCATGAGCCATGCTTTCACCAATAGGAAACAGACCCATTTCAAGACCGTAAATAAAGAAGGTCAAACCAGCTACAACACACAACAGTCCAATAATAATTCCAATAAAATCCGGAACCGGTTGTTGCAATACAGCGATCTGGAAAAATGCGATAACAAGGACAATAGGAGCAAGATCACGCAGGCTTCCCAGCATCGATTGCCCTAAAGCGAATAAGCCGCCTCTCAAACCCGGTAACCCCCTGTTAATTAAAAAGATTAAGATAATATGAAATGGGGATAAATTCGTTGACGTAAACCAACAAACTGAAGGAAAAGGCAAAAAGATTAATGAATGGTAGGCGGCTCGCCAGGATCATCAGGGACAACAATATGGCCGCTGCTATCCAACACCAAGGCACCCTGCTCAACACCCAACTCAAGCAGTTGATGCAACATCATACGTGTCAGGTGCGCACTGATGATCAAGCCAGCAGGAGGATCGCCCTCAAACAGGTCATCATCAATCAAATCATCCGGCCTCAACCCGAGTAACAGAGGATTCTCTGCAACGAGTGGAGCAATATCTTCAGGGGCAAAAACAGAATAGTCGGAGGATATATCAAGAGCCAGCTGATAGGCATCTTGTTGTGAGTTTTGCTCTTTAAGTGTATCCAGAAAAGCGGCTTCCGCTGCGGAAAAAATTTGTGACAACTCGCTGGCACCACCTAAAGCCAGATTCCTTTTGGCTGTCTCCGATGTGCTGAAGTCGATCTCTATCGGGTACTGAGTGTCTTGGGTAAGCTCTTCATCATCCACGATAACCCTTCCCTGCTCATCCACATCGAGCCACTCTCTTTCAACCGCAACCGCTAAGAGACCTTCCAAAGCTGCTGCAATTATATTGCAGCAAATAATCACACCTACCGCCGGATTTTCACTTTCGTTCCGATTCATAATCAGGTCCCCAGCTCTTGCTGCAAGCAAAGAGGGATCCTGGTCAATGATTTCGGATAACTGGTCCGTGTCTAAGTACAGCTTTTCATGGACCAATCTCTCAGCTGTAAGATAAGGCTCAGAAAAATCACTGGCCTGCATCCGTTCAACATATTCGATACGGGTACTCTCTAACAGGGCCGTCAGTAATCCACTCATCTGTATCTCTGCACTCATCACAGCTCAAAAATATTAAGGTTAATATGACAATGGTCGATTCTTATTAAGGAAGCAACTAAAAATAATCCTGAAGGGGTAAAAAGATGGGAATTTGGCTTAAAGGTGGTGAAAGCCAACCAGAGGATGAGGAAGAAGGCAGTATCTACATTCTTTCAGATAATTAAATATTAAGGCCTGCACAAATAGCAGGCCTTAATTGATTTAGTGCAGGGTTAATCCTACTGGGTCGATACCCTGTTTTAACTCATCAAAGTGATCTCTCAGATTGATAAGCTTAAACAACCCGTGATCTTCCGGTGAAGAAGGTAATTCTAACCAGTCAAGGGCATGAACCTTAGTCATAAGCTCATACTCCCCTATTAAAGCATCCAGATAGATCATAACGGCTTCTACCCTTGGGTCCATATCCAGCTCTTTAGGTGCATCCTGCATATAGACTTCTAACTGCAAACGTTTGTTAACCACAACAATGCGACACCAGAACTCACTGATTTCACTGTACTCTTCACCAATCCTGATACTCAAAGGAATGGGGTCATAGCGGTTATTAAAAGCTTTAAACTCTATTCCAGACAGCTCTGGCGCGGCACCGATCAAACTCAGAACAGCATGAATAGATTCCGGGAACCCATCGCAGCCAAAAACCATTTCAACTGCACCTTCCTCCTCATCACTTTGAAAATGAAAAGTCAGGTTGCGGTCTATCTTCTGCAACTGGTCACGATACTCCTTGAGTAAAGTTTCAGCTTCAAAACGATCATCACTGCGACTGGAAAGCAGCTGCTCGATTGTTTCCTGCAACTGCTGCCAGAATGTATCTATCTTTTTAGGGTCTAATATCATCAAACTTAAGATTATTGCGATCAGGTACGAGGAACAACAACACCGGTTTGACCCTGATATTTGCCATCACGGTCTTTATATGAGGTTTCACACACCTCATCACCCTGAAGGAATAACATCTGAGCCACCCCTTCATTTGCGTATATTTTTGCTGGCAGCGGTGTTGTGTTTGAAAATTCTAGTGTCACATGCCCTTCCCACTCAGGCTCTAAAGGCGTGACATTAACGATGATGCCACAGCGAGCGTAGGTACTTTTCCCCAGACAAATAGTCAAAACATCACGAGGGATTTTGAAATACTCGACGGTTCTGGCAAGCGCGAATGAGTTTGGCGGAATGATACAAACATCCGACTCCACATCCACAAAGCTTCCGGCATCAAAGTCTTTAGGGTCTACAACAGAAGAGTTAATGTTTGTGAATATTTTAAACTCATTAGCACAACGAACGTCATAGCCATAGCTGGAGGTACCGTAAGAAACAATACGTGATCCATCCACGTGACGAACCTGCTGCGGCTCAAATGGAGAGATCATCTCATGCTCTTCCGCCATTCTGCGAATCCAGCGATCTGCTTTAATACCCATATCAGATAACTCATCTGCCTGAAAAATTGACCGCGAATTGTACCATTTTTCAGCTCAAAGACACAAAATGAATCAAGATAAGCCTATAAATAAAAACAGCCCCGATTGGGGCTGCTTTTGGAGGGGAAAAGAATCTAAAGCTAATTCAGAAGATTAGCTGTCTTTTCGTACTGCTCAGCAAGCCAGAATTCTGCTGCTGTTTTCCCTTTATCCCTGAGTACATCAGCCTGCTTACGCAGCTCATTCGCCATCTCTGCTCTGGAAGGTGATACAGGGTTTGCTTTAAGCGTCTTGATGTTTGCGGTTGCTCTATAGTCCATTGTTGAACCCCATCTTATTGTTATTAGTGATTCATAAATTCATTACGCCTGAACTTATAAGTATAGACAACAAAATCAGATCATTTTTTGAACAATATTGATATTGACACAGATCAGGCGACAATTGAATACTTTTTAACCAGAAACAATTTTAGCGCTTTAACAGACCTTTAATCGTCATCAACCACAATCTGAGGCATCACAACGGATAAATCACCTTGCCCCGCCTCAACAATCTGAGAGATCTTAGCCGAGATTGATTTATAAAGAGCAGCATGTGTTCCTTCAGGGTCTGCGACCACGGTTGGTTTGCCTGAATCCGCCTGTTCCCGAATCGACAATGCCAAAGGTAACTTTCCTAGCAGTTCCGCACCGTATTTTTCTGCAATTTCCGCTCCGCCACCTTCACCAAAAATCGGCTCAACATGACCGCAGTTACTGCATATATGAGTGCTCATGTTTTCGACGATGCCCAGTACTGGAATATCCACTTTGCGGAACATCTCGATGCCTTTTTTGGCATCCAGCAGCGCAATATCCTGCGGAGTAGTAACAATCACGGCACCCGTGACTGGCACTTTCTGGGAGAGTGTTAATTGAATATCCCCGGTACCCGGAGGCATATCAATAAACAGATAATCCAGTTCCTGCCACTGGGTCTGACCGATCAACTGCTGTAAAGCTCCAGCAGCCATAGGACCTCTCCAGACCATTGCCGTATCATCTTCAATAAGATAACTGATCGACATAGATTGCAGACCGTATGCTTCGACAGGCTGCATCAGATTTTCATTAATAGGCTGCGGACGTGTTCCTTCGGCAACACCTAACATCATACCCTGGCTGGGGCCATATATATCCGCATCCAAAATCCCGACCCTGAAGCCTTGAGAAGCCATTGCCAAAGCGAGGTTCACAGTGGTTGTAGACTTACCTACCCCGCCTTTACCCGAAGCAACCGCTATGATGTTTTTTACACCGTCCATTCTTACTCCAAAAAATAACCTAGTAATTTAGTAGGATTATGTAGCGTTTTACGCAAACTGTCTATGTTTGACTCCTCCAAAAACAGGAAGAGCACTTAAGCCGTCAGCTTTTCAGCTATGAGTTTTGCATTAAAGAAATCAGTCTTACCGCTGCCAAGTAAAGGTACTTCAGGTATATGATAAATCTTAGCTGGCAGACTCAAAGCAGGCATACCACCAGTAATAAGCTGCTGGCGCAGATCCTCGGTATTTTCTTCACTTTGCATCAGCAGAATGATTTTCTCACCTTTTTTTAAGTCAGGAAGATTAACCGCCACAAGCGGTAATTCTGGCTGATTTAAAATCTTTCTCACTTCGGATTCTACTCGGGTCAGACTGACCATTTCCCCACCAATTTTTGCGAAACGGCTAAAGCGATCCACAATGGTCAGGAAGCCATCCTCATCCAGATGCCCTTTATCCCCACTCTTGTACCAACGCAGTCCATCCATCTCTACAACAACAGAGGCTGTTTTTTCGGGCTGGTTCAGATAACCCTGCATGATCTGAGTACCGCCTATCAATATCAAACCGTCTTCACCAATCGGCAGCTCTTCAAGAGTTTCAGGATCCACTATACGGAAAGTAGAACCCGGCAAAGCCATACCAACCGTACCTGGTTTATTACCCACCTGGACCTGCCACCAATCGGTATCCAGATAGTCAGGCAGGTTTGTACTCGCAACAGGGGTGGTTTCCGTTGAACCGTATCCTTCTACGACCGGTACATGAAATTTCGCTTCAAAACTATCGCGCACCGTCTGATCCAGCTTTTCAGCACCCGCCACAACCGCCCTCAATGAGGCAAACATCATCGGTAACACTTTTTTATTGCGTGTATACATCCTGAGGAATGTGGAAGTTGCACACATCAAAGTGGCTTTGTATCTGGCAACTCCTTTACCAATTTTAGCGGCATCCGTTGGGTCTGGATGGCAAACCACCGGCATATCTTCGATCAGAGGCATAAAGCAGGTGACCGTCAGGCCAAAGGCATGGAACAGAGGCAGCGTAGCCATAATGCAGTCATCACCTCTGACATTCAGAACATCTGCTGTCTGTTTTAGGTTTGCCATGATATTACGATGACTAAGCATCACGCCTTTAGGCTCACCTTCACTACCGGAGGAGAATAAAATCGCTGCTGTTGCCTCCAGATCCTGAGACTTACACAATAGTTTTTGCAGGACAAAGCTGGGGAGTACCGACACAGCAGCCAGCGTGAAGATTGCTTCTGTTTTTGAAATGGTGGCTTTTACATCTTCCATATAGATGATTTCACGACCCGCAAACCAGATGTCCGGATCAATACCCCGGGCCTTGAGTTTGGAAACAAACTTATGCGCAGTCAGAATGGTTTTAACCTGTGCTTGCTCCAGCGCGGAACTCACAGAGTTTTCAGCCGCAGTGAAGTTTATATTCACCACCGTTTTACCCGCCATCAACGCTGACATATTTGCTATACAACCGGCTGATGATGTTGGCACCAGCAAGCCTATATTCTGCCCCTCAGTTTGCTGTATACGTTTACTAAACAGTGCAGATGCAGTGAGCAATTTTTTCTGTGATAAAGGTCCACCATCCACATCCGCAACGGCAAATCCTGAACTGGCATTTTTCATCGTACGAATAAAAGCATAAGGCACAGGTTCCAGTGTCTGAGTATGTTTTTCCCAGGCACGAATAGACAGTTCAAAGACCTTCTTCTTAACTTCAGCAGCTGAGCTGCTTATCGTCAAAGGTTCGCCAAATGCGACGATCACATCGCGTTTCGAGCCGTTACTGCGGATCGTTTTCATCTTATCGGTAGACCTGGAGAATCGACTGCCCCAAAGGCCACGCAGATAAAACGGAACGATTACTCCATTGGCGTTTTCACAGGCTTTTTCAAATCCACGCTTAAATTCGCCCAACTGACCTATATGACTGATTGCACCTTCCGGGAATAAACAAACCACCTCGCCGTTGTTCAGCAACTCATTAACCTTAGCCAGAGCCTGCCTGCTTGTACCTCTTGAGATCGGAATCACTTTGTAAATATCCAGGAACCAACGCAGATACCAGCGTTCGTAAATATTACGTTCCATTACAAAATGGATATGTCGCGGACATGCAATCTGGATCATCGCCCAGTCCAACCAGCTAATATGGTTGCCAAGTAACAAAGTACCCTTGCCATCTTCCGGAAGGTTCTCAAAACCCAGAACCTGCAGATTATATTTGCGTTTGAACAGGAAGATCACCAGCAGCCGGATAAACGCCTGTGGCAAGGTCATAATCGCAAAACCAGCACCCACAACACCGATCACCGACAGCATGATGAGCTGCCAAAAACTATCAATACCAACCCAGGCACAGAATACAGTTGCCACCAGGAAGCTCAGCATCAGGATATTCTGAATAAAATTATTCCCGGCCAGAACACGCCCCATCTCATGCTCGGCAGCGTGAAATTGGATCAGGGCATTTAAAGGCACACACATCAAAGCGCCAAACAAACCGATGCCCATAAAGACAAATGTCTGCATTGAAATTGAACCCATCTGCGGCAGCAGAATCAGCCCTAATGCGACACCCAAAGCACCCACCGGAATCAAACCAACATTGATATAGTGCTTCGACCAACGTCCGGCCAGAGCGGAACCCAGCATGATCCCAATACCCGCAAGCGCCATCACTCCCTGGATAATGAAAGTGTTATGCTGACCAAGATGTTCTTCTGCAAATGCGGGGAAAACCGCCAGCATCACCTGACTGATCGACCAGAAAATCGCCAACCCGAAGATAGATAACCAGATCGCGCGTTTGCCTTTAAGCAGAGATAGATTCGATTTAAGAGTTCTACCGGAGAGGTACTCAGCTTTATCAAAACGTGCGCTTTTATCCACGGGATGAAGTTGCGGTAATTTGTAAGCCAATACCAACTCAACTAATGAACCAATCACCAGCAACCAACCCAACGGGGCATTGCGTTGAATGCTCTCTTCTGGCGACATATGAATCGCCCCATCAATGCGGATTTCAAACAACAGCGAAAACACAACAATGCCCGAGAGAATGGCGACCATTGTCACCGACTGAATCCAGGCATTACCTTCACTTAGATTATTAGCGCCCACCAGCTCTTTGATATAGCCATACTTAGCAGGTGAGTAGAACGCACTCTGCAAAGCCAAAACAAAGGTTAACGCAAACGCAGGAATAAACAGGCCCAGGTAATAACAAAGCGTAATCAGCAATGTGATGACGACCGCGCCCCAGGCAGTAAACTTCATTACCTGATTTTTGGGATACTTATCGGAGAGAAAACCTGAAGGGGTAAAAAGAAGAATATAGGGCAGTAAAATAAGGCCGTTGACGATTGCCGTCAGGGCAATTTGAAGATCGCCATCATAGGCTTTAAACAGAGTATTCTGGATGACGATTTTATGTCCTAAATCCACAAAAGCATTGATAAATGCCATGCAGATAAACGCCATAAATCCCTTTTTAATAAGCAGCTCTTTCATTACAAACTCCAGTTATACCTTATACATCATTACCAAGCTTCATTCCGAAAAGCCCACGTCAACGTGTCGAGCTGCCAAGGTAATTCTTTCGCTCCAATCTTAAACCTTTTTTAAAAAGAGTATTAAATTTTAAGACTCTGCGTTATACATACTACAGCCTACGTAAACACTTATAACCTGATGCAAAAAACTTATTCCATAACTGCACATAAAAATACCTTTTAAGAATATTGTTTTATCTTTATGCTTTTAAACACACAATAAATAGAGCTTTAACCAAGAGCCTGGACATGACAAACCTTCAGAAAATCCTCTCGTTTCTATTAGTTGTTCCTTTTTCCGCATCTGCAATGGAAGTGACATTTCTCAACCCTGGAAAACAAGGCGAACGTTTCTGGGATATGGTAACTGAAACTATGCAGGCAGCCGCGGATGATTTTGATATTGAATTAGAAGTAATTTACGCCGAAAGAAATCGGGTCAAGCTGGTTGAGTTAGGTCTGCAAATTACCTCAAGAGAAAACCCGCCCGATTATCTGATTCTGGTAAATGAAGAACAGGCTGCTGAAAGAGTCTTCAAATCCACTGTTGGGACTGAAATTAAAACACTGATGTTACTGAATGATTTCGTTCCTCAGCAAAGAGACAACGTAGGCTTCCCTGGTGACAAAGGCTCAAACCTTCTCGGCTCAATTGTTCCTGACAATGCGGCGGCAGGAAAAAGAATGATGAAGGCCTTGGTAGATTGCGCTTCTGATAAAGGTAAATCATCACCTTTTCATATGCTGGCAATAGGCGGAGACAGAACGACTCCCGCTTCCATAGATAGAAATAATGGAGCACTTGCGGCAGTTAAGGAAAACAATCAAATAAAGCTTGATCGATTCCTCTATGCCAACTGGAACAAAACCGAAGCAGAAAAACTTACCTCTAATTATCTGAACTGGGCCTCCATCAACAACATATCACCTATTGGTATCTGGGCTGCCAATGATCCAATTGCTCTGGGAGCAAAAGAAGGTTTAATCAAAGCAGGTTTAACTGCGGGTGAGGATGTCTGCTTAGTCGGGTTAAACTGGTCCAAAGAAGGTCTGGATATGGTTAAGAATGGTGAAATGGTCCTGACTGATGGCGGCCATTTTCTAGCCGGAGCCTGGTCCATGGTTTTGTTGAATGACTACAATAACCAGAATAACAGCGATAAAAGGGAAGTGCCTGGTAGGATAAATTTCCAAATGCAGAGCATCGATAAGGATAACCTTGAGAAATATCTGCACTATCTCGGTGATGAAAATTGGAGCAAAGTGGATTTTACTGGTTTTAGCCTGATGGCGGGGCAAGGATATGCCAACTATGATTTTTCTTTGAAAAATGCATTCAGGCATATCACTCAACAAACTGATTAGATTCTCAATGCAGAAAAAGCTTCTCTCACTCAAGTTCAAACTACTGCTGATTCTACTCCCCGGATCGATGCTAGCTTTAGCTCTGGCTTTGGGGCTGGCCATTTACCAGTCAGAACAGCAGTTCCAACAAAAATCTGAGGAAGTAAAACAGAGCATTGGTAACTATGCAGACCTGATGGTTGAATCGCTCTGGAACTTTGATACCCCTCGGGTTGAAAACATTGTTGATACTATGATGTTGCAACCCAACGTACTTCAGGTTGAGGTTTTTGATGAAAGCCTTAACCCTGTTGTTGTAAAAAGCAGAGATACTAACCAGGGCAACCTGACTACACTTGAGTTCCCTCTAATATATAAAAACGCGCATATTTCCCAAGAAGCAGGTACTTTAAAAGTCATCATAGGTGATAGCTCCCTGCGCCAGGAAAAGCAGCAATATATCCAAACCAGTCTGGTAGCACTTCTGCTGATTTTTTTAATACTTTCACTCGGGGTATGGGCAACCTTCACTCACCTCTTTGATAAACCAATTAACGCGTTACTCTCCGCCATAAAACTGAGCCATGCTGAATCAAGTTTTATCAGGGTCTCCCACTCCTCCAAGGATGAATTAGGTGAAATCAGTGATGCGTTTAATGCGATGCAGGGCCAGCTTGATAACAATCATCAAAAACTTCAAAACAGTCGTGCTCACCTCAATAATCTATATCACTCAACACCCGCGATGCTGTTCAGCTTTAATCAAAATGGAGAGATACAGGATGTAAGCGCCTATTTCCTGCGTAGGCTGGGTTATAACAAATCCACTTTGATCGGCAGCAACCTCATCGAACTACTTAAACACCAGGAAAAAGAAGAAGCGTTACGTAACGCCATTGCACAGCTATGGAATAAAGGAACCCTGTCTGAGTTCCCTTTAGATATTGTCAATGAAACTGGCGACACCATTGAGATGTTAATGGATGCAACATTATCAGCACAAAGCTCATTTCCCGGTGCGCTCGCGGTCGTAACAGATGTAACTGGATTAAATCAGGCGCGGAGAAAATTGGAGCAACAAGCCAACACAGACTATCTCTCTGGCATTTCGAATCGTTTTTATTTCCTTAACTCCCTCACCCAGTTAATTAATGACAGAAGGTCTGATGGCGCACCTTTTGCGCTTTTATTTATCGATCTTGATCATTTCAAGTCAGTAAATGACACATTCGGTCACCATATTGGTGATCAATTAATCCGAATGGTCACTGAACGGATCACTCATTCCATCCGGCCTGATGACAGCCTCTCCCGACTTGGAGGCGATGAGTTTGGCGTGATTCTGAAACATTTAGACTCACCCGAAATGGCAGAGATGATAGCAAAGAGGATTCTGAGTAATTTACAAAATAGCTATTCGCTATCCGATAGCAGCATCTATATATCTGCTTCCATAGGTATTGCCTTATTCCCGAAAGATGGCGATTCACCGGAAAAACTTCTTCAATGCGCTGACCTCTCCATGTACAGAGCTAAGGAAGACGGTCGCTGTTGCTACGCTTTCTACTCTGATGAACACAATCAGTTGGTACAGAAACGCCTAAAAATTGAAACTTTGCTACGGTCATCTATCGTATATAACCTTCTAGAAATTCATTACCAACCAATTGTATGTCTGGAATCTAAAAAGATGGTCGGTATTGAAGCTTTATTACGGTTAAGAGATCAGAACACCGAAGAGCTCATCTCCCCGGCAGATTTTATCCCAATAGCCGAAGAAACAGGTCTGATTGTACAAATTGGGGCTTGGTGCCTGGAACAAAGCTGTCATTACCTTGCCGAACTGCAAAAGGAACATGACGAATCACTTTACCTATCTGTCAATGTTTCTACGCGGCAATTCCAGTCTCAGGATTTCATCAGTTCAATAAAAAAGGCCAGCCAGAACGCAGGCATTACTCCATCTAGCCTGCTATTAGAAATTACTGAGAGTCTTTTACTACTGGACAACGAGAACAACCTGAAGATATTTAACACTCTGAAAGAAGAAGGCTTCCAGATTGCGATTGATGATTTTGGTACAGGTTATTCAGCTCTCAGTTACCTAATGAAGTTCCCTCTGAACGTCCTGAAAATTGATCGTTCATTTATCAACTATCTGATAAATGAACAGGGCGATAATAATCTCGTAAATGCAATCATCCATATGGCCCGAAGTATGAATTTGAGGGTAATTGCCGAGGGAGTAGAAACAAATGAACAATTATCCCAACTTAAAGCGATCAGTGGGGATGTCTGCATTCAAGGATTTCTTTTCAGCCGCCCCATAACACCAGAGCGGCTGCTAGCAGAATTTGACCTGTATTCAAAAAAAGCACGTGATCTCTGAATCAACTATTCAGCCTTATTTTCGTACCAGAAATACCCCACATTCAAGGTGTTCTGTATAAGGGAACTGATCAAAAATAGCGAAGCGTTCCAGCTTGTGAGTTTGAGTGATCACTTCCAGATTCTCTTGCAGTGTTTCTGGGTTGCAGGAGATATACAGAATATTCTGATATTGCTGAACCTGCTTGACCGTATTGTCATCCAGACCTGAGCGCGGCGGATCAACCAGCACTGTGGTGAAGTTACAGCTATCCAGTGCCAGATCTTTAGTTCTGCGTTTTTCGATCTCACCACTCAATACCTGTGAGAACTCCTCAGAGCTGATACGAACCACATCGACATTATCAATACCGTTGGCTTCGATATTGTACTTCGCGGCATGTACTGACACTTTAGCGATCTCGGTGGCAACTACACGGCCAAAGTTCTGGGCCAGTGGCAAGGTAAAGTTACCGTTACCACAATACAACTCAACCATGTCTCCACCAGCACTCTTAGTAGCATCCAGTGACCATTGGATCATATGGCGGCAGACTTCTGCATTCGGCTGGCTAAAACTGTTCTCGACCTGTTTATAGATATACTCGCGGCCGTTAATATCCAGCTTTTCGATTACAAAGTCCTGATCCAGTAGAAGCTTGGTTTTACGTGACCGACCAATGATCTGGATATTAAATTTCTCTTTCAGTTTCCGCGCCTCTGCAACCCACTCCTCATCTATCGGACGGTGGTACAAAAGGGTCACCAAAAGTTCGCCATTTAAAGTGCAAAGAAAATCGATCTGAAAAAGCCGGCGACGCAGCGTTTCATTAGGGCGAATCTCATCCAATAATTTGAACATCACATCATTGATGGGTTTAGCCACCATAGGCCATTCATCAATGCGGATTCGCTCATGCTTATTGCCCTTCTCGAACATCACATAGTAAAGATCATCGTCCTCATGCCATACACGAAACTCACAGCGCATACGATAATGACTACGAGGAGACTCAAAGACCTCAATTTCCGGTAGATCAAAACCGGAAAACTGCTCACGAACATAAGCTTTTTTCTGCTCTAGCTGGGTTTCGTATTGAGTAGGGTCAACAACAGTTATGGACATTCGTGCCTCGAAGGATCAGTAGCGGGTTGGGTAAAAAAGCGCGCTATTTTAACAAGTATGTGGCCGAAGGCGAAACAATCTAACTTATCGGTTCATATACGACAGTAAAAAGCGTAAAATTTGCGCTCTATTTTTTACACTTTCAGGTTCTCAGGCAGCTCATGAGTGACAGTCAACGTAAGATTCTTGTAACCAGCGCTCTCCCATACGCCAATGGCCCTATCCATCTTGGCCATCTGGTGGAATATATCCAGACTGATATCTGGGTTCGATTCCAGAAACAACGCGGTCATCAGTGCACCTACGTGTGTGCAGATGATGCCCATGGCACACCGATCATGCTGAAAGCAGATCAGATGGGGATTACACCACAAGAGCTTATCGACAAAGTCAGCGAAGAGCATCAACGGGATTTCTCTGGATTCATGGTGGACTTTGATAACTACTACTCCACCCATTCTGAAGAGAATAAACATTTTGCATCCACCATCTACACCGCACTGCGCGATGGTGGGCATATTGCCAAGAAAACCATCACCCAGGCCTACGATCCGGAAAAAGAGATGTTCCTGCCGGACCGTTTCGTAAAAGGTGATTGCCCTAAGTGTGGCGAGACTGATCAGTACGGTGATTCCTGTGAAAAGTGTGGTGCTACCTACAGCCCGGTTGAGCTGAAAAACGCTTACTCTGCTGTTTCTGGCGCCAAGCCAATTGAGAAAGAATCTGAACACTACTTCTTCAAGCTGGGTGACTTTGAAGAGTTCCTGCGTGGCTGGGTAAACGAATGCGTTCAGGAACATATGATCCACAAACTGAATGAGTGGTTTGAGTCTGGCCTGCAAAACTGGGATATCTCCCGAGATGCACCTTACTGGGGTTTTGAAATTCCAGATGCTCCGGGTAAATACTTTTACGTTTGGCTGGATGCCCCAATCGGTTACATGGCCAGCTTTAAGAACTGGTGTGATAAGAATGGTGTTGATTTTGACGAGTACTGGTCAGCCTCTTCAGATGCTGAGCTTTACCATTTCATCGGTAAAGACATTGCTTACTTCCACACCCTGTTCTGGCCTGCAATGCTGGAAGGTGCCGGTTTCCGCAAACCAACCAAAGTATTCTGTCACGGTTTCCTGACTGTCGATGGTCAGAAGATGTCCAAATCCCGTGGCACCTTCATCATGGCTGAGACATACCTGAATCACCTGCGCCCGGAATATCTGCGTTATTACTTTGCAGCGAAGCTGAGTTCAGGTATCGACGATATCGACCTCAACCTTGAAGACTTCCGTATGCGTGTAAATGCGGATCTGGTCAACAAAGTTGTAAACATCGCTTCCCGCTGTGCAGGTTTTATCAAGAAAAAGTTTGATGGTCAGATGGCATCAGAACTGGCTGTTCCAGCTCTGTATGAAGAAGCAGTAGCGGCAGGTGAAACCATCGCAGCAGCTTATGAAAACCGTGAATACGGCAAAGCTATGCGTGAGATTATGGCGATTGCTGACAAAGCCAACCAGTACATTGATGCGGCTGAGCCATGGGTGCTTGCTAAGCAGGAAGGTAAAGAGCAGGAAGTTCAGGACTGCTGCTCAATGGGCATCAACCTGTTCCGCGTTATTGTGACCTATCTAGCTCCAGTACTGCCTCAGGTAGCTGAAGATGCCAAAGCGTTCCTAAACCTGGACAGCATGGCATGGGGCAGCATTGAGCAACCGCTGCTGGGCCACACAATCAACAAGTTCAAACCGCTAATGCAGCGTGTTGAAGAAGACAAGATCAACGCCATTGTTGAGGAAACCAAAGAAGCCCTTGCAGCGGCGGCAGAACAAGCAAAACCTGCCCCTAAAGGCCCTCTGGCAGAGGAACCGATTGCGGATACGATCGAGTTCCCGGATTTCGCAAAAGTCGATCTGCGTGTGGTACGCATTGCCAAAGCAGAACATGTCAAAGGCGCTGATAAGCTGCTGCAACTAACTCTGGATCTGGGTGGTGAAACCCGCAATGTCTTCGCAGGCATCAAGTCAGCGTATAAGCCTGAAGATCTTGAAGGCAAGATGACTGTGATGGTCGCCAACCTGGCTCCACGTAAGATGAAATTCGGCATTTCCGAAGGCATGGTACTGGCGGCAGGACCAGGCGGTGAAGACCTCTGGATTCTGAACCCGGATGAAGGTGCCCAGCCGGGTATGCGCATTAAGTAAATTAAAAAAGCCGACGATTGTCGGCTTTTTTATTTCTCGGGGATTAATGCCTTGCTAAGAGGAAACCGCAACCAAATCTAGGCGATCCTGTGGAGAGAAAACTCCATAATGAGCTTTAGCAACGCATTATGTTTTTCTTCACTATTTATATTTGAAAAATGAAATGCTCATGGGGTAAACCCAAAGCTCACCTTTATTTGCCTTAACCGCAGCAATAATCGCAAAAACAAAGTTCAAAACAGCCAGCACTATAAACGCTAAAGCACCGATTACAAAAACCCACAATATGACGCAAATAATTGAGTAGATAGCCAAGCTAATTATCCAATTGAGCGTAACCTTTCCATGCTGATCTATCTCTTTATTCCTGTCTTTATTCATTGCCCACATAACAATCGGGAGCACTAAGCCAAGACCTGGAGCCACTACACTGGCCAGTTGGCTTAAGTGAATTAGCATACAGTAGGTTTTTGCAGGCATTCCCCAATATTCTTCCCTTACTTCATTCATTTAATGCTCCTTTTCTTAACTGAAAAATATAACGCTTAAAGCAGCCGCACAGTATGCATTGGGTGGCTTCGCTTGTTAGGTTTACCATGTTTTACATTCACTAACATCGGATATTAATTTTGAGATGGTTGTATCTGTTTGAGGTACGCCCGAAGCAAATGCCTCTAGAGATTTACGTTCCTTTACTACCTGTAGCAGTAGCTTGCATACACGCTCTGTCATTGGGCTTGGAAGCTTATCTTGGTGGATTTTAGCCTTTATTAAATTTAACTTTAGATCACTTACCATTAATTCTTTTGCTTTTTCGCCCTGTTCCTCACCAAAAAGAATGGCATAGGAAGATACCTGATGGGTTTGATGAACGATTAAATTAGTCAAATTAAGTGACTTGTAATAGCCTGATGTTAAATGACTTCCTATGTAAGCGCCTGCTCCAAAAAGAATAACAGACCAGATAGAATATTTGATCGACTTTTTCATCCTTGAACTCACTTAGAAACCTAACGCTTTTGTAATGGGCCGCATTGCTGCGAAGGAGCGCAGTTGCGGTCCAGCCCGAAGGGCGATTATTAACAAACCTTGTTATGTTTTAGCTGACTATGCAACATTTATACGAAGCTCAGAGCAGAGAGCATTAGACAGATTGCTTGCATTGGTTGCATCTTTCTCTATGCTTTTTATCGTTACCACCTCGCCACCCTTCTTGGCATCAAGGATACCAAACTCACAGCCATCACTAACCATCTTACGCTCCTCTTGTGAAAGGTAATGTATTGGGTTGTGCGCTACCATGTGACGAATTTTTGAATATTTTTTCATTTCAATAAGCATATTCGCAATTACATCACCATTTTTGAGCCGAGACTTTGCTACACCTATAGCTTTGTCGAAGCGCCCTGAATAGTCGTCTTTATGGAAATCCCTGTTTGGCAAACAAACTTCATATAGCCTTGTAAGTTCGTACTCTACCTTAGTACATGCCAATATGATCTTACCGATCAATGCTTCCCATTTTTCAAAATCTAATTCATCCATATGGAGCTGATCCTACCCAGAAAAAGTAGACAGTTGGTTATGTAGCATTGGCCGCAAACCTTTCTAAGTATGTCTCGATTAAAAAGCAGCCTAAAACAGCAGAACTACCCACAGCTAAACGAGCATGGCGTGCTGTTAAGCGATACCGTTTTTGTGTATCGGTACGACCATGAAAACTACTATGCTTTGTACGAATTACTCCAATACCAACTGCTGCGTTTGCGATACCTCCCAGAACTTGCTTGATGTCAGGGTCAGCATGAGATTCTGGCGATAAATCCATAGCACCATAAGTAGCTTTAACTAATGACTTAAGAGTTTGATCCTTGGGCAAAGACTTGTGCAACCTTTCGAGTATACCTTTGCAAATACTTTCTAAAATTGACGATGCACTACCCATGGCCTGCTCAGGGTCTGATTCAATAAATGTCATTGCCCGCTCAAAGTCATCGTGAGCTGCTTTATAGCCCTCATTTTCTAGGTAATTAGCCAAGTTCTCGGTTGCTATTGTCTTAGACCGGTACAGGCCAAGTTGGCTAGCTATTTCAATGACAACTTCGGTAGCTACGGACTTAAGAAGCCCCTCAACATATATGCGCTTAGACGGCACGATAGATACGTCTTCGCAGGCTACGCCGAAGCCAGAAAGAAATGTATTAATACTGGTGGTATTCATCTGCTCTTGTAGGTCGCAAGCTATTGAACCAACCAGTTTCATTCTCTCTATTTGCTTCATGCACTAAACCCTTGATGCCACATAACATTTTAATAACAAGCGTGCGCGTTTTTCTGCCAAAGAGAAAAACATAAAAGACTGTAATCCATTGAATATAAATAGCTTTTAGACAGCACCGTCATTTTCCTCCGATAAAAACGAGCATGCGCGCTTTGATGACTGACTGCGCTTATAAATCTGCACAGTGACTTCCCTAAGTGCCAAATATGTAATCGTTTTATATAAAACGCAAGAAGGAAACGATCCGCTTCCTGTAGAAAAACGCCGTTTTTCCCGAAGTTATTCAAATTAACGGTATAGGCAAACAGACTTATGATCTTTCTTTGCCACATGAGAATTAGCTGTTATGTTTGCTTCCTCTATGATTATTAAGAATCTCTTGCTTTTTTATGACATCACGCACACATTATTCCTGTTAAAGCAGCTATGCTTAACGAACTGTTTATCAGATGCTTGGAGTTTATATGCCGTACAACGATGCACTTGTTCAGGAACTGAATGTACTTAACCTTTTCAGCCTCAATTCAACTCAGGAAGGAATTAAAGTCCACTCTTCAGCAAAACCTGAAGTCATCGCAGCAACACAAAGGTTGCACGAAAAAGGTCTGATCACGCAGGTGGATGGAGGTTATCTGACTCCGCTCGGTCATGATGCTGCTGAATGCAGCCAGACTCTTCTGACCATTCTGAATACAGAGAGCCGTCAGCCGATTTAGAGAAAGTGCGTCAGCCGATTTAAAGAAAGTGCGACAACCCATTTAGAAATATATAAGGTTTAAAAATTAGGAAGGGCCCGTGTGGGCCCTTTTGGCGTGAAGCTCAGACTTTAAAAGTCTGTCTTCAAGCACCCTGTTCTGGATGTGTGGCAATAAAATGTGCCATCACTTTTTTCAAGACTTCGGCATGAGCTTCGTCACCTTTGCGTTCAGCTTTGGCAATATCGTCAAGAATAATTTTCCTGATCAATTTATCACCTTCATGCTCAACCAGATAATTCCCCATAGCCATAGCAATCATCGGATCAACATGCTCGTGCTCAGCAATTGCGCCAACTTCACCGGGTGTCAGTCCGCTCATTTCCAAGCATTCCTGATAAGTTAACATTGCTCTACCCCTCCTATTGTTATTGCCCTTTGGGATACTCCCTCTTCAATTTCAGTGTAATGCATAAATACGGGTTGGCACTTGTTATTACGCCATTCTGTCATCAAAAAGAAATATAGAGTGACTCGGATCAATTTGTTGCAAATTAATGCCTGCGATTTATCATCCCATCACACATGAGACTCATACCAATAAGGAATTCTTAATGACCCTGAATGACTTTTTACAGCAGCTGGGCAGCAATCCGGCTCTGGATTTTGAAGATACAATGCAAGTCATCGCAGATAACTACACCTACACTCCATCTGGCTTTAAGAACGGCGAGCTGCACAATGAAGCCGGTCAAAATGAAGGGAGCTGTAAGATTTTCGCGTTTGCACAGATCAACAACCTTAACGAAGAACAAACGCTGAAATGTTTTGGGCGCTTTTATCAGGATGTACTCAATACACCGGATGGAAACGACCATGGCAATATCCGTAATTTCATGCAGACAGGCTGGAGCGGAATCTCATTTGAAGCGACTGCATTAGTGTAAAAAAGAGATACAAAAAACCCGGTAATCACCGGGTTTTTTATGCTTTTCTCTATTTATCTTTTTCTCTGGGAAAGATCAGGCCAGGCTGTCGTCTGCGACCTTATATTTTGGATCTTCAATCATATTCACCTCAACCATATTACCGGCCTTTTTCAGCAGTGCTCGGCATTCCGGGCTGAGATGGCGCAGGTGCAGTTCTTTACCCGCCTTTTCATAGCGTTCTGCCAGAGATTCAATAGCCTCTATGCCCGAGTGGTCCATAACCCGACAGTTTACAAAGTCTACAATCACTTCCGGTGGGTCAAGACGTGGATTGAACTGATCACGGAACGCCTGAATGGAAGCAAAGAACAACGGACCGTTAGGTAAGTACACCTTGGTGTCATACTCATCACGAACCTCGAAAGTCATGTTACTTGCATGCTTCCAGGCAAAAACCAACGCGGAAATAATCACACCCACAACCACGGCAACAGCAAGATCCTGCCAGACGGTAACGCCGGTTACGGCCACAACCACAATAAGGTCAGACTTAGGGATTTTGCCCCACAGCCTTAAGCTGGCCCACTCAAAGGTGCCAATAACCACAATAAACATGACACCAACCAACGCGGCAACCGGGATTATTTCGATCAGGTTCGCTCCGACAAGGATAAATGCCAGCAGGAATAAGGCAGCAGAGATGCCTGATGCTCGTCCACGGCCACCCGAGTTAATGTTGATCATACTCTGGCCGATCATGGCACAACCACCCATGCCGCCGAAGAAACCAGTCGCAACATTTGCAACGCCCTGACCGATACATTCTTTATTACCGCGACCACGGGTTTCGGTAATTTCATCAATTAATGTCAGTGTCAGTAACGACTCAATCAAGCCAATCGCGGCTAATACCAGAGCATAAGGAACAATCACCTGCAGTGTTTCCAAAGTGATTGGAACCATAGGAATATGGAACGTAGGCAGGCCACCAGCAATGGTAGCTTCTGGATTACCAGTCATGTCAGCCAGTACTGTCTGAACCGTACGCGCATCCAGATCCAGGCCTATCACTAACAACGTCACCGTCACAATCGCAGCTAAAGATGAAGGTATAGCGCGGGTCAGTTTTGGCAGGAAATGAATAATCGCCATTGTTAGCGCTACCAGCCCCAGCATCATCATCATCTGGCTGCCTTGCAGCCACTGCAATACGCCGTTTTCATCGGCAAACTGAAACTGTTTTGCCTGTGCCAGGAAGATTACAATCGCCAGACCATTCACAAAACCCAACATTACTGGGTATGGCACCAGGCGGATAAATTTACCCAACTTGAATGTGCCGGCTAAAATCTGGAAAACCCCCATTAACACCACAGTGGCAAATAAATATTCCACACCATGCTGGGCAACCAGACTCACCATCACAACGGCAAGAGCACCTGTTGCACCTGAAATCATGCCTGGTCGACCACCGATTGCAGCGGTAATCAAACCCACCATAAACGCGGCATACAGACCTACCAGAGGTTCAACCCCTGCAACAAAAGCAAAGGCAACAGCTTCTGGTACCAAAGCCAGAGCAACGGTTAAACCTGATAAAAGATCAGCTTTTAACGATTGTGTACGCGACACAATTAAATCAAACATTTCTAACCTCTGAGGGTTTCAATGAAAATAACGTCACGGAAATAGACAGAGTAACAAGCAGTGAATACTGCTTTCTCAAATAAATGTTTCCCGTAGAAAGCGCGCGAGTATACCAAAGTAGGAGGTTAATTTCAGGCACTTATGGACGAATAATAGCCATAAGTTTATGTCGCAGGAAGGGAATTTGTGCATTAGCGAGATCATGAGCCAAAGTAATTAACTCTTTTTCTCCGTTATATTCTTTAATATCAATTAATTGTGAAATATTCTGCCAGGCTTTAGGCAGTTTATTGCATTGCGACATCATTCCCCCATCCTGATCACTACACAGAAACACAACAGTGCCTATTCCTGAAGCCAGAATTCTCGCGCTACACATGGGACAGGGTTCAAGAGATACATATAAAGTAAGTGATTCCCGCTGTGCGTAATCCGGATAATTGGATTCAAAATAATCCAGCACCTTCATCTCGGCATGAGCAGAGGAATCAAACCTGGGCGAAAAAACCTGGTTAGCAGACTGAGATAAAACCTTTCCATACTGATCCACAAGAACAGCACCGACACCGTAGTTGCCTGCTTCCAGAGCGCTCAGTGCCAGTTCACAGCATAGGAAAGGCCATTTATCCGGACTGTTTTCATATTCGACCCGGAAAGCCGCCACTCTTAACCTGAGGTTATCTAATTCCGGGCAGGTTTCATTGCTCATATTCATCATCCATAAAAAACTAAAGTAAGTTTAGTTGTTCTGGCTGTCCCTGCTCTGATGACTGCAACCTGTATCCCACACCGATGAGCCTTACCGGGCGGTTACCACGACTGTATGCATCAATCAGTAATTGCCTGAAATGTTCTAAACTGGGTTTTTCTACCGAATGCTCAGCGGTTGTTTGGACAAAATCATGAAACTTCACCTTCACAACCACCCCCGCTATGGCACCATGCTGCTTATTCTTTTCGTATCGAACCTCAAGTTCCTGAAGTAACACAGGTAGAGCTTCACAGCAGCTATCCAAGTCTGGAAGATCGTGTGGATAGGTATGTTCTACACTGACCGATTTTCGGGTTCGGCTCACCCGAACCGGACGTTCATCGATCCCCCGGGCCAGTTCATGTAAACGCTGCCCAAACTTACCAAAACGCTCCAGTAATTCTGCTCGTGATTTACTTTGCAGATCCCCACAGGTTGTTACACCATATCGTTGCAGCCGTTCCGCTGTTTTTATACCTACACCCGATATTTTTTGTACCGGTAAATTAAAAATAAAACTCGCCACCTGATCTGGTTTTATCACAAATAAACCATCGGGTTTATTCCAGTCGCTGGCAATTTTTGCGAGGAATTTATTGGGTGCCACACCGGCAGAAATTGTGATGCCTATTTCCTGCCTGACTCTCTGCCTGATCTCTTGAGCAATCAGCGTTGCACTGCCCTGAGCATGCAAACTGCCAGATACATCCAGAAATGCTTCATCCAGAGAAAGAGGCTCGATGATGTCGGTATATTCCCGGAAGATCTGCATAATCTGCTGCGAAACTTCCTTATATTTACTCATACTGCCTGAAACAACCTGAAGATCAGGACATAGTTTTAAAGCTTTTGCCGTCGACATTGCAGAGCGCACGCCATATTCACGAGCCTGATAGTTACAGGTCGCAATCACTCCTCTCCTGTCTTTACTGCCTCCAACCGCCATAGGAACAGAAGACAGAGAAGGATTGTCACGCATTTCCACTGCGGCAAAAAAACAATCACAGTCGCAATGAATTATTTTACGGTCCATAAAAAACACATACTGTTTATTTATACAGTAAATATAAGATTAAAATACCCACATGTAAACGCCGTTTTCTTTGCTATTCTATAGATGTGCAATAAACTGGGGTTCTGAGCTGACTACCCTATCCCTCATCCAATCCGTTTAGTCGACTCAGTTCTCCAGCCGCTATAGCCGTAAGGGGGTATATAACTATGAGTAAATTCGAAGGAAGAAACAGAAGGTCAGGGAGCGAACGTCGCACTCATAGCGATCGCCGAGAAGATATTCGTTTTGAACCGGGTAAAACTGATCGCCGGAAAAGCAGAGGCCGCAGACCAGAAGATAATGACCCCTGGGATCAAGTATTGAATGAGACAGATGTAAGCCGATAAGTCACACCCTTCACAAAACCGTAAACTAACCGTCAAAGGCCAGTAACAAAACTCTCATATATTTTTCACGTTATGAACACACGTGAAAATACCCTCATCATTCAAGAGCCTACTATTAATGTAGAAAAGGCTCTGGTCAGCAAATACCCTGCTTTTGTCGATAAGCCTGCGCCTTTTAAACGCTCTGCGTTATATATGCTGCGTAGGCTTGTCCATGAAAATGAAATCAACAGTTTCCTTGAGCTCAACAAGGACGCCAAAGGTTTCGAATTCATCGATCGGGTGCTGGAATATTTCAACTTCGGATACAGCATCAGCAACCGGGATCGCATTAATATCCCCTCTTCTGGACGTGTGGTGATCATCGCCAACCATCCTCTGGGGGCGCTTGATGGGCTGGCTCTGTTAAAGATGGTGGGTGAAGTCCGCCGCGATGTTAAAATTGTTGCTAACGATGTCTTGATGAACTTTGATCCCATCAAGAATCTATTCCTGCCCGTGGACAATCTTGGTAAAAGCACCCGTAAGCGTGATATCGCTCGAATCGTCGATGCTTTACATCAAGAACAAGCCGTGATTGTATTCCCTGCGGGTGAAGTGTCACGAGCGGGTTTAACGGGTATCAAGGATAATAAATGGAACAGTGGTTTTATCCGTTTTGCCCGCAAGGCAAATGCCCCTGTCCTGCCTATTTTTATTGGCGGAAAAAACTCTTCGCTGTTTTACAGTATCTCCTATATCAACAAAGCTCTCTCAACCGTATTACTGGCTCGTGAGATGTTCAATAAGCGCTCCGTTACTATCCCAATGCGGGTTGGCGAGCCGATTCCTTTCAGCCAGATAGATGCTGTACCGGTTTCTACCTTTGAAAAAGCGAAGCTACTGAAGAAACATCTGTACCGGATTGCGAAGAACAAAAAACCTCTCTTCATCACTGAAAAAACAATTGCCCACCCTCAGGACCGTCAGGCACTGAAGCAGGAGTTAAGGGACTCCGAACTGCTGGGTCAGACTTCTGACGGCAAAAAGATCTACCTATTTGATTACAAGGCAGAGTCTGCGGTAATTCAGGAAATTGGCCGCTTAAGGGAAATTGCATTCCGTTGCGTGGGTGAAGGAACCGGAGACAAAAAAGATCTCGATCTCTATGACCATAGCTATCGTCATCTCATCCTCTGGGATGAAGAGGAGCTTGAGATTGCCGGAGCTTACAGACTCGCTGAAGCCGGAAAGATGGGTGAGAACCCAACTGATCAGCTTTACAGTGCAACTCTGTTTAAATATGGCGAGCAGATGCAACCCTATTTTGAGCAGGGTATCGAGCTGGGTCGAAGCTTTGTTCAGCCTAAATACTGGGGTAAACGCAGTCTGGATTATCTCTGGTACGGCATTGGCGCATATTTACGTAAACACCCGGAAATTCGCTATATGTTTGGGCCGGTCAGTTTGAGTAACAGCTATCCCAAAGTTGCTAAAGATATGTTGATCTGGTTCTACAGCCATTATTTCAATGATACTGAAGATCTGGGTCGTTCATTCTCCCCATACAATCTGGATGAAGAAACACTGGATAATATGCAGAGAATGTTTGTCGGCGATAACTACAGAGCAGACTTCCGCATTTTGAAAGAACAGCTGGAATTCCTGGGTGTCAGCGTACCAACGCTGTATAAGCAATACAGTGAACTCTGTGAAGAAGGTGGTGTTCGTTTTCTGGATTTCGGCGTGGATGCAGACTTCAATTACTGCGTAGATGGCTTGGTACTGGTTGATATCAACTATGTTAAGCAGAAAAAACGCCTACGCTACATTGGCCCTGATGATTCAGAGTAAGTAGCCAGAAATAAAAAAAGCCCCTGAGGGGCTTTTTTTATTTGTTCGCAGGATTATGCATCTTGCTCTTCTTTATGCAGATGTACGTCCATTTGTGGATAAGGAATACTGATACCTTCCTCATCAAAACGTAACTTCACGGCCTCAGTGGTATCCCACAGAACAGCCCAGTAATCTGCTGAATTAACCCAAGGGCGTACAACAAAGTTAACACTGCTGTCTGCCAATTCGGAAACGGCAACAACTGGTTCAGGGTCTTTTAAAACTCGCTCATCCGCTGTAATGATCTCAGTCAGCAGCTGCTTAGCTTTACGAATATCGTCGTCATAGCCAATTCCAAACACCATATCAACACGACGAGTATCGCGCGCAGAGTAGTTAGTAATTACGTCGCTATAAATAGCACCGTTTGGAATGATCAGCTCACGGTTATCACCCGTACGCATGATGGTATTGAAAATCTGAATATGCTCTACAACACCAGCTTTACCAGCAACTTCTACAAAATCTCCTTCACGGAAGGGTTTAAAGAGAATCAGCAGTACACCAGCTGCAAAGTTTTTCAGAGAGTCTTGTAAAGACAAACCGATCGCAAGACCTGCAGCACCTACCAACGCAATCAGAGAGGTCGTATCCACACCCAACTGATTCAATGAAGCGACTATTACAACCAGTAACAGCAGTACACTTGCAATTGAAGAGATGAAGTTAACCAGCATCTCATCAGTTTTGGATTTACGCAGCAGTCTTTCCATCAGTTTCACAATCTGCTTTGCAACCCAGCGACCTATAAAGAATATCGCCAGAGCAATCGCAATATCCACGATCCATGGAAAGACGTAGGCATTAAAGAAATTATCCATAAAGTTCCCCAAAAAGAATTATCTAAAGAGTCCGAATTAGAGCAGATCGAATATTAACAGTTTCCGAACAGCTAATAACCTTCTACCTCTGTTAAGAGCAGAATTTAAACCGTACAATATGACAATTTCCAGCATTCAAACAACTGTATCAATGAAAAAATTACTCCTCACCATCACATTTTTATTCGTTTCCACATCAGCCATGGCTGAAAAAGGCCACATTGCTGACGATGCCATGGTTTATGTACACAATGGCCCGAGCAACCAATACAGAATTATCACTCGTATTAAGAGCGGTACTGCGGTCGAAATTCTGAAGCGTGATCCAAAATCAAAATACGTGCAGATTAGAATGCCTAAGGGCAAGATCGGCTGGGTGGAAAACACCTCAGTAGATCGGGGTGACAGCCTGTCCGTAAGACTGCCCAAATTGCAAAGCAGCCTTGAACAGAGTCAGTCTCTTGTAAAGCAGCAGTCAATACAGATTGAACAACTGCAGGCTGAATCAAACTCGCTAAAAGAAGAAAACGGTTCACTCACCCAAAATGTTGAGCAGCTTCAAGCCACCATTAAAGAACTGAACTTCCAGATAGAATCCACTGACGAAAGCAATCTTATGCGCTGGTTCACCCACGGTGGCCTGGTCGCATTAGGTGGTGTCATTCTGGGGCTAATCCTGCCTTATTTCCCTAAGCGCAGAAAACGTAAAGACGATTGGTTCTAAGCACACAGTCAGAATAAAAGCCGGGTTTTTACCCGGTTTTTTTATATTTACTGCAAAATTCTCATAATTAAAGTGAAGCTTGCATGACATTAATAATACAAATATTTTATCTTTAATAACCGTTCAAATTAAACCCAAAGAAATCAGAATATAGCTATAAATCAAACAGTTAAGATGCTGTATATTTTTTAATCAATCCGATTAAATACACCATCCTATTGGGCTCAAGTGCCTCTCAAAAGCAGTTGTCGACAGAGTTATCCACAAACATTGGGGACAAAGCCTAAAAACCCTGATTTTAATATGGTTTAAACACTTTTTTGCAGCGCAAAATACTATTCACAATCCCTTCAAAACTGTTCCATAAAAAAAACCAATCGGAAAAATTAAGAGATCTAATTGGTCACAGGATAAGGCTCCCTGTTCTAATGAACCCAGACAATGATTATGGAATTTTCTCTAAAGGGTAAAATATGAAACGTATAACGATTTTTGGACGTGAAGGTTGTGGGTTCTGCAAAAGAGCAAAAGAGCTTTGCGAAATGCAAGATCTTAACTTTATCTATATTGATATCCATAAAGAAGGAATCAGCAAAGCTGACCTGGAAAAAACCGTTGGTAAGCCTGTAGAAACAGTTCCTCAGGTATTTCATGGCCAAGAACACATCGGAGGCTATACCGAACTGGCTGCTTTTCTGGAAGAGGCGACTGCCTGAGGCAGTTGATTCCCGCTTCAGGTCAGTGAAACCCTATAGATCTGGTATTACTAAAAACGAAGCGTAGAGTAATTAGCTGAACGTAGCTATACTGTAAACCAGTCAAAGCTGACATATGCAGCTTAGGAGTACTTTATGATGATAATTCTGGCCCTTATCACTGTTGCTGTAGTTCTCGTAATGAGCTTTACCTGGAGCAACACATTCAAGCAAAAACCACAGCTCATTCGTGTTGAAACTGAGGAAGAGCTGAGAAGACGTTATCGCAATCGACGCTAAATAAGCGTAGGTTAATCAATAATCCAGCTATAGGCTGGGTTATTTTTGCGAACCCCAAAGACGCTCTACTAACCCTCCGGAACGTTCTGTTTTTCTTTCAATTGCCAACTTTATCAACTGGTTAGGGGCGTAGATCTCTAAAGATTTCCTGGCTCTGGTAATTGCTGTATACAGCAACTCACGACTTAGCACTGGCAGATCATCAGTAGGCAGCAGCAGAACGACCTGAGTGAATTCAGAACCCTGACTCTTATGAATAGTCATAGCATAAACTGTTTCATGCTCAGGCAGTCTGCTTGGCAGATAAGAGCAAAGCTCACCGTTTTGCTGAAACCAAACCTTCAGACGTCCACTCTCATCCGGCAGAGTTATACCAATATCACCATTAAACAGATTCAGAGCTGCATCATTCTGACTGATCATTACCGGTCTGCCGGTATACCAGCTGCCCTCCTCAGGAACGAGACCTCTTGACTGCAGACCTTCCCTGATCCGTTTATTTAAACCGCCGACACCGTAAGGCCCCTCTCGTAAAGCACACAACAACTGAAAGTTTGTAAGCTCTGAGAGGACCGCGTCGATGGCTAGACCGTCTCTGATTTTGCGGCTCAGTTGAGTATAAAAGCTAACCGCTCGCTGCAGCATCTGTTCATAGCTTTCACGATTTAAAGGCATCACGTTCAGATCAGAAAAGCCCTGATTCACTATCTCAAGAAAGTTTCTACTATCCCCGGCGTTAACCGCTCTGGCCAGAAACCCTATGCCGCTATGCTCATCAAACCTATAGCTTTTTCGTAACAGGCTGAGGCAATCAGCTATTCCCGTCTGGGTGCTGCTATTGTCTGACTCCGCAGGCAGACAGCCCAGATTTACCAATGCCTGGGTTTGTTGATCGGAATACAACAATTCTCCTGGCCAGCTGCAGATATCACCCAGTACACTTCCCGCCTCAACCGAAGCCAATTGATCACGATCCCCCAGCAAGACTACACAAGCATTTTCCGGTAGCGCGGCAAGCAGTCTGGCCATCATAGGCAGATCAACCATGGAGGCCTCATCCAGAACAAGCATATCCAGATGTAAAGGATTACTGTGATCATGACGAAACTGGATGCTGTTCGGTATTACACCCAACAGGCGATGTAAGGTAGTCGCTTCTCCTGGGATAAGGCTCACCAGATCTTCGTCCAGATTGAGGCGTTCCTTAGCGCTACTAATGGATTCTGAAAGTCTGGCGGCGGCTTTACCCGTTGGAGCAGCAAGTTTGATCTGGGCCTTTTGCCCCTGCGCAAGTTTCTGCCGCAAGTAGAGCGCCAGTAATTTAATAACCGTTGTGGTTTTGCCCGTTCCCGGGCCTCCACTGATCACAGCAAAGCGTTTTTGTACTGCGATAGCGGCAGCCACTTTCTGCCAATCGGTCTCGATACTGTCAGTTAACGCTGGAAATAATGCATCCAGTGATTGTTGTAATTCGGCCCCATCAATATCCGATCTCTGAGCCCTTAATTGCACCTGTACTGCAACTTCAACTTCGTATTGCCAATAGCGATACAGGTACAGCCTCTGCTGATCAAGAACCAAAGGGGTTGGTTGTTCACCATTGCTCAGTAGTTCTGGGTAGAGCTGAATATCCGACCAGTCATATTCCTCAATAACAGGCAACATTTCTGCTGGCCAATGCCCTGCAGGATCTAATAAAAACCTCACTGGCAGACATACATTACCCGCTGCAAGTTCATGACTGACCAGCGCCGCCAACAAGATATGAGAGTCCGGTAAAGCGTCACCCTGAATGCCAGAGAACAGCTTTGCAAACTGATGGTCAACGGCACGGATTAACCCCTGATCAGACCAGTTTTTGAGTGTTGCGAGAATCTGATTTTCACTCATATCAATGGTTTTCCTTCCGCTGAAAAGAGTTCATCCATCTGTTCAATCAGAATTTTTGGCGGTCTGTAGCTGAAGATACCTGTACTCTCACCACTGCTCATGCCCCTGAGAAACAGATAAAACACGCCACCAAAATGACGTTCATAGTCATAATCAGGAATCCTCTGACGCAATAACCGGTGCACTGCTAAGGAATAGAGCAGGTATTGCAGATCATAACGATGTTCAACCATCGCCTGCTCCAGAGCTGTATTTTCATAGCACGCGTGGTCATAGCCCAGATGATTGGATTTATAATCCAGCACGTAATACCGCTCACCATCCCGGAACAGTAAATCAATAAAACCTTTAAGCATTCCTCGTAGAGGTTCGAATGCCAACGGGGCTGCACGTGCTGAAAGAGGGTCATGTTGACGAATCAGACTCTCCAACGCAGATACAGTAACCTGATCAGCAGCGAGCATGAATTCCATCTCTACCAGTCGATCCTTATCATTGATCTGCCCAAGCTGCATGCCCTGACCATCCAGATCACTGTTCAGAACATTTTGAATCAGGGTTTGAACTACCGGCAACCACTGCTCATCATAACCAGCAAGTTGCAATTGGGTTTGCAGTTGCTCGTGGTAAATATCATCTGAATAGCCACTGAAGCTGATCTCTTCAAAAACCGAGTGCAAAAATGTGCCCGCATTCGCTCCTTTAGGAAAGGTGAAGATATTAATACCTTCCTTCGCAGACTCATCTACAACCAGCGTTCTCTCATCGGCAACCTCAAGATCCAGACCGGGCAACTCTGTAACATGCCCGCCACTTTGTCCGCCACTATGTCGGCTCAAGGCGGAATAACTGCTGACCCGCCAGTTACGGTCAATGGTTCCTGAGTATTCTTTGGCAATTAATGGCCCCGGGGCCTGATCATCCAGAGCAAACATATCTTTCTGCGCGCCATGCTCAGGAGGAATTACGACCTCGATTGATTCCGCCTTTTGCTGCAGCTCCTTCAAGGACTGACCTAACTCTCTGTCACCACTTACCAATAGATACCCAAGCGCACTGTCAGCCAGACGTGACTTCCTGGCATTACCGATTCGTACATGGCTGATACCAACATAGCAGCTATACACTGAACGGGTCAGAGCGACATAGAGAAGCCTTAAATCTTCAGCCAGACGCTCCTGTTCCGCTTTTTCCAGGGATTCATCCTGTGCCGCGATATCCAGTACGGTCGCCCCACTCTCGGCATGATATAAAGCAGTTTTGCTCTCTTTACAGAGGCTGGCGAACGGCAGGAAAACAATTGGATATTCCAGACCTTTGGACTTATGCACTGTTACTATGGTGACCAGATTACGTTCGCTTTCGAGCCTCAGCACCTGATCATCACTGTCACCGGACGGATTAGCGATCTGATCATTCAACCACCGGTTCAAGCCGGTCATACCATCTATCTGTACCGATGCTTTCTGTAACAGCTCACCAAGATGCAATAGATTGGTGAGAACCCTTTCTCCGTCTGGACGACTAAGAATCTCGGCTGCCAGATTACGCTTATGCAGCAGGCGGGTAATCATCGGCAGTACGCCCTGTTTCAACCAGACATCCCGATAATCCGAAAACTCAACCAGTACTGATTCCCAAAGATTTTCATCGTAATTGAGTTGATCGAGCTGCTGCATATCCAGCTGCAGCAGGTCCGTAGCCAAAGCAGATTTCACAGCCCTTTCCTGTGATGGATCTTCAATTGCCTGTAACAGCAAAGCCAGGTCCACGACAGTATCTGAACTAAACACAGAATCACGATTACTCAGGTAAACGCTGGGGTGCTCATACTGCAACAGGGCCCGTTTAATCTCATCGGCTTCATTGCGGTCACGAACCAGGACAGCGATATCACTGCCAACCACTTTTTCACCTTTAATTGTACCCCCCGACAACAGATGATCAATCTCCGCTGCGGTGGCTTTGGCATACTGCGCCAGATACTGGTTCCGGCTTAATGGTTCGTCCTGCTCATTTAACCAGAAAGTCATGGCGGGTGCGGGACGATTCCGGAGCATAAGGTGCTGCTCCCCTTTCGCCGCTTTAACCGACTGAAAGGTTATGTCCTGGTCATAGATAAATGGTGAACTGACCGAAAGAAACAACTGATTTACCGCGTCGACCATAGGCCGGGTAGAACGCCAGTTAGTGTCCAGAGTATAGGTGTCGGAAACCGAACGCCGGGCCTGAATATAGGTAAAAATATCCGCACCACGGAAAGAATATATCGCCTGCTTGGGATCACCGATCATAACCAATGAAGAGTTATACGGGTCCACATAGAGTCTGGAAAATATCCCGTACTGCAATGGATCGGTATCCTGAAATTCATCAATCATTGCCACCGGGAACTGCTCTCGGATGGCACGGGCCAGCATGCCGCTTTTATCCCGCTCCAGAGCAGCATAAAGGTTGCTGAGAAGGTCATCAAACGTCAGTGTTTGCAGACGCTGCTTGAGTTTATCTAAACGCTCAGATACCTCTTTAAACGCCCGTGAGAGGAGTATCTCTTTAACCGGAACATTGCTGTTCATCACCCCCTCTATTTGTTCAAACAGTGGGTGCTCAGGCACAGCGTTGCCTGTCATTTTTTCAAGCAGTACAGAGCGAGAGAACCTTTGTAAAACAGACTGTAACTTTTTATCTGGTTCGCGCTGCTCTGAAACAGCGTATTGATCGATCTGCTCCAGCCATTTAGTCAGACTGGCCTTGGAATAGGAGCGTTTGTTTACACCGGATTCCTGAATAAGGGCGAACAGATCATCTTCGTTTTGCAGCCAGCTTTGCTTAAAATTCAACAACACTTCTTGGCGTTGTTCATAGGCTTGTTGTAAATCCAGATGAGCCAGATCCGGCTGTAACTGCAATCCGGCCCGATTAAGAATGCCTCGCACGTCATACAGCAGCTGTTCCGGGCTTTTCCAGCACTGAGAAACGACTTCCACCAGTGGCGCACCCAATCCATAGATATTGCTGCGCCAGAAATCCAGAACTGCGCCGCGAATCAGTGCCAGATCATCCTGCGTTAATTCGTTATCAAACAGAGACCCACTTTCGAAGGCATGGCGCTTCAGCATACGCTGACAAAAACCATGAATGGTAAAAATGGAGGCTTCGTCCATCTGACGGGCGGCTTGTTCCAAAAGCTTTGCAGCTTTTACTGGATCGCTGCATTTGGCTTTAATCGCCTTGAGCAGATCATCGTCATCAAATTCGGGATCCAGAAACGCTGACCGGGCATCAACAATTTTCTGCCGGATTCGATCTCTTAACTCTTCTGTAGCCGCTTCCGTAAAAGTTACCACCAGAATCTGGTCTGGCCCCAGGGGTTTGTCAGTGATATCCCCCTGCCCCAACAGCAAACGCAGATACAGCGCAGTAATCGTATAGGTTTTACCGGTACCGGCACTGGCTTCGATCAGTTGCTGGCCCTGCAATGGAAACGTCAAAGCCTCAAGGGTGTGCAGATTAGTCATCACCGCCCTCCTCTGCAAACGCCATCAATGGCTGGTAGACCGTTTGAGCCTGCTCCAGAAACTGTTCATAGAAAGTTTCGAAATCAGAAAAACAGCGACGGAAATACAGATCACTCATCAACCCGAGCTTGAAGGCACTACCATAAAAAAGTGCCTCGACTTTATCTGCTGCTTTTTCAGGGTCTTTATTCATTTGTCCAAAGTATTCGTGGGCACATGCGGCGTCAAAGGCTTGTGGTTGTGACATACCCCGGATATAAAACTCAATCAGTTTACTCAGGAGCTCCTCTGCCTTCTCTTTAGGCACTGTGCGGAAATACACTTTGCCCGACAAGCCCCGGAAAATAGTATTCCCGCATGAGTTTCCAGCCGCACATAAACAAAGATGAATGACCCAACTGGATAAACGATCACGCGCATTCACCTCTGCCGGGCGGTAACTCAGGTAGTGATCCGGATAGCAGTTATCCAGCCAGCCCTGCAGACGCGTAGCACCCAGTTGCAGATCAATCTCTACTCTTTGCGATTCACCCTGAGCCAAGGGCAGTATCTTTTCAGCCAGAACCTCGCAATCGTGCCGGATACGTTGCAATGAATTTAAGCCCATCTGCCCGACAGGAAAGGTCCCCTCCGCAGCCATTCTTTGGTCGATCAGATCCAGACTTTCTCCTGCCAGAGCCGCTTCCAGATACTCCTGTTTGATCAGATAAGCAGTTAAACCATCCAGAGCAAAAGGTTCTTCGTCTTCAGCTTCAATCTCATGACTGTAAAAATAAACTTTCAGCCGTTGATTAAAGAAGCTTCGGCAAGGGGATTTAAGAAATCCGATCAATGCTGAAAGCTCAACCTGTTCCGGGATTTCTTCAGGCAGCGGTGAGGTAATGAATTGCCCAGCAGCAGTCTGACTCACCCCTGCCGCCGGCAGCCACTCCTGGGCATAACTGAATAACTGTGTATTACCTGCTTCAAAATAAGCAGGACTGAAAGCCGTCAATGGATGTTGCAAGACCAGTTTTTGCAACAGATTCTGGCCGCTTTCCAGAGCAGTTTTTTCCTCATCTCCAGGAAGCACGTAACCACTCTGGACATAATCAAGCAGCTCACTTACCAGAACCGATGGAATTTTTTCACTGTTGTCTTTTACCGAACGCCCGACAAAACTGATGTACAACTTTTCTCTGGCCGATAACAAGGCTTCCAGAAACAGATAGCGGTCATCATCGCGACGCGAACGATCTCCCCGGCGCGGATAATCATTCATCAGATCAAAGCCAATCGGAGGAATACTGCGCGGATAAGCACCATCGTTCATACCCAGCAGGCAGACAACTTTGAAAGGTATTGAACGCATCGGCATCAGCGTACAGAAATTAACAGCACCCACCATAAAGCGCTGGGAGGCACTCTGCTTATTGATCCCCTCGATCAGATAGTTGGCAATAACAATTGGGGTCAATCGCTCGCTATAACCCGCATCAGAGAGTTGTTCATGCAAATTCTGAAGAGTTTGGCGAATCGCAGAGAGTGCTATTTCATCCTGTTCATCCGGAAGATAATACTGTTCCAATAACTGGTTAATGGCATCGATCCAGTCCGGCAACAGCATGGGTTGTTCAAAACGATTTTTGGTATGTTCCAGAAGATCTATAAAGTCGGCGAGTTTACCTAATAACACGGCATCCAGACCTTCTATTTCTGAATAAGGTGCAATGCCTTGCCACAATTCATCCTGCGCGCCCAGTGCATAACCCGCTAACATTCTCTTTAGGCCGAATCTCCAGCTGTTTTGCTCAAACAGCGGCAACTGCCATAAATCTCTGTGGTCGGCATCCAGACCCCAACGGATATTTGTTTGGGATATCCATAATCGCAGCCGGTGAAAATCATCCTCATTCAGACCCAATCGATTCAGAACTGCGGGAACTTCCATCAACTCCAGAACATCCGAAACCGTAAAACGGCTGTCCTGTAATTTCAGTAGTTTTTCAAAATTCAGTAGTAGAGGGCTTTCCTGACTGCTGCTTCGGTCTGAAATTGAGTAAGGAATATAACGGTTAGCAGGAGCGTTGGAAAAAACAGCTTCAATGTAAGGAGCATATGACGCCACATCTGGCACCATGACGATTAAATCGCGCGGCTGTAGTTCAGGCTGGCTGGAAAACATTTCCAGTAACTGATCATGCAGAATTTCCACTTCCCTTAGAGGGCTGTGGCAGCTGTGTAATACGAGAGAGTTATCGCCATCAACAACTGTATTCTTATGCTGACTTGTTGATGGATCTTCCGGAAAACGTGCCGGGTTTTCCAGTTCCAGAATATCCTGTTGGATCGAGTTAAGCAGAGAACCCCGTTCCGGTTCTGCAAAGGCTGTAACCTCTTCTATTCCGGACTCCTGGAGCTGAAACAGATAATCCCTGCCCAATTTACCCATCGAAGCCAGCAGCGGGTTGCCTTCCGCATATTCAGAAAAATCCAGTTCACTTTTAGCGAACCATTGCCGGTTAACTTTTGCGACCTGAGTCTGATCGACAATATCCCCCCAGTAGTACTGACAAGGGTTGGTGACCATAAGGTGGACATCTATGTTTTTACCCAGGGCCTGCAAAGCCTGAATAAAATTATCGGGTAAGGCCGAAATACCAAAGACAAATAATCGTTGCGGTAACTGCTTTAATTCTTTCCCTGAAGAAAGTGCAGAGACAAAAGCCCCAAACATGTTTGCCCGGTGCCAATGGGATTGGTTTCTCAGCTCTGTATAAGCTTTTAATTCTCGCCATAGAATTGGCTGCCAGGGGTGGCGACGTGCAGCCAGACCTCCGCCTTGCTCCCAATCGGCAATCCAGTCTGGTCTGTACACCAGATACTGGTCAAAGATATCCGCTATTTTGTTACACAATTGGTAGAGTCGATACTGGTCCCGGTCGTCCTCAAGGTATTGTCGTAAAGGTTCAAACTCATCCTTACCCAATAACTCCGGCAAGATAAGCATGAGTTTCCATCCCATAGCCTCTTTATTGAAGGCAGACCGTTCTGGAACATCATCCAGTGTTTCAGAAAAACATGACCATAAAAATGATGCGGGAAGAGGGAAATCCACTGAAGCAGAGATGCCAGACGCAGAGGCCAGCTCCAACTTTAGCCATTGAGCCATGCCCGGACTTTGGACAAGAATTTGTTCTGAAATAAAAGGATCTTCCAGAGGTGAGCGACGAATAAGCTCAACCAGTAGGTCCTTAAGCACCAAAAGTGAATTGGAGTGATAAACCTGAAACATCGGTTCCCTGACACAGATCGCTAAATCAGCTGACTACTTTACTCAACTACGTGATTTTTGTCAGAAAAACTTTGGATAGAAAAACCCTTTTAGCCCAGGAAATATGCCAAGTCTCCACTAACGCAGAAAAGACTGTGCTTTAAAAAGTTTTTGGGGGGCTCTTTACGTGTGACCTTCTACCCCGGCGGGCTCGTTGGTGACCGCAATGTTGCCGAAACCTTCATCTTCAGACCAAAAGTCACGGCCTTGCTCTACTCGAACAACGCCTTTGAATCGATTCTTAAGATATTCAACAGCTTCTGGCAGCGTATCGATATCACAGAGAATTACTCCCCCGCGATCATTGTCGGTTGAAAACAGATAACTTTTCATTCTTCCTCCTGTGCGATGCGATCATTACACAGTGGAAGGCTTTAGGAAAGATTAAACCGAAACAACACGGTTTTTCCCTTGATGTTTAGCCTTATAGAGGGCTTCATCGGCACGACTCATTATAGATTCTACGCTATCTCCAGACCTGTACTCTGTCACACCAATACTGACGGTACTCTTAAGAACTTCTCCATCATTAAGCCGGAACTGGTAGTTACTCAAACTTTCTCTGACGCGCTCGGCGACTATAGATGCACCGTCGTAATCAGTGGAGGGGAGAATAATTGCAAACTCCTCACCGCCATAACGATATCCAGTATCCAGGGTTCGCAACGATGAACGCACCAAGGCTCCAAAGGTCTCAAGTACTTTATCACCCATTAAATGACCATGGCCGTCATTGAGTTTTTTGAAATCGTCCAGGTCAAAAAAGCAAATGGTAAATTTGTGATTGTAACGCCGGGAGGTTTCCAGAGCTTTTTCAAGCTCCGTATAGAAATGACGGGAATTATGCAAACCGGTGAGACTGTCGGTAATACTCAGCTCTTTATAAATACGTTCCCGTTCCATAAGCTCAAATTCAGCTTTTTTTCGGGCGCTGATATTCATCAGCGTTTCAATGGCGCCGATGATTTCACCTTTTGAGTTTTTAATATTTGCCGCTGTGAAATGCAACCACTCACCATTATCACCACAATCCGGGAAAAAATCCTCAGCTTCATACGCTTCTGGAATCAATTCAGACTTCATATATTTATTGGTGTAATAGTGTTCCACATCCGCATCATGACCCCCTTCCAGAATCAAATCTGCAAGACAGGGCCTCGCGGAAGCATAAAAGGGGCGCCACTGATCTTTTGTTCCGATCATTTCAGAACGATCGAGCCCACTCAAGGCTTCCATAGCACTGTTCCAATGCACAACCACATGATTTTTATCTAGAACAAAAGTGGCCAGAGCAATACGGTCAAACACCTGAACAAGAATTTCAGGATCTACAGAATCCAGAGTTAACTCAGTTATAGAGGAGGAGATTTGCTGATTATTATTTTTTATCATTGTAAGTAAAGTGCGCCTTAACAACTTAAAAAGAACGCGCTGAATGGAATTCCATATCCCCGAAAATACCTTTTACACAGCATATACACTCTAAATGTAGCTTAAAATTCACAAACGGAAGGAATAAATCAATTTAATTTACAGTATGACCATAAATTTACTATGGATATAAGAGTATCAACCATCTGCTGTCCAGAAGGCAACAGGCTCGCAGCGATCCAACAATTTCCCTGATTTGAAACAAGCTACAGTACCTGGTGGTATTGGGTTCGCTTCAAGACCATCAATCAAATCAGCACTAGACACCACTACAACATCTGTCCCGTCTTCTGCATTGATAGATAGCCGGTGGCCATCGCCAAAACTGACACTCTGTTCATGCAACTGATAAAAACATAAAGGGGTGGTTTCCTCTTCGCGCTTACTGCTGTATGCAAACAGGTAGTCACCATCCCAATAGGAAAAATTATGCGCGCCTAACCGATCCAATCGCGCCCCATAATCTGAGATCAGAGCAAGTCTTGACTCATTATCCGGCCTGCCTTCATGCCACAAGGTCAGAGTCCGTTCCAGAAGAACACAAAAAGCTCTCTCCTGATCGGAACATCCTACAGGCCAATGATGACCAATCGCATAAAGGTTGCGGTCATGGATTTCGGGTAAATCGCCCTGTTGAGTAAAGAAACAATGTCTACCCTTTAGAGGGCGGGAAAAGGGTTGTATATCAACAGCGTCCTGAGGTTCATCTTCATACAAGGCGAGACTAAAAACTTCTACGGGCTGCACCTGCTTGCCAAGGAATTCAGTCAGAACACCGACATCCTCCTGCTGAGCCGTCCAGCGTTGATGATTCATTTGACTGATTGTACTCACGCCAAACGCTTTAACAGCTGCGTCGTTCACCTCCAGCTTCACGCCGATTGGAGACGATGCATAAACAGTGAGTATTTGTGGTAATCCCTTCATTTACACTATCCAGAAACAGTTGCCGTTGATGAACTTTGTTTACTGCCTATAAAAAACATAACAGATAATGCCCAAAGTACCAGCGGAAGCATCATCCAATTCATCGCTTGCCAACCATAACTAGCCTCCAGCCAGCCTGAAGACAGGGCTGATACAGTCACCATACTGAAAACTAAAAATTCATTAGCCGCCTGGGTTTTAGCTTTTTCGGAAGCTCTGTAACTATTTGTCACCAACTGAGTCGAACTAATAAACATAAAATTCCAGCCAACTCCTAACACCAATAAAGCAGCCCAGAAATGCCATTCACTTGTTCCCGTCAGGTTGATGCCGATGCAGAGCAAAATGCAGATTGCCCCGGCAGTCATCACCTTGAACAGCCCAAACCTGGTAATAAGATTTCCCGTAAAAAAAGAGGGTAGAAACATACCCAGTACATGCCACTCAATCACATGTGCTGCCTCAGCAAAGCTGTATCCACATCGAGCCATGGCCAGAGGAGTCGCCGTCATCAACAGATTCATCACCATATAACTCACCATTGCGACAACAACGGCAACAACGAAGATCGGTTGTTTGACAATTTCCAACAAAGGACGCTGTTTTTCCTGTGTGTTTTCATGAACGGCACTGGTTGGTAGCTCGGTAAAAAACAACATGAGCAGAGCCAGGCAATACAAACCCAGTAGTCCAACAAAAGCACCTGCAAACTGAGTTTCGCCAAACAGGTTCTGACTGTATACAGCCAATTGAGGGCCTAGCACCGCTGCTATCACCCCACCTGCCATAACAAAGGAGATTGCTCTACTTTTTTGGTCTTCAGGGCAGACCTCTACAGCGGCGAATCGATACAGGGTTCCAAAACCAATGCCGATGCCCAGTAAAAAAGTACCAAAAGAAAACAGATAGAACTGTTCCGCATTTAAAGCCTGAACACATATGACTGCACCCAGGATGCCTACGGTATTACCAAGATAAAAGCCATTTTTACGGCCAATACGTTTCATAATCAGGGATGCTGGAATCGTCGCAGACATTAACCCGATAAACTGGGTGGCAACCGGAAATGTGGTTAAGGAAGGATCATCGGTTAAGCCCTGCCCAATTAAAGCCACTACGGAAACCAGCAATACATTGCCGGTTGTCAAAAGTGCCTGACATACGGATAAAAGCAGTACATTCCTGTTCATTAAAGTGCTCCCTGCTGAGTTTTTCCAAAGCGCTGTTTATAATCACTTGGAGTTACCCCGATACGGCGTAAAAAAATGCGCCTTAGATTATCGGCTGAGCCCATTCCAGTTCGCCGAGCCACTTGCTCATTATTCAGAGCTCCTTCTGTCAGTAGCTTCTGCGCCAGATCCAGACGACTGGATTCCAGGTATCTGGCCGGAGAGCAGCCCATCTCCTTTTGAAAGAGTCGGAACAGGTGACGCTCACTAATACAACAAATGTCAGCTAAGCGCTCAAGAGAAAGGTCAGAAGAGATATGACTTTCGATATAGTTCAGCGCTTTTGCGACCACACCACTGGCTTTGGATTGTGCTTGTAATTGATCACTGTATTGCGCCTGGCCGCCGGGTCGTTTCATAAAGACCACCAGCTCTTTTGCAACGTCCATAGAGATGGAGTGACCGTAATCTTCCTCAACTAACGCTAGTGCCAGATCAATGCCCGAGGTCACGCCTGCTGAGGTATAAAGATTACCTTGGTTGATCCAGATAGCATCGGGGTCAACATCAATATCCTCATAACCCGCTGCTAGCTTGTCACAAGCACACCAATGAGTTGCTGCTTTTTTCCCGGTTAACAAACCCGCTTCAGCAAGAATAAAAGCGCCGCTACATACAGAAGCCAGTCGTCGGACCTTTCCCGCCTGCTGTTCAATCCAGGCAATAATACCGGCATCCTTAACAATCTTCTTCACTCCAAAACCACCGGCTAGAAACAGTGTGTCTATATCATTTACATCACTGTAGATCGCATCCGGCATCAGGCGCATACCTGAATTAGTTTCAATGGGGGAGTTGTCTAAACCGAGTACTGTAAGAGCATAAGCTTGATGGCCTAACGCCTTATTAGCCGATGCAAAAACCTGTATCGGCCCAGTGACATCAAGTATCTGACAATTGCGATAAGCAAACGCTGCTATGGTTTTCACACGACGCTCTCCAAATAAGGTTCAGGATGAGTATGGCGTGTAAGAAGAATGTCAGCAATGACATAAATCCGACAAATTAAGACATTTAGCTTATTAAATGGAAAGAACGTCTATTTTGTTTGGCGTGAAATTTTGAACTGAGTTCGCAAGATCCGGTGCACTTTCCTCACGTACGGGGCTGTCACTTCCCGGTACGATGCCATGCGGGTAGCCATGTTGTAAGCCTTTAAAGTTAAACAGCTCAGTATCCGCAAGGTGTGATGGTACAACATGCTGCATTGAACGGAACATGGTTTCAATCCGCCCGGGGAAACGTTTATCCCAGTCTTGCAGCATCTCTTTGATCACCTGGCGCTGAAGGTTCTCCTGAGAGCCACAAAGGTTACATGGAATGATCGGGAACTCTTTTAACTCTGCGTAGGCAGCAATATCTTTTTCACGGGCATAAGCCAGCGGACGGATCACCATATTCTTGCCATCATCTGAAACCAGCTTCGGTGGCATGGATTTCAATTTACCGCCATAAAACATATTCAGGAATAAAGTTTCCAATATGTCATCACGGTGATGACCTAAAGCGATCTTGTTAGCACCAATCTCTTCGGCAAAACCGTACAGTGAACCTCTTCTGAGACGTGAACAGAGTGCGCAGGTGGTTTTCCCCTCCGGCACAACCTCTTTCACAACAGAATAGGTATCCCTTTCCAGTATATGGAAAGGCACATCAATTGAAGAAAGGTATTCAGGCAAAACATGCTCCGGGAAACCCGGCTGTTTCTGGTCCAGGTTGACCGCAACCAATTCAAAGTTGACCGGTGCACTGCGCTGAAGATTCATCAGAATATCCAGCATGGCATAAGAATCCTTACCCCCAGAGAGGCAGACCATAACCTTGTCGCCCTCTTCAACCATGTTGAAGTCCTGGATCGCGCGACCCATTTCTCTTCTGAGGCGTTTCTGAAGTTTGTTCATACGAGTTTTCTGCTTCTTCTGATCTGCAGAAATCTCACTACCGGATTCAGGTGTTGATTTTTGGACACTCATGCTTTTTAAATTAGACTTGCCTAAAGTTAAGAGAGGCGCAATTATACTACATGCTATGTAGGCTTACACTTCAGCAAAGCACTTGCTCATCGCAGCCACCCATGTGGAGGAAATGTATGAATTTTATATCCGATTTTAAGAAGTGGTTCACAATCGTTTTGTGCCTGACCTTCGGGTCAATGGTGCAAGCCTCCCCCGTGCTCAAACTCCAGCTTCAGGGTGATTTTGAATTCAATTACGATCAGGTAAGACAGTCTCTGGAAGACCACCGTTTTTTTGTCGTTTTTGAACCCAATATTGGTAACTCTCTTTCACACTTTAAAGAACGTTGGGGCGACGATTACAATCGTCATGGCTTTGAAGAGATCCGCAGTCTGGTGTTCTGTAATCCGTGGTATGCCAATCAGGTAGTCAACAAAGACCCAGAAATGGCGGCACTATGCCCGCTTTCAGTCACTCTTTTACACAAAAAAGGAGTCACACAACTGATGTTCCTGCGCCCTTCTCAGATACATCCCGAAAGCTCTGCTCAGGCGATACTTGAAGAGCTGGAAGTGGATATAGTTAAAGCTCTGAAGGCAACCGGCGCTGAGTAATCCAACAACGTAATTATTCAACGATTAAAGGCCAGTTGATCTCTTTTGCCGTTTTTGGCCCGACCACGACCTGGGTTAGACTATCAGGGATCAATGCGAAGCTTTCTGACTGGAGCATTCGGCCACCCATGATTTCTGCACGATATTGCGGATATAAAGGTTCCTTATAAGGATCAGCAAAACCTTCAGGCCAGATCGGTAGATTTTGCAGGTTATACTTGTCCGATGCGCCCAGTGTGTGAAGAATTTCATGTACCGTTACAAAATTGTTCTGCGCCTGATAATCCACACTGGAAAAACCGTTAACCACACCGATCATTCCTTTCTGTAGACCCAATGAATGCCCAAGAACATGTGTATTCTGTGTTGAAAACAAACGAAGATAAATTTTGATGTCCGGGGATGCCGGGAGGCTCCAGCTATCATTTCCCCAGGCCCAGTATCGTAACTTAAGGCTCCAGATCACACTTTCGAGAATACTCGCCTGCAGGGGTGGTTTGGGTGGCTGCCCCTCAACCTCTGGTGCCAGAAACACTTCCAATGGTTTTTCCAGAATAACTCCATATCGGGAAGCTTCACGGGTGAAAAACTCTTCAATGTCTTCAAAATGCTCATCCTGAAGGGCATTGATGAACAGTTGCGTATCTGTTCTTTCATCCGCGTTAATGGGATAAACAGCAACCCATAATGGTTCCTGCCAGTCGGTAGTTCGTACCTTGGACAACCAGCTGTTCAGAAACACCACGAGCAATAATAACAGCAATAAAGCTAGTCGGAGCTGGCTGAAAAAACTGCGTTTGGCCACAACTCTCCTTCCTTTAAAAAATCCCCACGATTAACAGGTATCTTACTGCTTTTCCGATACAGATCATCAACACACTGAGAAAAATATTTACCTTCAACCAACCCGCAACTAAACACAAAGGGTCCCCAATGATCGGTACCCATGACAGCAATAGTGAATATGGACCGTATTTATCGAGCCATTTATGCGCACGTTGGTGTTGTGGTTTTTGTAAGGATTTTAACGGGTAATAGCTGGCAATGACCCACCCCATAGCAAAGGTAAAGACACCACCTAAAGCATTACCAGAGGTCACTGCAAACCACATTGCCCAGACGTTGTATTCGCCAGTGGATAGTTGCCAGGCCAGAAGCGCTTCAGAGCCACCAGGAAGTAGAGTTGCAGAGACAAACCCACTGATAAACAGAGCCAACAGGGTGCCGGTTTCTGCCACTACTGCTCCAACCCGGCTTTAATGCACCGCAGGACACCCATCTCATACACCCCTTCCAGGGCCTCGTAGACTGGTTTAATTGCTTGACCAAATTGCTCCTGACATTCCAGCATAACTTGCTCAACATTGGTAAATTCGTCTTCTGGCAGGGTAATCACATCTGAGACTTGTAACTCACCATTGCGTATATATTGAGCCAAATGACCATAAATCGCATTCACAGAAAGATGCTGTTGACGGCTGATCTGTTCAACCGTCATTCCCGCTTTATAAAGTGTTAAAGATTCTTCAGCTTGAGTATTTTCGGCAGATTTACCGATAGTCTCATGCTCTGAAATAACTTCGAGGAAGTCGGCACCATAGAGATCCAGTTTGCGTTCACCCACACCGTTCAGGCGTCTGAATTGTTGTGGAGTTTGTGGCCGATACATCACCATCTCCATAAGGGTCGCATCATGAAAGATCACATAAGGCGGCAGGTCCTGCTCTTCTGATAAACGTTTACGCAATGCCTTAAGGTCATTCCAGAGTGCATGTTCATCTGCGGCCAGTTTGTTCTGTGGCACCTGATTTTTGCGGTAAGGAGTACTCTGCCTTTGGTCCCTGCGTAACTGAATCGTTTCTTCACCCCGTAACAAAGGGCGGCACTTATCCGTCAGATGCAAAACTCCATGTTGATCTACATTCACCCCCAGCATCCCTCTGGCGACTAACTGCCGGAACACCGATCGCCATTGGTTCTTATCAAGCTCAGCACCAATGCCCCAGGTCGATAGTTTTTCATGCTGATAACGTGTGGTTTTCTCATTGGGTTTGCCGAGCAGAATATCAACAACGTGATTAACACCGAAGCTCTGACCGGAACGATAAACGGCTGAGATCGCTTTGCGGGCCGATTCTGTACCATCCCAAACAGGTACAGGCTCCAGGCAGGTATCACAATTACCACAGGGTTCATGGTTCTTCTCACCAAAATAGCTCAACAAAACCTGACGTCGACAACTGGTTATTTCACATAACCCAAGCATTGCCTCAAGCTTCTGCCTTTCGACAATCTTCTGCTCCTGAGGAGCTTGTGAGCTTTCGAGCATCTGCTGCAGGAACATCACATCCTGCAAGCCATAAACCATCCACGCATCTGCTGGTAGCCCATCCCTACCGGCCCTGCCTGTTTCCTGATAATAGGCTTCAATGCTTTTTGGCAGATCCAGATGTGCTACGAAACGAACATTCGGCTTATCAATCCCCATCCCAAATGCGATGGTCGCTACCATAATAATATTTTCTTCGGTCAGAAAACGGTGTTGGTGGTGATGACGTAAATCAGGGCTTAAACCCGCATGATAGGGAAGCGCTTTAAACCCCTGTTCGCATAACCACTCTGCAGTCGCCTCGACCCGCTTACGGGAAAGGCAATACACAATCCCGGAATCTTTTGGGTGCTCATCATTAAGGAACTTAAGCAGTTGTTTTTTGGCGCTGTCTTTCTGGCCTATGCGATAACGTATATTCGGTCGGTCAAAGCCCTGAATAAAACAGGTTGGATTACTCAGTTCCAACCGTTCGACAATCTCCTGCTGTGTGCGTTTGTCTGCAGTAGCAGTCAGGGCAATCCGCGGGGCTCGAGGGAATAAAGTACCCAGTTGATTCAGTTGCAGGTATTCAGGACGAAAATCATGCCCCCACTGAGACACACAATGAGCTTCATCAATGGCGAAAAGGGCGATCTCGCTCTGTTGTAACAGGTGTAGAGTTCTTTCCTGTAACAAACGTTCAGGAGCGATATAAAGCAGGTCCAGATCACCGGAGCGTAATTGGTGTTCGGTTTCATTCAGCAGGGAAAAATCCATTGCCGAATTGAGGCATCCAGCACGGATTCCCCATTGCGACAATGCAGTCACCTGATCCTGCATCAGAGCGATCAGAGGCGAGATAACAATCGCCGTTCCAGAACGCATAAGAGCGGGCAATTGGTAGCACAGAGATTTACCGCCCCCAGTAGGTACGATAACCAGGGCATCCTTCCCTTCCAGCATATTTTCTATAACTGCAGCCTGGGGTTCACGAAATTGTTCGTAACCAAAGGTGTCCTGCAGGATTTTAAGTGCATTCTGAATCATCAGCGGATTATCCAGAATGCCGGTTAACTTGTCACATGAAATAGAAATTTCTTACACAGCTACTGCTAAAAAGAGCCAGGAAGGATAAAATCAGCGCATAAACCAGCTTTGGACATACACTGATGACTCTCACATCGCATAATGCTCTGACAGACGATGAACTAGACCAGCTCGAAGAATTTCTATACTCCGATCATGTATCCGAGGATTCTCTTGACCTGATCGGCGCTCACGGTCTGTTCTGTGCCCTAAATATCAGCCCGAATCCCCTAGAAGAGTCGGACCTGCAAACTCTGCTGTTTGATTCTGAACCGAAATGGGCTTCTGACGATCAAAAACAGACCATTACCGCACTTCTGAATCGCCTCTATGCAGAGATCGGCACTAACCTCTACAGCGATGGAGAGATTGAGCTGCCATGTGAACTCTCTCTGGATCCAGAAGAAGACGATGACATCTCTCCCCTTGCCTGGTGGTCGCAAGCGTTTATGGAAGGCGTGTTCACCCAGGAGGAAGCCTGGTTTAACAAAGGTACGGAACAGGATGTTGCAGAGATGTTGTTGCCGATCATGGTCGCTTCAGACCTGTTTGATGAAGCGGACATCAATAAAATTCGTGATGATGAAAAACTTTGCGCTGAAATGTGTGCCCAGATTCCTGAACTGCTAATTGACCTGTTTCTTTATTTCCACGCACCAGAGAAATAACCGGAACAATACAAAAGGGCAATAAAAAAGGGCCAATGGCCCTTTTTTATCTCAATAAGTCACCCTGGCTGTACCACCATGCGTTAAGACACGCACCCGGTCTCCCGCCTGAAACATCGGACCATCTGCCACTTCCTGGACAATGGATATTACCCGCCCACTTCGCAAACGCACCGTAATTTCCTGTCCCTGGGTTCTTGTCAAAGCTTCTTCTGCATTTTTACCCGCTACACCACCGGCAACAGCACCTAAAACAGTTGCTATATCTTTACCACGACCACCGCCAATGTTACTGGCTGCGATACCACCTATAACAGCTCCTGCACCCGTACCTATTACGCTATTTGTACCCTCAAGCACCACTGGTATAGCCGATTCAACGACGCCATATTCAACATTTTGTACCTGCCGAGCTTCACTTCTTGAATAAGTTGTTCCGCTAAGGTTGCTGACACAACCGCTCAACATGACTGTCATTATCAAACTGACAGCAATAGTGAAACTTTTCATCTGACTTACCTCTTATCTGATCTTCAGCACCATATGACTGATCCATGCCCAGACCACTTCTTTTAACTTTCTATGCCAGGGGCGTTTTTCCCACTCTTCGTAGGTTACTTCCTGACAATGATTCAGGTCGTTATGAAAAACCCGCGTCATCTCATGGACAACATGTGGATCATCCAGTTCGATATTTGCTTCAAGATTCCAACGTAAATTCCAGTGGTCAAGATTACAGGAGCCCATGGACCCCCATTGATCCACAACCGACATCTTGGCATGCAGGAAACGAGGCTGATATTCATAAATTCTAACCCCGGACCTCAACAACCTCCGATAATAACGCTTTGAAGCATGAAAGACCCAGGGTTGATCGGTGTAAGGACCGGCAATGATCAATCGGACATCCACACCTCTTTGAGCAGCCCTTCTTAAAGCATAGCGCATCGAAAATGAGGGCAGAAAATAGGCGGTCATTAACCAGACCTTATCATCAGCACTGTTCACACGGTTCAGAAAACTGGCTTTAATATCCTGCTGATAAAACCCCTGTACCGTTCTCACTCGAATACGCGTATCGCCTTTTTTCTCCAGAGTACCTCCAGAGGAAAGAACCTGCGCTGTACAACGTTGCCATAGCTGGTTATACATATTGACCAGATCCGTCACAACCGGACCTTTGATCCGGGCCATCAGTTCATGCCAGGGGCAACCCTGCTCTTCCGCTAACAAGTATACATCGCTTAACCCTGTACCTCCGATGAACGCAACCTTCTGGTCAACAACCAGCAGTTTACGATGATCTCGCGCCAGGTTTCGGGTGAACTTACTTAAGTGAAGAGGGTTATAAACAACGATTTCCACCCCTGCGGCTTCAAGCAGAGAGCGATCCGCCCGGGAAAATTTATATGAGCCATAACCGTCAATGATCAGCTTGACCATAACCCCACGCTGGGCCGCCTGGATCAGTTCGTCCATGAATTTACCGGCCACGACTCCGGACGTTACAAAATAAAACTCCAAGAGAAGGCTGTATCTAGCTTTACGAATTTCTTCCAGCATTACCGGGAAAAAATTCTCACCATCCACCATCAGTTCAAACTGATTGCCATCTCTCCAGGGGAATTGCTTTCGCATGTTCAGTACCAGGCAACGCCTTACTGATATTCACCGTAAAGCCTTGCGTATAAACCATTACTGTTGATCAATTCATCATGACCACCCTGTTCACATATTTTTCCATCTTCAAATACGTAAACATGATCGGCCTGTTTGACTGCACTTAATCTGTGAGCAACGATGATGGTGGTTCTTCCCTCAAGGAAGGTTTGTAAGGCTTGATGTAACGCCTGTTCAGTTTCAGTATCCAGAGCAGAAGTTGCCTCATCCAGAATCACCACTTTAGGGTCACTCAACACCATTCTAGCAACAGCAAGGCGCTGACGCTGACCACCAGAAAGACGTATCCCCTGACGGCCAACCATTGTATCCAGATCTTTTTCCTGCTCTTTTATGAATTCTGATAACTGAGCCACCTCTAGGGCCTGCCAAAGCTGGTCGTCATCAAAATCCCGCCCCATCATCAAGTTGCTGCGGACAGTGCCATTAAACAACACAGGGTGTTGCAATACCGTTTCAACATGGTCCCTAATGCAGGATAAACCAATTTTTTTTACTGATACACCATCAAAATAGATCTCACCGGTTTCCGCAGGATATAAGCCCAGTAAAACCTGAACGAGTGTTGATTTACCACCGCCGCTGGCTCCCACTAAAGCAATTTTCTGGCCTGCAGGGATGTCCAGAGATACACCTTTAAGTACCTCCTGCCCGACCCCATAGGCGAAATGAATGTTATCCATGCGTACGGAAACCGTTTTCTTGTCCGTAAATGGGTTTTGTTCGTGGGGATATTGTGGCTCTTCACTCACATCCATCAGATTATTGATTCGACCCAAGGCTGCTTTGGCACCAAACCAGCTGTACTGCATCCCTAATATCTCTTGTACAGGCCCCATCATGAACCACAGATATCCGAACACGGCCATCATTTCACCGATGGAAAGGTCAGAGAAAACCACCATCAGCATCGATAATGCTCTGAACAGATCAACCCCAACCATAAAGATCAAAAAGCTGAATCGGTTGGCCGCATCGCTTTTCCACTCAAAGGCTGTAGATCTGTCACGAACATCCCGGGCACTGTCTATCAAGCGCGAAAGGTAATGTTGCTCGCGGTTACTGGCACGGATCTGCTGAATCCCATCCAGAGTTTCACTCAACGCAGCCTGGAATAGTTCAAAGGCTTTATTCTCTTTGCCTTTAAGTTGTTTAACTTTTTTACCTACCGCAGTGGTGAAATAGATCACTACCGGATTCAGAAAAAGAATGAACAGTGCCAACTGCCAGTGCATCCACAACAGGATGATGGCAGTACCCGTTATTGACAGTGCAGCTATCAATAAACGACTTAATGAACTCCCTAGAAAACGGTCGATTGTGTCAAGATCAGTGACAAAGTGAGAAGCAACGGTGCCACTTCCCAGAGTTTCATATTCTGCCATTGAGATTTTTCTCAAACGCTCCAGTAAACCCTTTCGAATACGGTAGGTCACATCTTTAGAAATAATCGTGAATTGCCTTGCCTGCCATACATTCAGCAACAGTGAAAAAATACGCAAAACTACAGTAAGCATTAAAATGGCAGAGATATAAAAAACCGGTCCGTGCCAGGTTTCAGGAAAAAGTGGGTTCAGTGTTTCGACAATGAATCCTGGTTGCTCCAAAAGTACTTCATCCACAAGCAGCGGCATAAATAAAGGCAGGGGCACCGAAGCCAGTGCGGCTATAAAAGCAATGATATTGGCTTTTATAAGCTCTTTTCGATGCTCCATCGCCACTTCAAAAATGTACTTCCAGGTGTATTTCATACAGAGCCCTTAATGCATTGAACTGCCTGATTATACGCATACTGTAAAAAAACGGACGCAAAAAAGCCCGCATACAGCGGGCTTTTAAAGAATCGGTTTTTACTTAAACCTGGAGCATTGAGTACAGTTCATCCTTTAACTGAAGGCGTTTCATCTTCGCTTCTTCTTCAGTACGGGTACAAACAGGCTCAATTTCCGCTTCCATTTTCTCAACTGTTTTTGTCACTTCATGATATTCATCAAACAGACGGGAAAAACGTGCATCCTGCATTTTCATTTCACGGATGCGTTCACGATGTTCTGGAAATTCATGAATCAGATCATGATGCTCATTAATCATTTTGTACCCCTTAGACATTTATCTTTCTACTGGTTTCAGTCTCCTCCTGAGAGGGAAAGAAAACATTGACGAGCATCAAAAGCAAACGCTCATTATCCAAAAATCGGGGGTAAATTCAGATAGTGCTACCTGACAAATAATAATAGGTATTAACGCAGCTAAGGGTCTTGGGAAATTTTTAGAATAAATAGGAAGAAAGGAGGGTTTTTAACCTAGTTTTGTGGGCCCGCAGCCGTCATATAGAGAGAAGCTTCCTTTTGCACCAAATCATTTCGGGATTCCGCCAAATAGGAATATGCTTCCAACTTATCTATGACATCAATTTTACCTAACTTCTCCGGACCGTACTTTTTCAAAATAGCTATTCGGATCGCACGCCTTTCAACACACTCACTGAAGAGCCTGTCAGCATCGAAATTTTTCAGTTCCACTCCGTACGCAAGCTCTTGGCAATCATTGGCAGAATCAACCTGCTGTTCAATAGCCTTAGCCACTTCAGCATCTTCTGCCACCACGATAGAACCTACCGATAAAAGCATAATTCCAAAAACTGTTTTCGCTGCACTAGTGCTCATTTTTGCTAAATTTTCCTTCAGAACTTATAGAAGGTTATGTAGTAACCGTAGTTTGAGTGACAGTATTATTAATTGTGCCGGCTTTGACAATAGATAAGCTCAATTTTTAAACACTTACTTTTACGGAAAAGTAATTCGAGGATTAGCCTAATTTGCTTAATGCTCTTGAGTGCGAAGAAAAAATACTCAAAATCGGACTATTTGTCCGCTTTTGATCCACCCATACATTTTGGTGAGGCTGCCACAGATCCAGCTCGATCCTGCCATTCCTTAGTAGTAAAAAGATGCATTGAAAGAGCGTGAATAGGATTCTGCATCTCCTGCGCCAAAAGCCCGTAAATCATCTGATGACGCTGCACCAGGCGTTTATCACCAAAATCATCAGATACCAAAGTGACTTTAAAGTGGGTATCCATTGCGGGGCCTGAATGCATATGACTTTCGTTTTCGATATTCAAAAGCTCTATTGCCAACCCATCTTGCAGTTTTGTCTGAATCACATTTTCAATGGTCATATTTTTTGCTCTTTTTAGCCTTGTCAGTTTTACCCATCGCAAGCGCCAGGAAGTGTTTGTGGATCTTACGTGTGATAAACGCAACTAAACCAATGACTACCGGGACAGAAACACCCAGCACCAGGTCTTTATTAACATCCACGCCGCTATTATACAGAGCATCCAACAGATATTTGATCAGGCCAATGGTGTAGTAGCTAATTGCGGCTACAGATAATCCTTCTACTGTATGCTGCATCATCAACTGAACCTTGGAGCGTTTGTCCATTGATGCCAGAAGCTCCTGATTTTGCGACTGTATCGAAAGCTCCACACGGGTACGCATCATATCCGCGACTCGGTCTATTCGCCTTGAAAGGTCTTCCAGACGTTTGCTTATTGCTTCACATGTTCTGACCGCCGGTGTTAAACGTCGGGTCATAAACTCGGTGATCGTTAAGTGGCCTGAAACTTCATCTTCCTTAAGCTCTTCAAGACGTTTTATAACCAGCTCATGGTAGGCGTAGGTGGCACTGAAACGGAATGTTGCTCTAGCCCGGCAATCTTCTACCCAGGACGCCATGTCGGTCAATTTCGCCAGCAGTTCAGTTTCATCCACGTCCTCTTCATGGGCCAGATGGTCTGTAATATCCGCTAGTTTGTGATCCATTTTTGCAAGCGTTGGATTAATATCTCGCGCTACCGGCAAAGATAACAAAGCCATAATGCGATAAGTTTCTATCTCCATTAAACGCTGTGTCAGACGACCCAACTGGCTGTCACTCATCTGTTTGTTGTACACAAGGAAGCGGCCAAAGCCATCACTGTGTATCTGGAAGGTCGTCCAGACCCGTGCATCACCATCCTGCGGACTGCTGCCTACCAAGCGCATCCCTTCAAAAAAACGTTTTACCAATGGAAGATTCAGTTCATGGGTCTGTCGCGCATCTTCTATGCCCACATGAAATGCTGAGATCACCACGCCTGGAATGTTTTTTAGCCACTCTTCGGGCACAGGAGTCAAACCTGTCACCTCAAACGGATTACCACCTTGCTCAATATCAGTGTTGATAAAAGTATAAGTCGCAAACTCCATATGTTTTTCGCGGCGTACTCTCAACTTTCCGAAATCTACGTGATAACACAGTTCATCATTCTCAGGGGGCGTTACACCAAAATGCTGGTACAGCTCTTTAAGGTGTTCAAATTGCTTAACACTCTCATCCGATGTGCACATTACAGCCAGATGAGTCACCCGAGCCGGACTTGGGATGATCTGGAAAGGCCTGGAATGCAGCTCACCATACAAACTCTCGCGCATCGGGTGCATCTGCAAGCCAAAAGAATTATCACTATGCCCCATTGATATATCTCCGTAATAACAACGTCCGTAAATACTTAATACTCATCCAATGCAGCCATCATAAGTGGCTGTTCACTCAGATCTAACGCAATGATCTGATGGTGCACATCAAACCATTGCTGAAATAATTCATAACTAAACTCATGAGGCCAGAAATCTCCTAACTCATCCCAAGCGGATAACTCGTTCTGAAATATCTTCAACCATTGAGAAGACAGAGCGTCATTAAAGTCAGATTCATTAGCCACCTCATCAATCAGGTAGACAGTCCCCTCTTTTCGCTGCTCCTCAAGGGTGAGGTGCTGATGCAAACCATCGGCATCAACATTGAGTTTGTTAGTCCAGTCAGCGAACGGCTGTCGCGGTAACACAACAAACGCTGAACGGTTGAGCAGTTTCATAATCCATACCCTTTGCTATAAGCTATAATCCGAAGCCCGAAAAAACGGAACAAAAAAGCAGTGTACACGGTAAAATAATAAAACTTTAGTCTACCGTAAATATTCAGTTCTACCGACCAGTAACCTTAAGGCAGCTTAGTGATCATACCTGTATTAACTTCACTTAATACCCGCGAGCAGTGGATGGCTTTCTGTCGCAGGGAAACGGCCTACTGCTTTATAGAATCACCAGAATGCCTGTTGGATTTTCAATCCACATTTTTAAAAATCACCTTACTGCCAAAAGACACCATAGTTCAGGACAGTATTAAATACAGTCTGGGTTCACGAAGCAGTATGGAACCCGTATGGCGATTGATAAAAGCCTGTAACTGGGATTTACAGGCCATTATTGCAGGCATTGAGAAGATGGACTTCAGTAGCAATGTGAGGGACAACTCATTGCTGAAGGTGCACACGGATCTTTCAGCCCGGAAGTTTTTCAGTCGCGAGCGCTGCGTAGTAGCTCCGCAATCTATCGGCCTTCTGGAACCACTGTCAGCCCTGCCGGAGATATGGGATCGTCACACCCTGAACCGAATGATCAGCAATGGGCAGTACACAGCCCTGCAAAACGAAATGAAAGCATTACCCGGTTCCAAACGGACCGGAGGCATTCCTGCACCGGTTCAAGATGAAATATGCATGATTCTATTGGACCCAATTGAACGATGTATTGGGCAGATGCATAAGGGACGTTTACATGTTTTTCGCGGTAAACAGCCCTTTATCAGTTTAATCCCTGATATCCAATGGCCTAAACCCAGGTTAAAAAAATAACCTGAACAGTAACCTGTTTTCCTACGCTGAAATTAAGATCTTATTTCGGATCATAAGCACAGCGAAACCCTATAGATCCATAAATTGAGCGCCCACTCACAGGCGGTTTAACATTTCGGAATGAACTTCTGAGATTGTTGACGTTTTCATCCCAGGAACCGCCACGAACAACCTTTTGCCTACCTTGATCCGGTCCAGAAAGGTCACCCTTTGCATATCCTTGCAGCGCATCTTTCGCATACCAGTTCATGGTCCATTCACCAGCATTGCCATGCATATCAAACAATCCATATGCATTCGCCTGCCTACTCTCTCTCGGCCAGGTACGATCTTCCCCACAGCCATCGGGTTCGTTTGCCACAGACCCCATAGTGACACCATCGTCCAGAATTGCCTGTTTACAACTGACCACTTCGCCCCAGGGGTAACGGCTTAAACTGTTGGCTCGCGCAGCTTTTTCCCATTCAGCTTCATAAGGAAGACGACCGCCCTGCCAACTGCAGTAATCAAGTGCTTCTTGCCAGTCAACACAGTTTGCTGGGTGCTCACCTCTGCCTTCCGCTCCAACATTACAATATTTGTTTCTTTGATGATCTTTTGGGCGCTGACAATTACCTGCCTCGATACAAGCCATATATTCATTTACTGATACTTCGTGGCTGTCCATCATAAAAGCAGGCACGGAGACACTCACCCCGCCCGGGGTTCCTTCATCATTTTCACAAGCAGTATCTCCGACAGAACAGCCCATTTGAAAAGAACCTGCATCTATCAAAACTTTTTCAGTTGCTGAAACCCCACTTGTGACGGCCCCCGTCATCACAACAAACATAAAACCATGTAGTTTAGTCATATCCCTTACTCCTGTTCTGTTTGTTCTGTTTAATCTATGGAGTGCTTTATTGCTCAGGTACCTGTTCACAGGTGTCTTAGAATAGAGTACGGTTCAATCAAATAGTTTCAGCAACAGGTAGTTTATTCGTGAAAATAGCGACATTTTCTTTTCATGGGAAAACCGGCGTAGGGCTGGTAGAAAATGATTTAGTCACGCCCGGCTGGCTGGACCCTGATTTACCCCAGGAGATGAAACTATTGCTCGAAGCAGGTAAGGAAGAGCAAAAGAAGTTAATCCAACTTCAAGGAAAAGGAGATATTCCACTGTCTGAGGTGACCTTGTTAGCTCCTGTGCAAAATCCACAAAAGTTTCTGGGCGTAGGCCTGAATTATGCCGATCACATTGAGGAAACAGGGCTTGAAACGCCCAGCTTTCCGACCATCTTTAACAAACAAAGCAGCTGCATTGTGGGCCCTGAAGCCGCAATACATCGGCCTAAAGTTTCCGAAAAGCTGGACTACGAAGGTGAGCTGGCTTTGGTTATTGGAAAGCAGTGCAGACATGTACCTAAAGAGAAAGCAGCAGAGGTGATTGCAGGTTTTACCATCGTTAATGATGTTTCTGTCCGGGACTGGCAGGTTAAATCTCCTACATGGACTTTGGGAAAGTCATTCGATACCCACGGCCCTATGGGACCCTGGATTGTAACCTCTGACGAGATAGATCCTCATAATCTTGAGCTTAAAACCTGGGTCAACGATGAACTACGTCAACACTCGAACACACGGCATCTGATCTTTGACTGTTACCAACTGGTTGAAACCCTCTCAACCGTCTGCACTCTTTATCCCGGCGATGTAATTGCCACCGGGACACCCTCTGGCGTTGGGGTAAAGATGAAACCACGTGGTTATTTGAAGGAAGGTGATCGTGTGACGGTTGAGATTGAGCATCTCGGTAGTTTGAGTAACCCGGTCATTGCTGAACCTGATACACAGTTATATTAGAGTGTCGCTTTTTCCTGCGCAGCCCACTAATGATGTCGCCGATTGACTACCTTTTAACCTATTGATTTTATTGATAAAGACCATTTAATAACCAAGTCTTGTCTCTAATTAGAGACAGTTTTGACCTGAAAAATCCACTTCTCTCAGGCACGCAGATGAAAGCCTCACAAATAACAACTTAACCAATTGTTTTATATATACTTTTAAAACATGGCACAGCTCTTGTTATTACCTTAACGAATTTAAAGATTTCCCCCAATTTTAAAGCCGTTAGGAGAACACAATGAATTTAAACCTTGTTGCATGTGCTGCAGTAATTGTTATGACTTCATCCAATGTATTTGCAAATGAAGCTAAGCCGGTTGAAGCACCACAATCAAAAGCAGAAATCATCAGCGAAACCGAGTCAAAAACACCGCGTATTTTCGAACAACTGGATAAAAACCAGGATGGTAAAGTAAGCCAGCAGGAAGCTCAGGTTTCCCCTGCTCTGGTAAAAGGTTTTGAGAAAATCGACTCTAACAAAGACGGTTTCCTGAGCCTGGATGAGTTTTCTCAACTACAGGTTGAAGCGACTCAGGCACGTAAATACGTAGTTCTGGCAGCTTTACAGGCTCTATAAAGCCTTAAAAGCTGGTTGAAACAGAGCATCCTAAACCATTTCAAGCCGCCCGCTCTGTTTTAACATGGCCAGAAGTTAATGCTTCTGGCCTTAACTTTATTGCAGCTGAGGATCACCGATCGTGAATACCATGAACCTGACATTTAAGAGATAATAGGTAGATTCTGGTTTCAAAGATGCCCAATTAATGCCTAAGCAAACACGCCAACCATGGCGCTTAAGCTCACTCAAACAATTAGTATTGCTCTCTTTTCTGGTTGTAGTAACGCCATTTGGCATACTGATTTTTTACGCTACTGATGCTCTGGTAGAACAGTCGGCACAGGGGCGCGTGCTCGCTCAACAAGCATTGGAAGTTACCCGTAGAGGGCAGCAACTTGAACAGTTAGCCGAAGATATTACCCGTTCAGCCAGGCAATATCAGGTTATTGCCAAACCTGAAATCAAACAACGTCTGGAGCAATTTGTTCAAGAGTATAAGCAGCAACTGATAGTCCACAGTTTTATCCTGCCAAGTGATGGTAACCGCAGAGCCATCACAGCCTTACTGGACTCCATCGAAAATACTGAAGTCCATGAAGACAGTTCCCTCTTAAGCTTCACCCGCACACTGAATCAACAAATTGATTTAATTCTTGATCGCCGCTTACAAGCATTGAATGAAACAGCACAGCAAACACAGGCTCAACTCAGCTCACTAGCCATTTTACTGCTGACAATAGAAGCGTTACTGATTCTGTTTTTCAGCCTCACCATTACCCGCCCGGTAAAAAGAGTGGCGGCCCGTATCAGAGCGCTTGGAACAGGCGAAGAATACTCCGGTGCGAGAGTCGGTGGGCCGGATGAGTTAATACACATTGATCAACAGCTGGATTGGCTCACTGAACGGCTGGCTGAAGTAGAAAATGAGAAACAGCGTTTTCTACGGCATATGTCCCATGAGCTAAAAACCCCTCTGACGACACTTCGTGAAGGTTCCGATCTCCTGGCAGACCAGATCACTGGAGAGCTGAATGAAAACCAGATGGAAATTGCACTGTTGCTGCAAAAAAACTCACGTGAACTGCAATCACTCATTGAGCAACTGCTTGATTACAGTCGTCTGAGCCAACATGAACCTGTAACTATGCAGACGGTACAACTACGCTCAATACTCACAGAATCTCTGGAACCCTATAAGCTTCTGTTGGAACAAAAAGATATTCGTGTTTCACTTCCACAAAGCGATGCCAGCTTTTATACAGACCGGGCAATGTTGATCAGAATATTAAGTAATCTGGTATCAAATGCCGCTCTTTATGGATCAGAATCGGGCAGACTTGTAATCAGTTGCACGTCAGATTCAGAGCACGTGCATATTGATATTACTAATGATGGCCCCACCATACCCAAGGCAGACCTTCCGCATCTTTTTGAACCGTTCTTTCAAGGACATAACCGCCGTAAGGGGCCGGTAAAAGGTTCAGGCATTGGCCTAAGTATTGTCCGTGATGCAGCTGAATCAATTGGTGCAAAGGTCGAACTTATACTGAATATAAACAACCGGGTTGGATTCCGTATTTATCTTCCTCAGCATGGAGAAACTAATCATGATTAAGTATCTGGGTATTGTATTAATACTCCTGCTGCAAGGCTGTCAGATTCAGGGAGTCACTCCTCCCCTCACGACCCCCAAACCTTCTTGTGATATAGGTACGCAAGCCCTGTTTCGAATGCAGAGTATAGAAAAGCGTTTTCTGAAATCACCGGAGAAACGCAGTAGCCTGCTTAAGAGTGCAATCGATAATAAAGACCGGGCGCTGATCGCCCTGCTTATGTCCACTCCCTATGCATCCACTGAGCAGCTGCAACAAGCAAAGCGTCACTATGCAAAGCTGAAGTTAAACATCAAAGAGGATTGTGCAGGTGATAAATACCTGAGCTTGAGAAATCAACAAACTTCCGCCCTGCTATGGATACGCGCAGAACAGGATAAACTGGCGCAAAAAAACCAGTCTTTACAGATTAAAATCGATGCTCTGACCCAAATAGAGTCCGACCTTAATCAACAGCGTGAGGATAACTGATGAATCCGCATATCCTGCTGGTTGATGACGATGTTTCTCTGCTTAAACTGTTATCCATGCGACTAGAAGCCAGTGGTTATAAAATCAGCTGCGCCGAAAGTGCTGAAGCGGCATTAAAGTTATTGGATGACAAGATTGATCTGCTGTTGACCGATCTGAGAATGGAAGGCATGGATGGCATGGCTCTGTTCACAAGAGCACAGCAACAATATCCACAACTGCCTGTGGTCATCATTACCGCACACGGTTCGATCCCAGAAGCTGTAACCGCCACTCAAAAAGGTGTGTTCGGATTCCTGACTAAACCGATTGACCGGGAACAGTTGATGTTAACCCTACAATCAGCACTTTCAGGAACCAGCCGTTCCGAAGGAGATTGGCGTAAAAACATCATTAGCCGCAGTCAGATTATGGAAGGTATTCTCAGCGAAGCGGAACAGATTGCCAGCTCAGATGTCAGCGTTCTGATAACCGGCCCAAGCGGTAGTGGTAAAGAGTTGCTGGCACAGGCTATCCATAATGCCAGCCCCAGAAATAAGAAACCTTTTATTGCGATTAACTGTGGCGCTCTACCCGAGCAACTGCTGGAATCCGAACTTTTCGGCCATAGCAAAGGCGCGTTCACCGGAGCGGTCAGTCGTCACGATGGTTTATTTCAAGCGGCAAATGGTGGCACCTTATTCCTTGATGAAATTGGCGATATGCCATCAGCTCTGCAAGTAAAATTACTGCGGGTATTACAGGAGCGCCAAATCCGGCCTGTAGGCAGCACAGAAACAATTCCGGTGGATGTCCGGGTCATCTCAGCTACGCACCGCAACCTTGAGCAGGCTATGCTGGATAACCAATTCCGCGAGGATCTGTTTTACCGCCTGAACGTGGTCAACCTGCACCTACCACCTCTGGCAGAACGACCTGAAGATATTCCACCCTTAGCCAGACACTTTGTTGAACAGGCAGCCAATCGCCACAACCCTAAGGTTAAAAACATTTCCAGCTCAGCTTTGCAGCTGCTGGCTCAGTCTGCATGGCCGGGAAATGTCCGGCAGTTAGAAAATGTGATCGAAAAGGTCACGGCGTTGAGTAATACCCCAATCATCTCTGATGCCGCTATTAATCGGGCGCTGACGAATCAGGAAGAGATCATACCAAACTTCAATGAGGCCAGAGCCGAGTTTGAAAGTCGCTATCTGATTAAGGTGTTACAAATTACGGAAGGTAATGTCAGCCAGGCAGCACAGATTGCAGGGCGTAATCGCACCGACTTTTACAAACTTCTGAAAAAACACAATCTGGAAGCCGCACAGTACAAAACTAAAGCGGTTTAATTGAGAGCCTTAAGAGTAATCGTCCGGGAGTTCGATACCTGATGCACTTGCTTCGATCTGGGCCTGTTTCTGAAAACGGGCACGAACCTGACTGCCTTTAGGCTTAGTGAGGTAGAACAACCATTTGCTCGCAACTTCCGGCTTCAGGTTGTGCTCTTCTCCCCAGGACTGAATAAAAGTAAATAACGTATTATCACTCTTATCCGGGAGCGCTACAGGCACTGGATTTGAGAGTTCTTCTCCCTGACGAACCCGGCGACAGATCACCTCATAGTTATAGCGAAAGTCCGGGAAAACATCAGGTTCATCTTCAGTTCGTAAACGGAACCAGCCCGTCGCTTTACCCGCATGATAGATAGCTGGATGAGTCCACTGATAGGTAGACGCATGATCTGCATTTAAACAAGCTTCTTCGTAAGCATGTTTTGCCGTAGGCAGACCATGATCACCCGTAAGGTTACGTAATACCTTCAGGAATTCTGAAATCGTCGGCATCCAGGCGCTGTTTTCTTTACAGTAGTCGATGGCCGCCACAAGCTCAGATTCCGTGTAGCCTTCAAGGCTCAACGCCCATTCACGCTTGGCAATACGTATCTCATCCTGAGTTTCAAAACAGCTTTTAAATTTGTGACCGTAAATGGCCATGAATCTGGCAAAAATCATATTCACCAGAGTTTTCACTTCGACACTCAGCTCAAGGTGTGACGCCTTGGGTGACTCTTCATCACCAGTCGGTGTCTTTGATGTCCATGACTGCTGCGGTAACCCGTTTTCTGTTTTCGCGAGTATCTCTGCGGGGGTTTTCATTTCTAAAGCCTGTCTGCTGTTCTTTGCTTAACCGTTGTTGGCGGCCTTCATCGGTCTGTTTTCGAACCCATTCTCTTTTGACCCAACCAAGAAACTTCTGATCCCAGTTAGTTTCTTTACGATCCTTATCCAGCCAGTAGAGCACAAATTCATCCAGACAACTATGTGCAAACTGAATAGAAATATTATGCCGGGGTAAAAGCGCATAAAAATTCTGAGAAGGTTGCCAGCCCAACTCCATTGGTTGCAGCTGTTGACGAAGTTGCTCTTCCTGACGAAATTTAGCCTGCAGTTCATCTGACTGCCCGGTTCTTAACTGATGTGCTTTTCTTGCCCAGCCAATACTGCCCCCAAAGGTCGGGGCTGGCCCGGGGTTACTCACCGGATCAGTGTTGACCTCTGTATCCGGATAATAGGGGGTATCGTAAGTTTCAGCAGGTAAAGTTTGCTTAGCCGGTTCTGGTTGAACGGGAACTTCGGGAACTTCCTCAATGACAGGGAGACGACTTACCATTTCCACAAGCTCTTCAGCCGGCTCTAGCACAGATGAGTTGTCAACCTGCTCAGCAGACTCAATACATCGAATAGAAATACGACCATCCCGTGCATAAGTGGCATCCAGAAGACCATGTTCAACCAGTTCACTGGTCAGCTGCGCCAGGGTATCTTCCTCCCAGAAGCGACAGATCGAAAGCCATTGGCTACGGGATAGAACCAGTTCAGATGAAGCATTACCACTGGATAAAGACTGGATACGTTGCCACTGCTGCTGGTATAGGGACATTAAAACAGCAGCCTCAACCCCCACTTGTTCGGCAAGAGATGGATATAACAGTATGGGGGCTTCAGGGAATTTATAACTCATTGAGCAAAGTATACCTTAAGGACAAAAAAGCCGCAGACCCGCTGCGGCTTTTTTGGATAACATTGTGTTAGCCATCCATTGCAAATTGTTCTACAGCTCGTAGCACATCACGACGGCTAATCTGGCCGATCAGTTTACCATCTTTTACGACGGGCAGGCGACGACGTTTGTTATGAATAAACTCTTCAGCCACTTTGATAATGTCTGCATCATGATTGACGGTATGAACTTCAGGAGTCATATAGGTACCGACATAACCACCCATCTCTTCCTCGTGATAGGTCAACGTCAGAATAGCCTTTAAGCAATCCGCTTCAGAAAGCAGTCCAACCAGAGCGCCTTTTTCATCAACTACTGGAGCGCCGGTAATTCGGTAATCAAGCAATTTATTAATTGCTTCGAACAGATCAGTTTCCGGGGTGAATGTGATCAGGTCTTCACACATATAGTCCTGAGCTTTCACAGATCTTAACATTATCATTCCTCCAAAACCGGCAGCTGTTATCTGCCGGTGAATAATCGCCTAACTCCATACCTATAAGGAAGCGAGGCTCCAGATAGGTATTATGTTTACACCTATCCTAAGCTCTCCGCAAGCAAATAGCTCTCATACCAAAAGACTAATTGAATACGACTGTTTTATTGCCCTGAACCAGAATCTTATCCTCCAGATGCCAGCGCAGACCTCTGGATAAAACTGTCTTTTCAACATCCCGTCCCAGACGAACCATATCTTCCGGTAAGTCGCGGTGGCTGATGCGAATTACGTCCTGATCAATGATCGGCCCCGCATCAAGTTCCTGAGTAACGTAATGACAAGTTGCACCAATCAGTTTCACCCCACGCTCATGGGCCTGATGGTATGGTTTGGCCCCTGCAAAAGAGGGTAGGAAACTATGGTGAATATTGATGATACGGTGAGAATAATCACTGCAGATCGCTTCGGGCAGAATCTGCATATATCGCGCAAGCACAACCACATCGGTTTCATATTCACGGATGAGGCGGTTCACCTCATCGAAATGGGGCTGTTTATTCTCTTTATCAACAGGGATATGGTGATATGGAATCTTATGCCATTCCACCATACTTCTCAGATCATCGTGGTTTGAGATTACGCAGACAATCTCACAATCCAACTCGCCTTCGTGATAGCGGTATAACAGATCAGCCAGACAATGGGACTCTTTACTCGCCATCAGCACAACCTTTTTAGGTGATGCCGAATCTGATATATCCCATTCCATATTGAATGACTTGGCGATTGGAGAGAAAGCCTCTTTCAATTCATCGATTGAAAATGGCAATGTGGAAGCCCTGATTTCAACACGCATGAAAAACCAGCCCGTTGTAGTATCAGAATGCTGGTTAGCATCGGAGATAGAACCACCGTGACTGGAGATAAAGTTACTCACCATCGCCACAATTCCAACTCGATCGGGACATGCCAGGACCAACCTGAATCTACGCTCCATTTTTCTATCAACTCCACCGTCAAAAAAGGAAACGCATATTCTAGCAGTATGTTGTGGCTCTAGGTAACTAGCTGATCACTTCTGGCGGCACAACGAAAATCATTTCTGTGCAAGCCACCAATTTTATGGGTATACCAGATCAGTTTGACCTTGCCCCATGAGGTCAGGATATCCGGATGATGCTGAACTGATTCAGCCATTGCACCGATGCGATTTGTAAAAGCCAGAGCGGTAACAAAATTCGGAAATGCATATTGTTTACGCAACATTTTGACCCCCTCCTCCTCTACCATCTCCCAGCCGGGTAATGTTTCCAATAAAGCCTCTATCTCTATATCTGAAACTTTTGGAGCACCGGCTTTACATGCTTCACACTCCTCTTGGGCAAGATTTTCTCCATCACTCATGGTCACCTCCACATTTTTTTGCTCTACTCATTCTAGTTGAAGCCTCAGATCATTTATCAAAACCTGTTTATTATCCGGACGAAGCGACCAAAATGTACAAGGTATACGAGTGAACCCCATACACATATCTCTTAACTCAGCTGAGTGCTGGCTGTTGGAGGGCTTTCTGTCCGATATTGAAGCCAATGAAATCCTGGAACAATTGTTAGTTGATATCGACTGGAAGCAAGATGAGATTTTCATGTTTGGACGTCAGGTAAAAATCCCTCGATTACAAAATTTCATGGCAGACCCAGGTACCCAATACACCTATTCCGGCCTAACAATGATTGGCTGTAACTGGCATCCAAGTATTGCGATGATAAAAAAAAGAATCGAAGAATACAGTGGCCACAGATTTAATGCGGCACTGCTAAATCTTTATCGCGATGGTAATGACAGCATGGGCTGGCATCAGGACAATGAACCAGAACTGGGCCCGAACCCCGTAGTTGCAAGCCTGTCGATTGGAGCGGAAAGACGCTTTTTGTTCAGAGAAAAGAAACTCAAAAGCAATGTTCAGGAAGTCATGCTTTCTTCGGGCTCCCTGCTTTGGATGGGAAATGACGTGCAGAATAACTGGCAACACTCCTTACCCAAAACAAAGCGCTGCCAATCGAGCAGAATCAACATCACTTTCAGACAGATTCTTAAAGAAGCTCACTCCAGCTGAGTACCCAGGGCTCCGCTTCTTCGCAAGGCGCCATCGTTTCACAGGCATCAATCACTAATGGTGACCCCACCCGTTTAAGCTGCAGCTCCTGTAATAACGCCTCCATTAACATGCCTGCTTCAGCAAATGTATCGTAGGAACTATCCCCCAGAGTGATAATTCCATAACGTGTATCAGGCATTAACGGGCAACGGTCTTTCATCTGACAATAAAGCTTCAATAAACTGTCAGGTATTTCACCCTGACCTGTAGTTGAAGTACATACTAGTAATGTATCAGTTACCCCGGCAGGAATATCTTCAATATCCGGTTGCCGAAAGAGTTCAACTTCGTGGCCTTGTTCGGAAAGTTTTTGCTGGCACATCTCTGCAACTTCCAACGCATTGCCATAGACCGTACCCACTAGGATTTTAATTTTTGCCATAAGTTTTTCCTTAGCTCTATAAACTCCAGCTCCAACCAGTCGATATAGAAGGTTAAGGCCTGTAGCCGAATAAAAATTTGCATCACATTATTAGATCTAAACTGGCAATACAATGGCACCTATCTAAACTGAAATATGACAGTAATGCTGAAGGGGAATTGTAATGGGAAATGAAAGCTTATCCAGATTACTTAATGAGTGGGAAAACAGGGCTCGTAAAGTAAATGGTAGAAAAGTAGAGACACTCTCTATATATCAGGGTGATGATATCAAACTGGAAGCTCTGGCCAGAATGTACCAGCTCTCCAAAGACGATGTGGTCGCCACACTTATACATGAAGCGTTAAATGAGCTTGAAGCAAAAATGCCTTATGTACCGGGAAACAAAGTCATACGTATTGAAGATGGCGAAGAGATTTATGAAGATGCCGGTCCAATGCCTCGCTACATGGCAGAACAGCAAAAATTGTTAGACGCTTCATAATCGTCAGAATAATTTCATAGCTCAGTTTTTCTTGTGCAACCGCACAAGAAAGGATGATCACACCCCCATAAAAGTTAATTTTCCTTCTTCCAAAAAAAAGCCACGTAAAAACGTGGCTTTTTATCTATCGGCCAAATTACTTCAATGTTTTCAGGTAAGAGATCAGGTAATCCTGCTCAGCTTTGTCAGTAATTTCAACGTGACGCATGCGAGTACCTGGAACAAAAGTGTCATTACCTGCAATCCACTTACGCAGATTCTCTTCATCCCAAGTAATGTTAGAATTTTTCAGCGCATCAGAGTAAGCGAAACGTGGCAGAGAAGCCGCCTGACGACCTACAACACCAATAAGGCTTGGACCAAATGCATTTTTACTCGCATCCAATGAATGGCATGCAGAACATTTGCTGAATAACTCTTTACCAGCGGCCTGCATCATTGCTTCAGAGTCTGCCATTACAGACGACGAAAATGAGATGGAAGCGGCTAACAACAAACTCAGTTTAGTTTTCATATTCTTTCCCCATTGCAAAACAAATAGCTTGGGGTAAGTATAAGCCTGCTGCGGCGCACAAAACTTGATCTCGCTCAGGGTTTAGGAGCACCAGCACCAAAGTATAACTACATAAGACCTTGGTATTAAATAAAATTTAACTTTTTGTTTTTAAACAAAAAAAACGCAGCCCAAAGCTGCGTTTTTTAATTACGACTGATAATTCAGTTTATGCCTGCTTTGCAATAATGTCTTTCCATTTCGCTGGGCCGGTTGTATGCACTGATTCACCAGAAGTATCAACGGCCACAGTTACCGGCATGTCTTTAACTTCAAACTCGTAGATAGCTTCCATACCCAGCTCTGGGAAGGCAATAACTTCAGCGTTTGTGATCGCTTTAGATACGAGATATGCAGCACCACCGACAGCCATCAGATAAACCGCTTCATTATCCTTAATCGCTTCGATTGCAACTGGACCACGTTCAGATTTACCGATCATGCCCAGAAGACCTGTGCTTTCGATCACCTGACGCGTGAACTTATCCATACGGGTTGAAGTGGTTGGACCAGCAGGTCCCACGACTTCTTCACGTACCGGATCAACAGGGCCTACGTAGTAGATGAAACGTCCTTTCAGGTCTACTGGAAGATCTTCGCCATTGTTCAGCATCTCAACCATTTTCTTATGAGCTGCATCACGGCCTGTCAGCATTTTACCGTTCAACAGAACAGTCTCGCCCACTTTCCAATCTTTAACATCTTCTGGAGTGATCTCATCCAGATTAACGCGACGAGTGTTAGAACCTACTTCGAAGGTAACTTCCGGCCAGTCATCCAGGCTTGGCGGCGTCAGAACTGCTGGACCGTTACCATTCAATTTGAAATGAGTGTGACGCGTTGCAGCACAGTTAGGGATCATGCAAACAGGCAGAGAAGCTGCATGAGTTGGACAATCCATGATCTTCACATCCAGTACGGTTGTCAGACCACCCAGACCCTGAGCACCTATACCCAGATCATTCACGGCATCCATGATTTCCAGACGCAGCTCTTCAACACGATTCTGTGGACCACGCTCACGCAGTTCGTGAATATCGATTGGGTCCATCAGGGATTCTTTAGCCATAACAGCGGCTTTCTCTGCAGTACCACCAATACCTATACCCAGCATACCCGGCGGACACCAGCCAGCACCCATAGTAGGTACAGTTTTAACGATCCAGTCCACAATGCTGTCAGATGGGTTCAGCATAACCATCTTAGATTTGTTCTCAGAACCACCACCTTTAGCGGCTACGTGAACTTCGACTTCATCACCCTCTACGATTTCATAGTGGATAACCGCAGGAGTATTATCTTTAGTGTTCTGGCGTTTGCCAGCAGGGTCCGCAAGAATTGAAGCTCGCAAAACATTATCAGGATGCGTGTAAGCCCGGCGCACACCTTCGTTAACCATATCGGTAACGCTCATGGTCGCATCCCACTGCACGTTCATACCGACTTTAAGGAAAACCGTTACGATACCCGTATCCTGACAGATTGGGCGTTTACCCTCAGCACACATACGGGAGTTAATCAGGATCTGCGCCATCGCATCTTTTGCAGCCGGATTTTCTTCTTTCAGATAGGCTTCATGTACACCTTGTACAAAATCAAGCGGATGGTAATAAGAGATAAACTGCAGTGAATCAGCAACACTACTGATGAAATCGTCTTGACGGATTACGCTCATTCGGAGACTCCCAGTAAAGCTTCTTGTCGGAGGGTTTGAATTTGAAAGTTCAGAGCCAAAGTCATAAGAACCGGAATAACTGAACTATCACCCGTGTTTACTCTCTCTTGGGAGAGTTTTATCTGGGGCATGAGTATACACCATAAGGAGGTATATTCAGTTCTGTACAGGTAGTTATTTAGTCGCTATCACCCAGCCAGACTGATAGCGATAGACAGATGAAGCTTAATTAGAGATGACTAACGCCAGACAGTACAACACACCAAAGAGCAAAAAGGATTTCCCAGTCAAAGGCGTCACCGGTTTTCTGTCTTCAGGTGCTAATGGGATGTATTTCATTGGCAAGAGCGCCACAGGTAAACTGAATACCACCAGCCAGGCGCGGGTATGCATTGTTAAAAAACAAACAGCGAAAGCACTTAGATAAACAGCCGCAAGAAGGATGAGATACAATTTTTCTGCTCGATCATAGCCCATTCTTACAGTGAGGGTTTTAATTCCAGCTTCTGAATCACTTTCGTAATCCCGGATTTCATTACTCAGCAAAAGTAGCGAAGTATAAATACTGACGGGTACAGAGATCAGAAATATTTCATAGTTCAATTGCAGAGTCAGAATATAGTACGACCCTGTAACCATCAGCACCCCCATGAGCCAAAACACCAGGAACACTGCCAATCCGCGGCGCTTGTAGTTCACGGGCTCGAGTGTATAACCCAGTGCTCCCAGTATTCCGATCACAGCATAGAGCAACAATATCCACCCTGAGCTGTAGATCAGGAACAGGCCTATTACCGCAGCCACCAGCAAACAGATCAGTCCAAAGCGGAAATTCTGCCGAATTCTGTTGCAAGATTGAGCGTCTGTTTTTACAGCCAGGAAGGAGAGGTCTGAGTAATCATTGATAAGATTAACCCCGGCTTGCAGTAACAAACCTGCGGCCAGGATTAAGACAGCTATAAACAGATTGATCTGTTCGACTGCATTTGCAGCCAGAATACCTGTCAGGCAAACGACCAGCGCCACTGTAAATGAAAATGGCCGCAGTGCTCGCCGGAACAGATATTTCTCAGCCAACATTGGGTCGCTTATTTCTGACTGGAATATGCCGGAGCGTTTGGCAGATCACGCATTAATAATGCATAGGTAGGATCCGCTTCCAGATTCATTGGTATACGCATGACATGACCAGAACCAGGGGCAACATCTGCTGACTGACCTTTTTTATTGATCATCTCATCCAGCTTGAATTTATGATTCCCCTGAGGGGACATCAGCTCAAGTGTATCGCCTTTAAGGAAACGGTTGCGTACATCAATTTCCAGCATGCCATCAGCATACCCCATAACTTCACCCACAAACTGCTGGTGAACCCCTACAGAGTTACCCGTTTCATAATTCTGATACTCATCATGGACATGGCGACGGTAGAAACCTTCTGTATAACCTCGGCTCGCCAGGTTTTCCAGTTCATCCATCAGACTCATATCAAAAGGTTTACCTGCAACCGCATCATCAATGGCCTTACGGTAAGCCTGAGCGGTACGCGCCACATAATAATGGGATTTGGTACGACCTTCGATTTTCAGCGAGTCCACTCCGATCTCTGCCAGACGGTGAACATGCTGAATCGCACGCAGGTCTTTGGAGTTCATGATGTAGGTACCGTGCTCATCTTCAAAAGCCGGCATAAACTCACCCGGACGGGTTTCTTCCTGCAATAGGAAGATCTGATCCGTCGGTTTACCTTCACCCAGAGCGGGCTGCGGTTCTTCAACAGCAGGTTCCGCTTTCGGATCAAACTGCTCAACGGGAACCACATCACCTGAATCATCTACTTTTGCTTCATGGGCATCGTATTTCCAACGGCAGGTATTCGTACAAGTCCCCTGATTAGGGTCACGTTTATTGATATAACCTGAAAGCAAGCAGCGGCCAGAGTAGGCAATACACAAAGCCCCATGGACAAAGACCTCAATCTCCATCTCAGGACAACGCTGACGAATCTCTTCCACTTCATCCAGAGACAGTTCACGGGACAGAATGACACGCTCAACACCCATCGAATGCCAGAACTTAACCGATGCCCAGTTCATGGTATTAGCCTGAACCGACAAGTGAATCGGTACATCCGGGAAATGCTCTTTCACCAGATAGATCAAACCCGGGTCAGACATGATCAGAGCATCTGGCCCCATCTCAATTACCGGGCGCAGATCATCAATGTAGGTCTTAAGTTTACTGTTGTGCGGAAGAATATTACTGGCCAGGAAAAACTTCTTTCCCAATTCATGAGCCAGATCGATCCCCTCATGGAGGTTATCCATATTAAAATCGTTGTTACGCACACGCAGGCTGTAACGAGGTTGTCCGGCATAGACTGCATCCGCTCCATAAGCGAAGGCATACTTCATATTCTTCAATGTCCCTGCTGGGGACAAAAGTTCAGGATTACGCATAGTTGAGATGGCTTTTGTTGAGTCAAAAAGCACTATTTGCTGATTTCAGATCAGGACAGATCCTTAAGTTGGATCTCAAATAGCGGTGTATAGATAGAACTGTCTTCACAGACTTTACTCTGGAACAGAACTACCGAGTCCGCCAGACTGAACATATCAACTGACGGCCATTTTTTTGGTGATTTAAATTTATTCTTTCCTGGTAACCGACCTAAAGTGATATGGGGTTTAAACCCCTTATCTTTATAATTAACCCCAGCTTGTGTAGTTACATCTGCCATTACGTTATGCAGATCGTTAAGATCGTCATTAACATCAGGCAGTGCTGCGATTAGTGATAGTCCCTTGTTTACCTTATAAAATTCTGTCTGGTTAATGTGAACCTGAAAAGAGGTAAATTCCTTGAGCATAGTGCGTGCACAACGTTCAAGTTCATCCACTTTATCCAGTTCAATATCACCTAAAAAACAGAGTGTCAGGTGGTAACGATCAGAGTCTACCCATGTCACCTCTGTCTTACGATCAAACTCACATAAGGTGTCAGCGTGATCAGCCAACCATCTTACAACGGAGTCTGGCAGCGTCAGTGCAAAAAAAGCACGGATTTTCATAGAGGTTCAGTCAATCCCGGTTTTTAAAGGAATCGTGTATTTTGCCTTTTGGGCAGCGACATAGCAATCACCTGAACCCTCAGGTGATCACTTTTTATCCAGTTTTATTTCTTTTCTAGCATCAACTGCAAATTATTCAATTTTTGTTTCACAAACAGCAGATCCTGGCTCAACTGACTGCGGGTACTATCAAAAGCTTTCACTGCCTGCTCATTCAACTTCACTCTGCGCTCAAGGCCTGCAGTACTCTTACCTTCAAGCTTAATAATGCGATCCGTCAGCGCTCTTTGAGCTTTAACCATCTCAGCCTGCTGTTCCTGCATAAATTCATTATTTGCTCGTGTTTCAGTTTCAACCCGGGCAATCAATTTACTCAGCTTAGCAACCTCCGCCTTAACCGATGTCTGCAACGCTTCAACTTCAGCTTTGGTTTTGGCGATAGTCTTTAACTGTTTATCCTGCTTCGAGACTGTAGATTGCAACGACTTAATCGTTTTCTTCTGGCCTGAAAACTCTTTTTTCATGCTATCGAGGGATTTTTGCAGAGCTTCAATCTCCTTAGACTGCTTTTCAATCTGCGGCTTATTCTTCTGATAAGAAACGGCCCAGAGTTTTGCAATTTCTGAATCCAGTTGCTTATCTTTCTGGCGTAAAGAAGACTCTAGCGAAGATACATCCCCCTGAAGCTTTTCACCTGACTGAGCCGCGCCCTCTTCAGCCTTTTTAATCAAAGCCTGAAGCTGTTCCATCTGCTGTTGAGCTTTGAGAAAAGTGGTTTCATCTTTTAGTTGCGCCTGATAAACATCAAAACCGAAATAACCTAAAGCACATACAGCCACTATCAGGATGATAATAACCAGCGACTGAACAAGACCTCCACCGCGGCTGGGTTCTTCTGTCTGCGGGGCAGGTTTTGCTTCCGCAGCAGCGCCAGGGCGTGCACCAGATACAGGCTCTGCTGGTCCCAGGTTAGGAACATTCAGGTTTTCATCATCGCGATTCATTGTTCAGAACACACTCATACAGAAGTTGAAAGTTTTGCTATTTTACGCAGAAACATGCAGAAACAAAAAGCCCCGCAAAATGCGGGGCTCTCTGTGCAATTAAGCAGGGTCCTTGGGAGGATGATTACATCATGCCGCCCATACCACCCATACCGCCCATGCCACCCATATCAGGCATAGCTGGAGCACCACCTTCAGATGGTTTATCAGCAACCATCGCTTCAGTAGTGATCATCAGGCCTGCTACAGAAGCAGCAGCCTGCAGCGCAGAACGAGTTACTTTAGCTGGATCAAGGATACCCATTTCGATCATATCGCCGTATTCGCCAGTTGCAGCGTTGTAACCGAAGTTACCTTCGCCCTTCTCACGAGTGTTAGATACGATAACAGAACCTTCTTCACCAGCGTTTCCAACGATCTGACGCAGTGGCGCTTCAAGTGCACGGAACGCAAGCTCAATACCAACGCTCTGGTCGTGGTTGTCACCTTTCAGCTCTTTAACTTTGTCCATAGCACGGATCAGAGCAACACCACCGCCAGGTACTACGCCTTCTTCTACCGCTGCACGAGTAGCGTGCAGAGCATCTTCAACGCGGGCTTTCTTCTCTTTCATCTCAACTTCAGTTGCAGCGCCAACCTTGATTACCGCAACACCGCCTGCCAGCTTAGCAACACGTTCCTGCAGTTTTTCACGATCGTAATCAGAAGAAGTTTCTTCCATCTGCGCACGAATCTGGTTAACACGTGCTTCAATGTTGTCAGGAGCGCCAACACCATCAACGATTGTTGTGTTTTCTTTAGTGATAGAAACACGCTTCGCCTGGCCCAGCTGTTCCAGAGATGCTTCTTCCAGAGTCAAACCTACTTCCTCGGAGATCACTGTACCGCCAGTCAGGATAGCAATATCTTCCAGCATCGCTTTACGACGATCGCCGAAGCCTGGAGCTTTAACAGCAGCAACTTTAACGATGCCACGCATGTTGTTCACAACCAGTGTAGCCAGCGCTTCACCTTCAACATCTTCAGCGATGATCAGCAGTGGGCGAGATGCTTTAGCAACCTGCTCCAGAATTGGCAGCAGATCACGGATGTTAGAGATTTTCTTATCAACCAGCAGGATGAAAGGCTGCTCTACTTCTGCAGACATGTTGTCTTGGTTGTTGATGAAGTAAGGAGACAGGTAACCACGGTCAAACTGCATACCTTCTACAACATCCAGTTCGTTTTCCAGTGCAGAACCTTCTTCTACAGTGATAACGCCTTCTTTACCTACTTTAGACATCGCTTCAGCGATGATTTCACCGACCTGTGTGTCCGCGTTAGCAGAGATAGTACCTACCTGTGCAATCGCCTTGTTATCGGCACATGGAACAGCCATCGCCTGAATCTGCTCAACAACCGCAGCAGCAGCCTTGTCGATACCACGTTTCAGATCCATTGGGTTCATGCCAGCCGCAACTGATTTCAGGCCTTCGTTTACAATTGCCTGAGCCAGAACTGTTGCAGTAGTTGTACCGTCACCCGCTACATCGTTTGCCTGTGACGCCACTTCTTTAACCATCTGTGCGCCCATGTTTTCGAACTTATCTTCCAGTTCGATCTCTTTCGCTACAGACACACCGTCTTTAGTTACAGTTGGAGCACCAAAAGACTTGTCCAGAACAACGTTGCGACCCTTAGGGCCCAGTGTTGTTTTAACCGCATCAGCCAAAACGTTTACACCCGCCAGCATGCGCTGACGTGCGTCGTTACCAAATAGTACTTCTTTAGACATTTTTAAAATCCTGTATCAAAAATTCTTTAAGTAAGTTCGAAAAACGAAAAGTCCAGCTGGTATTAATCTTCCAGCACACCGTAAATTCCGCTTTCACTCAGAATCAATAACTCTTCACCGTCGATTTTGATGCTCTCAGGACCACCATAACCACCAGGACCGAACAAAACTATATCCCCAACCTGTACTGACAGCGCCTGCCGCTCACCATTTTCCAGTAGACGACCTTCACCTACAGCTATTACCTCACCCTGATTAGGTTTTTCCTGAGCGGAACCCGGCAGGACAATACCACTGGCAGTAGTAGCTTCTTCTTCTTTACGGCGAACAACTACACGATCGTGAAGTGGACGAATTTTCATATGATTTATTCTCCTGATCTTTGTCTGACCAAAATCACTATTTTTGTTAGTTACAGGGCTGGCCCGTTGGCCTTATGCACCCTTTGAACTGCTAAATTGGGGCAAATAAAACGAATTCAACAGGTTTAGCCAACTTTTTTGCAATAAATTGCGGATTAATCCTTGCGCTCGTATTCACCATCAATGATCTCCCCCTGAGAAACATTCCGGGGACGCTCATGCGGTTCTTGCGGTGCATTGGAAAAGGGATCTTGCGAATAAAATTGAGCAGAGGCCGAGTGTCGCTGCTCAGTTGCGATTACTGTAAAGCGACTTAAAAGCGCTTTAGCGAGAGACTGGCGGGTGAAGGGGATTAAACAGCAAAAACCGATCACGTCAGTGACGAAACCTGGAGTAACCAGTAATGCCCCACCTACAGCAAGAACAATACCCTCAACCATTTCCTGACCGGGAATCTCCCCCTGATTCGCTCTCTGCTGAGCACGAGCCAGGGTTGATAGGCTCTGATAACGCAACATATTAACGCCAATAAAGGCCGACAGAATCACCAGACCTACAGTATTCCAGGCACCAATCGCTTCCCCTACATTGATCAATATAGTGATTTCAACAATAGGAATGACAATAAACAGCAGAAATAAAAACTTCATGGAATCGGTGGCCTCAAGGCTTAGATAACGTATCAGTATGCCTAGTAAGGTAGGGGTTAAATCATTTTTTTCAACCATACAAGGCTAATGCATTAACACTTTATGGCCTCAACCCTACTGTAAGTTGGGACTTAATACCAAAGTACCCCTCAACTTGCGCACCGCAAAAAAATCCCCTTTGCTCAGATAGTTAGCAACCGCACTAGCTAAACTTAAGTGTCTATACATATGGCTATAGAACTTATTGATAAATAGAGGATACTGATTGAGTTCTAGACTTTTTTGCAAAAGCGGGATAAGTTTATTTTCTGAACAATGACGCATCGCACAAAAAAGAGATAACCGAAGTTAAGGGTAATCCTCAATGGAACTCAAAGATAAAGTAATTGTTGTAACTGGTGGTGGACGCGGTCTTGGCCGTGCAATGGCTCTTGAACTTGCAGCTAAAGGCGCGAAACTTGCGCTGGCGGATCTGAGTCAGGAAGATCTGGACACTACTGTTGGCCTTTGCATGGAAAAAGGCGTTGAAGCACGTGCATACATCTGCAACGTTGCGAAAGAAGATGAAGTAGAAAAAATGTTTGCTGATATCGTTTCTGATTTCGGCACGCTACACGGTCTGGTAAACAATGCAGGTATCACTCGTGATGGCCTGTTCCTTAAAGTAGACCGTGAGACTGGTAAAGTTGCTAAGAAGATGTCTATGGACCAGTGGAACCTGGTTATGGATGTTAACCTGACTGGTACATTCCTGTGTGCTCGTGAAGCTGCTGCACAGATGATTGATCTGGGCGTTCCAGGCTGCATCATCAACATCTCTTCTATCTCTCGCTCCGGTAACATGGGCCAGACTAACTACACTGCAACTAAAGCAGGTGTTGAAGCTATGGCTGTTACCTGGGCTAAAGAACTGGCTCGTTACGGTATCCGTGCAGCGTCTATCGCTCCGGGTTACATCGGTACCGAGATGGTTATGAGCATGAAACCTGAAGCACTTGACAAAATTGCTGCCGGTATTCCTGCTAAGCGTCTGGGTAAACCAGATGAGATCGCTTCTACTGTAAACTTCATCCTTGAAAACGACTACATCACTGGTCGTTGCTTCGAGGTTGATGGTGGTCTGCGCATCTAATCGAATTTTTTCGATAAAAAACCGGCTTCAGCCGGTTTTTTTATATCTGGAAAATACCAATAAAAAAGGGGCTTAAAGCCCCTTTTTATTTGACGGTGCATTAAGCACCGATTACACCACCATCTTCACGCGTCACCATAACCACTGTTGAACGAGGCTTGCTGTCACCACCTGCTGGGAAGTGAGAAGGCTTGCCTTTTTCACCTGGATGCTGAATACCTACAAACATAGTTTTATAGTCTGGAGAGAAAGCCAGGCCTGTAACCTCAGCAGCAATTGGGCCAGCCAGGAAACGGTGAATTTCACCTGTTTCAGGATCACCACATAACATCTGGTTGTTACCCATACCCGCAAAATCATCTTTGTTGGAGTATTTACCATCAGTCATGATCCACAGGCGCCCTGCTTTGTCGAAACCTAGACCGTCCGGGCTATTGAACATGTTTTCAGCAGTGATATTGCTACTGCCCGCATTCAAGCCATCTTTATGTACTGATGGGTTACCCGCAACCACATACAGATCCCATTCAAACTCTGCCGCAGTATGATCACCGTTCACCGGCGTCCAGCGAACAATTTGTCCATATTTGTTACCTGTACGTGGGTTTGGCCCACCAACAGGCTGGTTGTCCTTTTTACCACGGTGCTTGTTGTTAGTCAGAGTACAGCAAGCGCTCATCTTGTTCGGGTGAACAGCCACCCACTCAGGACGGTCCATAGTAGTTGCACCCACCTGAGTCGCTGCAAGACGTGTATGAATCAACACTTCTGCCTGGTTGTTGAAGCCGTTTTCTGGTGTCAGGCCGTTTTTACCGAAAGTCAGTTCCAGCCACTCACCTTTGCCTTTCAACTCACCATCGTTCGCTGCGAACTTGGCAACGTACAATGTGCCCTCTTCCAGAAGATTACGATTAGCTGCTTTGTTGGATGCATCGTACTTACCTTTAGAGACAAACTTGTACAGATGCTCACCACGCTCATCATCACCCAGATACACAACAGCATGACCGCTGTTATCAATCATCAACGCTGCATTTTCATGCTTGAAACGGCCCAGTGCAGTACGCTTCAGCGGTTTTGATTCTGGGTTCATTGGGTCAATTTCAACTACCCAACCATGACGGTTTGGTTCATTCGGGTTTTTAGCCAGATCAAAGCGCTCGTCAAACTTGCTCCACTTATAACGCTTATCTTCAGGCTTGATACCGTAACGCTTCTGTTCAGCAGGAACGGCATATGACTCATCCGCAGTGCCAAAATAGTTGTGGAAGTTTTCTTCACACGTCAGGTAAGTGCCCCAAGGCGTTTCACCGTTCGCGCAGTTATTGAAAGTACCCAGCACTTCCATACCGCTCGCATCAGCAGCCGTTTTCAGAAGATCATGACCAGCAGCCGGACCTGTCAACTGCATAGGCGTGTTTGCAGTGATACGACGGTTCAGTTTACCTGCGCGATCAACAGCCCAGCCTTTTGATGTTTTCTGGATTTCAAAGACAGAAACACCGTGTGCATTCTGAGCTTTCAATACATCATCTGCTGTCATGTTTTCACCTTTATGGTCAAACAGCAGATCGTTGTTAGTGTACTCATTGTTTACAGCCAGCACTGCACGATCTTCAGAGATCGGGAACAGTGACATACCATCGGTATTATCTCCGAACTGCTGAGCCTGGGCAGATGCTGGTGCTTTGCCAGACTGATCAAATTCTGGTGCACCTTCAAAAATCGGGTCACCCCATGAGATCAGGTTAGAAACCTTGTAACCTTCTGGAACAATAACTGTATCCGCAGTGCTTGCAGGGATTGGCTTAAAGCCCATCAGTTTACTGCTCACACCTTTCATTGCTGCCTGTACAGATTGAGAGATAGGAGACAAGCCAATAAAAGCGCCAATACCCAATGCGCCCATACCTGCCATAAATCCGCGACGGCTTACACCTCGCTCAATCATCTGAGTAAAATCGGAATCCTGCTCTGCAGTCAGATTGCTGCATGCGTCATGTGAATTTTTATAGCTCATTTTGCACCTTATCTCTCACCCGTAAGATGGGAAATTGAATTAACTTCGAAACTTCCATTGTTGTTCTAAGTGGAATTTCGCTGCACTAAAAGACCAGAGAACGCTAAAGCGTGATAATTAAAATTCCGTTACAACCTTTAGGAATTTATCAGGTTACACAAAAATTTCTTCAAAACTTCACATTTCAAAAAAACACCAAATTCAAAAGAAATCATATAGTTAACCACCAAACCCTCTCGCTCTATTCATATATCCGTCACAAATGATCAATAGCATCCTGCCATCTTTCTTTCATTATTCTCAGGATGCAGGGCATGTTGAAATTTCCAGGCAATAAAACGGCAGTAGTTCTCGCTTTATCTGCTGTAGCTATCACAGCACAAGCTGATAGCTTTAATCGTATCGCCACCTTCGCGAATATTAAAAACCTCCCACAGGGTAAAGAGATCACGACTGAAACTTCAGCTGAAATCATCGCTGTAAGCGCAGACGGTAACACCCTCGTTTATTCCGATAGCCCCCTGGGTGGCGTTGGTTTTATCAACATTAAAGATGCCAAAATACCTAAAGCCGATGGTTTCATTGCTCTGGATGGTGAGCCCACATCCGTTGCTGTAAGTGGTTCTACTGTACTTGCGGGCGTAAACACTGCAGAAAGCTTTGTTAAACCAAGCGGCAAATTGGTCGCAATGGATATCAATAATCGCAAGATAGCAAAAAGCTGCGACCTGGGCGGTCAGCCCGACTCGGTAACTGTGTCAAAAGATGGCAAGTTTGCAGCGGTAGCAATTGAGAATGAACGCGATGAAGACCTGAAGGACGGCGCTATTCCACAGCTGCCTGCAGGCTTCTTGTCTATTATCCCTCTTCAGAAAGGACTGCCAATTTGTGAACAGATCAATAAAGTTGATCTGACAGGTTTATCCAAGGTTGGCGGTGATGATCCAGAACCAGAGTTCGTGGATTTCAACGATAAAAACGAAATTGTGGTTTCATTACAGGAAAATAATCATCTGGTTATTGTCGATGCGGCCTCAGGCAAATTGATCAACCACTTCTCAGCTGGCAGCGTAAAGCTGGATCAGATTGATGTGGAAAAAGACAAAGCATTCCATTTTACCGGCTCTGTAGAAGCTGCCCGCGAACCCGATGCGGTGCAATGGATTGATAGTGATCGTTTTGTCACGGCTAACGAAGGTGACTATGACGGCGGTTCACGTGGATTTACGATTTTCCATAAAAATGGCAAGGTCCTGTTTGAATCTGGTAACAGCTTCGAACATCAAGTCATAGCGACTGGCCATTACCCTGACAAACGCTCTGGCAAAAAAGGCAATGAGCCCGAAGGCCTTGAAGTCGCCAAGTTTGGTGAAGAGACCTACATCTTTGTACTGTCTGAGCGGGCCTCTGTAATTGGTGTTTACCGTGACACAGGTGCGGCACCAAAATTCGTACAAATTTTACCTTCAGGTATTGGCCCGGAGTCGGCTATCGCAGTTCCTTCCCGTAACCTGCTGGTAAGCGCGAACGAGAAAGACCTGATTGAAGATAAAGGCCCACGCGCTCATGTAATGGTGTATGAGCTTAGCTCTGCTAGCCCTGAATACCCACAATTGCTGGCAGGTAAAACTGAATCTGGTAACCCTATAGGATGGGGTGCACTATCTGGCCTGACAGCAGATCCGCAAAAAGCGGGCATTTTGTACGCGGTTAATGACAGTTTTTACGCTAATCAGCCTTCTATTTTCACAATTGACGCTTCAACAAAGCCTGCAAAAATCATCTCTTCCATGACAGTTACCCGTGATGGCAAACCTGCAGAAAAGCTGGATATGGAAGGTATCGCTGCAGACGGCAAAGGCGGTTTCTGGATCGCTTCAGAAGGCAAAGCCAAGAAGAAAGTGCCACATGCTATCTATCACGTGAATGCAGAAGGTGAAATTGATCAAACTATTAATTTCCCTGTAGAATTACTTGAGCATCAAAAACGGTTTGGAGCAGAAGGTATCACGATTGTAGGTAACTCATTATGGATCGCTATCCAGCGTGAGTGGGCCGATGACCCTAAAGGCAGCGTCAAGCTGGTAGCGTACAATTTAGACTCCAAAGAGTGGGGCGCCGTCCGCTACCCACTAGAAAAGGCTGAAAAAGGCTGGGTTGGCCTTTCTGAAATCACCCATCACGGTGATGCCGTCTATATTATCGAACGCGACAATCAGCTGGGCGAAAACGCTAAAGTAAAACGGCTATATAAAGTGAGCTTAAACCAACTAAAACCTGCTCCGCTGGGTTCCGATCTACCAGTGGTTGAAAAACAACTGGTACGAGATTTCATCCCAGATCTGGAAGCTTTGAATGGTTACGTGACTGACAAAATCGAAGGTTTCACCATCGACAAAACAGGCAAAGCATACGCGGTGACGGATAATGACGGCGTAGACGATAGCTCTGGGGAAACATTATTTTTTGAAGCAGGCAGTTTCTAATTAATTTGATGCAATTTTAAAGGGGCTTCGGCCCCTTTTTATTTATTTCGATAGTACAAAATAACAATAAATTTATACCTTAATAATTCAGCAATAATTTTCGATTATTTTTCAATCAAACATAAGCATTATTTAATATTTATCCGCAATAAAAAACAAAATAAGCCTTATAAATTTGGGCTATATGGCCTGAAAGAAATAATTCAAAAATCTTAAGCAAAACGTAACATTATAGTCATATTTCAGCTCTATTATTGCGCCGCAACAAAGGTTATTTATTGATTTTACAGGAAAATACATTGGCTAAACTTAAAAACATTCTATCAAGTACTCTGGTTTTAGTCGCAGCACTTATCAGCTTCAACTCATATGCTGAAGTAAAACTGGAGGTAGGAGAAGGCGTTAACCTTCTGGCGGTGAATGGACAAGAAGTTGAGTCTGATAGCTTGTTTGCAAGTAAGACATCTGCCCGTTTGCCAAAAGGTATGAATCAGATTCTGGTTAACTATACAGCTGAGATAAAACCAGGTGATGATTCAGAGCTGGAGGTAACTAAACCTTCAGTGATTTTGTTCAAAACAGACGAAAGCGAACTTTACCTGAGCGCGCCAAAAATGAAATCCGTGCGTGATGTTGAGAACTTTGAAAAGAGCTTGAACTGGAACCTTAGAGATCAGAACGGAAATCCAATCTCATTTAAGGCAGCTCTACTAGTCAAAGAAGGCTTTCAGTTAAGCCGTGATTATGAAGATGAGCTTGAAGAATTTAATATGAGCAATGCTAATGCTGCACTGCCAAAAACCAGAATCATCAGCCCTGTGGAAGTAAAGCACGCCCGGAAAGCCCAGCACTCCCAGGTAAAAGAAAATAAAAATATGGCGATGGATATGCTTATTTACTGGTACAACCAGGCTGACGAGAAAACCAGACGTTCTTTTAAAGAGCTTATAAGCAAGTAAGTTAATTAACTAACCAATTATTTATTTTATTAAACTCTCTGGAGAGAAAAAATGAAAAAGCTGATTCTGGCTGCTGCAATCGCTGCTGTAACTGCAAACACTGCAACTGCTGCAACTGTTTACGACGACAAAGGCCTGACTTTTAAGATAAAAGGTGACTGGCAGGTTCAACTGCGTGATAACGCAAGCAAAACCAAAGACACTGAAGTTGAGTTTGATGATCTGGAGATCAAAAACGCAATTACTTACGATCTGGGTAACGGCCTGAAAGCTTTCGGTGAACTGCACTTTGGCTTCAAAGACGAAGCGGAAGGCAAAGGCCCTACAGGTTCTGACCACCTTGAAGAAGCGTTTATGGGTTTGAAGGCTCATAATGTTTCTGTTTTATTCGGTAAAACTAACAACGCTGCGAATGACTTCGGCGTTGAAAAAATGAAAGAAGAAGCATTCGGTAAAGATATCTTTGATGAGATCGGTCGTGTTGAAGGCGATGATTTGATTCGTCTTGATGCTGACTTTGACGTTGCACGTGTAGCTGTATCCCACGAGCTGGAAGCTGAAGGCGAAGGCAGTGCAGATGGCCAGTCTACAGAGATTTTTGTAGAAGGCGGTTTTGATGCTGTAACTCTGGCTGCGGCTTACCAGGTCAATGAAGAAGACTCTTCTGATGACACTCAGGACCTTTGGGGCGTAAGCGCTACATTCGATGCGGGCTTTGCTAAATTTGGTGCTGAGTACGGTGAATCTGACAGCGATGATGCTGACGAAAAAGCTAACTTTACAAACCTTGTAGCGTCTTTTAAAGCATCCAAGACCACTAAGGTTTCTGTTGGTTATGCAGAACTTGACTTCGATGACGCAGGCGAAGCTGACATCGAGCAGACATACGTGAACGTTACATACAAGTTCCCAGCACAGAAAAACGTACGCCTGTTTGCGGAAATCAGCAACGTAGACGAAGACGGTAAAGATCTTGATATGGATATCCTTGCGGGCATGCGTATCAAGTTCTAATAAAGTTTAAGCCAAAACCTGCCTCCCCCCTTCGGGCAGGTTTAGCCATAACTTTCGGGCCCGGTTTTACCGGGCCTTTTTTGTTGCCTTATTGTTTTGCCGAGTGGACAATAGGTCATCTCTTTTTCAGGCAAGAAAATGAATGAATACGGTTAACTCCGGTGCAGAGAGTTTATTGCAGAGCGCCCGCGTCTATCTCCACCCCAGAGCCATTACGCTACTTTTTTTAGGCTTTTCCTCAGGTTTACCCTTACTACTGGTGTTTGGCACCTTATCATTCTGGCTAAGAGAAGCCGGTGTAGAACGAAGTTTAATTACATATTTTTCCTGGGTTGGCCTGGCTTATGGGTTTAAATGGCTTTGGGCCCCCTTGGTTGATCGACTCAGTATTCCTGTTTTATCGGCATTATTGGGCCGCAGACGAGCCTGGCTTTTCACCTCGCAGTGCCTGCTTATTATAAGCCTCTCAGGATTAGCCTTTGCCAACCCCCTCTTAGACCTGGAACACATGGCTATGCTTGCCATTGTTGTTGCTCTCAGTTCTGCGACACAAGACATAGTGATTGATGCCTACAGGATTGAATCCGCAGGAGAGCGGCTACAGGCAGCGATGGCTGCAACCTATATGGCAGGTTACCGGATCGCAATGATTGTAGCTGGAGCAGGTGCACTGGCTGTTGCAGCCTGGGCTGCAGCAGACAGTAGCCTGTACGACCCTGCAGCATGGAAAGTCGCTTATCTTACAATGGCAGCTTGTATGCTGGTTGGACTGTTCACGACTTTGGTAATCTCCGAACCCGCCTCTGTGGAAATGGATGAAGAGACACTGCAGCAAAGAGAAAAAGTCATAAGCTTCAGCGAAAACTATGCCCACCTACCGGATTTTATTGCGCGTTTCCTGGCCTGGTCGTATATCGCAATCGTCTGCCCCTTCACCGACTTTATTAAACGTTACGGCTCTCAAGCGTTAATCATTCTTGCCCTGATCGGAACTTATCGAATATCTGATGTAATCCTTGGAATTATCGCCAATGTCTTTTATGTGGACATGGGTTTCAGTAAAGAGGAGATCGCTCAGATTATTAAGATCTACGGCGTTGTAATGACTATTGTCGGCGCTGGATTGGGCGGTATTCTGGTGAACCGTTTTGGTGTGATGCGCATCCTGTTTATAGGCGCTCTGATGGTGTCACTGACAAACCTTTTATTCGCCTGGCTTGCCAGTATAGGTCACAATACTGCAGCACTCACCCTGGTAATTTCTCTGGATAATCTCAGCGGCGGCATCGCCACAGCAGCCTTTATCGCATACCTTTCCAGCCTGACCAACATTCAATATTCGGCGACCCAATACGCTTTATTCAGTTCCGTAATGCTGCTCTTCCCCAAATTTTTAGGTGGTTTTTCCGGTGGTTTTGTAGATTCATTTGGCTACGAGCCCTTCTTTATCGGTGTATCACTGCTGGGCTTACCGGTACTAGGATTAATTATCCTTGCCCACAAACAAAGCAAATGATAATCAATATCATTTACATATAGGTTTTTTTGCTATATATTGTTCTCCAGTACACCACATGGAGAGATACGAGTGACCTACCTTATAGATGCATGGTTTGAACGGGAAAATCCGTACCTAAAAGTGATTCATAAAACAACAGGAACACCCATCCTTTCCTGGAATGGAGAAACACTAAAAAAACGCTTTCAGAATGGAGAGATATGCGTGGAGGATTTTGAAGATACTCCTTCACAAGAACTAGTAAAGGAGCTTTTTCTTTTAGATTGTTTACAGGAGGTGTGACACCTCCTGTATGGGCAATTAGTCTCTGAAGTTATTAAATTGCAAAGGCAGCTCTAACTCAGCTTCGCGTAAAAAAGCGATGACACTTTGCAAATCATCACGTTTTTTACCAGTCACCCTGACCTGCTCACCCTGAATCTGAGATTGAACTTTTAGTTTTGCATCTTTCACCATTTTCACAATTTTCTTAGCAAAGGGTTGCTCCAGCCCCTGTTTAAGAATCACTTCCTGGCGAGCACGCATATTTGCAGTTTCCGGATCTTTAATCTCGAGACAGCGTACATCTATTTTTCTGCCTGTCATTTTCGTACGCAGGACATCCAGCATCTGCTGCAACTGGAAATCAACCTCAGCAATTAGAGTTACTGAACCTTCATTTAACTCAAAACGAGCATCAATACCTTTAAAGTCATAGCGCATCTGCAGTTCACGGTTGGACTGATCTACTGCATTGGTTACTTCATGCATATCCAGTTCAGATACAATATCGAATGAAGGCATAGTTTTACTCCTGAATTTTTTCGCGATTCTAGCTGACCTGCAAATGTATTTCACGGACAATAGAATGTATAGAGAATCTTTGTCATCGGAGCCGATTATATATGAATGCCACCTGGCATATTCTTGGAGCGGGAGCGATTGGTAACCTTTGGGCCTGCCACCTTATCAGCGCCGGGTTCCCTGTTAGCTTAATTCTTAGATCCGAAGAGAAACTGGCAAAACTAACCGAGCAAGGTGGCCTGTTACTCAAGAATACCCTGTACCCTTCAGGTGCAGAGCTAGCTGATAGCCCTAGTCAGATTTCTCAATTGCTCATAACAACTAAAGCTCAGGATACTCAAACCGCCTTCAATAGCATCCGCCAGCGCATTTCTGATACTGCGAGAGTCATTGTTCTGCAGAATGGCATGGGTAGCCAACAATGGATAACAGACCAACTTCCCCATGCAGACGTTGTCTGGGCCTCAACAACTGATGGTGTCTGGTTGGAGGAACCCTTTAAACTGGTCCATGCTGGTGAAGGCTACACGCGGCTGGGTAACCCTGACAAAGACAGCTACTGGGTTGAAGAACTTGGCCGGGGGTTTTTGAAGATTGAACTGGACGACAACATTGAACAGACCCTATGGTGCAAACTTGCCATTAACTGCGCAATTAATCCGCTCACTGCCCACTATCAATGCCAGAATGGTGAGCTGATCAAAAATCCGGACTACCTTTCTGAAATGGCGAAAATATGTCACGAGGTTGAAGCGGTCGCTAATGCAGCAGGCATTCAGCTCTTCAAAGAACCATTAATTAAGCATGCCTGCGATGTCGCAGAACTCACCGCCAACAACTACTCCTCGATGATGCAAGACGTTCGCCTTGGGCGTACAACTGAGATCGATGCTATCACTGGCTATCTTTGTAGATTAGCCAAGCAATATGCCATTCCAACACCCACCAACCTTAAATATCTAAGCAAAATCAAAAAAACGCATGAGTGTATCTAACTGCGATTACACTAATAAAGTATTTCCTTATTTATCCTCCAATTTTTTGATCCATATCACCTCCTATAACCCCCATAGGAGGATAATCATAAGCATGACTTATAACCAACCTGAGGAAAGCTTATGAACCAGGAATTACAGACCCCGGAAACCGACGTACAAAACTCTGCAGAGGCCGTAGAACAGGCTGAGCAGTGCCCATCTGTGATACTGGATCAGGAGCTTACGGATAGTTTCGAAGCCAGCGACTATCCCTATGACACTAAGATCTCTCGCCGCGAATATGAAAAGCGTAAAAAAGAGCTGCAGATCGAACTGCTTAAGGTTCAGAACTGGGTAAGAGAAACCGGCCAGAAGATTGTTATTTTGTTTGAAGGCCGTGATGCCGCAGGTAAAGGGGGTACCATTAAACGCATGATGGAACACCTTAACCCTCGTGGTGCCCGGGTTGTTGCTCTGGAAAAACCCAATGAGCAGGAAAAAGGCCAATGGTACTTCCAGCGTTATATCAACCACCTTCCAACCGAAGGTGAAATCGTTATGTTTGACCGTTCCTGGTATAACCGTGCCGGGGTCGAAAAGGTGATGAACTTCTGTTCACCTTCAGAATATCTTGAGTTCATGCGCCAGACCCCGGAACTGGAACGAATGCTAACCAGAAGCGGAATCCGGTTCTTCAAATTCTGGTTCTCTGTGAGCCGTGAAGAACAATTCCGACGTTTTCAGGCTCGACGTGTCGATCCTTTAAAACAGTGGAAACTTTCACCGATCGATCTGGCATCTCTGGATAAATGGGATGATTACACAGAAGCGAAAGAATCCATGTTCTTCTATACCGATACAGCGGATGCGCCCTGGACTGTAATCAAGTCGAACGATAAAAAACGGGCTCGCTTGAATGCTATGCGTCACTTCCTGAGCAGCTTGCCCTATCCGGATAAAAACACTGATATTGAACTGCAACCGGATCCGTTGATTGTTAGCAACGCTGTGCATTCAAAAGATAATCCGACACAAAAATAAGGCTAAGGAGTAGTAATAATGACAATGAAGCAAACCCAACATGCCCAGCAGGTTGTTGAATCGTTCAAAGGTATGCTGCCTGAAGCCATGGTCAATGATTTAGGTGAAGGCCACCTGGCTGAGTTAGCGCTGCTGATTGAATCTGCAATCAGCGCTGCGGTCCTCCAGGAAATGGAAAAAACAGCGGACAAGATTGATCAGCTGGCCCATGATGTCAGGAATTTTGCGGAACATTTCGACCGTTAAGCCCACTGCGAGCAGAATCTTTACTTCTGCTCGCTTCTCTTCTTTGAACCTTTCGTTCAAACTTGACTCTTATTCATATTGGAATGTTCAGCAGAATAAGATATGCCAAACCGACTGACAAAAATTTATACCCGCTCAGGTGACCAGGGACAAACAAGTCTGGCCAATGGTTCCCGCGTTCATAAATCCTCTTTACGCATCGAAGCTCTTGGCGTTGTTGATGAACTTAACAGCTGGGTTGGACTTATTCTGTCTGGTATTGGAGATTCAGAGTTAAAACCTTTTTTACAAGACGTACAGCACCACTTGTTTGATTTAGGTGGTGAAATTGCTGTTGCTGACAGTAACTATCAGGTGATTAATCAGGACGATATCACCGCTCTTGAACACTCTCTGGATCAATTCAATGCAACTCTCCCACCCCTGAAGGAATTTATTCTACCTGGGGGATCTGCAACAACATCTCAAATTCACCTTGCGCGCACCGTATGCAGAAGATCCGAACGGGTTATAATTGCCCTGGATGAAATTGATTCAGAAAGCGTTAATCCGTATGCGGTAGCCTATTTGAATCGCTTATCAGACTTTCTGTTTGTCGCAGCAAGGTTTTTAGCAAAAGAACAGGACGAAGGAGAAATCCTCTGGAAGCCTAAAGCACAACGTATTAAATCAGAGCGTTAATATGAAAAAAGTTTCTACTTATTTACTGGCACTATTGCCTTTGCTTATAACTCCTCTTGCAGTGGCTGATTGCGCAACTGAACAAACCCTGTGTGAGACACAATGCGCAGTTAAATACTTTACCGATGAAGCGGCGGAACTGGGTTGTAAATCAAAATGTGTCGCCCAACGTGCAGTCTGCTCAACAGAATCGGGCGCTAAAACCGCAGTAGAAACCAGCGGTGATGTCTTAGATAAAGGCGTGGAAGTCAGTAAAGATGCCTGGGAAAGCACAAAATCTTTTGTTAAAGGTGCAACTGAGTAAATTATTTACTCAGTTAATGTCGGGCTTTGGAGTCCGCATATGAAAGTGCGATACGGGTCTGGGTTGCAAACTGGTTAAATAGATTAAAGTCTTCATCTGAAAGCCCCTCAGAGCCTTTAATCTTGTCAGAATACAACATTCCTATGACCCGATTGCCCATAGTCAGTGGGATCAAAACAAAGCCCTGACACTTAACCTGATCAACAAACTTTTTCGGTAAGCGCTTCACCCAACCATCTTCATCAAGGTCATTCACCAACAGAGTCACCCGCTTATTGATGACCCGAAAGAAAAGATCGTCTGCTTTGCCGTTTTTCTGCCTTTCAAAATACCCCTGAAGATCTTCAAACTTTTCACCTTCAATAAGTTTTACAGAAAGCTTTTCACCTCCAGAGCTTAATAAGCACAACATACTACGGTCGAAGGTTCCACACTCCTGAAGAGCAGAAATAACAAGTTTAAAAATCTCATGAATTTTATTGCCAGACGCCATTAATTCCGACAGTTTCTGTAAGTATTCAATCTGCTTCTGGCTACGTTCAACCTGCTTAATGGATGTTTCAAGCTGATCTACAGAGACCAGCTCCTGCTCATCCATTTCTGCTTCACTGTGCCCCAGAAATGCTAACTGGCGAATCATCTCGTCTTTGGTTTCATCACCCGTTTCAACAAACTTAGGAACAAGAGATTTACTTTTTAAACCATAATCGCGACTGAGCTTTGCCACATTATTGAAGCACTGAAGCGTTGAATTACCTACCTCATCTAATGGAATAGCACTCACTTCAGACAGTGATTCCATTAGATGGGAAAAGGATTGGCCATCAGCACTATTCTGAACCAGCAAATGTTCGATCATGCCATTAGCTAAGGACGGCAATGTCTCATTAAAGTCAGATTTTTTATCTATAGTGGCAATATCCTGATGCTCTATCGAATGCAGTACCTCTTGTGGGTAGCCCCATTCCAAAGCAATCTCTTTTCCTAGTTCACTGAATGTGGTGCCCAGAACTTCTGTTTGCACCAAACTCCATTTTTTTTCATTGTGCGAACGCATCCTCAGCATCCGCCTGTACTTGTCGGGCAGAGTGCAGGCAACCATTATTTCACCTAACCCAAACAGCAAAGAAGAGATATAAGCCTCTTCAGGATCTATTTTTTTATTACTTTTTAGAGCAAATTCTTTCGCCAAGCTGGCACTTAACAGCTGGCGCATCATCATTCCCGGTACATCAAGGTCCGGGTGCTCATCATGGAAGGTTTCAATCAACTTCAAAGTGATACAGATATTCTTAATACTGTTGAAGCCAATTAAGACAACAGCCCTGGAAACAACAGCAATATTCTTATTATTGCGGTTATAAGCACTGGAATTAGCGACCTTTAGAACTTTCGCAGATAAACTTGCGTCTTTCATTATTGCCACTGCCAAAGCCATTGCATCACCCTCATCAGATGCACTGATCTGCTGGATGCGGTTCATCGTTGCACTGAATACCGGAAGGTCTCCGAGTTTATCCAGCCCCAGATGTATTTGCTGCAGTGTATCTGTGTACTTCATACTCACTTCTTATTGCTCAATGGCTTTTGGATCAGCGTAGGGTACAAGCTTGATTTAGCTTAATCATACCACCAGATTTAAATCAGGTACTGCCTGATTAAGAATCTTAGAAAGCGTCCTCTAATCCTTTTTTACTGATCTACCTCAATATCATCCGTACGCTGTACCTTGGCAAACAAACAATAAACATGTATTTTTTATACATCTTAATTCTATTCCCAAGCATATAGACAACTTCCAAACAAAGAGCACTGAACGATGATACAGATACAGGAAAAGCGCTCACCTCACCCATTTTCACTATTTAATTTAGGTTTCCGGCCTTTTTTTCTTGGAGGAGCTGTTGCTGCTACCGTGCTAATTGGGTTCTGGCTTCACCTTCTCAGTACAGGCAGCCCTATAAACTATTACCAAAGCGCATACATCTGGCATAGTCATGAAATGCTCTTTGGCTTTGCAATGGCTATTATCGCTGGCTTTTTACTCACAGCCGTTCGTAACTGGACCAATGTTCAAACACTCTATGGCTGGCCTTTAGCTTTACTTTTCCTGCTCTGGGCTTCTGCACGCATAGTGGTGTTCCTTCCAGAAACGCCGCACTGGTTAATTGCTCTGCTCAACCTGAGTTTTATCCCGGTACTCGCCTTTTCTCTGGCGATACCTATCATCAGATCAAAAAATTTCCGTAACCTGATATTTATTCCGATTTTGATAGCTTTTTTTGTAGCTAACTTATTGATTCATGCAGAGCTGAATCAGTTTTTAGAAAACGGAGTGGAGACTGGAACAAAACTAACCCTGTTTTTGGTGATTCTATTGATTACCGTGATCGGAGGGCGCGTTATCCCTTTCTTTACCGAACGTGGCATAAACGGAGTGAAATGCAGCAAGTTTAAACTGATAGAGAAAGCCATTATTCCAGTCACAATCGCTTGGCTTTTTATAAATCTGACCGATCAAACTATCCTGATTGCGTTCTCAAGCTTTGCTTTAGCAGTTATGCACTTATGCCGCAGTTATGGCTGGTATAGCCATGCAATTATATCCGTGCCGTTGATTTGGATTTTGCAGTTCAGCTATTTGTTTATTGCGTTAGGATTTGCCCTATACGGTTTCACTATGCTCGAAATCGTTAGCCGCTCCATCGCATTTCATGCTTTTACCGTTGGCGCTATCGGGGGTATGACCTTGGGAATGATGGCCAGGGTGTCTCTGGGTCACACGGGCCGGGAACTAGCCATAAACAAAATGGTTATCACTGCATTTGTGCTGATGCTAGCTGCAGCCGTCGTGCGAAGCAGCGTTAGTCTGCTGCCTTTGGATTACATGACAGTCATGTATATTTCTGGTGGGTTATGGGTCTGTGCATGGGCACTTTTTCTGGCCCGCTATACCCACATTCTGATCAAACCCAGAAAAGACGGACTTTATGGATAGATAAGGGGCTATGCCCCTTATCTGACACAGAGAGATATCAGGCGTTCAAATCAACGACGACACGTCCCTTGACCTGACCTTCTGTAATTTTCTCAGCATATTCAGATAACTCTGCCAAAGAGATTACCTGAGCGATTTCACCTAATGCCGATTCCGGTAACTGCTTTTGCAGACGCTGCCACGCTTCCTGACGTCGTTCGAACGGACAACTAACAGAATCCACACCCTGCAGTCGTACATTCCTCAGGATAAACGGCATAACCGTTGATGGCAGTTTGAAACCAGCTGCCAATCCACAGGCTGTAACTACGCCACCATAATTAGTTTCCGCAATAATTCTGGCAAGGATATTATCTCCAACCGTATCTACTGCACCAGCCCAGAGTTGCTTCTCAAGAGGTCTTGCCTTCTCCGCCATCTCTTCACGGCTGACAATGTTTGTCGCCCCTAATGAACGTAGGTACGTTTCAGTTTCCGGACGACCAGTTATTGCCGTAACCTCATAACCTAAACCAGCCAGAATGGAAACCGCTACGCTACCCACACCGCCTGCTGCACCACTGACAATTACAGGGCCACTTTCTGGCGTAACACCACCTTCTTGCAATGCCATCACACACAACATTGCAGTGAGGCCTGCGGTGCCAACCTGCATGGTCCTTACAGGATCCATATTTTCCGGCAGAGGTACCAGCCAGTCCGCTTTGGCTCTGGCATATTCAGAATATCCACCCCAGAAGTTTTCACCCACTCCCCAACCGGTTAAGACAACTTTATCTCCAGCCTGGTATCTTTGATCCGAGCTCTCCTCGACCGTCCCGACGTAATCAATACCCGGAACCATTGGGAAGTTACGAATAATTTTACCTTTGCCTGTAATCGCCAAACCATCTTTGTAGTTCAATGACGAGTAATCAACTTTGATAAGCACTTCACCTTCGGGCAGATCTTTTAATTCTAAATCCTGTACTGCGGAGATTGTTTTACCATCTTCTTGATTCAATACTAACGCTTTAAACATTATCCCACTCCACTCTTGTAATGTTAATTTGTCTTACAAATATATAATTGTATAATAAGAAATACAACCTGCCTCTTTACTCATCTCAATGTAGAATAAAAAACAAATACCGGTGGAGAATATTGTGAGCCTGGATGTAGCCCCTCTCAAAAAAGTCAGTTTATCCAAACAAGTTGCGGATCAGCTGCAAGAAGCGATTATTGACGGCACTCTGAGAGCAGACGATCGCCTGCCGACAGAAGAAGAGCTTGCGCTACGTTTTCAGGTTTCAAGACCGACGATCAGGGAAGCTCTCAAAAGGCTTGCTGCAAAAAACCTGATCCGTTCACGTCGCGGGCCAACCGGGGGCACATTTGTTAACAAATTAGATGCGAGTGACTTAAGTGACAGCCTTACCACCGCATCCACCTTGTTTGTGAGCATGAATGAAATTTCTCTGGAAGAGGTAAGTTCATGTCGAAAGGAATTAGAAACCCTCTGTTTCAAGGAAGCATGCTTAAACGCCACAGCAGAAGACTTTGAAAATATGGAGAAGGCGTTAAGGGTTCAGGAAGATAGCTCTATTAGTCCTGAAGCGTTTTGTGCAGCGGATGTCCAGTTCCATCGCTCCATCGTCGATGCTACCGGAAATCGGATGTTGAGCTTTGTGATGTATTCCTTGATTGAAGGGCTGCAACCAGTTGCAAATATGATCGCTTACCACTATCGAGCGCGTGAGGTCATCATCAATCAGCACCAACGCATATTAGACTATATCAAACAGCGAGATGCCTCTGTTGCAATCAGCGTACTCCATGAACAGATAGATTATCTAGCACAGTTACATGCTGAGGCCAGAAACAACCATCAACGCCAGCGCTAAACATCTTCTTGTCCCTCTCTGGCCACTCTCAACTTTGATCCAATATAATTTTGCTTTAATACGTCGCAAAATCGTTGCAAGCAATAGGCATAATTGTACTTTTGATTTATGCTGTTGAACCGTGATTACAGTTATATCGATAAATACATTAAGGAGTCTTCGTGGAAAATTTATGGCTTATCAGTGTCGCTGCTCTTGTTGTTGGAGCACTCATAGGTTATCTGATGGGACGCGCAGGAGGCGGTAATAATCAGGCAGAAATTGCGGCCCAGTTAGAAGACACAAAAAAAGAACTGGAAGAATACAAAGCAGAAGTAACAACACATTTTGAAAAAACTTCGGAATTGGTAAACAACCTGACCAACAGCTACAAAGATGTTCACGAACACCTGGCTACTGGAGCACAAGGCCTATGCCAACCCGGTGCAATAGATATGGCATTAGAGCCAGCTATGCAACCTAAGCTGGCTGAACCTACCGAGGAACCACAGGATCAGCCTGAAGAAGCTGCGACAGAAACACCTGAACCCCCTAGAGATTACGCGCCTAAGAGCCCAGAAGAAGAAGGCACCCTTTCTGAAACTTTCGGTTTGAAAGAAAAAGAGGAAGCTGAAGAAGCAGCCGAGCCTATAGCTGATGCAGCGGTTGAAAAAACCGATAAACAAACCGCTTAAACAGGGTTATCTATCTCCACATACTGGTGCTGTAAGCCAAATTGCAGCGCCAGATCTTTCCCTACCGCCTGTACCCCATAGCGTTCTGTAGCATGATGTCCAGCAGCAAAGTAATGGATGCCATTTTCTATAGCACTGTGGTAAGTCTGTTCAGATACTTCCCCGGAAACATAAGCATCAGCACCCAATAGAAGTGCTTTATCTATATAACCCTGCGCACCCCCGGTACACCACGCAACCGTTTTAATTTTGTGCTGACCACCAGCAATTGATAATGGCTGTCTATCCAGTTTAGATGCCAACAGTTGCGAAAACTCAGCTACACTCATCGCTTCATCTAAACACCCGATATTGCCAATACTCCTGGGGTTATCTGGCTCCAAACCACCGGTGACAGATATACCCAGTAACTGAGCCAGACGAGCGTTGTTACCTAATTCTGGATGAGCATCCAGAGGTAAGTGATATGCGATCAGGCTAATATCGTGATCCAGTAAAGCTTTGATGCGCTTTCTTTTCATCCCTTTGATACACTCATCCTCCCCCTTCCAGAAAAAACCATGATGTACCAGAACCAGATCCGCCTTTTGAGCAATGGCTTCATCAATTAGAGCCTGTGAAGCCGTCACACCTGATACGATCTTGTTGATCTCCGGTTTACCTTCAATCTGTAAACCATTTGGGCAGTAATCCCGAAACATTTCAGGTGATAATTTTCCGTCTAAGTACGAAACCAGATCAGTTAGATTAGCAGGCATTTCATTTTCTCATTCACAAAGTTGCAGGAGGTCGTATAATTCTATGATTCTTTATGGTTTTTTCTACTACTGTATACGATGATGCGTAAACTTAATTTTCTTTTTTGGCCCGTTTTGTCCGGCGTACTTGTTGCAATCCTGTTGCTGCAACTGTTTCCTGACCTTCTCAATAAAACACAACCAGCAATTGAAATAAAAGAAGCTCAGGGGCAATATTCGTCTAAACCGGGCACTGGGCCAGTTTCTTATGCAGATGCCGTAGCCGTTGCTGCACCCGCTGTAGTGAACATCTACACCCGCACAGTAGTAAGGCAGAATGTTCACCCTCTGTTTAATGATCCTTTCTTCCGTAATTTTTTTGATGCGGAAAGCATCCCTCAACGTGAACGCGTGCAATCCAGCCTTGGCTCAGGGGTTATCCTCAGTGAACAGGGTTATCTGGTCACTAACAACCATGTCATTAAAGGTGCCGACAGCATTGTAGTGGCTTTACGGGATGGACGTGAAGCAACCGCTGAAGTGATCGGAACAGATCCAGAAACAGATCTTGCTGTTCTGAAGATCGAACTTTCCGATTTGCCCACAATCGCACTTTACCCTTCAGATAAGCTTAATGTCGGCGACGTTGTACTCGCAATCGGCAACCCATTTGGAGTAGGCCAGACCGTGACTATGGGTATTGTGAGCGCAACGGGTAGAAACAGTCTCGGCATCAATACCTATGAAGATTTTATCCAGACAGATGCCGCCATTAACCCCGGCAATTCAGGAGGAGCCTTGGTAGATGCCTATGGCAATCTGATCGGTATCAATACTGCTATCTTTTCTAAATCGGGCGGCTCACAAGGTATAGGGTTTGCCATTCCATCCACACTCACTAAACAGATCATGCAGGATCTGATTCAATATGGTCGAGTTATCCGTGGCTGGTTAGGCATCGAAATACAGGAACTAACACCAGAACTGGCTGAGTCTTTTGGGTTGCAGAAAATGCAGGGGCTGATCATCGCTGGGGTTTTCCGCGATGGGCCAGCTCATCAGGGTGGTTTGCAACCGGGAGATATCATGCTTTCCATAAATGGCGCTCCAATATCAGATGGGCGTCAGTCAATGTCTGATATTGCTCGCCTACGCCCCGATCAAGCGGCCGAAATCGTCGTCTTGCGGGAAGGGAAAAGGTTATCACTCACCGCGACCGTTGGGGAGCGCCCCAAAAGCAGAAATTAGCATCGTTAATTCTGGATGGAATCATCCATAAAAAAGCCACCCTTAAGGTGGCTTTTTAAATGCGACTTAAAATCAGTCTTTAATACGATACTCAGCTGAACGTGCGTGTGCAGTCAAGCTTTCACCACGCGCAAGTACAGAAGCCACCTTGCCCATTTCAGAAGCGCCATCTTCTGAGAACATAATCAGGGAAGATCGTTTCTGGAAATCATAAACCCCTAAAGGTGAAGAGAACCTGGCAGTACCTGAAGTTGGCAATACGTGGTTCGGTCCGGCACAATAATCACCTAATGCTTCTGCTGTATAACGCCCCATAAAGATGGCACCAGCATGACGAATAGACGGCAGCAAGGCTTCAGGATCTTCAACGGATAACTCAAGATGTTCTGGTGCAATACGGTTGGAAACCTCAATAGCCTCATCCATATCCTGAACTTTAATCAAAGCAGCACGTAAACGCAGAGAGACTTCAATGATCTCCTTACGCTCCATTGTCGGTAACAGTTTCGCGATACTCTGTTCCACTGCTTCGATAAACTTTGCATCCGGAGTAACCAGAATAGGCTGCGCATCTTCATCGTGCTCAGCCTGAGAGAACAGATCCATAGCGACCCAGTCCGGATCGGTTTTACCATCACAGACAACCAGTATTTCGGAAGGACCGGCGATCATATCAATACCAACTGCACCGAATACAGCTCGCTTGGCTGTCGCTACAAAGATATTGCCCGGACCAACAATCTTATCTACCTGCGGGACAGTTTCCGTGCCATAAGCCAGAGCGGCTACCGCTTGTGCTCCTCCGACGCAGAAAACCCGGTCTACACCTGCAAGGCAAGCTGCGGCGAGTACCAACTCATTCACTTCCCCACCCGGTGTCGGCACAACCATGATAATCTCTTCTACACCAGCAACCTTGGCAGGCATAGCATTCATCAGTACAGAAGATGGGTAAGCTGCTTTACCACCAGGAACATACAGACCCACTTTATCCATTGGAGTTACTTTCTGCCCAAGCATGGTTCCATCAGCTTCTGTGTATTGCCAGGAATCAACCTTTTGACGCTCGTGATAACTGCGAACACGTTCAGCAGCAATCTCAAGCGACTTACGTTGATCCTGAGGCAGATTATCCAACGCGTTCTGCAATCTTTCCTTGCTCATTTCAAGCTCGGACATTTGCTCAACAGATGTGTTATCGAAACGGTTTGTGTATTCAACAACCGCGGCATCACCTTCAGAACGTACACGGTCCAGAATCTCATTGACGATAGAGTTTACCTTACCGTCAGACACTGCTTCCCAGGCTAACAACCGATCCAACTCGGCTGCAAAATCCGACTGCGTCGAATCCAGACGTTTAATCTTTAGTTCACTCATACGGATGCCTCCTCGTCACGACGTGCTACGGCTTCAGCCAGTTTGTCCAGAATTGGCTGAATCTGACGGTGTTTCATTTTCATGGATGGCTGGCCAACAACCAGACGCGAGCTGATATCCGCAATATGTTCCATTGGCTCAAGACCGTTAGCTCTCAGGGTATTACCTGTATCAACGATATCTACAATGCGATCTGCTAGGCCCATCAACGGAGCCAGTTCCATCGCACCATAAAGTTTGATGATATCAACCTGGCAACCCTGTTTAGCGAAATAATCACGCGTCACATTGACAAATTTACTTGCGACTTTCATACGACCTTTTACAGGTTCCGCATTTTTAGGGCCGGCAACCATCAACTGGCAACGGGAAATATTCAGATCCAGAGGCTCATATAAACCCTCTGCACCGTGTTCAAGAAGTACATCTTTACCGGCGATACCCATATCAGCACCACCGTATTCAACGTAGGTAGGAACATCCGTTGCCCGAATCACAACCAGTTTAATGTTGTCATGATTCGTATCAAAGATGAGTTTACGACTGCTATGTATATCCTCAGCCGGAACAATGCCAGCATCTGCCAATAGTGGCAGTGTTTCTTTTAGGATACGTCCTTTGGACAGTGCAATCGTAAGTTGCTGCTTCATAGCTTTATCTATACCTGTTTATCAACCTGGAACACGCTTAATGCGTGCGCCCAATAACTGCAGTTTTTCTTCAATACATTCATAACCACGATCAATATGGTAAATACGATCAATTGTGGTATCTCCATCAGCCACCAAGGCGGCAATAACCAGACTTGCCGAGGCACGGAGGTCAGTCGCCATAACAGGTGCAGCCTGTAACCGCTCCACACCTTCAACGACCGCTGTGTTGCCATCAATATTGATTTTGGCACCCATTCTGATCATTTCCTGCATATGCATAAAACGATTTTCAAAAATGGTTTCTTTAAGGATGCTAACACCCTCAGAAACAGCGTTCATAGCCGAAAACTGCGCTTGCATATCCGTTGGAAATGCAGGGTATGGTGCTGTAGTGACATTCACAGCTTTAGGACGGCGTCCCTCCATATCCAACTCAATCCAATCCTCACCTGTAGTGATTTTGGCGCCCGCTTCTTCCAGCTTTTGCAAGACCGCATCCAGAATTTTCGGATTCGTATTCTTAACTTTAACTTTGCCACGTGTTGCCGCTACAGCCGCCAGATATGTACCTGTTTCAATTCGGTCCGCAACCACAGGGAATTTACAGCCATGCAGTTTCTCAACACCGTTTACCACAATGGTGTCAGTACCATGGCCTGAAATATCAGCACCCATAGCAATCAGGCATTCAGCCAGATCTACTACTTCAGGTTCTCTTGCAGCGTTTTCTATAACACTCTGGCCATCAGCCAGAGTAGCTGCCATCAGGATATTTTCTGTACCTGTTACCGTAACGGTATCAAAGAAAACCCGGGCACCTTTTAGACGACCATTCGTTTTGGCATGGATATAACCGTTTTCAACAACGACTTCTGCACCCATTGCCCGCAGACCCTGAATATGCAGATCCACTGGACGAGAACCAATTGCGCAACCGCCAGGCAAGGAAACTTCTGCCTCACCAAAGTGAGCAACCATTGGACCTAATACCAGAATTGAAGCTCGCATGGTTTTAACCAATTCATAAGGTGCTACCAGCTTATCAATGGTACCTGCGTCTATTTCAACATTCAGCTTTTCATCAATGACAAGATCAACTCCCATGCGGCGCAGTAACTCCAGCATGGTCGTAATATCATGTAGATGAGGCAGGTTGCAGACAGTAACAGGCTCAGATGCTAAGAGTGTTGCCGCCAGAATTGGCAGTGCTGAGTTTTTAGCACCAGAAATACGAACTTCGCCATTCAGCTGTTCGCCGCCTGTAATGATTAATTTATCCATATAATTTCGACCAGAAAGGTTAACTCTGCTGTGCTTCCCACTGAGCAGGAGTGAAAGTTTTAATTGTCAGAGCGTGAATTGTTCCGTTAGCAATGTATTCGTTCAGACAAGCGTAGACCAACTGCTGACATTTGACCGGGCGTAACCCTTCAAACATTTCGCCTACTACCGTTACCTGAAAATCACAGCCTTCACCCGCTGTTGTCACGGTACAGTTTTCCAGTTGGGATTCCAGAATCTGCTTTACCTGCTCAGCCTGCATCAGAAACTCCTGATCGATTAAAAACAAGGCCGGAATGATACCGGATTGGAACAAAAAAGGCGATGCCAAGCATCGCCTTAAAGTTAAGTTGCCAGGTTCGTTGGTTTATTGCCCCAAGTGTTTGTCCAAACCTACAACTTCGGCAAAATGAACCATCTCTTCTGGCACGTTTACCGGCACAATTTTGGTTCCCAGAGGCTCCACATACCGTAAACAGCACATCCATAGAGATAATGCAGAACTATCACTGGCAACCACGCCGGAAAAATCAATCTGAACAGAATCAGAAACCGCCTCTAGAATGCTCTCCAGCTCCTTGCGCAACTGAACTACAACCGGGAACTTTAGCTCACCGCTCAGCTGAATAATTCCGTCAGACGTTAATAGGGCCTTAGCTGTCATCAGGCTTCACTCTTACCTGGATCTACTTTCTCTTTCCAGCTGGAGATAACCGCGCCTACATCGCCACGATTTTTTTGCACCATGTCCGCAAACTGATTTTTAAATGTCAGACGTAAATTAATGCCATCCAAAAGTGCATTCACCAAGCGCCAGCCGTCTTCACCTTTCTTCATGTAATAAACCAGTGAGTATTTGGTGCCGTCAGCAGCAAACACATTCACGTTAACAATCTGTTTTTTTGGACTCGGGCTTCTCTTTTGAGGACGAACAATCTCATACTTTTCAATTTTAAAACCGACAATCGCTTTAGCGTAGGTTTTAAGCAATGTCGTTTTAAACACACCGGAAAAGGCTGATCGCTCCTCATCTGAAGCTCTGCGGTAGTACTTACCCATTACCACTTTGGAGATGTAATCAAAATCAACCACCGGGGATAAAGCCATATCAAGCTCAGAGAGAAGATTCTCCTGTTGTTCCTCAACAAGTAACTCTTCATGCTCAAGAATTTTCAACATCTCATGGGTAGAAGTTTCAATTACTGCACTCGCCTCTTCCCACTTAGCCTGCGTATTCACACTGAAAGTAAACATCATGATCAGTACAGTCGCGAATCGCATTAGCGATAACCCAGTATTCAACATAACTCTTACTCACTCACCTCATTAAACAAAAACTTACCGACCAGGTCTTCAAGTACGAGTGCAGACTGGGTATCTTCAAAGTAATCACCTGCCTGCATGTTTTCCTCTTCAAAACCGACCGATACACCGATATATTTTTCACCCAGTAACCCTGCGGTCAGTATTGAAGCTGAACTATCAATAGACAGGAAATCGACATCATTAAAAATTTCCATTTCAACCCGTGCTACCAGCTGCTCTTTATCAAGATCGATATTGGTAACATGCCCAATTAGTACACCCGACATAGTTACTTTAGAACGCGCGGTAAGACCACCGATATTTTCGAACCGGGCATACACTGTATATGTATCATCACTACTAGACATTGAAAGGCCACTAACGTTCAATGCCAGACCTACTAGCGCCATTATCCCTGCCAGAATAAAAGCTCCGACGCTGATCTCCATGATCCGCATACGCATATTATATTTCTCCGAACATCACAGCTGTGAGAATAAAATCAAGTCCTAACACCGCCAGGGATGCATAGACTACTGTTTTGGTTGTTGCCTGGCTGATGCCTTCCGACGTTGGAATGCAGTCATAACCCTGGAACACGGCGATCCAGGTGACAACAAAGCCGAAGACGACCGATTTAAGCAAACCGTTTAATACATCTTCAGAAAAGTCCACTGAGTTTTGCATGTTGGCCCAGAATGATCCGTCATAAATCCCCAACCATTCAATACTCACCAGAGCTCCACCGTAGATACCTACGATGGAAAAAATCGCTGCCAAAATTGGCAAACAAATAAAACCGGCCCAGAACCTTGGCGCAATAATACGCCTTAACGGATCGACACCTATCATTTCCAGGCTGGATAATTGCTCAGTTGCTTTCATCAGCCCGATTTCCGCTGTCAGAGCCGAGCCGGCCCGTCCGGCAAACAGCAACGCCGTTACAACAGGCGCTAACTCTCGAACCAAACTGAGTGCCACCATCTGCCCAACGGCTTGTTCTGAACCATAATCAACAAGAATGGTGTACCCCTGCAGCCCCAGAACCATACCGATAAACAGCCCGGAAACCACAATAATGATTAAGGATAAAACACCAACAAAATAGATCTGCTGTAGCAGTAAGGGGAACATCGTTAATGGCTGAGGACGAGCAACCAAAGACTGGAACAAAATCGTTCCCGAACGCCCCAAAGAGGCCAGGTTACTCAGGCCTACACGACCTAAACGCGCCAGAGCTTCCATTTACACGTTCCTCTGTAACAGATCATCGTTATATTCCTGAGCGGGAAAATGGAATGGTACCGGTCCATCCGGCAAACCTTCCATAAACTGCCTCACCTGCGGTGAGTCGACCCTTTTCAGCTCTTCCGGTGTGCCATGCGCAATAACCGAAGCATCCGCCACCAGATAAATGTAATCAGCTATACCAAGAGTTTCCTGAATATCATGTGACACTATAATGCTCGTATGTCCTAAGGATTGATTCAAACGACGAATCAAATTAACCAATACCCCCATCGCTATGGGATCTTGCCCGGTAAAGGGCTCATCATACATAACGATATCTGGATCAAGTGCAATCGCTCTCGCTAACGCCACGCGGCGTGCCATACCACCGGAAAGTTCACTCGGCATCAAATCTCTGGCGCCACGTAATCCAACGGCCTGAAGCTTCATAAGAACAATGTCACGAATCATATCGTCAGGCAGCTTGGTATGGACCCGGAGAGGGAAGGCTACGTTTTCAAACACCGACATATCTGTGAACAACGCGCCACTCTGGAACAACATGCCCATGCGTTCACGAATAACGAACAGCTCCCTACGGTTAAGGGCTGGAATATTCTGTCCGTCTACATAAATCTTTCCGGAATCGGGGTTAAGCTGACCACCAATAAGTTTTAACAGAGTAGTCTTGCCCGTGCCTGACGGCCCCATAATCGCGGTAATTTTTCCCCGCGGAATCTTGATATCAATATCTTGGTATATCGGTCGATCACTACGAGAAAAACTGAGTTGTTGGATGTCAATAATGACATCATCAAATTGGCTCATAAGATTCCGTTTAAAATTAAATCCAGGCAGTTTCCATTCCTGTGAAACGCCCCTAAAATTTCGCACAGTATTGCTGACTGTACCCCTCACCAGTCACCCCAGCTCTTAATTGGGGCAGCAAACTATATCATTTCAGCATAAAAACGTGAATATTCTATAACAAGTCGCACATAACGGATTCAAACAGTTTTAGCATTCTGGTTTAATAGCCCCTCTCTTTTCTGGAGCTTAGGAATCTATGCTATATCCGATTTTGGCTTTACTTGCTGGATTGATTTTATTGGTTTGGAGTGCTGATCGCTTTGTCATAGGCGCAGCGGCTACTGCCAAGAACTTTGGCATGTCGCCAATGCTGATAGGCCTGACAATCGTTTCTTTTGGTACTTCAGCCCCTGAAATACTTGTATCCATTATGGCTTCGACTTCCGATGCCGGAGAATTAGCGATTGGTAATGCCCTTGGCTCTAATATCGCCAATATCGCGTTAGTGTTAGGTATCACTGCATTAATAGCACCCTTACCGGTAAAATCCGGAGTACTGAAGAAGGAACTGCCATTATTATTAGGCGTAACACTTCTTGCCGGCGCTCTGTTGATAGATCTAAAGCTTGGCCTTATCGATAGCTGCATTCTGGTAGTCAGCCTAATAGGTTGTCTCTATCTGTTTAGTCGTTTTCAAAAAAATGCCTCCACTAGCGATCAAATAGGAGAGGAGGAAGAACTGCCCGAGTTAAAAACGTCTATTGCAGCTTTCTGGCTAATCACTGGACTAGTGATCCTGGCCGGCAGTTCTAAATTGTTAGTTTGGGGCGCCAGTGAAATCGCCTATAGCATGGGTGTGAGCGAGCTGATTGTCGGCCTAACCATTGTAGCGATTGGCACCAGCCTGCCTGAATTGGCTGCCTCAGTAGCCAGCGCTCTGAAAAATCACCATGACATTGCTATTGGCAATGTTGTGGGATCAAACATATTCAACATAGCAGCGGTAATGGCGGTTCCTGGCTTTATTTCACCTATAGCAATGGGTACTGAGGTACTCTACCGGGATTATGCCGTTATGCTGGGCCTAACCTTCACGTTAATGGCCTTTGCACTCTGGCAAAAACCACCCTCGATTAGTCGGTTTGAAGGCGGGCTGCTTGCAACCGCCTATGCAGGTTATCTGTTCCTACTATACACTATGACAATCGCCTAATAATGAATAAGCCTATGACCCAATCTGATTTCATCCTTTCTGCAAAACGTACAATCAGCCTGGAAGCTGAAGCCGTTTCAGATCTCATACCGCATCTGGACAAAAACTTTGATCGAGCCTGCGAACTGATCCTTAAATGCCCAGGTAGGGTTATTATTACAGGAATGGGAAAATCAGGTCATATCGGCTGTAAAATCGCTGCAACACTTGCCAGCACCGGCACCCCTTCATTCTTCGTACACCCAGGAGAGGCCAGCCACGGTGACCTGGGGATGATTACAAATAAAGATGTTGTCATAGCCCTGTCTAATTCGGGTGAGACTACAGAAGTGGTCACCTTAATACCTCTGCTGAAACGTATGAACACACCCTTGATCAGCATTACAGCGAACCCGGCATCGACTCTTTCAGAAGCCGGAGATGCCAACCTTCACATTGGTGTAGAAAAAGAAGCCTGCCCACTTGGATTAGCGCCAACATCCAGTACTACAGCCCAACTCGTACTGGGAGACGCTCTGGCGATAGCCCTACTCGAAGAACGCGGTTTTAGCAGCGATGATTTCGCCTTTTCACACCCCGGCGGCAGTCTTGGGCGGCGTTTGTTATTAAAAGTAAATGACATTATGCACACTGATGAGGATATCCCATCAGTTTTATCCGGCAGTTCTTTGCGTGAAGCGTTACTCGAAGTGACCCAGAAGCGCTTAGGAATGACCGCTGTTGTCAGCTCTGAAAATAAGCTTCTGGGTATTTTTACCGATGGCGACCTAAGGCGTGCATTAGATCAGGATGTTCCTCCACATGAGATTACAATTGATCAGGTGATGACCGCCAACTGCACCACTGTAACCCGGGATATTCTGGCAGCTGAGTGCCTACAGATAATGGAAGACAAAAAAATCAATGCACTGGTTGTGACAGATAAAAACAATCACCCAGTAGGCGCACTCAATATGCATGATCTACTGAAAGCAGGTGTAATCTAATGCCAACTACGGAGTTTCAAGATAAGTTAAAAAACATCACCCTGGCAGTATTTGATGTTGACGGCATATTAACTTCAGGCCAACTGCTGTTTCTACCCAACGGTCAGGAAGTTAAGCAATTCAACACGCTCGATGGCCTCGGTCTAAAACTTTTAATGGAATCCGGTGTCGAAACAGCCATCATCACAGGGCGTAGTTCGCCTCAGGTTATACAGCGCAGCCGCTCCCTGGGCATAAACTATCTGCAGCAAGGCAGAGAAGATAAGCTAACTGCCTTGCAGGAACTTTGGGAAATAACCCCTCACAGCGCTGAAACCACAGCTTATATTGGCGATGACTGGCCTGATCTCTCTGCTATCCGTCATTGTGCTTTTGGAGCTACCGTCCCAAATGGGCATTATGCTGTCAAAGAACATGCGGACTGGTGCACTAACAGGAAAGGCGGAGAAGGTGCGGCCCGCGAATTTTGTGAGAAGATTCTTTCTGCCCAAGGTAAATTAGACAGCTTATTGGCAAAGTATTTGTAAATGTTTGAGTTAAGCAATCGACTGAGACTGCTCCTTACAGCCCTGATTCTGGTACCCATTCTATTGTATTGGGGTTTTACTAGTACTCCTCAGGAAGCCAGCAGTAACATTTCCGAGTTAACCGGGAAAATCGATTACTATGTAGACAACGCAAATACACGAGAGTGGGATGAAACAGGTACTCTTAAACGCACAATGACCTCTGCCAAAATAGAACACGACCCTCAAGCAAAATTAAACTACCTCACCTCTCCAAAAAGCATTAGTTTCCGCTCAAACGACAGCCAGATCCAGATAACCTCAAATAAAGGCATCGCTCTGGATGATAATTCTCGCACAGATCTTGCAGGGAATGTCATAGTCCATGATAATCCTTCCTCAGAGTCAGGAACTAAACTGTTAACTGAGCAGCTAACGATCTACCCTCAGCAAGACTTTGCAGAAACTGACAAACCCGTAACGATTTCCTCAACCAGTGGTAACTTAAAAGGGATAGGAATGGATTTACATTTTGAAAAACAGGTACTTAACCTTCACTCAAATGTAAAAGGTATCTACCATGAAGTGGACTAATCTGCTGACCATTCCGGTCATAGCTATGAGCTTGTTTTCCATGAACAGCATGGCTTTGCCTGATGATCGGGATCAACCCATTCATATAACCGCCGACACTGCGAGCATCAATGAGAAAACCGGCATAACCACCTATAAAGGCAGTGTCGTCATCACTCAGGGCTCCATTCTGATAGAAGCAGATCACGTGGATATGTATCGTGGTGACGAAGGTGTGGAAAAGCTAATTGCCCTGGGCAAACCTGCACATTTCAGGCAACAACCAGAAGTCGATTCACCCTATAGCGATGCCTGGGGCTTACATATCCTGTATATGATCGACGAGGAAAAGCTAACGCTTACCAAGCAGGCAAAAGTCATTCAGGAACAAGACACCTTCACAGGTGAAAAGATTATTTACGACTTAGCCAAATCGATTGTGGATGCGTTTGGCACAACGGACAACTCCGCTGATGCTGAGAAAGGTCGTGTCAACATGGTGATCCAGCCAAAGAGCAAGAATAAAGAATAAGGTCTGATATTTAATGAGTTTGCTCGAAGCACAGCACCTTGCGAAGCAATACAAAGGCAGACAGGTAGTTAAAGACGTTTCTCTGCAGATTAACAGTGGCGAGATCGTAGGCTTACTGGGCCCCAACGGGGCGGGCAAAACCACCTGCTTCTACATGATTGTCGGCCTGGTTCAGGCAGATAAAGGCCAGGTATTTATCAAGGGCGAAGACATCACTGCTCAACCCATGCACGGACGTGCCAGAAAGGGTATCGGCTACCTTCCACAAGAAGCATCCATTTTCAGAAAGCTGTCTGTTAAAGACAATCTTTCCGCGATACTGGAAACCCGCAAGGATCTGAACAAACACAGTGCAGACCAAAAAATGGAAGAGCTACTAGAAGAGTTTCATATTACCCATATTCGGGATAGCTTAGGCATGAGTTTGTCTGGCGGCGAACGCAGACGAGTAGAAATTGCGAGAGCTCTGGCGACAGAACCAGACTTCGTATTACTGGATGAACCCTTTGCCGGGGTTGATCCAATCTCAGTTAACGATATAAAACAAACTGTTCGTCATCTACAATCAAAGGGAATTGGCATCCTGATCACGGATCATAATGTTCGTGAAACATTGGATATTTGTGAAAACGCCTATATTGTTAGCGAGGGAACTATACTTGCAAAAGGAACGCCAAAAATGATCATGGAAAATGAATCAGTTCGAAGTGCTTATCTTGGCGACCAATTCACTCTTTGAGAAATGAATAACTTGTATATGACAGTAGTATTTTCAGGGGCTTTGTCCGTTTAATTATGAAACAAGCTCTGCATCTTAAAATTGGGCAACAGCTCACAATGACTCCGCAGCTGCAACAGGCTATTCGCCTGTTACAGCTCTCAACTCTTGATCTGCAGCAGGAGATCCAAGAAGCATTGGAAAGCAATCCCATGCTGGATACCTCTGAAGAAGAAGCAACTCCGGATGCCTCACAACAGAAAGACAACACTGAGAAATTTTCTGAAGAGAGTAATGAACAGAGCAACAACGACTCAAATACTACTGAAAAAGAATACAGTGCAGATGATGCAGCAACCCCCGAAGACGACTGGAACGATAGCATTCCAGAAGAGCTCTCAACTGACAGCAACTGGGAAGACACCTACCAATCCAGCACAGGCCCTTCGTTAAGCAAAGAAGATCTGGATTCTTTTGAGCAGAATGACAGCGCAGAAGAAACGCTTCAGGATCATTTAGACTGGCAATTAAACCTGACCCCTATGGGCGATCTGGACCGATTGATCGCAACATCCATCATCGACGGTATTAACCCAGATGGCTATCTAACCGTAACTACGGAAGAGATCCGGGACCATTTCAACTCTCATCGCTCGGGAGTTGAAGAGGAAATTGAACTGGATGAAGTAGAAGCTGTTCTCCACAGGGTCCAGCAGTTTGATCCACCAGGGGTAGCTTGCAGAGATCTGGGCGAATGTTTGAAGATACAACTCATGCAGCTAGCGCCAGAAACCGATTGGCGAGAACAGGCTGTAAAAGTTGTCACGCAGCATATTAAATTGCTGGGCACCCATGATTACCGACAATTAATGCGCAAAACCAGATTGAAAGAACCTCAACTACAGCAGGTTATTCAACTGATTCAAACGTTAAACCCAAAACCAGGCTCTCACATCAGTAATACCGCAGCGGAATATGTGATCCCGGATGTACTGGTTAGCAAAGAACGTGGCGTGTGGACTGTCCGCCTGAATCCCGAAGTCTCACCAAAATTACGCATTAACTCAGATTATGCCGGTCTTGTTAAACGTGCGGACAACAGCTCAGAAAACACTTATCTGAAGAATCACCTTCAAGAAGCGCGCTGGTTTATAAAAAGTCTACAAAGCCGTAATGAAACTCTGTTAAAAGTTTCTAATGAGATTATCAAACGCCAGGCAGGCTTCCTTGATCATGGTGAAGAAGGCATGAAACCAATGGTTCTGCATGATATAGCTGAAGCCGTTGAGATGCACGAATCAACAATTTCGCGCGTCACAACTCAGAAATTCATGCATACCCCACGTGGTATATTTGAGCTGAAGTATTTCTTCTCCAGCCATGTAAGCACATCAACTGGGGGAGCCGCTTCATCAACAGCGATCAGGGCTTTGATCAAAAAACTGATTGCTGCTGAAAACACAGCCAAACCATTAAGTGACAACAAAATCGCACAATTCTTAGATGAACAAGGATTTAAAGTTGCCCGCCGGACCATCGCAAAGTACCGAGAAGCATTAGGCATTCCGCCTTCTAATGAGAGAAAACGTCTGGTTTAATAAAACGAATAACAATAACAGGCGATTAAAAAAGTAATCGTCACTGTAAGTAGGAGAAACCTATGCAGATTAATATCACTGGCCATCATGTTGAGCTGACTGAATCCATGCACGACTATGTACTTGCAAAAATGGAGAAAATCGAACGTCATTTTGACAATATTACCAACGTTCAGGTTACTCTCAGTGTTGAAAAACAGCGCCAAAAAGCTGAAGTTGATATGCATGTTGCAGGCGCACAGATTCATGCGACACATGAACATGAAGATATGTATGCTGCAATTGATGGCGTAACTGACAAACTGGATCGTCAGGTCATCAAACATAAAGAAAAACTTAAAAACCACAAATAATCACTAAATTAAATGCCTTATGTTGGTCCATGAACTTTTAACCCCCTCAAGCACACTCTGTAATCTGGAGGGGGGTAGTAAAAAACGAACCCTTGAGACAGTGTCAAAACTGATCTCCGAAAACCAATCTGACATGGACCGTACCTGTGTATTTAATGGATTACACGGCCGAGAAAAACTTGGCAGCACCGGCATTGGGGACGGCATTGCTATCCCTCACTGCCGACTTGCAGAGTGCAAAGACGCTACCGGTTTTTTGATCAAACTGGAGTCGCCAATTGACTTCGATGCCATTGACCGAAAACCTGTTGATCTGATTTTTGCATTGGTTGTGCCTGAAGATGCCACTTCAGAACACTTACAAACTCTTGCTGCAATTGCCGAACTGTTTTCCAATGCAGATGTACGAGAACAACTAAGAGCCACAGAAACTAACGAGCAACTTTACCAAACCATTTGCCAACTCAGCGGCTGAGGTAGTTAAAAAATGAAACTGGTTGTCATTAGCGGACGCTCAGGCTCAGGTAAAAGTACCGCGCTTCAGGCACTTGAAGATATAGACTTCTACTGCATTGACAACCTACCTGCCCTGTTGCTTCCTGATCTTGTTGAGCAGATGTGCCAGGACCCTGATCACCCGGATAAGATAGCGGTGAGCATTGATGCCAGAAACCTCTCCAGCAATCTGTCCCAGTTTCCGGAAATCATCGATAAACTCAGAGAAGAACACTGGGCGGAATATGAAGTAATATTCCTCGACTCTTCCGAAGATGTTCTGATCAAACGTTACAGCTCTACCCGCCGAAAGCATCCCCTATCCGATCAGCATCAAAACCTCCAGCAGTCCATACAAGCCGAGTCCAGATTACTTGAACCTATCGCCGTAATGGCGGACATTCGCTTGGACACGACCCACCTGTCACTCTATGAGTTGCGGGATACGGTAAAACTCAGGGTAGCCAACCGCAAGGAGCAAACCCTTTCAGTTCAGTTTGAATCGTTCGGATTCAAGCATGGTGTTCCTCTGGATGTTGATTTCGTCTTTGATGTCAGGGCACTCCCGAACCCCCATTGGGTTCCGGAACTGAGGCAATACACCGGCAAGGAAAAACAGATTGAGGATTTTCTCGGTAGCTCTGCAGAGGTTCAGGAGATGCAATCAGATATACAGACCTTTCTGGAACGCTGGCTGCCACGATTTGCAGATAACAATCGCAGTTATATAACCATAGGCATTGGTTGTACTGGCGGACAACACCGCTCAGTTTACATGTGTGAACAACTTACTTCTCATTTCTCCCGTGTTATGGATAATGTCCATGTAAGACACCGAGAATTAGGTTAAGCCAGCATGCAAGAAAAAGAATTACTGATAATCAATAAATTAGGTTTGCATGCACGGGCAGCAGCTAAGCTCATATCTGTCACCTCGCGTTTTTCATGTGATATTAAAATCAGCAAAGACGGACGGGAGGTTGATGGTAAAAGCATCATGTCTGTGATGATGCTGGCTGCATGTAAAGGCACCTCTCTAACCTTCACAACCTCTGGGGCTGACGAAGAAACCGCCCTATCTGCCATCGAAGAACTGATTAATAACCGTTTCGATGAAGAAGAATAAAGCAGTATAAGCTTTATACCCCCCCTGCCTATCCGCTATAATTTCTCGTCGGTAATTCCAGCGCAGAATTTTTTGGTCACAACGGGGAAGCTTATGGCTCAAAATGAGAGCATGTCACAGCTTGATAAGCTTAACGAAGCCCTGGATAGCGGTGAACTTCGTCAGGTCCGCTTTACCCTGAACCATACACTTCGTCCTACCGAAGTGGCCCGCCTTATTGAAAAGTCGCCGCCAAAAGAGCGACAGATCCTATGGAACCTGGTCTCTCCTGACCTGGAAGCCGATGTCCTTCAACATCTGAGTGATGAGATTCAAGCGGATATTCTCAGCCGCATGGATACTGAAGAAGTCCTGGCACTCACAGAATCTCTCGAATCCGACGATATGGTCGATGTTCTGCAACAGCTGCCAAACAGGGTAATGAAAGAAACCCTGAAGATAATGGACAAGCAGAACCTGCGCCGTGTAGAAAAGCTGCTCTCCTATCCGGAAGACACAGCTGGCGGTCTGATGAACACCGATACGACGACCGTACGGCCTGACATCACTATAGAGACTGCACTGCGTTATATGCGCCGTCATGATGAAATACCTGAAATGACAGACAGCTTGATTGTGGTCAGCCGAAAAGATTCATTTATCGGTTTACTGCCATTGACCAAACTCCTGGTGTCCGACCCAACCATCACTATTCGCGAAATAATGATCACGGATATTGAACCGATCAATGCCAGCATGCCAGATGATCAGGTAGCACTGCTCTTTGAAGAACACGATCTGGTTTCTGCACCGGTTGTTGATGATAAAGGAAAACTTCTTGGACGTATTACAATCGATGACGTGGTTGACGTTATCCGAGAAGATGCGGACCACTCTCTGATGAGCATGGCCGGCCTTGATGAAGATGAAGACACCTTTGCTCCGGTAATGAAAACCACCCGTAGACGAGCTGTCTGGCTGGGCATCAACTTACTGACAGCCTTCATCGCATCAGCAGTGATTGGGATATTTGAAGACACGATCGAAAAAGTCGTAGCGCTGGCAGTTTTGATGCCTATCGTTGCATCGATGGGTGGCATCGCAGGCTCTCAGACCCTGACTTTGGTTATCCGAGGTCAGGCCCTGGGGCATGTAGAACGCGCCAACGCGGGCTGGCTACTCAATCGAGAAATGATTGTAGGCACCTTAAATGGCATACTCTGGGCTGCAGTCATTGCCGTGATCGCAACCGCCTGGTTCCAGGATATAAATATCGGCATCATTATCGCTCTTGCCATAGTTATTAATCTGGTTGCAGGCGCCATCGCCGGGACACTATTACCGGTCGGACTTAAATCCATGGGCATTGATCCGGCTCTGGCCGGCAGCGTTTTATTAACCACAATAACAGATGTAGTCGGTTTCTTTGCTTTCCTGAGCCTGGCTACTGTTTTCTATTCCTGAGATACAGCATGAACAAAAACGACCAATTTGAAAACCAGAAAACAGATGGCCTTGATGAAGAGTGGTTGAGCAAAACCGAAGTTAAACGCCAGATGCAAGCACTTCAGGATCTGGGAGCTAAACTGGCAAAACTGAATCAGGAACAACTGGATAAACTGAACTTAAGCAGCAGATTACGCAGTGCTATTGACGAGTTCCACCGCATCAAATCCCATGGTGCGCAGAAAAGGCACCTACAATACGTTGGCAAGGTTCTACGCACCGAAGATGCCGACGAAATCGAACACGCTATTGGTTTATTCGAGGCGGGACACCAGGCCCATACTCAGGTGTTTCATAAATTAGAACGTTGGCGCGACCGTTTAATCACTGATGGCAACTCGGCATTACAAGAGTACGTGGCAGAGTACCCAAGTGCGGACATTCAACACATCAGACAATTAATACGTAATGCTCAAAAAGAGCAGTCACAGAACAAGCCGCCAGCGGCATCCAGAAAACTGTTCAAATATTTGCGGGAATTAGCGGGCGTTTAAAACCCCGCTTTCTGCCGATGCTCGATGATCGGCATAGCCTCTCGTCTAGCCAAAATTTCATCCACCTCCAGCTCAGCGAAGATCACACCTGGACCAGGCTTTTGTTTCTCCACAAGCACTTTGCCCCATGGATCAATAATCATGCTATGTCCCCAGCTTTTCCGGCTTGCGCTGTGTTCTCCACCTTGGTTCGCCGCAAGTATGTAACACTGAGTTTCTATTGCTCTGGCTCTGAGCAGTACCTCCCAATGCACCTCACCTGTCACATAGGTAAATGCTGAGGGCACGATCAATATTTCAGCACCACCCAAACGCAACTGTTGATAATGCTCAGGGAAACGTAAATCGTAACAAATGGACAACCCGATATTTCCAAAGGGCGTTGTAGCGACAACTAATTCCTTACCATGTTCTATAAAATCTGATTCTCTGTATGCGGCGTGAGTATCAGCAACATCCACGTCAAACAGATGAATTTTATCGTAGCGGTCTGTAAGTTCGCCTTCACAGTTAAACACAAGGCAACTGGCAAACACCTTATCTTCTGAATTATTCGGTAGTGGCACACTGCCGGCGATGATCCAGATATTTAATCGGTTTGCCAAGGCTGCAATGAATCCGGTGATTACCTGAGATTCCTTTTCTGCTTTAGCTAATTCAATCAGCGCCTTGGAATCCAGCATGGCAAAATTTTCTGGCAGAAGCAGAAGTTCCGCGCCATGTTCAGCCGCCTCTTCAGCAAGAGTTTCTGCCTGGGCCAGATTGGCTTGCCAATCTTCTCCAGAAAGCATTTGAGCAACTGCAACTTTAGCCATTGCCTAACTCCAGATCATCCACCTGATTCTGTTGCTCTTCTTTGGCATTGTAAACATCAATTTGAGGATCACTCCAATCACCCGACATATGATATTTTACGGTGGAAAACTTAGCCAAAGGGTCACCGATCAACTTATCAAACAGGAACACCGCTCCAGCTACCTGAGGCGCGCCCAATAGAACACTGACTAACGGAATATTACCGGTGACCGGAATGGCAACCTCGATATCTTTTTCAACGGTTTCTTTATCCAGATCCAAAGAACCCTGCATAGCCATATTGACTGACGGCCCAACCATGACAAAAGGTTCCGTTGTTGTAGCAACACCCTTCTTAATTTCATAGTTGGCTTTCATCTCATCAAACGCCACACCCGATTCAAAAAGGTCTGAGAAATCCAAACGCAGACGACGGCCGAGGGATTGCAAATTAAGTATGCCAAAGACTCTGAGGAAATTACCGGCATTCCCGACATCCAACAAGCGCCCTTTCTTCGCTGTAAACTGGACCTCTCCATCTGCCTTAGCAATTTCAAACTCCCAGGGGGCTCCATCCCAACTTAGTTGCAGATAGGATTTTAGGCTTTTTGTTTCCAGAAATTTAGACATTCCCCAGGCATCCAGAACCTTGCCGAAATCATCCCCATCCAAACGCAGGGTTAGATGAGACCTTTGATCATTATCATCTTTCCAGCGCACTTCCCCTTTTGCGGATGCTCCCTGAAAATCGGCCTTTATGTTTTCAACAATCACACCGTTAACAATCGGAACCAGCTCAAAACTCCACTGACCCATAGGTTTTTCATTCAGGGTTAATTGTTTAACACTGAAGTTAACAAAGGGTAAATCCTCAGCGTTAACCGGCGCCTCAGGGATAGGTTCTTCAAGCTCATCTTCATTATCAGGTGTATTGAGCACCAAGTAATCAAGATCAACTTTGTAGATTGGGTTTTGTGAATCTGGAATAAACAAACTTCCCGCCAACTCGGGCCCATTTGCCTGCAGATTCCAGCCCTCTGTTGCGGGTGTTAACTGCACACTCAGGTCTTCCAGAAGAATGTCTTCAAAAACAAACTGGTCAATATCCAGATTTACAGACTTTAAAATATTTTCTGATTGTTCTTCTTTAGTTGCACTCTTGGGATCACCCGTGAACCCTGCCTTATCCATAAAGCGTTCAAGCTGATCGTAATCGAGATACGCAACTTTACCGTCCAACCATATACCTGGTTTTTCAGGCACCTTAGGTCGCCCTCCACCCAGGTGGAAACGGGCCCGATCAACCTGCTGATCATTCATGATCATGACGCCACGTAGCTGATTGGCGAAATTTAACCGTACCGCACTGCGCCCATCTTTAAAGCCACGCCCCAAATCACTCACCAGAGAAAGCTGGCCTTTCTGATCTGCTAATTTACCTAAAGGTGCTGGGGCATCGATTTCTACGCCCTTAAGATCACTACCAATCACTAACTGATTACAGCTCTTGCCTGGGCACATATCCAGACGCGCATTGTATTTAAGTGTGCCAGACATGATTGCCAGGAGGTCCAGATCAAGCCACTTCCGGAGCCTGCCGGTATCAATTGCGCTGTCCAGATAAACCTGTGTTTTACTTTTCGAAGAGGAGATACGAGCCTTTACCTGTTGATCAAACAAGGTGGCAGTTAGCCCTTCAGCTCCCAGACCTGTTGCTGAGCGATAACTGACCAGCCCCTTGATATCAGTAAAGTTAATGCGGTCCTGTTTGGACTCAAAACCTCCGTCTTTAATAAACGACTGCACCGTCACACGAGGTTGTTTTTGGGTGTAAAGAGGAATTTCAATATCAAGCAGAGTATTGGCTGAACCCGTCATGGACCAGTCATCAAGATCTTCACCCACCTCTTCTCTTAACTGGCTCTCCGTTAATAATTTCCGCAGATCAGATGCTGAACCATTGACGGCTCCGTTTACAAACAATTTATCTATTGTTTTCGGCAGATGCACCCATGCAAAGTCAATATCAGAGTCATAAATTTGACCGCCCTTAGCCTCAGCAATAAGTTCACCATTGCGGAAAAACACAAAAGCATCTGCGCTCTTAATCTCCGGCCAGCCCGGCTGGTATGCGAATGTAGCATCGGACAGATTAAAGAACATTTGCACCGCTGGTAGTTGATAATCAGATAAGCGGGTTCGGGTGACACCATTCAGGATAAAACCTGCCTGCTTTATGTGACCCTCTTTAATAGCTTCCACCAACCACTCATAGGTTTTTTCACCCACTTCGCGAGGCGGAATGTAGTAACGCGCCTGTGTACCATCGCTGGATTGCATGCCTATCTGGAGGTTCAAAAGGGGCTGTTCATCGCGACTAAAAGGCAGGTAGATACTGAATCGACCTGCAGCTGAAACGTATTCAGCTGACAGATTCAACAACTCTGAAGCGACAACTACACCTTTATCTTCAAAGCGCCAGCCAATCACGCCCTGAGCACTGTTATATTGCCACCGGTCAGCAAATAAAGTGGGATAGGCCATCAGAAAGTCGCTACTGACCAGATGAATTTTACCTCCATCTATATTCGCAGTGAGCAGACCATTAATCCCTTTTAGTTCAGGGACATCATTCCAGGCATTAATACCCACTTTGGAAAGATCAGCAGCTAGTTGGAAACTGGTTAAATCCCTGGGATCCTTCCAGGTCATCTGTATATTTTCCAAAGTACCTACAGGCGAAAAAGTATTGAGAATGCTACCTGCATCTTTTGGAATGAAAGGTTGCTCCGATAACCAGTTCTGCAGTAACTCCAGATCGATTTTATCGACCATCAACATCTTAGGTTCTATCGAGCTTCCTCTGCGAACCAAGTCCAGGCTAATGCGTGGCAAATTAAAGCGCTTATCAGCACCAGACACGTAAAAATCGGTCAACTGCAACTGATAGGACCGATCCCGGCGCAATAGAGCTGTATGTAGAGTAAATTCTTCAAGCTCATATTGCTGATATTTGAAATTATTAACCGATGTTTCACTGGTTAAATAGGTCAGCTTTCCTTTTTGGACTTTACCCCAGACCCGCTGAGAGCCTTCGAAATTATCCAGAGTCAGATCAGTAAGTTTCAACCAGGGGTTGATCAATTCATGGTCCAGTTGATCAATACTTAGATAGAAATTTACATCATCACGAGAAGGAGTCCCTTCTACTTCAGCAACAAAGCTCAAAGAGGTATTGCCAGCTTGTGTTACCAGATCCGCATTCACCAGTAATTGGTGCATAGCACCGTCGTGTTGCATTTTCAGTTGAATCGGTGCGATTGAGATTAGTTCGCCATTTCTTGCGACAAATTCGATCTGAGTTTTTTCCAGATTGATATCCGATTGGTGTAACAACAGAGTTAAAAGATCTGCCCCGGCATCAGACACTGGATGGTTACTACTCGACTTCTGCTGCGAGATTTCTTCAGATTCTAAGCGTTGGGGCTGACTGGAGAGGTCATAACGAACTTTAAGCCCCTCAAAATCGAAAACAGAAAAGACCGGCTGAAAAACGGTCAGGGATTGTGCAGGATCTATTTCAATGTGAGCTTTAACCACACTGGCAGAAAAGCCGGGTTGACTCTGCATCTGCTCAATTACAAGGCTGTCGACCTCCAGATTTGGACGCCAACCATTCCAACTACCGTTGATATCGCCCAATAGTACCCGGGCCTGTAACTGCTCTGAGAGCAAAGCCTGTACTTCTGTCCTGTAGCTACCCAGATCTTCAAAAAGCAGCTTAAAACTGATCAACAAGACTGCAATCAAAGCAAGGGATATTGCTAATACCCAATAAAGGTACCAGGCAAGTGAATGAGCAAGACGTTTCACTGATCTATCCCGTTAACGAAGTACAACGTCGAAACTTTCAGCGTTATACATGGGCTCAATTTGGAAACGTATTGTTTTACCGATGAAAGCTTCAAGCTCTGCGACATGATCTGATGCATCTTCGAGAAGATAATTCACTACGGTTTGAGCCGCGAGCACAAGGTAGCTGTCAGTATCATAAGCGCGATGTTGTCTGAGAATTTCACGGAAAATTTCGTAACAGACAGTTTCCGGGGTTTTAATAGACCCTCTGCCCTGGCATTCTGAGCAAACGCCACATAATACCTGTTCAAGACTTTCCCGGGTTCTCTTACGAGTCATCTCCACCAGGCCAAGTTCAGACACCCCTGTGACTTTGCACTTAGCATGATCTTTATCCAGAACACGCTCTAAAGTACGCAGCACCTGACGCTGGTGATCAGCATCTTCCATATCAATGAAATCGATGATGATGATTCCACCGAGGTTTCGTAACCGCAATTGTCGACCAATTGCAGTTGCCGCTTCCAGGTTCGTTTTAAAAATGGTCTCTTCCAGATTCCTGTGACCTACAAAAGCACCTGTATTCACATCCACTGTTGTCATGGCTTCAGTTTGATCAAATATCAGGTGCCCACCCGATTTAAGTTCAACCTTTCTGCCAAGTGCTTTCTGAATCTCCTCTTCAACATTAAAGAGATCAAAAATCGGACGCTCTCCTGGATAGTATTCAAGTGAATCTGCAACTTCCGGCACCAGCGCCTGCACAAAATCTTTTGCACGGTGAAAGGTTTCTCTGGAATCAATTCGAATTCGCTCAAGGCCAGCATGAGCCATATCGCGTAATGCCCTCATGTTCAGAGGCAGATCCTCATAGATAACACTCGGCGCTTTTGCAGTTTTGATTTTCTCCTGAATAGAAAGCCATAACCGGCGCAAAAACTGAATATCGGCTCTTAATTCCGCTTCAGCAGCGCCTTCGGAAACTGTTCTGAGGATAAAACCTGAAGGCTCACCGGCCTCTTCTTCAACCAGGGACTGGATGGTTTGACGCAAACGATCACGCTCTTCAGCATCCTCAATCCTTTGCGAAACCCCAACATGCTGGTTCCCTGGCATAAATACAAGATAACGGGAAGGCATAGATAAGTGGGTGGTAAGACGAGCACCTTTGGTACCAATAGGATCTTTAGTGACCTGAACCAGTAAAGGCTGGCCTTCTCGAACTAAGTGGGCAATCGAAGCATTGGTCTTTTCTTCCTGAGTGGCATTTTGCGCAAGCACCTCTTCCACATGAATAAAAGCTGCACGCTCAAGCCCGATATCAACAAACGCAGCCTGCATCCCCGGAAGTACCCTAACCACTTTACCCTGATAGATGTTTCCAACAATCCCTCTGCGATTTACCCGCTCAACATATACCTCTTGCGGCATGCCATTCTCAATAACCGCAACACGGGTTTCCATAGGAGTAAAGTTAATCAGTATCTCTTCGCCCATAATATTTCCTTAGACAACATCCTGATGCCAGATTTCAACGCCTGCCTGCTGCAACAAGACAGAGGTCTCACATAGCGGCAACCCAACCACGGCGGAATAGCTGCCTTTTATCTTTTCAACAAATACGGCACCCATACCCTGTATACCATAAGCACCGGCTTTATCGGCTGGTTCACCCGTTTTCCAATAACGCCTGCAGATTTCCGGAGTCAGTGTTTTAAATTTAACTGAGGTTTTGACCACAGAATATAGCGTTTGTTCTGCATTTACGACTGCAACGGCGGTAAGTACTTCATGGACACTACCTGAAAGTTTCATCAGCGTTGCAATTGCTTCCTGCTCATCTGCAGGCTTACCTAATATTTGCCCGGAAAATACAACAGTCGTATCTGATCCTAGTACAGGCAGACTCCCCTCCGTTAGACTAAAGCAGACATTCGCCTTTTCAATGGCTAACCGCAGAACATAATCCTCAGGGCTTTCAGCTTCTAGCACATCCTCGCAGATATCAACGGGATTAACGCTAAACCTTACCCCTATCTGGCTTAACAACTCCTTACGCCGCGGAGAGGCGGATGCCAGAATTAGATCATTCTGAGCGACCATAGTGCTCCTCTTACCTAATTCGGAAAATACGCCGCAGCCCGCGCAGCGTTATAAACAGCCACGGCCATAAAACAGCACTGGCAAGGCAGGGCAGAAGGAAGATAAGACTATCACCGGTATAGCCGGTAAACGCCTGCATCCAGTGAAAAAGCAGTTGGTTGATTCCCACCAGAACCATCACCATCATGGATTGCTGCACTAATGGAAACATTCGCAAACGCTGATGCAGTACGAGTGTTACAAAGGCGATAACCGTCAATGACAATGCATTAAGCCCTAAGACACTGCCTTTGATTACATCCAGGAATAACCCGAGAAAAAAAGCCATCCCCATTCCAACACGGTGCGGCAAAGCCATAACCCAATAGATAAGAATCATGGCAACCCATTCCGGCCGTGCCCACTCAACCACATGAGGCAGTGGAATCTGGCTGAGCATCAAACCAACCAGGAAAGTGGCAAATATGATGAGACCGCCACCACTCGAAGGAGCCGGGCCACCCTCACTCATCTCCCTCTCCTAATATCAGAGGTTCTTGAGGCTTAACGGGCATTTGAACCAGTAGTAGGTGTCTGGATTTATCCAGCATAGCGGTTGGTTTTATCACAACCTTGGCAAACTGCTGGCCTGGATCGCGTATGACTTCAGAGACCAGTGCGACAGGGTACCCTCTGGGAAAACGTCCACCTAAACCGGATGTAACAATCAGATCACCCACAGTGATATCCACTGTGTCTGGCACGTGCTCTAATTCGAGTTCATCCAACTGCCCCTTACCTAACGCAATACTTCGAAATCCATTACGATTAAGTTCCACAGGAAGAGCATGCCGGGCATCGGTAATCAGCATAACCCGACTGGTATAGTGGGAAAGCTCTGTAACCTGGCCCATAACACCACCGGCATCCAGTACCGGCTGACCTCTCACAACCTGGCTTTCACTTCCCCTGTCAATGATGACCTGATGCTGAAACGGATCTGGGTTCACACCAATCAGCTCAACCAGTTCAACTTCCTCATCTATTCGCAGACTGCCGCCAACTAATTCCCGTAAACGATCATTTTCCCGGCGTAGAGCGGCATTTAGCTGAACCTTTCTCTCCAGAATTAAAGCATCCGCTTTAAGCTTGGCATTTTCTTTAACCAACAGTCCCCGGTCTACGACAACATCAGAGACTTCGCCCGCAAAACGGCTGGGAAGATCCACAAACCATTGCAGCGGGGTTAAAACCAGAGACAAATAAGAACGACTGTCACGAACCTTTGAGGTATACAGATCCGCTGCCATTAAAATACAGGCAAGTATCAGGAGGAAGATAAAAAAACGGCTCGATGAACGGCCTAGAAAGATAGTTTTAATAGCTCACCTCCCAATGTGCAACCACATTCAGGAGGTGTGTATTTGAACTTATGAAAACACAATTATGCTGTAACATGACTTAGTCATAACTAACCAGCTCAAAACCATGTTTATCGATAAGTTCCAAAGCTCGGCCGCCGCCACGGGCAACACATGTCAGAGGATCTTCAGCAACAATAACCGGTAAACCAGTTTCTTCACTGATCAGTCGATCAATATTACGTAGCAGTGCACCGCCACCGGTAAGCACAATTCCGCGCTCCGCTATATCCGAAGCCAATTCTGGTGGGCACTGTTCCAACGCACTTTTTACTGCCTGAACAATTGCAGAAAGAGGCTCCTGCAACGCTTCCAGAATTTCATTACTGTTGAGTGTAAAACTACGCGGGATACCTTCAGCCAGATTACGACCTCGGACATCGATCTCACGCATCTCGGTGGATGGATAAGCCGTACCGATCTCTTGTTTGATCCGCTCTGCTGTTGAGTCGCCGATCAAGCTACCGTAGTTACGGCGCACATAGGTAGTAATGTATTCATCAAAACGGTCGCCACCAAGACGAACAGAATCAGCGTAGACAATACCGTTGAGTGATATGACTGCAATCTCAGTAGTACCACCACCGATATCCACAACCATTGAACCGCTGGCTTCGTCCACAGGCAGACCTGCACCAATTGCAGCAGCCATAGGTTCATCAATCAGATAAACCTCACGAGCGCCGGCACCCATCGCAGATTCTTTGATGGCACGACGTTCAACCTGTGTCGATTTACAAGGCACACAAACCAATACACGAGGACTCGGTGTCAGAAAATTATTTCCATGCACTTTGCTGATGAAATACTGCAGCATCTTTTCAGTCACATGGAAATCTGCAATTACACCGTCTTTCATTGGACGGATTGCAGTAATAGATCCCGGAGTACGACCCAGCATGCGCTTCGCATCAGCACCAACCGCTGCTACGGATTTTTGATTACCAGTCTGACGAATCGCAACAACGGACGGTTCATCCAGAACAATATCCTTATCGCGCACATAAATCAGTGTGTTTGCAGTGCCCAGGTCAATGGACAGATCGCTGGAAAAAAGACCACGAATTTTCTTGAGCATGTACAGGGAGTCCTAAGAAATCTGCAGGTATAGCCGCTATATCCTGAAAACACGTAACTCTAACAATGGCAGGCACTTAGAGCAAGGTGTAAATACCTAAATCAACATAAATAACAATGACAATTAGCCTTCTGAATGATCTATCAATGTGATACCTTACAGCTCTTGGTTTTTTCCCTATCAGCTTTCACTGAAAGCCTTCTCAAAAAGCGAGAGTAAATTATGTCTCTGGACCGCTCTGATGTGGACAAAATTGCCCATCTGGCGCGCCTTCAAATTGAAGAACAGGACGCTCCTGAATACGCGCAAAATCTGACAAATATTCTGGATCTGGTTGACCAGATGCAGGCGGTGGATACTTCCGATGTATCACCTATGGCCCACCCTCTGGATGCTGTACAGCGTCTTCGAAGTGACGTTGTCACCGAAGAAAACCAGCGTGATCAACTGCAAGCAGTTGCCCCTGAGGTTGAAGAAGGCTTGTTCCTGGTTCCTAAAGTTATTGAGTGATCTCGTAACAAGCAAGCAGCAGCCAGAATATTTCTAAAGGAAGCATTCCATGTTTGACAAAACATTAGCCGAACTGGCTCAGGGGCTTAAATCTGGTGAATTCAGCAGTGTTGAGCTGACCCAGGCGTACCTGAACCGAATCAAGTCGGAAGACGACAAATACAACAGTTACATCACTGTTACTGAAGAACAGGCTCTTTCTCAGGCCAAAGCAGCAGATGAAGCGATAGCGACAGGTAACGCTGGCGCATTTACTGGATTACCATTCGCCCACAAAGATATTTTCTGTACCCAGGGCGTTCGCACCAGCTGTGCATCCAAAATGCTGGATAACTTCATCTCCCCATACAACGCCACAGTAGTAGAGAAATTCAATGCCGCTGGCGGTGTAATGCTGGGTAAGACCAATATGGACGAGTTTGCTATGGGCTCCTCCAATGAAAGCAGCTTTTATGGTCCCGCCAAAAACCCCTGGAACACCGAATGCGTTCCTGGCGGTTCTTCAGGTGGTTCTGCTGCTGCCGTTGCGGCTCAGCTAGCACCAGCTGCAACAGGCACCGACACTGGCGGCTCCATTCGCCAACCAGCAGCTCTGTGCGGCATCACAGGTTTGAAACCTACTTATGGTCGCGTATCACGTTTTGGCATGATCGCCTTCGCATCCTCTCTGGATCAGGGCGGTCCAATGACCAAAACCGCTGAAGATGCAGCGATGATGCTGAATGTAATGGCGGGTTTCGACAAAAACGACTCAACCTCTGTTGATCGTGAAGTACCAGACTACACTGCAGACCTGAACGCCCCCCTGAAAGGCCTGAAAATCGGCCTGCCAAAAGAGTTCTTTATGGATGATCTGGACTCTGACATTGCAGCACAAACCCAGGCAGCCATTAAAGAGTTTGAAAAACTGGGCGCAATCGTTAAAGAAGTAAGCCTGCCAAACACCGCCTTATCAATTCCGGCTTATTATATTATCGCCCCCGCTGAAGCTTCTTCGAACCTGTCCCGATTTGATGGTGTTCGTTACGGTTATCGTTGTGAAGATCCGGTTGACCTTGAAGATCTATACAAACGCAGCCGCGGCGAAGGCTTCGGACCGGAAGTTAAACGCCGTATTATGATTGGTGCTTATGCTCTGTCTGAAGGCTTTTACGATGCCTATTACAATAAAGCCCAGCAGATTCGTCGACTGATTCGCGATGACTTTGCCAAAGTGCTGACTGAAGTAGATGTCATCATGGGCCCGACCACACCGCACCCAGCGTTTAAACTCGGTGAAAAAACCTCAGACCCTGTCGCTATGTACATGGAAGATATCTTTACCATCTCCCTGAACTTAGCAGGCCTGCCTGGCATGTCCGTTCCTTGCGGCACTGTCAACGGCTTGCCAACAGGTTTACAAATCATTGGCGACTACTTTGCCGAACAGAAGCTGCTAAATGTTGCCCATCAATTCCAGCTGGCAACGGATTGGCACACACAGTCACCACAAGGTATCTGAGAGGTTAAATAATTATGGAATGGGAAGCGGTAATCGGGCTTGAGATCCATGCCCAACTAGCCACAAAATCCAAAATATTTTCGGGTGCCAGCACAGCTTTTGGTAGCGAGCCTAATACACAAGCTTGCGCGGTAGACCTTGCACTGCCGGGTACACTACCCGTGTTTAATGAAGAAGCTCTGAGAATGGCCGTAAAATTCGGTTTGGCCGTTGATGCAGAGATTGGTCGCAAATCAGTATTTGATCGCAAAAACTATTTTTACCCAGATCTGCCAAAAGGCTATCAGACCAGCCAGCTGTTCCACCCTATTGTTGGCATCGGTCATATCGATATCACACTGGAAGATGGCACCAACAAACGAATCGGAGTCACACGCGCTCACCTGGAAGAAGATGCAGGTAAATCTCTTCACGGCGAATTCCCTGGCATGACAGGTATCGACCTTAACCGGGCAGGCACTCCTCTGCTTGAAATTGTCTCCGAGCCAGATATGCGCAGCGCTGAAGAAGCTGTAGCCTACGTACGTAAAATCCACTCTATCGTGACCAGCCTGGGGATCTGTGACGGCAACATGGCCGAAGGCTCTTTCCGCTGTGACTGTAACGTTTCAATCCGCCCTAAAGGCCAGGAAGAGTTCGGCACCCGTACCGAGACTAAAAACATCAACTCCTTCCGCTTTATTGAAAAAGCGATTGTGGGTGAAATAGAACGTCAGATTGATCTGATCGAAGACGGCGGCCGTGTTGTGCAGGCTACACGCCTGTATGACGCAGACAAAAACGAGACGCGTCAAATGCGCTCTAAAGAGGAAGCAAACGACTACCGTTACTTCCCTTGCCCGGACCTGTTGCCGATCGTTATTGATGAAGATTATATCGATGCGGTTCGTGCCACCCTGCCAGAACTGCCTGATGCACGTAAAGCTCGTTTCATTGAGGAATACAAACTCAGTGAGTACGACGCTACGGTACTCTCAAGTGACCATAACATGGCTGCATATTTTGAAACCGTCTCCAAAGCGGCCAAAGATGCCAAACTTGCAGCCAACTGGGTAATGGGCGAGCTATCCAAAATGCTCAATCAAAACGATACTGGCATTACAGACAGCCCTGTTTCAGCCGAACAACTGGGCGGCCTGCTGGCACGCATCAAAGACAACACCATCTCTGGCAAAATCGCCAAGCAAGTGTTTGAAGTTATATGGAATGAAGGCGGTAGTGCCGACGAAATCATTGAAGCCAAAGGCCTGAAACAGGTGACGGACAGCGGCGCAATCGAGAAGATTGTCGATGACGTAATCGCCAATAACAGCCCTCAGGTTGAACAATACATCAATGCAGAACCAGACAAACGCGGCAAGATGATCGGTTTCTTTATGGGTCAGGTTATGAAAGCGTCTCAGGGTAAAGCCAACCCCGGTCAGGTTCAGGGGGTTCTTAAACAGAAGCTGGATGCTTTAGTTTAATTCTGCCCAACTAAAAAAGCCGCTTTAAATAAAGCGGCTTTTTTGTTTTTACGGTGTATCTAAATTAAACACCAAGAGAAGCAGCTAACAAACCGATAAGCCCGCCAAATACGCCTCCCCAGACCACTAACCAACCCAGGTGTTTACGAATCATTTTCTGAATGATCTCTTTCACCAATTGCGGTGTCAGTTCATCCAGTCTCTGCTGAACAACGACTCCAACTTTTTCCTGCATTTCGGCCAGGACATCAGGCTGCTCCAGCTCCTCCTTCAGAAGCGCGATAAATGCCTCATCGCGGGTTATACCTTCAATGGAGGTTTTGATATTGGCAACAAAAGGCTCACGCAGGGGTTCCAGCACTTCCACACCGCCAATCATGGCCAGCATACCCCCAAGCTTAGAGGACTGGATCACATCAATAAGAGAATCAAAGGTCGGTGAGAAATCCACCTTTTCAATCACAGGAGCCAAATGCAGGTCAGGCTGTTGACCGTTCTCCGCACTCAGGAAACGTTCGATATTTTCCTCAGTAAAAAACTGCTCCATCATCAGGGTCTTAATGCCCAGCTTGAAATCCTCAAACCTGGCCGGAATAACCCCTGAACCATAAAGACCTGGAACTCGCTCAAACAGCATATGAATCGCCAGCCAGTTTGTAACAGCTCCAGACAAAGCAAATAACCCAATTGTGAGTAAAACATGGTCATCTGCTACCAGACCAGCGAACAGCACCAGCAACGCGGCAAAGTTTGTTAAAACACTCTTATTCATAACTTCTTCCTAAAAACCAACTGTGCGCATCTTATATTTAGATGACAAAGTTATAAAGCCAATAGGAATACCTAATTTGCGCTGAACACTATAAATTCTAAACTGCCTCTTTCAGGCTTTCAGGCTCCTGAAACGGGATACGCTCAGCCGCATTTTTGAGATAGATATGATTTTGAGCATAAATATCCTGACAAACCTTTTGTCTGAGCTCATTTGATTCAGCAGCAAGCGCATCTCGACGCTTAATAACAATGCATTCACCCGAACTGACTGCATCTTCAGCTCGAGCAAAAAAAGAGGAAATTATTGACGCCTCATCCATCTGATCACAATCGACTTTTGCAGAAAGCAGTAAAATTTCATCTCCCTCATTGCAGTAGTAATGCTTTTCAGCAAATTCATAAATAAAATCTGCAAGCGACTGCGTAAAGCTAATTGCCAGATTATTTTTCCTGAAAGGCTCAGGGAAATATAAATCATCAGATCCTTTTGGTATCACTCCCAGAGCGAAACAGTCCACCAGAACCCCGGAAACACCATGAACATCCCGGGCATAACCTTCATCTACATCCGTAACCACATCTACATCAATCATTTCAGACTCCCTCTGAGTCAAACTCAGATAATATGGTTAATATTTATACACATAATTGTGCACCGCACAATAGATCAGAAATATTTTTTCTCTTCATAAATACATGGGGCTTTCCAAAGGCATGTTTGAATCTGTTTTATTGCATTTTAATTGTGCCGCTTAAGCGCTTCCTATATATTCGATAAACCTTAATAAACAACTGTTTAAATAAGGTATTAGCCAAAAAAACCATACAAAAATAACGGCTATAAAAAATAATAATTAAAAAAACACGTCAATTTATGCTGTATTCAAGGAGAGGGACAAATGTTATTGGGTACCCTAAAAATTTCTACCCGAGTTTATATTCTGGCTTTAATCAACCTGATATTGATCTCTCTTGTCGGTGGCTTTGCCATCCTGCAGATGAAGAAGATCGGTAATGAACTGATCGATATTGCCGAAGAAAACTTACCAGTATCACAAGCACTATCTCTGGTTGCACAACACCAGTTAGAACAGGCAATTTTATTTGAACGAGGCCTCGCCTTATCCGTTGCGCAAAAGTACGGTGAAGATAGGCAAGATGAAATCACAAAAACCAGTGCAGACTTTCATGCACTAGCGGAAAAGGTCGATAAAGAATTCAAAGAGCTGGAGAAAAAGCTTGAACATGCTATCACCCACTCTCACAGTGAAGAAGGCCGCAAAGAATCAGCCTCGATTCTGGAAAACATTCTGATTATTGATCAACACCACTCAGAATACGATAAAGAAGCCTTTGCCTTTTTTGATCAGGTATTGGCTAACCAGGCATCTGCCGCAGTTTCCTCAGTTGAACATATTATTAAGCTGGAAGACCAACTAGATCATGAATTAGTGTCAGCCCTGGCTGAAGTCCAAAAATTCACCCTGGATTCCACTCTTAAAGCTGAACAAGATGAATTAGAAGCACAGAAATACATTACTGTTCTATTTGTCATAACGTTCATTCTGGGCATTATAATACCTGCCATCATCTCTAAATCGATCTCAGCACCAATCGTTGCCATGGGCGCGAGACTCAAAGAACTTGCCGTGGGCGACAGCGATCTTACTGCACGACTCCCGGTCGTAGGTAACAACGAAGCATCAGAAGCGGCATCCGCCTTTAATCAACTGATGGAAAAACTGACCAAATTAGTCGATTCGATTCGGAATACCTCCCATGAAACGGTAAGACAATCTGAAAACAGCATCATGCTGATGGAAAGCACGCGAGATCAAATCGTGCAGCAAAAGCGACAGACTGATCTTGTTACAAACTCCATGAATGAATTGTCAGGCGCAGCCTCCGAAATCGCACAATCTATCGATCATGCGGCGCGTCTGGGTAATAATGTATTAAAGCAGGTTCAGAAAGGGACTCACACCGCGACTGATAATAGCAATGTCATCAAACAACTCAGTGGCAATGTAGAAAACGCCTCCACACAATTGGAATCCCTGGTTACGGAAACCGACAAAATCAGCTCAGTGCTAAGCGACATCCGTGGAATTGCAGAACAAACTAACCTACTCGCCCTTAACGCTGCCATCGAAGCAGCCCGTGCCGGAGAGTCCGGTCGTGGTTTTGCGGTGGTAGCAGATGAGGTTCGCTCACTCTCTCAACGCACTCAATCGTCTACCGAGGATATTCAGGCGCTACTGGAGAAGCTGCAATCTGTAACCACAGGAGCTGTCAGCGTGATGCAGAAAGGCCAGGACAATGCGGTTCTTTGTATCGAACAATCAGAGATTACTTCCGCAGAATTGGATGCTGCACAAAAAGCAGTTGAAGAGATGTCGGCGTTAAATACTCAGATTGCCGCGGCTGCTGAAGAGCAATCAGTCACCGTACAAGAGATCTCCAGCAACCTGAGCAATATCTCTGAATATGCGGATAGTACTCTGGACAGTGCTAACCAAACCGCGGCTATTGGCAATCAAATGAGCGGACAGTTAAAACAACTGGACACCATGGTATCAGGCCTGAAAACTTAAGTTCTAACCGATCAGGGCAGGGCTGAAAATGCCCTGTCCAGCCGTCGACTCTAAAGAATGGCATCTACAATGGTATAAACCCTTAAAAGAGATGATCATGGATAAAGAGAGTGCGCACACCTATTGTTTATCCCTGCCAGAAGTTACGGCCACCCATCCGTTTGGTCCAGACGTTGCCGTTTATAAAATCAAAAATAAAATGTTTGCCCTGCTGGCGACCTGTAATGATAAAGGCTCCGAATTGGGTGAGCAGTATGCTGGCTGTTCCTTCCTCAATTTAAAATGCGATCCGGAAGAAGCCTTTATGCTCAGGGACATTTTTCCGGAAGTTCTTCCTGCTTACCATATGTCAAAAAAACACTGGATCAGTGTCGTGTTAATTAATTCCATGCCTGAAAAAGAGATTGAGCGTTTAATAGATCGCTCTTTTGGGTTGGTGATAAAAAAACTAAAAAAAACGGAAAGGGCCAGCCTAGAATTACAATATCCGCCTGAAGCCCTTTATCGCTAAAATCTTAAATTATCTTTGAACGTCATAAAAAGTCACATTATGGTGCGTATGTCCACCAAATAAAGTTTTTCTCCAATATAATGTCCCTAGCCTTTACTCGATTATTATTAAACATTATGCTTGAGCAAAATAAGAATAATTCTTAGTGTGACTGTATGGGTACGAAAGGACTTCTTTTATCTGTTGTAGCAGTATCGCTATTTGCTTTCCAGAAGACTTATGAGCATCTGGGGGGTGATACATATGTGCATTCAACGCCAATAAATCAGATAGAAACTGACGCTATCCTAAATGGCGCAGACCCTACTGATTTTCTCGCATCCCCGGCTGCAGGCAAACAGTCTGCTGATCAAAACAATTTTTGTCGCTTCGGCACAGTTATTGGTGAAGAAAAAGCCCAAACTCTCGATGATAAGTTTTATGTTTCTTTTACCAAAGAAAATGTGACTTACATTCAGGTTTCCCCACTACTCCCAACTTATCTTAAGCAAGATCCTATGCAGACAGTAACCGCTCAAGCCGTTACTCCCGATGAAGACATAAGGGATCAGCTAAACGATTTGTTTACCAATAGACGAAGCTGCATTACCGCTGACTTATATTTACAACGCGTCAGCCATCTGTAACACGCCTTTTCGGTATCCACATACATACTTAAACTATGTATATATTTATAATGTTCAAAAGTGTTGAGTTATTTATAGGTAGCATATGCTTTATGTTCTTCCGGAAACCACCGGTGATATTATCGTCCTACAAGCCAACGGCACACTTACGGCACAGGACTATACAGAAACATATCTTCCCCTTTTTGAGCATGTAAAAAACACCCATCCCGATGTTAGGTTATTAATCACTTTCGCACCTGATTTCGAAGGATTTGAAGCAGGTGCATTATGGGAAGATGTAAAGTTCGGCGCAAAACACGCCAATGATTTCCACCGGGTAGCCATTGTCGGCGATGCTAAGTGGACCGATTGGATGAGTAAAGTTGCTGACCTTCTTATGCAAGGAGAGGTACGTCACTATAAGATGACACAGCTACTTGAAGCCCTGCGATGGATCAATGATGAAGGGGTAGATGATGAAGACAACAGGCTTTATCCCTTCAATCAATAACCTGTAATCCAACCTATCAAAAAATATAGGTTTTTCCTCTCGTACTTCAGATTCTTAACTATGCTTAAATAAAAAGTAAGCGAGTTAAAAGTAGATGAAGAACCTCCTATCTCTGTTAAGGGCCGTCAATCTCATAAACGGCCTTTTCATTGCCTTTTTAGCTTCTTTTATCTGGGTTCCAGCTACAATTGCTGCTGAACCAAACACATCACAGATTCAGCTTATAGAAAAAATGAAACAGGGTGGATTGGTGATCTTTATGCGCCATGCATCAACCATAAAAAATCAAATTGATGCCCGTCCTATCAACTTAAAAGACTGTGAGAAACAGAGGAATTTATCAGATACAGGCCGTAACGAAGCTCTTCTTGTCGGCCAGTCTTTTGCAAAGCACTCCATACCCGTATCAGAAGTAATCTCCAGCCCTTTTTGTCGCTGTAAAGACACCGCTCAGCTCGCTTTCCAAAATTTCAAAATAGATAACCACTTATATTATTCCATTGGTCTGCCGCCGAAAGAACGTAAGACAAAAACAGCCGCCTTAGCAGGCATGCTTTCAACGATTCCAGTGACTGGCAATAGAGTTATTATTTCTCATACCAGCAACCTTAAAGAAGCAACGGGGGTATGGCCTAAGGTTGAGGGAGCTATTTATGTATTTAACCCCTCGAATAATCACCCGCCTGAATTCTTAGGATCAATAAAACCCTCAGACTGGAAGAGTCTGGAATTACCTCTATGAACTTTTTAAAAAATGCCAGTCTTAAAAAACGCTTACTATTTTTCCCTGCATCTCTCATCGCAGCAAGCAGCCTACTTATTGGTCTTCTTATTTATGTCATATTCAATTACAGCAGTCTGTTGGATCACCTTCATCACAAAGATATGCGTGTACTTACAAAGATTTCGAACATTTCTTTCGAATTCGAACAGACACACACTAAAATTCTGACACTTTTTGATTCATCCAGTACCACCCCAGAACTGGCTTATCCGGAAGTGACCATACATCTGGATAAGATCTATTCCCTTAAAAGCCAACTAGAAGGGATTTCTGAGGATGGACACCTCGACCTAGAGCTACATCATACTGATCATGTCATTAATACCGACGAGCTAAAAAACGCTCTGCATGATTACCTAGTCTCCACGACCACGGCGGTAGAACGGTATTTTTATGACCCTGAAATCGCACATGAAATCATTCAGGAACAGGTCAGAAAAGCACTTGAAGTAAATCATTTCTTCACCGCTTTAACGAATAGCATCGTAGAACAGATAGAACATGAGATGCGCGCTACAGCTGATGAAACCATCATAACCTCTTTTTTATTAGTGATACTGGGCCTTGCTCTTGTAGTTTTCACAATTAATGTGAATACAGGTGTAGCCAGAAGAGTAAATAATTCACTCTCCACTATTCGGAAAAGTTTACTTGGACTAGCCAAGGGGGAGCTGAATGTTCAAATCCCAACCAAGGACGACACCCCAGAAATAAAAGAGATGGCGTTAGCGCTTAATACTTACAAAGAAACGCAAGTTGCACTTAATAATACCCTTGCTGAGCTTTCCGAAATTAAATCGGACCTTGAAATACGTGTTGAACAAAGAACATCCCAGTTACAAGATACGAATCAGAAATTAATTCAAGAGATATCGCAGAACCTGATGTCTCAGGAGCAGTTAAAGATTTATCAAAAGGCACTGCACTCAACCAGCGAAGCCGTAATCATCACCAGCGCAAAAAACCGCATCATTGAAGTCAATGATGCTTATTGTGGAATTACAGGTTATGACCGCAATGAAATCATTGGCGCCAATCCCTCAAAATTCAAATCCGGTCAGCATCCTGCAGAATTTTATCAACAGATGTGGGAAGAGCTTAGCCAAACAGGTTATTGGAAAGGAGAGATATGGGACCGGAGAAAAAATGGCCAGTTATACCCTAAATGGTTAACCATCAATACGGTAGTTAATGAACAAGGTCTCATTACCAACTACGTAGGCGTTTTCACGGATATTAGCGACCTGAAAAGTAAAGAAGCTGAGCTGGAGAAATTAGCTCACTTTGATCCTTTGACTCACCTACCCAACAGAATGTTATGCAGAGAAAGAGTTGAACAAAAATTATTATCGGCAAAACGTAAAAACAACAAAGTCGCCCTTCTGTTTATTGATCTTGACCGCTTCAAACTGATCAATGATTCATTAGGCCACGCAGCTGGGGATCAATTACTTAAAACAGTTGCCGAAAGGTTAGAGGCCTCCCTGCGAGCAGAAGATCTGATGTACCCTCTGAATAGTCACTTCAGTCATACCATCGCCCGCTTAGGCGGAGATGAATTCATTATCTCTCTGACTGATCTGAATTCTATAGATTACATTGCAGACATTGTTGAACGTATTCAGGAAACGATTCGAAAACCTATTAATCTATGTGACCGGGAAGTGTCCGTTGACTCCAGTATCGGTGTCGCGATCTACCCAAATGACGGCAGCAGTTACGAGACCCTGAGTAATCACGCAGACACCGCAATGTATCGTGCAAAAGAAGCAGGCCGGGGACAATTTGCACTGTTCACAGAAGAGATGAACAAACAAGCTCATCAACGTTTACAACTTGAAATTGAGATGAAAACCTCAATCAAAGAGAAACATTTTGAGCTGCATTATCAACCAAAAATCTGCACAACGTCACACAACATTCACAGCTTTGAATCACTTATCCGATGGAATCACCCGCAGTTAGGGCTCATATCACCAGATGATTTTATCGAGATTGCAGAAGAAACAGGCATGATTATTCAGCTGGGAGAATGGATTCTTGAAGAAGCGTGCAGGGCCTGTCTGGAACTCAACCAAAAATTCAACAAAGAGCTACGTGTAGCCGTAAATATCTCCACACGACAATTTCAAGACCCAAAACTTCAAGAGAAAATTGCCAACGCCCTCAACAAGTCAGGGCTGGCAGCCGAACACCTTGAATTAGAAATCACAGAAAGCGCTATATTTGGGGATATCGAGGAAGCCATATCAATTATCAGGCAAATACGTAGCACCGGGGTGCGTTTCGCTTTGGATGATTTCGGTACTGGATACTCCTCCTTGAATTATCTCAAACAGTTACCCGTAGATACCCTAAAACTGGACCGTAGTTTTATCGCTCAGTTAGATCAAGCCGATACTGAAGATGAACGTAAAATCGTCGAAACAATGATTCTGCTTGGCAAACAATTCCGAATGCAGACTGTAGCAGAAGGAGTAGAAAACACAGATCAGGAAACTATTCTATCGAAGCTGGAGTGCGATCTACTGCAAGGTTACCTTTACAGCAAACCTCTTCCTGAAAAAGCATTTCATGACTACCTCAGCAATACTTTGAATACTAAGCCTCAAAAAACAGCTTAACGCCAAATAAAAAAGCGCCTGAAAAGGCGCTTTTTAAACACGAGCTAAAAACAATTATTTAGCTAAAGATGCGGCTGCCTGCTCCTCAAAGTATTCACGTGTCAGACGGAATACAACCGGGCTCAGCAGAGCCAGTGCAATCAGGTTAGGAATGGCCATCATAGCGTTCAGCGTATCTGCAAGAAGCCATACGAAATCCAGGCTCACCAAAGTACCCACAGGTACCGCAATGATCCACAAAATTCGGAATGGGGTAATCACCTTCACACCAAACAGGTATTCTGCACAACGCTCGCCATACACACTCCAACCCAGAATGGTTGTAAAGGCAAAGATCGCCAAAGCAATAGCAACAATGTAGTTACCAACACCCGGCAGCGCATCGGCAAAGGCTGCTGACGTTAATGCCGCGCCCGACTCACCAGAGGTCCATGTACCTGAAGTAATAATCACCAGACCGGTAATGGAACAGATGATAATTGTATCCAGGAACGTACCCAGCATAGCGATCAAACCCTGACGTACAGGATCGTTTGTCTGGGATGCCGCATGAGCAATTGGGGCAGAACCCAAGCCCGCCTCGTTGGAGAACACACCACGTGCCACACCAAAGCGAATGGCAGCCCAAACCGCAGCTCCTGCAAAACCACCTTCCGCAGCAGACTCAGTAAATGCATAGGTAAAAATCAGATCCAATGCCGCTGGAATAGCGTCAGCATTGATCGCCAGAACAACCAGACCCGCAACCAGATAGCTGATAGCCATCAAGGGAACCAAAGCTCCCGCAACTGCACCAATACGTTTGATACCGCCCAGCAATACAGCTGCCGTGAGCACCATCAACACAACACCTGTTACCCAGGTCGGCAATGCAAAATTAGCTTCCAGAACTGCAGCTACAGAGTTGGATTGAACTGTATTACCGATACCAAAACCAGCGATCATGCCAAAAATAGCGAAGGCTGTGCCCATCCAGGCCCACTTGGAACCCAAGCCATTTTTGATGTAATACATCGGGCCACCCACATGGTTGCCGTTTTCATCCACTTCGCGATATTTTACAGCAAGAACAGCTTCGGAAAATTTGGTTGCCATACCGACAAGCGCGGTACACCACATCCAGAAAAGTGCACCTGGACCGCCCAAAAATACTGCCGTTGCAACACCTGCAATGTTACCAGTACCCACTGTTGCAGACATAGCTGTCATCAGCGCCTGGAAAGGAGAGATTTCACCCTCTTTTTTCTCAGAGTCGGACGCGTGACGACCACTCCACATCAGTTTGAAGCCTGTGCCTAATTTAAAAATAGGCATGAGTTTTAAGCCCAGCTGCAGGAATAATCCTACACCCAGAATCAAAACCAGCATCATTGGCCCCCAAACGATACTGTTAATCTGACTAATCAGGTTCGTTAATGCTTCCATTAGTTTTCCTCGATTTTATTGTGTTATATGAGGTTTGTTTCACTCTTGGTGAGATTTATAGTTATCTGGATAACAGAGTTATCCGGGCTCCTTGAGCCTTACTTCTGACATTTAATGAGAACTGTTTTTAAATCCCGGCCCTAATATCGTTAAACAAGCTTCCTCATCCGCTTCAACGAGTTCAGACCAACAAACAGCACATAACACCAGCAACAGAAGTAATTAATACAATATTTAAAAAAACTCAGGATTTGGCTTCAAAAAATCAATTTATTCAGGAATAAACCCCAAATAACTAGAAACTTTAAGGCTTAATAACTTTTGAAAATAAAACAGTTGGAGAAGGTGCTGAACTGCGGGCTATGCCGTACTGATGAGGCAAAAACGTCTGACAATAAATGCCGGATAAACCCGTAGATGTTATTCTTACGAAATCTTCATTTATGACTCCATAGGAGCAATACATGGGCCGTGCAGCGACTGCGACCATCAATTTAAATGCAATCCGCAGTAACTATCGTCTGGCCAAGTCCGTCGCCCCAGAACAGAACGCAATTGCGGTAATAAAAGCGGACGCCTATGGACATGGAGCGGTCATCGTTGCTGAAGCTCTGAAAGATGAAGTGGATGCATTTGCAGTTGCCTGCATTGAAGAAGCGCTGGAACTCAGAGAAGCAGGAATAACGCTCCCAATTCTTCTACTGGAAGGTTTTTTCTCCGCTGATGAACTTGAGACCATATGCCGCAACGACCTATGGTGCACAATCCATTCACTGGAACAGCTAGAAACCCTGAGTCAGTTCCAAACTGAGCATTTAATGACTGTCTGGCTAAAGATGGATACCGGCATGCACCGCCTCGGTATAGATCCAGAGTGTTATACCGATGTTTACAACAAGATCACCGCTCTGCCCCATGTAAAAAATGTTGTTTTGATGACTCACTTTTCATCCGCTGATGAGTTGGATCTTAATTTTACTGAACGGCAGACCCAGATATTTGAAAGGTACACTGCCACAATCAATGCTCCTGTAAGTCTGGCAAACTCTGCGGCAATTCTGGCACATAACTACACCGCCAGAGATTGGCAGCGACCCGGCATCATGCTTTATGGAGCTACACCTTTTGCCCATTCTCAGCCGCTGGCTGATCAGCTCCAACCGGCCATGAGCCTGACTTCAGAAATTATCGCTGTACATGATCTAGAGCCCGGTGAGGCCATAGGCTATGGACGCACCTGGATCTGTGAACGCCCAACGCGGGTAGGCACGGTCGCAATGGGTTATGCGGATGGCTACCCACGCCACGCTAAAAATGGCACACCGGTCATAGTCGATGGCCATGAAAGCCGTCTTATCGGAAGGGTTTCCATGGATATGCTTACCGTTGATTTAAGCCATATACCTGAGGCAAAAATCGGTTCTAAAGTGGAATTATGGGGGGAAAATCTAGCTGCGTCTGAAGTCGCCAAACACTGCGACACCATCCCTTATACGCTGTTTACCGGTATAACCAGACGGGTACATAAACGTTACATTAATCGTTAAGACCATTCTGTATAACCAAGGTTATGTTGCCGAAATAGATTATTAATACTAGGCTCAATGGAGTAATGAGGTAATAGGTTGATTATGCAGGTTCTGGTTCGTATCTTATCCAGTGTGGTCTTGCTGTTTGTATTTTCAAGCTCTGTTTTTGCAGAAAAGATCACGATAGCCGCAGATGAGTGGTGCCCTTTCAATTGCTCACCCGGAGCAGAACAACCCGGTTTTATGATCGAGGTTGCTGACAAAGTATTTTCTGAACATGGCTATACACTGGAATACAAAGTTATGGCCTGGTCGCGGGCTATTCGTGAAGCACGAGTTGGTAACATCAATGCAATCATAGGGGCATTTAAAGGTGATGCTCCGGATTTTATTTTCCCTGAACAAGAACTCTCTATTCTTAGAAATACTTTTTTTGTACGTAAGGAAAACACCTGGACATATAATGGGATCCAGTCGTTGAAAGAGATTCAGCTAGCTGCAATTTCCGGGTATGACTACGGTGATGAACTGAGAGACTATATTCAGGAAAACGGCAGTTCTCACGTATCACTTCTGAGTAGTAGCGGGCACCCCCTGGCTAAAGGCGTAGAACTGCTCAACATGAATCGTGTTGATGCTCTGATAGAAGCCGATCCAGTATTTTGGTATACCGCACAAACTCTGGGTTTACAGGATCAATTTAAAACCGCAGGCCATACAGATGCCCCCCAGCATTCTTATATTACCTTTTCTCCAGCCCTGCCTGAGTCAGAAAAATACGCACGCCTCCTTTCTGAAGGAATTCAGAAGCTAAGGGAAAGTGGTGAGCTAGACATTATTCTTCAGCGATACGGCCTGACTGACTGGCGCTAACAGCTCTTGCTTTGAAAAAACAAGCGAATGAGCCAATCCATAAAATTATTTCTTCCACAGAATTGCAAAGCACACTAATCTATTAATGTGTCTGTTCCGTAATATTCTATGCTGATCGAACAGGCACTCATTATAAGTTATAAAGGATAATTCCATGATCTCCCCAGAGGCGGCTGCAGTCCGCAGCCAACTGATTGAGAAAGGCCTAGAGACCCCTACAATTGATACCGGCATGAATCAGGAACAGAAATATGAGCGCATCAAAAGCCTCATGACAGAAGTTGTCGGAACTCTTGGGTTAAATCTCGAAGATGACAGTCTTGAAGAAACACCACATCGCATCGCTAAAATGTATGTCTATGAGATTTTTTCCGGGCTCGATTATGAGAACTTCCCACAAATAGCCATGATCGAAAACAAAATGGATCTTGAAGAGATGGTCAAGGTCAAAGATATCAGTGTACTCAGTTCCTGTGAGCATCACTTTGTGACCATCGATGGCACGGCAAAAGTCGCTTATATCCCTAATAAGAAAATCATTGGTCTGTCTAAAATTAACCGTCTGGTACGTTTTTTCAGTCAGCGCCCCCAGGTTCAAGAGCGTTTAACCAAACAAATTCTGATCGCCCTGCAAACACTACTGGAAACAGACAATGTAGCCGTGAGCATCAATGCTACCCATTACTGCGTTAAATCCCGTGGCGTGATGGATGTTAACTCGCAAACTGAAACCACTGCATTAGGCGGAATTTTTAAAGGTAACGCCAGAACCCGTGCCGAATTTCTCACCTAATGAGTAAGAACATCTAACTCTGGTGAAATGCTTCGATGCTGGAAGCCCGGGCCTGGCGATAATCAATCAAAGGGGCCGGTCGCCCTCTTGCTACTGAAAGCAATGGGTCATGCTGCTGAACAGCAGTAAGGCCTTTTAGCTCTGGCAACCAATAAGACACATAATCTCCCGCAGCATCGAATCGTTCAGCCTGTCTCATGGGATTAAAAATTCTGAAATAGGGTGCTGCATCGGCACCTACGGATGCACTCCACTGCCACCCTCCAAGATTAGATGCGAAATCACCATCAATAAGGTGTTGCATAAAAAACTCTGCGCCTGCCCGCCAATCCTGGCGTAAAAGTTTAGTTAAAAAACTCGCTGTAACCATTCTGACCCGGTTATGCATCCACCCTGTTGTCAGCAACTGCTTCATTCCTGCATCGACGATGGCAAAACCAGTTTCACCCTGGCACCAGGCGGCAAAGAGTTCACTGTTATTCTGCCAGGGAATTTTTTCCTCTATTTCAGGTTTAAATGGCTGCCAACGGTTCAATTCCGGAAACAAAACCAGCAAATGCCGGTAAAACTCGCGCCATATCACCTCGGTCACCCATTGGTTATCAAACCATTCAGGATCGTCAGAATAACTCTGTATCGCAGCCAGGCACTGGCGAGCAGATAAAACCCCAACACTGAAGTACGGAGATAGCACCGAAGTACCCGCTATACCGGGCAAATCTCTTTGCTCTTTATAGCCTCCAAATTTTTCGTCAACAAAGTTCAACAACTGTCTTCTGGCAGCATCCTCACCTGATGGCCATAGATCAATATTCCAATCGGCTCCCACAGTGTTTGCATAGTTAATTTGCTTAGGCACTTTATCCGATGTAATCGAAGTCACGGGCTGAACTGGCGATACTGGTAAAGGGCTTGGAAGCTGTTGCAGATAGTGTTTTTTCCATGCGCGACTGAACGGTGTAAACACCCTGTATGCATCGCCTTTTTGATTCAATACAGAACCCGGTGGCAAAATCAGGTCAGATTCAAATGAATGGCACCGAACGCCCTGCTTTTGCAACAACGCGGTTACCCGGGAATCTCTTCTTTGTTCATATTCCGGGTATTCAATATTAAAGTAGAGCTCCCTGACCCCATGTTCACGGGCTAGTTTGAGGAAAGCCACTGGAAGTTCTGCGTTGCGCTCAACAGCGATTATTTTGAGGGGTATATTCAGCGTTGAAAGCTGCTGACTTAGTGATTGCAGGTTTGCTAACCAAAACTGAACCCTGCTTTTGGATTCATCCTGAAGGAACCATTGAGAGGGAGTAATCGCCGCTACAGCGAGAACGCCCTCACCTGCATTATTCTTACATGCAGCGTAAAGGGCGCTGTGGTCTCCCGTCCGTAGATCGTTCCGAAACCATACCAACTTCACTGGACGATACCTTCAATATAGACAGAGTTCAGATATAGTTCCTTAACCCCAGCTCATGAGGGTAAGGATCTAGGTAGGCTTGTGACTGGATATATTCTGAGCCATGCCGTTTTAGGTAATGTTTTAGCAAAGTCAGTGGCACAACCAAATGAACCTGAGAGGTACGGTATTGCTCTATCGCTTCGAGCAGGTCTTGTTTGGTATCCGAATCCAGATCCCGTTTCAGATATCCCATTATGTGCATCAAAGTATTGGTATGGCTTTTTCGGCTGGCGCGGTTCTTAAGGTGTGTCATAAGCGCCAGAATATATTCTGAGAGCACTTCATCCAGCTCTTTTTGTGGCGCTTCATCCGCAAGATAACGCCCCAACTGTTTATAGCCCTCATAACTATGCGCCATCAGCTGGTATTTATGCCTGCTGTGAAACTGGATAACTTCATGCAGAGAAGGCGATTGCATCACCTCATCCTGCCAACTCGAATACACAAACACCCGGGTAATAAAATTTTCTCTTAATACCGGATCATTCAACCGTGCTTCCTCTTCTACTGGAAGGGCCGGATTATTTCGCATGATCTGTGCCGCATAAGCTCCGGACCCAGCTTCATTTGGCATACCGTTTTCGTGATACACCTTAACTCGCTCCATACCGCAGCTGGGTGAGCCCTTCATAAGGATGTATCCACTCAGGGACTTCTGAGTTTCTGAGACTGTGTTTGCATAAGCGATGAGTTGATCAGTTACATCCAGATCCGGGTTCTTAACCCCCACCACTCGGGGGGAATCAGCTCTACCCACCAGCCGGATAGGTTCCCGAGGCGTGCTTAAACCAATCGCTACTTCCGGGCAAAAAGGCGTTAAATCAAAGCATTCACTCAAAACGTTCAAACAATACTTAGAACGTTTATGCCCGCCGTCATAACGCACCTGATTTCCCAGGAGGCAGGAACTGATTCCTACCGGAATTAACTTTTTCCCAGACATGCTATCCATAACATTCTCCCAGAATTTCAGTTATCAGAACCCGGTCATCGGCTGAACCAATTTACCCAGCAAGGTACTGAATTTAAGCGGCGCATCCGTAGCGATTAAACAAATACAATCGACATCGCTGTCCACCAGCGGTTGATGTTCTATTTCACTATCAAGATCAGCGACATCACCTGCGGTAAAACGCCCCATTTCATCCGAGAAAGAACCCTGCAGGATCAGCGTAAGCTCATTGCCATTGTGTGTATGGGGCAACATTGCTTTACCCGGGGCGATACGCATCAGCCGGGATACACCACCTTTTTCGGTTTTATAAGGCAGTTCATAAAAATAGACGCCCGGTACAATGCGTTTCCAATCCAGATCATCAAAGGAATTGCCGATACAATCCTGAAGCGATCTTGGAATACAGTCAGACGATTGTCGGCTTTGCGCTGGTGCCGGGGTTGATACCACTTCCAGATCCAGTTCTGGTTCACTATCAAGGCAAGCCAGTACCTGATCCAACGCATCACTGGAAATTTCAGCCTCATCCAGACTATCCAGCAGCATGCCTCCTATGGCTTCAGACTGATTAACACGCTCACGGCAAGCGGGGCATACAGAGATGTGACAAGCTACCACCAGCGCCATAGCCTGAGACATAGAACCTGCGGCATAACTGACCATTGTTGCTTCATCCAGGTGATGTTTAATGTTCATACACCATCCCTCCACATCGTTTTTAATTTCTCTGAGGCCAATCGTATCCTCGACTTAACACTTCCCAGTGGAATACCCAAACGGTCAGAGATATCGGAATGTGATCGCCCCTCAAAAAAAGACATATACAGCACCTGAGCCTGATTTTCCGGGAGTTTACTGATCGCTTTTTCCATCCGGTCTGAAGTCACCATATTCTCACCTTCATGGGGATGGTCCTGAGGCTCTTCTGTCCAGTCATCGAGTGAATACTCCGGATATTTCTGTTTACGCATCCAATCAATGCTCTGGTTTCGAGCCAGAGTAAAAATCCAGGTGCTGGCAGCCGCTTTGGAACGGTTATACATATGTGCCTTTTTCCAAACGGCAAGCATCGTCTCCTGCATCAACTCTTCAGCTGTGGTTTCCACCAGACCCAGTCGTATGATGTACGCTTTAACCTTAGGTGCAAAATGTCGAAATAGCTGAACATAAAGTTTCTTATCTTTGCTCTCAGATAATTGTTGTAGCAGATCACTCCAATCTGATGAGCTGTTCATTTGAGTCATGGTAGCTACATTTTCCACATCTTCACCCGATCCGGTATTTTTCATATTGCTCCATTACGGTCGGCACAATTATTTGGATCACTCTTTCTTATTACTCTAATGTGATCTTTTCTGGCAGATCACTCGTAATATGGATATAACAATCATTATGGACGATCCGATGACTATAACAGCCATTCGCAGAAAAAAAGTCGCAATTGTAGGCTCAGGCATTACCGGCCTGAGTTGTGCGTGGTTACTGAATAAAAACCATGATGTGGCCCTCTTCGAAAAAGATGACCGTCTCGGAGGTCATTCCAACACCGTATCCTTTGAACTGGACAAAAACGTTGTGGATGTGGACACCGGATTTATTGTGTTCAACCCGGTGAACTATCCCAATCTGGTAAAACTATTTGAGCATCTGGATGTAGAAAACTGTGAAACAGATATGTCTTTCGCAGTCTCTATCAATCAAGGTCAGCTGGAATACTCCGGCACCGGTCTCAACGGTTTACTGGCACAGAGAAGTAACCTGTTAAAACCAACGTTCTGGAAAATGGTTTCAGACCTGCTGCGTTTTTACCGGGAATCAGACAACATGCTCAATGAACTGGATCTGGACAAACTCACTTTGGGTGAGCTTCTCAGCCGACATCGCTATGGTCACCAATTCATACACAATCATCTCTTACCTATGGGAGCGGCAATATGGTCAATGCCTGTAGATAAGATGTTGCAATACCCGGCCAGCAGCTTTCTGAGATTCTGCAAAAACCATGGTCTGGTTCAACTCAAGGACAGACCGCAATGGCGAACGGTTGTTGGTGGCAGCAAGAACTACGTTGCCAAAATCGCAGAGAGTCTTGAGGGTAAAATTCAGCTGAATAGCCGGATTCACCGGATTATTCGCGATGATCAACAGGTCATTATCGAAGATCATCACGGTAACCGGCAATATTTTGATGATGTCGTACTGGCATGTCATTCAGATCAGGCACTGGCTCTACTGGACGAACCCAGCGTCGAAGAAAAGCGCTTATTAAAACAGCTTCCCTATCAACGCAATATCGCCTACCTGCACACCGATCAAGCCCTGATGCCGAAACGAAAAGCGGCCTGGTCCAGCTGGAATTACCTATCAGAAGAAAACCATAATGAGTCGCAACAGGTTTCTGTAACCTACTGGATGAATCAGTTACAACCTCTGAAAACGGATAAACCCATCTTTGTATCTTTAAATCCAATCCGAGAGCCCGAAGATGGCACCATTATCAGAACCTTTTTTTACGACCACCCCACCTTTGGCAAAAATGCCACAAACACTCAAAAAGAACTCTGGCAATTACAAGGCAGACAGCGCACCTGGTTCTGTGGCGCTTACTTTGGATATGGTTTCCACGAGGACGGTTTACAGGCAGGCTTAGCCGTAGCAGAACAACTTGGTGGTGTACCTCGTCCCTGGTTATTAAAAGACAAAAACAGTAGGATTTTCGTAGGCCCTCCTCCTTCACTCAATCCAGCAAGGCCTGCCCCAGAGGCACTGCATGGCTGAACTGAGTAGTTGCATTTATGCAGGTAATGTCATGCATCACCGGTTACGACCGGTGCAACATCGTTTTATCTACCAAGTGTTTTCTTTCCTTATCGATCTTGATGAGCTTGCCGAGCTAAACAAACTTAAATTATTTTCGGTGAATCGCTTCAACCTATTCTCGTTTCATGAGAAGGATCACGGCCAGGGGACAGGAAAACTCAACACAGACATTCGCTCTCTACTACTTAAACGCGGCTTACCGGCGCAGGATTACAGGATCAAATTGCTCTGTTACCCCAGAATTCTCGGTTACACATTTAACCCGTTGAGCGTTTATTTTTGTTATGACGAGCATAACGATTTACGTGTCATTCTTTATGAGGTGAGCAACACCTTTGGTTCACGTCATACCTATCTGATCGAGGTGGATGGCAATCCGGATATAGTCCGGCAGGGCTGTTCTAAACTAATGTACGTCAGCCCCTTTATGCCGATGGAAACCGCTTACTCATTTCGCATCAAACCACCCGAAGACAGAGTAGCCGTATTTATCCGACAAAGTAATTTAACAGATGGCAACACACCGACTGCCCCTATTCTAAATGCGATTTTCACAGGCACAAGAAAGGCCATGAACGATCGTTCTTTGGCAGCCATGTTTCTCAAATATCCTTTGATGACCCTTAAAGTTATAGGCGGTATACATTGGGAAGCTTTCAGGTTGTGGCGCAAAAAATTAAAGATCCAACCAAGGGAAAAATCCGTAAGCCATAGCATAAGTTGGCAGGATAAAAACGGAGCCATGCACTATGAAAGCTTGTGAGAACACAACCACACTGGTTCATAATAATAAGAAGCTTGAACCTACCTGGCTGGAAAAAAAATTACTCTCCAGACTCACGCCCCTTCTGGATAGAGATCATGGCACCATACATCTGACATTACCCAGTGGTTACCGCTGTAGCTTAGGTCGCAATTACCCGGAAGCGGATGTAAAACTTCACAATTACCGCCCCCTTATCCGTCTCTATTTAGGTGGCATAAATGGCTGGTCTGAAAGCTATATCGCCGGAGAATGGCAGAGCAGCAATCTAACCTCATTAGTCCTCTGGGCATTGTCTTATGAAACATCTCTGGCCGGCCTTGCCAAGGCCAGCTTCTTCACCCAGACACTGCATAACCTTTATCACTGGCAGCGTGATAACAGCCGCAAAGGCAGCCGTAAAAATATCTCTGCGCACTATGATCTGGGAAATGAGTTTTATAAACACTGGCTGGATAAAAGTATGACCTACTCAGCCGCACTCTACAGCCATCAGGATCAGGAACTTGCTGAGGCCCAGAGAAACAAAAATGCGCGAATTCTGGAGTTATTAGACGCGCAGCCTGACGACCACATTGTTGAAATTGGCTGTGGATGGGGTGGTTTTGCAACCCAGGCGGCACAAGAAAGGCAACTTAAAGTCCATGGCATTACCCTGTCTAAAGAACAGCTCAGCTGGGCACAAAAAACGGTTGAAGAGAAACAGCTTAATGAACAGGTACATCTGTCACTGACAGACTATAGGGATCTTCAACATCAATACGATGGTGTGGTCTCTATTGAGATGTTTGAAGCGGTGGGGGAAGCCCATTGGGATACCTATTTTGAAACCCTGAATACAGTTCTTAAACCTGGAGGTAAAGCCGTACTTCAAGTGATCTCAATCGAAGAGGAACGTTTTGAAGACTACCGCAAACAGGCCGACTTTATTCAACGCTATGTATTCCCTGGTGGCATGCTTCCAAGCATTACTGCTCTAAAAAATAAAATCAGCGAACATAACTTCGAACTCGTTGAAATGCAGTTGTTTGGCAAAGACTATGCAAAAACACTGCGTGAGTGGAAAGAGATGTTCACTGAACACTGGGATGAGATCAAACCATTAGGTTTTGACGACCAGTTCTACCGCCTGTGGCAGTATTATCTGGCTTATTGTGAAGGTGGTTTTGAACACGGATCTATTGATGTCGGCTTTTACGTACTCGCAAGAAAAGACTAATTGTGGGACATCTTTTGACGAAGCTTTCTAATAATTCTTCCCAGTAATGGTAAACGCTGCATCAATTCAGACCCATCCCAGTAGTCATGATGCAGCTCTATTTTCCCCTTCTTACCCAATACCACCCTACTGCTGCCCTCAAATTCAAACCTACCTGTCATTTTACTGGTTGCAGAAAAGGTCCAATACAGCACACCCTCGTGACCTTTCTGTACCTGTGCATGCACATCAAAACTCACCTGATCCAGTTTCAGGTACATATCTTCCAGAATCGCAATGAAAGCATCCTGGGTGAAGCTGTGATTAAAAGGGTCCCGGAACTCCAGGTTTTCCGCTAGAAGAGGACGCAGCGAATCCAGATTATCGGGAGTCAGATTGCTGAGTTGGTGTGCGTATTCTGAAAGCCAGTTATCCATGTTTCTCGCTTGTGATGACCGGTTTGTCTGTTTTCACAGTTCGACTGATCAGTTTAAAGTACCAGCTATAAGGCAGGATACGAAGTAATTTAAGGGCGAATGTAAAACGCCGTGGAAAAGTAATTTCAAAGCGCTCGCTCAGTAATCCCTGAATAATTCTGTCTGCGGCTTGATCTGCTTCCATCAATGCCGGCATTTTAAAATCATTCTTATCCGTCAGCTGGGTACGGACAAAGCCCGGATTGATCACCTGTAATTTTACTGAGGTTCTATAGAGATCTAACTTCAACGCTTCACAGAGGTTGATCAATGCGGCCTTCCCAGCTCCATATGCAGCAGCTGTTGGCAAACCTCTGTATCCAGCTACAGATGCCATAACAGCCAACTGTCCACTATCCCTGGCAATAAAACTTTTTAATACAGGGTCTATGCAGTTGATGGTTCCGTGGAGGTTTACCCGCAACAGTTCAGAACACCGTTGTGCCGAAAACACCTGTGCGGGAAAAGGATCATGATTACCAGCATTCAGTACCACTAGATCCGGAACGCCATCACCCTGCTCCCAACTGGCAATCAGGTCATCCACCTGCTCTCTACTAGTAATATCCAGCGGAACCGGCACAATTCGGCCCGGGTAAGATGGAGTTTCATCTTTTAAAAGATGCAGTTCACTTAGAGTACGGGAGGATGCATAAACAGTGACTCCTTCTCTGGATAACTGTTTAACCAGCGCTTTGCCAATACCCCGTCCGGCTCCGGTTACCCACGCGGTTTTCCAAGGAAGATTCGTGCTCATGTTGCCCCCTGAGGGCCACATCCCAGCGTTAATTCACGGTGAGGCTGATCCGAAATTTTACGTATATAAAGCGTAATTTCTCCTACCTCTAGACCAAATTTGTACATACTGGCGCGGTTAATCAGATTGTTTTCATCCACCAGAAACATCCAGTCATTCAACTTCAGATGCCAGGTTTTACCATTCACCGGCACCGCTAAGGTGTATTGCCAGTTCAGGGCATTACCCGCAACTTCGCCTTCAGCCATACCCTCCACATCACCTGCGGTCCCCTGATAGCGTTTTCCAATTCGTTCAAGTTGCCAGCAGCGATGCTGCTCTTCACCATCATCAAAAATAAATTGTTCATCCAACAGGCCCTGCTCACCATCCCAGGAACCCAGAATATCAGCGCGAAACCTTCGGGCCACTTTGCCTTTATAGTCCTGCACAATACCGTATGCCTCAAGATGACCATTAAAGAACCGTTTAAGGTCCAGTTCCGGTTGCGTACCACGGTAGTCATCGAGGCTGGCTGAACAGGCAGATAAAAAAGGAATTAATGCCATTACAATCACCCTACCTAAGCGTTGCATCGTTAAACTCTCCCCTGAGCTTTTTGGCCAAACTGGGATAGCTGCTGTTATCGGAAAGCCAGATACTGATAAACGCATGGCTGAAAATTATTTCAGGAATGCTTCCTATCCAGCTTTGGTTATAAAAAAAATGCCCTTGCCCCGTTTCATCAATCAAGAAACTTAGCTGGTCACCTTGTTTAATTTCTGGCCAGATTTGTCTCAGTCTGAGTGCCCATGCATTGATATTTGCATCAGAGGCGGAGGATTTGAGCTGATCTTTGGTTTCTTTGAGCAGGTCTTCTTTTGCGATATTGCGCTTGTAATTCAGCCTCAGCATTAACGGCCCTGCCGTTGTATTAAAGGACCCATTTGGTGTAAATAATTCAGCCTCATAAATCCGGAACCAAAGCACCTTTAACTCTGCTTTGCCAACCATTCTCCAGTCATTAGGAGCAACCACAGACGCAGAAACCACACCCGAAAATACGAGCGAAAAGAACAAAACAATCACCGGCATAATTCCACCTCGATTGTTTTGCTCATCCATACCAACAAGGGAAAAAGAAATGCCCAAATAAACCCCAGAGTTATGGTACTGATGACAAAAGACTGGCCTAATTCAACGGCACCAAAATGCGCTGCCGCCATGTACGCGGAGGTGCCACCAAATGCACCAAATAGTGCTGCTGCAACCCGGTGCCTGGAAAAGTATGCAAGGCTTTGACGCAAGGTTGCGCAGAAGGCAAGCCATAAAAATAGCAGCCATAACGGCGTAATTCCCTGCACAGTGTCAAAACGGAAAAAGCCCAGCAAAGTGAGAAAGCAATCTATGCAGTAACCCACAGATCCGGTCATTAAAACAACCTGTAATTCCGTATGAAATTGCTGGTGCAACAACAGGTGCAGAACCAATAAACAAACAACGATGGGTATGGCCTGATTGCCTACAAAAATACACAGGGACCAGACTATGTTGAATCCCAGAAGGTTTACCCAGAAATTTTGTGAATGCCCTGAAAACAGGAAGCTTGAAAACATAATGACCTCTCCCATTCTATTACGAGAAGCCATGTTGAATGGATCAATTCACTAGCAAGAGCTCATATCATTTGATTAACCACAAAAAAATGGCCAAAAAACAAACAACTTTACAAATTATTGTAATAATTTATAGTAATTATTAATTTAATATTTGGAGCGCGAAAGCCTAACCTCTCTATTGTGTAGGAAATAACTATAAATCACCTGACATAGAACAATCAGCGACGGAACTCGCAAGACTAGCCATTTGGCTTAAACCGCAGAGGGAAAAGTTATGTTCAGGAACCTGTCTATTGCAGCAAAGATTTCTGTATTAATCAGCCTTTTATTATTATTGCTGATTATTACATCGGCATTTGCAGTCTATAAAATGAATATGATTGGCAAAGAGATCAAAACCGTCCAATCGGAAGATATGCCACTCATTGAGCTTGTCTCAGATATCACCATTAAACAGCTTGAAAAGAGTGTAGCCATCGAGAAACTACTTCGTATTTCCGGTGTTCAGAACTCCGACCATACAGTTGGTGAACTTAACGACTATATCCATACACTCGCGAAACAGATCGATACCGAGATCAAACAGGGTGAAGAGATCATTGCTGTCGCAAAAACTCATGCACTTTCGCCGGAGCTGGGAAGTGAACTAGCTCAACTGGAGCTGGCACTGCTGGATATCGATAAGTCTCATCAAAGTTACGAAACTAATGTTGAGAATATGATCTTTGATCTGCGGGAAAACGGATATGTTTCCCCCGCTAAATTACTTTCCATAGAAAAAACACAGGAAAACATTAACCACCACTTGGAAGATCTGCTTATTGGTGTCGAAACCATGACAGAACACACTCTGGAAAAGGTTCATCATGATGAAGAGGTTGCACTATCCGTAATGATTGCAATGGGTATTGCTGCCATTCTGGTAGGGGTTATCAGCGGCATTCTGATCACCCGAGCTATTTCCAGACCTCTTGGTCATGCTGTTGAGATTACCGAACAACTGGCAAAAGGTGATCTTACAGTAGAGATCGATGTGCACTCTCAGGATGAAACCGGTCGCTTACTGCTGGCTATGCAGATTATGAGTAACCGCCTGACCGATATGATCTCTCAAATCGCGGCGGCCAGTAATCAGCTTACTTCAGCCACAGAAGAAGTCGCCAACATTACAACGGATATTGCAGGTAATCTGGAACATCAAACCAATCACCTGAATCAGACATCCTCCGCAATGTACGAAATGTCTCAGACGGTTAAAGAGGTAGCAGAAAACGCCTCGGAAGCTGCTGATTCCACTGTTCGCGTCGACACCGAAGCGAAACAAGGTCAAGGGGTAGTCAGCCAGGTTAATGCAGCCATGTCTGAACTTGCTACACAGATGCAAACCACAAAAGAGAATATTAATACCCTGAATGCTGAAACGGATAAGGTCGACGGTATTCTTGAGGTAATCACAGGCATCTCAGAGCAGACCAATCTACTGGCATTGAATGCCGCAATTGAAGCAGCCCGTGCCGGTGAACAGGGACGAGGATTTGCGGTAGTTGCAGACGAAGTCAGAACACTGGCATCCCGTACTCAGGATTCAATCACCTCCATCCAGCAACTTATCAGCAAACTTAAGCAGGGTGCGCAATCCAGTGCCGATGCTATGCACCTTGGACATCAGAGTGCGGATAGTTCGCTGTCTCTGAGCCAACATGCAGAATCGGGTTTAAGGGAGATTACTGACGCCGTAGATGTAATTTCCAATATGAATACGCAAATTGCCAGCGCTACCCAACAACAAAGTGTGGTTGCCGAGCAGGTCAGCGACTCCTTAAACCAACTGCAGGGCTCTGCAGACGGAATCAATTCCAGCGCGCAACAGGTTTCTGTCGCTAGTGAAGAGATCGCCCAACTATCCAACGAGCTGAAGAAACTGGTTTACCAGTTCAAACTTGCTTAAAGCGTTTCTGTAAGACACAAAAAACCGCCTTTATGGAGGTTTTTTGTGCTTGGTAAAATCAAACTTCATATCGAAGGTTGGATTCGACCAACATTTGATTAATACGATGAGTATCAGCTCTGGTCAGCACCTCGACGTTCACGCATATCTGATTCGATAGCGGCCAACTTCTCCCTGTCGATTTTGTAAAATAGCATGGATAAACCACCCAAAAAGAACAAAATCGCAGGTAACCCATTAAACATAAACCGGATACCACTCAAAGCTTCTTCAGTCTGAACCTCATTAGCTACAAACCCAAACCCTGCCAGGATAAATCCAGGTATTGCGGCACCCAATGCAGATCCAAATTTCAGCGAGAACATTGAAGCAGAAACAATAAGACCAGATGTACGCTTGCCGTTTTTCCATTCACCATATTCAGCACAGTCTGTGTACATGGAAAACAATAACGTAATCGTGATACCGAAGGTCATGATGCCAAAGGAATGCAACGCTACAATGAGCCAAAAGTTTTCTGGAGGCACTAAATAATTCATTAACAACAGCACTACGTGGAATAAATTCACGACAAGTACTAAGTGATGTTTATTAAAACGAGCGACCAGATACGGCGTAATCAGTGCACCAAATAGCTGACCGACTAAACCTAAGGATGTAAAGAGTGCGGTACGGTCGAAAATCCAGAAAATCAGATCACCGTTATCTTGCATGTAATACTTCAGATAGAAGACGATTGAGGCAAAACGTGCAATCAGAGCAGTTACAATCAGAATCCCTGCCACGACCAATACTAACCAAGATTTATTTTTAGCAATTTCGACCAGATCTTTACGAATACTTGATTTGTGAGGAGCTAACTTTATGCGCTCTTTGGTAGTGACAAATGTGATCCAAAACAGAACGACAGACAGAATTGCGAAAATAACAATCGTCAGTCGAAATCCGAGAAGGTCATCACCACCACCCAGCCAGTTTTTAAGAGGTGGAGCAAAAGCAGCCACCGCTAAAGCACCACCTGAAGCAAAGATAAATCGATAAGTTGTAGCCTTAGTTCTTTCTTCAGCGGAAGGGGAAATAACTGCCAACAAAGCCGAATACGGGACGTTGATTGCAGTGTATGCCAACATAATAGCGGTGTAAGTTATGTAGGCATAAATGAGCTTACCGTTATCCGACAGGTCAGGTCCTAAAAACAATACATAACCAAGAATGCCGTATGGAATAGCGATCCACAGGAGATAGGGTCTATACCGACCCCACCGGGTATTAGTCCGGTCTGCGATCAAACCCATGGCCGGATCAGTAAATGCATCAATGATTTTCGTTACAAGCATCATTGTTGCTACTGCAGCAGGTGCCAGCCCAAAAATATCGGTGTAGTAATAAAGTAAGAAAAGACCAAAAAAGCCCATGTAAAAGTTAGAAGCCATATCCCCTAACCCATAGCCGACCTTTTCTTTAAACGAAAGAGTGTCTGATTGCGTCTGTGTACTCATCTAATTACCTCACATTATTTTTATTGTATGACACCGTATTCAGTTATCTCTCAAAAGGAGCGGCTGTCTTAACATCTAAATCAACTGTTCCTTTTTTTGCAACCAAACTCAGCTTTCTTTCATCACCTGACAATGAAATTCCTTCTGCTTGAAGGCTGGTAATGGAATAAATGCCACCATCAACAAGCAGTTCGAGAATGCCACGGTCATAACAGAGTTCTAATTGCAGCTTTTCCTTGCTGATAACAGGTAATGAAAAATCCGAAGGGAAATAACGATCGAAACGTTCACTTACGTTTTCACCCTTCCTTTTATGTTTCACCTGATAACCCGATTGATCTTTTGTGATGTTCAAAACAGCATCAGCAGTTCCTGCCAAACAAACATCAATATCAGCATCATCGGATAACACTAATTCCAGGCTGGAATGGATAAAACTCGCCTGAGGCTTGCTCTGAATACACTCCCACTGATCTCCAGATTTAAGTTCCATGGAAATCTGCTCTGATTGCTCAGGTAGGCAAGCACTATAGACTTCAGCTGCAAAGCTGTGTGCGAGCCGTGGGCCGTCAGAAGTTTCTTCTAAACGTATTTCACGAGGCAGAGTCATCATCCCACGCCAACCGTCCTCAGGAACCTGATCGGCATAGAGCCAATTGTTTGCCCAGGCGATTACCAGGCGACGATCATTCGGTGTATCAGACCAGCTCTGGACCGCATAAAAATCACGCCCCTCATCAACAAGTAAAACCTTATCGCCAGCGTTCTCGTTATGGAATTTGAAGCCATCAAAATCTCCAAGAAAATACTGGGTAAAAGAACCCCAGTCATCCTCACCAGCGCCAACGCCAACAACCAATACCCAACGACTTCCTGTGCCACCTTCTACAGGTAACTCAAAGAGATCCGGACATTCCCAAGGGCCCTCGGTGTGAGACCCCTGAGCATCGCCAAACTCGCTGGCAAATTCCCAGTCTTTAAAGTTTTCTGAACGATAAAATTGAATGGTTTGACCACAAGCAACCGACATAATCCAAGCCTCAGATGCCGCATGCCAAATCACTTTTGGGTCGCGAAAATCGCGAAAATCAGGTGCAGGAATAATTGGATTACCCGCATATTTTTCCCAGGTACGCCCTTTATCTTTACTAAAGGCCATACACTGCTCTTGAACGTAATCCTCTTTTCCAGGCCCTGTCAGACGATGGACCGTATAAAAGGTCAATAATCCAGACTGTCCATCAAACAGACCACTGCTGTTGTTGTGATCAACCACTGCACTACCGGAGAAACACATCCCCTGCTCATCTGGGTAAAGAGCCGTATCAAGGTGATCCCAATGGACCAGATCAGTACTGACAGCGTGGCCCCAATGCATTGGTCCCCACTCAAGACCGTCTGGGAAGTACTGGTAAAAAAGATGATATTCACCTTCAAAATAAACCAGACCATTAGGGTCATTCATCCACCCATATTGTGGGGTGAAGTGAAATTCAGGGCGCAAAGAAGACTGCGCCGAAGCAATTTGCGTTGCTAGCGTCATATAAATACCATTTCGAATCTGTACGCACTTAACTGAATCGTGCGCAAAAAGAACTCAAGAGTCGCAAGCCTTCCTTTGTAACTATCTAAAACATAAAGGAAGTTCTGGTTACTAAAACACTCAACTCAAGTTGGGCGTCTACTTTTCAACGACTACTGACTCTTGCCCTTTTGATTTAAGGAGCTACAGGGTCCTAGAGTTCCCATGATTTTTTAAACTGTTCATAAAAATCTCCATTTGTGGTGGTTGCTCCTCTTAAGCCAACAACGGCAGAAGCGAAGTCTTGTGCTCTTTCAAGAATGGTTTTGAGGTCCCAATTCCGAAGCAGGCCCAGAATAAGAACAGAGCAAAATGCATCCCCCGCTCCTACCGTATCTGTAACCTCTGCTTTTTGAACCGGTGTAACCCCGACCTTAGGTTCATTTCGGCGCAAAGCGAGTGCACCGGAAGCCCCCCTGGTAACAAACAATGTCTCCAATGTTTTACTGTGGAACAAACCTTGTGACTCATTCAGGCTCTCAGTAAAACTATCCAGGTGAGTTCTAAGATATGGGGATAACTCGTTGAACTCATCTTCATTCAATTTGCACCAGCTTGCTTGCTGTATGGAACCAGCGATATCAACCTCTTTATCCCAAGGTTTACGTATATTGATATCTAAAAAAACTGGAGCGCCGGTTATTTTTTTGATGTATTCAAGTGCATCACATGAAACCGAATTTCGAATACCCAATGTGCCGTGATACAGCAACCCGGTATTTCTGAATTCAGGAAGGGCATTCATATCAATAAAGTCATAGGCCTGATCAGGATGAATCTCATATGAAGCATCATGGTTATTCAAGTGGACACCTACGGTACCTGTAGGGTATTCCGGATCCACTTGAATACCTGATGTCTCAAAGTCATGTTCCTCTAAAACATCTATGATCTTTTGACCTAAAGCGTCCTGCCCTATACGACTGATAAAAAGTGGATTTTCCCCAAATGCATGTAAGTTCCACGCTACATTAAAGGGAGCGCCTCCCATGACGCTGCCACCATTTTCAAAGCAGTCAAAAAGCACTTCACCAAACACTACTGGTCTTGGATTATTAGTTCGCATACATCAATATCTCAAAATCACTTTTCAGCCGAACCAGAGTCATTACTGTCTTTGAGTATGTTCTTACCAAAGTCACCAATACCTTCTTGCTCTGCGGACATTGCTTTTTCAGTTTCTTCAGCAAGTTTGAATTTGCTTTTTTCCAAAGCACGCATGCGTTCTAATTCGCTCAAAGTGTATTTTTCCCACTTATGCGCATCGTTAAAGTTTTTCTTGTGCCCTTTAGCGCCACGAAACGCCTGCAAAGCTCCTTCAAAATCCTTAACGTTGAACAATGCCATGCCAAGGAGCATCTTGTTGCCTCCAGGTTGACTCAGGCCACCTTTTTGATTGGCTTTACGCGCCGCTGTAGCAGCTTGTTTGTAATTCCCCGCATCAAAATGGACACCTGCCAGGCGAGCATACAGCACACCTTTTTCGGATAGTTTTGCTGAACGTTCCAGAGCCGGTATTGCCTTCTTATGCTCATTCGCCTGAGCCCAGGCATTCGCAAGAGTCTCCGCATTTTTCGCGTTTACTTTGATCACACCGGATTTGATGCCATCTTCTATAATCCGGCCAGCTTTGTAGGGAACGTTTTGACCTAAGTACATATAAGCCAGGTTCAAAACTTCTGACTCTTTTGTTAGGTGGCCGTTTTGATAAACCGCATCGTAGGTAGACAATCGCTTAAGATCATTACCCATCTCGCCGTAAAGCCCTGCGATCTGTTTTATGTATGCCACTTTTGGATTTAAAGCGAACAACTCTTTATAAGTCGCAAGCGTGTTCTTAGTGTCATTTTTTTCGTAGTAGATGGCGGCTTTCATTCGCAGCCAGTTTTCGTCGGCACCCTTACCTTCTGCTTTCCGAAGCGCAATCGCTTTGTTCAGATTTGCCAGAGAGCTATCAAACTGTTTTTTCTCATAATAGGCCTGTGCCAGCATGATATGAGCAGTTGAAGTGGGTTTCTCGACGGTTTTCAGCCACTCAGTCATAAACTTAATTACTGAGGAATAATCTTCAATTTGAAAATAAATCTGAGCAATTGTGTATTTTGACTGCAGTTTCAGACCCGCAGGCGCATCCTTTTCAGCAATAATTTCCTTATAGGCATTAATTGCATCTCGGAAACGTTCCTGAGTCGTATAGATATAAGCATAAAAGTTAAGCATTTGAGCTTTTGCGTAACTATTACCTTTCACCTTACGGCTATCTTTGATCGAATCCAGGCGTTTAAGTGCTTCAGCAAATTTACCCTGCTCGGTCAGCTCCTGAGCCTTGGTTAGTACATCAAATGTTTTCGCATCAATTGCACCAGAAGCAGAACTACCACCACGAGCGGCGTAAAGATTACTGCCTCCTAGCAAAAGTCCAGATATTAGAAGAACTGTAATAGCCTTCCTAAATCCGTATTTTTTATCATTACGTTTCAACATAACTATTTCGCCAGTTTGAAAGTTACCTTAGTACGCACACGTGGTACTTCTACGGGATTACCATCAACCACACGTGGTTTGTATTTGTAGCGCATCGCAGACTTGATAGCCGCTTTGTTGAAAACACTGCCAGGGACAGACTCAACAACCACTGGATTACGAACAATACCCTGTTTAGTTACCGTGTATTCCAGGACCACATATCCCTCAGTACCTCTTTCCAGCGCACGCCGTGGATATATTGGAGCCACCTTAACGATAGGCAGGAACTCACCATCTGAAGCCTGTAAGCCCGCTCCAATCGATAGATCCATTTTCGCTTTGATTTTTCCAGGAGTACCCACATCACTGACAGCAGCATTACCATCTATCTGATCGAAATCCTGCTGCGGAATTTCCGGCGGCGGTGTTTCGTCAATTTTTGGTTTCTCTGGCTTTTGAACGATTCGCTGCACTGACATTTCAACTTCAGGCATGAAAATGTCTGGCATCTTCACACGATCCGCTTTATCCAGCTTCTTATCAGCAAACTCGATCAAGCTCACCATTATCGTTAGCAAGAGAGCTGTGATAAGCGCCGCTTGGGGTATAACGAATAGTATTCTTAAAAGACTACTTTGCATGGCTTCTCAACTCTTTTTATTATTTGAGTAAACCGGCTAAGGGCGTTATTTCTGCCCTGTAGCCAGCGAGATTTTTTCATGTGCTACTACTTCACGTGCAGCATCCAGTACTGCAGTAAAGGTCTTAACTGAAGCAAGCTCATCCGATTGAATGACCACACCACCCTCTGGGTTTTCAGCATGTAGACGTTCAATATTTGCTCGTACAGAACGCACATCGACACGACGCTTATCGATCCAGATACTGTTATCGGAATTGATCGCGACTAACACTGTCGTGTTGTCCTTCTGTTGAGCTGTGCTTGCTTCGGGGCGGTTTACTTCAACCCCGGCTTCCTTAATAAAGGTCGCAGTCACAATGAAAAATATCAGCATGATGAAGACAACATCGAGCATTGGTGTCAGGTCAATTGCACCTTCATCTTCTGAAGTATTTACTGAGCTAAAACTACGTCTTCTCATAATTAATGATCCATAGTTAAACGTTCTTCAATTAGTTCGCTCTCGCGAGTAGCCTTCTGACTGATGTATATATTTGCAAATACACCAGACAGTGCAGCTACCATGCCTGCCATGGTCGGGATAGTTGCTCTTGAAACACCTCCCGCCATTGACTTGGCATCACCACCACCCGTAATTGACAGCACAGTGAATACTTCAATCATTCCTGTGACTGTGCCAAGCAAACCAAACAGTGGGCACAAAGCGATCAACACTTTGATCAATGCCATATTCTGATTGATCACAATATGGGTTTCTGAAATCAACTTTTCACGAATCGCGTGTGCAAACCATGTGTTACGTTCAGAGCGCTCTTCCCATTGACTGACTATGCCCGCTGAGTATTTTTTGTAAGGGCCGAGAAAAAACCAGCCCCTCTCCAATAACAGCAACCACATTACAAACGTCAGACCAGCAATGAGGTATAAAACGGGGCCACCAGAGTCAAAAAAGTTACTAATGGCTTCCAGCGCATCGAGTAGAAAAATAGGCATATTCGCCTCCTCCCTTATGGGATCTCTTAGCGTTTATTTGCCCGCTCTTTCAGCGACAACACCTGTACTTTGCTCTTCCAAAATATGAAGGAGATTACGTGCTTTGTTATTCAGCACCGTGTAGAGCAACAGCGTAGGAATCGCAACGATCAGACCCAGTACTGTTGTGATCAAAGCACCAGAAATACCACCTGCCATCGCTTTAGGATCACCCGCACCGTAGATAGTGATCGCTTGGAACACGATGATCATGCCGGTAACCGTACCCAACAGACCCAGCAGAGGTGCAACCATTGAGAAAATCTTCAATGTCGACAGACCTGCCAGAATACGAGGGCTCTCTTTCAGAATTGCCTCACCCATATGCAGTTCAAGGCTTTCGGTATCAGAATGCTTGTTGTTTTCAGAAACTTTCAGAATACGACCCAGAGGGTTCTTCTCGCTGATCTCTTCACTCTTCATCTGAGACTTGATTGAAGAACCAATCACACCCAGAACAATGAAGCGCCACAGAGCTACCAGAAGTGCAATCGCACCAAGTGCAGTAATCACGTAGCCTACGATCTGGCCCTGATGCCAACGTTCAACCAGGTTAGGTGTATTGATAATGGCTTTTAAGAAACCACCACCGACAGCACCTGTTGGATCGATACCCAAAGGAGAAACACCTGAAGTAGCTGACTGTAACTGACTTGCACCTTCACCCAGGCCTGCTGGCTGGCGAGGTAATACAGAGACACTACGAGTATCCGAGTCATAAGCCAGATAATCGCCATTCGATACTAAGTTAAATAAACCTACACGAACGATTTCACGATTCTCTTCTGTACCCACTGTCGCAGGGTATTTAACGACACGGCCAGATTCTGTCATCTCACGGTGCAGTTCGAACCAAACCTGCTCGATCTCTTCAATCGAAGGCAGATCCGTATCGTTGTTCATCTTCTTGATCAAGCCTTGCAAAAATTCTTCACGCTCGGAGAACTGACTTGTCGTGATAGAGTTTTGGAAACGGCTGCGTAAATCACCGGCAGCACCGGTTAAATGACCAAAGAGTTCTTTTAACTGACCCAGACGGTCATCTCGTTGTTTACGTTTTTCTTCTACTAGCAGCTCGTTCGCACTGAACACTTTTTCCAGTTCAGAACTTTTTGCCTCAAGTGCCTTAATTTCAGCCTGAGCCTTGGCGATTTTTGCTTCCTGAGAAGCTTTTTCTGCTAGAAAAGCTTTTTCACGTTTCTTATTTTCTGCGGCATCTTTGCTGCGACCATCTTTTACCTGGCGCAAAAGCTCCTGAGAACTAATTGTCTCTCCGGCAGCAAGTACTGGGGCAGATACAGACATACTGGCGATTACTGCAAACGTAGTCGCTAGGAGGCCTGCCTTGACTTTATTCGGTAAAAATTTCATTGCGCGGCCTCCGGTGCAGAAATTGGAAGAGTTAAGATGTCAATTGAGGCTTGTTTTTTAGCCATCTTGATACCGTTACGAATAGCATTACGGTAGGTGCCGTTATCCAGGATTTCCCATGTTTTAGTGGCATGGTTCCAGCTTGCGGAGGTTTGTGTATCTTTGGTCTGACACACGAGTGCAATACGTCCAACCTGAAGCACATCGACCTCTTGCTGGCTGCCATTTAAGGAAACAATATCCTGATAGGTATTAACCTTGCGGCCATACTCATTTTCAATCTGATACGCTTCAATAACCTGACGGAATTTTTCAGCTACGTTGATATCTGCAGCAGCAAGGCTTTCCTGTACAAAAGCCATACGTTCCTGGCGTTCCTGTGTATGGAACGGCAGATCAATCTCAACAAAGTCATTCAGACTGGTTGCCATTTTCTGAACCAGTGGTGACATTTGGCGCTCAATCAGCGCAACTTGAGCAATAGAATTATCAAAACGTTCCAGTAGCTCTACCTGGCTGTTAACTTGTGTAGATAGCTGATCGTTATATGCTTTCAGGCCTTCAACCTGTTTGAGTAGAGCTCGGTATTTGATCAGTCGCTCTTGTGAGGTATCTACAATTTTATCGATTTTTGCCTGAGACACTTTTGCCTCAGCAACCTTTTTCTCCCCTATCTTTTGCGCCTGATCCAAAGTATCAGCACCTACTGATGCAGCAGAAACACTGATTGCAGCAGCAAAGAGAAGAGATGGTTTACAAAATTTAAGGGGGGTAGCTTTCATTTTTTTGTAACCTTTTTTCAACGATGTATCGAAAAGAGCCTGTCTCCCTGAAGGGGTAGGAAGACAGGCTAAGGGAGCATCAGAAGAAATGACGTAAAGTCAAAGATGCAGTACGGCCGTTGATTGGACGGATACGTACGAAGTCACCAGCCGCGAATGGACCACCTTCTTCGCCTTCAGAGAAACCCTCTTCATCGAACAGGTTATTCACGTTCAGGCTAAGAGACATATCCTGGCCAAAGTCGTAGTTCCAGAACAGGTTCGTTACAACATAACCATCAAACTTGGCCTCATTACTATCCTGAATGTAAGTATCATCAGTACCGATGATATTTAAGCCAACATTGTGGCTGTCATTCGTATAGGAAGGAGTAATGTTGTAGATAAAGTCAGCCTGACGACGAGGCTGGTTGCCTACGTTCGCAGCAACATTTGATGCAGTAATTTCTGAGTCTGTGTAAGTGAAACCACCAGCAACCGCAAAACCATTACCGAAGTCATATTCACCTTCAATCTCAATACCTTTAGAGTTGTAGGAGTTTTCAATAACAGTCTGAGTTGTTACCTCGAAGCCACCGGCTTCTTGAGTATCAGCATTAAACAGTGTCACGTAGACAGCTGAATTATCACCACGGTATTTATAACCAACTTCTACCTGCTCTACAGTGCTATAACCTGATTTTGCAGAGTTCAGATCACCATTTGCCAACAAGCTGCCAGTCACACGTGAAGGTGCAGTTGCACTACCACCCTCAGAGATACTACCGAACAGAGCTGAATCTTCAGTCAGTGCATAGTTAGCACCTACAGACCAGGAAGTGTAAGACAGGTCATAATCAACCGGGCTGGCATTTCCGTAAGTCAGGTAACCATCCGCATCGGCAGCGCCAGAGAATGCATAAGTACCATCAACCTTCCAGAAATCGCGACGAACACTTGCATCCCAGGTCAGGTTATCACCTATATCACCTGTCAGAGATACGTATGGAGCAATGTTCTCGATCTCAAGATCATAGCTACGTGAACAGCAATCGCCCCACAATGAATGACCCGCAACAAAGCTCGGCTCAGCGGCTGGACCTGTAGTTGGTGTTAAAGCACCATCCAACTTAACAAAGTAGGTATTCCAACCCCATTGCGTGACATAATCCTGAACACCACGGAACACACCCGCCTTAACAGAAACAGTTTCAAACTCTTTCTTAATGTTCAGGTCAGTGAACATATTGTCCAGGCTGTCCAGTTTGGTATTAAAGTAGTGAATACGCGCAGCAGTATCGCCATCTCCGTCTGTATAAACTTCAGCAGGGAATGGAGAAACGAAATGACCGGAAATCTGATTAACTTTATGCAAGAAACCGAAGGAAGTCGTATCGTTGATATCCAACTCACCTTCAAAGCCAAGTGTAGTGACTTCTGAAGAGAAACCGTTTGTAAGACTGGTCGACTCACGACCACCCAAACGGTTCAGTACATCATTGCCTTGCAGGTAAAGAGTGCCATCGCTAAATGGAACACCCACCTCAGTGAAGCCGCCATTGCCATCAGAAACAGCAGGAACTGGCAAATAGGTTGGAACATTATCATCAAGACGCTTGAAGTGAAGTCTTACAAAACCATTTTCAAGATCTTTGGTTGCATTCGCTTTGATCTGATAACCAGATTCCATATCATCTGGCACATCACGAGGGCCTTCACCATTTCTGATAAAACCACCTACATGGTATTTCCAGCCATCATCCAGCGGCTTGCCGTAATCAAAGTCAAGACGGTTTGAATCGTAATCAAGGCCAGTAGTGTAAGCAACAGAACCGCCTTCACTTGAACCATCATTTGAAATGAAGTTAATGATACCGCCCGGCGAGTTTGGTGCCTGGGTAGAACCTGCACCACCTCGAATCGCCTGAACAGATTTCACGTTATTATCAAATCGCAAGAAACTATCGGAAGTTGCAAAGTCCATGTCACCCATGAGCAAAGATGGTGTGCTGTCTTCCTGAATAGAAAGATAACGTGCACCACCCGCACTGATAGGCAAACCACGAACCTTTATATTTGCGTTCGCATCACCACCGGTTGCTTCCGCCTGTACACCTGGCAGGTTTCTGAAGATTTCCGCAGTAGAACGTGGAGCAAAATTTTCAATATCACTAGCCGGAAGTGCTGTTACGGAGTTAGTGGAACTTAACTTGGTTGTCGGTTGCGCAACACCCGTTACAATCACTTCTTCATCAGCAGCTGGCCCTTCAGCTGCCACGGCATAGCCCATATTTGCAACCGCTACTGCGGCAGCAAGAATACTTATGCCAAAGCCATTAATCCGAGTCATTTGTATGTATCTCCAAACTTTTGGCGGCGTGCGATAACCTTCATTTGCGTTCAACGCAGATGAGGAAACCCTCACCCCATGTGTCATAAAATTATTATTTTTAATAAGAACAACTATCGAGATAGCCGGACCTTATAGTCGATCACACAACAACTCGTGCAACCGATTGCATTTCAATATACAACCGATTTCATAGCCTTGCAACCGATTGCATAAAAAAATACAACCGGTTGCATAAATCAAAACCTGAATGTACTATCAAGAAAGACTCACAATTAGAAAGGAATCAATTACATCGCTAACACAAGCCTTACGGATTTATATTCCTTAAATGGGTCATAGCAATTTACAATGCAGCCTGTAAATAAAGGACACCGCTTCGGAAAAATTATGAAAATGTCAGATCTTGCCCGCATAGCAGGCGTATCTAAGTCAACAGTGTCACGCGCGCTCTCCGGCAGCGAACTGGTAACAAAGGAGACACGTGACCGGATAAAGGCATTAGCAAAAGAACATGGCTACCGAATGGATGCCAGAGCTCGTAATTTCCGCAAGCGGGAAACACTCACCATCGGCGTACTTGTTCCAATACCCCCAACCGAGCAAGGTGAGCTGCCTGCAACAAACCCATTTATTCTTGAAATGCTCGGAGTACTTGCAGACGAGCTTGAGAAACGCGGTCATGAGTTACTCTTTGCAAAACACTCAAACAGAGACCCTTCCTGGTTAAGAGAGTTTGTAGAGACAAGAAGCGTTGATGGTGTAATCGTACTTGGGCAGAACATCTATCACGATATTCTTAACGAAATCGCCCTGGACTATCCTAACCTCGTAGTTTGGGGGGCTTCTCTCCCCGACCAGAACTATATTTCTGTAGGCTCCGACAATTACCTCGGAGGCAAACTTACTGCTGAACACCTGATCGGTTCTGGAAGAAAACACTTAGGCTTTCTTGGAAATACTCATTGCCCTGAAAGCATGCTTCGCTTCGAAGGATTCAGAGATACCGTATTAGAGAAAAATGCCGAAGCAGAAGTAACACTGATTGATTGCCCTGAAAACACTCATGATGGTGGGTTCAAGACCATATCCAGTTTTACCCAAAATAATAAAACCATTGATGGCTTATTTGCTGCGAGTGACATGCTCGCTAATCGAGCTATTCAGGCATTAAGAAGCCGCAACATCGATGTACCCGATACTGTCAGCGTAGTTGGATATGACAATATATCTTCATCTGAATTTATGACCCCCTCATTAAGCTCAATCAGTCAGGATTGCAAAATTGCAGGACAAAAGCTTGTCGAAAAGCTATTTGAGCTCATTGAGGGAAGAACAACCAAAAGCGAGATGATTCCAACGTACCTAATCATCCGAAACTCATCCCGCTTTTAGCCAGAAGAATGAGCGAAATAATGAATAACTTCATTCTCACAATTAATTTTTTCATTCCCGTCCGGTCTTTTAAACAAAAAGATTAACAGACACATATAAAGAGGAGCGCGCCATGGAAACAAAGCTATTCAACATTCCTGAACAGAAAAGAATCGCGCTCATTGCACACGACAACATGAAGCTTGAAATGCTGTCCTGGTGCCACGCAAATTTTGCTACTTTAAACAAACATCAGCTCTTTGCCACCGGCACAACAGGTCACCTACTTGAGCATGAACTCAAAACACCAATAACCAAATTAATCAGCGGCCCTCTAGGAGGTGACCAGCAAATCGGTGCCCTGCTCACTGAACAAAAAATCGATATGATTATTTTTTTCTGGGACCCCTTTGAACCTATGCCGCATGACCCAGACGTCAAAGCCCTACTGCGCGTAGCAGCAGCCTGGAATGTTGCCGTAGCATGCAATAGAACCACCGCCGATTTCATGCTCAGCTCTCCACTGATGAATTCCGAGCACACCATCTCAATCCCAGATTACGACGCCTACCTGGCTCAACGTCTGCAAACCCTCCCAAGCTAGACCAACATCAATATTTAGAGCATGCGAAAAAGCATGCCTGCCCCATTGCGCATGTTGAAATTTAGTAATGTTACGTAAATTTAACTTTATTTTTTACATTAATTACTATAATTTATGTAACATTAAAAATAAAACTAGTATACCGAGGTCAAACCCATGCCTATTCGTGTCGCTATTAACGGCTTTGGACGCATTGGACGTAATGTTCTGCGAGCTCTTTATGAAAATAACTACCGTTCAGAAATTCAGGTAGTCGCCATCAACGATCTGGGTGATGCCGCAATCAACGCCCACCTTTTCAAATACGACACCGTTCACGGTCAATTCCCTGGTGAAGTAAGCCATGATGACGAAACCATCTGCGTAAATGGCGATAAGATATCTATTAGCGCTATCCGAAACCCTGCTGAACTACCCTGGAACGCGCTCGATATCGATGTAGTGTATGAATGCACAGGGCTTTTCACTTCACGCGAAAAAGCAGCTCAACACATAACAGCGGGTGCAGATAAAGTCATAATTTCCGCCCCAGGCAAAGACGTAGATGACACTATAGTGTTTGGCGTAAACCATCAAACGTTGCGCCAGTCGCATCAGGTTATTTCTAACGCTTCCTGCACAACTAACTGCCTTACCCCTGTAGCACAGGTACTGCAGAACAACATTGGTATCGAAAGCGGATTGATGACAACAATCCATGCCTACACCAATGATCAGAACCTATCAGATGTGTACCACTCCGATCTGTACCGTGCCCGCTCAGCTACACAATCAATGATTCCAACCAAGACTGGAGCTGCAGCAGCTGTAGGCCTGGTTTTGCCAGAGCTTGCTGGAAAATTTGACGGAATGGCCGTTCGCGTACCGACAATCAATGTCTCTCTGGTTGATTTAAGCTTTATCGCTGAAAAAGAAACATCTGTAGAGGAAGTAAATGCGCTTCTGAAAAATGCAGCAGATGCATCTCCTGTTCTGGGTTACAACGACATGCCACTGGTATCGACTGACTTTAATCACAACCCTCTCTCTTCAGTGTTCGATGCCTCCCAAACCAAAGTATCCGGCCGCCTGGTAAAAGTTATGTCCTGGTACGACAACGAATGGGGTTTTTCCAACAGAATGCTTGATAACACGCTCGCACTAATGAATGCGACCGTTTAAGGAACCTGAGAAAATGTTGAGACGTACAAAGATAATCGCCACTCTGGGTCCTTCCACCAGCAGCGAAGAACAGATCGAAAAAATAATTCTGGCCGGAACCGATGTAGTGCGCCTCAACTTCTCTCACGGGGAAGCCAAGGATCATCATGAGCGCGCAACACTGGTACGCGAAATCTCGAAAAAGCACGGCCGCTTCGTGGCAATACTTGGTGATCTCCAGGGACCCAAAATCAGAATTTCCCGCTTTGCCGAACAGAAAGTTCACTTAAACGTTGGAGACAATTTTGCTCTGGATTCAACGCTTGAGAAAGATTCCGGCAATGAGCACCAAGTAGGCATTGATTACATCGCTCTGATTGAAGACGCCAGAGTAGATGATATTCTCCTGTTGGATGACGGACGTATCGTTCTGCAAGTCATTGAGACACTTGAAAATAGATTAAACACCATCGTTCGCGTAGGTGGCTGGTTATCTAACAATAAAGGCATCAACCGTTTGGGGGGCGGCCTTTCCGCCAAAGCCCTGACGGAGAAAGACAAAGAGGACATCAAGTCCGCTGCGGAAATCGGCGTAGACTACCTTGCCGTATCATTCCCAAGAGATGCTTCAGACATGCACGAAGCCCGTGCATTACTTGAAGCAACTGACTCTACCGCTGGACTGGTTGCCAAAATTGAACGCGCCGAAACTGTCGCTGATCCAGAGATCCTGGATGGCATCATAAACGCGTCAGAAGCAGTGATGGTGGCACGAGGCGATCTTGCTGTAGAGATTGGAGACGCAGAACTGGTTGGCGTTCAAAAGCAGATCATCTCCCGAGCAAGAACCCTGAACACTGTAGTGATCACAGCCACCCAAATGATGGAATCTATGATCAGCAGCCCTATGCCCACCCGGGCAGAGGTATCTGATGTTGCAAACGCTGTACTGGATGGAACCGATGCTGTGATGCTGTCCGCAGAAACAGCAGCAGGCGACTACCCAACCGAAGCGGTTGAAGCTATGGCACGCATCTGTATTGGCGCGGAAAACCACCCTTCGACCAAACGCTCAAAACACCGCATGCATGAAGACTTCCACAAAGCCGATGAAACAATCGCTTTGTCAGCAGTCTATGCCGCCAATCATCTGGTGGGAGTAAAAGCGATTATCTGCATGACAGAGTCCGGCTCAACACCGCAACTCATGTCCAGATTACGCTCCTCTTTGCCTATTTTTGCCTTCTCCAGAAGAGAGGACACACAACACAGAGTAGCTCTGTATCGTGGCGTACAAACAATTCCTTTCTATGCAGACAAAATGGATCCGGAAGAGATTAACTCTCAGGCGATCAATGAACTCCTGCAGCGCAAGGTTGTTCAAAAAGGAGATTTGGTCATCGTTACAAAAGGTGACTACCTGAATGCACAGGGTGGAACCAACACATTGAAGGTACTTCAGGCTTAACCCGATACTGGATAAAGAACAGGTAGATTTAAGTCCAGGGACGGACTTAAATCCATCATCACGACCTCAATCAGTCTTGAGGGTAGCGGGTATCTTTGAGGCTATCTTTAATCTTTTTCAGATGACTGTGAAATTCTTCACCTCTTCTCAAAGTCACCCCTGTAGCCAATACATCAAGCAATGTCAGCTGAACAATTCTTGAAGTCATAGGCATATAAACATCAGTATCTTCTGGGGTTGGTACTGACAACAACACTGAACACTCCCTTGCCAATGGCGAATTTTCAGCCGTTAGCCCAACCACAACCGCACCATTACTTCTGGCCAGCTGTGCAATTTCGACCAAATCCCTTGTACGCCCAGTGTAAGAGATAATAACAATCACCTCCCCTGTATGAGCTGCCGCTGCAACCATGCGCATCATCAAAGCATCGTCATAGGCAGTAACCGGCAAATTAAATCTAAAGAATTTATGCTGCGCATCCATTGCAACAGGACCCGAGGCACCCATACCAAAAAAGGATATCTGCTTCGCCTGGATCAGATAATCCACGGCCTGATTAATCAGCGTATGATTTACACCTTTACGCGAACTATCCAATTCCACAATCGTGGAAGAAAAGATCTTATCTGTATATTCCTCAGTGCTATCGCTCTGCTCTACGCTACGACTCACATAAGGCGTACCTTCAGCCAGACTCTGCGCCAAGTGCAATTTAAAATCAGGATAACCTTCGGTTTTGAGGTTGCGACAAAAACGATTTACGGTTGGCTCACTAACAGAAGACGCCTGAGCCAGCGCAGCTATACTCATTCTCGTCACCGCTTTAGGATCACGAAGAATAACATCTGCGACTTTACGCTCCGATTTATTAAGGGACTCTAAATTCTGACGAATTGTATTGAGAAGATTCATTAAACCGATACCAGTAAAAAGTAATTTAACTACGTACAACCAAACAGATCACAGCGCACACTCGAATAAACTTAAGTAAGAAAAACAAAACCGAGAGCCGCGAACCCGCTTAGCACCGTAAGGCTAATCAGCATTCTAACAAGACAATGCAAAGAATTACATTAATGCTAAAACATAAACCGCAAAGCACAAAAACAATAAATTTTGGTAAACTTACAGAAATAAATTGAAAAAACACCCCTAATCGCTATAAAATAGACAAAAAGAGTTGTTTAATAAACAAATATAATAGGCCAACACCATGAACTTAGCTGAATCGGCTTGTAACATAGTATTTTTTGGTGCGATGGGGGATCTCACTCAGAGAAAGCTATTCCCTGCACTGTATCAGCTAGATAAAGCACGGCTACTGCCTGAAGACTCTCGAATTTTTGGCTTGGCACGCGACACCACTCATGAAGAAGCGATCGCACAATCAGAAGCGAATTTACGAAAGTTCCTTCCCGACAACGAATTTACCGAAGACGAACTCAAAGCTTTTCTGAATAAGATTCAATTCCTGAGCTTTGATTTTTTTGCCGAAGAAGGCTACCAGACACTTAGCTCCCTACTGGATCAACACCCCGACAATGTTCGCCTCTTTTACTATTCCACTCCAGCTTCTATATACGGTGCGATTAGTGCGGGCCTGGATGCCAGCGGATGCTTATCACCAACCAGCCGCGTGGTTTTGGAAAAACCTATAGGACACAGCCTTGAGTCCTCACTGGAAGTTAACTCCGAAGTCGCGAAATACTTTGATGAATCACAGATTTATCGTATTGATCATTATCTAGGCAAAGAAACCGTCCAAAACCTGATTGCAATGAGATTTGCCAACAACCTATTTGGCAGCCAATGGAATCAGAACTTCATTTCTCATGTAGAAATCACAGTGGCAGAGAAAGTCGGTATTGAAGGTCGCTGGGGCTATTTCGACAAATACGGACAACTACGCGATATGCTGCAGAATCACTTGCTGCAAATCCTTTGCCTTGTCGCCATGGACCCGCCATCCGACTTGAGTGCTGACGCAATACGTAACGAGAAAGTTAAAGTACTTAAAGCGCTCCGCCCTATCACCTCAGAGATACTGGATACCCATATCGTACATGGCCAATACTCTGCAGGCGAAATCGATGGCAATCCAGTACCAGGCTACCTTGAAGAGGAAGGCGCTAATACAGAAAGCAGCACCGAATCCTTTGTTGCTATAAAAGCTGAGGTACAAAACTGGCGCTGGGCTGGCGTACCGTTTTATATGCGTACAGGCAAAAGAATGCCAGAAAAGCTGACTCAAATTACAGTGCACTTCAGACAACAACCGCATTATATTTTTGACCCCCAGCAACGCTCCATAGCTGAAAATACGCTAACTATGAAGTTACAGCCGGACGAAGGTATTTCCCTGCAGATTCTGAGCAAAGACCAAGGCCTGCAAAGCGGGATGAAGCTTAGAAAAGCACCGTTGCAATTGTCTTTCTCCGATGCCTTTAGCATGGACAGAGTGCCTGATGCTTACGAGAGATTATTGCTGGAAGCAGTCAATGGGAATCAAAACCTGTTTGTCCGAAGTGATGAAATTGAACATGCCTGGAAATGGTGTGATCAAATTATCTCCCTACTGGATACTTCATCTTCTCCTCTTCCATACCCTGCCGGTAGTTGGGGGCCTGAGAAGTCTTACGAAATGATTGCAGCAGACAAGAGGCACTGGCATGAGCAAGTGTGAATTAAACCTGCCCGCACATATTGAGCTTAAACGCTTCGAAAGCGCTGAAGACGTATGCATTGCCTTGAGTGATGAGATTGAAACGATTGTAACCAACGCAGTCGCCGCTCGAGGTGAAGCATCGATAGCTCTTTCAGGTGGGCGCACTCCAATCCCCATGTTCCAGGCTCTAAGTTCAAAAGCACTGCCCTGGGACAAGATGACGGTCTCGCTTGTTGATGATCGCTGGGTACCACCAACACACAAAGACAGCAATGAAGCCTTACTCATTAAACATCTGTTAGCAAGCAACCCGAACCGAACCCATTTTATTGGTTTCTGGAAACCGGACTGTGATGCCTATTCTGCCGTGCCGCTTTGCAATGAGAGCTTTTCGGGGCTTCCTGAGGCTCTGGACTGTGCCGTTCTGGGAATGGGTAATGATGGTCACACTGCTTCGATATTCCCTGAATCCGAGCAATTGCAGAACGCTCTGGATACTACCGATACTTGCTGTGCCGTAACACCCTCTACTGCCCCTCATGACCGAATGACCATGAGTGCACACAAATTACTGGCGAGCAGAAAAAGAATTTTACACCTCAAAGGTGAAGACAAGCTTGAAACTCTAAAAAGCGCAGTCATGGACGATGATATCCATTCCATGCCGGTCCGCTTATTCCTAAACCACCCTTTGACCATTTACTGGAGTCCATAAGGGCCATACCGCTTTTTATAGGAAATAAATATGACTAAACAGTTACCCCAATCAAAAACAACACAAGTCGATGAATTGTGTGCATTGTCGCCGGTAGTCCCTGTATTAACATTTCAAACAACAGAAGAAGCCCTTCCTGTTGCAGAAGCCCTTCTTAAGGGAGGCGTTAGTGTTCTTGAAGTTACATTGCGGACACCAGTTTCTCTGGATGCCATCCATATGCTTGCAGAAAAACTTCCAGAAGCAATGATTGGCGCAGGCACCATTACCGAACCTGGGCTTTACAAAGCTGCGGAAGAAGCAGGAGCTCGCTTTATTGTAAGCCCAGGCCTGACAACTGAACTGTTAGAAACGGGCATTGATAGCACGATCCCTCTTCTGCCCGGCATACAGACTATTTCAGAAATGATGGAAGGTCTTCGTCATGGCTACCAACGCTTCAAGTTCTTCCCTGCCAGTATTGCAGGTGGGGCAGATGCGCTCAAAGCCTATGCCGGCCCCTTTGGCGATATTAAATTCTGCCCAACCGGCGGCATTAATCTGGATAATGCAGAAGATTACCTCAGCCTGAAGAACGTTATGTGTGTAGGTGGCTCATGGCTTACACCACAAAGCCTTATTGAAAATAAAGACTGGAAGGCTATCGAACATCTGGCAGAAGAAACGATTGCTCGCCTAAAGCGATAATCGATCTCTAAGGGTGATCATCACTTATGACACCCTATTCTCTCGCTAAGTAATCCCTATCTACCGTAACTTAACAGCCTCCATGATAATTCAGGAAATTATCTCTGCGAAAAATCCTTGGTAGGCCGGTAATATTATCTCCGAATCTCGCAGCTTACCGCCCAGACCATGACCTTGTAGAACACGCAACAGACCTCCAGCCCAATCGACCTTAATCGATTCAGAGGTGAGATTTATCGCTACTAATACAGATTCATCCCCAAACTTCCTAATCCAGCAGAGTGCATCATCATTACCCTTGAGTAACTGCAACTCACCTTTAAGTAGTACAGGATGTTGATTACGCCACTTAATAAACCGTCTGAGTTTATTTAGCATGGATTCTTGTGAGTTATCCTGCTCCTGCACACTCTTGACTAAATGGCGTACATCTATAGGCAACCAGGGCTCAACCTCAGAAAAACCTCCACACGAAGAGCTATTCCACACCATTGGGGTACGACAACCATCACGACCTTTATATTCTGGCCAATAACTTATGCCATAAGGATCCTGAAGTTTTTCAAACGGGACCTCAGCTTCAGTCAGGCCCAGCTCCTCCCCCTGATACAGACAGACACTTCCACGCAAGGACATGATCATCACAAGGATAATCAATGGATAGGCTTCCGCATCCTCAGCCATCCCCCAGCGACTCGCACTTCTGATCACATCATGGTTAGAAAGAGCCCAGCAGGGCCACGCGTCGGGGGCAATGGTATTGAACTGCTGAATAACATTTCTGATATAAGCTGTATCACAACGATCTGTTAACAGATCAAAGGTGTAAGCCATATGCAACCGGTCCTGCCCTTGCGTGTACTCCTCCATACGCTGCAAAGGCTTATCATCGGTTATCTCACCCACTAACGTAGAGCCCGGATATTCATCCAGCAGCTCACGGATATCAGATATAAACCCGATATTTTCTGGGCGGCTTAAATCATAGATATGCTGCTGCCATGTATAAGGATTTGTTGCCGGTAGAGCGGGATTCTTTTTATCAAGAGAGGTAATGGGAGGGTTATCCCGGAGTTCTGCCTCATGGTAGTAGAAGTTAACAGTATCCAGCCTGAAGCCGTCGACTCCCAGATCAAGCCAGAACCGCATATTCTCAAGGTTCGCCTTACGCACCTCTTCATTATGAAAGTTCAGGTCCGGCTGACTGACAAGAAAGTTATGCAAATAGTACTGCTGACGCTCTTGATGATACTGCCAGGCACTGCCCGTAAAAATGGATAACCAGTTATTGGGAGGTGTGCCATCGGGTTTGGGATCTGCCCATACATACCAATCGGACTTAGAATTATCCCGACTACTGCTACTTTCTTTAAACCATGGATGCTCGTCAGATGTGTGGCTGATTACCTGATCAATCAGGACCTTAAGGTTCAAATGATGGGCTTTACTGACTAATCTTTTGAAATCATCCAATGAACCAAACATAGGATCTACACCCCGATAGTCTGATACATCGTAACCAAAATCTTTCATCGGGGAAGTAAAGAAAGGTGAGAGCCAGATGCCATCCACACCCAGTGACGCAACATATTCCAACTTTGCCATCACACCGGGCAGATCACCAATTCCATCGCCATTGCTATCATAAAAGCTACGCGGATAGATCTGATATATGATCCCACCCTTCCACCAATCCAGCGGTTTATTCATTAACAATAACCACCCTAGCGGCTACAAAAACAAGCCTGGTAGAAGGGAATCTATTCACAATGAGATTTTCGTTTCAATGAAACATGAAGCTGCAGGAGCGAGACGCACGGCATCAAAGGCTTCGGTATTCGCAGTTTCCACACACACGAATGAATTCCCCTGACTTTCCCCTACATCAACCATAGACTCAGCACTAGCGCCAGGATTCCAAACCACTGTCGAAGCGCTATTCGTATGCTGAACAATCATAGATCTGCCCCAGGCATTATCGACAATCTCTGTATCCGACCCATTTAAGTAGATACGGTCAGTTGCCTCGGAGATAGTAAGCTCACCCTCTTGAGTGGAAGTCTGACCTGATAGGTTTTTATCGACATAACGACAACCTGACAGACCTCTGATTTCCATATTTTCCAATCCAGAAACTGCTAAATAGGTATGCAATGCCTGAGTGATCGTTTTCTGCTCCTCAGAGCAATTATGTGTGGTTATACGAATACTAATTGATTGGCTATCGACAATAATATCTTCTTGAATGCTCAGGCCTGGATATATGTCATGCGCAGGTTTTAAGGTTAAATGGCCCTCTGTCGGAGTAAACTCCTGAGATGTGACTATCCACTCACTGGTTCGCGCCACACCATGAAATGGTTGAGACGAATCATCAGGGTTCTCAGCAAACCAAGGCCAACAAATAGGTACGCCGCCACGGATAGCAGCAGGGTGAGATTTAAGTTGCTCAGACAACCACAAAATGGGTTTTTGCCCCTGCGGCCTGAAGAAAACCACCTGACCACCATGCAGCGAATAAGCCAATTCCCCCCATGGGTGTTTCTCAATCCCTAATGGAAAACCATGCCAGGCAATCAGATAACTACCAAGCTCCAGGCCTTCGATAAAGTTCTGCAAAGTTACCTTTGACACACCTATCACCCTCTAACATTGGCATTATTCAGTGCCGCTGCTGCACCAAGAAGACCTGGGTTTTCAGCAACACATAAACTGACCGGCACTGATTCAACATAGGAAGTGAAACGGCCTTTATCCTGAAACCCTGCCATAAATTCACTTTCAAGCAGGAAGTCGCTCATTCTTGGTAAAATACCGCCACAGAGATACACCCCGCCGAGAGTACCAATATTTAAAACGCTATCACCAGCAACAGCGCCTAAAATGCGACAAAAATCGTTCAGAGTTTGAACCGCTACTGCATCCTCGCCAAGAAGAGCTGCATCAGTCACCTCTTTAGGGCTAAACAGCTCTTGCTGAACACCTTCTATTTCACACAGCGCACTGTAAATATTTACCAGTCCAATGCCGCACAAAAGCCGCTCTACAGACACGCGACCAAATTTTTCTCGCAGGAGACGCCATATCTCAACATCCCTCTCACTGACAGGAGCAAAACTGATATGACCGCCCTCAGTAGACAACGGAATCCAACCGTCCCCAGCAGGCACAAGAGCAGATACACCTAACCCAGTGCCTGGGCCTATAACCAATCTCGGTTTACTGCTGAATTCACCAGAATTTATGCAGACCCGTTCGTCTTCAGGGACATGCAACATACCCAATGCCATTGCAGTAAAATCATTGACTATTTTCAGGCTGTTCACACCCAGAACATCAGCCAGACCTGCGCGAGTAATGCGCCAATGATTATTGGTCATGTTGATCTCTTCACGATCAACTGGACACGCAAATGCAAGGCATGCACGACTCACCTCCGATACGGAAACTCTATCCAGATATACCCGGCAGGCTTCATCAATATTGGAGTAATCAGCGCATTGTAATGTTAGTTCCTGCTCCACCTGAGTAGCGCCTTCTGGAACCAAAGCAAACCGCGCATTAGTTCCACCAACATCACAAACCAATGCGTAACTGGTCATCCATTAATCTCCGAAAAATCGAATACAGTAGCGCCCTCTTCAGAACAACTCACCTGATTACGGAATGAGGAGAATAACTCCCTGCCCATTGCCATATGATACTCAACAGGAATAGAGGCTTTTTCCACAGAACGTGTCAGCCACTGATCATCAGCAAGCAACTCTAAGGTTCCGTTAACACCATCCAGCCTGATTAAATCACCATCCTGAACTTTAGAAAGAGGGCCGCCTTCTATTGCTTCGGGCCAAACATGAATGGCCGCTGGCACCTTGCCCGATGCCCCTGACATTCGACCATCTGTTACCAGGGCAACTTTGAATCCACGGTCCTGCAGAACCCCTAAATAAGGCGTTAACTTGTGCAGTTCAGGCATACCTATCGCTTTAGGTCCTTGATAACGAACCACTGCGATAAAGTCTTTATCAAGATCTCCTCGCTTGAAAGCATCAGCAATATCGTCCTGATTCTCGAAAACAATCGCCGGTGCCTCAACAACCCGATGCTGTTCTGCAACCGCAGATGTTTTAATCACCCCGCGGCCTAAATTACCCTCTAAAACTTTTACGCCACCATCACTGCTAAATGCCTCTGAAACAGGTGCTAAAACAGCTTTATCCAGAGATGAGGTCGCAGCATCTTTCCAATGAACTTTTCCATCCAACAGGAATGGTTCCTGAGTATATTTTGATAAGCCTTTGCCCATGATAGTCGTGACATCTTCATGCAGATAACCCGCAGCCAACAACTCACGAATCAAAAAGCCCACACCTCCCGCAGCATGGAAATGGTTTATATCGGCTTCGCCGTTCGGGTAGACCCTGGCCAATAGCGGAACAACAGATGAAAGCTCAGAGAAATCATCCCAATTTATGATTATTCCGGCAGCACGGGCAATAGCGACAATATGCATCGTATGGTTTGTAGAACCACCCGTTGCCAGCAATGCAACTATGGCATTAACAATCGAACGCTCGTCAACAATCTCATAGAGTGGAGTAAAACGACCGTTTTTAGCTGTCAGTTTCACAGCCTTTTGAGCGGCTTCACGGGTTAGCGCATCTCTCAAAGGCGTGCCCGGATTAACAAAAGTTCCACCCGGCAAATGCAAACCCATAACCTCAACAACCATCTGGTTTGTATTCGCAGTTCCGTAGAATGTACAAGTTCCCGCACTGTGGTAGGAGTCTGACTCACACTGCAACAACTCCTCACGCCCTACTTTACCTTCAGCATACTCCTGCCTGATACGTGCCTTCTCTTTATTAGGCAACCCACTTTGCATAGGCCCAGCAGGCACAAATACCGTTGGCAGGTGTCCGAAGCGCATAGCACCAATTAATAAACCGGGCACAATTTTGTCACAGACACCAAGGTACAGAGCAGCGTCAAACATATTGTGAGAAAGACCAATAGCCGTAGACATAGCAATCACATCACGGCTGAATAAGCTCAGGTCCATACCTGGCTGCCCTTGAGTAACACCATCACACATAGCTGGAACGCCCGCAGCCACCTGAGCAACAGAACCCATTTCACGCACAGCGCTACGAATTAAATCAGGATAGACTTCGAAAGGTTGGTGAGCGGAAAGCATATCGTTATAGGAATTGACGATACCCACATTGACAGCATTTGTAAGTTTAAGCGCTTGCTTATCAGACTGCCCACAGGCAGCAAAACCATGCGCAAGATTGCCACAGGAAAGGCTGGAACGATGCACCCCTTTCTCTTCAGCCTTCTTCATTTGATCAAGATACGAGCTCCGAGTGTCTTTGCTTCGTTCACAAATACGTGCTGTAACACTTTCTACAATGGGATGCATAGACGCTACTCCTCTACTGAGATAGTTCCATCAATACAGAAGCATATCTCTATTGTTCTTTTATTAATTTTATATGCTTAACCCAGCAGAACCACCCGCTTCAAATAATAGTAGATAGCTTATTCTGAGCATAGCAGGAAGCTGAATTTAGAAAATATTACGTAATTTTATATAAAAAGACAACAATAAGACTTGATTTATAGTAAATATTACGTAAATTACACTTATCTGATTACATATTCCGCATACCAATACTTAAAACAATTAACACAGGAGGCTTAAATGTCTCATATATGCGACACAGAAGCATGGCAGCTCCTTAAGCAACATGCCGACAATGCCGACAATCTACACCTTAGAGATCTGTTTGCCAGCGACCCCGATCGATTCGAGACATTTTCGCTGAACACCCAAAACATCCTTCTCGACTTTTCCAAGAATCTGATAACTCATGAGATTTTTTCAGATCTTCTATCCCTCGCCAAAGAGGCAGGCATTGAAGAAAAAAGAGAAAGAATGTTCCACGGCGCCAAAATCAATACAACCGAGAACCGGGCAGTTTTACACACAGCTCTGCGTAATCGCACCAACACTCCGGTTTTTGTTGATAACGAAAACGTAATGGATGCCGTTAATCACGAACTCAATCGCATGAAAGAGTTTGTTAATTCTGTTAGAAAAGGCCGCAGAAGAGGCTACTCAGGAAAACGCATTACTGACGTGGTTAATATAGGTATTGGTGGCTCAGACCTGGGACCTCGTATGGTCACCCAAGCACTGAAGCCTTATGCGGATGACCGCATCAATGTTCACTTCGTTTCCAATGTTGACGGCGTAGAGATTGCTAACGTCCTGCGCCCCCTAAACCCGGAAAGAGTTCTCTTTGTCGTAGCATCAAAAACCTTTACGACCAGCGAGACCATGACCAATGCTCAAACAGCTAGAAACTGGCTCATGTCCTCCGCATTTGATGACCGCGCTGTAGCCAAACATTTCGTTGCTGTTTCAAGTAATAAAGAAGCCGTTAAGTCCTTTGGCATCAGCCCAGACAACACCTTCCAGATGTGGGACTGGGTCGGTGGTCGCTTCTCGCTCTGGTCTGTAATCGGACTACCCATCGCACTTTACCTGGGCTTTAAACAGTTTGAAGAGCTACTCACCGGAGCTCACGAAATGGACATCCATTTCCGTGATGAACCTCTGGAGAAGAACATGCCCACCCTGCTCGCACTGATGGGCATCTGGAACAGCACTTTTCTGGGTCACACTACACAAGCAATACTGCCATACGACTGGCCACTGGCACGCTTCTCTGCCTATCTACAACAAGCTGAAATGGAAAGTAATGGTAAATCGATTAACAAAGATGGCGAACCGGTATCCTATAGCACTGTGCCCGTAATCTGGGGCGCTCTGGGCATTGATGGGCAGCACGCTTTTTATCAATACCTACACCAGAGCAATACCATTGTTCCCGCTGACTTTATTGGATCTGTAGAAAGCAGCACTCCCGTCAGAGGTCATCATGAGAACTTAATGGCTAACTTCTTCGCCCAAACCGAAGCTCTTATGAACGGTATCGACCCTGAAGAGGTCCGCAAAAATCTCTCAAGCAACACGCTTTCCGAGAATGAAATTGAACGCTTGATTCCGCATAAAGTGCACTCCGGAAACAGGCCAACCAACTCCATCCTGTTACAAAGACTGGACCCAAGAACCCTGGGCGCGCTGATCGCCCTTTATGAACACAAAATTTTCGTTCAGGGCGTCATCTGGGAGATCTGTTCTTTTGACCAATGGGGCGTAGAGCTAGGTAAAACGCTGGCTAAACAGATACTGCCGGAGCTGGTCGACAAAGATACGAATGAGCTACATGACAGCTCAACATTTAACTTAATCGAATATTTTAAATCCAAGCGAGGCACCTAATACGATAAATTAAATATCCTTTCTAGTTTAAAAAGTCTCGGATAGTGGGTGTCCCTTACACCCTCTATCACCCCCCTTAGATATCACAGATTTCAGAGGAATCCAGCTTGAACGCCCAACCGTCAGACCGCGTCAACAACATCAAACCATCACCAACGCTGGCGGTTACCAATCGCGCAGCAGAGCTACGCGCGGCAGGTAAGAACATTATTGGCCTGGGCGCTGGCGAACCTGATTTTGATACTCCAGATCACATCAAACAGGCCGCTATCCAGGCTCTTAATGAAGGTTTCACAAAATACACCGCTGTAGATGGAACACCGGCATTAAAAACATCCATTATCAATAAATTCAAACAGGATAATGGTCTGGAGTATGCTGCAAATCAGATTCTGGTTTCCTGTGGTGGTAAACAAAGCTTCTTTAACCTGTCACTGGCCCTGCTGAACGAAGGCGATGAAGTGGTTATCCCCGCGCCATACTGGGTGTCATACCCGGACATGGTAAAAATGGCGGATGCGACACCTGTTATTGTGACCACAACCCAGGAACAGCGCTTCAAAATCACTGCCGAACAACTGGAAGCAGCGATCACCGACAAGACTCGCCTTATGGTGCTAAACAGTCCTTCAAACCCGACCGGTGTGGCGTACACTCTGGACGAGTTGAAAGCGCTGGGTGAAGTATTAAAGAAATACCCGCAGGTTATGATTGCAACGGATGATATGTATGAACATATCCGTTTTAATGATAAGCCTTTCGCTAACATTCTGAATGCTTGTCCAGAACTGTATGAACGCACGATCGTGCTCAACGGTGTATCAAAAGCCTACTCGATGACGGGCTGGCGTATTGGTTATGCTGCAGGACCTGCAAAACTGATTGGAGCGATGAAAAAGATCCAGTCTCAGAGCACATCCAATCCAACTTCAATTGCACAGGTTGCCGCTCAGGCCGCGCTGGAAAGTTCTCAGGATTGCGTAGCCGAGATGGTTGTCGCATTTAAAGAGCGCCATCAGTACGTTATTGAAACTTTGAACAGCATCAAAGGCGTTAGCTGCATCCCTGCTGACGGTACTTTTTATGCGTTCCCTAGTTTCCAGGAAGCCATTGATAACGATGAGCGCTTCAGCGATGACATCGAATTGGCTGAATTCCTGCTCAACGAAGCCGGTGTAGCCTTAGTTCCGGGATCAGCATTCGGAGCACCGGGTAATATGCGTCTATCATTCGCGACCAGCCTGGATATTCTGGAAGATGCGCTAGGGCGTATCCGTAACGCACTGGAAAGTTAATTTCAGATGCGGTAAAAAAACCGAGCCAGAGTGCTCGGTTTTTTTTGGAACTAATTTAGATACACTCCGTCAAAACACCCAGAAAAAGGAATGTGATAATGCTGAATATACTCACTAAACTGAGCCATTCCAGTTGGTATTGGCTGACCCTTATTCTAATGGGTATTGCGATGGAATCCGTAGCCCTGTTCTATCAATACGGGTTGGACTACGGACCTTGTGTGCTCTGCATCCACGTGCGGATATGGGTGATGGCGATCATCATTATTGCCATTCTCGGGTTAAGCCTGAACAAATACCCCATTGTCCGATCCCTTGCCCATGTGGGAATCTTAGTATCAGCCATTGGCTTACTGGAACGTTCCTGGAAAACTCTGGGGGTCGAGCGCGGCTGGATAGTTGAAGCCTGTTCAATGGATTCTGGGTTACCGCAATGGTTTGCTCTGGATAAATGGTTCCCTCACATGTTCGAACCCTGGGAACCTTGTGGTTATACACCTGAATTATTATTCGGGATCACCATGGCAGAAGGACTAGTATTGTTTGCTGCAGCGTTAACTCTTATGACTGCCGCCCTACTGCTTGCTTCTTTTCGCAAGTAGAAAAAATTGAAGACATAAAAAAGCCCGCTAAAAAGCGGGCCAAAAACAGGATGTTACTAAAAAGTCGTTAAACTTAATGGCTGCAAGTCTTACCGAAACGGTCAGAGAATGAAAAGCTCAGAACTTCAAATGCCGCACGCTTAATAGAAGCAAAAATGTACTTAACATATTCAGCGCGCATAAAAGATGCCTGCTCCATATAATAAGAAATATCCACTTCACCTGTTGCTGTCATTCGTAGGGAAAATTCCTGCTGATCATTCATGACTATTACCAATTAAATTCAACTTAAAACAAAACAAAAAGAATCCCGCCTCTCAAACAAATCTTTCGGCTCAAAAAAGCTGATCGTCTCTGAATAGCTAAGGGCTTTGCATTCAGGGTGTTTGTTGATTAACGTTGAGGTCTATACTAAGGTCTATATTGCAACGCAACAAACGATTGTTTTTCACTTAAAAGGTGAATTTTTCTCAACAATACTTCTGGAGGCCATTATTCGTCGTTTACCGCCACTAAATGCATTGAGAAGCTTTGAAGCTGCAGCCAGGCACGGTAGCTTCAACAAAGCTGCGGAAGAGTTGTATGTCACGCCGTCCGCCATCAGTCACCAGATCAAAACCCTTGAGGAATTTTTAGGTATAGGACTCTTTCATAGGGTAAAACGCCGGGTAGAACTGACTCCTGCAGGGGAGAACTATCTGGCTGCAATTCAAACTGCGCTAGACGACATAGATATAGCGACCCGCAAATTACAAACAACCCCTAACACTGACACTGTAAATTTAAGTGTGGCTCCAGCCTTCCTCACCCGTTGGCTGGTTCCAAATATGACAAAATTTCAGGCTAAACACCCGGACATTGAGCTCAGATTAACCGCATCTGTGAATCCAATCGACCTGCGCTACAGTGACATGGATATGGCAATTTTCTTCGGCGAGGGAACCTGGCAGGGGGTGGACGCTCATCTCCTGAGTGAAGTATGCATCATTCCAATGTGCAGCCCGGCTTTGCTTGCTAAAACAGGCTCAATAACTAAACCGTCAGATTTACTGGAACATACCCTTATTGATGTTTCGAAACGTGATCACGAATGGCCTGAACTGCTTAAAAGTGCCGGTATAAAAGACACATCAGGACGCAAAACCATGACCTTTTCCAGTACCTCTCTGGCTCTGGGTGCTGCGATGGAAGGCTTAGGTATTGTACTGGGCGACAAACACCTGGCGGAAAGGGAATTAAAATACGGGCAACTGATCCAACCCATAGAGATCAGCATGGATACCAACAAAGCTTTTTATCTGGCCTATGAATCTGAGAAGCCTCTAACAAACGGGATGCGGGCTTTCCGGGACTGGATTCTTGGTGAGATGCAGCAAAAAAATTCCAGCACTTCGTAGAAATAGGCAAGTATCAAACAGATTGTTGCAAATCTTTACATAATCTTGCGTTGTCCCTTGCACAAATAGGTTTAAAATGAGGCCTCTTACGGATAAAGAGATCGCAAAGATGCCTAAGCAGGAACGCAAGTTTTCCCTATTTCTATTCACTCTACTTTTCTGGACGACAACCTCAGCTTTTGCTCAGGGCCTGCCTGCAGAGGTAATCACCGTAGCCACGCAACAGCTGGATAAAAGTGTTACAGCGGTAGGCGTTCTCAAAGCCAATGAAACAATCATGTTGCGCCCGGAACAAAGTGGCCGCATTGAGCAGATTCAATTTACCGAAGGGCAGCACATCCCAGTGGGAACCACTCTGTTTCAGTTGGATAAATCGATCTATCTGGCAGAATTAAAAGCGGCTCAAGCACGTGTTCAACTGAGTAAAACCGATTATGAACGTGCAGCAAATCTACTGAAAAAGAAAGTGGGTTCGGCACAGGACAGAGACAGCACTCTGGCTCAGCTCCGAGTTGATCAGGCTCAGGCAGGATTAGCCCAAACCCGACTCAGCAAAATGACCATCAAAGCGCCTTTTTCCGGTTACGCAGGTTTACGCATGGTCAGCCCCGGGGATTATGTCGAAGAAGGTCAGGATCTGGTTGAGCTAACGGATCTTAGCACCATGAAACTTGAGTTCCGGGTACCTGAAATCTACCTATCACTACTTCAACCGGGTCGTGAACTCTCGGTGGTAGTGGATGCCCTGCCCGGCGAATCAATTAAAGGTCAGGTATATGCAGTCGCTCCAAGCTCTGACCAGATTGCCCACAACATCGAAGTATTGGCTAAGTTACCCAACCCCAATGAGCTTCTAAGACCTGGACTGTTTGCTCAGGTTGAACTTCTGGTGGAAAGAAAAGAGTCTGTGGTTATCCCGGAACAAGCCATCATTCCACAGGATGGCAGCTTTCTGGTAATGAAGATAGATGCTGAAAACAAAGTGGAAACCGTTCCAGTTACCTTAGGTCAGCGACGCCCTGGCGTGGTTCAGATCATCGACGGTTTACAACAAGGTGACATCATCATTGTATCCGGGCAGATCAAACTGCAACCCGGTATGCCGGTCACTCCGATCTTCATCGACGGTAGCCAAAAAACTACCGATCAACAGGGGTAACCAATGGTCCTTTCCGATCTCAGTATAAAGCGGCCGGTACTGGCCACAGTAATGAGTTTTCTGGTTTTACTGGTGGGCCTGCTCGCCTATGACCGTTTAACCGTACGCGAATACCCTAAGATTGACCTTCCGGTAGTCACTGTTGAGACCAAATACACCGGTGCCAGTGCTTCAATTATCGAAACACAGGTAACACAAATTATTGAGGACTCGCTCTCGGGCATCGAAGGCATCGATTTTATGAATTCGATCAGTCGCTCCGAAAGCTCCCAGATCACCATCACCTTCAACATAGACCGTGACCCGGATAACGCAGCTGCGGATGTTCGTGACCGCGTGAGCCGCATAATCGGACAACTACCGGATGACATTGATGCTCCAGTGGTATCAAAAACGGAAGCCGATGCGCAGCCGATCATCTGGCTGGCGTTTAACTCAGACCGCCACAATATAATGGAAGTCTCTGAAGTGGCTGATCAGCGTGTTAAAGATCAGCTGCAAACAGTAAGCGGAGTCGCCAATGTCCGTATCTTTGGTGAACGTAAATACTCGATGCGTATCTGGCTTGATCCATTGCGGATGGCCGCTTACAAAGTTATTCCTCAGGATATTGAAAACACTTTACGCAATCAAAACGTTGAAATTCCGGCAGGCCGTATAGAAAGTAAAGAACGTGAGTTTTCTCTACTAACTAAAACCGATGTCAACGATATTGAAGCCTTCAAGCGCCTGATCATCCGTAATGAAAACGGTTACCCTGTTCGTATCCAGGATGTTGCCCGGGTTGAAATTGCACCGGAAAGTATTCGCCGAATCACCCGTTACAAAGGGGAAAGTGCCGTTGCCTTAGGGGTAGTAAAACAATCCACTGCTAACCCACTGGATGTTTCTGATGGCATCTATGCAGCACTGGAAAAAGTCCGCCCCACACTGCCTGAAGGCATGCAGGTAGAGGTGGCTTATGACTCCTCCATTTTCATCGCTGAGTCGATCAAATCCGTTTATCAAACCCTGATCCAGGCCGGCATTCTGGTCATACTGGTTCTGTTTTTCTTCCTCAGAAATGTCCGGGCGACATTAATTCCCGTCATCACTATTCCACTGTCATTAATTGGTGCTTTTGCCACGATGCTGTGGATGGGTTTCAGTATTAATACCCTGACGTTACTTGCGTTGGTACTGGCGATTGGTTTGGTCGTTGATGATGCCATCGTAATGCTGGAAAACATTTATCGGCATGTAGAAGCCGGGTTAGACCCAATACAAGCAGCCTTCAAAGGTTCCAAAGAGATCGGTTTTGCTGTTATAGCCACCACCGTGGTTCTGGTAGCCGTGTTTATTCCGGTTTCTTATACCGAAGGGCGAACCGGCAAGTTGTTTACTGAATTTGCGTTAACCCTTGCCGGAGCAGTGGTTGTGTCTACCTTTGTGGCTCTGACACTGTCACCGATGATGGCCTCCCGTTTGTTAAAACATGAGACCCGGCACACAGCAATTTTTAATCTGATCGAATCGTTCCTGCATGGCATTACAGAACTCTACAAGCGCCTGCTGAACAAACTTCTGAGTTCTCGCCTGCTGGCGCTGGCAATCATGGTGTTAAGCTTTGCCGGAGCTTACTTTTATTACAATCAATTGCCTCAGGAACTGGCGCCCTATGAGGACCGCGGCACGATCATAAACTTTGCCCTGGCTCCCGATGGCTCTTCGGTGCATTACATTGACCGTTATACCCGCCAGATAGAAAGCATTATCAGTCAAACACCGGAAACTGACCGCTACTTTGCGGTTGTAGGCTTCCCGTCTGAAACAAACTCTCTGGTTTTTCAGGGCCTGGATAGCTGGGAAGAACGTGACAAGAAACAGCAAACCATTGCCCAGGAACAAACACCCAAGCTCTACGGCGGAATTCCCGGCATTATGAGTTTCTCGTTGAACCGACCTTCACTGGGGCAGAGTTTCATCTCCCGGCCTGTTGAATTCATTGTGAAATATAACGGCACCTATGCTGATCTGAAAAAAATCTCCGATCAGTTGATGGCTAAGATCTTTGCAAACGAAGGATTTGCGCAACCGGATACGGATCTGAAGCTGAACAAACCTGAACTCCAGATCGACGTTAAACGCGACAAGCTTTCCGATGCGGGTGTTAATGTCACCGAATTAGGCCGGACCCTGGAAACCTATATGTCCGGACGTGAAGTCACACGCTTCAAACGTCTGGGTGAACAGTACGAAGTCATTGTGAAGGTTAAGGATGAACAGCGCCGCGACCCGAGTGACCTGACTGACCTGTATATCAGAAACGACTCCGGTGAGATGATCCAGCTTTCGAACCTCGTCAGCGTCAGTGAGACGGTTGCTCCACGGGAGTTGAACCATTTTGATAAGGTGAAAGCAGTTAAATTCCAGACCCAGTTAGCTCCCGGCTACAGCCTTGGAGAAGCGCTTACCTATCTTGAAGAAAATCTGGCTGAGATTGCACCACAGGCTACCTTTGACTACACCGGTCCATCCCGTGAATTCAAAAGTTCCAGCAGCAGCCTTCAGATCACATTTGCTCTGGCTTTGATTGTGGTATTCCTGGTTCTGGCTGCACAGTTTGAAAGCTTTAAAAACCCTTTAATCATCATGCTATCCGTCCCTCCTGCTCTGTTTGGAGCACTGTTGGCTTTGCACTACAGTGGCGGTTCGTTAAGTGTTTACAGCCAGATAGGTTTGATCACACTGGTAGGACTGGTCACCAAACATGGTATTTTGATAGTGGAATTTGCCAACCAGCTCCAGGATCAGGGCAGAGATCTTCGAACTGCCATTCTTGAGGCCTCTGCGTTACGATTAAGACCTATACTAATGACGACCGGAGCCACGGTATTAGGCGCTATCCCACTGGCTCTGGCATTTGGCGCAGGTGCCGAGTCTCGGCATCAGATCGGCTGGGTAATTGTTGGGGGCATGACGTTTGGTACTTTCCTGACGCTGTTTGTCATACCCACTGTCTATAGTTATCTCGGCAAGCGCACATTTAAGGAAGTACAACCTGAACAGGTTTAAGGATGCAGACATAATGACCCTAAGAAAAACTCTATCCCTATCAATCCTTGGCCTCACTCTGAGTGCAGGTAGCCAGGCGGGTGAACTAGCAGACATCTACAATCTGGCACTGGCGAATGACCCACAATTGAAAGCGGCCCAGGCCTCTTACAAAGCAGGTTCAGAAGTTGAGAAGCAAAGCCGTGCAGGACTTTTACCCAACCTAAGCCTGAGTGCAAACACCACCTCAATTGATGCGGAAACTGCCAGCTTTAACAACCACGGTTATACCCTGTCACTGTCCCAACCGGTCTTTGATGCTTCAGCATGGTTCAGTTTCAAACAGGGTAAGGTCCTGTCAGAACAGGCCGCTTTGCAATTCGAACTTGAACAACAAAACCTGATTCTGCGGACGGTGGAAGCTTATCTGGGTGTACTGCGAGCAAACAGCGCGCTTGCGACCTCAGAAGCGCAGGAAAGAGCAATTAAACGCCGTCTTGATCAGGTAAATGCTCAGTTTGAAGTAGGTTTGATCGCAAATACCGATGTACAGGAAGCTCAGGCATCTTATGATAATGCCCGGGTCGCCCGTATCTCTGCGGAAGGCGATCTGGATAACAGCTATGAAGCTCTGGAGCGTCTTACCAGTCAAAGCTATTCCGGTGTCAGCCAGTTATCCAATGATTACCCTATTGAACCTCCGACACCTCCAGATGCAAATGCCTGGGTAAAAAAAGCCTGGCAGGGAAATCTGGGGCTTAAAATTGCTGACCAGAATTCTGAAGCGGCACGACGTGCAGCAAAAGCTGCCCATGCCGGCCACTACCCAACTCTTAGCCTAACGGCCAGCCATGATTACGATGAAGGCACTGCCGTAAGCGATGTCAGTAGCGAAACCAACAGCATAGGCCTGACCCTATCGATGCCTATCTACTCAGGGGGAGCCACCAGCTCCAAATCCCGTGAGCTGGAACAGCGTTTAATTGAAGCACAACAGAATCGTGAAGATACCCTGCGCGGTGTGACCCAATCCACACGTAGCCTGTTGCGAAACTTGCGCACCGGATCACTGAGTGTGAAAGCCCTGCAACAAAGTATTAAATCAAGCCAGACTGCTCTGGAAGCAACCGAAGAGGGTTATAAGGTCGGCACCCGAAACGTTGTCGATGTTTTACAAGCAGAGCAACAGCTGTACGCATCTCAGCTTGAGTATGCCAATGCCCGTTTTAACTTTGTGCAGGATCTGATTACCTTCAAACAACAGCTCGGTACATTGAGTCCTGATGACATCAATGAACTGGACGGCTGGTTAGAATAACTCAAATATGGGCGCGCAATGCGCCCTTATCTTTTTTGCTGTGCGCATTTTCACGAATCTATTTAGTATTCCCGGACGTACAGACTACACTGACTTTCAACACATAAGTTACTAATACATTGTTTTACAAGGAGTTCGGTTTGAAGCAATTAATCTCCCTAACGCTTTTATTCATACTCTCCTTAAGCATGCCATTACATGCTGAAGAGAAACCACTTCCCGCTGTATTAGTGCATAAAGTTGCGATCACAGATATTACACCCACCTTCAAACTGGTTGGACGTATCCAGGCATCAGAAAGGGTCAACCTACTGGCGCGGGTATCCGGTTTTCTGGAAAAAAGGCATTTCACAGAAGGCCGGGATATCAATAAGGGGGACCTGTTATTCAGCATCGAAAGGGCTAACTACGAGATTGGGCTCAAGCAAGCTCAGGCAGATCTGGCCTCAGCCAAAGCGTCTCTCAAAAACGCGCAGAGTAATTTGAATCGCAACAGCCAGTTACGTAAACGTCAGGCCGTTTCGCAGTCACAGCTGGATCAGGCAGCAGCAGACAGGGACCTGGCCAAAGCACAGGTTCTTAAAGCCGAAGCTAGCCTGCAAAAAGCTGAATTGGATCTGGGTTATACCGAGATCATCGCACCTTTTTCCGGGCGCATAGGTAAGGCTAACTTTTCCGTGGGTGATCTGATCAGTCCTGAAAGCGGTACCCTCGCTACTATTGTCAAAATAGATCAGGTACACGTTGAAATGTCGGTCAGTGAGAAGTTAATGCTGGACGCTCGCCGTAAAGGGATAGATCTGGACAACCCTCCAGTCGCACCCCGCCTGATTCTCTCAGATGGCAGTATCTACGATGCCTCTGGGGAATTTAATTTTGTCTCTCCAGAAGTAGATATCGCAACAGATACCATTACTCTGCGAGCGACCTTCCAAAACCCCAACTACCTTCTGTTACCCGGTGAGTTTGTCCACGTAGAGATAAAACGCAAACAACCGGAAAGCGGCATTCTGATTCCTCAATCCGCTGTACAACGCGATAAACAAGGCTATTTCGTTATTCAGGTTGATGATGCTGGAAAAGTATCGATTACCCGGGTTGAGATGGGCCAACAATTTGAAGGTAAGTGGCTGGTAATTAGCGGCCTGAATGAGAATGACCGGGTCATCACTGAAGGATTACAAAAGGTCAAACCCGGCATGCTGGTTAATGCGGTAGAGGAGTAAACAATGTTCTCTGTCTTTTTCATTAACCGGCCTAAATTTGCGCTGGTCATCTCGATTGTCCTTATGATTGCAGGTGGCCTCGCCATCCTAGGTTTACCTGTATCGCAATTCCCAGACATTGTGCCGCCTAAGGTTCAGGTGCAGGCTAAATACCCGGGCGCAAATGCTGAGGTGGTTGAACTTGCCGTAGCCACGCCCATCGAGGCTCAGGTCAACGGCGTCGATAACATGCTGTATATGTCTTCCACTGCGGCCAACGATGGCAGTTACACTCTGGATATCACTTTTGCGGTTGGAACCGATCCTGATCAGGCCGCGGTGAATGTTCAGAACCAGGTTGCCCGAGCGGAATCCGCATTGCCTCAAGAGGTGGTCAGACAAGGCGTAACCACCAAGAAACAAGCCACCAATATGTTGCTGGTTATTAACCTCTATTCACCAGAAGGCAGCTACGATGAGCTCTACCTGAGTAATTATGCTTCGCTCTATGTTCAGGATGCGCTGGCCAGGATTAACGGTGTAGGTTCCGCCTCCCAGTTCAGCCCCATGGACTACGGCATGCGCGTCTGGTTAGACCCGGATCGCCTGAAAGCACTTGAGATGACCCCTTCCGATGTCAGTAACGCTATACAACAGCAAAACGTTCAGGCTTCTGTCGGCATTATCGGGCAACCGCCTCTAACAAAAACTCAGCAGTTCCAGTACAACCTTAGAGCTAAAGGTCGTCTGGAGTCAGTGGAGGAGTTTGAAAACATCATTCTGCGTACCGGCGAAAATGGTGCTTCGGTAAGGCTCAGGGATGTAGCCCGAGTGGAACTGGGTTCGCAAAGCTACAGTGCATCCTCCTCAATGAATGGTAAACCTGCGGCCACCATCGCGATTTACCAAAGCCCGGGGGCGAATGCTCTCGAAGTTGCTGATTATGTCTATGCTGAACTTGAACGTTTGAGTGAACGCTTCCCGGATGATCTCGAATATGCTGTTCTGTATGACACGACCCTTGCAGTCAAAGCCTCTTTGCAAGAAGTGGTCGAAACCCTGTTTATCACCTTCACACTGGTTGTGCTGGTAACCTTCCTTTTCCTGGCGGACTGGCGAGCAACCCTGATTCCCTCAGCCACTATCCCGGTGTCCCTGATCGCCACCTTTGCAGTTCTGCAACTGTTAGGCTTCAGCATCAACACCATATCGTTATTTGCCCTGATACTGGCGATCGGTATTGTTGTGGATGACGCGATTGTGGTCGTTGAAAACGTAAAGCGTCATATGCAGGAAGGTCTACCGGCGAAAGAAGCCACCAGCAAAGCGATGCAAGAGGTAATCGGCCCCGTCATAGCAACCACACTGGTGCTCTTAGCGGTATTTGTTCCAGTTGCGTTTATGCCGGGAATTACCGGGCAGTTATACACCGAGTTTGCCGTCACAATAGCGGTAGCTGTATGTTTTTCTTCACTAAATGCGTTGACCTTATCTCCCGCTCTTTGTGGATTATTGTTAAAAAATTCCGGTGACAGCACAGGCTTCTTCAGGAAATTTGACCAATTTATCAACTGGACCCGCAGAGGTTACGTCAAAAAAGTAAGCTTCCTGAACCGCAACCTGATGCTCAGTATGGGGCTGATGGCTGCCATGGGCGGTGGTGTTTATCATATGTTTTCAACCACCCCTACCGGTTTCCTGCCTTATGAAGATAACGGCGCGTTCTTTATCAACGTACAGCTACCAGATGGTGCCTCGCTAAACCGTACAGAAGAGGTCATCAAACAGATTGACGCCATTCTCGAGGAACAGAAAGGCGTTGAAAACCGCATCGCCATCAAGGGCTTCAGCATTCTGGGAGGTGCCGCCCCTAATGCAGCTCTGGCAATTCCAGTACTCTCACATTGGGATGAACGAACGGATAAAGAGCTGGCCTGGTATAAAATTCTGCGGGAGCTTAATGCAAAGCTGGCCGCCATACCGGGTGCCAATATCATGGCCTTCCCAACCCCTCCAATACCCGGTTTGGGTAATGCTGCCGGATTGGAAGCAAATCTGTTAGACCTGAATAACCGTACTCCACAGGAGCTGGCGCAAACCGTCAATGCTCTGATAATCGCAGCCAACCAAAGAGAAGAGTTCAGCCGGGTTTATTCCACCTACTCTGCCAATGTTCCACAATTGGAACTGGTAGTTGACCGGGATAAAGCTCTCGCTCTTGGCGTATCCATGAGTGACCTGTTCTCCACACTGCAGGCGCAACTTGGGACGCAATACGTAAACGACTTTAATATCTATGGCAGAAATTACCGGGTAATGCTGCAAGCGGAAATGGAATACCGCGACTCCATCGAAGACATTGGTCATCTGAATGTCCGCAGTACTCAGGGGGCTATGGTCCCTATCAGTGCCCTTGTGGATATTCGCCCGGTACTCGGACCGCAATCGATCACCCGCTATAACCAGAACCGATCAGCCGCTGTAACGGCCATGCTTGGTGGTAACGTATCGACCGGTGAAGGTATCGCTCTTCTCGAACAGATTGCAGAGGAAACACTGCCGGAAGGTTATGTTCTGGAATGGACAGGCACTACCCAACAAGAACAGGAGTCCGGAGGGTTTGTAATTATTATCATGTCTCTGGCGGTTTTGTTTGCCTACCTGTTCCTGGTTGCCCAGTATGAAAGCTGGACCATCCCTCTCGCTGTTATGCTCTCCGTAACCGTCGCGTTACTAGGGGCAATCATCCCGCTCTGGTTAATTCCTGGTTTAACCAATAACCTCTATGCCCAGATCGGTATTGTCATGTTAATCGGGCTGGCGAGTAAGTCTGCTATTCTGATCGTTGAGTTTGCGAAACAGTTGCGTGAAGAGGGGCATTTCATCATCGAAGCCGCTTCTGAAGCTGCCAACCTACGCTATCGCGCTGTGTTAATGACCGCCTTCTCATTTATTTTAGGCGTACTGCCGCTGGTCACTGCCACCGGTGCGGGTGCGATGAGCAGGATATCCATTGGTTTTGTTGTTCTGGGCGGCATGCTTTTAGCGACGGTTGTTGGTATTTTCTTCATCCCATCACTGTTTGTAGCTATGCAAACACTAAGGGAAAAAGTTAAAGGGAAATCAGAGGAGAACACTCAATGAATCCAGCAAAGTATATGCTGTTGGCATTAATGGTCTGCACTATCTCTGCGTGTAAATCTACACAGGTAATCCCCGATCAGGCCATGACATGTCCAGAACAGAGACCCGAAATGTGCACTATGAACTACCTTCCTGCATGTGGTTATGTCTCTGCCACGGTATTTAAAACCTATTCAAATACCTGCGCAGCCTGTGCCGACCCAGAGGTTGTTGCCGTGGTTGATGGCGAATGTAAAACTGGCAAATAACTAATAGTCACTAAACTATTCTGCTTTGCAGGCCTCCCAGGCTTGTAGAGCAGATTTCCTTTCGGCACCCCACCGATAGTGACCGAGTTCGCCAGATTCTCTTATAACCCTGTGACAGGGGATCAAAAAACCAATTTTATTAGCCGCCATTGCACTGCCAACTGCCCTTGAAGCTTTGGGAGACCCTGCAATCCGGGCCAATTGAGAATAGGATACAAGCTGTCCGGAGCTGACTCTAAGCAGTGCTTCCCAGACTTTAATCTGAAAATTAGTACCTTTAAGCAACAGATAGAGTGGCTGGTTAAGCTTAGGATTTATAAAGATTTTATTAGCCCAATCTGAGGCGCCTTGTTCATTCCTAATAAATTCAGCGTTTGGCCATTCAGCCATCAGTTCCTTCACATACGCCTCAGGGGTTTCGTCGTAGAAAGCAAGGTAACAAATACCTCTGCCCGTCCAGGCAATCAAACTCTTACCTAAAGGCGTAACCTCAGTACCAAAACAGATCTGCATCCCCTCCCCCTGAGATTTGATCTCTCCTGGCGTCATTGCTTCACACCGGATCATCAGGTCATGCAGCCTACCGCTGCCGGAAAGGCCTAATTCAAGCGAGGTTTCGAGCACTGACTTACTCTGGTGCAGCATATTTTTTGCCCGCTCTTTAGTCAGAAACTGCTGAAAACGCTTTGGTGAAACACCGGCCCAGCTACTGAAAATACGCTGAAAATGATGTTCACTCATGTCCACCTGTTCAGCGAGCTCATTAAGAGAGAGAGACGGAACTGTATTTGACTGGATCTGCTGAATGACCCGGGTCATCAACAAATAATGCTGTAGCTGTGAGCTTCCCATTTAAAACCTGCAAACCCGAGTCATTTAAAGCTCAAATTTACGCTCTGTTTGGATTAGCTTCCACCCGAAACTTGCGATTTTAAGTAAGATTTCAACAAAAGAACTTTTTATTGCAGCCACCCCATAAATTCAAAAAACCGACTAATATTAAGCACTACAATCTGAATTTAAATCGAGCAGTATTCAGTTATGCAGGATGCAAAGTCTAAAATTTATTTCTTCGGCTTCTTTTTTCTATTTCTGGTATTTGCCGCATCCTCATACTATTCCTATGCCCTTTTCTCAGCATCCAGAGATGAGCTGAACCAAACTACCAGTGCAAATGACAAGCAACTGGACAGTGTTTTACATATGCGCGTGGCGGTAAGGGAAAGAGCCATTATTCTGTGGCATATGACTCTTCAGGACGATCTGTTTGAACGCGACGAGCTTTACCAGCAGTTTTACCACTACGGTGCGGAGTATATAAAAGCCAGGAAACAGTTTCTCTCACTTACCAACAGTCCCGAAGAGAAGCAGCTCTTAAACAACCTAGACAATGAAACCCGCGACAGAGCCCCGGTGTTAAGGGATTTTGCAGATAAACTGATGTCGGATAACCCTGTGGATTATACCGAACAACTTAATCAGACCCTGACAGATCAGATCATAGTTGCCCAGGTTCTTGATCAGTTGATCTCTTTGCAACAGCGCCAAAACAACAACGCCAGAGCTCAATCGGAAAAACAGATCGAAGATATTCTTTCAAATCAGATCCAGATTCTGATTCTGATCTTCGTATTTGGTTTCAGTTTTGCCGGTTTCGTTATTAACTCCACCGCAAAACAGCGAAAAGAGCTGGCTGAAGCCAATAAACAACTAGAAATACAAGCAAACCACGACAGCCTTACAGGTCTTGTAAATCGTAGTTTTCTGCTGAAGCAACTGGAGTTATTACTTGCCAATGCCCGTCGCCACAAACGTCAGGGTGCCGTCATTTTTATCGATCTGGATAACTTCAAACCCATTAACGACACCTACGGTCATAAAATGGGTGACCTGTTTTTACAGTTACTCAGCCAGAAAATGCTGGATAGTATCCGTGAAACAGACATTCTTTGTCGTATGGGGGGGGATGAGTTTATTTTGGTCATCACCCATTTTGATCAACAAAATGACTGCATATCCATTGCTGAAAAGCTGATTACAACCCTGTCTACGGAATATCACATTGAAGGCAATACGGTTAAAACCAGTGCCAGCATCGGTATTTATATTCTGGACGATGATCAGGTAAGCGCTGAGGAAGCGATTATTATGGCGGATAAGGCGATGTATCAGGCGAAAAAAGCAGGTAAAAACCGCTATCACCTGATTTGACTCTGAGGTCTTATTGCTGGCAGATATAAAGCTGGTAAAATTGCCCACCAAATTTCAAGGTGGCATTCATGACAAATATCTCTTCTCTGGCACAACTGCTTCGCGAGACCGGCGCTCAAATCCGTTTCTTTGATATGGGACGTCGTGTTCAAAAGCTTTCTATGGACCTGTTCGAGAAGATTGAAAATCAGCAAACACCTTACCCAACGCCATACCTACAACACGCATGGATTGCCCTCATGCTGTGGAACCCAAAAAACAAAGAACAGGGGGTTGCCTGGTTCTTAAAGCTGCCACTGGATGAACAGGGTTTTCTGGTTCAGGCGGTTCGGGATGATCTGTTAAATCGCTTGCTTAAAAATGCCGGCAGTATTTTACAGATGGAAGAAAATGGTGAAGCCCCTGAAGATGCGCTGAAAGACAACCCGTTTTCCTTTAAACCTGATCAGGAAAAAATGGCTCTGTTCCATGCCTATTCAACGCTGACATCCGGTCAGGCTGCGTCAAAATACTATGAAAATGCTCAGGAGTATTTTTCTGGACAAAATGGTTTCGATAACTGGCAAACACTCGGTTATCAGGGCATTGCAGACCTTGTTGTGCGTCATGAAAAAGGCAGCAACGGTAAGATCCTGACAAAAGCCATCCCTCTTCTGCCCGACGCTCCATTCGAAGTACTCTGTACCTGTATTGAAAGCATCGAACCCAGCCATGATCTTTTTGAAGCCCTGGCTCTTCGGACCGAACAAACACTGAGCAGGGGTACCGCATCTGCAAATCACATTGCGGCCATAACCCGTGCGCTGTCCAACTGCCGAAATACGCCAAATAAATTTGAGCTGATTGGCAAGATTATAGATAGCGATTACGCACTGGAGCCTGAAGTGATCGTGGCCGTTGCAACTCGCTGTATTGAGCCCCTTCAGGACCCAGCAGTTCTGCATAAATTTCTGGAAAAACTGGCCATTGGCAAAGCAGGGCAAGCAGGTTTCTCTAGGATTCTCTCTGATCTGATGTTTCTGCCAATATTAAGAACTCTGATCCTGATGCAGTTCAGAAATGAGGAACGCAGTGAAGCGCTGAGCGAAGCCATTGGTGAAATGTTCGGGCAAAACTTTAAATAAATTGATCAAGACAGGAGCGGAACTTAGCCCTTAACCGCCTTCCGGGTACGCAGATAAGTTTCCTGAATCAAAAAGGCATCGTTACTGGCACGATGCCTGACAATATTCAGATCCTCGATTACCTGATCGCGGAAACTACCCCATATATCGACCTGTTCCTCATTCATAATCATTTCCAAAGGGCTGATGTGGAAGCTCATCGACACGTCGGCTTTACTGAACAGTGTATTTAACCAGGTTGTATCCCAGGACCAGGCATCGGAATAGACCGTTTTTCCCTCCAGCAGCGTATTCAACATATCAGCCACCAGATCAATCGGTTTACCGTTTTCCAACAAATTAGCTCGTGAAATCTGATGACATTGCTCAGCATTCTCTGACCAATGCGTCCAACTCGGGTCCGGATAGATCAGACAACAATAGCGCTCCCCCTCTTCCAGAGCGACACCGACCTCTATAGGGTAACTATCACGTCCAAAGCCTGATGCTTCAAGGTCAATGATGTAAGGTCTTTTCACGCTGGAGGTAAGCTCTTTTTATCTATGTATTTCAACATACTAACCATTATCTGTTTTTTTTGCTTCATCTAAATGAAATATGACTATACTGAAAAACAAAAATAAAAAAGTTCCTTAACTGACTAAGATCAGTATCGGGTTATCACAAGCAAAACTAAACTTAATACTCAGTTTTCAGGAACTGTGCGGGCTTATTTTGTACGCCGAAGGGGAATGTAATGCTGCATTATGTGGTTTTGGTACCCGTGTTATATCTGTTCTGGCTGATGCTATCAGGCCAGTACAATCTGATGTTTTTGGCATTCGGAGCCCTGTCAGTTGCACTGACAGTCTGGTTTCAGATGCGTATGGATCGTGTGGACCAGGAACCCGCCAAAGTCAGTATGGGCTTTGCCATGCTGAACTATTCCATTTGGCTGCTTTGGGAAATCATTCGCACAAACATCGATCTGGCAAAAAGAATCTGGCATCCGGAGATGCCGGTAGACCCGGTCTGGAAACGTCTGGACACCTCGCTTAAAACCTCCCGAGAAAAAACCCTGTACGCCAACTCCATCACGTTGACCCCTGGCACACTAACAACAGACGTCCATGACGATTATCTGATGGTCCACACCCTCACTCCAGAGATGATGGAAGAGCTTGAAGAGGGTGAAATGGAAGAGCAGGTCAGGAAACTGGGAATCTAATCATGATATACGCTGCAGTGATTGCCATCTTGGTAACCATGGGTCTGGCTTTGATCAGAGCCTGCAAAGGCCCGACTGCCTACGACCGCATGCTGGCGGGCAATATGGTGGGCACCAAAGCTGTGCTGCTCATCTCTGTGGGTGGTTATACCATCGGCTGGCCCGGTTATGCTGATATTGCACTGCTCTACGCCATGGTGAACTTTATGGGCACCATCGCGGTTATGCGATTCTTTGAATATCAGAATCCTGAATCAGAGATGGAGAAGTAAGCATGGATTCTTTTCTGGAACTGACCGGTATTGTGTTCTTCCTGATTGGCGGATTTCTCTGCCTAACCGGGGGCGTAGGCTTGTTACGCCTGCCCGATTTCTTTTGCCGGGTACACGCGGCTGGGGTCACAGAAACACTCGCAGCGCCAATGCTGCTGGTTGGTATTATGTTGCATCAGGGAGAATTAAATCAGGACACTTTCAAACTGATGCTGATTACCTTGTTTATGCTCGCCACCAGCCCTACCGCATCTCACGCAATGGCCAAAGCTGCTCTGCATGGTGGCTTACGACCTTTACTAAATGATGGAGATCAGTCGAAACCTGAAGGATCAGGAGGTGAGTCATCGAAGCGCTGATTGATATCGCCCTGCTGGCACTACTGACCATTACTGCTGTCGCTGCGATCAAACTCCGGGACCTGTTTGCCGTAACCATGTTGTTCGGCATCTACAGTTTTGTCACAGCGGTGTTTTTCCTGAGCATGGATGCCATCGATGTAGCCTTTACCGAAGCAGCCGTGGGGGCAGGTGTCACATCAGTCCTGATGCTTGCGACACTACGCCTGACCGGACGCTTTGAGCAAAAGCCCAAACATAATCCGATTTTGCCACTGATTGTTGTCACCATTACTGGCGCGGCACTGGTATACGGTACTCTGGATGCGCCCCTACTGGGTGACCCGAATGCGCCGTCACATCAACATGTGGCACCACGTTATATTCAGGAAAGCCCAAAAGAGGTGGGTATCCCGAATATGGTCACCTCCGTACTTGCCAGCTATCGAGGTTATGACACTCTGGGTGAAACCTTCGTAATTTTCTGTGCAGGCCTGGCTGTGTTGATCATTCTGGGCATTCAGGAAAGCGCAGAAACCCGCCCCGGACGTTCCGCCATCGGAGATCATGTAGTCCTGCGGGTGGTCGTCAAAGCGTTGATTCCGTTTATCCTGCTGTTTGGCCTTTATGTTCAGCTACATGGCGATTTTGGAGCCGGTGGTGGTTTCCAGGCCGGAGTAATTTTTGCCAGTGGTTTTATCCTCTACGATCTTGTCTTTGGTGAGGGCGATGCCCGCCTGATTGTTCCACCTGATTGGTTGAAACGTCTTGCAGCTTTAGGGGTACTTTTGTACTCGGGAGTCGGCGTATATTGCCTGCTCGCTGGTTATCATTTTCTGGATTATTCCGCTCTGGCGGCAGACCCGGTCGCTGGTCAGCATATAGGTATTCTTCTGGTTGAGCTGGGCGTAGGTGTCACCGTCTTTTCCGTGATTCTGAGCATCTTCTACGCCTTCTCAGGCCGAGCCAGACTGGCCGTAAAATCTGACAGATCATCAGGAGGCTCTCAATGAATGGATTCTCCCCCGGTCTGTTCAATGACTGGATCGTTATCTTTCTGATGATGGCTGGATTCTATGTGGTAATTTCACAAGGCAATCTGGTAAAGAAAATAATCGGTCTAGGCCTGTTTCAGGCTTCCGTATTTATTCTCTATATCAGCGTGGCGAATGTTGAGGGTGGGCAGGTCCCCATCTATGCAGAGGGAGTAACGCTCTATTCCAATCCTCTGCCCCACGTTCTGATTCTGACGGCCATTGTGGTCGCCGTTTCTACCACAGCAGTAGCACTGGCATTAATCATCCGCATCAAAGAAGCCTATGGCACCGTAGAGGAAGATGAGCTGCAGGCAATGGATAACCTGCAAGACGAAGAGGATAGCATTCAGGATGAGCGAACACCTGCGAAACCGGAGGATCAGCCATGAATTTTGCTGAACACTTCCCGGTATTGGTGATTCTGATTCCAATGTTATGTGCTCCTCTGTGCGTTCTGGTTGATCGCGGCGCACTGGCCTGGTTCTTCTCCTGTATAGCTACGGGGTTGGCGTTCTTTATGTCGCTGGACCTATTACAAGCGGTTCAAACCAGCGGAACCATCAGTTACACCCTCGGAGGCTGGGAACCGCCCTGGGGAATTGAATATCGTATCGATCTACTCAGCGCTTATGTTCTGATCCTGATCACCTCCATCGCGTTTTTGGTTATGTGTTTTGCCCGGCGCTCGGTTGAACAGGAAGTTAGAGAGCAAAGCATAGTACCGTTTTACGCCACCCTATTGCTGGCAATTTCAGGATTGGCGGGCATCTGTGTCACCGGCGATGTATTCAATCTGTTTGTGTTTCTGGAAATATCCTCCATCGCTTCCTACACCCTTATCAGCATGGGTAAAGACCGCCGCTCCCTGAATGCAGCCTTCAAATATCTGATCATGGGTACGATTGGAGCCACCTTTATTCTGATCGGTATCGGTTTCCTCTATATGCAAACCGGCGTTCTGAATATGCAGGACTTAGCCAGCAAATTACCTGAGCTTTACGATAACCGTACCGTGCGTGCCGGGCTGGCATTCCTCACTGTCGGTATTGGTCTAAAGCTGGCACTATTCCCTCTGCATCTGTGGTTACCCAATGCATACGCCTACGCTCCTTCTGTAGTGAGTGCCTTTCTGGCAGCCACCGCCACCAAAGTCGCGGTGTATATGCTATTGCGTTTTCTGCTCGGCATTTACGATATGGAGTTCTCGTTACAGGCGATGCCGCTGAATCTGATCCTGATCTGTCTGGGGGCAGCTGCGATTATCTCCTCCTCTCTGGTGGCGATTTTTCAGGTGAATATCAAACGCCTGCTGGCCTATTCCAGTGTCGCGCAACTGGGTTATATCGCGTTAGCAATTGGTCTGGCTAATCAATCCGGCATTACCGCAGCCATGTTACATATGTTTAACCATGCGTTGATGAAAGGTGCACTCTTCCTGGCTCTGGGCGCTTTGGTTTACCGGGTGGGTAGCGTCGAGTTGCAACACTGCCGGGGATTAATCCGCCAAATGCCTTACACCTCAATCGCCATCATTCTGGGCGGTTTAAGCCTGATTGGGGTTCCGGGGACTGCCGGCTTTGTCAGCAAATGGTATCTGTTACAAGCAACCTTGGAAGCCGGTCTCTGGCCGCTTGCCATCTTGGTCTTGGTAGGTTCTTTACTGGCTGTGATCTACGTCTGGAAGATCGTTGAACATCTGTTTTTCCAACCGGCGGAACAACAAACCTCCGTCAAAGAAGCCCCATTGCAGATGCTAATCCCTATCTGGATTCTGGTCGCTGCCAACCTCTGGTTTGGTTTTAACACCGAATTCACCTGGGGACTGGCTCAACAGGCCAGCTTAGTTCTGACAGGAGGTACGTTATGAGCCTCCTTCTGTGGCTGATTTTAACCCCCTTATGCATTGCCGTAGCCTTACCGTTTTTCTCCAGAAAGCCCAACCTGAGAGAAGCGATCACACTGATCGGCGGTATCTATCTGTTTATTTTATCCCTGCTGCTTTACCTGCAATTCAGCAGTGGAGTGGTGCCCGAGTTGGTTCTGGCAGAACCCTTTGAGGGGTTACCTCTGGTCCTTAAGCCGGAACCTCTGGGCATTGGTTTCTCGCTGTTGGTCAGTTTCCTCTGGCCGGTCACCTCACTTTATGCCGTGGGTTATATGCGCGGCCATAATGAACAGAACCAAACCCGCTTTTACGTGTTTTTTGCCCTGTCTATTGCCATCACCCAAGCGATAGCCCTCTCTGGCAATATGCTGACCCTGTTCCTGTTTTATGAGCTTCTGACACTGGCAACTTTCCCATTGGTTACGCACACGGGGACAGATAAAGCAAAACGTGCTGGTCGTATCTATCTGGGTATTCTGATGGGTACCTCAATCCTGTTGCTGCTACTGGCGCTGATCTGGAGCTGGCAACTCACCGGTAATCTGGACTTCCAGATGGGTGGAATCTTCGACCCGGAAACCGATAAAACCCTGCTGAATATTCTGCTGGTTCTGTTTGTGCTGGGTACCGCCAAAGCGGCATTAATGCCTTTCCATCGCTGGTTACCCAACGCTATGGTGGCTCCGGTACCGGTTTCCGCCCTGTTGCATGCGGTCGCCGTGGTAAAAGCGGGTGTCTTTACGATTCTTAAGGTGTCTGTATATCTGTTCGGGCTGGATGTTATGGACACTTTATTCAGTGCCGATCTGCTGGCTTACCTGGCTGGCTTCACTCTGGTAACCGCTTCGGTCATTGCTCTCAAGCTGGATAACATCAAAGCCCGTTTGGCCTATTCCACCATCGGGCAGCTCAGCTACATTGTGCTGGGGGCCATGCTCGCCGTGGAAAGCGGTATTCTGGGTGGCAGCATGCATATATTCACCCACGCTTTTGGCAAGATCACCCTGTTCTTCTGCGCCGGTGCCATTTTACTCGCCATCCACAAAACCTGTGTTTCCGAGATGAACGGTACCGGACCGCAAATTCCCGTTACCCTGACCCTGTATACCATCGCCGCGCTCTCCACCATCGGCCTTCCCCCCTTCGCCGGAATGTGGAGTAAGTGGTGGCTGGTTCAGGGTACCGTGGATGCCCAGATGCTGATTCTTACCGTAGCCCTGTTGATCAGCTCGTTGCTGAATCTGGTCTATCTACTGGAGATTCCGGTGCGGGCATTTTTCTTTAAATCGGTGGTGCCGGTCAGTCGCGCGCATGAAGCCCCCACCCCGAGCCTGATCGCAGCATCCATAACTGCATTGGCTTGTCTGCTGCTGTTCCTGCAACCGCAGCCACTCTATAACCTTTTATTGCCGCTAACAGGAGGGTAACTGATGAAAAAAGATTTCCTCGATAACCCTAAAAATGTGAAGCGGATTGTGCACGCTCTGGTCGCCTGCTGCGTCATCCTGTTCGGGCTGGATTTTATTCTACACCGTCACACCCAACACCCCTGGGAAGAGATGTTTGGCTTCTATGCCATCTACGGTTTTGTTTCCTGTGTCATTCTGGTGTTGCTGGCAAAAGAGCTGCGGAAGCTGATTATGCGGAGCGAAGACTACTACCAGAACCACCAGAGCCAGCACCATCAACAAAAGCAGGAGGAGAACAATGACTGAACAGTTCTCCCATTTTGCCCCGGCAATTCCTCTGTTTGTTGGAGCCCTGTTGCTGTTAGTGACCACCGGTAAACTGCGGGCAACCATAATGCTGCTGGCACCAGTGGCAGGGTTACTAAACCTGTTAGTGATGCCATCGGAATACAGCACCACCTATGTGATCATGGGGCTGGAGCTGCACCCAACCCGCATCGACCGGCTCTCTATTCTGTTCGGTTATCTGTTCCATATCGCCGCATTTATCGGCGCTCTGTATGCGCTGCATGTAAAAGATAAAGTTCAGGATGTCGCCGCCCTCGCCTATGCAGCCAGCGCCGTGGGTGCGGTTTTCTCTGGCGATTTGCTCACCCTGTTTATCTACTGGGAACTCTTAGCCGTAACCTCGGTACTGCTGATCTTTGCCCGCCGTACGGATGAATCCCGCACCGCCGCCAGCCGTTATCTGGTTATCCAGATCACCTCCGGGGTATTGCTGCTGGGCGGCGCAATTATCTACGCCAGTGCCGGCAACAGCCTTGAGTTTAACCATATAGGGTTAGATGCACCCGGCGGCTGGTTACTGTTTATCGCCTTCGGCATTAAAAGCGCCTTCCCTATGCTGCACAACTGGCTTACCGATGCCTACCCGGAAGCCACGGTAACCGGGACCGTATTCCTTACCGCCTTCACCACCAAAGTGGCGATCTATGCCCTCGCCCGCGGTTTCGCTGGCACAGAACTACTGATTTATATCGGCGGCATGATGGCATGCTTCCCGATATTCTACGCGGTTATCGAAAACGACCTGCGCCGGGTACTGGCCTACAGCCTGATCAACCAGTTAGGTTTTATGGTGGTGGGTATTGGCATAGGTACTGAACTGGCGATCAACGGCGCAGTGGCCCACGCCTTTAATGATGTTCTGTTTAAGGGCCTGCTAATGATGAGCATGGGGGCCGTACTGCATGTGACCGGCGAGATGCGCGGTTCAGAACTGGGGGGGCTGTATAAGAAAATGCCCAAAACCGCCGTGCTCTGTATGATCGGCGCGGCGTCTATCTCCGCCTTCCCACTCTTTAGTGGTTTTGTCAGTAAGTCGATGATCGTCAGTGCCGTTCTGCTGGAAGGTTACAGCCCCGTCTGGCTGGCGCTGTTGTTTGCCAGTGCCGGTGTATTCCACCACGCAGGCATCAAAATTCCGTTCTTCGCCTTCTTCTACAAACCCTGCAAACATGTGGAAACCGCCCACGAACCACCGGGTAATATGCTTCTGGCGATGACCATCGCAGCCCTGTTCTGTGTAGGCATCGGTTGCTTCCCGCAACAGCTGTATAGCCTGCTCCCCTATCAGATCGAATACAGCGCTTATGATGTCAGCCACGTGCTGGCACAGCTACAACTACTGGCCTTCTCGGCTCTGGCATTTACCTGGCTGAAACTGGCCCATATCTACCCACCAGAACTGAAATCTACAAATCTGGATGCAGAATGGCTGTACCGCCGCCTGTTACCGGATTTTGTTTTCAAAGTGGGTGGAATGATCAGCTGTATTGATCAGCATATCCGATCCCGCATCAGCAAAATCGCCATGCACCTGTTCGACCTGCTGTCACAACACCACGGCTCCCACGGCATCCTCGCCAGAACATGGCCAACGGGCAGTATGGTACTTTGGGTTGCGATACTATTGGGACTAACGCTTACGCTTTATTACTTCTAGCATTAATTCAGAATGTACTGAATGCATAGGACTAATTAGAGAAAGAAGAATAAAGCATCATAGATTTCTAATAAAAAAGTTCTCTAGAGTACTTTTTTATTCCCATTCCATCTCTTCAAAAACCCTTTGTACATTACGCATATGTATTTGTTCATAGACTTCTAGGTAACTAAAAGCTGACTGATCAATACTGCTAACATCCTGCATCTCTCCGCCATCTTCAATGAGCAGTCCAACCTGAGCACGCAAGAAAACCAAGTAATCCAAAGTATCCTTCTTGGCTTTTTCCAAATCTGTGGGATGGCCATGGCCCGGCACGACTACTTTAGGGGAAAGTTCGGAGACCTTGTCGAAGGCTTCAATCCAGGGCTTATGCTGAGACTGGCTGCCGACACCGAGCATACGTTCGGTGTAAACAACATCACCCGTAAAGACTACCCCCTCTTCAGGAAGCCAAACCAACATCTCTCCACCAGTATGGGCAGGACCAACCGGAACCATTCTAATAGTTAGGTCATCGAATTTTAAATCATGTACTGTATCAACGATGTCTGAAGCATAAGCTGGCTCAGTACCTTGCCATGCATTATTGACCCAGCCGGACATCCGTTCTATCTGATCATTTTTACGAGCCTGATGATCTGCCAATGTTTCAGCAGATGAGTAAACGCTGGCTCCCTGCTTAATAAAGTGCGCGTTACCAAACCAGCGATGATCCTGTCCTCCGGTATTAATCACTTTAATAATTGGCTGGCCAGAAACCTCTCTGATTTTCTGCTCAATTGCTTTGGCTCCTTTCAGCGTTCCACCACTGTCAATTAAGATAATGCCCTTCTCAGTAACGATAAAACCAAAGGTCGCATTATTTCCAAGATTGGCTTCAGAACGTTGCTCCAACGGCCCCACCAACGCATAAACACGGTCCGTAATTTTTACCGTCTCAAGACCTGACGCAGCAGTAGCCAAGCCTGCCAGAACAAACATGAATAAACTTACAATCAATCGTGCCATCCTAATTCTCCGTTTGTTTCCTTCAAAACATGGGGTCGAAGTAAACTTTATATCAATTAGATCCAACCTCACCTTCAGCTGCTTCCTCTCAATATAGCCTTTTCAACACCTCTGCCTATCGTCCACCCGATAAAAACAAAACACTTTACAGCAAAGGCTTCTAACCTTGTCTTTTAAAGTCCTGCCCTTTAGTCTCAGACTTACCCTATTGCACTATCGATTCAGTGAAACCACGGAAAGCACTTTAAAAGCAGTCAGGTTTTCCCTCAATTAATGGAATAATCACAATGAATAAATTATTGCTGGTCCTGATTGTTATTCTTCTTGGGTTTGTGGGTGCTTCCACCTACGGTTATGTCCATCTCACCCAGAAGCTTTCGGAAGCGGAACAGATTGCAGAACGTGAGAAAGAGTTACGGGAAATAAAGGTTAAGAAATCGTCCTTATCCGGGGTGACTGAGTTTATTTTTGCCCGGGTTTCCAACCAATATATGTATTTTTATGACAAGAAGCTGGGCAAAGTGGTTAAAGACCATGTGCAGCGTCTCTATGAATGGGACTATGAATTCAGTTTTGGAATAAAAGTCCCGGAGAACTGGGACTGGTGCATCAGCGTAGTGGAGGATAAACCCGGTTATCTGCAGATTAACTCGCCGAAGCCTTCTCTGATCAGTAAAAATGACCCGAATCCTAAGATTAAAAAAGTCATCAAATCCAGCCGCAAGAAGCATGAAAAAACCGTTGATGCCGCGGTGAACTCTCTGGTTAAAGAGCGGATCCGTAAAGATGCGAATACTTACCTGAAAGAGGAGAATGTGATTAAGAACATCACACTCTCTTTTTCCAAACACATTCAGGACATCATCAACTCAACCCACGAAGGTTCCAATCCGGTGGCGGGTGTAGATATTAATTATGTCGATAAAAGTGTCTGCAACTAAGAAACAATTCGGAAAAAGCCTGAGAGTATCTATGCCTAACCTTCCAACACGGAGCAGTGCGTGAACAAAGTATTAGTTTTAGGTGCCAGCGGTGCAACCGGTCAGCGGCTCGTAGAGTTGCTGCTGAAGAAAGGTGTTGAGGTAATTGCTGTTGTCCGGAATAACTCAACTCTGAACAGGTTAAATCAGGCTCATTCTGGCTTGCAGATACTTGAACGCGATATAAACACCATGGCGGAAAGCGAGCTTGCTGAGCAGATCAAAAAATGTGACGCGGTACTTTCTTGTCTTGGTCACAATTTAACGTTCAAGGGTATATTCGGTCAGCCACGGAGGCTGGTAACCGATGCAATGAAAAAAGTTGTCGGGGCCATGCGCTCCGCCGCTCCCGATAAACACTTTAAAATTATTCTGATGAATACTACGGGGAATAGTAATCAGGATATCCCGGAGCAACCGCCCTGGTCGCAACGTATAGTTGTTTCGTTGTTACGCTGTTTAATCCCCCCACATCTGGATAATGAGCTGGCTGCTGATTTTCTGCGTGTTCATGTTGGGCAAAACTCGACGATTGAATGGGTGGCTGTAAGGCCCGATGGTTTAATAAATGAAGATTCTGTCAGTGAATATGAGATCATGGAGACGCCTGTTCGAAATGTTATCTTCGATGCGGGCAAAACCAGCCGGATTAATGTTGCTGATTTTATGTCTGATTTAGCTATAAAATCAGAGCTGTGGAATAAATGGAAAGGCAGGATGCCCGTCATTTATAACAAAACTTAATGGTTAACGGATGTTTACCCGGTTAACTGTTTTTACGATATATCCTGGATACGCCTCATGTTTTTAAGCCACGATGAAAAAAAACGTCTGACCCTGAGACGGACTGATACCGAACATCCATTAGCCTCGTACTCTAAACACTCCTTTGAGTTAGACGGTTTTGAATGGCCTTCGGTAGAGCACTACTACCAGGCAATGAAGTTTGGTGATGCCGACTATGTAGAGAAGATTCGGCAGGCCGCTCATCCCAAGGATGCCGCTAAACTGGGTAAAAGCAGATGGCATAAAAAACGTAAAGACTGGGATAAGGTCAAGGTCACAGTTATGACCCGAGGCACCTATATTAAATGCCGTACTTATCCGGAGGTGGCTCAGGTTCTTTTGGATTCCGGGGAGCTTGTCATTACTGAGGTCAGCCAGTACGACTATTTCTGGGGCTGCGGACGCGACATTAAAGGGACCAATGCCTACGGCAATCTGCTGATGGATATCCGGGATAAGTTAAGGGAAGAGCAGGGATAAAAGGCTGATGATCAAATCTGGCTGCAAACGTCATCAGAAATTGCATAAAAGCCGCTGGTATAGGCTCCCACTTGTTGGAAATGCGTTAGGAACACCAGCGTCAGATTAACAACCTCAGCTGATTTTTCTTTGGGCTGTCAATTAACGACATTGTCAGTCATTATGAAGTAAATGCTTCCGTTATCTGAAATACAGCATTAATGCATGCACTAAAATGCACGCACTAACTAGTACCTTGTAGTATCTTGTTTCATAGCAGTTTTATTAACTACGCATCCTGATTCATTTTCCAGATTTTATATCTGGCTTAAGCATATGATGCGAGCTATGTAATAAAAGTAAGCTCCCAGCTCTTTAAACAATGCATAGCAAGGACAAGCGATGCTTCATACAGACTCCCGATTAAGTATTAACTGTCTTAGTTAATGGACCATCTGCTTGATATAAAACGAGAGAACAGCCTTTCATGGCAAATAAAGACTTTATTTATCAGCGCCTTTGTATTTATGCTGGCAAAGAGTTTGATCCAAAAAATGATCAACAGGTCCTGGAGATGTTACGTTACCAATTTAACATCCAGCTGCCACAGAGAGCATCTATAAATGAATCTCTGGCGGCCGCGATTAGTGATCATGAAATCATTAGCCTGATCTTAAAATATCGCAATAGTGATTAAGGGTATGATGAACCCTTAACCCATTAGCACAAACGGCCCTTTTTTCTGACTAAAATTAGGATCCATTATGTGGTTACATGCTTCTTGTGCTCTTGAATTCTTAAACCCGGCCGACACTCCATTTTTGCTTATGTTGCGCCCTCGCAGCGGGCATCAACAGTGGGTAGCCCGCGAACAGTATGAATTATCACCGAGTGTAACGGCAGTCGAATTCACTGATCCGTTCGGTAATTTGTGCCAACGCCTCGTCGCGCCTGCGGGTCAGTTTTCCATTCATACATCGGTTAATATTGAATGCCCCGACGCCTTTGATATGGCACCGGGGGCACCCTTCATTGAAGTCCAGAACCTAACTGAAGAAACCCTCCCCTTTCTGCTGCCCAGTCGGTACTGTGAATCTGATCGTTTTACACAACTTGCGCAATCAATTGTTGCAGGGCGGGCGCCCGGTTATGACCAGTGTACGGCGATCATCGAGTATATTGTTCAGACCCTGCAATACGTACCCGGCTGTGGTCAGCAAATTATCAGTGCCAGCGAAGTCAACGAAAGATCTCAGGCGGTATGTCGGGATATGGCTCATTTAGGTATTGCCTGTTGCCGGGCCCTGTCGATTCCAGCACGTATGGTTGTTGGCTATCTGGAAGGGCTTGTCCCTATGGATCTGCATGCCTGGTTTGAAGCATATGTGGGTGGTCGGTGGTACACCTTTGATCCGACTGTCATGGGTCCTCAGGGCGGACGCGTAGCAATTGCCTATGGCCGGGATGCCGCTGATGTAGCGATCTATACTCAGTTCGGGGATCCTGTTGATCTGGTCAGAATGGAAATAAACGTTGAAAGGATGACCACTTCCCTTTTCTAAGCTTTATAATGTTTGTCATACAAGTAAAGCAAGAATATTAAGAAGAAAGAGAGAGGTTTTTTTGAAAGCATTTTTTAGAAAGCTGTTTGCCCCATTACTGAATATCTTTGAATCCGGTGACGAGCCTTACGCTTATAAAAAGTCTCATAGAACCATTTTAAAAGTGGTTGGCGGGCTGTTTCTGTTCCTTGCCTCTGTCGTTTGCGGTTTAGGCTATGCATCTGCGCAAGTAGGTGCCCTGCTCCCGGGACTGGTTTTTCTGGTGGTGGGTTTTACCTGTATCGTGGTCGGTACTCTGGGATCTGACCGGGCGGTTTCCAAAATGTGGGGAAACCGTAGTTAACCGCTATTTGAGCAGTTAACTCACTGATATTGCAGTAATTTTGCATTTTTATTTTATATTTCTGACATAACAACACGGCTAATCCGTTAAACAGATAACTAGCTTCAGCCAGAGCTGATGATCTGTTAATAAATACGGGAGAGTTATGTCATTATGTATCCAAAGCCATCTAAGGACTTAATTGTCACACTGGAATCTGAGGCCTATGGCGAAGCCTCTTTTCGATCTGCTTACTATGTTTCGACCGGAGCCAAAAAGCGCAAAGCTGAAGCGCTCTGGCAGTTGGAAATACAGACAAAATCCCGTGTTCTCGAATATTTTGAACAGAATCAATTGCCCATGCCCAGCCTTAAGGTTGCTGCAGTTAAAGGAAGCATTCTGGGACTAATTTTTCCCATTTTTCCCTGGCGTTTAGTGATGAAAATCATACTCCAAGAAACCGAGATGTTTTTAGAGGTCTTTCACCGCCTGGAAGCACAAGCATCTGAACAAGATAAGCCCTTCTTGAAATATTTAGTCGATCATGAAGTCGCCATAAGATGTTTTGCAGAGCTGGAACTGGAAAATAACCCCGAACAAGCGCTGCAAACGATCACCCGCCAGTTGAATAATAAAGAACGAGATTCTGAATAACACCGCCGTTAAAAATCATCATGATCATACAGGGGTATCTTTGCCCCTCTCATTTAGGATGGGGGTTTAGACCGTTTTTCGATATTTAGTACCGTTGTCTGCCCGAAACCTGTGAATTAATCTGATACTCAAGATCTCTACACACGAGCGGTATTTGCTGTAAACATGTACTTACTGAAATCCACTTTTAATGCGTTGCTAGTCGCAGTCTTTATATTCACCCACTCGATGGTGCAAGCGGTAAGCAACCAGGAAGAAACCCGAGCTGAGGCAGAACACTTCCTGATAAAGGAAGTTGCATGGTTTCAGCAGGGAGTCATTCATGGTTCGCAAACGGATATTCGTTTACGCCAAGCTTCTCTTCCTTTGATCGAAGCGGTGGGTATCTGGGATACCCAGGGACACCTTGTTTTTCCTGATCAGGAATCCGCGCCTCATATCTATGATGTGGCAATCACCCATAACCTGAGCAGATTGCAAACACTCCGTCGTGCAGCTCAACCCAACGCCTGGGAAGCGTTTGATATCGAGGTGGATTCAATACTCTTCTGCTCCAACAGCCTATCTTCGGTTTGTTTATTGATTAACTCTGAGGAGTTGGCAAAAGGCTTAAATGTTTCCAAGCCTCAATTGGTTGAGGCGCTGTTTCAGCCCATTGAACCTCCTGCTTTTTCTCTCGGTAATCTTTGGATTGTGGTGGCTGGATTGTTGCTGCTGCCGTTTGCTTACGTGAAATACTTTAAAACCTCTGAACCACAACAGAATAAAAAAGATACCAGTCACATTTTTATATTGGGGGATATGGAAGTTGACCCTAAACGTATGGCAATTAGTCGTGAAGGTTTCACAGCCAGTATCGGTTCCAGGGACCTCAAGTTGCTGACATGCTTCCATGAACATCCGGATGAGGTGATCAGTAAAGATCGCCTCTACAACGCTGGCTGGGGGCGGGATTTTATTCCCAACAGTCGCTCTCTTGAGCAGCATATAATGACCTTACGCAAGAAAATCGACCCGGATCGTAACCGCCGTTCACTGATAGAAACCGTCCACGGACAGGGCTATCGCTACCCTCTAAGCCAGCTGTAACCTTCTGATTTTAAAATCATTACACTTTTCTTTTAATTTTCTGACACCTTTTATCTAAACAACCTTTTAAATGATTCTGCACTTCAGGCTGTTGTGACAGTTTGTTTTCCAGAGTTACTGACAAAAGGTTATACAGGATGTTTTTCCGGCTTACTGCATTTTTGCTATGGGTTTTATTCTGCGGATTTTCAGATCCATCTTTCGCTGCGGGTCCGGTTGAAAGCTCTAGCATTAAAGTGGTCAGCATTATGGATAAGAGCAAATTAGAACCTCTCTTCCCTGACCCTTATGTCGTGGGAGATAAAGATACCAAACTGGAACTATGGCCGCTTTTAAAGCAGGAGGTCACAGGCCTGAATCTAGTCGGATATATCTATGAGTCGATCAACTACTCCTCCATCCCCGGTTTTATGGGTATTCCTTATAACCTGCTTGTCGTGATTGATACCGAAGGTAGTTTTCTCGATGTACGGGTGCTATTTCACCGAGAGCCGATGTTTGTGGGCGGGGTGGGTGAAAAGCCAATGTTCGAATTTGTGGAACAGTACAAAGGCTTATCCCTGATGCACAACATAAAGTTCAATGATAATCAGGGCCAACGTAAACCCAGTGATGGCAAAAACACCTATCTGGATGGCATTTCCGGAGCGACTGCATCCATCCGCATTTTGAATCAAACACTGCTGTCATCAGCCTTAAAAGTTGCCCGTGCCAAACTCGGTTTTGGGGCAGGTAAAGACCCGGACCTGATCGCTAAAATTGATATGGAGCTATTTACTGAAATGACCTGGCTCAGTCTGATAGAACAGGGTTTAATCCAGAAAGTCAGCATTACTAACCGCCAGGCAGAAGCACTCTTTACAGAGACTCGCGCTGCCGGGATTGATGAGATTGCCAAGCAGCACCCGAATGACCTGTTAACTGAACTGTATGTGATGGATCTGGCTATTCCATCGGTTGGGCGTAACCTGCTGTCGCCAAAGTCCTGGAAGTTTCTACAGGACAATCTAGAAACCGGCGACCATGCGATGCTGGTAGTCAGCACTGGTCGTTACTCTTTTGTGCATGATAAAACCCTGCGAGGCGGTATATCAGACCGTCTTCTGCTGCGTCAGGAAGGCCTGCCTATCGAGATGCGTGATCTCGATTTTAGTGAACGTATGGATCTCTACAACCCGGAATATACCGTCAAGTTACCGGTTGCTCTGCAAAAGACTGACTGGATGGTTTACCGGATTATCGACACTTCAGGCATTGATATCGCCTTACCCCTGGATTTTGAGTTTTCCATCAGTCGGGGGGATGACATTGTTTACCTCCCAACAATCAGCAAGAGTTTTGATTTTAGATATACGGTTCCGGAAGCCTATTACTTCGAACCCGACAGCGGGAATAAGACCTGGGTTTCAATCTGGCAAAAACGGCAATGGGATCTCGCCATTCTTGCGGCGGGTTTACTCGTCCTGTGCGTTGTATTACTCAAACCCAAATTCGTAACGACACAGCCAAAACGGCTGCAAAGGTTTCGAACCTGTTATCTGTTATTTACCCTGTTTTTTATAGGCTGGCATGCACAGGGACAGCTTTCGATTGTGAATATCACGGGTACAATTCAATCCTTAATGGCAGGCAGGAATCTCAACTTTTTCCTTTATGATCCGATGACACTGGTCCTGTGGGCCTTTGTGATTCCAACTTTTTTTATCTGGGGCAGAGGTACTTTCTGCGGCTGGTTATGCCCTTTTGGTGCCCTACAGGAACTCAGTAGCCGCATTCTCGCGACCCTGAACCTACAAACATTTGAGCCAAACGATCAACTGGACCGTCTTCTTAAAAAGCTAAAATATCTGCTGCTTCTTGCAATTCTTGTTGCCGCATTTATATCCCCGGTATGGACAGATCGTTTAGTCGAAATTGAACCCTTTAAAACCAGTATTACTCTTTATTTTGTGCGCTATTGGCCCTTTGTTCTCTGGGCAATACTCGCCGTTCTGACCAGTACATTGATCTATAAAGGTTACTGTCGCTACCTTTGCCCATTAGGCGCAGCTATGGCGATATTGGGTAAATTGCGGTTCATAAACTGGCTGCCGCGCCGGGAGGAATGTGGTTCCCCCTGCCAACTTTGTAAAAAAAGCTGCGCATATGAATCAATAAACAGAGATGGGAGTATTGATTATGATGAGTGCTTTCAATGTCTGGACTGCGTTGAGATATATGAAAGCGACCAACGTTGTGTTCCTTTGATTGTGGAAAAGCGCAACGGTCGTAAACTCAAACAAACAGGCTCAGGGGTTCTGATCGCCAGCAGCAGTACATTCGAGAGGGAATAAAAACTAAACCTTTTCTAATGGTATATGTATCTTACAACTTCTATGTTTTCTGATCTCTAGTGCTTCCAGGGGAGCAATCAATGCTCCCTTTTTAAGACCTGATATTCAGATAAACAACACAGAATTTTAGCTCCCGTTGCCCCCCTATGACCCGGAGATAGAGCTAGCTGAATCACGCGACTTCTGAAACGACCTTCTGACTTGCAAGGTACTCATCGAAAGTACCGTGGAAGTTAACGGCTTTCTGATCTTTAATTTCGATAATGTGAGTCGCCAGAGAAGAGACAAATGCACGGTCATGACTGACAAACACTAAGGTGCCATCAAAACCTTCCAAGGCATTATTCAGGGCTTCTATCGCTTCCATATCCATATGGTTGGTTGGCTCGTCCATTACCAGAACGTTAAGATCCATCATCATCATTTTGCCAAACAACAGACGGTTTTTCTCTCCACCGGAGCAGACTTTAACCTTTTTGTTAAAGTCATCAGCGGTGAACAATAAACGTCCCAGCATGCCACGGACTTTTAGATCATCGTGCTTAGGTGTACGCCACTGTGACATCCACTCAAACAGGTTCAGGTCACAATCAAAGTCTGCGGTACTGTCCTGTGGACAATAGCCAATTTCAGCATTTTCGGCCCATTTGATGGTGCCTTCGTTGGCTTTAAGCTCATCCATCAGGCAACGCAGAAAGGTGGTTTTACCCGCACCATTCTCACCGATGACTGCCAGCTTTGCGCCCGCTTCGAGAATCAGGTTACCTTCAGAGAACAGTGTTTCGCCGTCGAAGCCGTGACCGAAGTCTTCAAGAATCAGCGCTTGGCGGTGAAGTTTTTGATGCTGTTTCAGGATGATGTAAGGCATCTTACGACTTGAAGCTTTCACTTCTGCCAATTCAATTTTTTCCATTTTCTTAGCGCGTGAACTGGCCTGCTTGGCCTTGGAAGCGTTCGCCGAGAAGCGGTTAACAAAGGCTTGTAGCTCATCCAGCTCAGCACTCTTCTTCGCATTTTCCATCAGCAATTGTTCGCGAATCAGCGATGAAGCTTCCATAAAGTAGTCGTAGTTACCCGGATAAATACGCAACTCACCATAATCGATGTCAGCCGTATGCGTACAAACCGCATTCAGGAAGTGACGGTCATGGGAGATGATGATCATGGTGCATTTACGCTGGTTAAGTACACGTTCCAGCCAGCTGATGGTGTGGATGTCCAGGTTGTTGGTTGGCTCATCGAGTAACAGAATGTCTGGATTCGCAAACAAGGCTTGTGCCAGAAGCACACGCAGCTTCCAACCCGGTGCAACTTGGCTCATCAGGCCAAAGTGATACTCTTCTGCAATACCCGCTTCCAGAAGGATATCCCCAGCGCGGCTTTCAGCACTGTATCCATCCATCTCTGCAAATTCACTTTCCAGATGGGCGACCTTCATGCCATCTTCTTCAGACATTTCTGGCAATGAATAGATACGGTCCCGTTCCTGTTTCACCTTCCAAAGTTCGGTGTCACCCATGATGACGGCATCAACCACTGAGTACTCTTCAAAAGCAAACTGATCCTGACTCAGAACACCCAGCTTTTCACCCGGTGTGATGGAAACATTGCCTGCAGTTGGTACCAGATCACCACTGAAAATTTTCATCAGAGTCGACTTGCCACAGCCATTCGCACCAATCAAACCATAACGATTGCCATTACCGAATTTTGCGGAAATATTTTCAAATAAAGGCTCAGCGCCAAACTGCATGGTAATGTTGGAAGCGGAAATCAACGGAGTGTCCTGGAGGTAAAAAGTTTCAGAGGAGAATATTAGCGTTCACAGGCTATTCTCAGGAGGCGGAACTTTACCAGAAAACAGTTTCCTTAGGTGATGGATTCACATAAAAATTGGATAAAAAACACTCATTTCGGCCTTAAACCGCCATTGAGTGTCCTTAAAGAGCTAAACCTGGAGAAAGTTGTGCGCCCTATTCTCATCAATCATTACAGATCAACGCATTTCGGCCTGCCGCTTTAGCCTTGTACAGCAACTCATCGGCAAGTTTATAAATCCGGTTTAATTGATCCTTTTCCTGCAATTCGTTCGTGCACATTAACCCCATAGAAACGGTGACATATTCACTGGCAGTATTCTCCTCATGGGGTATTTCAATGCTTTCTATCTCATCTTTTATTCTTTGAGCAAAAGCTATAGCGGCTGGTTTTTCCTCTTCTGTGAAAACTACCGCAAATTCTTCACCACCCACACGAAAACAATAATCTTCCCCATGGCGGATATTTATTGTTAAAGCTTTACTGATTTTCTTAAGAACCTTGTCACCTTTAACGTGCCCATAGGTATCGTTGTAGGCTTTAAAGTGATCGACATCGATCAGCAGCAGGCAGAACAAATTACTTTGCCTTTTAGCCCGTTCTGATACTGCCTCGAACAGATATTTGAAGTTTCTGCGGTTCAACAAACCGGTTAAGGCATCGGTTACTGCCAGCTTCTCTACTTTTTCTTCTAGTTTTTGGGCTTTTGTGATATCGATGTGTACGCCGTTCATGCGAATCGCATTGCCATCTTCGTCGCGCTGAAAAACCTGGCCGACATCGTGGATCCAACGCCACTCACCATCCCCGCATTTCATACGGAATTTTGCGTCGTAAACTTCAGTTTCGCCCTTTAAGTGTTTATCAATTAGTTCAAAGGTGGGTTCCAGATCGTCTGGGTGCACAATCGTGCACCAACGGTCCAGACCATCAACAACCTCAGAGAATATCCCAGCATTCTCTCGAAAATCTTCATCCCGGTATTTTTTCTGAGTCACCCAGGTTTTATTAGCGACGATACGCCCTTCCTGAGGGTAAAAGTCCCAGCAACCGATGTTTGCACCATTTACTGCATCGTTCAGGCATTTAATGGTTTCCTGATCTTGTTGAGACTGCTTTTCCAATTTCAGAAGAGAGGTAATATCTGACAGGGAGCTGATAATCGTATTTGTGCTGCTTTTGCTCAGTTTCATCTCATAAGAGCGCTGCTCAATTTGATATCTGAAGAGGAACTCGTCTCCTTCAGGTGAGCTAGAGCACTGATTAAAAAGAGATCTTAGTTCATTGGCTTGTTTTGGCGGGAACAGGTCAAAAACAGACACGGAGTTCATCTCATTGTCTGATAGACCTCTGATCTGCTGCTCTTTCTTATTAAAAAAGAGATAACGTCCTTCGTCAGCAGTCAGCTCTGCAATTCCATATGGCTGTTGGTTTAAAATTTCCAGGAAATTCATTACAACTCAATACCGGACAGCACAACTTTGTATTTTTATTATAGAACCCATTACTTCAGAAATCGGGGTAATGTCATTTTTAGTTGTCCAGCATCAATCATGAGTAAGAAATATTCAAGCACCAAAATGTGTAGACTAAGGAACCTAATCTCTCCCAACAGACTGACTTTTTATCGATAAATCAAGTCTGCCATTGAGTTTTCCTATGACTCAAGTAGTCATTCTCAATTATGTAATTCGACCGCTAGCAAACTATTCTTATAATGTTCTTAAGACGAGATTAAATAGAGTGCGACGTTTTAGTGTGCGCTCGCCTGATCAGGAGAAACATATGATGTGGACTAAACCTAGCTATACAGATCTGCGTATCGGTTTTGAAGTGACAATGTACTTTGCAAACCGCTAAGCAATAAAGGGGGCTGTTAATGCTCCCTTTTTTATTAACTCATACCTCCAATAAAACCCACCGAATCTAGGGAATCTATGAACAAGCCCCCTAGGATTTACTTAGATTGCCTATTATATTGGTACCTTCCGATTAAGTTTGAATGAAACCCTTTTATGACCAGCCTAAAGAATGAACTGAAGGTTATTTCCGAGACCACGCTTGATCATTACAACCGTAATGCGGATGACTTCTGGGCAGGAACTCGTGATCACGATGTCAGCCAGAATATTGCTGCGCTGATCCGTCACCTATCCGGTGAATCACCCTTTTCTATTCTGGATTTCGGTTGCGGCCCCGGAAGAGACTTGATCACTTTCACTCAGCAGGGCCATAAAGCAACTGGACTGGAAGGTTCACATGCACTGGCGGCTCTGGCTCGCAAGCACAGTGGTTGTGATGTTTGGGAGCAGGATTTTCTGGCTCTGGATCTGCCAAATGCCCACTTCGATGGTGTTTTTGCCAATGCATCTCTGTTTCATGTGCCATCGGTTGAGCTGCCTAGCGTGTTAAAGGCATTACATGGCACCTTAAAAGAGGATGGGGTTCTATTTTCATCGAACCCACGCGGGAATAATCAGGAAGGCTGGAACAGAAGCCGTTACGGGGCCTATCATGACCTCGAAAGCTGGCGGGGATATCTGCATGAAGCGGGCTTTAGCGAGCTGGAGCACTACTATCGTCCCGAAGGGCTGCCGCTAGATCAACAGTCCTGGTTAGCTAGTGTCTGGCGCAAGGCCTAATCAAAGTAGCCACCAAATTTCTCGTTCTTTGATAGCTCGTTAAATAGAAGCGGTTAAAAACGTTGTCTTTTTAGAGACATAACTTCCAGACTTCGAGAATATAAACTCCAGTTCATACCGGGCATTGTTCAGGTCATGGGCACACACCCGATAAGGTAACCAGGCTGAGTTGTTTACTTGCAGATCAATCACCGGTTGTCCGTGTAGTTCAAACTTCTCCTGCCCTCGAACAGAAACCTTAGTTACAGTTTGCTCCGGTAAGAAGTTTTCTACCTTCACGAGATAGTTATTACACACTCTGTTATCGTCCAGCTGAGTATAGAGTGTTGTTCTATCTCGCCTGATCTCGACCAACAGTTCGGTTGTGTCAGTAAAGCCATAAAACACTGCAGAGATGGAGCCTAGAATTAACAGGGCGTATGCCATTAATCGCGGGCGAATTATTGTTTGGGTTTGTTTTGTTAGCTCAGCCTCGGAGCGAAATCCGATCAGCCCTTTTGGTCGTTTCAACTTCGCCATAACACTGTCACAGGCATCAATACAGGCGGCGCAATCGATACAAGCCGCTTGTAAACCATCGCGAATATCTATGCCTGTTGGGCACACCTGCACACAGAGATCGCAATCCACACAATCACCGCTGTTTCCAATGTCTGATCGACGCTTAGCTCTGGGTTCCCCTCGTTCTTTATCGTAACTGACGGTCAGTGTATTGCTGTCAAACATCACACTCTGGAAACGTGAATAAGGACAGGCATGCAGACAGATTTTCTCTCGCACCAAGCCCGCATTCAGGTAGGTCAGTGCCGCCATTATGATCAACCATGAGGTTAACGCCGGTGAAGCCTGAAGCGAGTAGATAGCCGTTGTCATCTCTCGAATTGGGATAAAGTACCCGGTAAAAGTTATGGCTGTAATTCCCGCAACAGATAACCACAGCAGGTGTTTTAACAGCCGTTGTAAGAACCCTGGCCCAGTAAATAACTGTTGATCTATTTTGGCTCGCTCCCTTGCCCGGCCTTCGGTCCATTGTTCAATACGAATAAATATCCAGGTCCAGATACTCTGAGGGCAGGCAAAACCGCACCAGACCCTTCCCCAGCCTACGGACAGGAAGAAAAGCACACCTCCGCCTGTAATCATTAGACCGGATAGAAGAGGCAAGTCATGCCATGACAGGGCCTTACCAAAAAGAAAAATCGTCCTCTGCTCAAACGAAAACAGTACCCAGGGCTGACCATCCTGTTGCACCCAAACGACAGCAAAGAAAAGGAAAATTAAAGGCCAGCTCGTTAATCGTCTTATAAACTGATAACGCCCTTCTATAAGTTTTACATGGAATTTCCCATCAGTTGATAAGGGGGGACTTTGCACTTCTACAGCCGGAATTCTATCCATCTTTCTCACCGAGTTTTTTGACTGCTGCAGAATAGCTCTGTACAAAAAACAGAAACAGGCTCAAAATTATTAAAAACAATAGGAACAGATTTACAAATAATGGCTTCTGACTTTCTCTACCAGTCACTTGAAAAGTGGTTATTACAAGGTATTCAGCAACAACGCTGGCTGGCAGGGTCGAAACTGCCTTCTATTCGTAGCTTGTGTCGGGAGCAAAATCTTTCAAAAGCGACGGTTATGCATGCCCTGCAGAGATTGGAAGCAAAGGGGATAATCGAAGCCCGGCCTAAGGCGGGTTATTACGTTAAATACCCGCCTAAGCCCGTTGCACAACCCACCATATACAATGAGATAAAAGCCCCGAGGTCGGTAAACAGTAAGGATTTGTTACTGGATATTATGCAGCGCAGCGCAGCCTTTGATCTTTGCCCAGATCCCTCAAAAGAGCTGCAACCTCAAGGCATAGTTGAGCTTAACCGAGCTATTGGCAGAGCCTTGCGGCAACCTCGTGGAGGGTATCACCAATACTATGATGATCCGGCAGGGGCGCTCTTTCTGAGAGAACAACTGGCTACTCATTATTCCCGCCGGGGATTGCCTGTTTCAACCGACGAACTGTGTATAACTTCGGGATGCCAGCACGCCCTGTTTCTGGCTTTAATGGCCTGCTGCAAAGCGGGTGACACTGTTGCGGTGGAATCTCCGGGCTTCTATGGGGTTTTGCAGTTACTGGAACAATTCCAACTTAAGGTCGTTGAAGTCCCCTCTTCACCAAAGCAGGGTATGGACATGGATGCCCTGGAAGAGATTCTGCAACGCTGGCCGGTTAAAGCCTGCATTGTCTCACCGGCCTTTGCCACACCCACCGGGGCCGTTATGCCCACCTCAGCCAGGGAAAAACTGCTCTCTTTAGCTGAACGATTCGATCTGGCAGTTATCGAGGATGATATTTATGCCGATACAGCCTTCGGTGAAACCCCTGACCCTTTAAAAGCAATGGATGCCGATAATCGTGTCATTCTGTGCAGCTCATTTTCCAAAAGTTTGTCCAGAGACCTGCGGATAGGCTGGATTTCAGGAGGACGCTGGCATGAGAAGATCACACGCATGAAGCTAGTAACTCAGCTTTCCAGCAACCATGCTAACCAACAGGGTATCGCTTCATTTATGGCTGAAGGGCTCTTCCTCAGTCACCTAAAAAGGCAGCGTAAAGTGCTGCAAAATAATCGTGATCATCTGGTCGATCAACTGCAGCAATGGAATTGTGAATTGAAATTTTCTCTTCCTGATGGAGGGCTCGCTTTGTGGGTCGAACTGCCAGAGCAGTTGGATACATTAGCCCATTACAACAAGCTTTTAGAATTAGATATCGTGATTACCCCGGGAACTCTGTTTTCAATCTCGGGACGATATACAAATTGTATGAGGCTTAGTTATGCCCATATCTGGGATGAACGAAGAATCTCTGCTTTAGGCATTTTGCAGGAACGTTTATTAGCCAGCTAAGGGCGCTTAAAACTGTTTCGAGCTTTATCTACAGCTTCCCGGGTAACACAGCCTTCGGCATGATCATTAATCAGCCCCATCGCCTGCATAAACGAATATATGGTGGTGGGGCCGACAAACTTCCAGCCCATTTTCTTTAGTTCTTTGGAAATAGCTTCAGAGATATCATTTCTGGATTGAGTTTGCGGGGCAGGTAAGGTGGTTGGATCCGGTTCAAACTGCCAGAAATACGCTGCCAGCGAACCTTCTTTAGCAACCAGCTCCTGGGCACGCTGAGCATTATTAATAACCGCTGAAATTTTACCCCGGTGTCGAACAATACCCGCGTTTTGCAGTAAACGCTCAACATCATGATCTGTATACTCAGCCATGATATTGAAGTCAAAATAAGCAAAGGCCTCGCGGAAATTCTCCCGCTTCTCCAGAATGGTTCGCCAACTCAGTCCGGACTGAAAACTCTCCAGACAAAGCTTCTCAAACAGCCGTTGATCGTCAGCTACAGGAAACCCCCATTCAGTATCATGGTAAACAAGATATTGATCTGTCGCCGCGCACCACTGACAACGGGATTTACCATCCTGAGCAATAAAGGTTTCTGACATGGCTTGTACCCCTTTTATTGTTTACCAATCGAAGCCATTACAGCCCCGGTCAGGGTTTGAAGATCTGCCGCAGACATCTCTATTTCAAGACCACGCCGCCCGGCACTCATATAGATGGTTTCAAAACTTTCGGCACTGCTGTCCAGAACCATAGGTAAGCGTTTTTTTTGGCCTAATGGGCTAATACCACCCACAACATATCCAGTTGCTCGTTCTGCATCCTGAGGATTTGCCATGGTGAGTTTTTTCGCTTTTAACGCTGTAGCCATCGCTTTCAGATCCAGTTGGCCCGACACAGGAACAACTCCAACCGCTAACTTTTTATTATCACCATTGATCGCAACCAAAAGTGTTTTGAAAACCCGCTCGGCTGCAATACCTATAGCTTCTGCCGCTTCTTCACCGTAGGACTCAGCTTTGGGGTCATGGGTGTATTCATGTACGTGGTACTTAACTTTGGCTTTTTTTGCGGTGTTAATTGCTGGTGTCATGCCTTTCTCACTGAAACTAAAAAGCCGACACAAGGCCGGCTGTTAATAACTCTTGTTGAAACTATTTTATTCCTTGCGCATGCCACGTCCAGCCAGAATATCGGCTAAATCAATCATATCTACGATAGTCCCCTGGCCTTTAGTAACCCGAATAACCTTATCCTGAATTCTCAGGATTTCATTTGCAGCATCCTCAGCGGACAAACGCGATAAAAGATCATCTGGCAGTTTCTTGGAATGGTAACGAAGTTCAGGGTCCAGTACTTCACCACGTTCGAGCTTTTTCTGCCAACCCGGAGGCAATTCACCGCCTCGCTCAAGTTTCTTTTGTAGTCCCTTCGGCAACTCTTTTTTCTTACCTTTATGCTTCCCTGTACCTGAGGCCGCATTTTCATTGTAATAATCTTCGATAACCGATTTTTCTTTGTCAGAGAAGATCCCATTCAGAATTGTTTCGGTGTCTGCAACAAACTTGTGATCCCGTTCTCCATCCCGGTCTTCTTTCGCTTGGCTAGAATTTTTTTTGGCTTTCTGCTCTGCTTTCGCCTCTTTGTCTCCTTCCTTACCTGCCCATTCCGGCTTAGCCGCATAGGAGTTGAAAGCCAAAGACCCTAACATTATTGCTAAAAATATTTTTCTCATAATTTTCCCTACTTCTTACTAATCTTGGAGCCTTCTAAAGACAAGTTGTACATCAACCCTTTATTGGAAAAAATAAAACCAATAATGGGATCTTTAATATTACTGGTGTCGATCTCTTTGCCCGTGCCCAAAGTTATAAGCGCCACGCTACCATCAACACCAGCTTCCCAACCGTCACTACGTTTAAACTGCCTCAGCGCATCATGGGTCATAAACAGAATAATCTCAGTTTTAACCTGAGCACCCAGTTGAAAACCTATAGATGCCGCAGCAATGGTGTAATAACCAGTCGTTTTTCCACCCTCGACCAGCTTACCTTCACCATACTCACCGCCAATGCCAATGCCCGCTTTAAATACCTCGGGGAAGATTAAAACCCCTTTTGCCTGGTTATAAAGCTGTTTACCCGCTGGGCTGTGCTTAAAAAACTCTTTTAAGGCTTGAGAGCTTTTGGCATTAATTTCTGCATTAGAAGCCGCTTTAACCTGTGTAAAACAAAGGCATAAAAACGCAGAGATCATGATCAACGTTATTCGTTTTAACATGTACTTATCCTTAATAGGTTCCTTAGCATCTCTAAGGTTAGAACGTATTCTGGTGACTACAAATATAATTATGAACTGCGCAATGGGTTCAGCAGACTTTCAAGACCGTTGATCTGTAATTCAAGCATCAATTCCAGCAACAAACCCAGCTCACCCCGGGGAAAACCCTTTTTCGCAAACCATAATAGGTAGTCTTCGGGAAGATCCATCAGGACCCTGCCCTGATACTTACCAAACGGCATCTTCATGCTTGCGAGTTTAAGTAGATGTTCTTTTTCCAGATCCAAAGCTTTCTTCCAGTTCATGACATTGTTAATGCTTGGCATTATGCTTAATCAAACAAAAAAATGCAGATCTAATTATGGGACACTCTGATAGCTACCAACCAATAAACTGTGAAATGCATGACGGTTATGAACTTGCATGTATGCGCCGCGTTGTTCATACACTCACATGGCAGGAAGGCGAAAGCAGCCGGAGCGAAACACTGCGTTTTCTCGATCTCGATTACACGGGTGGTCAGGAGTTTTTGATTGCGGAAAACCAGTCTGGCGACAAGTTTCGAATCCGACTGGATAGAATTACAACTAAGCTTCCCTATTAATCAAAGGAATATTCAGTGTCTGAGACAGTATTAAGCGGCATAAACATCTTCCCGGTGAAATCCCTTGGGGGCTTTGCTCAGTCATCTTCTTATGTAACATCCGCTGGCCTCGCATTTGACCGCAGGTTTATGCTGGCAACTCCAGACGGTGACCTGCTTTCTGCCAGAGAAACACCCAAGATGCTTCTCTATAAAGTGCTGTTAAAAGAAGATGGCATCGAAGTGGTTTCACCCGATGGGGGACACCTGAGTCTGGCTTACCCGCAACTGTTTCAGAATTATCGTCAGGTCAATGTCTGGGGCACTGAAATTAATGCCCAGCATTGCGGTGAACAGTTTGATCAGTGGTTCACCGCGCAATTAGGTCGCCCCTGCCAACTACTGTATTTTGGTGAGCAATCTGAGCGCTATACCAGCAAACGTCCTGAAATACCGGTTGGATTTGCTGATGGTTACCCTCTTTTGCTCATTTCCGAAGCCTCTTTGGCCGATCTGAACAGTCGCTCTTCAGCACCCGTAACAATGAAACACTTCAGAACGAATCTGGTTGTGAAAGGCTGCGAGCCCTTTGAGGAAGACAGCTGGAAGAGAATCAGAATAGGTCAGGTCGAGTTTGAAGTTGTGAAACCCTGTTCCCGTTGTGTTATGACCACTGTTGATCCGGAAACAGCGGATCCAATAACCGGCGGCGAACCTATAAAAACTCTGGCAAATTATCGCAAAGGGAAAGATAACGAAGTCTACTTCGGCCAGAACCTTGTCGCCCTGAATGAGGGGCATATCAATGAAGGCGACGCCATTGTTGTTCTTGAGCAACAGCAAGCGGAGGTTTATCCAGACAGCGCACCGGTGATCAACCCAATTACTGAAACTCCAGACCTTCTGGATACATGGCAGGCTGATCAGAACATTGAACTTCTCTGTGTCAGACGTGTTGAGGAAACTCCGGATGTTGTGACATTCCGTTTTAAACTACCGGATCAACTGGCTGTGGATTATCTTGCTGGGCAGTTTATAACAGTCTATCCAAGTATAAATGGGCAGGAGGTAAGCCGTTGTTACACTTTATCATCTTCTCCCAGCCGCTCCGCTGATATTACGATTACAGTAAAACGCGTGACCGGTGGTGAAGTCTCTAACTGGTTGCATAAAAACCTGCATGAAGGTGATAGCCTGAAAGCAACCGGCCCTACTGGCGAATTCCATGTTAACTGCAGTAACACGCCTAAACTATTGCTCTTGTCAGCGGGCAGTGGAATTACACCAATGCTTTCGATTGCTCGTTACCTCTCGGATACACATTCAGCACGGGATATTGTTTTTTATCATCAGGCACGCACAGAGTCAGATCTTATCTGTGAAGATGAACTGCTCTGGTTAAAAAGGCAAAATCCTAATCTGAAATTGATTTTCAGTTTAAGTCAGCCGGAGTCTAGTTGGTTAGGCATCAAAGGGCGCATCAGTCGCGAGCAACTTATTCACGAGATTCCCGATTTAACAGAAAGAACTGTAATGTGCTGTGGACCGGAAGGTTTTATGCAACAAGCTAAGGATTATTGCAGGCAGCTGGGTCTGGCTGAGCAGCGCTGGTTTGAGGAAAGTTTCGGCAAACCACCTGGATTTGAAACGTTAGATAATCAGGTTGCTGAGTTTACGATTGAAATTAACGGCACAACATTCAAAGGAGATAACCAACATCCCTTACTGGTTCAGGCGGAACTGAACGGAATGCCGATCGCTTATGGTTGCAGAGCTGGAGTCTGTGGTGTGTGTAAAGTCAAACTGGTCGAGGGTGAGGTAAAAAGGAATTCTGAAATACCTCTGACCGAAGATGAAAAAAGGGAAGGTATTATTCTGGCATGTAGCTGTATTCCTGAGTCTGACATTAAAATTGAAAAATGACAGGCACAAAAAAACCCGGCGAGGTCCCCCCTTCAGCCGGGCTTTCTATTCTGAGAGTGCTTAATTAAGCAACTTTCAGTTCAGTAACTTTCTTAGCTGTTTCTTCTGCAATTTCAGTAACTTTCTTAGCAGAATCTTCCAGTACAGAAACGTAAGCGTCTTTAGCTTCAGTTACAGTAGCAGTACCTTTTTCAGCAGCTTCAGCCATTTTAGCTTCAACAGACTTGTAGAATTTAACCTGCAGGTCCAGTGCAGCTTTAGGATCTTTGCACTCGCACAGAGTTTTGAACTGTTCTACAGAAGCGCTAGCCAGTTCTTCGATGTAAGCTTTCTGCAAAGAAACCAGAGTCTCAACAGTTTTAGTGTTAACTTCAGCCAGGTCTTTCATTGGCTTGAACAGCTCTTCGATCTCTTTAGACATTTCTGGTTTGAAGAAATCAGCAAAAGGGTTAGTAGCAGCGTACATAATATAATCTCCAAGTTGTTTATGTTGCGTTGCAACATCGATTGAGACCAAAGATAAATCCTGCTCAATAATTAGTCAAGCATTATTTGTGCGCTGCACAAAATTATTTTCAGCGGCCTATTTTCGCCAGAATTCGATCAAGCTGATTTGCGAACTGCTGTTTATCTGCCTGGGAAAAAGATGCGGGACCACCGGTGTCTACTCCGGAGTTTCTTAAGGTCTCCATAAAGTCGCGCATGGACAAACGCTGTCTTATATTTTCTTTAGTAAACAGCTCGCCTCTTGGATGCAATGCGGTTCCTCCTTTTTCAATCACTTCCGCCGCCAGTGGAATATCCTGTGTAATCACAAGATCACCTGAATCCATTTTGCTGACTATATAGTTATCTGCCACATCAAAGCCTTGTTCAACCTGGACCGATTTGATTAATGGCGATGGCGGAGTAGCAAGAAACTGATTCGCCACCAGCGTCACAGAGATTTCTTTTCTTTCCGCAGCGCGAAATAAAATCTGCTTAATCGCTTTTGGACATGCATCAGCATCAACCCAGATCTGCATTACTTTCTTCCTTTATATAAGAACCGTAAAAACAATAGTGACAAAATTGCATAAAAAACTCAGCTTACAACATAACGCCTTAATATTTATACGGTCTTAAGCACCGAAACAGAACTACACGCACTACATTAGAACATCAATAAAAACTAAATTAATAACTTTCGCCCCATTCTTGCCCCGCACCCAACACGCAAACGCCCGAAAACTGGGCAATCAAACTATAACTTATTGTTGGAACGACTTTTGCTGACTAGCAAGCAGGGAATAACTTTAAGGAGTAACGTAATGCTACTACTTTCCTTTGGCTACACCGTATTGAGCAGAACATCGTTGATGGTTTCTGGTTTCATTCTGATGCTCTTTTGGATTGGCATTGCGGTAACACAATATTTTGATATTAAAGAAACCCTTTGGGGTTTGCTTCCTCTTATCTATTTTCAGATCAGCTATATTTCTCTGTGCAAAAGACGCTGGATCAACCTGACTAAAGTCATTAGTGCATTTGAACAGCAGGATTTTCAATTCCGAACCATTCATACCAGTTCTGACAAACCTCTACGTGATACAACGCAGAGCCTCTATAGTTTTGCCCGTGAGTATAATGAGCTGAACAGTCTGGCAGATCAGCTATGTAATGAGATGAAGTTCTCTACCCACGAACTTCAGAATCTGGCCAGCCATACCGCAGATGCGGCATCGGAACAACAAAATCAACTCCTCACTATCGCAAGTGCGTCTGAAGAGATGAGTCAGACCGTTCAGCTTATTAGAGAACATGTACATAACACCCAAACCAGTGCGGAGGACTCGCAGAAACTATGCCAGCAGGGAACTGCACAGGCCGGTGAATTAAGCGGTGCGATTACAGATGTACGAAATCAGTTTACAGATACCTGCAACAAAATCGATCAACTTACCAATGAAGCCGAAGCCATTCAGTCCTTTGTAAGCACTATCGAAGAGGTTGCAGCCCAAACCAACCTTCTGGCACTCAACGCGGCGATAGAAGCAGCTCGTGCCGGTGAGGCGGGAAGAGGCTTTGCTGTAGTTGCGGATGAAGTCAGACAGCTGGCAGGTAATACCGAAAGAGCCACTGGAGACATTACCAGTCTGGTGACCTCTATGCTGTCACGGGTTAAAGAAGTAACAGACAGCATGAAAAGCAGTGAAAACGAACTAAAAGCAGGCTCGGAAACTTGTACCGAAATGCAGGATTTATTGCATCAGATTGAATCCGGTAGCCAGCAGAGCCTGGAACTGATCCAGGAAGTAAATAACTCCATTGATGAGCACGCCTACGCCAGCAACGAGCTGAGCGAAAAGCTCACCAACGTAGGTTCACTCCTGCAAAACCACAGCGACCAAGCGCATTCTCTCACTGAGCTTACGGGCTATCTTGAAAAACTTGCCCTCAAAGCAGCCTCTAAGGAGGTTACAGCATGATAGAACTGGCTATATTTGCACTTTTAATCGTTGTCCTGATCGGCGCGAGTTTATATAACCGCCAAAAATTAAGAGCCCGTCGAGCAGAAAAAGCTCGGCGTGGAATTACCCAGCTCACGGATATTCTTAATCTGATACAAAGACTGCAGCGACATCGTGGATTGTGCGCTAATTTAAGCAACGGCAACCGCGCTGAGCAACAGAAGTTAAGTCATGAGATCAATCAGTTATGGCAACCACTCTTAGACTCCAGCTACGGTGGAAATGTAAAACGAGTGAACGTACAGCATAACAACTGGAGAAAGATCGAATCTCAGCCTTTGAACAGTTTTATGGCTCACTGCGATCTTATAGAAAAGCTGCTTCACGAACTCACCGTTATTGCGGACACTTGCTCACTGACAGCAGATAACAACAACCACGATACTGACGAGCTTTGGCAGAACCTTCTACAGCGTCCGCACTTTGCAGAAACACTGGGGCGACTTCGCGCACTAGGTACAAAAGCGGCTGCTTCCGGGCAATGCTCTGCGGATGTCAGAGTGCAGTTACAGTATCAGTTACAAAATCTGGATAAAGAGACGATTGATCGTAAAAATGACCAACCTATTAAAGCGATGGTCAATGATGAGATTCTCTCACCCGATCCGATTGTGATTGATTCCAGAGTGTATTTTAACAATCTGACCCGAGCGATCGATAATCAGATTCAGATCACAAGAGAATATCTGGAGCAATTGCAGTAACAGGAATAAAGCTTTCTCTTCTACTCTCAGCTTTCCTCTCCTAAAATGGAGTTATAGAATTCACTGGGGGCTCAAGTATGACGCCAAAGCGTATCGGCAAGGGAATGTGGGCAATTGCATGGGTATTGTTACTGGCCATGTTGTATCAGTTTTTCGACGGACAGGTTGAGGAACGATACTCTCCTAACCAGAAACTTTCCGATGCCCCCTCTTCCACCGTGGTGCTTAAACGTAACCGTTCTGGTCATTATGTTGCCCCCGGAAAAATTAATGGTACAGAAGTCACTTTCCTGCTGGATACCGGTGCTACGACAGTCAGTATTCCCAGTAAAGTCGCTGATGAGATTGGACTCCAGTATGGGCATAAGCAACAGGTCGGCACGGCTAATGGTGTGATTGATGTTTATTCAACAAAATTATCATCTGTACAGTTAGGTGGCATTACTCTGAATAATGTCCGCGGACATATCAATCCATATATGGATAATTCCACGGTACTGCTGGGCATGAGTTTTATGCGGAATCTCGAGATTATTCAGAAAGGGGATTTTCTAACCATCAAGCTGTAGGCGCTCCAATAACAGGCTTATCACTTTCCTTAGCTGCTGCATCAAGTGTTTACGGCCCTGACCATCAACTTCCAGCTGCTCCCAACTGTGTTGCTGAAGGTTGCGTTTGAGCAACAGAACAAAGTCCGGATTCTGCAAAAAATGCTGCAGTGTTTCATTATCCACCCAATCTAAAACATGGAAAATGAATTTATGAATGGCGAAAGCACAGTTCTCATAATTTCTGTTATGAAGGGCAAAACCGCGTAGATCGTTCCAGTCATGCTCTGTTAGTTCCGGTAGATGCCCGGCATGCTGCAACAACAGACAAACAAGCTCAGGCTCTAATGAACCCAGGTCATCGCTTAAACGGTAATTCAACTGCTCAAGGAAGCGGCCCCGTAAATGTTCCGCCACCTGATCCCCCTGGTTTGTTAAGGGTTTTAATACCACGGCTGCATGGCTGCCGCTGACAGAATCACGACTGGAACCCATTCTGATCGTATTAAAGCCAGCCTGCTGCCAGAAACTCAACAGATCTGAGCTTGCGGAAAAGCTAGCCCCCAGACAGTCCCAACCCAGAGCCTTGCCCTGCTCCTTTAACACTGACAATAACTGGCTTCCCAGAGCGTTGTGCCGTAATGCAGGATGAATAGCAATCCGCATGATGCGGCCATACTTCAGGTTTGCACCATTACGATAACCTTCCTGATTAACCAGAGTCTGCGGTAGAAGGTGCCCTCTTGGTCTTCTTTCCCCTGCCCAGATCGGCTCTATAAGACCTTCCTGTAGAGGTCCTTCCTCAGCAACCAGAACAACACCAGCCACATAGCCTGAAGATTTCAAGATCCATATATGTAAATTAGGACTATCGAGCAATACACGAAGATCACCGGGTGTAGTGCGATAGTGGGCTAAAACCAGCAAACCAAACAACTGGTCCAGGGTGGCGTAGTCTTCAATTAACTCATCCCGAACCAACTTATGGATTGAGATCTCGTCAGTTGAATAGGTTTCTAACAACTTTTCACCGGATACAGCTTCGGCATCCAGCATCAACAAGTTAAATAGCAGCGCCTCTAAAGGATCATTATCTGACCAACGAATAGGTTGAGTCAGGTGTATACTTTTCCAGTTAGGCGTTTCTCGATCCAGAACACCTTTGAACCGGACACTGAACCCCTGACCGGTGCCTTCGTAACCATGAATGGTGGTAGAAAAGACTACTCTTGGAAAATTCTGCAATAATTTTGTTAATGTTGGTACTGGAATAGCTGCGGCTTCATCAACTAATAACACTTGGCCTTTGCCTACTTCAGACAAAGCAAGTTCTGGTTCAACAAAACGTATTTTATGGCCTTTATTGCTCAGACACCCCTTCGTATATTCATACTCCGGTAACAGCTGATGAGCCATGTCAAAAACGGCACTGGCAGCGGAAAATTCCGGCGCTGTTATCAGTACATCTTCATAATCCAGACCAGATAATTGCGCAGCGGCAATCCCTAAAGCGACTGATTTACCTCGCCCCCGGTCTGCAGTAATCACCGCAGGACGTCTGCCCCGCCGGAACTGGCTTAAGATAAGTTCGACAGCATGTTGTTGATCCAGTGTTTTACTCGGCAATACCGGATCTATCTCTGGCGTAAGTGCAGTTAAAACCCCAGGCACCTCCGCAGCAATCCCAGTGAATGTTTGCTGCTGACGGAGTACAAAGGCGTAAGCTTCATCTTCCAGAATATGGACAAAACGCGAAATAAAACGCCGACCAGCATCACCGGGTTTATAAGGATAAGCCACCAGATGTTCATGTTCAGGATCGTCAAACTCAGGCCATTGGTCTAAATCCGGACAAAGTAAGACCAGAATGCTACCGCCGGATAAACAGCCAGTTACTTGCCCGAAACTATTAGGATTCATACCGTCCCAGGCATCATAGACCAAATGGCCTACGGTTTGCCCAAGCAGCTTATGACTTTCACGGTTTTTAAAATTTCGGACGCCTGCTGGCGGAGAGTTACCGATCCAAATCAGGTTTTCAGTGGCTTGAAGGAATTGGGCTTGTTCGTGACACCAGTCTCTCTCCCCGCTCAGAACGAGAAGACGACGATGATTATTTGAAATAGCTTCCTGTTCCAGCTGAGTGAAAAGTACCTGTACATCCAGCATCAGCCTCTCCTGAGGTCTTTAGGAAACCTTTAAACCGAATAGGTTACGCCTGGCTCTAATCCATGCTCGGCTAGAGACATATATTGATTTCCACCACTTTGCTGTGCTTTCTGCATCTGTTCAACAGCCCCCGCCATCAAACGCTCAGGGGTCAGATCCTTTGACGGCTGCATAGTCACCAATCCAGCGCTGATAGAGATCACAGATGCAACCGAAGATGAATCATGGGGTAACTGCAAGGTTTCAACCGCTTTCATGCATCGCTCTGCAAGATAGGTCACCATTTCGTTGGTAGAAGGCAGAATAAAAGAGAACTGGTAGTCGTCGGTTCGTGCTATCAGGTCACCCGGACGTGTAACACAGGATTGCAGTTCCTTAGCGACTTTTTGCAGAGTTACTTCTGCGCCCTGCTCTCCATAACTGGTGACAAGCTCTGAATACTGATCAATTTCCACAACCATCATCGACAAAGGTGAAAAATCTCTCACAGCCCGGCGGCACTCAATATCCAAAGTTTCATCAAAATGGACCCGATTTGCCAGACCGGTTAAAGGATCATTCCAATTGGCATCCAGTACCTGTTGAGACAGCACGTCCTGCTCCTCTCTCAACATTGCCGAGTACGCAAAAGCTTTTTCATATAGGACGCTATAGAGAAAGACAAAAACAACCCAATTAATAGGAACAGCCCAGGCATAAAGCTCATTTTATCTGACAGATAATCTTCACCTGCTGCATAGCTGAATACCCATTGAATATCACCGGAAAGGACCTGATTAAATATTGCGTCTTCCGCAACGACCAGATCTCCCGAGGAATAGAGTAAAGAGCCATCACTCTTAAGAATTTTGAGAACTACATCAGGATTAATGGAATCTGAAAGACTGCGTTCGATTAAAGCGACAACATCCATAATAGCAATCAGATTACCCGATGGTGTTGCAGGGTAGGAATGCAAAAGCGTACTGGCGCCACTTAACTCGGTAACCATGAACTGATTATTGGCACGCTGTTCAGCATCAGCCACCCAGCCTTGCACCTCTGCAACACTTGCATAGGAAGTTTCTGAATCATCTGACCAAACTGTTATACCACTGGTTGGAATCCATACCAGAGCATTCAGCAATGGGTTTGTTGTCACAGTATTATTTAGCTGTTGCAGAACAGTTGATTCGGACGGAGCCATGCTCAAAGAAGTCTGGACTGCATGTGGCTTCTGTATATTACTGCTTAGAGCGAGCTGGAAATCCGCTAATTGATAGCTCATATCAGCATTAAATTGCTGAATCACATTCTCTCTTTCCTGCTTCAACATAAACAGAAAAATGAGCAGCGAAAACAACACACCACAAGTAGCGAAAAGTACAGAAACGTCGAAAGGCTTTTTCGCCGCTTTAGTGGCAGGTTGGGCGTCTGCTTCAGACATTAAAAAGCTCCCAATAATCAATCAGTAAGGCCAGTTAACCTTTTTTTGGCTTATCATGCAACGATAGTGCACCCACTGTTTATTTTCCAGCGTTTCCGTCAAGGAAAGCTCACAGAACTCTTGCTGAAGTGTTTTCCAGCTGTAATACTCTCGAACATGAACAGCTCAACACTCTACACGACACATTTCTTTGCTCTTCCTTCGACTACGTTGCGACGCCGCGTAGCACCTACCTGTGTCTGTCTGGGTGTGCCTACGCGACGATAATCTGAACTAAATTTCGCGTTTCTTCATTCCAAAAAGCCGCAGGTAACCCCTGCGGCTTTTTTCGTTTCTATCCATCAGGAAAATCAAAATGACTTTATCTGAAGCAATTCAGCCTAATAACAGTGGGCTGCAACAAAAAATCACTTATATATTACCAATCACTAACAGACCGGAGCTTGGTTTTATAAGCGGCAAAGGTAATTACCTCTATGATCAGACGGGAAAACGCTATCTGGATCTAATACAAGGGTGGGCAGTAAACACACTGGGGCACTGCCCGCCCGTTATGCAAAAAGCCTTGATCGAACAGTCCAAAACACTGATTAATCCAGGGCCTGCATTTTATAATGCGCCTATGCTGAATCTTGCCAGCAACCTGTGCCAACACTCAGTTTTTGATCAGGTCTTTTTTGCTAATTCCGGCGCTGAAGCGAATGAGGGTGCAATTAAACTTGCCAGAAAATGGGGACAAATCAATAAACAGGGTGCCAGCAAGATCATTACGTTTAAGCAGGGATTTCATGGCAGAACCCTGGCAACCATGTCCGCCACCGGCAAGGACAGCTTCGGCGAGCTGTACGAGCCCAAAGTGCCTGGTTTTACCAAAGTCTCTTTTAACGACCTTGACGCCACTAGAGCGGCCATAGATAAGGGCACTGTAGCGATTATGCTTGAACTCGTACAAGGAGAAGCGGGGGTAATCCCGGCAACACAAAAATTTGTCAGCGGACTAAGGGAGTTATGTGATCAAAACGAACTGTTGTTGATTGTTGATGAAGTGCAAACCGGTATCGGCAGAACCGGTCCTCTGTTCTGTTATGAACACTATGGCATTGAGCCGGACATTATGACTCTGGGTAAAGGTCTGGGTGGAGGTTTCCCCATCTCAGCCTTACTGACCCATAAAAAGTACAGTTGTTTTGAACCCGGTGATCAGGGCGGTACATTTAACGGCAATCCACTTGCCTGCGCTGTAGCTAACGCCGTTGTCACGGAGGTTACCTCGCCAGGTTTTCTGAGGAAAAGCGTTGAAAACGCAGACTATCTGAAATCCAGACTGACCCTGATTTGTGAAAAGCACAACTTACCGGGCATCAGAGGAAAAGGCATGTTGCTAGCACTCAGCACTGGAGATAAAGATGCCGCAGCACTGGTAAAACAGGCATTAGAAAGAGGATTGCTTTTGAACGCTCCACGCCCGGACACACTCAGGTTTATGCCCGCACTGAACATAGATAAATCTGTGATTAATGAAGCAATGACAATGCTTGATAAGCTTTTAGCAGAAGCCGTATGAGCTATAAACCGCACAACACCCAGAGCCTCACTCTGGGTGTATACCGTTATATCTGGTCAGGCAACACTAACTTGCAGTTGTGATGAGACACGGCTGAATGCTGTCAGCATCGCTTGTAATGCCGCCGCCGAAGTATCTTCCTTAGTTGCCACGGCTGGCGATTCAATTCCATCGACTTCGATAATTATCGCAGCTAAGGCCTTAGAATCCGAAGTACTCTCGATAGCATGCTCATCGAAATGTTTCACCGTTATCGAACACTGATACTGAGAAGCTAAAGCATTACACAACGCCTCAAGCGCTCCTACTCCAGTGCCACTGAATTCAGTTTCACCAATCTGAAATTGAGCAGACACCTGATTGCCTTCAGTGTGCAGTTCATAGTTATTCAACTGCCATTGCTGCTCCACCGCGACAAAGTGTTTCTCATACAGAGAGTTAATCGTGCTGGAAGAGACCTCAATACCCTGCACTTCAGCTTCAGCCTGAACCACTTTGCTCAGAGGCACATGCATCCACTTCGGCAATTCAATTCCGTAGTCACGTTCCAATACCAACGCCACACCACCTTTACCACTCTGGCTATTGATACGAACAACCGCTTCATATTCGCGATTGATATCTCTTGGATCAATGGGCAGATAGGCCACATCCCAATGCATCTGGTTATGCTCGGTATGGTAGTTAACCGATTTACGAATCGCATCCTGATGGCTGCCAGAGAAAGCTGTATAAACCAGCTCCCCTGCCCATGGGTGACGAGCAGCAACGGGAAGTTCATTACAATACTCTACCACCTCAATAATTTCTTTGATGTCAGAGAAATCCAGCTCGGGATCAACGCCCTGAGAGTACAGGTTCATCCCCATCGTGATGATGTCCATATTACCGGTGCGTTCGCCATTGCCCATCAACGTGCCTTCAACACGATCAGCACCGGCCATAACGCCCAGTTCAGCAGCAGCAACTGCACATCCACGGTCATTATGTGTATGCAGACTGATTCGCACGGACTCACGGTGTTTCAGGTGACGGCAGAAATACTCAACCTGATCAGCAAATACATTTGGAGATGACATCTCCACCGTAGCCGGTAGATTAATCACTATCTTTTGCCCTGATTCCGGTTGCCATTCGGCAATCACGGCATCACAGACCTCTACGGCATAGTCCATCTCTGTGCCGGTGAAACTTTCCGGAGAATACTGAAATTCCCACTCTGTCTGAGGGTAATTCTGGGCATAGTCACGCACCCACTTAGCCCCCTGCACAGCAATGCCTTGAATCTCCGCTTTGCTCTTATTAAAGACCTGTTCTCTCTGCACTATTGAGGTGGAGTTGTACACGTGCACGTTCGCACGGTGCACACCTTCAAGTGACTCATATGTTCGCTTAATTAACTCTTCACGCGCCTGAGTCAGAACCTGAATAGTGACATCTTCAGGCACCATCTTTTCTGTAATCAGCTTACGTACAAAATCAAAGTCAGGCTGAGATGCAGATGGGAAACCCACCTCGATCTCTTTGAAACCCATTTTAACCAACAGCTGAAACAGACGCGTCTTCTGCTCAACCGACATAGGATTAATGAGTGCCTGATTACCATCGCGAAGGTCAACGCTACACCAATCCGGTGCTTTATTGATCTCTTTGTCCGGCCAGGTTCTGTCATTCAGGCGAACAGTTTCAAAACGGCGGTATTTACGATGGTCAAACATATCTCAATTCCATTGTTCAAAAGCTAAGGGCTCAGAAAAGCAAAACCCGCTGTCAGGCGTTTACAGAAAACAATGAAAGCGGGAAGTTTTTCAGTAGATACTTCTGGTATCAGTTTTCGAGTTCAGACCGGGTAGATCCTATCGGGCTGATAATGATCACTTGTGATGACATTATCCAAACTGGCCGGTAAACCATTTCTTTGTTACCCCTCAACCGATGAAGAGAAGTTTATAGCGCATGAAGCGCAATTACCGATCTAAATACAACGTTATTTTCAATATTGCGCAATAATCACAAAGATAATAAACTAAAAGCAATACATTTATTGCCAGAAAAGCAAAAACCATGAAATCTACTGTCTCATTAGATCGCTTTGATTTGAAAATCTTGCGTGAATTACAAAGAAATGGCGATCTTTCCAATCAGGACTTAGCTGAGAAAGTTGGCCTGACTGCAGCCCCCTGCTCCAGACGTGTAAAACAGCTGGAAGAGTCCGGTGTTATTCGTGACCGGGTTGTCAGATTGAATGAAAAAGCCATCGACCTGAATCTGTTTGCCATCCTTCATATCAGCATGGACAAACATATTCCTGAACGCTTTGAAGAATTTGAAAGGACCATTCAAACCCTCCCCGAAGTGATGGAGTGTTATTTGATTACCGGCCATGATGCCGATTATCAGCTTAAAGTTGCGGTGCCGGATATGGATCGTTATCACGATATACTTTTGGGAAAAATTACGCGAATCACCGGGGTTACCGGAGTAAAGTCAGCATTTATTATGCGCAAGGTTGTAGACAGTACATCAATGCCGCTCGACTACATTTGAACGATTCTGATTAGTTGCTCCAGATCTGATGCGCCTGGAGCAAATTTTCGTCGCAGAGGTTGTCTTCAACTACCTGACCGTAATTATCAAGAATATAACTAAGAAAACTGGAAATGAACTTCCTCTGCTCCGATGAGCAAGCCTGATAATAACGGTTATTCTCACCATCCCAGATCAAATGAAACAGGAACTGATCCAGATAAAATTCCTGATCCAGAGTATCCAGGCTCAAACGCAGGAATGCCGGCGTGTAATAAAGTTTACCCTCCACAGAACAGAAACAGATGGGGTCCCATGATGGACTACCCAGTGCATCCAGACCGATGGTTTTCACATCAGAATTTTTCAGGGTGGTATTGTGTTCTTCACATTCGTCACAATGGTCAAGATCGGTAAAACTCTCCGGCTTTTCCATTTGAAAAAGCCTTTCGGCCCAATCCACCCATCGCTGGTCTTTTTCTGAACGTGTCACTTACATTACTCACTGTTTAACGTAAATTTTAAAGCTTTCCTGCAAGTTAAATTCCATCTCACGAATCCGTTCGATAGCTGTATCATCTAATTGCTGCCCTTCACTTAAAAGCATGATGCCATCATTACTAATAAGGTCACGACTCAATACCATGTTCTGGCGCAGCTGATCGCTGAATATAGCTGAATCGCTTAAAGTCTCGCCCTCCTGGGACAACTCTTCCACGACCTCTGCCAACACGGTAACCACTTCCTGATTATAGCGCTCTTTAGCCGTTTCACTCATATACTCCAAAGCTTCCGAGGTGCTGTACCTACGTTCAGCATACAAACCATATATCAGCTCCAGATAATCACTGATTACACAAAGTACCTGCGCTCGATACTTAATTTCCTTTCCTTTAAGCCCATTGGGGTAGCCACTGCCATCAAGATATTCTTTGTACTGTAAAATTATCTGCCCCGCTGGATATAAAGGCTTAACCATTAAACAGGCAGCATTCGCCAGTACCGGATGTTGCTGGTAAGCCCTCTGCTGAGCTGGATTCAAATTAAGGTATGGGACATTGAGCAGATAATCCTGAAAGCTTAGTTTTCCTATATGGCGTAACTGCCAAGCGTAATACAGTTGCTTTTTCTCTTTATCGTCAAGATCCAACTTACTGGCCAAACCGATCATCAATCTATTGAGTTTCTGGTTCTCACCTGAAGCTTTAATACCCAGACGCCGCGCAGTTAAGTTCGAGAACATCCTCACAATGGAACGATAGCTGCCTTTTAATTGTTTATTAGCCAGCTGCAACATTTCAGTCCGTTCCGTGACCTTAGCCTCAAGTGCATTATTGAGTTCAGCGAGTTGGGTATTCTTTTTCTGAGTTTCCTGCTGTAAATGTTCATTCTCAGTTTGCAGATGTTTAAGCTCAACTCCTTTTTGAATGACCTTGAGGACCTCTTCATCATTCCAGGGCTTTTGCATAAAGCGACTGATTTTACCTTTATTGATGGCATCAATGGTTGCTTGCGCATCTGCATAGCCAGTCAGCACAATTCGTTCTATATCAGGGTAGGTTTTGGATACTTCTTCGAGAAAGCATTCCCCGCCCATTTCAGGCATTCTCATATCACTAATAACCAGATCCACCTGGATATTTGCCAATTCTTCCAGAGCAGTAACAGGGGATTCATAGGAAACAACCTGACAACCAAGGCGACGAACTAACCGTTTCAGGGAGTTTAAAATAGCTTCTTCATCATCCACCAGCATTACTGTGAAATCTTTATAGCCCGTTTCCACAATGATCTCCTTCTGCACTAAGGCATTATTATTCTTTTTCCGTACTCAACTCTGGCGCGTCAGTCAAAACAGGGAGAACTATCGTAAAGCAACTACCTTCGCCTAACTCACTCTCAACCCTGATATCTCCTTTATGATCATCAACAATGATGCCATAAGAGATTGATAAACCCAGTCCTGTACCCTCTCCAACCTCCTTGGTCGTAAAGAAGGGATCAAATAGCTTGCCTTGATCTGCTGTATCAATACCACATCCATTGTCCCGGATGCTTAACTCGATCCGATCCCCTACCTGGGATGTAGCTACTTCGATTGTTCCTTTTCCCTTAATGGCATGGGCAGCATTTAACAACATATTAAGAATAACCTGTTTAATCTGCCCGGCCATACAATACGTTTGAGGGACATCACCAAGGCTTGTGATGACTTCACAATGATATTTCAGCTCATTTTTAGCGACTTTGAGCGTAGCCTCGATACAATCATTGATATCAGTAAGCTGCATTTCATCTGACTGATCAACATGAGAAAAAGCCTTTAACCCTTTTACAATTTCCCTAACCCGAATTGAACCTTCCTGGGTATCCTGTAATAGACCATCCAGGTCCTCATTCATAAACTCAATATCAATGTCTTCACGCATCGACTTAATTTTTTTGAATTGTTCTTTGCGCTCAGATGAATCTTTTAACACAAATAACTTTTCGTACTCAGAAACCAAAGTACGATAATTGGTTACATATTCATCTAGCGTTGTCAGGTTACTCATCACAAACCCTAAAGGGTTATTGATCTCATGCGCCACACCCGCAGCTAAAACACCAACAGAAGCCATCTTTTCTGACTGTAATAATCTGGACTGAGCTTCTTTAATATCCTTATTTGCCTGTTCCAGTTGGCGGTTTTTATCCTGTAATTCAGACGTACGTTGTTTAACGCGATCTTCCAAAGACTTATTTAAAGATTCAAGTTCTTGTTCATATTGATCACGCCGCTCGCTGGCCTCTTTCAGGTTCGAAGCCATTGAATTAAACGCTCCGGAAACCTCAGCAATTTCGTCCTTACCTTTTACTTCAACATGTATATCCAGATTACCATCTGCAATATCCTTAGCTGCGATGGTCAAAACACGGAGTTGACGAGTTAGATAGGTTCCTAAGATCAATGAGAACAGGGCCACCAACCCCATCTCGGCAGCCGCTATAGTGGCGCTTCGGTGCTGTGCTTCAACGATAGTTTCTCGCAGGGAGTTAATATCTAGTCCCAGTTCAACCCGACCATACACCGCCCCCCCCTCAATTATTTCAGCGAATGTATCGTAAACTCCATCATCAACCTTCTCTACATGATGGTCTGGTTTAAAGTTCCCTTGATGACCTGTGTCCAGACCGCCGATAGCAAATAGCTGCCCTTCAGGACCAAGTACACGGGCATAAACCAGATCAGGGTTTTTCAGAACCTCCTGTACGAAGGATTCAAGTGAAGCCAGATCATAGCTGAGCACTGCATCTTTGGTTGTTGTGGCGAAGAGTGTTGCCGTAGTATTAGCGCGTTTCTGAATGCCCTCATAGTTGGTCTCTTTGAGATAATCCAGAGTCATCGAAACCAAAAGCAGAAGTAGGATCGCCTCAATGAAGGCGATCCCTAAGATTGTTTTTAGTCGTAAGGACATAGAATGATTCCTTCATCCGTTCTTAGCGAATAATCCACCTTATTCGAGCATATGTTGTAACAGCTGAATATCAAGAGCTCTTACGTCATCCCAATCTTTATCTTCAGCGGTTTCTATCCCTTTAAAGTTAATTGATTTTAGTAATTCCTGGCCTTGTGGGTCCGATTCCATTTCCACCATCGCGGTTTGTAGTTTTAGCTTAAGGTCCGCATCAATAGCCGGGTGTACGGCTATGGCATGGGATGTATATCCGGGTGTTGTCCATAAAATTCTTAAATTTTCCCGAACTTTAGGGTCAGTATTGTTCAAGGTTCTCATAACCCCCCCACCCGCAGGAAAAAGCCCTCTACTCACGGTCAGATAAACCGAATCATGGGAGGAAACATATTTAGGAGTAAAGCTAATACCATCCTGCTGCATTTTTGCACGGGGTAAAACACTGGCCGCAAAAGCGGCAGGCGAAGGAAATGACAAAGTGCTTTGACTCAGCTCTTCTAAGGATTGGATATCACTATCCTTAGGAACAACAACGATGCCTTTTATTAGTTTATCTCTTTGTTTTGCAATAGCGTTGTATCCGGGCTTCTGGTTAAACACCGTAAAATGGTAGGGATTCATGTATGCAATATCATACTCACCCGCCAGTAGGCGTTTTTCAAATGTTGGTATGTCCTGAGCCGTTGAAAAGATAATTTTTTCTCCAGTTTTTTCACTCAGATAAGAAGCTATGGGTGTCCAGAGCCTGGCCAGCTTTTTCGCAGATTGCTGCGGAACAATTCCAAATGTAAGTGTTTCGGCATGGACAACAGGGGCCAAGAGAGCAACTATTAATGGCAGGTATTTAATCTTTTTCATTACGTTCTCCTACATAATCACTGAGCCTTGCTTTCTCTATTATTTCATTGCTCAATGACTCCCAGACGCATTCTTCATTCTGGGAGTTTTGATTAGCAGCAACCAGCTTTTTCGCTATGCATAAGTGCAAAACGACTGGATCATCACCTGAATACTGCTCTGGGTTATTCTGATTTAATAACGCTTCGACTAATGCCTGTTCAAAGCCCCAAAGCTTCAATAGAAAAGCGCCAATTAGATCTGATGAAATATTCAATTCGTAATGATTACCGACGAGCTCACCGATATTGTGCACCAGTCCGGTAAAGTAACTGCGTTCGATACTCTTACTATTGGATTGAGCAAGTTTTGTTAATTGAGCACACTTCCTGGCAACAAGCTCAGCTTGCTGAACCAGTTTTTTGTGCACCTCTTCATCTTGTGCAGATGCATGTATCTGAAAACAGAAAACCAGTTTGGTTATAAGATCAAAGCCTAGTCGAACCACAGCATCATGGGCTGAAAATACGGCTGCAGCAGTACCAAAAAATGACGAATTAGCAGTCTGGATTATTTTGCTATGTATAGACATATCCTGACTGATTAACTCAGCAACAGTCTCTGTTTCTGGCTCTTTTTCGCAATTAAGATAGTCGACCAGTTTTAAGTAGATACTCGGTAAAACAGGTAAGGTTTGTATGGAACCTATTGCTTGCCTGACTTCATCTGATAGTTCGAACTTTCTCAGGCAAACAGCACGATCAATTACGTCAATAATTTCATCTATTTCGAAAGGCTTAGCCAGAAGGAAATGGCAAAATGGCGCAACCTCAGCGGCCGTTTTATAGGAGGTATCTCCAGTTAGAAGAACCCGGATAGCCTCAGGGTATTTCTGCTGCACGATGCTTAAAAATTCACTGCCATCCATTTCTGGCATTTTACGGTCTACGATGATTACCCATGGCAGATCCTGCTTCATTTCCACAAGAGCCTGAGTTGGTGATTGTTCAAACCTGATATCCCAGCCCTTCATGGGTGCACGAAGTGCTCTCCGCAACGCATTTAACACGGGGAGTTCATCGTCTATGAAATATACCGTTCCTTTATCCACTTTTGATTTCCTTATTGGAGAAATCCATTATCATTTTGAAGCTGCTCTTCTCTGGCCTGTTGTTCCAACAGAATCTTAAATGCCTCAGCTGTAACAGGCGGACTGAAGAAATAGCCCTGCATTTCATCACAGTTCATCTGCTGCAAAAAACTTAGCTGTTCCTGTGTCTCAACACCTTCAGCCACTACTCTCATTCCGAGTTCGTGGGACAAAGCAATCAGGTTCTTAATTAAGGTTTTCTTTGCCGGTTCTTCCACCAGATCCATGATAAATGAACGATCTACTTTAAGAGTATCTATAGGCAAGCGATTCAAATAATTCAATGATGAATAGCCTGTTCCAAAGTCATCCAAAGCTATCTTCACACCTAATTTTTTCAAGCGATGTAAGGTTTCAATACTGTGTTCTATATCCTGAATTAAGTACGTCTCTGTAACCTCCAGTTCCAACTTTTCAGGAGCAAGACCAACCTCGTTAATAATATGGGCAATGGAACTCACTAAATCACAATCTGCCAATTGACGACCAGAAACATTTACAGCCAAAGTAAAATCAGGAAGCCCTTGCTGATTCCAGGCACTGCTCTGAGAAGTTGCTTCAGAAAGGACCCATTCACCAATATCGTTTATCTGGCCTGTAGCTTCCGCCAGTGGAATAAAAAGATCCGGTGCAATGTTACCTTTTTCAGCATGTTGCCATCTTATTAAAGCTTCTGCTCCCAGTATTTTCCCAGTATTCAGAGAAACTTTTGGCTGATAAACAACTGAAAATTCACTGCGCTCAAGCGCTTTGTATAATTCACTCTTCAGGGAGACTCGATCCTGAAGCTTAGGGTTTTCCTGATCTTTATAGCGCGGGATAGACCATTCACCTATACGCTTATAACCTTCTGATGCCAACTTAGCCCTCTGCACCAATTGATCGAATGAATGACCATCCTCAGGCGCTAATGTATAACCGGCCGCAAATGTCAGCATTACTTCCCGTCCCTGAAAACAAATCAGATCATCAAATACAGAAATAAGATTTTTCAGCTCATCCGCCGCCCGCTTTTCTGTCATTGACTCTGGGATTAAGCATATAAACTCAGCACCATTTAAACGAGCAAGGTGAGCATTGTTTTTGGTTCTACTTTGTAGAGTCTCTGTTATTTGCTCAAGTAACTGATCACCTTGGCTGTGACCCAACGCTTCATTAAAGTGCCTGAAGTGTTTGATGTTTAGATAGAACAAACTCACAGGTGAGGATGACAATAAATTGGACTCAAGCATTTGGACCAAATCGCTCTTATCTTTTTTAGAACAACGTTCAGTTTCTAACTGTTCTTTTGTCCATTGAGTAATAGCTACCTGCCAACTGAAGTGGTTGATCGGTTTGGAGTGAAGGCAGAGTACAGTGCCTGATGATTTCTCTACAATGTCTCGAGTAACTTCATCCGACAGGCAGATCTTTTTAAGATCGCCTAAATTCAATTGCGGGATGACTTCAGCGAGCGACATACCTATAAGATCTGTTTCTTTATAGCCGGAAAAAGCATCACCTCCGGTTTGAAAAGAGGTTATATCTCCCGTACGGTCGATCTCAAGCAGAACCTTTTCATTCAGGGAAAATGCCGGTTGAGAAGACTGAGTTGTTGAATTTTGATTGAAATTTTCGAACGCATTATTAACCTCATTCAGCAACTGCTTGTCATCCCAAGGCTTTTCCAGAAATTTATAAACAGCTCCGCTGTTCAATGCATCCAAAACAGACTCAAAATCCGCATAACCGCTGAGTATCATGCCTAAAGTATCAGGATTTTTTGCCTTTATTTCCTTCAAAAGCTCACCGCCATTTTTGGCTGGCATTCGATAGTCAGTTAGTACAACTGGGAAGTGCTCCTGCTCAAAAAGCTCAAGCGCCTTCTCAGCGGAATCCGCCGTTTTCACTTGAAAACCTTCTCGATGAAAAAGACGCTTTAGTGATCTTAAAATTGGTGTCTCATCATCTACGAGTAATAAAGACTTATTCATAATCTATACGACCTCTCGAGATCATTTACGACGCATTCCATTCAACTATATGAACAGCCGCCAAATTTAACACTTAACTGTTAGCTATCATTTCTTCAGGAGCTTCGATCAGCTTTTCAATTTCAGCCAGAAGCTCCGAATTTACAAATGGCTTCTGTAAATAAGCATCCGCACCTAAACTTATCGCTCGTTGCAGGTGGTCCTCATCCAGAGCCGATATCACCAGTATTTTTGTTGCCGATAGTTCTTCGGATGATTTCACAAACTGAATAACATCAAACCCATCAATACCAGGCATGCTCAGATCCAGAGTCATTAATGCTGGTTTTTCCTTCATTAATTTACTTCCCGCCCGGAAACCGTCCAGTGCTAACGAGGTCTTATAACCCGCCCCTCGAAGTACTCGTTGAATTGATTTTGCCAGCTGCGCTTCATCATCAACAATCAGAATACGATCGTGGTTAACCACTGCCCCCTGACTTAATTCCTGAGGGATCGGCATGTTGTGCTTCTTCATAAAATCGAAGAAAGCCTGTTCTGTGACTCGGTTATTCCCTCTTCCAGGTAGCTTAAATCCTTCAAGCTCACCTTTATCGATCCAACGAATGACTGTACGCAGATTTACGTCACAAAACTTGGCGATTTCACCGGTTGTAAACGTTTTCATTTTCACTTCCTAACTAAGCTTCTTGGAATTTAGAAATCCAACTGGAGTAAGCATTGGCTTAATCATATACACAAATGTCGCATATGTCACATAAAGAGCCGCAAAAAACACCAAACAACACACATAAAAAAACTAAGTTATTGTTTAATAAGGAATGAAATATTTTCACGCATATGACATTTGCGACACTTAGGTATTTTGTCTATATTATTATTCAGTTTATGGAATAACGGTGAAGTCAATGGCAGCCCTTCAACAGCTAAATACGCAGGATACGAACCCACGCTCATCAACACCTTTTAACGTGTTGTGTGTAGATGATGAAGGCAACGTACTCAGTGCACTTAAAAGACTATTAAGAAAAGAAAAATATCAGGTTTTTACCGCTAACAACGGTTACGAAGGGCTGGACGCTCTAGCCAATAACAACATTGATATTGTGGTATCCGACATGAGAATGCCGGAGATGTCAGGCGCGCAATTCTTAAAATCTGTTGCCTCAGACTACCCCGACATTGTGAGAATTCTCCTGACGGGTTACTCAGACATAGAAGCCACCATTGCAGCAGTTAATGATGGACAGATCACCCGCTACCTAACCAAACCCTGGAACAACGATGAGTTACTTCATGCCATCAGGCAAGGCAAGCATAAACTCGTGCTTGAACGTGAAAACACGCGGTTATTTAAAATTGTTGAGCAGCAGAATTCAGAGTTGTCATCATTAAATGCGGGGCTTGAAATCAAAGTTGAAGAGAGAACTCGTCAGATTACTTCTGCATTAAACAAACTGCATTCTGCACATAAATTAATAAAGGGAAATCTGAATGCGACCATTCACAGCTTCTATAACCTTATTAGTCTTGATCCTAACCTAGGTGGTGGTGACACATTAAAAATCAGTAAGTTATGTCACCTAATGGCAATAAATAGATTTACAGATAAAAAAACAATAAAAGATACCCAGCTAGCTGGTTTGTTATGCCAATTAGGCCTTATCGGCTTACCGGATAAGATACTCACGCACCCTGTTAATGAACTTAATCGGGACGATCTTAACCTTTACCAAGAGTCTGCGGAAAGAGCATATACAGCGCTTATTCCTGCGATTCCTTTGAAAGATGTCGCAACAATTATACGCCACCAATTCTCAGGTTATTCTCTGACACAAACAGCAGACAGGCTGGAGAATAGTCATTCCCTGTGTTCGGATATCCTTGCCGTATGTCGAGACTATATCTATGCCACAACGGGTCGCTTACAACGCGCAAGAATGTCTTCCCTGGGGGCATGTGAATATCTCACCTCACACGCAGGAAAAATATATAACCCCGAATTGGTATATCTATTACCAAAATTTGTAGAGCTCATAGAGCACGAAACTCTGTCTAAAAGCGAACGTTTAATCGCGGCCTGTGACCTGCAACCCGGGATGAAACTTTCACGAAATGTATACAACGCGAACTCGATTCTTCTGCTGCCTGAAGGCCATATTTTCAGCTCAGATTCTTTACGACGTCTGACAAAATTTCTTTCAGAGGACAATTCCCCTGCTGAAATTTTTGTCTTTTCTTGAGGAGAGGCAATAATGAAAAAAGTGATGATCATTGACGATGAAACACAGGTACTTAATTCGCTCCAGAGATACCTGGTCAGAAATAAATGGCGAGTGATTTCATTTAACCATCCGAAGACTGCTTTAGATTATGCTAAATACGGTTTCTTTCCTGTAGTTATCTCTGATTACCGTATGCCGGAAATGAATGGTGTGGATTTCCTGGCTTTGTTTCAGGAATTACAACCTTACACTTATAAAATCATGTTCAGCGGGCAAGCGGACCAGAACGCTATGACTGACGCAATTAACATCGCTGGCGTAGATCATTTCCTGCATAAACCCTGGAACAATGAGAAACTGACGGATGTAATGGAATCAGGACTTTCAGCGATTCTGAATAAGCTCAGAAGGGACAACCAAATCAACAAGAAGAGCTTAAGCAAAGATGATTATCTCGAATGGCACAGAAAGTTGCTTGAAAAGTCGAGTCCAGGAATTACTCAAGTAAAAAGAAATGAAATGGGTTGGATTGAGATCGATAACTAAGGAGGAATAAGCCATGAAGGGTGTAATTTTTAATGTTTTGGAAGAAATGGTGATTGAGCAGTGTGGGATGGAAATTTGGAATGACATTCTGGAAACACAACAGGTTGCCGGCATCTACACTGCAGGTGAAAGCTACCCAGATGAAGAGCTGTTTGGCTTAGTCACTTGTATCTCAGACAAAACACAGATACCCGTAGAAACCCTTATTTCTGCATTTGGTGAGTTCCTTTTTACCCGGCTTGCAGAACGATACCCAATATTCATTGAAGCTGAAGCCACTCTTAAAGGCTTTTTAAAAAGTGTTGATGACGTGATTCATATGGAAGTACGTAAGCTATATGAAAACCCTAACCTTCCAGAATTTGAGTGTGAGGAGCTCACACCGAATGAGCTGAAAATGCGCTATAGATCACCTCGCAGACTCTGTATATTGGCTGAAGGCCTGATCCGGGGAGCTGCGAAACACTATAATACTGAAATTGAACTGGACCACCCGGTTTGTATGCATAAAGGTTCAGCACACTGTGATTTGATTGTGAGGTTCTTGTAATGGGGAATGATCAAAACCCATACAAAGCTGCTTATGAGAGGGAGAAACAAGCCCGTCTCAAAGCCGAAGAAATTCTGGAAGAAAAGTCGCGAGAGCTATTCCTGAAAAATCAACGGCTTCAAGAAAGTTACGAAACGCTGCAGAAGCAGCAAGCGGTGATGCTTCAAAATGAAAAACTAGCAACGCTAGGCACTCTATCTGCCGGGATGGCTCACGAAATCAATAACCCTCTGGCCTTCGTGAAAAGCAATATTGAATCCCTTTCCCAATACCATTCATCCTACGCTCGCCTGGTTGAACTCATAAAAGATCAAACCAAACACCTTCCTGCTGATACCAGAGACCTTTTTGAACAAACGCTGAAAGAAGAAGACATCGACTATATACAGGAAGATCTACCTGACCTGATGGCTGATACTGAAGATGGCTTAAGCAGGGTCCGGGATATTGTTATGAATCTCCGTAGTTTCGCACGGACGCAATCCACTGATAGATGCGAAACCAACCTTATTGAGGGCATTGAAAGTACTCTCAAATTGCTACATAGCGAATTGAAAAACTCTGTAGAACTGGACCTCAATCTACAACCTATTCCCTCAATCATCTGTAACCCCAACGAGCTGAACCAGGTATTTCTGAATTTAATTATTAATGCCAAACATGCAACAGAAGGCGTTAAAAAACCGCAGATAAGCATCACCAGCGCATCCAACGATGACACTATAACAATCACTATTGCTGATAATGGCTGCGGAATGAATGAGGAATCACTCACTAAAATGTTTGTACCTTTCTACACCACTAAGCCTGTTGGGAAAGGGACTGGTATGGGTTTAGCGATTGCGTATGGTATTGTTCAGGATCACAAAGGTGAGATAAAAGTCGCCAGTAAAGAAGGGCAAGGCACATCTTTTAGCATCTGCTTGCCGATCAACTGATCTGCATTCTTCTCGCAACGTATACGGAACACTCAAGTTTAAAAGGACGCATAATGTCACTCAGCAACGCTATCATCAATATAACTAACCTCCGGCTGCGTACATTCATTGGATTCAACCCCGATGAGATGGAGAAACAACAGGATGTCGTGATCAATATTGAGATCCAGTACCCGGCAAATAAAGCTTTCGCTGATGATGATGTGGAAAAAGCCCTTAACTATAAAACAATCACTAAAGAGGTGATAAGGCACGTTGAGGAAGGCCGTTTTCTCCTTCTGGAGAAGCTCGTTATGGATGTACTTGAGATCTGCACCCAGCATCCAAGAACGGTTTATGCCAAAGTCACCATTGATAAGCCACATGCCTTACGCTTTGCAGACTCAGTATCACTTTCTCTGGAGTGGAAGCGCGACGAAAGCAATGCAAAGGGCTGAATGTAACGAGCTGAATATAAAGATCTGAGTATCGAAGCTATATGCAGATCAAGCACCTGATATAACTTGAAATAACTACAGACCTAAAACTTCAGCTTTTAAGTAATTCATCAAAAACGGGGATCGGGCAGTCCATCACAGCAGCAATACTGGCTACGATCTCCTTCTCTATAAACGTAATCTGGCCATCCTGCGCAATACAGTTCCGCAACCCTGCAAGCAACCGGGGTTTTAGAAGCGGGTATGCATTACCGAGTTGATTCACTGCTTGGTAAAACGCCTCCAGATCACAACCCTCTTCAGGCAATATTCTGAGTGTATGCAGACTTGCTGACATTGCTCCGCGATTGAAGGCCCGTTCAATCGCCTGATCATCCTCATGGCCGAATCGGGCTAACACAGAAAGCACGGTTTGATATTCGTCACTCAGCTGTTTAGCCTCCTTGAATTTCGGTTTACGCGTTTTATCCGGCTCAAACTCTCCGGCAAGATAGTGTCGCATCAGTTGGTAGAGACACCATTCGAACAGATCTGTTTTCCTGTCTGCTCTAATAAGCAGCAGTAGAGTGCGCTTAAGCACCATATATTGCTCAGGTGAAAGAGTCTTCAGAGCCGGAATTAATAACTCAATCAAAGGCAACCTCAACTCCTTTGTGAGTTGATCAAGCTCAGAAGACAGTTCCAGTGTCATCTCCCTGAGACCCGCCACTTCAGCTTTTGCAATCGCCTGTATTTGAACTTCCTTTAAAGAGTTTTCCTTGTGCAATAACAGCGCACAACAGAGCGCAAATGCGCCAAGCGGGTCCTGAGCCTGGCGCCTTAAACTGTCTGGAATGACGTCAATGGCATTTCGAACATCATCCAGAGAAGCCTGGTCTGAAAAAAGCGTATCTGGATCAATGCCCGCTGACACAGCCGCACCTGTAATCACCGCCTGCTGGAACATTTCACGTTTTTTCTGCTCTTTTTGTTCGCGTGCTTTTTCCTGTTCTTCTTTGAGTTTTTTCAACCGGGACGAATCGCTGCGGTGTAGGTAGTTACCATCCCAGTCCGGGTCCAATCGCATAATTCGATCCACCAGCGGAGGATGCGTAGCCAGCATGCTGCTCATACGATTAACAACCTGACCAAAAAACATATGACTCATTTCACTGCGATGAGAGCTTTGTATCTCGGTACCGTAGGTATGTGAACCAATCAGTTTAAGTGCATTACTGATACCCTCTGGGTCGCGGGTGAATTGAACCGCACTGGTATCTGCAAGGTATTCACGCTGCCGGCTGACTGCCGCTTTGATCAGATTGCCGAAAAAAGTACCCAACCAGCCAATCACCATCAGCGCCATTCCCAGAATAGCTACCCGACCATCCGAGCGACGGTTGCGGGAACCACTTCTCATCAGCATTTCACCCACATAACCGATGAAAACGATACCATGTAGCAATGCTATAAGTCGGAGGTTCAGGCGCATATCGCCATTTAGAATATGGCTGAATTCATGGGCGATTACACCCTGAAGTTCATCACGTTTAAACTGATGTATGCAGCCCTTAGTCACACCAATGACGGCGTCCGCCGGGCTGTTTCCAGCCGCAAATGCATTAATACCCAGTTCGTGCTCCAGAAGATACACTGGAGGGACCGGCATACCAGAAGCCAGGGCCATCTCTTCTACAACATTAAGGACCTGCCTTTCATCAGGATCTTCGGTATTCGGGTAAATCTGGTGACCACCTAGTGACTCTGCAACCGCTTTTCCACCCGAAGATAACTGAAGCCACTTATACAGGATGGCGCACACGACCGCCCCGCCTACTCCGAGGCTGACCAACACAAAGTTATGCCATGAAAAAAGATTCCGAATGGAGTTCTGGTCGGTTTGCGCGATAACACTGAGACCCGTGCTCATGGTCTGATCCTGTGTCATAAACCAGACGGTCAGCCCAATAAGAAGGTTGGTCAGCAGCACCAGACTTACAACCGCTAATACAAACAGGAACACCAACCATCCAGTGTTCTTCCTTGCCTTATCCTGTTGCGAGAAAAAGTCCATCTCTATTGCCCGTTGCAGACTTTTAGAAATTTACTTTAGGTGCGGCCTGAATCTGAGCACTGTCATCAAATTCCAGAAGACTGGCATCGATTGGATGTCCAAACATAGCTGCGAAAAAAACCGGAGGAAAAGACTGGCGGTATGTATTGTACGCTGTAACCGCATCGTTAAAAGCCTGACGGGAGAATGCAACTCGGTTTTCTGTAGTGGTTAGTTCTTCTGAAAGTTGCATCATGTTTTCATTGGCTTTCAGGTCCGGATAATCCTCCATAACAATATTCATCCGTCCCAGAGCGCCCTGCAGAGCGTTTTCAGCACCGGAGAGCTGCTGGATGGCATCCGGTGTCAAAGTTGATGCAACACCACTCAACAAAGCTGAGGCTTCATTACGGGCCTGTATCACAGCTTCCAGAGTTTCCTTCTCATGCGCCATGTAACCTTTAGCCGTTTCCACCAGATTGGGAATCAGGTCATAGCGTCGCTTCAACTGAACTTCGATTTGTGAAAAAGCATTCTCGTGGCGATTCTTCAGAGTAACCAGGCTGTTATAGATGCTGACCACAAAAAAAACAGCACCAACAACAATTACCAGAAATATAATCGTACCTACATCCATTGCCCTGCTCCTTGGTTATTTCTTCTGACTATAAAATAGTTCATAACATCTGTGTACTAAAAAGCACAGCAGTGAAAATTAATTATTTATATGTCAGATGACCAGAGCATTAAAGCACCCAACCGTTATTTACCCTGTTTGCGCCGCTCGGTAATGACTTCGCCAGCGACTCCCCAGTTATCTGTATTGATCTCATCAATTACCACTACCGTCGTAGCAGGGTTCTTATTCAACACATCCACCAACAGCTGAGTCGCTCCTTCTATCAACTGCTTTTTCTGTTCTGCGGTAACACCTTCATCAGTAATTTTAATGTTCACATATGGCATGGAAAGTCTCCTTTATTTATGCGGGACAGAGTACCTGCAGGAACCTTGTGCGACTAATAGTTTGTGGAGAAAGGAACGTTCAATAATAATGAAACCTGAATTTATTCAGTTGAACAGGCTCATCATGCCGCAGTTTATCTATGTTATTGATCCCATGTGCAGTTGGTGCTGGGCATTCCAGCCAGCCATCAAAACTTTAAAAAACCAGTTCCCGGATTTTGACTGGCTCTATTTGATGGGAGGCCTCGCCCAGGATTCAGAACACCCCATGCCTGCTGCTCAACAACAGCAAATACAATCTATCTGGAAACATATAGAGCAACAAACCGGCACAAGGTTTAATCACGATTTCTGGACTAAAAACACACCCAAGCGCAGCACCTATCCGGCTTGCCGAGCAGTGATTACCGCAGAAAAAATGCATCAGGGCTGTGGCATTAAGATGATAGAAGCCATACAGAAAGCCTATTACCTGGATGCTAAAAATCCCTCAGAACCTAATGTGCTTCTCCAGCTTGCCCGCGAGTTAAACCTCAATGGTGAAAAGTTCAGCCAATTGTTAAACAGCAATGAGATTAATGAAACTCTGGAAACAGAAATAAGTTACAGCCATAAGCTCGGAGCCCAGGGTTTTCCATCTCTGTTTTTGAAACAAGACAACACAATTTTCCCACTAGCATATGGGTTCAGCAGTACAGATAAGATTATTGGTCGAGTGGATGAATGTTTGGCGGGTACTGAATAGAAAGAGCGAGGTTGGGAAACCAACCTCGCGATATAACCTGTTAGTCACGAATCACAGAAACGTCTTCAGCCTGAAGGCCCTTATCGCTTTCACGTACATAAAAACGAACTTTCTGTCCTTCGGTTAAAGAGCGGTGCCCCCGTCCGCGAATATTGCGAAAATGTACAAAGACATCGTCATCTTCTCCGCGGGTAATAAAACCAAACCCTTTGGAAACATTAAACCATTTAACTGATCCAAGCTCCCGGTCATCGTTTTCATCTTCAGCTTCAACGGCTGCGCCAGTAAAACTATCTGCAGACAGATCGGAATCACTTTTACCAGATGCAGCAATCATAGACGCTGCGAAAGTTACAACAAACACAACAGAAAGAGCAGCTATGTTAGATAGTTCAACTTCTACACCAGCGAGCGCGCCTAAAAGAACAGGTACCAGAACGGCCGCTATAACACTTACAATCAGACTACGAATCAACTGATCATACCTCACTTATTTATTGTCATTGTTAAAATTAAATACACTAAATATCCCAGAAACTTTAAACCTGTTTCGGAACCCACAAGGTATATCCAATTTTGTGATTTTTTTCAACAGCTTATAACAATTAAGTTCTAAATTTTACATCCCCATCTGATAAACTATGCTATTTGCATTGCAACATAATTCCAGGATTCTTATGAAAGATCAGGACAGAATCACCGAGCTTGAATCGAGAGTAGCATTTCAGGAAGACACGCTGGACCAGCTCAACGACGCTGTTTCAAAGCAGGAGCTGGAAATAGAACGGCTCACCAGGATGGTTAAAATCATGAGCCAGCAGGTCAAAAGTCTGCGCCTGGACGACCCAGCAGGTGCACCAGATGATGAACCTCCACCACCACATTACTGAGAAATAAAATGACCAGTTTTTTTAACAAAGGATTAAATTTCATTGGCAGTTTGTTTATCAAACTGGTCACACGTCCAAACATTCTCAACCCACAATTGTTATTACCGGCTCTGGGGCCAACTCAGAAGATCTACTATGTGCTTGAATCTGACCGCACCAGCCACAAGATTCTGCTGAAGCAACTTTTAACGGCTCAGGGCAGAGAGATTTCAGATCAGCAAATACTTCTCGCTGACTCTGGAGGATTAGCTCCACTCAGGGAAACACTGATTAATCTGGTCAGCACTCAGGAAAGTAACCCCGAGTTAAATACCCTGATCGTGCCTGTAGCGATATTTCATGGTCGCTTGCCCGGACGTGAAAATTCCTGGTTAAATCTGCTTTATGCAGAAACATGGCACAAAGCAGGCCCACTCGGCAGCGCTCTGCAATTACTCGTAAATGGCAGAGCAACGCTGGTTAAGGTCGACCCTGCACTGGAACTGAAACAACTACTGACCAGCACAGAAAGTGAAACGACTGAAGCGGTTGCCCGGAAAACCGCTCGTGTAATACGCACTCACTTTCTCATTACTCGCCAATCGATCATTGGCCCGGACCTGTCCCATCGGCGCACGCTCATATCTCTGGTATTAAATGATCCAGAAGTACAATCCGCTATTAAGCAACAAGCTGTGGAAACTGGTGAAAGCCGCCATCGAATTGAACGGCACTGCCTAAAGGCTCTGGATAAAATCGCCGCCGACTTCAGCCCTGTCACTGCCAGGTTACTCTTTCCGATCTTCAACTGGGTTTGGAAACGGCTTTACTCAAACGTAAAGATTCAAAACAGCGAATCGATTCAGGAAATATCCAAAACCCATCAACTCATCTATCTGCCCTGCCATCGCAGCCACATGGATTATTTATTACTGTCCTGGGCTCTCTATCAGCAGGGTTTGATGCTGCCCCATGTGGCGGCAGGTGAAAACCTGAATATTCCGGTCATTGGCCCCATCCTGAAGCGATGCGGCGCGGTATTTATGCGCCGGTCATTCAAGGGAGACCACCTGTATACCTGCCTGTATAAAAGCTATCTGAAGCAGATGTCACACAGGGGACATTCACTGGAATACTTTATTGAAGGTGGCAGAAGCCGCACTGGCAGATTATTACCGGCAAAAACCGGACTTCTGTCGATGAGCATCGACACATTCCGTGAAGATAAAAACAGACCTGTTGCGCTGATTCCGGTATGGCTGGGCTATGACCGACTTGTAGAGAGCCAGAGCTACCAAAACGAACTCTCCGGATCGGAAAAGAAAAATGAATCCGTTACTGATTTTCTATCCTCTTTGAGTATCTTGAGGGAGTCTTTTGGTGAAGCACATCTCAGTTTTGGAGAAGTACTCGATCTAAAAAAACATACTGATCCAACCCAAGAACTGCATACTGATGTGAAAAACATTGCCCGTCAGGTGATGAGCTCGATAAATCGGGCTTCAAGCGTCACTCAAAGCAGCATTCTTGCCACTGCCCTGCTGGCAGGATTTAAAAGACAATCGGTAGCTGAGCTGAGCAGTAAATGCTCCCAACTGGTCACCCTTTTGCAGGATCTTAACTTTCAATCAGGCTCTCTTCCTGAGGGTAAAGCTTCAGACTGGGTCGAAAGTGCAGCCAAACGCCATCAACTGCAATTGCGGCAGAATCAGGTTTGTCTCAGCCAAAGCCAGGCAAGTGAAATGTGTTTTTATAGAAACAACATACAACATCTGCTTTTGCTGCCCGGGATGTATCTGCTATTGGTGCATCGCCTTGAGAAACCCAGAGCACAAAACATTAACAGTGCTATTCGAACGCTTTATCCTTTTTTCCAGTCCGAACTTTTTTTGCCCTGGAGTGCAGATGAATTAACGCCAGTGCTGAAAAAAACCCGCGAAGTATTATTAGATAATAACCTATTACAACTTGCCGAAGACGACAATTGGAACCTGTCTTCTAACCCACTCGCCCACACCCTTCTTCTATCCGTAGAGCCGCTTGTATTACGCTACTACATCGTTCTGCGCGTACTTTCTCGCTATCAAGTGATCAGCAATGAAGATCTGGTTCTTACCACTAAAGCCATTGCAAAAAGCCTCCATGAGGAATATGGCTATAGCACTCCGGAATACAGGGATGAAAAGGTATTGCAGAACTTTATTGATCAATTAGATAATCAAGACTTGCTGAACAGGGCCGGTACCCGACTCTCAGTTAACACTGATACATCAGGGATTCTGAAGAAGACTGAGAACGTGTTACGCCCACATCTGACCAGCTTAATTGATCAGAAGTTAGTGCACTGATTCACGCCTCAAGTTTTTTAAGGGGGTAAATATCATAACGGCTGGATTTACCTTCAAATTGCAGTGAAGGCTTTCTACCGGCTAGAAATGGCGCTTTTCGAGGACGTTTGACCACGACACGATTCTCCGCAATGGCAATGGCAGCCTCCAGAAGCTGATCAGCATCAAGGTCATCTCCCACCACCGGGCGGAAGGTTCGCATCTCTTTTTTAACCAAGGCACTTTTGTCATTGTGAGGAAACATTGGATCCAGGTAGACCACCTGAAATCCGGACTCATTGCTATGTTGCTGCATCCACTCAATGCTATTGGCATTATGCAGTTCCATCTGCTGCACAATAGGCGCAACATCAGAATCGTCCTGAGCCCTCTGCAATCCATCCTTAAGCAATGCGTGGATAATTGGAGAGCGCTCCAACATAGTGACCTGGCAACCCAGAGTAGCAAAAACAAATGCGTCCTTTCCTAAACCCGCCGTTGCATCAAGTACAGTTGGTTTCACCGCACCTTTTACGCCTACGGCCTTAGCAATCATTTGACCTTTACCGCCACCAAACTGGCGACGATGAGCGACAGAGCCAGTGAGAAAATCAACTCGCGTTGCTCCTGGAGCACCTTTACCCGTAGGCTGAATCTGCAGCCCTTTTTCTGTCACTTCAAGAATAAGTTCAAAGCGATCTATGATCTCTGCTTTGCAGTCATATGGCAAAACATTAAGGCCCAGTTGTTCAGCCAGGGCGACAGCACCAGGCTGAAACTCCAAATCTAACGGGTACACTGCGATGTGATCAACTGTGGAAAGAGTACTCACGCTTATGACCCAGTCATAAACCAAACAGCAATTAACACAACACCCAGAATCGCTCTGTAGATAACAAATGGCATCATGCCAATACGGTCCAGCCATTTAAGAAACAAATGGATGCAACAGTAAGCGCTTATTCCTGCTATCAGGGTACCTGTAGCCACCATCATCCAGGGCGCACTATCCCCCATAGCAATCAGATCCAGGGTTTTTACCAATCCAGCCCCAAGAATCACAGGGACTGATAACAGAAACGAAAAACGTGCAGCTGACTGCCGGTCCAATCCCATCATCAAGGCTGCAGTAATGGTTACACCACTGCGGGAAGTACCTGGGATCAGTGCCAGCGCCTGACAACAGCCGATCACGATGGCATCTTTTAATGTTATGTTTGTCAGATCGCGGTTTTCCATTCGGCTCAAATCCGCCCAGGCTAAAAGACCACCGAAGATCAGAGTTGTACCCGCAATCACCAGTATCGATCTCAAGTTCTGGTCAATAAAGTCCGCAAAGACAAAACCCACTATGATGGCTGGCAGCGTCGCCCAGATCACAAACCAGGCCAGGCGCGAATCCGTTGAACGTTCTCCAGATAAACTGCGGGTCCAGGCAAAAAACATTTTGATGAGATCGCAACGAAAATAGTAAACCACGGCTGCGAGAGTCCCGACATGCACACCCACATCAAAGGCAAGTCCCTGATCAGGCCAACCCAGAAGTTGTGATGGCAGGATTAGATGTGCCGAGCTACTGATAGGTAAAAATTCAGTCAATCCCTGCAATAGAGCAAGTATGACGACCTGAAACAGTTCCATTTACTGTTGATCCTTTTTCTTCCAGGCAATTTCATCACGAAGATAAACGGGTATAGCCTGTTCCGCTGGAACAGCCTTGCCCTGTTTAAAATCTCTCTCTGCGAGGATTAGCATATCCTGAGCAGATGGGTAATAGGTATCTTCCGCCAGAGTCACGGAGCTGCGCACTTGTTCGCTCATATCATCCAGATATCGCCAACCACTACCCACTGCAAAATAGTTATCGGGCTGCAGTTCAAGATCCTGCGGAGCACAAACTTGTTCGGTCAGGACGATCTCTGGCATGCCGGATTTGCAATCATATGCCGCAACATAGATCTCATCCATTCTGGCATCCAGAGCGGCTGTAATCATATCTGCCTGCTCTTTTCTATATGCTGCCAAGGCCATGGCTTCAAGTGTTGAAACTGGCAAAACAGGAAGTTCTGCCGCATAAGCGAGCCCCTGAGTCGCTCCGGTTGCTATGCGTATACCCGCAAACGAACCCGGACCTCGCCCAAAAGCCAGGGCATCCAGATCAGAGATACGGATGTCTGCTTTAGCCATTAAGTCCTGAACCATGGGAAGCAGTTGCTGAGTATGTTGCCTTGGAATAACCCGGAAATCTTCAATGATTTCACCATCCAAGTTTAAGGCAACAGAACAAGCATCGGTGGAAGTATCCAGGGCAAGAATTTTAGGCATTTAGCAAACCGTTCTGACTAATAGAAGCAACTAACTGATCAGGCATTCTACCTGTGCAGTACTTCGATTTCACCTAAATAAGATTATCACCCCATTGCGGCAATAAATTCTGTTCAATGTCTAACTGATTAAGAATTCTGGCAACGACAAAATCAACCATATCTCCCACAGTTTCAGGCCGGTTATAGAAACCAGGACTGGCGGGAATCACTACACTGCCCATTTTTGTGAGTTTTAACATATGCTCCAAATGAATTTCAGAATATGGTGCTTCTCTGGGTACCAGTATTAACTTTCTTCTTTCCTTGAGCGTCACATCCGCAGCACGTTCAATCAGGTTGTTGCTGGCACCACAGGCGATTGCGGACAATGAACCCGTACTACATGGACAGACAACCATTTTACTCGGGGCACCTGATCCTGAAGCCACCGGTGCCATCCACTGCTCACGGCCAAACACTTTTATCTGTTCTGGTTCAGCAGAAAATTGCTGTGTAAGAAACAACTCCTGTTCGGCTGGAGTTCCTGGCAGTTTCAGGTCAGTTTCTGTATGAATCACAACCTGAGCAGCCCGGGAGATCAATACAAACACTTGTTTATCCGCAGCGACTAAACACTGCATCAGCCGCAAGGCATACTGAACACCCGAAGCCCCGGTGATTGCCAAAGTTATTTTTTCTCGGTTTGCTTGCGCCATTTCAGGTTCCGCTTAACTGTTTCTGCTTTTTAATTTATTGATCAAACGCTGGTGAATACCTTCAAAACCACCATTACTCATAATCACCACGTGGCTTCCAGGTTCCAGTTCATCAGTAAGCTGACCAATAAGCTCTTCAGTATCAGAATAGACTACAGCAGGTACTGCAGAGCTGGCGGCTACTGAATCTAAAGACCAGTCCATACCGGAAGGCTGGTACCAGAAAACCTGGTCAGCCACAGAAACAGATTCAGCCAAAAGCGACTGGTGGGTTCCAAGGCGCATGGTATTAGAACGCGGTTCAATAACAGCGATTACTTTACCTGCCCCTACCTGAGCTCGTATGCCTTTGAGTGTCGTTTCAATCGCTGTAGGGTGATGTGCAAAATCGTCATAGACCCGAACGCCATCCACTTCAGCCAACAATTCCATTCGCCTTTTCACTCCACCGAACTCATTCAAAGCCTCGATAGCATGATGTGGCTGTACGCCGACATTACGAGCAGCAGCAATAGCCGCAAGACCATTACTGACACTGTGATCACCTGTCATCGTCCAGTGCACCTGACCTTGCAGAGTACCTTGATGGTATACCTCAAACTGGCTGCCATCTTCAGTGATCAGCTTAGCCTGCCACTCGCTGCCATCAGAAGCCAAACTGGTGCGGGCGATCTCAGTCCAGGCACCCATTTCTACCACTTCATCCAATGCATCTTCACCCTGAGGGAAAATGATCTGGCCGTTGCCAGGGACTATTCTGACCAAGTGGTGAAACTGACGCTGGATTGACGCTAAATCCGGGAATATATCTGCATGATCATACTCCAGATTATTCATGATCAGCGTTCGTGGATGGTAATGAACAAATTTAGAGCGTTTATCAAAAAAAGCTGTGTCGTATTCGTCCGCTTCAATGACAAAGAAAGGTGAGTTTCCAATACGTGCCGATACCCCAAAATCCAGGGGTACACCGCCGATCAGAAACCCCGGTTCCATACCTGCATGATCCAGAATCCTGGCCAGCATTGTGGAGGTAGTGGTTTTTCCATGGGTACCCGCCACCGCCAGTACCCATTTCTCATTTAATAAATTTTCAGATAACCATTGAGGCCCGGAGGTGTATTTCAAACCTTTATTTAAAACATATTCAACGGCTGGGTTTCCTCGTGACATGGCATTACCAACAATCACCAAATCCGGTTCTGGCTCAAATTGCTCAGGAGCATAACCTTGAATCAGCTCGATACCTTGCTGTTCGAGCTGCGTGCTCATAGGTGGATAAACATTCTGATCCGACCCTGTCACTCTATGACCCAATTGTTTTGCCAGAATCGCCAAAGAACCCATGAATGTTCCGCAGATTCCGAGAATATGAATATGCACCTAATCACCTCCAAAAAAACCAGTGGCAATCATAACAGTTTTACAGAATGAGTGAGGCGCTGAAAAAATACGTTTTTTCTCGCTAAATTACGCAGAAACTCATGCATTTCATATAACTTTAACGTAAAATTCACGCCCATCTTTTTAACTACTCTTATGAGAGAAAATTCAAGAATGTTACTGCTGAGCCAGTTCCTGAAACAACAGGAAACCGAAGACACTCTAGTCGATTTGATTGGTACTCTTATGCTTGCCTGCAAAGAAGTTGCGATCCAGCTTCGTGAAGGGGAATTAGCAGGTGTTCTGGGTGCAACGGAGAACACAAACGTTCAAGGTGAAACCCAGAAAAAAATGGATGTTATTGCCAATGATCTTCTGAAGAAGTTCCTGTTGGATAATCCATTAGTGGCCGGACTGGCTTCTGAAGAGGAAGATCATCCTGTTGCCGGAAACCCTGAAGGTAAGTACCTGGTCATCTTTGATCCCCTGGATGGCTCTTCCAACATTGATGTCAATGTTTCAGTTGGCACAATTTTCTCTATCCTGGCTATGCCTGAGGGCATGGATCCAAGTCAAGATGAAGCGTACCTGCAATGCGGTCGCAAACAAATTGCATCCGGTTATGTTCTGTACGGCCAATCATCTGTTCTGGCACTGACAACAGGCCACGGCGTTAACTTTTTTACTCTGGCTCACACTGGCGACTTTATCCTGACTCGTGAACAGGTGACTATTCCCGCTACGACAAAAGAGTTTGCCGTTAACATGTCAAACCATCGTTTCTGGGAAGACGAAATGCGTAACTATGTGGGAGATCTTTTACAAGGCGCTGATGGTCCTCGTGAAAAGAATTTCAACATGCGCTGGATCGCTTCCATGGTTGCAGAAGTACACCGCGTCTTAACCCGCGGCGGCATTTTCACTTACCCTTGGGACAGCCGTGATCCTGCGAAGCCAGGAAAATTGCGCTTAATGTACGAAGGCAACCCAATGAGTATGTTAATTGAGCAAGCTGATGGCATATCCAGCACTTGCTATAAAGACATTATGGATCTGGAACCAAAACACATTCATCAACGTAGCGCCGTTGCACTGGGTTCCAAAGAAGAAGTTAATGCATTGCTGTCTTACCATTCGCCAGAAAGTACAGGACAAGCAGCCGAACTGAATAGATGATTCAGCTTTAAGTAGTATTCATTCGATCATTAGTCTGGGACATAATTCCCAGACTAAGATATAACCAATTTCATAACAGCTTACAGGAAGACAAATATGGGCTTCGCACAAGTACCAGCAGGTAAAGACTTACCAAACGATCTGTACGTTATCATCGAAATCCCGGCAGAAAGCTCTCCGGTTAAATACGAGATCGAAAAAGAAGAAGATGCAATCTTCGTAGACCGTTTCATGGCTGCACCTATGTTCTACCCAGCTAACTACGGTTATATCAACAACACTCTGGCTGACGATGGCGATGCACTGGACGTATTGGTAATGACTCCATACCCAGTAATTGCTGGTTCTGTAATTCGTTGCCGCCCTGTTGGTGTTCTGAACATGACTGATGAAGCGGGTGAAGACGCTAAACTGGTTGCTGTTCCACACGACAAGCTGACTAAAGCTTACCGTGATGTAAACGACATCGAAGACCTGCCACAGCTTGAACTGGACCGCATCAAACACTTCTTCGAGAACTACAAAGGTCTGGAAGAAGGCAAGTGGGTTAAAGTTGAAGGCTGGGGTAACGCAGCTGCAGCGAAAGAAGCTATTGTCGCTGGTGTTAAGGCGTACGAAGAAGCTAAGTAATCCAGCTTTTTCTGACAATTTAAACGCCCTGATTTTTCAGGGCGTTTTTATTTTTGGTTATTCAATTCTGAATGGCTCAGACACAAAAAAACCGCGAACGTAGTCGCGGTTTTTTTTATCATTTAAGGCAAGCCTTAAGACATGTGCAAGCCACCGTTCACAGACATATCCGCACCCGTGATATAGCCAGAATGGTCATCAGACAGGAACGCACACATACGTCCAATCTCTTCAGGAGTACCGAAACGACCAACAGGGATACCTGCGCAGATCTGATCCTGAATTTCCTGAGCAATTTTCGCTACCATTGCAGTTTTGATATAACCCGGAGAAACCGTGTTTACAGTTACACCCTTACGCGCAACTTCCTGAGCCAGCGCTTTAGTGAAACCATGGATACCTGCTTTAGCTGCAGAATAGTTACACTGGCCAAACTGACCTTTCTGAGCGTTTACAGATGAAATATTAATAACACGACCCCAGCCTTTATCAATCATGCCGTTGATCACCAGGCGTGTCATATGGAACATAGAGTCCAGGTTAGCAGACAGAACTTCGTCCCACTGTTCCCAGCTCATTTTCTTGAACTGACCGTCACGCGTAATACCAGCATTGTTAATCAGGATATCTACCGAACCGCCTGTTAACTCCTCTACCGTAGCAATACATTGCGCACAAGATTCAGCATCGGTTACATCACCATAGGCCACATCAATTTCATAGCCATCCTTTCTCTGCTCTTCCTGCCACGCTTTAGCTTTATCGTGATTACCACCACTGTTGTATCCAGCTACAACGCGAAAACCGTCATCTGCCAGTGTACGGCAGATTGAAGTACCTAAACCGCCAGTACCACCAGTCACGAGTGCAATTTTCTGACTCATGCTTACATCCCCTTTAATTATTACTATTCACTTTTATGGGCTACTTCTAATTATATATTTGTGATCGATCAACCCTTGACCTGCATTGATCATATTATTAACCCATAGCCGATAATAATATGACTTTGGTTGAACGCGCCAATACTAATTGCAACCTATTACTAATCCATTAATTGCTGAGAAAAAGAATGCGCGCAACGCACGTGCAACATTAAAGTTTACATATATACCGATTAATAGATTTAAACGACAACAAAGCCACGCAAGCGTTCGCCACAACCAAAGCCACAAACATACCTTTAATTTCAAACAGATAAGAACCAATCCAGGCAAAAGGCAATGAGAATACAAAAAGCCTTATCACACTAATACGCATCGCTCTGATTGGTTGATGCAGCGCATTAAAACTGGATGCAGTTAGAAAAGTTACAGCCTGAAAACCAAATCCGATTGGAACGATACAAATCCATAAAATAATCAATCTTTGCACCTCTTCCTTATCACTGAAGGCAGTGGCAACCATTTCGGCCGTTAGAATCAGTACAACAAACACCAGCATTTGCCAGACAACGGCAAACTTTGAGGCCATCAGATATGCCTGTTTCACCCTATGAAATCTGGCAGCTCCATAGTTCTGGCTGATAAAAGGTGGCAGCGTCATTGAAAGCGCAAGGCAGGCCAGTAACGAAAGAGATTCTATGCGGTTACCCACTCCAAAAGCGGCCACTGCCTCTGCACCATGGGACGCTACTAGATAGGTTAAAACACCCTGAGCCAGCGGGGTCATCATATTCGAAAGTGCCGCTGGAATACCGATTTTCATCACGCTACGGCTATGGGCAATATACCTTTCGAAATCCATTTTCTGGAACGCAAGTAAACGCTTTTTCCTAAACAAAATATACAAGGCCACCACTGTCGTTAGAGACCACGCAAGACAGCTTGCCAGTGCTGCACCCTGAATTCCCATTTCATCTACAGGGCCAAATCCAAATATAAAAATCGGGTCCAGAATAAAGTTTAACAATGAAGAACCCGCCATTAGATACGCAGGCGTTTTTGTATCTCCAGTCGCGCGCATACATGCATTGCACACCATGTTAACCACCAGAAATACAGAACCGATCAACCATAGGTTCATATAACTGAATATCAAAGGCATTAGCTCTGGGCCAGCCCCCATTGCGGCAAATATGAACGACAATAATCCCTGAAAAAGAACCGCAAGAACGAGAGTTAGCAGAGCCACAGTAATAAGATTATCTGTTGCCAGAGAACAGGCCTCTTCATGATTACCAGCACCCAATAATTTTGCCAGTGTGGCAGAAGTCCCGATACCCAAACCAATCGCTAAACTGATGACCGTAAAACAGACAGGAAATGTAAACCCCATTGCAGCAAGGGGCTGAGTACCCAAGCGGCTGACAAAATACAGATCTGCAATATTGAAGAGCATCAAACTGACAATTCCAAAAACCATGGGAAGTGTCATTTTGATAAGAGTAGTGCGAATTTCTCCCTGAAGCAGATCAGGACGAGTTGCCATATTAAAAGGCCTGAATTGAAGAGGAAGCTCAATCCTACATCGTGCTTATAAGAAACTAAACAACCTGAGCAGGAACAACGTCAGCCGTTTGCATCCCACACACACCGGATTCTGCATCACAGAATGGCAGTAATACCAGATGGTCCAGCTGAACACTGATTCCGAGCAACTCTCCCACATCATGATCATGATGACAGGCAGTGATACAAGGCACGACCTCGCCATTTACCAGCTTCACTTGATACAGATAATGCGAGCCACGGAACCACTTACTTACGATCACACCGGAGAGTGGGCCATCTTCTGAGTGTTGAATATCATCAGGACGGATGAGCATTTCAACCTCGGTTCCCGGAGGGTAATTAATTGGCTCATCACCTTTTATTTGCCCCAAAGCACACTCGACGGAGTATTCATCTAACACAGTCGCCCGCATGAACTCTCCTAAACCGATGAAATCCGCTACAAAGCGAGTATTTGGTTCATGATAGATATTAAACGCCGTTCCCCATTGCTGGATCACACCGTCCTGCATCACGGCAATCTTATCAGCCATGGAAAATGCTTCCATCTGATCATGAGTCACCAAAATTGCGCTGATTCCTTCCTGTTTAAGGATGTCTCTGACTTCAGGCACAAGTGTTTCCCTGAGGTTGGCATCCAACCCCGAAAAGGGCTCATCCATCAGCAAAAGATCTGGTTTTGGAGCCAACGCTCTGGCTAAAGCAATACGCTGTTGTTGCCCCCCCGAAAGAGAGTGCGGATAACGCTGTTCAACACCAGGTAAACCCACAAGCTGAAGAAGTTCCTGTACACGCTCCTTTTTCTCGGCTGACGACCATTTTTTGATACCGAAGATAATATTTTCAGCAATCGTCATATGCGGGAAAAGAGCGATATCCTGGAACACCATACCGATATTACGTTTTTCAGTGGGTATATTTACTTCTGAGGAAGACAGACACAGACCCTTCATAGTGATCGAGCCTGACCTTGCCGGCTCAAACCCTGCTATAGCACGCAGCAGAGTTGATTTACCACAACCACTCGGCCCCAACAAACATCCAATTTCACCCTTTTCCAGACTCAGAGAGACGCTATGCACAATCTCAGTCTGGCCATACGCCAGGGTCACATCTGATAAATTTAAATGTTCATTCATAGTCATAGTCTAACTCCCCGCCCGACCTTTAGAGATGGAGCGGCTTAGCAGTATAACGGGTAATAATCCAACAGCTACAATCAACAGCGAAGCCGGTGCAGCATCAACTAGCCGCTCATCCGAAGCAAGTTCAAAAGCACGAACAGCTAAGGTATTAAAATTAAATGGCCTTAATATCAGCGTAGCGGGCAACTCTTTGAGGACATCAACAAAAACGATCAACAACGCCGTCAATACAGAACTACGCATCAGTGGAACGTGAATTCTTCTAAGCACCTGCATAGGCCCGCAGCCCAGCGTCCGGGCCGCACCATCCAGACTAGGTTTAATTTTCCCTAATCCACTCTGCACGGAACCCAGTGACACTGCCAGAAATCTTACTGTATAGGCAAATAACAAGGCTGCCAGCGTACCTGACAACATAAGGCCTGGATCGACTCCTAACCACTCTTTAGCGACTGCAATAAGCTGATGATCGAGCCACGCAAATGGAATAATAACACCCACTGCGATAATGGTTCCGGGCAACGCATAACCCATACCTGCCGTTGCAATAGATAAGCGTACTTTCTTGTTTGGGTTAAGGCGGCCCGCATATGCCAGGAGCAAGGCAAAACCAACCGCAATCAAAGCCGCCAGAAATGCCAGATAGAATGAGTTCCACGCCAACTCTGCAAAAGCCCCATCAGATAGGTCTGCTTTAGTTAAGCTCCAGTAACCCAATACTGCCGCCGGGATAATAAAACCCAGTAGCACCGGACCCAGGCAGACCAGAAAAGCGAAAATAGCTTTCCAACCTGTAAGCTCTATCAATTTAGCCTTAGCTTTATATTCAGACGATGAGTGGTAACGAGCTTTCCTGCGTGAATACTTCTCCACCAATACCAACAGAGCCACAAAACCAAGAAGAAATGCAGCTAGCTGAGCGGCCGCGGCTGAGTCACCAAAACCGTAGAAGGTACGGAAAATACCTGTTGTAAATGTGCTGACACCAAAATACTGAACAGTTCCGTAATCAGCTAACGTCTCCATTAGCGCCAACGTTAATCCTGCGATTATGGCAGGTCTTGCCAAGGGTAATGCCAAACGAAATAAGCCTTGCCACTGGCTGTAACCCAGCGTACGACTCACCTCAAGGGTACTGGCGGACTGTTCAAGAAATGCAGCACGACTTAATAGATAGACATAGGGATACAACACCAGAGCCAGCATCAGCATAGCGCCGGTCAGGGAACGGATTTCAAAAAACCAGTATTCACCATACCCCAGCCCGGTAATATCCCGAATAAAGGTTTGAACCGGACCGGCAAAATCCAACAAACCCGTGTATGTGTAGGCAATAATGTAAGCAGGCACCGCCAGAGGCAGTAAAAGCGCCCACGAAAAGACAGCTCTTCCCGGAAAATCACAAACGCTGGTCAACCACGCAGTAGGTATTCCCAGAACAAGAACCCCAATACCCACCCCAAACATCAACAGTAGGGAATTACTAACATAATCAACCAGAACGGTTTGATAGAGGTGAGCAAAAACCTCAGCCGAACCACTGAATACAAACCCAACGATCACCGCAATAGGCAACATCAGCAACATAGCCACCAGCATCGAAGAGCTGGATAACCAGTTCATTTTTCGCTCTGTTTTCGACAATGATACTACAGACATCTCATCGGGCCCTTAAGGCAGAAAACGCCTGTAATGAAAATTCACCACAGGCGCGCACATATTCAGCGGAAAAATTGTTGTAATGGATTTACTTCCAACCAGCGCGATCCATCAACTCGACCGCAGCTCGATTGTTATCACCCAGCTTACTCAACACAATGTCATCAGCCTTAAACTCACCCATTGTCGCCAGGTTTTCAGGTATTTTAACTTCAGATACTGCTGGGTATTCATTATTTACTTCAGCGTACCAAAGTTGTGAAGTTTCTGATGCCATGAATTCCATCAGCTTGATGGCATTGGTAATGTTACGTGCATGCTTGGTAACACCTACGCCACTAACATTCATATGAACGCCACGACCATCCTGATTTGGCCAGAATGCTGAAAGCTTAGATGCAATTGCCTGCTTTTCTTCATCTTTACTATTCAACAGGCGCCCGAAGTAATATGTATTTGCCAAAGTCAGGTCACATACCCCTGCCGCCGCAGCTTTTAACTGGTCCGTATCACCACCTGATGGCGGTTTAGCAAAGTTTTTAACCAGGCCTTTCGCCCATTCTTCAGTCTTTACAACACCAATCGCATCTATCATGGATGCGACCAGAGACTGATTGTATATATTACTGGAAGATCGAACACAGATACGCCCTTTCCACTTTGGATCGGCAAGGTCTTCATAGGTGGAAAGCTGTTCAGGGCTGACTTTATCTTTTACATAAAAGATCGTTCTCGCCCGCTGTGACATGCCATACCAGTATCCATCCGCATCACGCAGACTGGAAGGAATCACTTCATTCAGCTTGTCACTTCCGGCTACCTGCAATACACCCGCAACTTTTGCCCGGTGTAAACGGCCAGCATCAACAGTGACAAACAGGTCGGCTGGACTCGCGCTGCCTTCAACTTCCAAACGTTTTAACAGCGCATCAGCTTTACCGGTCACTAAGTTAACAGTTATACCGGTTTCTTCGCTAAAACGATCCAACATCGGTTTTATTAAGGCTTCTTTTCGAGCCGAATAAACATTGACCAGACCTGACTCTTCCGCAAATAGAGAAGTCGGTAACAGGCTAGCAACAGAAACGACTGCAAAAGCCCCAATTGAAGATACAAACTTACCCAAAGAATTCTTCGTCATAAACACATCCAACATCTATAAAACGATAAAACTTATCTACTTTATTAAGAATAGAATCATAAACGATAACCGTTATCATTGATATAAACAATCAACGGTTATAGATTGCTTTCATTGTTTTTGTGATCCTGCTCAATAAAAGCTCCCACAGCTCCCTGAATGGCCCTATATAGAGGGTGAGCAAACTCTGTTCACCCTGCTGAATATGCCTACTTAGGCCAAATTCAAGTTCCTGCCCCCGCTCAGAATGCACTAAAGTCCCTCCCATTCGATCCCAGATTGACAGCACTACCCCGTAGTTTTTGTCGAAATGAGCTGGATTTGTAGAGTGGTGTATTTGGTGTTGAGCAGGTGAAATAAGCCACCTTTCAAGCCAGCGCCAGTAACCCAGAGCAATATGCGAATGACGTAGATTTGAACCCGCGATGTTAAAGGCAAAGGCAAAAACACTGGCGCCCAATACCGTGATAAGATCGGCCCTACTGCCAAAGAAAAATACAAACAGCGCAATTGAAATCGCCTGCACTAATGTTGTTCTAAGAGAAAACAGCACCCCTTCTACCGGATGTGTTCTGAAAACAGTAATGGGAGTCAGCACCCTGGCAGAATGGTGTACCTTGTGGAATACCCATAAACATGGGATTTCATGTAAAAGCTTATGCAGATAAAAGCGTAAAAAATCATCCAGAAGAAAATAAAACAGAGTAAAACTGAGCATCACACACCAGTCTGGCCAGTCCTGTCCTATCACTGCACGATAGCCCACCCAATCATGCAAAGATTCAAACAACCAGGTTGCAACCGTTAATTGAGCCAATAACAGCGGAGCTATAAACAGAAAAGAAAAACGGTTGATCAAAAAAATAGCATAATCTGTTCTTGCTGAAGTTGACCACCAGATCCGGCGGTTAAATAGACAATCTTTAAGCTTAGAGGTGCCATCAGGCGCAACCCAACGGGCCCAGCACAATGCCAGACCCAGAGAAATCAACAAATAACCCCAGAACACCCTCTTTTTGGGGTCTGTAAAAGCTATTATCAGATCCTGATAAAACTGCGTAACGGTTTCTAGCACACCCACCTCTAAATAGAAAAGCCAGCTCTTATCCAGAGCTGGCTTATTGTAACAACAGGGATCTTATTAGTCGTTTTCGACGCTGCTACCTGAACTGAGCTTATCCGCCAGATCACCCAGATCAGCCGTCACATCATTTGCTCGCGCTTTAACCCCAAACTGATCTACCATCAGTTTCTGAACCTTTAGCATATGCAGCATATATTCTTTCATGTTGATTGAAGAAGACTGTACATAGCTGCCTTTAGCGTCAATACCCATTACCTGTGTATTACCCAACAGTACCGGGCTGAAACCAATCAGACGGTTTAGCTTAACCGCAGTTTCACCCAGGTTATCCTTACCCGCTTGCAGAGCCAGAGCAAAACCTTTCATCTCACCCCAGTGTTTAGCGTACTTACGGAAGGCTTTAGCAGCATCACCGTTGGACTCAATCGCTTCGTTTAGTTTCTGAAGATCTTTATAGGTAGAACCAGCATACTTAAATACCGCTTCTGCAATAACCATTTCCCAGTTATCCGAAATAGTTTTGGCATAACCTTTCAGGTTGTTACGCTGCTCATCAGTCAGCGCTTCACCATTGGCATCCGTAATCAGTTGGCGACCATCAACAAACGCCTGAACGATAGTATGCAGGTAGTTTGTTTTGCCACCTTTATCAAAACCAGCAGCATAGTAAGCATGAGCATAAGTCATCTCATTATACAGAGACACTTTGCCGTCTTTGTTCAGGTCTGCATACGCCAGGGCATCTTCTTTCTGTTTAGCAACCTTATAAACCTGTTCTGCCGTCAGGTTCAGAGCGTTTGCCTGAGCGCCAAAGTAACCAAACGCCTCATCCCAAACATGTTCTTTACCCGTGTAAGGCTTACCGTCTCCGTAGGCTTTATTATTTGGCTTAGTGTCAGCTTCCAGCTTTTCATCCAGATAGTTATCCACCGCCTGGTTGTAGAAAACCGCACCCATGGCGAATTTGGATATCAACTGAGCATAGTCATAACCTGTCAGTGGGTCATAACCCTTATTCGCCGATGATGCCTTATCGATCATAAAGCCTAAAACTTCCTGCCCTGTCATATTTCCAGGCCAGCCAGGTACCGCCCCTTTGAAGGTTTTACCGGAAAGGTTTTTCTTTTTAGACAGCTCATCAACCTGAGTTTCAGCAAGAACAAAAGCACCTTTAGTGACCGGTGAGATAATTTCACGCCCTGCGTCTTTACTCTCAAAATACGCCAGTAATTTAGCTTTTAATTCTGGATTCGCCTGGCCATTACCTTTGCCAGCCAGTTTTTTCAGGCTTGTATGAAGCACCTGGCGAGCAGCTTGTCCGGTGTAAGATACAGAATGTTCTGATTTACCCTCGTAACCTTTCACTGTTACTGGGAAATCCGCGTAATTCTGAGCTGCAATTACATTTGTAGCGGTTGCCATTACTACCGCAGAAACAAGAACCTTAAGCTTCACCTGAAATCACCTTTAATAGTTAACAAAAAATTAACACCAAATTTTCGCTAAAATTATCACAACACAAAACATAACGCTACTGATAAACATTATCATTACCAGAATCAATAGAATTAATTGATCTAAATTAATGTTTTTATTTTCGCTTAAGAATCATAAAATCCTGAAAACAATCTTTTGCCGCAGAACCTCATGAATTTAATAATTTTATTTGAAAGTGATTTCACTGATTCGGTTACTGCGGTTCTGCATGATCGTCGATTCACACACATATACAATGTCCACAAACCGACTCCTGGTGACCACCTAAAGGTGGGCTTGCTGAATGGGAATATAGGAATAGGAGAAGTCATCAGTCTGTCTGAAAATGAAATTTCTCTAAGGGTTAATCTAACCTATTCCCCTCCGGCTCCCCTGCCGCTTACTCTTTTACTTGCCCTGCCGCGACCTAAAATGCTGAAACGTGTGCTACAGACCGTATCCGCAATGGGAGTAAAACAGCTGTACCTGATTAATTCATACCGGGTAGACAAAAGTTACTGGGGCAGCCTGGTTCTGGAACAACAGCTAAATGAACACCTTCTACTTGGGCTTGAACAAGCTGGAGATACAACTCTGCCTGAAGTTCATCTCAGAAAACGCTTCAAACCTTTTGTTGAAGATGAACTCCCAGCCATAGCGGCAGAGTCTCGAGCTTTGCTAGCTCATCCCTATAACGCCACACCCTGCCCGGCTCCTGAGGATAAACCTACAACTCTGGCCATAGGTCCGGAGGGCGGCTTTATTCCCTATGAAGTGGAGAAGTTGAATCAATGCGGGTTTGAATCCATTCATATAGGCGAGCGTATTTTACGGGTAGAAACCGCTGTCCCTGCACTTCTCTCCCGACTTTTCCCTATTTAAGAGGGGTCAAGTCCATCCAGATATCTTTGCCAATCAAAACAAGGGCCTGGATCCGTTTTCCGGCCCGGTGCAATATCAGAATGGCCTACAATCCTCTCTGATGTAATTGCCGGGTAAACGGAACGGATTTTTTCTGTAAGAACACAAAGGGAACGATACTGTTCATCGGAAAAAGGCTCTTCATCGCACCCTTCCAGTTCAATGCCCACCGAAAAGTCATTACAGTTTTCTCGGCAACTAAATGTGGATATACCTGCATGCCAGGCGCGCTGAGTTAAAGGCACAAACTGAGTGACCGCACCATCACGCTCAATAAGGAAATGTGCTGAGACCTGCAAGTCACTTATCTCGGCAAAGTAAGGATCATCTGCAACCGGAAGCCGGTTTTGAAAGAACTTCTGCACATAACCGCCCCCATATTTTCTGGGAGGTAAACTGATATTATGAATCACCAACAAACTGACATCCTCGGTATCAGGTCTTTCATTACAATTGGGTGAAGGAACTATTTCGACCCCATCCAGCCAAGTTTGTTGATCAATATTCACAAAGGCTCTACCCGCAGATTCTCAATTTAGATAAAATCACCGGTTCATTTTAACAGAGGCTATGGCAGTTAATAGCCTGTCAGCAATTCACAGGATCCAGTATGTTAACGCGTGCAGACATTCAACACCTTATCCCTGAAGCGGTAAAACAAGCCCTGCAGGAAGATGTCGGCAGTGGCGATATTACTGCGCAACTCATACCAGAGTCCCAACAGGCTACAGCAAGGGTGATCAGCCGTCAGGATGCTGTGATCTGTGGTATTGACTGGGTGAATGAAGTATTTAATCAGGTAGATCCCTCATTATCACTGGACTGGCAGGTAGACGATGGCGATCAAGTCGAAGAAGATCAGGTACTGTTCTGGGCTAAAGGTTCTGCCCGCAGCCTGTTAACAGCAGAGCGTGCCGCACTGAATTTTCTACAAACACTCTCTGCTACCGCAACGGTCAGTAAAGAATATGCTGACAAGGTCGCTGGAACCTCGGTAAAACTGCTTGATACCCGTAAAACCCTGCCCGGTTTGCGCTTCGCACAAAAATACGCTGTCACGTGTGGTGGCTGTTACAACCACCGCATAGGTTTATTTGATGCCTTTCTTATAAAAGAAAATCACATTATGGCATGCGGCGGAATCACTGAAGCTGTTGAAACTGCTCGAAATAATGAACCAGGGAAACCCGTTGAAGTTGAAGTGGAATCCTTAGAAGAGCTCAATCTGGCACTGATCGCGGGCGCAGATATCATTATGCTTGACAACTTTTCTCTGGAAGATATGCGTACAGCCGTTGAGATAACAGAAGGAAAGGCAAAGCTTGAAGCATCCGGCGGCATTACTGATGCCACTTTAAGACCTATTGCTGAAACCGGTGTGGATTATATTTCGATTGGAGCACTGACTAAACATTGTCAGGCAGTGGATTTATCAATGCGGCTTACAGAAGCCTAAGAGAAGATCAGGGCTGAATTTTCAGCCCTGTTTTTTGAACGATTTACTTACAACTGTCCGCTGCAAGTTTCACCCAATCACGTTCTTCCTGCAGCTTTACCACATCATAGACCTCTACAAAAGTGTGATTAGCACCATTTGCTTTTAAGACCTTACATGCGTCTGCCGCAGCGTGATATGGATTTACTGTCCCCGGAATAACACTCACCGCCAAAACGGAATCATCCTGCCACCAAACTGGACGGGCATCAAATTCTTCACGTTCAAGAAGGGTGTTTTCAACGGTGCTTTTCACTTCCGGAGTTAAACGTTCCTTGGTATTTACGATATACCAGGTTACACCTACACAGGCAGCGATTAAAAGGATAATTATTGTTCTTTTCATATATTTCAGACAACAAAAAAGCCTCAGTTACGAGGCTTTAAAAATATAAATTAAGCTAACTTAGTTAGCATATGCTGCTTCAGGAGCAGTTGAGTAATTTACAGAGCAAGACCCAGGCAATACTTCAAGCACATCGCCTGTAGAACCACCACACGCCCAACGGTTAATCGTAGCACCTAGATTGTTTGTAACAGTCGCTGCAACAGGGGTACCGCCTGATACAACTTGTGGGACCAAGTACACATGCTCACCATTAACATCAGCGTTAACGTTTTGAATAGTTACTTCAACGGATCCATTAGCACCTGTTTGGATACTGGTGACAAAATTAGTATCACCCGAAGCAGTTTCGCAACCCCAGTTACCCGCACCAGGACCAGAACCATTACTTGGAATAGTTTGATACTTTTCAGTAATAGTAGTACGGCAAGCACTTGCTGCTAGCACCACTTCTGACATACGTGCTTTTTGAGTGTATGTTTCATAAGCTGGCAACGCAATGGCCGCCAATATACCGATGATCGCAACAACGATCATCAATTCAATCAATGTAAAACCCTGTTGTTGTCTTTTCATAATTTTCTCCAGCGAATAACCTTGAAATCAACCAAGTCTTTCAAATTGTAGCGCATTTTTAAAAACACGCCAGCGACATAGTCATATCTAGTCCCAGATATAATTATATCTATCAAAGTAGCATTATAATGCGCATTTCCAAACCATCACGCAAATGTTATTTTAGTCCATAATAGATATAAATCATGGATTGTACTGAGAGGTTTTCAAATTGCTGCCCAATCAACCCCTGAGTGGACTGGCTAAACGCTTGGTTAATGAAGGAGTTTGCTCAGCTGAAGTTGCTGCAGATGCAACCCTGCAGTGTCGCGAAAAGCAGCAAACCTTTATCTCTTATATCATTGAACAACGCCTTGTCAGCGCATATCGAGCTGCCGCTGCGGCTTCTGAAGAATTCGGCATTCCGCTACTGGATCTTGATGCTCTGGATTCTGGTTCACTTCCACAAGGACTAATCAAAGAATCTCTGATTACAAAACACCATGCTTTACCTCTACAAAAGCGCGACACACGATTATTTGTAGCAATAGCCGATCCAACCAACATACAGGCTTTAGACGAATTTAAATTCCAGAGTGGCATCACAACTGAAGCGGTTATTGTAGAAGAGGACAAACTCACCCGAGCAATTGACGCGTTTCTGGACACGCAAAACAGTGCCCTGGATGATCTTGATGACAGCGATCTGGATAATCTTGAGATAGATGATGGCAGTGAAGGTGTACCAGAAGATGATAATGCCGAAGATGCAGCTAATGACGCGCCTATTGTCCGCTTTGTAAACAAAATCCTTTTGGACGCCATAAAAAATGGCGCTTCAGATATTCATTTTGAGCCTTACGAAAAGAGTTACCGTATACGTAGCCGAATCGATGGCATACTTCAGGAAATTGCCAAGCCACCATCAAATCTAGCTGCACGTTTATCCGCCCGTTTAAAAGTTATGTCACAGATGGATATTTCAGAACGACGCGTTCCACAGGATGGACGCATCAAGATGAAAATATCCAAAAACCGGGCTATCGATTTTCGTGTTAACACCCTACCAACGCTCTGGGGCGAAAAAATTGTACTGCGTATACTTGACCCCAGTAGTGCTAAGATGGGGGTTGAAGCTCTAGGGTTTTCTGAATTGCAGAAAGACCTTTACCTTGGAACCCTGCACCAACCTCAGGGCATGGTGCTGGTAACAGGCCCCACCGGTAGTGGTAAAACGGTCTCGCTGTATACTGGCTTAAACATTCTGAACACTGAAGAGCGAAATATATCTACCGCAGAAGACCCGGTAGAGATCAACCTTGAAGGCATCAACCAGGTCCACGTAAACACAAAAGTAGGACTTACATTTGCCGAAGCTCTTCGAGCGTTCCTGCGTCAGGACCCGGACGTAGTTATGGTAGGTGAGATTCGTGATCTGGAAACAGCCGAAATTGCCATTAAAGCCGCTCAAACAGGTCACATGGTGCTTTCCACCCTGCATACCAACAGCTCACCAGAAACACTGACCCGACTCAGAAACATGGGCGTACCTGCTTTCAATATTGCCACTTCTGTAAGCTTAATTATTGCTCAACGACTGGGCCGACGACTTTGTGAAAGCTGCAAAACACCTCTTTCACTTCCTGAACCTACATTGAGAGAAGAAGGGTTCAGAGAAGAACATATTAAAGGCCTGAATATGTTTGAAGCCAATCCAGAAGGCTGCAATAAATGCAACAGAGGCTTTAAAGGCAGGGTTGGTATCTATGAAATGATGAAAATGACCCCTGAAATTGCTGAAGTCATTATGGAGAATGGCACTTCTCTGGATATACTAAAGGTAGCAAAATCTCAAGGCTTCCTCGACCTTAGACAGTCCGGCCTAGCCAAAGTGGCTGAAGGCATTACCAGCCTTGAAGAGATGAATCGCGTGATCAAAACCTGACCAACGGGGCAACCACAATGGCAAATGAAGCCAAGCTATATACTTTCACATGGAAGGGTAAAGATAAAAACGGCAATGCCAGCAAGGGAAAGATTGATGCGCCCTCTGTTGCATTGGCAAAGGCCCAATTACGAAAACAAGGAATTAGCCCTTCCGGTGTAAGAAAGCAAGCAGGCGCCAGCTTATTCAGCGCTGAAAATAAACCTATAAAACCGGTAGATATTGCATTTTTTACCCGCCAGATGGCTACCATGATGAAATCTGGTGTCCCCCTTCTTCAAGGCCTCGACATTACAGCGGGAGGTATAGAAAAGAAAAAACTAAAAGATATCGTTTATACCATCAAAAACGATGTAAATGGTGGTACAGACCTATCCACCGCTCTGGCAAAACATCCTGAACACTTTGACGATTTGTACTGCAACCTTGTCAATGCCGGTGAACAATCGGGCGCATTGGAGCAGATGTTAGATAGAATCGCCACATATAAAGAAAAACTAGAATCCTTAAAAGCCAAAATTAAAAAAGCCCTTACTTACCCCACAGCCGTTGTTATTGTAGGCATTATCGTTTCCGCAATACTCTTGGTTAAAGTTGTTCCCCAATTTGAAAATGTCTTTAAGAATTTCGGCGCTGAATTACCTGCTTTTACTCAGTTTGTAATAAACTTATCTGAAACCGCTCAGGAATGGTGGTGGATTGCTCTGATAATAGCTGTAGCAGCAGGTTATTCATTGAAAAAAGCAATCCAAAAATCTCAAAAATTTAGTGATGCTGTGGATAAATTTGTTCTTAAAATCCCAGTCATTGGAAAAATACTGGAAAACGCCTCCGTTGCTCGCTTTGCAAGAACATTAGCTACAACCTTCGCTGCTGGGGTGCCATTAGTAGATGCTCTTGAATCTGCTGCTGGGGCATCCGGTAATGCTGTCTATCGTGATGCAATACTGCAAATAAAAAACGGCGTATCCACCGGTCAGTCATTGAAAAACGCTGTAAATATAACAGGCGTCTTCCCAAATATGACTGAACAAATGATCGCCATCGGCGAAGAGGCCGGCTCTTTAGAGATGATGCTTGAGAAGATAGCTGACTTCTATGAGGAACAGGTTGATAACGCCGTAGACAATCTATCCAGTCTATTAGAGCCTTTAATTATGGTTGTGCTGGGTGTTCTCGTGGGTGGCCTTGTTATCGCCATGTATCTACCTATATTCCAGCTGGGTAATGTGGTCTAACGCTGAATGTTCTCTTTTTACATTGATCCTTTTTGGGGAATAGCCTGCGCAGCTCTATTGGCCCTATGCGTAGGCAGTTTTCTTAACGTTGTGATCTACCGCCTGCCCATTATGATGGAAAGGGAATGGCAGGCGCAGATAAACGAAAGTGAAGCTGAGGAGCAATTCAACCTCTCGATACCTGCCTCAGCCTGCCCTAAGTGTGGCCATAAGATAAGGTGGTTCGAGAACATTCCAGTTCTCAGCTATGTGGCTCTTCAAGGCAAATGCGCAAAATGCCGAACGCCCATTTCGTTTAGATACCCATTTATTGAGCTACTATCTGCGGTTAGCGTAGGGTTTGCTGTTTATACCTTTGGTTTTAATGAAATTAGCTTTGCTGTTGCGTTATTTACCTGGATTCTCATCTCCCTTATTTTCATCGATATTGATCACCAGCTTCTCCCAGACCGCTTAACGCTTCCTCTGCTATGGCTGGGACTACTGGTAAACAGTTTTGAGCTCTTTACCACGCTTGAAAATGCTGTTTACGGCGCGATGGCCGGTTATCTCAGCCTCTGGTCTGTTTATTGGGCATTTAAGCTTCTCACCGGCAAAGAAGGCATGGGCTATGGTGATTTCAAATTATTAGCTGCTTTAGGTGCCTGGGTTGGTATTTCCCAGATTCCACTGATAATTCTGCTGAGCTCCCTAGTCGGTGCAGTATTCGGTATCTGTATGATTTTGCTGAGTAAACATGCGAAAGAGAACCCTATTCCTTTTGGCCCATACCTCGCCATAGCAGGTTGGATCTCCCTTTACTGGGGCAGCATGATTACTGAAAGTTATCTGGCATTACTCAGGTTATAACGTTGTTTATTGTAGGCATTACCGGAGGCATAGGCAGCGGAAAAAGTGCCGTTACTGAGCTGATAGAGCAACAAGGAATCACTATTGTCGATGCCGATATTGTTGCACGCCAAGTTGTAGAACCTGGTACACCAGCGCTAAAAGAGATTGAGCATCATTTTGGCACATCGGTAATCAACCAAGAAGACGGCTTAGATAGGCAAAAGCTAAGGGCTATCGTGTTTGATAACCCTCAGGAAAGAAAGTGGCTAGAAGCCCTGCTTCACCCTCTGATCCGGAAAGAGATTCTGATGCAGCTGTCGCAATCTAACTCACACTACACGGTACTCTCTTCGCCATTACTCCTCGAAACCGATCAACATGAATTGGTTGATAAAATTGTGGTGGTCGATGTATCTGAAAATATTCAGATACAGAGAACCATGAAAAGAGACCACAACAGTTCGGATCAGGTTAAAGCCATTATTGCGGCACAAAAAAACAGAGAAGAACGCATTCAATCTGCTCATTATATTATTAACAACGATGCCGACCTGAAAGCCCTTCAGGAAAAGGTGTTCAATTTACATCAACAACTGTTGCTCAACGCCAAAGAACAAAGCCATGACTAAACCAAAAATTAAATGCCCTACCTGCGAAAAAGAGCACCTATACGACAGTAGCAATCAATTCCGCCCCTTTTGCAGCGAACGCTGTAAGATGATCGACCTAGGCGCCTGGGCTAGCGAAGAGTATGCGATTCCTGAATCAAAATCCGTCAGTGATTTCAGCAGCGGAGAGCTAGAGGAGCAACCGGAAATGGATTCTCCTAACTCTCCAACCATGCACTGATCGCAGCAATGCCCTGAGCCCCGGACGTCCTTGCTAACAGGATGTCACCCACAGAAACGCCACCTAATGCGTAGACCGGTAATGGATAACTCTCAGCCATCACTTTAAACTCACTCCAGCCCATAGGCTCCACTTCCGGATGAGAAGAAGTGGGGCAAACGGGTGATAAAGTCACAAAATCCACTCCTTTTGAAACCGCCATCTCCAGCTCAGCTTCAGAATGACAAGAGGCACTTAACCAACATCCTTGGAATTCTCCACGCCCCTTAAGCTTTTCCAGTTCTCCAGAGCTCAGATGTAATGCCTGAACTCCCAGCTTATTGGCTATTTCACAGTTTCTGTTAACTGAAAGAAGAATGCCCTTTTCCTGACAAACCGGCTGTAGCGTCTGATATAAGGATTGAAAAGAGTGGCCATCCAACTGATGCGCGCGCAACATAACCCCACGAGCACCAAGCTGATAAGCTTTGTTTATTTGCTGTAAAGTTACAGATATCGGATGGTTAGTAGCAGGCGTAATAAACCATGCCTCAGGAAGGATACAAGCATTGAGAATTGGATGATTTGCAGCAGGAAACTCAAAATCGTCCAGTTCCGTAGGCTCAACCCATTTAGTTGGCTGCCCCTCTTTACCCCATGCTTGCCCGGAGAATTCTGTTACCTCATAGACATCTAAAAGTACTGATTTATCTGTGTAGTGATGCGGAACTTTGATTAGCGGCTCACATTGCTGTACCTGAATCCCAAGTTCTTCCTCAAGCTCACGTGATAACGCCATCCTGACTGGTTCACCCGGCTCAACTTTTCCACCCGGAAACTCCCAGAGCCCGCCCTGATGTTTATCATCTGGGCGCTTGGCAATCAGAATCTGGCCGCTTTTGTTGCGGATAACCGCAGCAGCTACATGAATCAGCTTTTTAGACATTAACTGCGATAGTCCGCATTGATACTGACATAATCATGAGACAAGTCAGTGGTCCAGACGGTCTCACTGAAGGAACCACGATTCAGCACAACGCGGATTAGAATCTCTTCCTTATCCATAACTGCCTGACCTGCTTCTTCCGTATAGCTTGGATCTCGCCCGCCCTGACTCACAATACGGACATCTCCCAGATAGATCTCTAAGGCTTCCAGATTCAGGTCTTCAATACCCACACGTCCAACAACGGCCAGGATACGCCCCCAGTTTGGGTCCGATGCGAAAAGCGCAGTTTTAACCAATGGTGAGTGTGCAATATCGTATGCTGTACTCAAAGCCTCAGACTGAGAGGCCGCTGAATCTACAGTGATAGTTACAAATTTGGTTGCACCTTCACCATCACGAACAATTGCGTGGGCAAGCTGTTGCATCAGTTCATTTAATTCTGAACTGAACAGCTCATATAACTCGCTCTCTTCTTTACTGACAACCAGACCTGATTTTCCTGTAGCAACCAGCATGCAAGAATCATTAGTTGAGGTATCACTATCCACAGTAATGCGGTTGAACGAACAATTCGCCGCATTGGTCAGGAGCTGATTTAAAAGTTCAGAATCAATTTGTGCATCGGTAGCTGCGTATGCAAGCATCGTCGCCATATTTGGCTTGATCATGCCCGAACCTTTAGAAATACCGGTTAAAGTCACGGTTTTCCCAGCGTACTCAAACTGCCGAGTTGCACCTTTAATACGTGTATCTGTGGTCATGATGCCTTCTGCAGCATCATCCCAACCAGCTTCTGTAAGAGCCGTATTTGCAGCTGGTACTGCAGAGATTATTTTTTCAACCGGGAGCTTTTCACCAATAACACCTGTTGAAAAAGGCAGAACCGCGGCAAGGTCACAACCAGTTGCTTTTGCTACCGCTTCACATACAGAAATTGCATCTGCATAACCTTCTTCACCGGTACCTGCATTCGCATTCCCCGTATTTGTAACCAGGTAACGTGTTTCAGTTTGAGTCAAATGCTGCTTACAAATCTGAACGGGTGCTGCACAAAATGCATTTTTGGTAAATACACCCGCAACACTGCTCCCCTCACAAGCCTCCATAATTACGAGGTCTTTGCGGCCAGGAGTTTTTACTCCGGCGGATGTAGTGCCCAATTTAAAGCCCGCTACTGGGTGCATTTTATCAGGGAAAGTGGCTGGTCCAACTGCCATATCGTCTCTCCAAAGCCAAGAAAGCAGCGTTTCCGCTGCTTTCTTATATTATGAATAGGTGCTGGATTTAAGAAAGCTTACCGCAGCACTGTTTATATTTTTTACCAGAACCACAAGTACATGGTTCATTACGCCCGACTTTACGACCTTCACGCGTAAATGGCGCCTGAGTTTCAGCATCTTCAGAGGAAGGTTCTGATTCATCCCCCATTGCTGAACTCTGGTCATGGGTAAAGTCCATCTGCTGGCGTTCAGCCTGTTCTCTGCGCTGCTTTTCCATCTCCTCAACATCTTCAGGCTGCTGCACCTGTACATGGCTGAGAATACGGATCACATCGCGTTTGATATTCTCAAGCAATTCTTGGAACAGATGGAAAGATTCACGTTTGTATTCCTGTTTAGGGTTTTTCTGTGCGTAACCCCTAAGGTGAATACCCTGTCGCAGATGATCCATTGTTTGCAGATGTTCTTTCCACAATGTATCAAGCACCTGAAGCATGACCTGTTTCTCGAAAGTACGCATGGTCTGTTCACCAACCTGTACTTCCTTCTGTTTGTAAACTTCCAGAATGTGGTCATAAACTTTCTGATGCAATGTTTCCTCATGCAGAGTGTCGTCAGTATCCAGCCACTCCTGAACAGGAATTTTAACACCAAAATCTGTTTCCAGAGCTTTTTCCAATCCTGCAATATCCCACTGCTCTTCCAGACTCTGCGGAGGTACATATTCACTAAATTTATTTGCAACAACCTCATCACGAATAGCATCTACAGTTTCAGAGACATCTTCGGTAGACATCAAATCGTTACGTTGTTCGTAAATAACCGTACGCTGATCGTTTGCTACATCATCATATTCAAGCAGGGCTTTACGGATATCAAAGTTACGCCCTTCAACCTTACGCTGCGCTTTTTCTATCGCGTTGCTCACCATTTTATGTTCGATAGCTTCGCCGTGTTCCATACCCAGAGCCTGCATCAACTGACGAACACGGTCAGAAGCGAAGATACGCATCAGATCATCTTCCAGTGACAGGAAGAAACGCGATGACCCAGGGTCGCCCTGACGGCCCGCACGTCCTCGCAACTGGTTATCTATACGGCGCGACTCATGGCGCTCAGTACCCACAATATGCAGACCACCAGCCTCAAGCACTTGCTGGTGACGTTCTTCCCATGACTTAGTCAGCTCAGCAACTTGATCTTCTGTAGGGTTTTCCAATTCGGCAATTTCTGTCTCCAGCTTACCACCGAGCACGATATCGGTACCACGGCCGGCCATGTTAGTTGCGATAGTTACCGCACCTGGACGACCTGCCTGGGAAATAATAGAAGCCTCACGACCATGGTTTTTAGCGTTGAGCACGTTGTGCTCTACTTTCTCTTTCTTCAGCCAAGAAGAGATTAATTCTGAAGATTCGATAGATGCAGTACCTACCAGGACAGGTCTCTTCAACTCCTGACAAGCACGAATCTCTTTTATGATCGCTTCGTATTTCTCTTCGACCGTGAGATAAACAAGGTCATTCTCATCTTTTCGTGACACTGGTCTGTTGGTCGGTATTACAACCACATCCAAACCATAAATCTGACGTAATTCGAACGCTTCTGTATCGGCAGTACCGGTCATACCGGAAAGCTTGTTGTAGAGACGGAAGTAATTCTGGAATGTTGTGGAAGCGAATGTCTGGCTTTCGTTCTGAACTGAAACACCTTCTTTAGCTTCAACTGCCTGGTGCAGGCCTTCGGACCAGCGTCTGCCCGGCATCATACGCCCGGTATGCTCATCGACGATTACAACTTCATTGTTCTGAACAATATAATCAACATCACGTTGGTAAAGGTTGTGAGCTCTCAAACCAGCCAATACATGATGCAGCAGGTTTAGGTTCTGAGGCGCATAGAGGCTATCACCTTCCTCCAGCAAACCTTCTTTTGTCAGCATCTCTTCTACAGCGGTATGCCCGGCCTCTGTCAGCTCAACAGTCCGGTTCTTTTCATCAACCGCAAAGTGCTCTTCAATAACCTGAGTTTCGTCCTGAGGATCAATTTCACCATCAAACCTGGAAAGCTGAGGAATCAGTTTATTGATAGCAATATAAAGCTGGGAACTGTCTTCGGCAGGACCAGAGATAATCAGTGGCGTTCTGGCTTCATCAATCAGGATTGAGTCAACTTCGTCGACTACGGCAAAATTAAATCCACGCTGAGCTTTCTCTTCAGTACTGAAAGCCATATTGTCACGGAGATAATCAAAACCAAACTCATTATTGGTTCCGTAAGTAATATCGGCCGCATATGCTGCTTTCTTGGTCTGCGGGTCCTGCCCGGAGACAACGATACCTACAGTCAAACCCAGAGCTTCGTAGAGCGGACGCATCCACTCAGCATCTCGACTCGCAAGATAGTCATTCACGGTTACTACATGGACACCATCACCAGGTAGAGCATTCAGATAAACCGCAAGGGTTGCTACGAGAGTTTTACCTTCACCCGTACGCATTTCAGCCACTTTACCATCATGCAGAGTCATACCACCGATCATCTGCACATCAAAGTGACGCATACCCATTACACGTTTAGATGCCTCTCTTACAGTTGCAAAGGCCTCTGGCAATATTTTATCCAGCGCCTCTCCTTCACTGAGTCTTTGACGATATTCGACAGTTTTTTGCTTTAATTGCTCGTCTGTCAGTTTTTCCAGATCGTCTTCCAAGGCATTGATGGTTTTAACCACCTTACTCATGCGCTTCAACTCACGATCGTTTTTACTACCAAAAACTTTCTTAAACAGTCCTGTCAGCATATCTTGACTTATACCTGTGAAGTCCGAAATCCAATCCTCTATCCAACTGGAGAGGCAAAATTAACTCAGCATTCTACCTTTATTGGGGGCAAAATTTGAATCTAAAAGGGCAAATAAATAAATCCATAAAAAAAGTGCAAAAAAAAGCCGAACAATACAGTTCGGCTTTCTCATTATTAGCTGGGTTTAACCCGCAAGAATTGGCTTTTGGTAAGAGATTGGAGCGCTTTGCTCATTCTCTTCAAAAGTAACCACTTCCCAGGCATCTTCGTTCGCCAGCAGTTCACGTAGCAAGCGGTTATTCAGATAGTGCCCTGACTTGTTGCCATAAAACTCGCCAATCAGGCTCTTACCCAGTAGATAAAGATCACCTACCGCATCGAGCACCTTATGCTTAACGAATTCATCATCATAACGCAGGCCGTCTTCGTTAAGAATGCGGTAGTCATCTACCACAATTGCATTATCAAAACTGCCACCTAGGGCCAGATTTTGAGAACGCAGATATTCATAATCACTCATAAAGCCAAAAGTACGCGCGCGACTCACTTCTTTTACAAAGGAGGTGCTTGAGAAATCCAGGCTGGATTCCATATTGCGTCCTTCAAAAGCCGGATGGTCAAAATCAATTTTAAAGCCTACTTTAAAGCCATCAAATGGTTTAAAGCTGGCAAACTTGCCATCATGCTCTACTTTGACTTCTTTTTTGATTCGGATGAATTGTTTAGCTTTATCCTGCTCTGCCAGACCAGCAGATTGAATCAAAAATACAAAAGGTGCTGCACTGCCGTCCATAATTGGGACTTCTTCAGCACTTAAGTCAACATATGCGTTATCAATGCCCAAACCAGCCATAGCTGAAAGAAGGTGTTCAACTGTCGCAATACGCACGCCATCTTTCGCAAGATTAGTAGAGAGCGTTGTGTCTGCTACGTTGTGAGCGCGAGCTGGGATCTCGACTACCGGATCCAGGTCGACACGACGAAATACAATACCAGTATCCACGGCTGCAGGACGCAGTGTTAAATACACTTTCTGACCTGTATGCAAGCCGATACCAGTTGCTTTGATGCTGTTCTTTAAAGTTCTCTGCCTAATCATTCTTTCTGCCAAATTTACAGTGGGCCACACTAGCGCTGGATAGTAACAAATAAATGACTAATTAGAAAGTTTAACCCTAGTCCGCTTGCCTTCTGAGAAAGGTTGGTATATCGAGATATCCCGCATCCCCCTCAGTCCCGGTGAGTTGCAAAGATTCTTCCTGCGGTTCAGCAGGACCTTCTAAAGCTTCATTTTTTTTGCGGCGCAGCACAGTAGGTAAATCAATCTGCTCAAGATCAAGCGATCCATCAGTCTTTTTTACATTCTCTGAAACCGGACGGGCAACTTCCTGCGGCTTATCCAGGCCAGTAGCAACCACAGTTACTTTGATTTCATCTGACAACTCTGGATCGATAACAGTTCCCACAACAATCGTGGCATTTTCAGAAGCATACTCTTCTATCTGATTACCTACTTCTGTGAACTCACCCAGGCTTAAATCCATACCCGCTGTAATATTCACTAGTATGCCGCTGGCTCCTCGCAAGTCCACGTTATCCAAGAGAGGGCTTTTGATTGCCGCTTCTGCCGCTTCTGCAGCACGATCTTCACCTTTGGCACAACCCGTCCCCATCATGGCCATACCCATTTCAGACATAACCGTTCGAACATCGGCGAAGTCGACGTTAATCATGCCAGGTCGGGTTATTAGATCAGAGATACCCTGAACCGCACCTTTCAGAACATCATTTGCAGACTGGAATGCATTCAGCAAACTGCAATTACGTCCCAAAACCTGCATCAATTTTTCATTGGGGATAATGATCAGGGAATCAACGTTTTCACGCAGTTCTTTGATTCCCTCACTCGCTATTTTCATCCGTTTACGCCCTTCGAATGGGAAGGGTTTAGTCACTACCGCAACGGTTAAAATACCCAACTCTTTCGCCACTTCAGCCACTACCGGGGCCGCGCCTGTGCCTGTACCACCACCCATACCTGCGGTGATAAAGACCATATCAGCCCCCTGAAGCATGTCTGCAATTCGTTCGCGATCTTCCATTGCAGCCTGACGACCAACTTCCGGATTCGCGCCAGCACCCAAACCTTTGGTCAGAGTATTACCTAACTGAATCAGTTTCGTACTCATCGAGGACAAAGCTTGTGCATCGGTATTGGCACAAACAAACTCCACCCCTTCCAGGTCTCCACTTTCCATGTGCTTAACAGCGTTGCCACCGCCCCCGCCTACACCAATCACTTTGATTACTGCGTTCTGCGGTACGCTATCCAACAGCTCAAACATCTTTAGCTCCTTTAGTACTCAACGCTGTACTATCGCTTCGTTATGCTGCCTAAAAACTGAAACAGCTATATAAACTAATTAAATTCTTAAACCTGACTTCAGAAATTGCCCTGAAACCAGGCTTTCATTTTTTCCAAGACACTGACTTTTTCGCCTGAATCTACTTTAACGGGTTCAAACTCACTGCCACCTTCCGCTACATGATCCTGCTGGGCATACTGAAGAAGCCCCATACCTGTCGCGTAGATCGGACTGTTTAGATAATCTTCCATGCCTTTAACTCCATGCGGTTTAGCAAGACGAACCGGCATGTGAAAAATCTCTTCTGCTAACTCAACTGCACCTTCCATTTTCGAAGTACCCCCAGTCAGCACGATGCCTGCGGCGACCAGATCTTCAAAACCACTGCGGCGCAACTCTGCCTGTATCAATGTAAACAGCTCTTCATAGCGCGGTTCCACAACCTCCGCCAATGCTTGGCGCGACAAATCCCTGGCAGGTCTTTCCCCAACACCAGGAACTTTCACCATCTCATCAGCCGTTGCTAACTGCGCCAAAGCACAGGCATATTTAACTTTAATTTCTTCAGCATGCTGAGTTGGAGTACGCAGAGCCATCGCAATGTCATTAGTCACCTGATCCCCTGCAATAGGGATCACTGCAGTGTGACGAATAGCTCCGCCCGTGAAGATAGATATATCTGAGGTCCCCCCTCCTATATCCACCATACATACGCCCAGCTCTTTCTCATCCTCTGTGAGCACCGAATAACTTGAAGCCAGCTGTTCAAGAACCAGATTATCGACGGCCAACCCGCAGCGACGTACACATTTTTCGATATTCTGCGCCGCATTGACTGAGCCTGTTACCAGATGAACCTTGGCTTCAAGACGAACCCCTGACATACCCAAGGGTTCTTTGATTCCCTCAGAACCATCAATCTCATATTCCTGCGGCAGTATGTGCAGAGTTTTCTGATCTGCAGGCACCGCTACCGCCCTCGCCGCATCGATAACCCTTTCGATGTCATATTCAGTAACTTCACGATCACGCACAGCAACAATGCCATGTGAGTTCAAGCTACTGATATGACTGCCTGCAATACCAACTGTTACTGAATGTATTTTGCAGCCAGCCATGAGTTCAGCTTCTTCAACCGCTCTCTGGATCGAGCTAACGGTTGACTCAATATTGACCACAACCCCTTTCTTAAGCCCACGCGAAGGGTGGGAACCGATACCTATAACTTCGATTGCACCTTCGACATCTACCTCTGCCACCAAACACAATACCTTTGAGGTACCGATATCCAATGCCACAATCATGTTGTTATTTATCGTGTGATCCATACTGCTTACCCTGCATTTTCTTCATCAGTTTTATCACGCCACTTAACTGCTACACCGTGTGTGTAACGGATATCTATCTGTTCAATTTCCGCCGACTTTTCAGCCAACCGTAAACGGTAAAGCTCTAGAAAGCGCTCTAACCGCTCGTTAACATTTTCCCGCCCAACAACAACTTTTATGTCGTTATTCAGTTCCAGAGTCCATGCTCCCCGGGCCTCAAGATCAAGACCAACAATATTCAGCCCCGCTGATCGAAACATCTGGTTAAGATCATGGAATTGCGACATGACCCTTTCTGTATCCGGTGCCGGACCACTTAAGCGCGGCAGTGAGCGATATTGTTCTTTAAGCTCAGGCCAGAAAATATCTCCCTGATGGTTCAATAACCCTCTTTCGCCCCATCGTGCCACTGGGACTTCTTCTTCAATTTCAATTTTCAGCGTATCCGGCCAATCCCGTCCGACTGAAGCTCCTCTGACCCAGGGTTGTTCTTTAACCTGAGTCTGTAACTGTGCAATATTCACCTGCAACAGTGGTCGTCTTAACTCTTTAGCAATGGATTCGCCCAAAGCTTTGCGATCCAGATGCTGAGTTGATCCCGAGATCACAACTCTTTCAACGGGTCGGTCCATCCACTGCAACAATTGCGAACTCAGTCCCCAGGTGACGCCAACAAACATCAACAGAGCCGACAAAGTCCAAAAGGGTTTCCACCACTTTTCCTGCTCAGAAACTTCACTTTCCCGCACCTGTTCTGGATACTCACGGCTGGCACCTTTGGGTGCTTCTTCAACCTCCTGAGTTTCAGGGTGTGCGGAAAATAGTTTCATACCGGCTCCAGCCCTTCTTTGAGTATTTCTACGACCAGACGCTCAAAGGGAATACCCTCTTCTGCCGCCGCCATAGGTACCAGGCTGTGATCCGTCATTCCCGGAGCAGTATTTATTTCCAGCAGTTGAAAATTACCGCTTTCGTCCTGCATCACATCAACCCTACCCCAGCCCTTACAGCCCAGCGATCTGAACGCTTGCTCTGACAAGGATTTCAACTCCTGCAGTTTTTCATCGCTCAGACCCGAGTCAAAACGATACTGAGTGCTGTCTGAAACATATTTAGCGTTGAAATCGTAAAAATCATGATCTGTGACCAGCTTAATTGGCGGTAATGCTCTGCCTGCCAAAATAGCTACGGTAAATTCATCACCCGACATCCAACGCTCCGCAAGCACACAACGGTCATATTCACCCGCTGTTGCCAATGCTTGCCGCAGGCCATCCTGATCAAATACTTTGCTCATACCGATGCTGGAGCCTTCGTGTGCAGGCTTCACAATCATCGGGAAGTTCAAATGCTCTACAACCTGTTCTAGATTGGTATCCTCATCCAGCAGAACAAATGGAGGAGTCGGTATTCCTGCTCCAATCCATAGTTGCTTGGTACGCACCTTATCCATACCTATCGCTGAAGCAGCGACACCACTGCCAGTGTAAGGTTTGCCCATCATTTCGAGCACTCCCTGCAAGGTACCGTCTTCACCACCAGGTCCATGCAGGATCAAAAAAGCTCTGTCGAACTCAGCTTCCTCAAGCTGAACTACTGGATTGAGGTCATTACTCTCGCCACATAGGTCAATACCAAAAGCATCAACACCTGCCCGTGTCAGAGCACTAAGAACAGCCGCACCACTTTTTAAAGACACGGGCCTTTCGGAAGAATTACCGCCAAAAACAACTGCAACTTTCCCAAGTTGGTTCTTTAAGGCTGCATCAACACTAAAACTCACTCATCACCCCCATCACTAATCAGGGAAGCTTGTTTAAGCTGGTGAGCAAGAGAGGTAATATCCCCAGCTCCCTGCGTCAACAGCAGGTCACCTGGCTGTAAAATACCCTTAAGAACATCAGCTACGGTTTCCTTATCGCTTACAAATACTGGGTCTAACTGACCTCGTAAACGAATGCTACGGCACAAACTTCGACTATCTGCTCCTGCTATCGCCTCTTCTCCCGCGGGATACACTTCAAGTAACAGAAGCACATCAACTTCTGACAAAACTTCGACAAAATCTTCGTACAAATCACGAGTACGGGTATAACGGTGTGGCTGATAAATCATGACCAGACGTTTTTCTGGCCAGCCTTCACGTATGGCTTTAACGACTGCATTAACTTCACGCGGATGATGACCATAATCATCCACCAACATGGCGTTACCACTTGTAACCTCAACATCCCCGAGAATCTGGAAACGTCGACCCACACCTTCAAATTTTTCTAACGCACTACAGATTGCCTGATCTGAAATACCTTCATCCGTCGCTACTGCAATACAGGACAGGGCATTCAGAACGTTATGATGACCAGGCATATTCAGTGAAATTTCCAGGTCATCGAACCCAGCCGGGCGTTTTACCGTAAATCGTGTATACATGCCGTCATAACGAATATTTTCGGCACGATAATCCGCATATTCATTAACCCCATAGGTAATGATCGGACGGCTGACCTCAGGCATAATTTCACACACGACAGGATCATCGGTACACATAACGGCCAAGCCATAAAAAGGCAGGTTATGCAGGAACTCTACGAAGGTTTTTTTCAACCGTGAAAAGTCATTTTCATAGGTTTCCATATGGTCAGCGTCAATATTGGTAACGATCGCAACCATCGGTTGAAGATGCAGGAAAGAGGCATCACTTTCATCAGCCTCTGCTACCAGATAACGACTTGTGCCCATCTTCGCATTAGTGCCGGCGCTGTTTAGACGACCGCCAATGACAAATGTCGGGTCTAGCTTTCCTTCTGCAAAAATTGAAGCCAGCAAGCTGGTTGTTGTCGTCTTACCATGAGTTCCTGATACAGCAATACCATGACGGTACCGCATCAATTCAGCCAGCATCTCCGCACGACGGACAATAGGAATCCGTTTTTCCCGGGCCGCCATAACTTCTGGATTGGATTCATTTACCGCAGTAGAAACTACAACAACATCAACCCCTACGATGTTACTTTCTGCGTGGCCTATGAAGATCTCCATCCCCAGACTTTCTAGTCGTTTAGTCGTGGCAGAAGCTTTAATATCCGAACCTGAAATTTTGTAACCCTGGTTGAGCAGAACTTCTGCAATACCGCACATACCAACCCCACCGATACCGATAAAATGTATACGGCTGATACGGCGCATCTCTGGAACCTCAAATCGGGTCAATGCTTTCTGCTGTGTCATTATCTCATTGCCTCTAGGCAGACATCTGCCAACTGCTGCCCTGCTTCTGGTTTACCTAAAGCAGCTGCTTTGTTTGCCATTTCTAACAACTGATGCCGTTCATTCAGTTGTTCAGTTAATAATTGCTTTAAACGTTCTTTAGTCAGCTCTTGCTGCTGGATAAGAATGGCAGCACCGTGATCCGACAAATAACCGGCATTTTTAGTCTGATGGTCGTCTACCGCGTATGGAAATGGGACCAATACAGAGGCCACACCAGCGATACTGATCTCACTTACCGTCAGCGCTCCTGCTCTGCAGATCACCAGATCAGCCCAGGCATATGCCTCATTCATACCATCGATAAACGGCACGACCTTGCAACCGGAAACGCCACACTCTTCGTAGCGTTGCAAGGTTTCTTCTATGTTTCGCTTACCGGTCTGATGCCAAACCTCAGGTCTCTGTTCCAGTGGTATTTCAGCAAGCACTTCAGGCATCAGGTCATTAATGGCTTTAGCCCCAAGGCTGCCACCGACAACCAATAACCTGATTTGACCACTACGCCCTTCAAAACGTTGTTGTGGCTTTTCCATTTGCAGGATGTTGCCACGTATCGGATTACCAATGGTTACGGTAGATACTGTGTCCGGGAAAGCACCTTCGAATGCTTCAAAGACCCTGTTTGTTAATTTAGAAAGCGCCTTATTGGTCATGCCTGCTATAGCATTCTGCTCGTGAATGATCAGCGGCTTTCTCAATATCCATGCAGCTAAACCGCCAGGACCCGATGCAAAACCACCCAACCCCAGAACAACATCAGGGTTCACTCTCCGCACCACCAGCAAAGCCTGTATCAATGCCAACAACAACTTAAACGGTGCTAATAACAGGCTCAGTTTCCCTTTGCCTCTCAACCCCTTTACATCGATGGAGTGCAACTGAATACCGGCGTTTGGAACCAGTTCCGCCTCAATCCCATGCCGGGAGCCTAACCATTGCACATCAACGCCCTGTTCCTGCAATTTTTCAGCCGTTGCCAGTGCCGGGAAAACGTGACCACCAGTACCACCAGCCATAATCAAAGCGACGGAGTTTGATTTAGTCATGCAACCTCCTCCGTCTTTGGTGGTTTGGCCATGGAATGTAATTTCAGTTCGTAATCCACTCTCAAAATCACCGCCAACATGGCACAGCTAACCAGTAAGCTACTGCCACCATAACTGACTAAAGGAAGAGTAAGCCCCTTAGTTGGTAAAGCCCCAACGTTCACACCAATGTTAATCAGCGCCTGGCCTGCAAGAATGATGGCGAAGCCATAACATACATAAGCGTTGAAAAACTGTTTGCTCTTTTCAGCTCTGCGGCCAATACGGAAGATTCTGACAATGAGCACCGCAAAAACAGCGATCAAAGCAGTCACTCCTAAAAAGCCAAGTTCTTCTGCCATAACTGAAAACACAAAATCAGTATGCGCTTCTGGTAGATAAAAAAGCTTTTGAACACTATTACCCAAGCCCGTTCCAAACCATTCTCCACGCCCAAAAGCGATCTGGGCCTGAGAGAGCTGATAACCAGTGCCGAAAGGATCTGACCAAGGGTCTAAAAAACTTTGCAGTCGTGCAATTCGATAGGGCTGCAAACCAACTACCGCCACAAGCAGCCCAATCACACCGGTAATGACCATTAAAAACTGTGAAAAACGCATCCCGCCCAGGAAGATCATGCCCATCACGGTTCCCATTAAAACAACCAGAGCACCAAAATCAGGCTCAAAATAGAGCAGAACGCAAAAAATGCCTAAAGGCAGCGTTGGTTTTGCAATACCTTTCCAGCTGCTTCGCACCTCGTCCAGTCGCCTTACCAGATAACCTCCCATGTACATAACCATACAGAACTTCGCTACTTCCGAAGCCTGTAGGTTTATCGGGCCTAAAGGCAACCAACGACGGCTTCCGTTTACGACTTTGCCAATGCCTGGGATCAATACCAAAATCAGCAAAATACCCGCTCCAATCATCCACCAATGCCCTGTTCTTTCCCAAAACGATAAGGGAATTTTCCAGACAATTAATGCGCCTGTGATCGCAATGGCGATAAACACGGCCTGTCGGATCACATAAAAATATGGGGTTCCGGTATTTTTTAATGCCACATCCAGAGAAGCCGAACTGATCATGACAAAACCGATCAAGATCAAAGCCGCTGCACAGCTCAACACCCAGGGATCAAAGGGTAGAACTTCTTGAGAAGTTTTAGACGGTGCAAATTTTAACGAAGGCAAAATAGACGCAATCATAATGCCCTCACCGCTGTTACAAATTTTTCTCCGCGCTCAGGGAAACCGCTGAACATATCGAAACTGGCACACGCCGGTGAAAGCAGAACAATATCGCCATCCAGGGCGACTTTTGATGCCTTCAATACCGCATCGGACATATCCACTGCTGCTTCTGTTTGCACATTGCCACAGGCTGCGGCCAGTCGCTCACCATCTTCACCGATAAAAACAACTTCACGGCAATATTGGGTCACTGGCTGTCCCAGCTCAGAGAAGTCTGCGCCTTTACCTACACCACCGGCTATAAGGACAATCCGGGCATCACTTGGCAGGGTATCGCCTAATCCGACAAGTGCTGCCACCGTAGCGCCAACATTAGTGCCTTTAGAATCGTTGAAGTAACTCACACCCTGATGATCACTTACCCATTGGCAACGATGCTCAAGTCCAGGGAATTTTTTCAGCGCCTGAACCATAGCATCGAGCGGTAATCCTGCGGCTTTACCTAATGCTAAAGAAGCCAAAGCATTCGCCACATTATGCTTACCACGGATCTTCAACTCACTGATTGGTAGGATTTTATCTCTACCCAAACCAAGGAACTGCTCACCTGAGTCTTCCAACACTCCAAATAACTTCAGGTCTGGTTTACCTAAATGGTATGCAGAAACGCTTACTTCTTTAGGCAGCAATGGTGCTGTCAGTGCATCATCTCTGTTGATAACAGCATTACGCGCGCCACGAAATATACGATGTTTTGCCTGATAGTAATCCTGGATAGTCTCATAACGGTCCATATGGTCAGGACTGATATTCAAAACGGTTGCTACTTCCGCCCGTAGATCATTGGTTGTTTCCAACTGGAAACTGGACAGTTCTACAACGTAGATATCCTTTTCTGGCTGTTCCAGCATCTCCAGAACCGGAGTTCCGATGTTGCCACATACACCAACATTGAGTCCGGCTTCAGCGGCCATTTCTCCAACAAGAGTCGTAACCGTGCTTTTAGCATTTGAACCAGTAATAGCAATTATTGGAGCCGATACGTTACGGCAGAAAAGATCAATATCTCCGCTGAGTTTTACACCCTTCTTAGCTGCTATCTGAATCGCCGGATCACTGATTGCAACCCCAGGGCTTACATATAGCTCATCCGCAGTGCAGAGAAAGTCGGCGTTAAATTCACCACAAGTCAAAGTCACTTCTGGCATTTCAGCTGCTAGTTCATCCGCTCCGGGTGGATTCTGACGACTATCTACAACAGCAAAACGAATTCCATTCCTATGCAGATAACGCGCACACGCCAGCCCGGTTTTTCCCAAACCGATTACAATTTTAAAATTGTCACTAGCGATCAGACTCATTTATCCAACTTTCCCTAACGAATTTTCAGAGACGCTAAACCGATCAGCACCAAAACAACGGTAATAATCCAGAATCGCACTATAACTCTGGGTTCAGGCCAGCCTTTAAGCTCAAAATGGTGATGCAGTGGGGCCATTCGGAAAATACGCCTTCCGGTCAATTTAAATGAAGCCACCTGCAAGATTACGGAGACCGTTTCAGCAACAAACACGCCCCCCATGATTACTAACACCAGTTCCTGACGCACAATAACTGCAATCACACCTAAGGCAGCACCCAGAGATAACGCGCCTACATCACCCATAAATACCTGTGCTGGATAGGTGTTAAACCAAAGAAAACCTAGGCCTGCACCAACAATCGCACCACAGAAGATGATCAACTCACCTGAACCGGCGATATAAGGAATCAACAGATAATCGGCAAACTTAATATGACCGGAAAGGTAAGCAAAAACGCCGAGAGCACCAGCAACCAGAACCGTTGGTAGGATTGCCAGCCCATCGAGACCATCAGTCAGATTCACTGCATTCGAACTGCCCACAATCACAAAGTAGGTAAAGACAATGAAGAAAATACCTAATTCAATGGAAACATCCTTGAGGAAAGGAATCAGCAAAGAGGTTTCTGCTGGCGTTTGCGCAAACATATACAACAATATGGCCGCTCCAACACCACCTATGGACTGCCACAAGTATTTCCAACGCGCAGGTAAACCACGGGGATTTTTTTCAACAACTTTACGGTAATCATCCACCCAGCCTACGGCACCAAAAATAAGCGTAACGCCGAGGGTAATCCAAACATATTTGTTACTGAGGTCACTCCAGAGCAAGGTACTGATTGCTATGGCAACCAGAATCAAAGCGCCACCCATTGTTGGGGTACCGGCTTTACTCAAATGCGACTGAGGGCCATCATCCCGAATGGCCTGACCGATCTGATTACTGCGTAACTTATTAATCACCAAAGGTCCGACCAGTAAAGAAATAAGTAGCGCAGTCAGCACACCCAGAATGCCCCGCAGGGTCAGGTATTGGAAGACCTTAAACGCGGTAAAGTATTCCGATAAAAATTCAGCTAAGAGTGGAAGCATCGCTCATTATTCCCCTGCGATCAGGTGCTTAACAACCTGATCCATTCCTGCACTTCTGGAGCCTTTAATCAGGATATTCATCCCGTCTTTAGCTCTTTCAGCAAGTGCGTCAGTTAATTCATCTTTGGATTCAAAAAATCTGCCATCAAGCCCACCCTGAGCTTGATACGCATTAACAGAGTGCCGGGACAGCGCACCAGTCGCCCAAAGGCTCGTGGTCCCCTTCTGCGCTGCCCGGCAGCCTACCTCTTCATGCTGAGCTACAGCATCATCGCCAAGCTCAGCCATATCGCCCAACACCATTACCGATTCACCCGGCAAACTGACCAACAAGTCAATTGCGGCTTTCACTGAACCGGGGTTCGCGTTGTAGCTATCATCTATTACTAAGGCTCCTTTAGGTGATTTCGCAGGACACATTCTGCCCGGAACCGCTCTGAACACCTGCAAGCCCTGCGCGATCTCTGTCAGGGTCATTCCCTGCGCAATAACTGCAGCTGAAGCTGCCAAGGCATTGGCGACGTTATGTTTGCCCATGACCTCTAATTGCACCGGTACCGTGTCTTTTCTGAAGTGAAGATTAAACCTGTAGCAACCGTTGTCACCCGCCTTAATGGCAGAGGCATAGACATCAGCTTCACTATTTTCCAGAGAAAACGTGACACGCCTGTTTTCGCTGGTCAGTTCAAGCCAGTAAACAACATGTGGATCATCCAGATTGATAACCGCGGTTCCGTTGTTCTCAACTAACCTGGAGAAAATCTCGCCTTTTGCTTCCACCACACCCTGAAGTGAACCAAATCCCTCTAGGTGAGCTCCCATGGCATTATTAAGTACCGCCACATTCGGTAGAGAAAGCGCGGTGGTATAAGCTATTTCACCTCTAGCGCTAGCGCCTTGCTCAATCACAGCAACCTGATGAGAGTCATCAAGTTCAAACAGCGTTAACGGGACACCAATGTCATTATTGAGGTTGCCTTTAGTCGCCAACACTTTATTGTTCTGGCTTAGGATGCTGTTAAGCATCTCCTTAACTGTGGTTTTGCCACTACTTCCGGTGATGGCGTAAACATCACCTTGAAAACGCAAACGGTTCGCCAAACCAATTTGACCTAATGCAATACGAGTATCCTCAACAACCCATTGGGGCAGATTAAGGGGTAGTTTGCGTGTTACAACCGCAGCCACCGCACCCTTTGCCATGGCCTGTTCGACAAATTCATGGCCATCGAAATTCGGCCCCACCAAGGCAACAAACAGGTCCCCCTTCTGAATGGTACGTGTATCCGTACTTACATGAGCAAACCCGCAATCTTGTGTACATTCACCACCAAATTGGTTTTGCAGTTCAGAAAGCTCCCAAGCACCAATCATGCTGCCACCCCCAATGCCTGCTGGCAGACCAGAAGATCACTGAAAGGAAGGCGCTTACCCTCAACCTCCTGATAGTCTTCATGACCTTTACCTGCAATCAGAATGACATCCTCTGTGGACGCCTCCTTTATAGCTAGACGGATAGCTAGAGCGCGGTCCGTTTCAATCGCTGGAGTATGAAGATCAATTCCTGCTTGGATCATAGAAATTATTTGTTCAGGGCTTTCACTACGTGGATTATCACTTGTTACCACAATACGATCTGCCAGCTTATCTGCTGCCGCCCCCATCAAAGCTCTTTTACCCTGATCTCTGTCGCCACCGCAGCCAAAAACACACCAGAGTTTTCCTGCTGTATGAGCCTTGGCTGATGACAGTGCTTTTTCCAGTGCGTCCGGGGTATGGGCATAATCAATAATGACTAACGGACAACCTTCTGAACTAACCGTTTGCATGCGACCTGGCACGGATTCCAGAGCAGAAATACTCTTAGCCACATCCTCAATTGATATACCTTGTTCCAACAACACAGCCGCGACCAGTAACAGGTTATCGAGATTAAATTCCCCAACGACCGGGCTGATAAATTGCAAGCTGCCCTGCGGGGTTTTCAACTGTGTTTCAACGCCTCGTAGTGATAAACGGTAAGCGGAAGCTGAGTAATCCCCTTGCATACGCCCTACAGAAACTTTTTTACCCTTTATTTGATTATCAGAAAGTAACAACCTGCCAAATTCATCATCACGATTAATAATTGCAGCTTTGAGGTTAAAACTTTTAAAAAGCCGTGCTTTTGCTGCACCGTAACTTTCCATATCACCGTGGTAATCAAGATGGTCACGACTGAGATTGGTGAAAAGCGCGTAATCAAAATTCACAGCCGCAACCCTTTCCTGCTCCAAAGCATGACTGGAAACTTCCATTACTACAGCTTCTGCACCTGCTGCTTTGAGCTCGGCAAATAATTTCTGCAAACCAATGGCATCAGGCGTTGTATGAGTTGCAGTTGCCAATTCACCCGGGAAACCATTCCCAACCGTACCAATAATTGCAGTTTTGACTCCCAGAGCATTCATAGCCTGGGCGGTGAAATGAGCACAAGAAGTTTTACCGTTAGTCCCTGTAACCCCGATCACGCATAATGATTCACTCGGAGAACTATAAAAACGCGAAGCGATCTTTCCAATCTCGGAATTAAGCTGATCAATAGCAATCACTGGCACAGAGACCTTAGGACAATCTGAAAACTCAGTGCTATCAACCAATACAGCAGCCGCGCCATTGTTAACGGCACTTTCTACAAAATCTATGCCTCTGTGCTGCAGGCCTATTCGGGCAATAAACAGAGATCCCGGTTCAATTTTCCGGCTATCCTGAGAAACTGCAGATACAACAATACCTGCAGCGGGTTGATCAACCCACTCTGGTATTAGATCCTGTAGTTTCCAGTGAATACTCATATTTATTCCTGCTTACCTATGTGCCATTCGGACTTCGGGCTCTGCCCAGTCATCCGGTGGAACATTCATCAGACGTAGCGCTCCACCCACTGCACGGGAAAAGACCGGTGCCGCAACCTCGCCACCGTAGTACTCCTGACCTTTTGGATTATCGACCATGACGACAGTAACCAGTCTTGGGTTACTCGCGGGAGCCATCCCAGCAAAGAATGAAAGATACTGGTCGTCGATATAACCGCCGTTACCCACTTTGTGAACAGTGCCGGTTTTACCCGCCACTTTATAACCAGGGATCGCAGCACGACGACCAGTCCCTTTCACACTGATGACGGTTTCCATCATTTTACGAACATTCTTAGCCACACTCTCTGGCATCACTCTGATCGGCTTTTCCGAGCTTTCCTGTTTGATCAGACTGACCGGACTTACAACACCATCATTTGCCAGCGCCAGATAGGATTGAGCCAACTGCAAAGGTGTTACAGCAACGCCGTAGCCGTAAGATAAAGTAGCGCGCTCTATAAGCTGCTTTTTGTTCAAATAAGGGAGATAACCACTGCTTTCACCAGGAAAACCGATCCCCGTTGACTGTCCAAGCCCAAGGTTGTGATAAAGATTTCTCACAGAGCCTTCTGGCAGACTCAGCGACAATTTAGTCACCCCAACATTACTGGACTTAGTAATAATGGTAGATACGTCAATTTCTCCGTAGTTACGGTGATCACGGATCGTTTTGCGTTTCACTCGCATGTAACCTGGCGAAGTGTCTACAACTGTATTTGGCGAATATTGACCACTCATCAAAGCGGCTGCCACCGTCATCGGCTTAACCGTTGAACCTGGCTCAAAAGTATCTGTAACTGCGCGATTTCTTAAAGCACTGGAGATACGCTGCCGTGGATCGTTCGGGTTGTATGAAGGCTGGTTTACCATTGCCAGAACCTCACCCGTTGTTGCATCCAGCATCACCAGTGAACCGCCATCCGCATTGTGTGCACTGACTGCAGCTTTAAGTTCGCGATAAGCCAGATATTGCAGACGAAGATCGATACTGAGTTGAATATCGTTGCCATGATGTGCAGGAGCGACTTCACGAATATGCTTAATTGTCCGACCTAAACGATCTTTTAGAACCAGCTGTTTTCCCGATTCTGCTTTTAACCAATCCTCGTACGCAAGCTCAAGACCTTCCTGCCCCTGACCATCAAGGTTAGTAAATCCCACTAAGTGAGTAGTTACTTCTGCAGCGGGGTAGTAACGCTTGTATTCACGGTCGACGTGAATACCCTCCACCTGCAGTTTACGAACTTTTTCTGCAACTTCCGGGGTTGCCTGCCTCTGCAGATAAATAAACCGCTTAGTTCTGCTTTTACTCAGTTTTGAAATCAGCTTTTTCTTATTGGTTTTAAGTAAAACTGCCAACTGAACAAGGCCATTATCCTGCAGATCCATCATTGCCGGGTCCGCCCAGATAGTTGCCACCGGAGCACTCACCGCAAGTGGCTCACCATTGCGGTCGGTTATAATGCCTCTATGGGCAGGAACCTGCACTGTTCTCAAACTACGAGCATCGCCTTGAGTTTGTAGAAAGGCCTGCTCTTCCACATATAGAGAAAGCATCCGAATCATGATGCCCAGAGCAACAGCAAAAAGAAGCCCTAGCACCAGCCATAGGCGCCATCCTCTTCCTGCATCTGCTATGAACTTATCATCACTCATTGATAACAATCTCTATTTGTTCAATATCCGGAACTTTCATTCCAATCTGCTTAACTGCTTGTTGCTCAACACGGTTATTTGCGGCCCAGGCACTTTGTTCTAAAAGCAGCTGCCCCCATTCAACCTGTAGCTCATCCCTCTGAGTAATCATTTGCTGGTGCTGATTAAACAATTGACGATATTCAAACGAGCTCATAACCACAGCAAGACAAGAGATCACAACCGCAACGACCAGCAAGAAAATGGCTAAAAATGGTCTCAGTAGCTCTTCTGCTGCTATAAAAACACCCTTCTGGCTCTCTTTTTCCTCATTAGAGTGTTTCAGAAAGCCCAAGCGCAGAGCATTGAAAGAGAGCATCAGGCTACCTTTTCAGCGACTCGCATTACTGCACTGCGAGCTCTGACATTTTGCTCAGTTTCTGATCCGCTGGCTTTCACTGCCTTACCAATATTTTTCATCCGGATTTTCAGCATATCGTTGGTAAAAGGGATTCCTTGCGGAAGGTGCTCATCACCTTTCACATGCTGACGGATAAAACGTTTTACAATCCGGTCTTCTAAGGAGTGAAAACTAATCACAACCAACCTTCCACCCACCTTGAGCATATCCAAAGCCTGATCCAGACAATTCTCCAGATCCTCAAGTTCCCGATTAATAAAAATACGAATTCCCTGAAAGGCTCTGGTTGCCGGATTTTTACCTTTTTCCCAGGCCGGATTAGCCTCCGTAATAATTTTGGCTAACTGCCCCGTTGTTGTAATTGGGTTCTCTGCTCGATGCGCTACTATTGCGCGCGCCATTCTGCGTGAGAACCTTTCTTCCCCGTAGGTATAAATCACATCTGCGATTTCAGTCTCATCCGCTCTGGCAATCCAGTCTGCGGCGCTTTCACCCTGCGTGGTATCCATACGCATATCCAGCGGACCGTCATTCAAAAAACTAAAACCTCGGGAAGCGTCATCTAACTGGGGAGAGGAAACACCTAAATCCAATAACACTCCATCCAGCTTGCCCTGCATATCCCGCTCGGTTACAAACTGCTGAAGCTGAGCAAAACTGCCATGCGCAATAGAGAATCTCGGCTCATTTTCGAAACGTTTATGAGCATGTTTTATGGCTTCCGGGTCTTTATCTATGCCAAGTATCTGCCCATCTTCGGCCAACTGCTCCAGCACTAAAGCGGTATGACCGCCTCTGCCAAATGTGCCATCGACATAAAAACCGGACTTATCCTGAACAAGCGCTGTCACAGCCTCATTCAGCAAAACGGTGATATGTTTAAATTCCTGGCTCACAAGGGTGCCCTCTAATTTACAGCGACAGATTCTGAAGTTCTTCCGGCATTTCTGTACCGGCATTCACTTCCTGGAGATACTCTTCACGGGTCTCTAGCCATCTGGATTCACTCCAGATCTCAAATTTCTGCCCCTGACCTAATAACACTATTTTTTTGTCCAGCTCGGCGTACTCACGGAGCGGACCAGGCAATAGCAATCTGCCATTACCATCCATATCAATGTCGGTTGCGTGTCCGATTAACAATCGCTGGATACGCCTTGCCGCTGGGTTAAAGCTCGGTAGGGATTCAATTTTTTCCTGAATAACCTCCCACTCTTCTAATGGGTACAGGAGCAAGCAACGTTCTTCGGTGTCAATCGTCGCCACAAGCTGGCCACTGCAACACGTCGTGATTTTTTCACGATAACGTGCCGGGATCGCCATGCGCCCCTTAGCATCCAGATTGATTTGATTAACACCCCTAAACATTTTCTACCCTTTCGCTCCACTTAAAACACAAATAAACCCACAATTACCCACTTTATCCCACTAAAGCACACTATAGAAAGTAACCACAACTAAAGCAAGGCTTGCACCTAGGTAAAGCAGCTCTCTGGAAGGGTTTTTGATTACTGTATGAACAAGATCAATAGAGGTAATAGCGGCAGCTCAGATAAGAACCATCTAAATCAAGGTATTAGCACTAATGGGAGGTGAAACAGGAGTGAAAAGCATTTATTTAAACGTGAAAACAATCAAAGATGAAAAGCAATATAAAATGAGGAGTTTGCCGATAAGCCGGGTTCTGTCGTGGACAATCATTCATCTGGGATGCGCATCACTACGCACCTCAAGCAACCTACCCGGTTCCAGCGCGGGTCACGCCTGTAGGAACCCTATTTGGTCTTGCTCCGAGTGGGGTTTACCATGCCGTGAAATGTTACCACTCACGCGGTGCGCTCTTACCGCACCATTTCAACCTTACCGGCGCCCCGATCCGAAAACCGAAACGCTTAGGCGGTATATTTTCTGCTGCACTTTCCGTCGACTCGCGCCGCCCAGACGTTATCTGGCACTCTACCCTTTGGAGCCCGGACTTTCCTCCATCTCAATGAGACAGCGACTGCCTGGCAAACTCCTCGGCGCGCATACTATCAAAACCCGATGCAGTTAGCGATCCAAGGCCGCCTGATAAAGCACTTTTTTCTTCAAACCCGTGATTTTAGCCGCAAGGGAAGCCGCCTGGCTGGTAGGCAGTTCGGATAGCAGAATATCCAGAATCTCTAAAGATTTAGCATCCAACTCTTGCAGACCACCAGAGGCGCCGTGCACCACAACGACAAACTCCCCTTTCTGTTGATTAGAATCGGAAGACATCCACTCAATCAGCTCGCCCAGAGGCTCCACATGGATTGTTTCGTAGGTTTTAGTCAGCTCTCTGGCAACAGCAACCACTCGCTGCTCACCAAACACCTCTTTCATATCATTTAAGGATGCCAGAATGCGATGTGGTGATTCATAAAAAACCAGAGTACGCGTTTCATCCACCAGATTTTTCAGTTGCTGCTTTCGGGCAGATGATTTATGCGCCAAAAACCCCTCAAAAACGAAACGATCTGTTGGTAAACCCGCAGCAGACAATGCTGTTACAAATGCGGCACAGCCAGGAACCGGAACCACCTTATAACCTGCTTCGCGCACCCCCTTGACTACAACGTAACCCGGGTCTGAGATTAAAGGCGTTCCTGCATCAGAAATGAGCGCAACACTGGCACCTGATTGCAACTGGTGTACAATCGTGTCAATTCGCTGATGTTCGTTGTGTTCATGGACGGAAACCTGGCGGGTATTGATGCCAAAATGCGCCATCAGACGAGCACTGTGCCGCGTATCTTCAGCAGCGATCAATTCCACTTGCTGCAACACATCAATGGCCCTCTGAGTCATATCCTGCAGATTTCCAATTGGGGTCGCAACAACATACAGTGCTGGTTCTAACATCACTACATCCATCTAAAGGTTTGGGTTTTGAAGTATATGAAATTTCAATGGCGTCTGTCTCTCTCAACCATAGCGTTCTGCCTTGTGATTGCAGGCTGCGCACCAAACACATCTATTCAGGGACCAGAACTCAGTGATGAACAAAAAGTTCAAGCCGAGCTGAACGCTCTAATCAACAAAGCAAACAACGAAAAAGAGCCGGAAGCCTCGCAAATTAGAGCAGAAGCCGCTTTACGCCTGATTGAAAACTTCCGCTATGCCGAAGCGTTTACATTAATTAATCAAATAGATCTCAGCATAATCCCAACTGATCAACGCTTTGATCTGGGTGTTTTTTACATCAATGAATTAATAACTAGCGGCGCACCAGAAAACGCCCTACTTCAGATCCGCAACATCTTCCTGCTGGATGCTGAAACTCTCAATAACCCGCAAAAACTCACACTGCTCAACTCCAGACTATCTGCCACTGAGATGTTAAATCGTCCTTTTGAGGCTATCCAGACACGCATTGAGATCGGCCAGGTACAAGGCAGCACTGAAGAGATACAGATTACTCATGATGATATCTGGTTAGTACTCACCAAAATTGACCCCGCTCTGGTGGCAGCCCAGCTCAGATCAGGAAATAACTCCTATTATGAGCAGGGCTGGTATGAGCTATATAACGCCCTGAGCAGCAACAAACAACTCGACACCCAATACCAGGCTTTCAGTAACTGGCGTCAGTTGTGGAACCAACACCCAGCAAACTTACTCCCACCGTCACTACTTGCAAAACTTGACCAGCAGTCCTTAAACATTGAGAAAATTGCTGTCCTTTTACCTTTCGAAGGCAAACTTTCCAAGGCAGCAACTGCGATAAAAGAAGGCATCCTTATTGCTCACTATCGCCAACAAAGACCTGGCGTTCAGCTACCACAGCTTCTGTTTCTTGATTCAACAAAAATCAACTCTGCAGGGCTGCTAGCTCCCATTATTGCGGATGAACAGGTTGATTTGATCATAGGCCCCCTGAATAAGAAGTTCGTATCAGATCTGATTAATTCCAATAATATTGCCACCCCTATCCTGGCGCTCAATTATTCAGAAAACGAATATCGCGAGGGAATTTATCAATTCGGCCTTTCTGTCACCGGTGAGGCACGACAGGTGGCAGAAAAAGCCTGGAAAGACGGCAAGAAAAAGGTCGCCATACTTACCCCCAACACTAACTGGGGTGAGCGTGTCAGAAACGGCTTTACAAAAGAATTTGAGTCCCTGGGCGGCCTGGTCACGTCTAGCTCGTCGTTTAGCGACTCTCAGGATTTCTCAGCCCGAGTCACCCAGCTCCTGAATACCGAAACCAGCACTCAGCGATACAAACAGCTACGACAGTCTGTTAACACACGCAAAATTGAGTTCGAAGAACATCGCAGGACCGATATTGATGCCATCATACTCTCAGCACTGCCGAATGATGCTCGACAATTAAGTCCTATTCTGGCTTTTAATTTTGCTGGTAATCTTCCAATTTACTCCACATCACATGTTTACGCAGGGACGCCAGACCCAGTATTGGATCAGGATCTAAATAAAATCAAATTTTTAGGCACCCCATGGAGCCTTAAACCACCTTCTGAAAACAAAATTTTCTTATCGCAGGAACGCGAGAATACCAATTCACGGTTAGGCCGACTGTATGCTCTTGGCATTGACGCATACCGAATTCACCCTTACCTGAAGCAGCTCAGCGCTATTCCAGGTACAGAAATTTCAGGGGAAACAGGTACATTATCTCTAAATCAGATTGGCCAGGTAGAAAGAACACTTCTCTGGGCGCGCTATAAAGATGGAACTCCATTACTGACTGACGAATAATATGGACAGAAAACAGATTGGCATGGATGCCGAAAAAAATGCGGAAGCCTTTTTAAAAAAGAAAGGTCTTAAATTGATCATCCGCAACTTCCGAAGCCGCTTCGGCGAGATCGATCTCATTATGCTGGATAGCGACAGCGTGGTGTTTATAGAAGTTAGGCAGCGAAATTCTCGTCAATACGGAGGGGCAGCCGCCTCTGTAACTCGACAGAAACAATTACGTATAATAAAAACCGCACAATGGTTTCTAATGCAACATCAAAAATATCATAAGCATGATTGTCGATTTGATGTCATTGCTTATGAAGATGATGCAGCACCCCTAAAACCTCTATGGTATAAAGGTGCCTTTGCAGGGCATGACTGAGAATTAAGGTACTTATGGAATTAGAAGAACGTATCATCCAGCAACTCCATAACTCAATGGAGGTCAATGCGGTTACGATTGAGCAATATACTCCCCTCATTGCACATGCGGGTGAACTTCTTCTCCACTGCCTTGTCTGTGAAAACAAGATCATTTGCTGCGGTAATGGAGCTTCATCATCTTTAGGGCAGTATTTCACTACCTTGATGATGAACCGCTTCAAGCATGAACGCCCGGGACTTCCAGCGGTAAATTTAAATACCGACGGTTCAACCCTCAGCGCCATTTGTGAAGATAGCAATTTTGTTGACGCGCTGGCTAAGCAGATTCATGCATTAGGGCAACCCGGTGACATCTTACTTATCATGACTCCACATGGCCGATCCAGCAGTTTGATACAAGCGATCCAGGCCGCGCACAACCGTGACATGACGGTTATTGTGTTAAATGGAGGAGATGGTGGCGACATTACAGCCCTTCTAAGCCCGGACGAAATAGAAATATGCATACCGAGTGATGACCATAATTTAGTACACCATGCTCAATTCTTAGTACTGGCCTCCCTCAGTGATTTAATTGACTATCAACTTTTTGGAAGTGATACCCAATGAACAAAGGAAAAATCCTAGCCTTATTAGCAGCTGTAAGCATCAGCGCGTCTCTGAGCGGCTGCTCCGATGTCATCAGTGCCGGTCGTGAAGAACCGATCCAGGAGAACCCCGGTAACAGAACTGTTGGCTCTTACATTGATGACGAAGTTATTGAAACACTAGCCCTGGTTAATCTAAACAAGGGCTCAGAAGAGATGAAAGCCAGTAACATCAGCGTTACCAGCTATAATGGACTCGTGCTACTTACAGGCCAGACCCCAAGTGAAACGGGTCGGCTTGAAGCAGAACAAATCGTCAGCAAGATCCGTAAGGTTCGTAAAATCCACAATGAAATTAAAATTTCAGGGGTTTCGTCGACCCTCGCACGCTCAAATGATCTTTGGATCACCACCAAGGTCAAAGCTCAACTTCTAACAAACAAAAACATTGATGGTTCGCGCATCAAAGTCGTTACAGACAGCGGTATTGTATACCTTATGGGGCTTGTGAGCGCCCAGGAAGCAGACAATGCAATCAACATTGTCCGCGGAATTGCAGGCGTGGAGAAAATTGTTAAAGTCTTTGAATACGTAAACCTTTAACAAGAATTAAGCACGCCGGTAACGGCGTGCTATTTAACAACCTTCAGAGCCGGCCCTTTGCGTTTAGGTGCAGAATCATTCTCCTGATCCTCGACTTGCTCCTGCTCTTTTAACGCCCCATCCGCTTGCACATAATATTCAGCACCAGGCTCTGAACCAAAGCCCATCCCCTGACCATTTTCGCGTGCATAAACTGCCAACACAGCGGACATTGGGATATAAATATCCATAGGCTGGCCCGAAAAGCGCGCATTAAAAGCAATCGCATCGTCACCCATATAAAAATCCCTAACAGCCGAAGGCAATATATTCAGAATAATGCGCCCGTCTTCCACGAATTCCCGAGGTACAGACGCAGCACTTTGCTCTGCATCCACCATCACATGCGGCGTTAGCTCATTATCCAATAACCATTCATAGAGTGCTTTTACAAGGTATGGGCGGCTAGGTGTCATCACTGGCTCCAAAAATAAAAAAGGGATGAAAAATCATCCCTTTTCGTAACTTTTAAAAATTACTAATCGCGCATTTCACGCTCTGCTTCAGATAAGCTTACCTGGAAAGACTCACGCTCAAACAACGTCTCCATATACTTGAATAGAGGCTTACACTGATCTTCAGGCAAGTCGATACCCAGCAAAGGTAAACGCCACAACAATGGCGCAAGACAACAATCCACAAGCGTAAATTCCTCACTCATGAAGAAAGGCTTATCTTCAAAAATAGGAGAAATTGTCACCAGACTGTCGCGCAGCTCTTTACGATTCGCTTCTGCTGTATCTTCATCATCTGCCATAGCAGCTTCAATGATGTTATCTGCCAGATCACACCAGTCACGCTGGATTCGATACATATACAAACGACTTTCCGCACGTGCTACCGGGTACACAGGAAGCAATGGAGGATGAGGGAAACGCTCATCTAGATATTCCATCATCACATTTGGTTCATAAAGAACCAGATCGCGATCCAGCAGTGTCGGTAAACTGTTATACGGATTCATAGCTGTGAGATCTTCAGGCAGATCATTCTCATCACAATCATGAACCTCAACAGCAACACCTTTTTCCGCCAACACGATTCGAACTCGATGGCTGTATTGATCTTCGCCATTTGAGTAGAAGGACATGGAAGAACGTTTTGCCACAACACCCATTAACATTACCTCTTATCAGAAACAGATACGCGGCCCCTTATAGAAGGAGCCGCGCTAAAAACTCTGCGATTATATCACAAAGATATTAGTGTATGTCTTTCCAGAACTCTTTCTTCAGGGCATACGCCAGGAAGAAGAACAAGAACAGGAAGATAAGCACATATGTACCAATGCGGCGAGAATCCAGTTTAGATGGTTCACCCATGTACACCATAAAGTTAACCAGGTCGTAAACAACCTTATCAAACTCTTCTGCTGACAACTCACCAGTACCATCAACAACTGAAACACAGTTGTTCAAAGGCGTGTTGGTCAAAGGGTCGATACCTTCGCCACGCATGCCGTGAGCATTCATGTCTTCCCATGAACAGTTTGCTTTTACAACGCCCTGCAAAGAGCCCAAAACGTTTGGCATACCCACATCTTTAAAGACTGCGTTGTTCACACCCCATGGGCGAGAATCATCCGCATAGAAGCTACGCAGGTAAGTGTATAACCAATCAGGACCACGCAGACGTGCTTCCAAAGTCAGATCTGGTGGAGGGTTACCGAACCACTTACCAGCATCTTCTTTGGACATAGCAATTTTCATCTGCTCACCCACTTTCTGATCGCCAAAGATCATGTGCTCAGCAACCAGCTCAGGCTTCATACCCAGATCAACCGCAGCGCGCTCATAGCGCTGATACTCAGCTGAGTGACAACCCATACAGTAGTTTACAAATGTTTGCATACCGCGCTGCAGAGACGCTTTGTTATGCAGATCAACATCCATGTGGTCAAGATGACCTTTTGAACCAGCGGCGTTTGCAGCCAGAGGCAGCACAGCCATTACTAATGTAATTAGAAACTTTTTCATTAGCCTGTCACCCTTTCTGGAACCGGTTTAGTACTTTCCATTCTGGTATAGAACGGCATCAGGAAGAAGTATGCGAAATACAGCGCAGTACAAATCTGAGCAACCAGTGTACGTGTAGGCGTAGAAGCAACAACACCCAGGTAACCCAGAATCACAAAGCTTACGCAGAAGATCACCAACCACAGCTTACTCATCCAGCCTTTGTAGCGGATAGATTTAACCGGGCTACGGTCTAACCAAGGCAGGACAAACAAAATAGCAATCGCACCACCCATCACAACAACACCTGGGAACTGGGAGCCCAAGATTGGCGGGATAGCACGCAACATTGCGTAGAACGGCGTGAAGTACCAAACAGGCGCTATATGTTCAGGTGTTTTCAGGGGGTTAGCCGGCTCAAAGTTTGGTGCTTCAATCATGTAACCTCCACCTTCAGGGAAGAAGAAGATAACCGCACAGAAGACAAACAAGAACACAACCACACCCACAATATCTTTAACAGAGTAGTAAGGGTGGAACGGGATACCATCCAGAGGAACACCGTTTTCGTCTTTCTTCTCTTTAATTTCAATACCATCTGGGTTGTTAGAACCCACTTCGTGCAGAGCAATGATATGCAGAACAACCAAAGCCAGCAGTACGATTGGCAGAGCAACAACGTGCAGGGAGAAGAAACGGTTCAGTGTGATACCAGAGATCAGGTAGTCACCACGAATCCATTCAGCCAAATCCGGACCAATAACGGGTACCGCAGCGAACAGAGATACAATTACCTGCGCACCCCAGTAAGACATCTGACCCCATGGCAACAGGTAGCCCATGAAGGCTTCAGCCATAAGCGCCAGGTAGATTGTCATACCGAACAGCCATACCAATTCACGCGGCTTACGGTAAGAACCGTACATCATGCCACGCAGCATATGCAGATAAACAACCACAAAGAATGCAGATGCACCAGTGGTGTGCATGTAACGCAGCAACCAACCGTATTCAACATCACGCATAATGTATTCAATAGAGGCAAAAGCACCTTCTGCAGATGGATTATAAGCCATCGTCAGCCAGATACCTGTCAGAATCTGGTTAACCAGAACCAACAAAGCCAAAGAGCCAAAGAAGTACCAGAAGTTAAAATTCTTTGGAGCATAGTATTTAGAAAGGTGATCTTCCCACATTGCTGTAGCAGGGAAACGATCATCGATCCAACCCATCAAACCTGGGTTTCCTTTATTACGTGTGCCAGCCATTATGCAGTCTCCTGATCTACACCAACGATGATCACGTTATCACTTTCGTAGTGATGTGGTGGAATCACCAAGTTTGAAGGAGCCGGGGAGCCGTTCATTACACGACCAGAAAGGTCAAAACGGGAACCGTGGCATGGGCAGTAATAACCACCTACCCAATCAGCACCAAGATCAGCCGGTGCGATTTCAGGACGGTACGTTGGCGAACATCCCAGGTGTGTACAGATACCAACCAAAACAGCGATATCGTCACGAATAGCACGCACTGGAGTGTTTGGGACGTATTCTGGTTGTTCAGACGCCTCAGAGTTCGGATCCTGCATGTTGGAATCAAGCTTAGGCAGATTCGCCAGAGCTTCTTCACCACGCTTCACGATCCAAACTGGCTTACCACGCCACTTCACTACAGCCTGCTGACCCGACTCAAGCTTGCTGATATCGACCTTTACAGGCGCACCAGCAGTTTTTGCTTTCGCACTTGGGTTCCAGGAAGCTACGAATGGGACAGCTGCTCCTACAGCACCAACCGCACCAACTGCGGATGTAGCACCGATCAGGAGACGGCGCCGACCCTTATTCACGCCATCATTGCTCATTAAGTTTATCTCCCCTCAATCGACCCTGTCTTGGCATTCTGCAGGTGCAGAAACAAGCTGGCCGCTAAGAATTGTAAAGCTACGGAAACACGTATCCTAAAAATGGCCCAAATAGTAAAGAAATTCCCCCTTTCTTACAAGGTGAATTACCCAATTAAAGGGGTACTTTAGGCCAAAGTATTGACTTGACGCAGTGCAAAAAAAACGCCCATTCCAGCGAAGGAACAGGCGCTTTCGACGAATATAGAATTCGTATGTATAAATTAACGTTTGGAGAACTGTGGCTTCTTACGCGCTTTACGCAGACCCACTTTCTTACGCTCAACCATACGTGCATCACGAGTTACATAACCTGCTTCACGCAGAGCTGGACGCAGAGTCTCATCAAACTGCATCAGTGCACGTGTAATACCGTGACGAATTGCACCAGCCTGACCGAAACCACCACCGCCGGCAACAGTAACAACAACATCGAAAGACTCAAGATTGTTAGTCAGCTCAAGTGGCTGACGAACGATCATGCGAGCAGTCTCACGACCAAAATATTCTTCAATTGTACGGCTATTAATAGTAATAGAACCCGTACCTGGACGTAGGAAAACACGCGCTGTAGACGTTTTACGACGACCTGTACCGTAATACTGAGTAGTAGACATTATTTTCCTTCCCCTTAGATAGTCAGTTCTTTAGGCTGCTGAGCCTGATGCGGATGTTCAGCACCAGTATAAACTTTCAGCTTTGCGTACATAGCGCGACCCAGAGGACCTTTTGGCAGCATGCCTTTAACAGCCAGCTCGATAGTGCGCTCAGGGAAAGTCTCGATCATCTTCTCAAAAGAAGCTTCTTTCAGACCACCTGGGTAACCAGTGTGACGGTAGTACATTTTGTTTTTACGCTTATTGCCTGTAACACCAACTTTCTCAGCATTAACAACAACAATGTAATCACCAGTATCTACGTGTGGAGTGTATTCTGGCTTATGCTTTCCACGCAGACGGCGTGCAATTTCAGTAGCCATACGACCCAGAGTTTGACCCTCTGCGTCAACAACGTACCAGTCGCGTTTTACTTCGGCTGGTTTAGCGACGAATGTTTTCATCTGTATTGCCTTTTCATTTGGCTCAGATCTCGTTGTTTTCATTAACAAAAACAACCGACCTGACTTATAATTATTTGTTGTCGATCGAACCGACCGCCAACTCGTTTCAGCCCAACAATTGGGCAGAGCCTAATATTGGGAGCGCGCATTATACTTACGCGCCTGCTTTATCGCAAGCTTACAACAACATAAAAAAATGCGCTAAAAGCGCATTTTATTTTACAGACGGGTCATTGATCTAAGCCCTATGCTCTCTGGCCAGATACTCATGAGATTGCATTTCTAGCAAACGACTCTGGGTTCGCTCAATCTCAAACTCCAGACGTCCCTCTGTGTAGATTTCGTGGATAGGCTTTTCAGCGCTGATAATCAACTTAACGCCGCTATCATAAAACTCGTCCACCATATTAATGAATCGGCGGGCAGCGTCATCATTTGAACGCCCCAACTGCGGCACATTACCCACCATTACGGCGTGAAAAATTTTAGCCAGTTCAATATAGTCATTCTGTGAACGGGGACCTTCACATATCTCCTTAAAATCAAACCAGACAACGTCTTCACAACAACGACGCGTCTGCATATCCCGACCATTGATATCCAATACTTCAGATTCAACCACCTCTTCGAGATCAGGCGCAAGACTCTCAAAACTACGGTTAAGACTTCCGTCTGCCTCTGCATCAAGCGGATAGTGATAAAGCTCAGCCTGCTCCAATGCACGCAACCGATAATCCACACCGCCATCCACGTTAACAACTTCTGTATAACGGTTAAGCATATCTATTGCAGGCAAGAAGCGCGCACGCTGAAGGCCATCTTTATACAAGCCATCAGGCACAATATTCGATGTCGCCACAAGAGATACACCATTATTGAACAGCTCCTGCAGCAAGCTACCCAGAATCATTGCATCAGTGATATCAGTAACAAAAAACTCATCAAAACAGATTATTTTTGTTTCTTGAGCGTATTTCTTACCAATCTCTACCAATGGATTAGCGGTACCATCCAGCTCTTTAAGCTCAGCGTGGACACGCTGCATAAAACGGTGAAAATGGGTACGTGTTTTCTGCTCAAATGGTAGGCTATCAAAGAAAGTATCCATCAGGTAAGTCTTACCACGACCTACCCCACCCCAGAAATACAAACCTTTTACCGGCTCTTTAGGCTCTGGCTTTTTAAGCTTGCCCTTCAAACGCCCCATTAACCCAACTTTCGGCTCTGGTTTCTGTGCAACAAGATCATCAAAAAGACGCTGAAGATGCTCTACAGCCATCTCTTGAGCAGGATCATAGGAAAAATCATCCCGCTGTAGGTCTTGTTTATAGCGTTCTAATGGAGTCATAAGGAAATGCCAATATTATTTCATCTTTGTAACAGCGCGAACTTTACCGACGAAAAGCCTATTTAGCAACCGCAACATAAGGAGGGGTTTAAATCATTAATGCCGTTATAACGGGAAGAATGAAGGCCGTTATTGCTCCGGTCATCCCCATCGCCAGACCACCAAAAGCGCCTGCGATCATACCGTACTCAAATGCAAATGCGGTCCCCATCGCATGTGCACCCACCCCCAAAACAAAGCCTTTGACCGAGGGATCTGTTATACCCAAAACCTTGTACACTAAAGGCGCAATTAAACATCCCATCGCCCCTGTGATAAGAACTAAACCTGCAGCCAGAGAAGGAAAACCACCTAGCTTTTCAGCTACTGCAATAGCGATAGGAGAGGTTACAGATTTAGGAGCCAATGATAGTAGCACCTCTTCACTCAGACCAAACCAAATACCCATTAGAAGTACAGAAACCGCCGCAATGACAGCACCGGAAAAGCTACCTAATACCAGCGGGATAAACATCCTCTTTACCGTTCCCAGGTTGTCATACAATGGAACAGCCAAAGCTACGACAGCAGGCCCCAACAAGAAATGAATGTATTGCCCACCTATCATGTAAGTAGAGTATTCAACTTCTGAAAACTGTAGAAGAAAAATGATAATAGTGAGTGAGACAAGCACAGGATGCAAAAACGGGGTTTTACCAGCTTTGTTATTTAACCATGAAGCGAACAGAAAAATAATAAGCGTTAGCGATAGCCACAAAACAGGCGAAAACTGAATTTCAATCCAAAAATCTGCCATTGCTACTCCTTAGCATCATGCCGCGAAAGACACTTTATAAGGACGGCAACAACAACCATTGTAACCAGCGTGCTAACGAATAATGCAACCAATAGTCCCGCCCAATACTCGGATAACACTCCGAAATAGTTCATAAGCCCTACACCTGCCGGTACAAGAAATAGGGGCAGACATTTCAACAACCCTTCACAGGCAACCCGCAATCCTGAAGGTACTCGCCCCCCAAATATCAAACCGAGAAACAGAATCAACATACCAACAACCGATCCTGGAATTGGCACTGACAAAAATGCAACGAACACTTCACCAATCAATTGACAGACCAGCAAAATAACAAAACCTTTAATCATGGAGACTATCTAGCCTTAGTATTAAGGAGCATAAAGTTATTTGGCACACTCAGATTGCGCAAACATCTCTTAACATAGTTACATCAGCATACAGATGTTTTATTCTTTTTGGGCGCTACAATATTGCAGCGCTAGACATTTTACATTGTATTCACTTTACCTAAACCATGGTGCATCTATTTTATGCTGAATTGGATTACCCCGTACCTAAGTGCCAGCGTTATCTCCGTTTCCTTAGCAGCGGTTTTTGCGGTTCAGTTTTATAGAAGAAAGAGCTGTTATGCTCTAACCCTCGCAGCACTATTCAATTCATTCTGGCTCTTCAGCTTAACCCCATCCACCAGTGGGCTGAGCATGCCAAATGATTTAGACCTGTTTTTTGAATGCATGCACTACAGCATATGGGTCTTGGCAATTTCCAGAGCGCTACCTGGAGACACCAGTAGTAAAAATTTGAATACCGTAAAACTTATTTTCTGGCTGTGCTGGGCCATCACGTTAGCTGTATTTCTTTTATTGTATAGCGGCCAATCCTTAACCCCGACAACCGGAAGCCTCATTGCTCTATCATTAAGCATTTGCACTATCTGGTGTGTAGAAGTCCTATTCAGATCAAGCATTTACGATCGACAAATCAAAATTATCTGCGTAAGCATTGGCATCCTGCTGTTTTATGACCTTTTCTATCACACTTACAGCATTTTTAATGATGAAGGCTACGATATCTCAGTGCATATCAGAGCATCTGTGTACCTGGCTGCCTGTTTCATTATGGCAATAGGAATTGCAGCCATACCAAATGAAAGCTCACCACAGAAAATCAAACTATCCCATAATGCAGCATTTTACGGCTCAACTATTATCACCTCTGCATTATTTTTAACTCTGATTTTGTTTGGTGCCTATTACTTATATGACCTGAGTGGAAGCTGGACAACCACTACACTAATTTTCATAACTTTTGCAGCCATGTTCTGCATCGTAATTCTTTATTCCTCTAAGCAGCTAAAGTCCAAAATAATTGTTCTTATCAACAAAAATTTCTTTAGCCATATGTACGATTACAGGGAGGAGTGGCTAAAAATCAGTAATCTGCTATCACAAGAAACGACTGAATCTCCCAATGAACTTGTACTTAATATTATTACCAAAACTTTTAATTGTGATTCAGGAATTTTATGGGTTCGTGAAGGTAATTACTTTGTACCGAAATGCAACACAACCAATCAGACAGATATAAATCTTCTTGTAGAGCCTATAGATTCAGACTTCATAAGCTGCTTGAGCGAGAATGACTGGATATTCTACCCATATGCAAACGAAAACGAACAACTCGGCAACTTCAACGAACGCCTCCCTAAATGGGCCTTTCTTATTCGCAATATATGGATCGTCGCACCACTGCTAACGAATAATGAGCTAGTAGGCTTTGTCTCCATGACCCAGAAAGTAAACAAAAAACCTACCTGGGAAGATCTTGACCTATTACGAGCCATCGGAAGCCAACTCGCAGCACATATAAAACTACACATTCAAGAAAAACGACTTGAAGAACAAATACAGCTGAATGTATATAACAAACTGAGTTCATTTGTTATGCATGATTTAAACAATCTGATTGCTCAACAAGATCTCGTAGTTAAAAACGCCGATAAGCACATTAATAATCCGGCATTTGTTGCCGACGCTATCAGTACAGTAAGCAATTCCGTCAACCGAATGAAAGACCTTCTGTTTAAACTCAGAAACAATAAACCCGATGACTGGGAAAAGATAAACCTGATCTCTATAATCGAGCAAGCCCTGAATCACAATAAGGCAGGTTCGCCAGTACCAAAATTTGATTATTTTGATTCAGATATGATCATTAAAGCGGACCGAGAGCGATTAATGATGTCAATTTCCCATCTTATAAAAAATGCCCAAGACGCAACTCCTGACGATGGTAACATCACTATAGAACTCAATCAGTCTGAAGGATTGGCAGAACTTAAGATAAGAGACACTGGTATCGGTATGACGCCAGAATTTATACGTGAAAAATTATTTAAACCTTTTGAGTCAACCAAATCCGGTTCTGGTATGGGTATTGGTGTATATTTGACTCGAGACTATGTAGAGCAACTAGGGGGAAGCCTATTTGTATCCAGCGCACCTAACCTAGGTACTTGCTTTACGATTAAGCTTCGCTTATTGGAACAATAAAATGAACAAAGAAGAACAACCTGTAATTCTGATTGTCGAAGATGATGAAGGACTGATGAAGCAGCTTTGTTGGCACTTTGATCAGTATGAAATTATAACTGCAAACAATGTAGAAAATGCACTCAGTGCAGCCACGAAATACCAACCTTCTATAGTACTCCAAGACTTAGGCTTACCACCTGACCCGGAGGGTGTATCTGAAGGGATGAGATGTATATCTCAGCTGTTAAACATACTCCCGAACTGCAAAATTTTGGTGATGACGGGTCGTTCAGAAGAAGAAAATGCCATGAAGGCTGTTGAGCTTGGAGCCTACGATTTTTTTCATAAGCCAATAGACACAGACGAACTGGATGTAATCATAGAGCGAGTGGTCAGACTAAATCAGCTCGAAGAGAAGAATCGTCAGAAACAATCAGAAAGTAATGACACCCTTCCGCACCTGATTACCAATGACCCTGGGATGCTTGATATCTGCAAGCTCATCTTCAGAATTGCGCCCACCCAGGTGACCTGTACACTTTTAGGCGAAAGCGGAGTCGGCAAAGAGGTTCTCGCTAAAGCCTTTCATCTTGTTAGCCAAAGAAAAGATGAGAAATTCATGGCCATTAACTGCGCTGCCATTCCTGAAAATCTAATGGAGAGCGAGTTATTCGGGTATGAAAAAGGCGCTTTTTCGGGTGCAACCAAACAAACCAAAGGAAAAATTGAATCCGCTAATGGCGGCACATTATTTCTAGATGAAATTGGTGACATGCCTCTCAATCTTCAAGTGAAGTTACTCCGCTTTCTACAGCAGCGGACAATTCAACGAGTAGGCGGCAATGAAGAGATCCCTGTTGATGTACGGGTAGTATGCGCAACCAATAAAGACTTGAAAGAGATGATTCAAAACGGCGATTTCCGTGAGGACTTGTTTTATCGAATCTGTGAAATGGAAATCAACATCCCACCATTGAGAGATCGGCACAGCGACAAAATCCTGCTGGCCAAGCACTTCTTAGATAGAACAATCAAAGAGTACCAGCTCACTATCAAAGGTTTTACCGACGAGGCAATTCAAGTAATAGCAGCTTACGATTGGCCTGGAAATGTTCGAGAAATGGAAAATCGCTTAAAGACAAGTGCCATAATGTGCAGCAATACTTATCTCGGGGCTGACGATTTGTTGATTGAAGGGAATGAAAACGATTCATCAACTGAAGAACACTACCCAACAAAACTACAACCACTGAAAGAAACTCGCAAAAGCGCCGAAGTAAGCGCAATAACTCAGGCGATTGCTGCAACAGACAACCTGTCTGCAGCAGCAAAACTCCTAGGGGTATCAAGGCCAACACTTTACGATCTAATTAAGAAACATAATATCGTCGTAAACTAAGAAACAAAATTGCTTCACAGTGTTTTTTCAAAGTTTTCTTCAAGAAAAGCCGCCTTCGACTGAAGGCGCACTGCTTTTTTCTTAGGTTCCACACCCAAAGCAAGCAAACCACCCTCCGCCCTATCCTTGATAACGGTCAGAATATAGTGCTCATCAATTATCTGTTTGTTGTCAGCAAAGCCATAAGATAGAACCGTATCACAAAGCACGTTGATGACACGTGGAATACCATCACTTAGATAATGCAACAAAGACAATGCCTTTGAAGTAAACACCGGTTTCATTCGACCAACCTGGACAAAACGATGTTCAATATACCTACAAGTTTCAGACCTATCTAAGGAAGGTACGTGATAGTCCACAGCAATTCTCTGCACAAATTGCCTCAATCGCGGGTGCTTAAGCCTTTCTCTTAACTCTGGCTGCCCGATCAACACAATCTGCAACAGCAACTCTGCCCCAAAGTTAATATTGGAAAGCGTCCTTAATTCCTCTAGACGCTCAAGAGATAAATTTTGGGCCTCATCAACTACAAGGATAACGATCTTATTTTGTCCCTTCTGCTCCCTAAGGAAATCACGAAAGATGTCATACTGCCTAATCTGACAATCGGCAGTGTAGTCTAACTCAAATGCATGGAGTACCCAGGGCAAAAGGTCCCCCATGTTTTCGTGAGTATGATTAATAAAACCTACTTTTTGGGTAGGCCCAATCCCTTCCAGAACACGAGCTAAGAGAGTTGTTTTCCCACAACCGATTTCACCTGTAATAACAGTAAAACCCGATTGATTGAGCAACCCATACTCCAACATCGAATACGCAGCAGTATGGACCTCCCCCATATACAAAAGGTTGGGATTGGTCTGTAGCGTAAAGGGCTTCTCAGAAAAGCCGTAATACTCTTCGTACACTTAAACTCCTAAGGCAACTATAAATTACCAACAGCTTGCTGGGCTGCATTCTTCCATGAAGGTGAAGAGTTTGCAGACAATTCTATAGCTTTAGTTAACTCAGTTTTGGCTTTTTCCATTTCACCTGCAGCCTTATAACTCATTCCCAGGTGATATCGAAATTCTGCAAATTCAGGCATGGCTCTTACTGCATTTTCGTGAAAATAAAGGGCATTATTGAAATCACCTGTTTTGTAATAAATCCAACCAAGCGTATCCAAGAAGTGCGGCACTTCAGACTGTTTAAACCTGAGTGCATACTCCTTCGCCTTCTCAAGGTTCTGGTATTTATCATCGTTCGATAAAAGCACTGCAAGGTTATTCGCTGCAACATCTAATTTTGGTTGCAATTCCAACACCTTTTCATAAGTTGCAATTGCATTCGCAACTTCTGAGTTTGCTTCATACGCACCGGCTTTAATCAAAAGCAGTGCTGGGTTATTTCGAACCTTATCGCTACCGTTTTCCAAAAGTTCAATTGCTTCTTTGGGACGATTCTGGCGCATTAGAAATGCGGACAGCTGTTGATATGTTGTGACATTCTCAGGGTGTTTTTGCACAGCCGCTTTGTAATATTTCTCAGCCTGCCCCATATTATTATTCAACTGAAATAACTGCGCTCTAAGGTTCAGCGCAGTCAGATTATCCGGATCGCTCTTTAGAACTGAATCGAGGAACTCTGGTGCTTTTTCAGGATTATTTGAAGCCAGGTATGAACGCACCAAAACGGCCATGGATTTAGATTTATCCTGTGAAACATCATAGGCTCTTTCAAAAGCCGCAATACCTTCGTCCTTGTTATCCATACCTAAGAAGGCAGAACCACGAATTTGATCAACCAAAGATGGGTCTTGCTTCAACATATCCAGCCTGTCCGCCAGCAACTGAGCATCCTGCCAATTCCGTAACGTTAATTTGTTCTCAGCAGCCATTTGAAGAACTTCAACATCGCTTGAACTCTTTTGCAGATAGCGATCCAGGACTTTTTCGATCTGGTTATATTGGCCCTGTCTTTTTAGTAGTTGTGCGTATGCGATTATGACAAGACGATTTCCTGGCTCAGATTCATAAGCTTTAGCATATTGGTCAAGCGCTAACTCCACCTTGCCTTGCTTTTCATGGGCTCTGCCCAGTAAACCTAAAACAATTGCAGAATCAGGGGAGTCTCTCAGAACCGTACGTAAGTCACTAATAGCTTTTTCAGTTTCACCTTGCTGTAACTTTCGCTGTGCACTTGTGACGATTGCTTCCTGGCTGAACGCATCTAAAGCCAAAGCCTGGCGAATATATTCATCCCCCTTTTCAAACTCTCCTGCACTGTACTCGAGCTTAGCCAAACGATTTAACGCACTTACTTTGCCTTTTACATCATCAAATGAAGCGATATTGAGTAATACTTGCTTCGCTTCTGCAAAATGGCCACCTCTTTGATAAGTTTCCACTAAACCAAAATTCAATTTTAAGTTTTTAGGATTTGCTTGGATAAACTCTTTTAGCTTAGCAACCGATCGCCCTTCACCCATGTACTGATTCAAGAACTGTATGTAGCGCAACTTAGAATCGATACTATTTGGCTTTTGCTCTAAGTGCTGCCGGAGTACGGCATCAGCTTCTTGTTTTTTATTAAAAGCTAAGTATTGCTTGGCAAATGAATAGTAATAGTCATCATTCTCAGGATCAGAGCTTATAAGCTTTTCAAATACTGTAACCGCACCATCTAAATCTTTTTTCTCGTTATAAGCACGAAGCTGCATAAATGAAAGCGCCAGGTTTTCTTCACCTGCGTACTGATCTAAAAACACAAGAGCCTGAGAAGGATCTTTTCCAGCCAATCGTTCAGACGCCAACACAATTGTAGCCTCTAAATTATTCGGTTCGATCGCTAAAGTTGCTTTTGCAGCCTTTACAGCTCCCTCCATGTCACCAAGCTTTAAGCGCAGTACAGAGTCAAAAGCTCGCACTAACGCCGAATCAGGCGCAACTAATAATGCAGCATCTCGACGCTCTATCGCTTTATCAAACTGTTGTGCAGTTAATTCAATCGTACCTATCGAAACTAATGCGCCCACATGCTCAGGCGACAGCTCAAGAACCCTTTCAAGATAACGATAAGACTCCCCCCATTCCTTATTATGCTCAAAAACCTTAGTTACAGAATATAAGGCCTCAACGTGGCTGGGATTAATCTTCAAAGCATTCCTGAACTCTATATGAGCCGAGTCATAATCTCCCGCCTCAAGATGCTTCTTGGCACTATCAACAAAACCTTGAACTTTCTCTTCTGGAGAACCACAACCACTGAGAGCGAAAAGCACCAGAACCATCATCAACCATGAAAGCTTTTTCATCTTATAACTCCGTTTAAGTTCATAATTTTAAGGCCTCCAATAAAAAAGTACGTCATCACTATACTCAAGATACTGTAAAAGTATGAGTAATAAACGCTTTCATTTTTAAATCCTATATCAAAGCCCATAAAAACGACAAAGAAACCTGTAATCACCCCAAAAAATATACCGTGGAGAGGGAATATAAAAATATTGTGGGTAGCAATCCAGGATAACAACTGACTTTTGCCTATCAGTCTACTCAACGCCAACACAAGAAAAATTCCCAATAGAGATGAGCAATAATAAAGTGCACCATAGTTACCAAAAGACATCCCATTCAAATCCACTCTTCCATTGATCAAACATATATATGAAAGAAGAGCAGCTGCTGAACAAGCTATAAAAATTAACACGAAGGCACTAGATTCCTGAAAAAACTTAACAGCTCTTTCTTTTAAGAAATATCCTAAACACACAAAGAAAAGGGCTACAGCGGCATTATCCAAGCAGAATGGCACACTTAAGCTTGAGTCATATAAAAACACAAAGCATATGGAAAGGAAGAAGGCTGCTACCAAATTCCATTTACTGAAAATAAGATTAGCCAGATAAAAGAGGATTAACGCTACGAAAAGACATGGAAAAAACCAAAGAGCAACGTTCACATAAAGGTAATCGCCACTAGCATAGAAGAAACCTAGAATAGGATCATAAAGGTTATAAGATGTAAATTGATCGGCTCTGCTACCTATATTCCTAGAAAAAATCCAATAAACATAGCTCACCATAAAAAAAAATGCGTAAGGCCATATCAGCTTTAAAGAATAATATTTAAGAAAATCAGGGAACTCCGCTCTGAGTTTCACCTCAGATATCAGCATGCCTGAGACGAAAAAAAACAAAGGCACATGGAAGCTATAAACGAAGGTTTGTAGCCAGATATCTACAGAAGGAGCATGCCCTAATACAATCAGAAGCATGCCGATACCTCTAGCATTATCTAGGGTATATATTCTATCTGGATCCTGCAGTTTGGTCATAAATATCAGTTCGGAAGAAACTCCGGAAGATGCAAAGAGGCAGCCTTAACAAAAGACTGAAGCATATCATCTGCCTCAGATTCTTTTCCATCCTTAACAACAACATTAACACGAACCAAGGCCCCATCAGAACGATTTGTCATAACAGCACTTTTGATTAATGAGGCCCTAGCCAAATATTCATTGGAGTAACTGACCCCCATCTGATCGATCCAATAGTAGACAAGCTGTTTCTGCTCTCCTCTGCGAATCAATACTCTATTCACGGTTAAAGAAGATTCGCTTACAGGAAAACTAATTTCTTGAGAGTCTTCAACAATCCAGCCACCACCCGGAATGCATACTTTCGGGGAATGTAAAGCACTGCCATCTTTCTGTTGAGAATAGTACACCATATACAGCCCGATGGGCTGGTCCTGCATAGATAGATAGTTGCCAACAAAATAATCATCTGGCTTTAGAATATCTAATACATCCTGTTCAAATGAGTACAAGGAAACATTCCTACCATCCACACGCATTGGAAATTCTGAGAACAGTTTACGCTCCGGAATGACAACCGTATTAGAGAAGGCGAAATAAAGTGAAGAGCTTCCCAAAGTAATAATAGTGATTAAAGCTGAGATATATACGGCATTACCTAATGAAGTTCTGATTGGAGCATCTAAGCTTTGTGGACTATCAAAGTCAAAAAGTGCGTATATGTTATTTCCCTTCTTAGCCAGTATGGAATAAACCCAAACTTCTGCCATTAAACAAACAAAAGCAGCCAAAAATACCACCCAACCTTCAAAGTCATGTAAAAAACCTTCCGCCACTTCATTCCCGTAATTTTTTACTAATAGTCCGGTAATAGCTATACGGAGGCTATTCATGAAAATCGTAATAGGAACCGTGGAAAGGACGATTAATACCTTAAACCAAAGAGGCGTCCTCAGAAAATGGGTCACCAACAAAGAAATACTTAACAAGGGGTATAAGTACCTTAAACCACTACACGCTTCCACAACCTGTAGTTTATATACCCCCATATCAATTATGTTTCCTTCCAAAAAAACCGGAATACCAAAAGCCCTGATTAACCAGGTACCCAGTTCAGAAGAGATCAACTGCAATCCTGCTGTGAGACTGGAAATTAACAGATATGGGAGAGGAATGACTAAAACAATTAATAAGATTGGTAGAGCACAGAGCCTCAAAAGCTTCCAACCACCATAAAGCAGCGCAAGACCAATAAGAGCAAAACAGAATGAATAATGTTTAACCGATTCAATATCAGCCAGAGTAGCAGCTAACAACAAAACTAATGAGGATACCAATACCACATAGCCCCACCTAGAAGGCTCAAGCAACATCCCAGCTAATGTAGCTCGCTGCCGCCATACGATGTAACAGGAGATCAGAGGCATAAATAAACCATGCCCGTACTCTGGACTGTTCCACCATTGATTAACTAAATTACTTAAACTGACCGAATACACCGCCAGCAATAGCACTGGTAGCGCTACAAGCCTTAAATTAGTAAAAGAAATCTCACTGTTCAGAAATTTATTATCACGGGCTGCCTTGTCCATCATGATCCTTTGCTATGAAGTCAGAGATCCGTTTTACCAAGCTAGGAGATACCTCAAGAGGATTACTGCTGGTTTCGGAATTTTTATTATTTAATAATTCTTCTAGCGCTGATTCCAACTCTTCCTGAGAATCAACAATCGTTACAAGTGAAAGCTTACCAAATTGTCGTGCAGTAGATAGCTGGTGATCGTTACGGTGCTCACCTTTGTTAGCGTGCCTGGGCATTAAAATCAGTGGTTTATTAAACTTGATACCCGAAATAATTGTCCCCATTCCAACATGGCCAATTATGACATCAGCTTCAGAGAGATATCTATCATATTCGTTTGGAGTAATGCTAATGACAGTTTCAAAATTAGCCGGTTGATATTGCGTTTGACCTACTTGAGCGATGACATTCGGGTCTGCTTGTTTACCAGCCCAAACATCCACTGACTCCAACAACCTTTCGAAGGGCAATTGAGTCCCCACTGTTACAAAAATCATATAACAGACCCCGAAAATTCTGGCCCATCAGGCTTTGCCAAATGTTCCCATTGAGTCAAATAAAGGTCTGCATACTTTTTAGCTTTTCTGCCACTTAGAGACAGTTCATCTGAATTAGCGATGCTATCGATCCAAATTGTTCTAGTCCCAAGCTTTTTACCGATAAATAACGCAAACAACCCTACTGAAGCCCCAGTAGACACTATCACATCAGGTTTAGCTTTTAATAATACATATGCCACTGTGAGCGCCTGCCACAATAATTTAAATTTATTCCAACGGGACGCATCTGGAATAAAGTAAAAAGGATCGTCTGGGTTATGTTGATGGTAGTTTTTTTCTGTAGATGCATATAACAATTTACAACCTGAAAAAGCAGGTTTCAGACGACACATCTGCACCCAATGCCCGCCAGATGAAGAGATTAACAACACCTTCATTTCAATTCCTCTGGGTTATTATCAGCAATATATTTTGCAGGTACGCCACCATAAATTGTGTTCGAAGGTATATCATGTGTGACCACGCTTCCAGCAGCAACTATCACACAGTCCCCAATAGTAACCCCTGGCGTTATTACCGCTCCCGCGCCAATCCAGCATCCCTGGCCAATAACTACTTTATCCACATCAAATGTATCTACCCTAAGGCCCAATGGGGTACCAGAATGGATTCTATTTTCTCCACACACAAATGCATTCAGTGAGATTCCTGTATTGTCGCCGATTTCTACAGGCCCTATTACCACTGTATTAATGCCTAGACGACAATTCTTACCCATGGTTACTTTACCTACCCATGAATTTACAACTGCACGAGCTTCAATACGAGAGCCTTCTCCAAGCATAAAGGGATAAACTGTTTTTTTAATACGAGAACCTATTCTCTGCCCAATATCCAAACGAGCCGTTAGAGAAACATAGGTCTTAGCTCCCCTCTTAAGGTAAATGAGCCGGGCCAGTATTTGATCAATGAAACGAAAAGTATCTTTAACAAAATCCCGTAAATTTAAAAGCATAAATCACCTATTAGTTTCATCCCTTAACCAAACTGAGCGCTTACCTCTGTAGTAGTATGCACCGTAAGCTTTTACGAGAATCTGGATAACCAAATACACTAATGCCGAAAGGCCAAATTTCAAAAAGAACTTCAAGTTTATTTTATTACTACTGGAATATCGATGGCCTAATCTCGCTAATTGCCTATTCCCCGCAGTCGCTCTAGCTTTTATTTTTATCAATGACCATAAATTACCTGGGACATCTACACCAATACTTACCGATTCTGCTTTACGCTTTTCATGATCACCAAACAAATTGTCTACAAAACCATCATCAGAAATCACGTTAGGAAAAGCGTCGAAACGCTGCCTTCCTTCAGCAGACAAAGCATATATTCCTGAGCCAATCGTGTGTTCGGATTTGATATAAGGTAATTGAGTCCACACTTCATAATACTTACGAACAAAGAATGGAGTTTTCTCAAATTTATAATTGAGAATGGCACCTGACGCTAACAAACCTGTGTTTTCCATAAAATCACAAAGCTCAACAAGACTCTGGGCTGCCACATCGATATCAGCATCCAAGTACACTCTTGGAAAGAAACTAGCCTTTGTATCACCAAACGTCAGCGCCTTAACTTTAGAGCCTTCTTCCAGATTGTAAACTCTGACATTTTCATCTGGAAATGAACACGCAATTTCATAGGTATCATCAACACACCCATTGCACACAACTATTACTTCAAAATCCCCACCCTCGGTTACCAAGCTTAAAATCTTATTTATCTTACCTGACTCATTGTATGCAGGAATGATGATAGTGCCTTTTTTCTGAGTCATTTCAGCCACTCTTTCCACCTTTGCACCACATTACACCAGGATGAGAAAGCATTTCGATGCTGCTTTCGAAACAAAGATGCAATCCCTAAAACAAAACACCGGGTTAACGGCCACATAGAATGTAAAAACAAAGAAGAAACCAGGTAAAATCCTTTAAAATGCTTCCTTAAAAACAAACATCTAGCACTAAATAGGCGCACAATTTTATCGCTTCTTACAGTTTCCGAAACACCACCAAAATGAATCAATTTAGCATTTGAAGAAACTAATGGCCTTGCCCCCATCTCTCGCGCCCTGAAGCACAGGTCTGCCTCTTCTCCATACATGAAGAAGTCAAGATCAAAACCTTTTAAGCGGAACCATAGTTCTGTATCAATTAGCAGAAAACTACCTTGAACCACATCTACAGTTTTATCCGTAGAACGATCCCAATCCGGATAAAACTCAGGGTCAAGTAAAGCATTGCCCTTAAACATAGGCGCTAAATAGAATGAGCGGCAAAAAAGAGTCCATAAGCTAATATCTCTGAAGGCATGGCCTGGATTCAATGCACCATCACCAAAGTAAGTCACTCCACCCCATATACCATTGTCTGGGTTATTCTGTGCAGACTTAAGCACTTCATCAATAGCATTATTTACCATTAACGTATCAGGGTTGAGCATCAGAATATATTTCGAGTGATAATAATCATTTAAATAATTATGCGCACCGGCAAATCCTAAATTCTCATCCAAGGCAAAGAAATCCACATGACCATCTAACTTACAATACTCCTCCAATATTGATGAAGATTCATCGGGAGAGGCATTATCCACAACTAAGAATTTAACTTCTTGAAGATCCGTTTCTTTAAGGTGCTGTATCGCTGAAGAGATTGCAGAAAGAGTGAAGTATGGCGTTCCATAATTAACAACAACTATTGTGAGCAAACAATCAACCATTCCGTGTAAGCCTTTCGATATAAATACCCTGTAGCTCTTTAACACTAAACATTAGCGAAGAAGGGGCAAGAAACGATAACCCATAGATTTTGAAAACATTATATGAATTCAAGACGGATAATATAAACCTGGAAAATGACAATGCAAAGATCGCACCCCACAAACCATATTGTGATATTAGAATCACACCTAACAACATAGATACAACCCCACTAATAATAAGATTGCGTTTATTAACATTTACATGCCCTGTCATTAACAAAATAACATCAACTGGGCCCAACAAGACCCGTCCTAGCCAGAAAAGAGTAACAACCAGCACATATTCGTAAGCCTGTATGTACGCTTCACCTAGTAAACCTAAGAAAAACTTACCAAACAACAGGAAAAACACAATGAAAGATGCACAGAAGAACGTGGAAACCAACGAGAATGGCCCCGCAACAGTCAAGATCTCTTTATGATTGAAGTATGACAATTTAGAAAGGCGTGGTGACATATAGGTGTTGATTGCTAAAAAACCAAAAATTGAGAAAGTGGCTACCCTAATAACTATGGATAACACACCTAACTCTTCCTCATTTAACCAGGAACCAGATAGTAAAGCCGCTCCCCACTGAATAGTAATAGTAAGAAAGGCAACAACAGAATAAGGAAATATAAACTTCACCAATTCGACAACTTTAGCTTTAAAGCCATCAAAGCCAACACTCAATGCTGGGAAGGATTTATGTAACTTACAATGAAAAAAAGCGAATACGCACATTACGAAATTTGACATAAAGAATATGTAGCATAGCTCTACTGCTTCAAAGCCCCCAGAAAACTCTGAATAAACAACCCAAACTATTATAGACAATGAGACACAGCCAATATTTAAGTAGAAATACTGCATAAAGATATATCGACTTAACTGGTAGCAGGTAGCAAGGATCTGGTTTAAAGAGAAGAAAACAGCACCAAGTAATAGAAAAACTAAACACCAGAAGGAACTATCCCCAAAGGAGTATAAGCCCTGAAAATAAGCAATCGTTGCATACAAAATTGAAATGACTACAGCCAAACATGAAACGATTAACAAAACGTACAAAAACATGGATGCGTTGTCTTCAGTTTCAGTCAATGCGCTTTTCTTAATCACGCCGTACTCAGTTCCTGCACGTGAAAACTGCACAACAACCATGATCATTGTATAAAAATACAACACCACACCGGCACTTTGGACTGAAAGATAAAAAGCCACTGCCCACACAAACAGAAGGCTTGCAAGTGATGAAATCACTTTATAAAAAACTGCGCGGATTGATGGTGAAATCATTTAATCAACTTCCCTCGTTTTAGAAATGAGGCCATACAACCCAGCAAAAAGAATATAAACAGTTGGGCTCTATCAAAAAAATCAACCGTAAATCCAGCAAATATAATAGAAAAGACCACCGTAAAGAACATGAAGTAGAGCGTGTTTCCAGTCAGCCGCCACGATTTCCAAAAACCTTTACACAAGGTAATAAAAAAAAGCGCTAACGCGATCATTGCAAAAACTCCATTTTGCAACATCGCTAGAAGCCAATAACTATCAATACTGGATGGCATCCAAAACGGCCTGGTCCAGTCATTCAAACCTATTCCCCACCAAAAATTGCGACTTATATCATCAGATGCATTTTGCCACTGTAAATACCTTACGTATGCGGTCTGGGGGTTTAATGAGGCAAAAGATATAAAAAGAAGAACCGCTCCCCTGTTGGATGCAAAAAACAAAAACACATAAGCACCCAGGCAAAGGTATACAACTATTGAAAAAATATTCTTAAATCTACCCTGTAGCTTTCTTAAGAAATGCAATCCATATTGAGAAATCACCATGAGTATGGCTGCAGAGGTCATAGATGCATATAAACCCGTTGCTATACCAATTAGTGCAAGATACCTCTTAGCTCCCTTAAAAAAATAAAAAGCAAAGGGTACAACTGCTGCACAGCAGATTGCATATAAGATAGGATGAGAAAATACTGTGGATGCCCGGTGCACACCGTGCCGATAATAGCTTTCCCCTAGATATTCAACATATTCAGAACCCGATAATTCACCAGCGATGACATGGAAGAGTCTGTATCCAGAATTAGACTCAAGTATTGCAAAAGGGATGAGTAGAACAAAGCAAACCAGGACAACAGAAATCACTGTTTTAAATAAGCCGACACGAGCTCCTACTGACAATCCAATACTATAACCTACAAACACCTCTAAAAAAAAAATCCCTCCCGATTTTAACCCCGCAGCTCCGTGATTAAATATCAGGCCAAAACAACACAAAAGTGTATAAAGCAGTAAAAAAACGTCTCTTTTTTCAAAGTTAAAATAGTTAAGATTGGGTAAAAGAAATAATAAGAAAGCCAGGATTAAATAAATCCTATAGGGCTCTAAACGTATACCTGCAAGCTGGAAATAAAATTCTGCAGGTATAATCATAAACAGTAAATACGCTATAAGCCAAAACTTCGCTTGAGACCTATTGATCATCTATTATCCCAAGCGCCTTTGTTCGTATTCCTGTTTTCACAACCTTCGCTGGATTGCCAGCGATAAGCACATTATCCCCGAAAGACTTAGTTACCACCGAACCGGAACCGACGATTACAGAATCTCCAATCGTAACCCCGGGAAGAATTATTGAATTACAACCAATAAAACAATTTTTTCCGATCACAACATCCTTGTGCAGTAATCTGGACATATCATGAGCTAACAAAACTGCACCAAAGGCAACATAACTACCTTCACCTATATGAATACCTTTGGGGTTTGTTTTATCTAACTTAGCTTTCAAAGAAATCCTGGCAGTTGGATGAACATTCATCCCATGCCAATGGTTAAAATACCCATTCCTAATCCCTAATAGACACATTCGAACATTACGATGTATAAACTTCTTAATCATAACTGTCGTATTATCTACTCAAAGTAGTATCAGAAGATCTTTGTTTGATAAGGGTTTCCATACTACTGTCCTGACCTGAAGCGCCCCCAAGCTCGGTTACAGAATTTTTTTCCTCCTCAACCACTTGCGCTTCAATTACTTCCTCTTCAACCACTGGTCCAGTTACTAGCTCATTCTGTTCAGCAACATCCACGATTTCTTCAGAGGTTGAAGCCTCAGCGTTAGAAGCATCTTCTTCATATTCATAAGCACCGACATCTGGCTTACTGTCTCTTTTCTTCCATTCAATATCGTAAGTGGCTGAAAATTTTGAATTCGCAGAATTGATACCTTTTGAGTATTTTTTCAATCTAAAGTCTTTAGTCTGCCAAGAAACAAAGTCATTTAAATCAACTGGGAGGTTATTCTCCAGTACACCACCTGCATTTTTAGCCTTATAAACAAGATTGTTAGCTACAATATTGCCAGTACTTGGTGTTCCGTTTTTATGGGGTAGAACTTTAATTTCGGCTGGACCCTTAGCATCTGGCCAAATATCTACAATAGTGTTATTAATAATTTTAGAATTTTTCAAACCTAAAAACGAAATACCATGCCAGTGGTTAACAACTACAATATTGTTCTCAACCACCCAATCTTCATACATACCATCAAAAGCACCTACACCATGAGCGGTGCTTTTAAATTTCTGATTTTCATTTACTACGGTAATAAACACATTATTTCGCAGAATGTTTCTATAAACTGTACCTTTGCCCACTTTTCCATCAGGACCTATTGACCAACTCTGGAAATGATCATCATGGTTAGCATCTACTTTATGCGGGCTAACAACATAGTTCCCCTGGAATAAATTATCATCCCCTGTAGAACGCATACCATCGCCGGAAAAGTCAATAATCTTATTTCCAATTATTTTATTATTGTTACGTTTCACGACGATAGCGTGTTTAATATTTTTAAGAAGGTTATCTTTAAGTGTGATGTTATTAGAATTAACTAAAACACCGCCTCTCGAATTCAAAGTCCACTGTTCTTTACTCCAGTTACCACTACTAGCGGCACTGAAAATCTGATTTCCTTCCAGTGTAATATTACCACTGGGACCTTTATATCCATGATCTTCAATTGTGACTATGGAGTCCCACGTCTTATATGAACCGCCGTATTCAGGACTAACCTTTACTCCTTTAATAATCCATTTATTGGAAGCTCTAACTTTCAACTTACCAAAAAGAACATCATGCCCAGGTAGTGCCTCAATTGTAATAAAATCGCTATTTACATAAGCATCAATTAAGACATCACCATAGTTACCACTGGCAAGTAAAATCCTATCACCAGGCTTGATGACACCTTTAATGTTCTTTTTAATTAAAGGCTCGGGACTTGTATAAGGTGTCGAATACCTTTCACTCGATATTTTGCCGCCATTCAGAACGCCGGTTAAGCTTTTCCAAGGGGACTCAGCTGTACCCAAACCACTGTCACTACCTGAATTTGGGTCAATATAGAAGTCTTCAGCGGAAACACCAGTACTGCTCAAAAGAATCAGGAAAAGAGCAAAAAATCTCATAATTATCTCCTAATACAAGTACATGTTCTTGTATTCAATTTCTTTATTCAAAACAACACCCAGCATAGGTTTTACACTGGTTAGCTTCAATGACTCATCAATTTCTTCTTGCGTATTCTTACCGCTTTCGACAACCAACAGAGAGCAATCGACATATGGCAAAAAGACCATTACATCATCAGAAACCAATAGAGGAGGTAGATCGTATATTACTATTCTAGACTCATATCTTGATTTTAGCTCTTCGGTAAGCTGCTTTATTTGTGGAGATGCAATTTTCTCAGAGGAGTTAAGCATTCGCTTTCTTCCAGGCAAGACTGAGAGCCTTTCTACCCCTGGATTTATCATTATCTTTTCTATTTCAATATCATTCTCAATATAATCCTGTACACCATATTCTGGATCTATAGAAAAGTACTGATGTATCGATGGTTGCCGTAGGTCCATATCTACAACAAGAACGGTCTGATTGACTTCCATAGCTATACTCATTGCAAGATTCACTGTAACAAGTGACTTGCCAGCACCCGGTGTAGGAGCTGATATAGCCAAGGTACTCCAATTATTCTTTCTTAGTTCACTTAGGACTTTGGCCCGCAGCATATGAAACGGAGTCGAGCGAGGATCCTCTTTATTTTGAGCAATAACACGATTGGCAATCAAAGTTTCGTTGTCTACCTTGATAACTTTAGTATTTGTATATTCGAATGATGAAGGAATTGTGCTTTCTTTACTAACGCTTGCTGATTGAACATCACCCGATTTACTTTCACTGACAACTTTCTTAGGAGGCTCTGCATGGGACGCAGCTACATCATTGGATTGATCTGAATTTACCCTTTTCGCAGACTGGACAGGAGAATCTGAATTATCCGTTTCAGGATGAGTAACCGTTTTGGCTAGATTATTCTTAGCTTTCTTTACAACATCGGCAATAGTAGCCACACGAATCTCCCTTTATAAGCCAAACTTATACATCAATTTGTAAAGAATCATATCCAACGGCATTACCATAAAGTGGACTAGTAGAACGCCCCCTCCAAACAACAAAAGTAATGCCAAAATAGCTTTTATAATGTGACTTTTTCTTGTTTTATCTTCAGCCGGAGTCGTTATAACAGGAATTACAACCAATGGAACATGACCTGTGACAGCCTCGACAGCTGCAGCTCCGCGCACTGACTTATCAAGAAAAGCCAACCCCAGCACTAGCGCCAAGGGGATTGAGAAAGAAGCAGCAAAACCTGCAGCTAAGAGTTTCTTACGATCTGGCTTAAAAGGCTGATCTGGCAACAACGGCGGCTCGAGAATCGAAAAACGTTCGGCTTTCCTACCTTGCTCTAAACTCTCAGCCATTTGAGCCTGCATAGTATTACTGACTATCTCATCATACTGACTTTTAACTGCGACATAATCGCGATTTAATGCAAGCAACCCTCTTTCGACTTGAGGTATTTTCAGAATTTTGGTTTCTAATTCTTGTATTTGCTGCGTGGTCTTTGACAATTGCTGTGATAACAGCCTGATCTGAGAATTGGTTGCAGCAATCTTCTGCTCAATTAAATTAGCAACATTTGCCGATGGAGTCTTACTCTTCTCGAGACTGGCAATTTCATCTTTCAACCTGATCAAATCCGGGTGATTTTCTTGATATATCGCAGATAGTCTCTCATATTCTGCATAAATTTCACCGGTTTTAGACCTTTCTGCCTGAGATTCAGTTGATGATGTCAACTGAACTTCATAGAAAGAACGCTGATTACGCTCAGCCTCTGCCTGCCTTTGAATTTCAACTCTAGAATTTTGCGCCCTTTCCAGCATAGACATGTAGAGATCCAGGTGTTCAGGCAATGCATCTTTATACTTCTGTTTGTAGTCAGCTATCGCCTGCTCAGTATCAGACAACTTCCTTTTTAGTTTATTCGCCTCTGTACGTAAGAAATCAGTAGTTTCTGTAGCCCTTTCCGTTCTAGCTTTAACATTTTCATCTAAAAACAATGTAACTAGGTCGTTTGCAACAGACTGTGCAACAGAAGGGCTTAGAGCATCGAATGCCACTTTAAAAGCTATTGTAGTTGCCTGTTTATTTCGGCTCCCAGTGTTTCCTGTTATAAGGTCAACCGTAATTTTATCTCTCATATCAATAACAAGATCTGAGACTAGAACACTCCCTACAGAATCCTTTAGAGATGGGTGGTCCTTAGCAATACCAAGCAATTTATCACGCGTCATGACTCGTTGCTTAATGATTTGTATACGTTCAGCTGCAATAGAAGTAACAGTCGACCTAACTAGTTCATCAGGAATTTGCTGAGTCTCGACAAGCACGATCGCTTCTGAACGGTAAACTGCAGGAATTAATGAAACAACCACAGCAGAGATAGCCGCCAAGCCCAATACCCCAAGAATTAAGTAATACTTAAAACGGGATAGTGCAGCTATATAATTCGTTGGTATCTGTAACTGCCCTTCATCATCATATGACACGTTCACAATCCTTTTGGAAATAGCATCTTTTAGATCTTACCAATTAATATGCACGACTGCTGAATAAAGTTAGCGCAGTTCTTACCATTATGATCAGATCCAATGTTACAGACCAATTATTGATATATTCAAGATCACTTTCAACTCGCTTACTCATCAGCTCAAGCTCTTCAGTTTCCCCTCGAAAGCCACGCACCTGAGCCAATCCGGTAATACCTGGCTTGATCCTATGCCTGCACAAGTAGGATGTAATTTGATTGGAATACAGCTGATTATGCTGAACAGCGTGCGGCCGAGGCCCAACCATAGACATATTACCAACAAGCACATTAAACAACTGAGGCAGCTCATCAATACTAGTCTTCCTTATAAAACCACCTACCGGCGTAATACGATCATCATTCTTGGTGGCCTGTTTAACTTCACCGGTCTTCTCTTCATGGACTTTCATACTGCGGAATTTCCAGATCTTAAACTCTTTGCCATCCCAACCAGTTCTTGCCTGACGAAAAAAAACCGGACCTGGAGAAGTTAGCTTAATTGCTAACGCCGTACCTATCATCAACCAAGACAACAAAGCCAAGGCAAGCACAGCCAAAAGTTTGTCCACTACCGCTTTTTTTAAGTGATGGGTACCTATTAGAGGCGTTTCCGATAAGGTCATAACTGGATAGCCTGATAATTCCTTAACACTCGGATTGATCAGGTGCAACTCATGTATGTTTGGCACCCAATGTACATCCACATTAAGCTCCATTAGCTCTGCATATAAGGTGTCGATGTAAGCCAGACCTTTCAAGGGCAGAGCAAGGTAAACAGACCTAACATCATGTTCCTCAATCATTTTTTTGGCGCCCTGCACACACGCCAAAGCTGATGAGCCGTCGGTTGAACCTACATCATCAACAATCGGGATCACCCCTACAATTCTTTCCCTCACCCACGGATTTGAATTAATTTTTCGCTGAAGACGATCAGAAAAAACTTTTTCCCCGATAAGCAAAGCACTAACTTTAGACTTTTGCGCTCTTGCCAAATGATAACGACGTAACGATAGATGGGAAAATAACTGAAGCAAGAAGCCCAGCCCTGCAAAAGCTAGTAAAAATTCCATAGGGAAGGCATCAACAGCCTGCAACAGATGCACCAACCCTAGAGACACCACCAAAGAAACAGACCACGCCTTTAACAAATCCAGAGACTTACCAAAATTTGTTCGATGCCTACGGTAAATACCAAAGAAGTCGTAACAAACAGCCATAGAGCCCAACAGCACCAAGACAAAAATAACATGCCCATAAGACACCAAACCAACCAGGTATTGCGCCAAAAGGACAAACAAACTTAAAACAACAAAAGCATCCAGCAATGACTGAAAGGTATTACTTAGAGAGTTACGCCTTTGTAATAAAGAGCGCTTGACCGTCATTACATCATCAAATTGATCCATATTCCCTTGCCAACAATCACTCGCAAAAAATTCACACCCTATATCGACACATGTATCGACATAGAACATCGAAGCGGAAAGATTATATTACTTTCCTTATTACAATAAAGGGAATAGAGATAATTTATATTAAAAACGCAAAAAAGAGGGCACAAGGCCCTCTTTCTTAAATTAAGCTTTTCAGAGAGAAAAACTTAAGAAACTTTACGACGTGCAGAGAAACCTGCGAAGCCCAGCAGTGCAGAACCGAACAACAGCGCAGCAGCAGGTACTGGTACTGGAGACAGTTTGCTTACGTTCAGGTAAGAAGTTACAGCAGTATCGCCCACATCAACCACACCGATAACGTAAGTCAGGACACCAGCAGCACCTGCAGTCCAAGAGTAAGAACCTGAAGTTGTACCGTAGTCACCAGAGATTGCAACGCTTGCAAGAACTTCTTCAATACCCAGCAGACTTAAACCAACAAATGCGAAATCATTGAATGGAAGGTAATCATCAGTATCCCAAACCCAGTCAAAAGACAGCGTGTCACCCGCTTCAACTTCGATTGTGCTCTTGATAGCAGAACCTTCAGTTACATCAGTACCCATTTCCGCATCCAGCGCGCCCGCATAGAAACCACCGAAAGTTTCCAGTGCAGAATCAGAAACAGAACCAGTACCAGTTGTAATAGTGTAAACACCACCGGACTCTGAAACGTTACCGATAGTAGAAACAGCACCAGCATTAGCGCCAGTAGAAGCAACAAGCAGTGTTGCCGCAGCAAGAACACATTTAAATTTAGAAAGCATAATCGACTCCGTAATTAGTCTTTAATTTTCCTTTTAATCAGCCTCTTGCCGCATACTCAGCCGCAGAGCCTTCCAGGTAAGCAATAACAATGCACCAGGCATGCCAAAAAAAACAAATAACTAAAAAACAATCAGTTAAATAAATAAAACTAAAAAAAACAACAAAGAATCCGCAACCATGTAAAGACCTCCGACACCATATCAAGTTCTTTACGCCGAAAAACTTAACACCTACCACCTGTCATTTAACAAAAAACCGAAAGCAGACCCTACAAAACAGCAGAAAATATAAATAAGGCAAATAAAACAGCATATTAAGAACGAATACTTACTACAGAATTTAGTGTCGATTTTTTTTACATCAACCAACAATAAAACCCGCAAACATCATTTCTACCTTATATAGCCACTTTAATTCTGCCATCTAACAAAATTTACCCAGCAACCCTTTACACAAGAGCACTTTTGAATACAGAATACTTCCAACTATTTGCATTGAATGGTTTAACAATAACTACTGATTAAGTCTGCTATATAGAGTTAGTCACGAAGCCGACCAGGGAATAATGCTATGAAGACCAGAATCTTATCCATCTCAGCTCTAAGCGCTCTCCTTCTCGCTGGGTGTAATTCAATCGCCCCTGTTACCCAAACAACCCCTCCTGAGAATTTCTCTGTAGAAACTCAGCCCTATATAATAGGCAACAACGACCGGCTGGATATTAGAGTATGGCGCAACCCAGAAATCTCTGTAGAAGTACCGGTTCGCCCAGACGGCATTATCGCAATCCCACTGGCTGGAGAAATAGAAGCCAAAGGCAAAACGACGGCTCAACTTAAAGAAGAGATCACAGAAAAACTCTCTGATTACTTAAAACAACCTAATGTCACCGTCATAGTAACCGAAGCCAGCAGTGTTCACTTTTCACAAAGAGTTCGCGTAACAGGCGCAGTAGCTTCACCAATTTCTGTTCCGTGGCGACAGGGCATGACTGTTTTAGACTTGGTTTTACAATCAGGTGGTACAACGGAATTTGCGGATGAAAACAACGCACGCCTGTACCGTAAAACTGCCGACGGCATTCAAGTCTACCCTATTTATTTAGATGACATTTTAAAGCAGGGCAAATTGGATACGAATTACTCTCTAGCCCCTTCTGACATAATCACAGTTCCTGAATAAGGCACAAAGATGATTGAACGGAATAGAATTTCATACTTATATCTAGGGCCAATAGCTGCTGCTGTGTGTTTTTCGAGTAGTCATCTATCAGCAGCCGCCCCCTCCATTGAGTTGACTGGCACTACTGGATTTAGTGACAACGCCAACAAAACAGCTAAGAATACTGCCATTGATGAGCGACAAGATGTCGTTGGGCTCAATATTAAGTGGGAAAAGCGTTTTGATTCTAACGCAGATGTCGTTCTAGATTACGAACTTGAGTATGAACACTTTGAGGAAGGGTCATCTGACGATGAGCTGAATATTAATGGCAATTCAAGCCTTAACCTCACCCTCTCCTCGAACCTTAAAGCCAAGCTAGATCACAGCATTAAACAACTTCTCAAAGACCCAGGTATAGCCGAGACAAACAACAACCTTGAAGAAAGAAATATTTACGGTGCTCAACTAACAGCCGACTTTTCTCCCTCATCCAGGCAAACGTTCTTTGTCACACCATCAATTCAGGAAATTGATTACGGCTCTAGTAGCACGCAAAACAGTACCCGCTTCGGTTTATCCGGCACCTGGCAATTAAATTTAAGTAGCAATAGCTATATTAATGCGCAATATCAAACGACTAAGATCGATTATGATTCAAATGAGCCCAATCAGGACTACGATCAATTCCTAATCGGATATGGGAATACAAAAAGGCGCTTATCCTACAGTGCAGATATGGGTATAAACCGCTATTCTTCCGATTCAAGAGACTCTGAAGAACCTTATTTAGCTTTAAATGCGGCCTACAAAGACAACTCGCACCAAGTCAGCCTCGATGCCAGCAGAATTCTTACCGACACATCTTTTGGTGATGGAAACCAATCAGACCTTTTAAGTTCTATTGATGGCAACAGGAATGAACTTGATCAATTGTTACGAGAAAAGATTAAAGTATCATACAGCTATTATGATTTGTGTCGTGCTTGCACACTGAAGCTAGGTTTTGAAATAAATGACGAACAGTACCTAACCTCTTCGCTAAATGATCTTAAAGAGTCTGTTTTTTCCACAGGAATCAGTTACAAATGGGATAGCCGCACTGTCATTAATGCCCGTTTTTCACTTTCAGATATTGCATACAAAAGCCAATCAAGTCGCGATTACGATTTAGAAAAGACCACTGTTTCTTTCAGAAAAACAATTGATAGGAACTGGTCCTGGAAGCTCCTGACCGAATATGAAGCAAGGGACTCCGACGCCATTGGAGAATCTTACTCGGAGATATACGCAGGCATTAGTATAGGATATCTCTTTTAGTTGCAGTGAGAACGGTTGAGTTTTTAAGAATACAGCCCCCATCATGATTAATTTTTAACTATATAATTTCTTGGTGTAATAATGAGCTCTGTTTATAAAGCAGTAATCCCAGTTGCAGGACTGGGAACCCGGGTTCTCCCCGCTAGTAAATCCATCCCAAAAGAGATGATGCCCGTAGTAGATAAACCCGTAATACAGCACGTCGTTGAAGAAGCTGTAAAGTCAGGCATTAAAGAGATTATTTTAGTTACTCGCAGCAGCAAATCAGCAATCGAAGACCATTTCGATAAGCACTATGAACTTGAAGCTGAGCTCTCCAAAAAAGGCAAAACGACAATTCTGGAATCAGTGGCAAATATTATTCCAAAAGACGTGACCATTTCTTCTGTGAGGCAACCGGAAGCATTAGGTCTTGGACATGCGATTCATTGTGCTTCCAGCCTTGTAAACAATTCACCTTTCGTGGTTATCCTGCCTGATGTTCTTGTAAATAATTACACCAATTCTGAAACTGATTTATCCAGAATGATTCAGAATTTTGAAACATCTAATGCAGCCCAAATCATGGTTGAAGCAGTCCCGGAAGATAAAGTACATATGTATGGCATTTCCGATTGCAACGGTCAATCGCCTTCAGCGGGCGAGTCTGTATCAATAAAAAGCATGGTTGAAAAGCCTGCGAAAGAAGACGCGCCATCAAACCTTGCTGTGGTCGGTCGCTATGTGCTTCCAGGGGAAATTATGCAGCTTCTCAGCGACACTCAACCTGGAGCCGGCGGTGAAATACAACTTACAGATGCGTTGGACGCCCTCTTAAAATCCAATCCTGTAGATGCATACCGAATGATGGGCAAAACCTATGACTGCGGAAGCAAATTAGGTTACCTACAAGCAAACATTGCTTACGGGCTACAACACCCTGAAACTGAAGATGGGTTAAAGGCTTTTTTGAATAACTTGGATAATTAACACTATGCTGGTCAATCAGTCTCCTGCTTGGGAATCACTCACAGATCATGCTGAGGCCCTTTCATCCGTCCATCTTGCAGATTTGCTATCTCAGTCAGCTGAACGATTTGACAAACTCAGCTTCAGCTCAGGCAGACTCATGCTTGATCTAAGCAAACAAAGGGTGACCCACGAAACCATTGAGAAGCTGATAGAACTAGCAAACCAACAAGATCTACAAGGATGGATTGAGAAACTTTTTACAGGTGAACACGTTAATAACTCTGAAGAACGTTCAGCTCTTCACACCGCTCTTAGAACCCCACTAGAAAGCCCTGTTCACATAGATAACCACAACATTATCGAAGATGTTCACTGCTCTCTGGATAAAATGGCGGAGCTGATCGATAAAATTCAAAAAGGCCAATGGCGAGGATTTGATGGCAGCCCGATCAAAGATGTCGTGAATATAGGGGTTGGAGGTTCAGATCTTGGGCCTCTAATGAGCTGCAGAGCATTATCACGCTTTAGTTCAGAGGCATCAAAGCATATCAATATGCATTTTGTCTCTTCAATGGACGGCAGCCAGCTTGCTAAACTGCTCGACCAACTAGATCCTGCATCCACCCTATTCATCATCTCTTCAAAGTCTTTTTCCACCATCGATACTTTGGCAAACGCCAAAACAGCTCGAGAATGGCTAATTCATGCAAGCGGACTAACAGCAGAGGCCATCAGCCTTCACCATTTTATTGGCGTGACAACCAAACCAGAAAAAGCCCTGGAATGGGGAATTCCGTTAGAAAACCAATTACTCTTTTGGGATTGGACTGGCGGAAGATACTCAATGTGGTCCGTCATCGGTTTTCCGATTGCTTTGCAGATAGGGATTGAGAATTTCAGGAAAATGCTATCGGGTGCCCATCAGATGGATCAGCACTTCAGAGAAGCAAGTTTCAACGAAAACATACCCGTGCTCTTAGGACTCATTGGCGTCTGGAATATTAACTTCTTAAACATACATGGACATGCAATTCTGCCTTATGATGGGCGACTTGCTCACCTACCCGCCTATTTAGAACAGCTGGAAATGGAGAGCAACGGAAAAAACGTTACCAAGCAGGGCGAAAAGCTCCAATACAGCACCTGTCCAATTTTATGGGGCGAGATAGGCCCCAATGCTCAACATGCCTTTTATCAGCTGCTTCACCAAGGCACTGAGTCTGTCATGTGTGATTTCATAGTTTCAGTACAACGCTATGAAGGACTGGGGCAAGACCTACAGGAACAACATCAACTGGCACTTGCTAACTGCCTGGCTCAATCCAGGCTCCTGGCGTTAGGAGATAAAGTACTGGAAGACTCGAGTGATGCCCCAAGCCATAAGCGTTATCACGGCAACCAACCGAGCACCACAATCGTACTAGAGCAATTGACTCCGGAAACGTTTGGCAGCCTGATCGCCATGTATGAACACAAGGTATTTGTACAGTCTGTCATTTGGGAGATTAATCCCTTTGACCAATGGGGGGTTGAACTTGGCAAGCAGGTAGCCACTTCATTACTTGACGAATTTGAACAGACTTCAAGCCAGAGCAACTCCCTCGATTGCTCGACGGGCGGTTTGCTAAACCATTTCAAAAACACCCAGCTTAAATACTGATACAGGAGCCAGCTGTGAACATACATGTTTATGGTACAGACTTGACCGCTTGGACAGCCGCTTCTTGTCTTGCTCAAGCCGGAAACGAAGTACTCATTGTAGAGTGGAATTCAGAAGACAAAACACCACTTGATTCTATCTCTGTACTAAAAAATGAACCCGGCTTATATGATTTAACCGTTAAAATGATCGCCTCAGGAAGACTGTCCCGTGGAACACCTGATGAAAATAACTCCCCCGAAGCTCACTGGTTAGCACTTAAGCCCACCGAACAAAAGAATGCCGTGGCTATTGCAAAGAAAATAGCCGATACCAAAAGTGAAAATATCCTAGTTGTTAACCAATGCAACTTCGGGGTTGGCTCTACTGATCTATTACAAAGCTATTTGGACTGTGATAACAATCAGGTCGTGGTGTGCATTCCGGATTACTTACAAGAAGGACATGCCATAACAGGATTCTCATCACCGAAGAGAATCACCTTAGGAAGCGAAAACGCATGGGGGTTATCTATTGCACAAGCAGTTATCCGCCCATTTAGCAAACAGATTGAACACCTCCAGGTAATGACTGCAAAAGAAGCTGAATTTACAAAATTTGCTGTAACAGGAATGCTGGCACTACGTCTTGGTTATGTAAACGAATTGGCAAACCTTGCTGATAACTTAAATGTCGACATTGAAGTTATTCGTGACAGTATGGGCGCTGACCCAAGGATAGGTAGTCACTATCTTTATCCTGGTTGCGGATTTGGCGGTCTTAACTTTTCTGAGTACCTATCTCGCTTTTCAGATATATTTGAGCAATCTAAAACACCCTCTTTGGTCAAAACTGTTATAAACCAGAATGAAGTTCAAAAAGACATCGTGTTTCGAAAACTCTGGCAACACTATTCCGGGAACCTGAAAGAAAAAGCAGTCACGGTGTGGGGTGCAGCGTTTAAACCCGAAACAGCGAGCATTGATAATGGGCCAAGCCTAAAACTCATAGAAGCTTTATTAGCACAATCAGTAAAAGTGCATATACATGACCCACAAGCACTTGAAAATATAAGGGGATATTTTAAAGACCACCCTCATTCCAACCAGCTTTTTTACCATTCAGATAAATATGAAGCTCTGACTGGTAGCGAAGCACTGCTCTTAGTTACTGAGTGGTCAGAGTACTGGTCTCCGGATTACCGTCGGCTAACCTCTCTTATGAGCAACCCTCTCATCATTGACGGTCGAAATATCTACGATAAAGCAATCCTGAATGAATATGGAATTACTTATAAAGGTATTGGAAGATAAAAGAGAATGCCCACATCAGAGCAGGCTAGAAAATTAAGCCTCACTTTAAGCTTCTTGGTGTTAGCTGCATTTTTTTTGGCCCTCTTTAGCGAAGGCCTGGTTCCTAATATTCCTGGCCATATTGATAAAATTGGCCACATTATTGGGTTTGCTTTCATTTGTTATGTTGGGATTAAGCTTCGGAAAGGGCTACTGCTAAGTATATTTCTTAGCGCAGTTATTGTCTTTGCAGTCGGCTCGGAATTTATTCAGCACTATCTATCTCCCAGTCGAGAGTTTTCTCTTTTAGATATACTCGCGAACCTTGTCGGGTGCTTTCTGGGGATCATCTTACTCTACAAAAGACGGAAGCAGCTTCTAAATAAAACGCAGCAACAAACCAATAACGAAATTAAATCAGGATCTCTGGAATAATTTTATTCAATGCATTATTCCAGTCAGAAGGCTCAATATCATATACCCCACTGATTTTTGAACAGTCTAATACTGAATATGCAGGCCTGGCTGCTGGGGTTGGATATTCAGATGTAGGGATAGGGGTCAGAGTGGGCCTCCGTTTTAATACGCCAGCGGCATTCGCGACTTCAAAAATCGTCTCGGCGAATTCAAACCAACTCACCTCTTCATTGCCACAAAAATGGTAATGACCATTCGCAAAGAAACCATCATTTCTATATCGATGTACTATGACTAGAATCGCTTTAGCGAGATCTCCAGCATACGTAGGACAGCCTCTTTGATCAGCCACAATAGATAAACTATCTCTATCTTTGCCAAGCCTAAGCATAGTCTTAACAAAGTTATTCCCGTTCTCACCGAACACCCAACTCGTACGAATATTTATAAATGAGTGGTCTGAAGCTTCTAGAAACTCCTCACCAGCCCTTTTAGTTCTTCCGTATACACCGAGTGGGGAGGTCTTTTCTTCAACCCGATAGGGGGATGATGCCTGACCATCAAACACATAATCCGTGGAAACGTTAATCAATGGGCTCTTAAGCTCCTGAGAAAGCACTAGAAGGTTTTTAACACCCAAAGCATTTACTGCATATGCCAGCTCTTCTTCCGATTCAGCGTTATCCACCGCTGTATAAGCTGCCGCATTAACGATAATATCAGGACTCCAATCCTGATTTCGCATAACTGACTCTAAATCAGTAATATCCAGCTCACCAACATCACCGCCTTTTACCTCACAACCAGCTTCCCTGAGGTATTCAAGCAATAACGAACCCAACTGCCCTTTAGCACCAGTCAGTAGCACTCTAAACATTACAATTCCTTGAAAAGCAGACCCAACTTATCTTTCTCGGATAATATGGGTTCAGTGATAGGCCATTCGATAGCAAGATCAGGATCATTCCAGATGAGGCATCCTTCATCAGCAGGATCGTAGTAATCGGTGCATTTATATTCAAAGTCTGCTGTATCTGACAATACAACAAACCCATGCGCTAGCCCTGGGGGAACCCAAAACTGACGTTTATTTTCTGCTGAGAGAAGAGTTCCTGCCCATTTTCCATAGGTCTTTGAATCAGGGCGTATATCTACGGCTACATCAAAAACCTCTCCACTAACCACTCTGACTAACTTACCTTGTGGTTTAGTTTTCTGAAAATGCAATCCACGAAGCACCCCTTTGGTCGAACGGGAGTGATTATCTTGCACAAACGGGAGCTCTATACCTACTTCCTGTTGATAACGTTTAGCCTGAAAAGTCTCCAAGAAAAAGCCGCGCTCATCCCCAAACACCTTCGGCTCTATAATCAAAACTCCTTCAACGTCCGTCTTAATTACATTCACTATGCAGTTCCTTTTAATAGAGACTGTAAATATGCACCATAGCCTGTCTTCTTGAGAAGGTCAGCCTTTTCAGCTAACTGTTCGGACGAGATCCATTGATTGCGGAAAGCTATTTCCTCAAGGCAAGCAACTTTCAACCCTTGACGATGTTCGATGGTCTGAACGAACTGACTTGCGTCCAATAATGAATCATGTGTTCCTGTATCTAACCAGGCAAAACCTCTGCCAAGCAGCTCCACATTCAAATTACCTTGCTGGAGGTAAGCGTTGTTCACATCCGTGATCTCCAGCTCCCCGCGCCAAGACGGCTTCACGTCCTTAGCAATTGATACCACATCGTTATCATAAAAATACAAACCAGTAACCGCATACTCAGACTTAGGAGTTTCTGGTTTCTCTTCAATAGATATAGCTTTACCTTCACTATTAAATTCAACAACGCCAAAACGCTCAGGATCGTTGACATGATAACCAAATACCGTGGCCCCCGCGTCTCTGGAAACAGCTGAAGTGAGTTTATCGGAGAAGTGCTGGCCATAAAAAATATTGTCACCTAAAACCAGGCAGACATTATCATTACCAACAAAACTGTCGCCAAGTATAAAAGCCTGAGCCAGGCCATCAGGGCTTGGTTGAACCTGATACGAGAAGTTCACACCGAAGTCTTCGCCGGTCCCTAAGAGTTTCTGGAAACCTGGTAGATCGTCAGGAGTAGAAATAATCAGAATATCCCGAATACCCGATAACATAAGCACGGATATTGGATAATAGATCATTGGCTTATCGTAAATAGGCAACATCTGCTTAGAAACCCCTCTGGTAATGGGGTGAAGTCGCGTCCCTGAACCACCTGCAAGCACAATACCTTTATACTTTTTCATTTCTACTCCTGATCAAAAGACTAATTCCAGCCTACTTTCTACCCTATACGCTCAAGCTTATAATCGCCATTGAGAACTCTTTCCCACCAGTCACGATTTTCAAGATACCAGATTACCGTCTTACGAAGACCGGACTCAAAACTCTCTTCAGGAACCCAGCCAAGCTCATTAGAAATCTTTGAAGCATCAATCGCATATCTGAGATCATGGCCTGGGCGGTCCTTCACATAAGTGATCAATTCCTCATAATTAGCTATATTGGCTGGTTTTTCAGGTTTAAGCTCTTCGAGAAGAGCACAAATATTCTTTACTACATCAATATTGGCTTTCTCATTATGACCACCAATATTATAGGTTTCGCCAGGTACACCCACTGTAAGCACTTTATATAGTGCTCTAGCATGATCCTCTACATACAGCCAATCTCTTACCTGCAAACCATCACCGTAGATAGGTAGCGGCTTACCATCCAGTGCATTAAGGATTACGTGTGGAATCAATTTTTCAGGAAAATGATACGGCCCATAATTATTAGAACAATTGGTTACCAGAACCGGTAACTCAAAAGTTCGATACCATGCCCTTACAAGATGATCTGATCCAGCTTTACTGGCTGAGTATGGGGAACTAGGTGCATAAGGAGTTTCTTCCGTAAACAAACCATCATCTTCAAGATCACCATAGACTTCATCCGTAGATATATGGTGAAAGCGAAATTCCGCTTTAAAGGAGTCAGACTTGTCTTGCAGATAGTCTCTGCTTATCTGAAGTAGGTTATATGTTCCAACCAAATTGGTTTGGATAAACTGCCCAGGATCTTCTATCGAACGATCAACATGAGACTCAGCAGCCAAATGCATAACGGCATCTGGAGCATGTTTACGAAAAACATCCCTCAATGCGTCAATATCACAAATATCTACTTTTTCAAAAGTATAACGCGAATCCTGATCGATCATTTTTAAAGAGTCAGGATTACCCGCATATGTTAAACAATCAACATTCACCACTTCATCAGAAGTATTTTCGATAATATGCCTAATGACAGCACTACCGATAAACCCAGCACCACCAGTAACTAAAACTTTCATTTAAAGCCCTTATTGAAGGAATGCTTATTAATTATGTTTCTTAACGCTACGTCCGCGACCAATACCATAATACTCAAGGCCGTAACGCTCTACCAAATCAGGCTCATACATATTCCTGCCATCAACTATGACTGGATTTGCAAGACTTTCTTTAATTAACTCGAAGTCTGGCGACCAAAAAGCACGCCACTCAGTACAAATCACTAATATGTCAGCACCTTGCAAGGCACTTTCTTTAGTGCCGACCAGCTCAAGGTCAGAGCGATGCCCATATATTCTTTGAGCCTCTTCCATAGCTTCTGGGTCATATGCACGGACCTGGGCACCCTTCTCCCACAAAGCTTCCATTAAAACCCGACTGGTTGCTTCTCGCATATCGTCAGTCTTCGGCTTAAAGGACAATCCCCAAACAGCGATTTTTTTACCGGAAAGGTCACCGTCAAAATAACGACTAACATGTTGAAACAGTGATGTTTTTTGTCGGTAATTTACAGCCTCAACTGACTTCAATAATTCCGCTTCATATTCAATACCATCAGCAGTACGTACCAAGGCCTGAACATCTTTAGGGAAACATGACCCACCGTAACCACAACCCGCGTAAATAAAATGGTGGCCTATTCGCTCATCAGAACCAATACCTTTACGAACGTTCTCTATATCTGCGCCCAAACGCTCAGCAAGATTAGAGATCTCATTCATAAAGCTTATTTTTGTAGCCAGCATACAATTTGCTGCGTACTTTGTTAATTCCGCACTGCGTACATCCATAAAAATAATACGGTCATGATTCCGGTTGAAGGCCGAGTATAACTCCCGCATCTGAGTCTCAACATGTTCACTGTCTGTGCCAATTACAATGCGATCGGGCTTCATACAGTCGCTTACCGCAGCTCCTTCTTTCAGGAATTCGGGGTTGGACGCCACATGAAACTCGAGATTTTCACCTCTTTCATTGAGTACTGAAGCAATCTTCTTAGATACTTTATCTGCAGTACCAACAGGCACTGTAGATTTATCAATGACAATTTTTGGCGCAGACATGTATTTAGCAATAGTTTCCGCGACAGCCAAAACATATTTAAGATCAGCAGAACCATCTTCATCAGGTGGCGTACCTACAGCGATGAACTGCAATTCCGCATGTTTGACGCCTTCTTCAGGATCGGTTGTAAAATGCAAGCGTCCTTCGGCAAAGTTACTCTGAACAATGGGCGTTAAACCGGGTTCATAAATCGGAATAACCCCTTTTTTCAGGTTATCAACCTTATCTTGATCAACATCCACGCAGACTACGTCGTGTCCAACATCGGCCAAGACTGCGGCCTGTACCAAACCAACATAACCAATACCAAATACTGTAACTTTCATCCATTTATCCTTTGTCAGCACTTCAGGCGCAAGCCGCACCCAGCCCTTACTCGAGGTCTAAAATTAACGCAATTGCAACATTATAACTAGCAAAAATGAAAAAGTTATTTCTACCTGAGGAGTAATTACAATATGAATGACAAAATTACTTAAAAAGAGCAAAAAAAACGGCGACCTCCTGCACAGAGTCGCCGTTTGTTTATCTACCCCCTTGGAAAAAGACCGCCTCCGAGGAGGCGTTGAGCCAAGGGATTGGTAAATTGGTTATTACAGCACTAAGCGACGAATATCACTCAGCAGACTGTTAAGGTATGTCAGGAACTTACCAGCATCACCACCATTAATGGCACGATGATCATAAGAGAGGCACAGAGGCAGCATCTTACGTGGCTCAAACTCTTTACCGTTCCAGCGCGGTTCGATATCCGCTTTAGACACACCCAGAATCGCAACCTCTGGAGCATTCACGATTGGCGTGAAGCCAGTACCGCCTATGCCACCCAGACTGGAGATAGTAAAGCATGCGCCCTGCATCTCTGCAGGCTTAAGCTTACGGTCTTTAGCTTTACCGGCCAGCTCGATCGCTTCGGTAGACAGCTCGTAGATGCTCTTCTTATCTGCATCTTTGATCACTGGAACCATCAGACCATTCGGCGTATCTACTGCCATACCGATGTTCACATATTTTTTGTAAACAATATGTTCACCATCTGCATGCAGTGATGCGTTGAACTTAGGATGTGCTTTTAATGCAATCGCGATCGCTTTCAACATGAAAGGCAGTGGCGTTAGGCGTACACCTGATTTCGCCGCTTCATCTTTCATCTCTTTACGGAACGCTTCCAGCTCAGTGATATCAGCCTTATCGAACTGAGTCACATGCGGAATATTCAACCAGCAGCGGCTCATATTGTCGCGAGTAACTTTTGCAATTTTGCTCAGTTTCTCAACTTCAACTTCACCAAACTTGCTGAAATCCACTTCAGGAATCGCAGGGATGCCTGATCCACTGGTAACCGTACCGGCTTTTGGCTTTTCAGCTAGCTGCTTAAGTGCACCTTTAACGTACGCTTGAACATCCTCTTTAACTACACGACCACGACGACCTGTACCCGTTACCTGAGAAAGATCTACTCCAAATTCACGAGCAACAGCACGAACGGCTGGACCTGCATGAACAGTACGATTTTTCTTCTCAAGCTCAGCTTTATCAACACCAGAAGCTGATGCTGGCGTAGCAACCTTAGCCGGTGCCGCTGGAGCAGTCGCTGCCGGTGATGCAGAAGGAGCCGGTGCAGCTGCTGGCGCTGCGCCACCCGCTACTTCAAGCTCCATCAACAGATCACCTTCGTTTACCGTATCGCCTTCATTGATTTTAATGGAAACAACCACACCACCTTTCGGCGCTGGCACTTCCATTGATGCTTTGTCTGTTTCCAGAACAATAATGCTATCGCCTTCAGCAACAGTATCACCATCTTTAACAAGCACTTCGACAACATCAACGTCTGTAGCACCTGAAAGATCAGGAATCAGTACGTTTTCTTTGCCACCGGCAACAGGAGCTGCTGCTGGGGCTGCTACCGGAGCCGCTTCCGCTGCTGGAGCAGGCGCATCAGCACCGCCAACCTGAAGATCTAGTAATAGATCGCCTTCGTTGACCTGATCGTCTACTTTAATTTTCATAGAAACAACAACACCGGACTTAGGTGCTGGCACTTCCATAGATGCTTTATCTGTTTCAAGGACGATTAAACTATCACCCTCTTCTACACTGTCACCGTCTTTCACTAAAACTTCGACAACATCAACATCCGTTGCGCCAGATAGATCCGGAATTAAAATCCCTTCTACCGCAGCGGCTGCCGCTGGAGCCGGTGCTGCAGGAGCAGCAGCAGGTTCAGGCGCAGCTTCGACAACCGGTGCTTCTACAGGAGCAGTTTCAGCACCTGCTCCAGTATCTAGATCAATAAGGACATCGCCTTCATTGACCTGATCATCGACATTAATTTTAACCGCAACGACTACACCTGAATCGGTAGACGGTACTTCCATAGACGCTTTATCTGTTTCCAGAACAATCAAGCTATCGCCTTCGCTAATAGAGTCACCAGCATTCACTAGCACTTCTACTACATCAACATCGGTTGAGCCTGATAAGTCAGGAACTGTAATTGTGATAATACTCACTATAAATCCTCCAGTTCTAAGCCGTTAAGAAGTTCAACGCAGACTAAACAGTCCACGGTGCCGGTTTAGCCGGGTTAATGTTGAACTTCTGCATGGCTTTAGCGACTTCAGCGCCTTCTACCTTGCCTTCTTCCTGTAACGCTTTCAGCGCTGCCAGGACTACGTAGTAGCGATTAACTTCAAAGAATTCACGCAACTTAGTACGCGTATCTGAACGACCGTAACCGTCAGTACCCAATACTTTAAAGTTACCAGGGATGAATTCACGCAGCTGATCTGCATAAGAACGCATGTAATCAGTTGAAGCGATAACCGGCATAGAACCGCGGCTTTCGATACATTCAGTAACGTAAGCTTTCTTAGGCTCTGCTTCTGGGTTTAGCATATTCTCACGCGCTACCGTAATTGCTTCACGGCGCAGCTCGTTGATTGAAGTAGTGCTCCAGATATCAGATTCGATACCGTAATCATCACGTAAAATTTCTGCCGCAGCTTCAACTTCACGTAAGATCGTGCCACAACCCATTAGCTGAACTTTCTTCTCAGCATCTTTACCTTCTTTAAGAAGATACATACCTTTGATAATGCCTTCTTCGGCACCTTGTGGCATAGCCGGGTGGTGGTAGTTTTCATTCATGGTTGTGATGTAGTAGAAGCGGTTTTCCTGCTCCTGATACATACGACGCATACCATCCTGAACAATCACAGCCAATTCGTAGCCATAAGTTGGATCGTAAGATACGCAGTTCGGAATCATCTGCGCCATTAGGTGGCTGTGACCATCCTGATGCTGCAGACCTTCACCGTTCAATGTTGTACGGCCTGAGGTAGCACCGATTAGGAAGCCACGTGCTTGCATGTCACCTGCAGCCCATGCCAAATCCATGATGCGCTGGAAACCAAACATTGAGTAGTAGATATAGAACGGCACCATGGTGCAGTTATTGTTTGCATATGAAGTGGCCGCAGCCATCCATGCAGACATTGCACCGGCTTCGTTGATACCCTCTTCAAGAATCTGACCTGTTTTAGATTCTTTGTAGAACATGATCTGATCAGAGTCATGCGGTACGTAACGCTGCCCCGCAGAGGTGTAGATACCAAGCTGACGGAACATACCTTCCATACCGAAAGTACGTGCTTCATCAGGCACGATTGGCACAACACGCTCACCCATATTTTTGTCTTTAACGATCGTGCTCATCACACGGTTAAGAACCATCTGGGTAGACGATGCACGCTTGCCGCTGTCTTTCAGCTGACCGTCAAAGTCAGATAGCGGTGGCGTTTCAAGTTTCTCAAATTCGGTACGACGTACGGGGTAGAATCCACCCAAGCTCTTACGGCGTTCGAACATGTATTTCATTTCTGGAGAATCTGGCGCTGGACGGTAGTAAGGCACTTCCTTCAGCTGATCATCAGACAATGGAATATTAAAGCGATCACGGAAATCTTTCAGGTCATCGATAGCCACTTTTTTCATTGAGTGGGTATCGTTTTTAGCTTCGCCTGATTTACCTGTGCCGTAACCTTTAACAGTTTGCGCAAGGATAACCGTAGGCTGACCTTTATGATTCACTGCTTCATTGTAAGCCGCGAATACTTTATATGGATCATGACCACCACGGTTAAGGTTCATGATGTCGTCGTCAGATAGATCTGCAACTAACTCAAGAAGCTCTGGGTATTTGCCAAAGAAATGTTCACGCGTATATGCGCCACCATTTGCTTTGTAGTTTTGCAGCTCACCATCACACACTTCATCAAAGCGTTTTTGCAGTAAGCCTTTGGTGTCTTTCTCAAATAGAGCGTCCCAATGACGACCCCAAAGACATTTAATTACATTCCAACCCGCACCACGGAAGATACCTTCCAGCTCCTGAACAATCTTACCGTTACCACGTACAGGTCCGTCCAGACGCTGCAGGTTACAGTTAACTACGAAGATCAGGTTTTCCAGCTCTTCACGGCCTGCCAGGGAAATTGCACCCAAAGATTCCGGCTCATCACACTCACCGTCACCCAGGAATGCCCATACTTTACGGTCACCACGATTGATCAAGTCACGTGCTGACAGATAACGCATAACATGTGCTTGATAGATCGCTTGAATTGGACCAAGACCCATAGATACCGTTGGGAACTGCCAAAAATCAGGCATCAACCAAGGATGTGGGTAAGATGAAAGGCCACCACCATCTACTTCACGGCGGTAGTTATCCATCTGATCTTCAGATAGACGTCCTTCAAGGTAAGCTCGAGAATAGATACCCGGTGAAATATGACCCTGGAAGAAGACCATGTCAGATTCCTGACCTTCGTTACCACGGAAAAAGTAGTTAAAACCGATATCGTAAAGTGTTGCAGAGGAGGAGAAAGATGAGATGTGACCGCCTAGGCCATCATCATTATCATTAGCTCTCATTACCATCGCCATGGCATTCCAGCGAATAAAGGAACGAATTCGGCGCTCCATAAATAGATCGCCTGGCATGTGAGCTTCATCTTTAACCGAGATTGTATTGCGGTAAGGTGTCGTCAGCGCAGATGCTGAATCAACACCCATATCATTCGCCTTCTCACCTAGTCTACGTAGAATATATTTTGCACGATCGTCACCATCATTCTTGGCAACGGACTCAAGCGCGTCCAGCCATTCCTGTGTTTCAACCGGATCGACGTCATCAATAATGTCTTGCACTTTGACCTCTCCACTCTCAAAAGTTAACGCTTAATGTGTTTTTTAGTTATTCGCTTTGACCCTAAGCCCTCTTCATTCCCTATCAGAAGAACTACGACATCAGACCAAGCTTTAATTATGTAATTATCTTGTAGTTATACTACAGAAATATTAATTACCCGTCTACAGGGAAGAGTAATATTCAAAAAAACGTACTTTAATTAGTTTTTTATGTAGTAAATATACACATCAAGGAACATTAGCTCTCCTCAACGCCCTTTCCAAACGAGTATTTTCTCTTTCACCCTCAAGCAAAGCATCTTCCACATAAGCAAGATGATGGTGCGCAGCCTGCCTTGCTTTTTCAGGGTCCCCTTCGAGAATAGCATCCATAAGCACCTTGTGCTGTGAGTGAATTTTTTCCCTGTAATCAGAACGCGGGTAGATGTTTTTGAGGTTATCCCAGATATGCTCACGCAAAAGATTAAAAAGTGCCCGCATCATATGCAAAAGAACCATATTATGGGTTGAAGCTGCTATAGCCAGATGAAAGTCCACATCAGCATACACCTCTTGCTGTATATCCTTATTATCATGGTAGCGCTGAAGCTCAGCATAACTTTGTAGAATTGCCTCTTTATCTGCTGGCGTACTTCTCAACGCTGCATAATACGCAGAGACCCCTTCTAAGGCGTGACGAAATTCAAGTAAGTCATACTGCGCTTCCGGGTGCGTACGGAACAATTCCAGAAGCGGGTCGGAAAAAGAGCCTCCCAGATCTTCTGAAACATAAGTCCCTCCTCCCTGCCTGCTATTTAGCAACCCTTTCGCCGCAAGCTTCTGCACCGCCTCACGCAATGAAGGCCTTGAAACCTCAAACTGCTTCGCCAATTCTCGTTCCGGAGGCAATTTCTGACCCGGCTTAAGAGTGCCCTCCAAAATCATAGCTTCCATTTGCTCCATGATTACATCGGAAATTTTCGGCTGTTTAACTCTGTTATAACTCATTACTTAACACTCAAAAAATATTGGTATGACCAATAATGATACTAATTCAACTTAATATCGAAACACAAGAGAGTTTTTTTTCATTATTTTTTCACCTTACACTGAACCCCAAAAAACCCTTACAAATAAATATATAGAGTGAAAATAGCGCATAACTACGTTTAGACTATAGTAAGTAAACCGAAAAAAAACATTGACACATCCTGCTCAAAAAAAATACAGTAGGAAGTCTCTTATGGTAAATTGGTAATACCAATTGAGATTTCCGCAGTGCAACAGAGGGACTTATACAGGTCTTACCTTCTGTTCATTGCGGCTCGATACTAAATATAAAAACGAATCTCTAGAGGATGTGACATGAAAAAGTTCGCCAAGTCTTTGATCTCTGCAGCTGTTGTAACCGCTGCTGTAGCAGGCACCACAGCTCCAGCTCAGGCTGCTGACAAACTACTTCTGAAAACTCCAATCGCATTCGGCTCTCACCTTCCTGCTCTTGGCACCCCAATCGTTTGGGTTGCAGATCAGTTGAAAACTGTGAGTGACGGTAAAGTGAAAATGAAGATCTACGAACCAGGAAAACTGGTGAGTCCTAAAGAGATTCTGGACGCGGTTTCTTCAGGTAAAGTGAATTCAGGCTACTCAACTGCTGGCTACTGGCAGGGAAAAATGCCTGCTGCGGCTCTGTTCTCTGCGGTACCTTTTGGCCCAGAAGCGGGTGAGTACATGGCATGGCTTTATTACGGTAATGGCATGAGCCTGTATCAGGAGATGTATGACAACGCAGGTTACAACGTAAAAGTTATGCCTTGCGCAATCATCTCCCCAGAAACTTCAGGCTGGTTCTCTAAGCCAATCGAAAAACCAGAGGACCTGAAAGGTCTGAACATGCGTTTCTTCGGCCTTGGTGCCGATGTTATGGAAAAACTGGGTGTAGGTACCGTACAACTGCCAGGCGGTGAAATCTTTGGCGCTCTGGAAAAAGGCGCTATCGATGCCTCTGAGTTCTCCCAGCCAGCCATTGACCAACGCTTAGGCTTCCACAAGATTGTTAAGTACAACTACTTCCCAGGCTGGCACCAGCAGGCAACTGTATTCGAGCTGCTAATCAACAAAGACACCTGGAGCAAAATGAGCAAGGGCCAGAAGGCACTCGTTGAGACAACTTGTAAAGCATCTATGACGAACGCAATTGCTGAAGGTGAAGCAATGCAGTTCCCAGTAATGCAGAAAGCCGCTGAAAATGGCGTCCAGATTCGCTACTGGAACGAAACAATGCTCAACACATTCAAATCCACCTGGGATGAAGTCGTTGCAGAGAAAACTGCTGCCGATCCATTCTTCAAGAAAGTCTGGGATGACATGAGTACATTCCGTTCTGGTTACGATCTGTGGGAAGCGAACGCATTCCTACCTCGAGCAACTAAGTAATCCCACTGTTCAGCGGCTGCCCATCCGCTGAAATTTTAAGGGCGGCATTTGCCGCCCTATTTGTATCTGGGCGTTTTTAATAACTATAAATAATTAGGTGTTCAGGTTATCCACCCCACCTAACAAATCGCGAAGGTAAGTTTCCGTGACTGAAAACGAAAAACTCACCCCAGTACCACTCTCTGATGCGATTGATAAATTCATCCAGAGGGTTGGTCTCACGATCGCTTGGGCTTATGTTGTTCTGGTGCTGGTAATTATGTTGCAGGTGATCCTGCGTAAAGGCTTCGCAAGCGGCATGATCGCCCTTGAAGAGCTCCAATGGCACCTATACTCTATCGGCGTGATGTTTGGCTTATCTTATGCTCAAACGACAAATGCCCATATCCGTGTGGATTTGTTTTATTCTCGCCTGCGAGCAAAAACAAAACGTATCATTGAAGTCATTAGCATCCCTACAATGGTGATGCCATTCATCATTATCATCTTTTTACAGGGTATCGACTTCACCTACGAATCATACCGTGTAAATGAATCCTCGGAAGCCGCTTCAGGCCTTCCCTATCGCTGGCTTATAAAAGGGGTTATCCCGGTAAGCTTTGCGCTGCTGGCTTTAGCGGTTATTTCCCGCTTTATCCGCGATATAACACTACTGATTAAAGGTGATGACTGATGGAAGCGAATGAAGTTCTCGTTATCGCGATGTTCCTGTCTTTCATCGCGCTACTCTTTACAGGCATACCTGTCGCCTGGGTTTTAGGTGGCATAGGAATTATTTTTGCTTTTCTGGGCCAGTTTACTGATACCTATATGGACACAATGACTGGTCTGGATTACACCACATTGGGACTGGTGGTAAATCGACTCTGGACCATAATGGAAAACTGGATCCTGGTAGCTCTACCCATGTTTATTTTCATGGGAATTATGCTGGATAAATCAGGAGTAGCAGAACGCCTGATGAAATCGATGCAGGAGTTGTTTGGCCGGGTACACGGTGGTCTGGCTATTACAGTAACAGCTATCGGTATTATCCTTGCTGCATCAACAGGAATTATTGGGGCTTCTGTCGTATTACTGGCTGTCATGTCCCTACCTGCAATGACCAAGCAAGGCTACAACATGCCTTTAGCTCTGGGCACAATCGCCTCAGCTGGCACGCTGGGCATACTGATTCCACCCAGTATTATGCTGGTAATCATGGCAGATCAGCTAGGTCTTTCTGTTGGCGATCTGTTCATGGGAGCTGTATTCCCAGGACTGATGCTGGGCTCGTTCTATATCATTTATATTGTTGTCCGTGGATTTATTAATCCGAAGCACTTGCCCGTTCCCGATGATGCGAAACCCGTTACCTTTGGTATTGTCTTTAATGTACTCAAAGATGTCCTGCCGACGGTCTTGTTAATTTTTGTTGTATTGGGCTCTATTTTCGCAGGAATTGCGACACCGACTGAAGCGGCAGGCGTTGGCGCCTTTGGCGCAACACTTCTGGCTATGTACAACAGAAAGTTCAACTTCAAAGTACTCCATGAAGTAGTCGGCGGTACCATGAATACAACCGCCTACATCTTTGCAATCTTTATAGGTGCAACGTGTTTCGCGCTGGTTCTACGTGAGCTGGGCGGAGATGAAATGATCGAAGAATTCCTCACAGGCCTGCCATTTGGCCCTTACGGCATTATCTTCTTCATTCTGGGTGTGATCTTCCTGCTGGGGTTCTTCCTCGACTGGATAGAAATCACACTCATAATACTGCCCCTACTAGCTCCGGTTATATCGGCCTTAGGGCTCGATATTTCTGCACCAGGAATCGATAACCCTGAACTTGTTTGGTTCGTGATGCTTGTCGCCATGGCTTTACAAACATCGTTCTTAACCCCGCCGGTCGGCTTCGCGCTCTTCTATTTGAAGGGTGTCTGCCCACCGAATGTGAAAATTACAGATATTTACAAAGGGGTCATTCCATTTATCGTTCTGCAGCTAGCTGCTCTTCTGGTTCTGGTTTTCTGGCCTCAGATCGTGCTCTGGCTGCCAACTATCGCTTACAGTTGATAGTGATAACAGCCCCGAATGGATCAAACCGGGGCTGTTCTAATGATAATAATTAGATAAACACCGCTAAGTTCGAGAGTTAATTTATGTCCAATCACAACATTGTCAGCCACCTGATTTCTATTCTTGGCGATAAAAACGTACTCACAGGTGAGAATCAGACTGAACATTACCGTACGGGCTTCAGATCGGGTCAGGGCTCGGCATTAGCCGTCGTATTTCCAACCACTCTTCTTGATCAGTGGCGGGTTCTGAAAGCATGTATAGAAGCGGACTTGATAGTGATTATGCAGGCAGCCAATACGGGACTCACCGAAGGCTCTACCCCAAGTGGTGATGATTATGATCGCGAGATCATTGTTATTAACACCACTCGTATGGACAAGATATACCTATTGGACGAAGGTAAACAGATCATAAGCTTTCCAGGCTCAACTCTGTTCACTCTGGAGAAAATGCTGAAACCGATTAATCGCGCGCCTCATTCTGTGATCGGATCTTCATGTATTGGAGCATCTATTGTAGGCGGAATTGCGAATAATTCAGGTGGTGCTCTGGTCCAAAGAGGACCTGCTTACACCGAGCTATCACTCTTTGCCCAATTGGACGAACAAGGAAATCTGGAGTTAATCAACCACCTTGGCATAGAGCTGGGAGATACACCGGAAGAGATTCTCACCAATTTAGAGCAACACAATTTCACTGATTCCGATATCAAACCAAGTCGTTACAAAGCATCAGCAAATGACTACCCTGAGATTGTACGAGATGTGGATGCGGACACACCTGCACGCTATAACGCAGATACCAGTCGACTATATGAAGCCAGCGGCTGTGCCGGCAAAGTTGGTGTCTTTGCTGTTCGGTTAGATACTTTCCCCGTCGCTAAGAAAGAACAGGTCTATTACATCGGTACTAACGATGCTAACGAACTTACAGAAATTCGCCGTCATATTCTGAAGCACTTCAATAATCTGCCGGAAGTAGCGGAATATATGCACAAGGATATCTACGATATAGCTGAAAAGTACGGCAAAGATACGTTTATGATGATCAATTACTTTGGTACCGATCCTCTACCTCGCCTCTTTGCCATGAAAGGCAGGATCTCTGCTTATTTAAACAAAATCAGTTTTCTGCCTAAAGATATTCCTGATCGGGTGATGCAGCTTGCAAGCTATTGCTGGCCGAATATTTTACCCAAACGGATGCGCGACTTCCGTGAAAAGTACGATCATTATCTCGTCCTAAAGATGAGTGATGGCGGTATTGCTGAAGCAGATAAGTTCTTGAAAAAGTTTTTTGCAACGAGCAAAGAAGGGGACTTTTTTGAGTGTGACGCTGACGAAGCAAAGAAAGCGTACCTGCACCGCTTTGCGGCTGCAGGTGCCGCTATCCGCTATCAAATCATCCATCAACAGGAGGTGGAAGATATTCTGGCACTGGATATCGCATTACGACGTAATGACCCGGATTGGGTTGAACAATTGCCTGAAGAAATCAGCAAACATATCGTTCATTCACTCTATTACGGTCATTTTATGTGTCACGTTTTTCATCAGGACTACATCCTGAAAAAAGGTGCTGATGGTAAAGCAGTAAAACAGATGATGCTGGATCTGTTGAAGAAAAAAGGCGCCAAATACCCTGCTGAACACAATGTTGGACACTTGTATGAAGCGGAAGAGGGTTTGCAGAACTTTTATGCAGATCTGGACCCTACCAATACCTTTAACCCAGGGATTGGAAAGACTCAAAAAACCAAATGTGGCTGCGGCTCACATTAAAAAATTGAGCTATATCTAGTTTTTGACTACTAATAAATTCACTACCTAGAAGTAGTGATAAGATCCAAAAACGATACTTTAGTCTAACCAAATTCTGCTTGAGGATGAAGATCATGGCTTTACCTGAAATCAAAACAATCCTATACGCTACCTCACTCGGAAAACACACTCGTCCCGTTTTTCGCCAGGCCGTGAAGCAGGCCACTGCAAATAATGCAAAAATCATTATGCTTCACGTTGTTGAGCCTATGGGAGAGATGGGCCACGCCTTGATACAAAATTATGTATCTGAAGACCTTATCAAACAGATGCACGATGAAGGTATTAAGGAAATCCATAAGACCATGCACGACCGGATAGAAACCTTCTGCGCGGAAGAGATGCAAAGTCTGGAAAACAGCGTTTCGCTAGATATCGAATACAAAGTTGCTGAAGGTAACTATACAGATGCAATTTTAGATGCAGCCAGCCTCATTAACGCTGATATGATCGTTATGGGAGCAGAAAACCGTTTTGGCCATCATAGCCATACCAGTCAGCAAGTGATGCGTAACGCTAAAATTCCTGTACTTATTGTACCTACCGGTAAAGAATACACGTAATTTCTTACAAGGCTTTGCTTTAAATAAAAGGGCCCACCAACATGGAAGCGCAAAGCCTTTTAATTGAACGTATATTTCTGACCGTATTCCCTCTCGTGGCAATTGTCACAGTGGGATTTCTGTATGCTCGTAAATTCAAACCCGATATGTCAGTGGCTAATCAACTGAATATCGATGTGTTTACGCCTGCTCTTATTTTCGCGGTTCTGTCAGCAGAATCTTTCGACCTGATCCTATACCAGGACCTTGCCATAGGCGCTGTAGCCATTGTCCTTGGTTCCGGTTTATTATTACTTCCTTTATGTAGAATGCTCTCGGTTCACCCCAAAACATTCATTCCACCGATGATGTTCAGTAACAGTGGTAATTTAGGCATTCCACTGATCATCCTGGCATTTGGAGAACAAGCTTTGCCCGCTGCAGTTGTTCTCTTCCTTGTCGAGAACGTGTTGCATTTCACTGTCGGTATCTACATTCTCGACCACCGCACCAAATTGTATAACCTGCTTAAGATGCCGATGATTGTTGCTACAGTTCTGGGCCTTATCTGGAGTAGTCTTGATCTTTACCTCCCAAAAGCAGCGCACACTTTTATTGAGATGTTAGGGCAAATTGCTATCCCCCTTATGCTTTTTTCATTGGGTGTCAGAATGCTAAGCGTCGATTTCTCAAACTGGAAAGTCGGGACATTAGGCGCTGCTTTATGTCCCATAAGCGGCATCGCCATAGCGTTATTAGTTCAGCTAATTATGCCGCTTACGGAAACCCAGTTTGCCTATCTGGTTGTGTTTGGAGCATTACCGCCCGCCGTTCTTAATTACATGATTGCTGAACGCTATAAACAAGAACCTCATCAAGTAGCCTCAATTGTTCTGCTTGGGAATATAGGAAGCTTATTGTTTATTCCTGCTACATTAGCCTTTATCCTTTAATACAAAGATCAGAAGCTTACTTAAACGGTTTAGATATGCGCATTGGTGTGGATCTTGGCGGTACTAAAATAGAAATTATTGCACTCGATGATGCCTCTCGAGAAACGTATCGTAAACGCGTTCCAACCCCGCAAGATAATTACCAAGCAATCCTGCAATCCATCACAGAGCGGATCCGGGATTGTGAAAAACAGCAGAAAAAAACTGCCGATAATATAGGAATAGGCATCCCCGGAGCCGTTTCGCCGGCAACTGGCTTGATCAAAAATGCAAATTCCACCTGCTTGATCGGTCACAGGCTTAGCACGGATATACAAAACCTATTATGTCGCCCAGTTAGCATCGCCAATGATGCTGATTGTTTTGCACTTTCAGAAGCCATTGACGGCAGCGGAAAGGGCTATAATTCTGTGTTTGGAGTCATCCTCGGTACCGGTGTCGGTGGAGGTATTGTAATTAATCAGAAGCTCCTTACAGGACCTAACGCAATCTGCGGAGAATGGGGGCACAACCCAATGCCCTGGACGAATCAAGCAGAACGACCTGATAGAGAATGTTATTGCGGTAAAAAGAACTGCATAGAAACTTATTTATCCGGCACTGGATTCTCTAAAGCTTTCAATACACTTTATAACGAAAAATTAAATGCAGAGGCCATCTGGGAAAAAGCTCAAACTGGCGATTCACGCTGTAAAGAACACTGCGAGCAATACATCGACCTGCTAGCAAAGGCGCTCTCTTCAGTGATCAATATTCTAGACCCAGAGGTAATCATATTGGGGGGAGGCGTTTCAAATCAGGAATCCATTTACCCTTCTGTTCAAGAGCGTCTTGGTATGTATGTTTTTTCTGACCATGTAGCAACACCGATACTTAAAGCAAAATATGGCGACTCCAGTGGTGTCAGAGGAGCCGCCTGGTTATAGCAAGCTAACTACTCTTTTTTATCCGCAGCATCAGACGTACCGAGCTCTATTACCTGCCTGTTTTTTTCCACTGTACCTGAGCCTATTCCTTTTACCTTCGCAAGCTGATCAACCGACTCAAAAGGACCATGTGTGTCCCGATAAGCAACGATAGCAGCAGCCTTTGCCGGGCCAACGCCATTAAGGTTTTTAGCCAACTGTTCAGCAGAAGCAGAATTGATATCTACACCAGCAAGAGAAGAAAGGGAGATTGAACAAAGAAGTGCGAGCACAAATGCTCTTAACGAAAAAAGTTTCATAATAAAATCCTTTTTATGTAAGTCCTGACATCATCCATGTGTCAGGACTATTTATAGCCTTAGATGATCACTAAATCAATTCAGAAAGTTCAGACTGGATCTTTGCCAGCGCATCCAGAGGGGAAGCAGCTTTCGTAATCGGGCGCCCAATAACCAAATAATCGCTGCCCGCCTGAATTGCATCTGACGGGGTCATAATACGCTTCTGATCACCCACTTCCGCATCTGCCGGTCTGATTCCTGGCGTAACCAGTTTAAAATCCCCCCCAATTACGCTTCTAAGGGGTGTAACTTCCTGAGCAGAACAAACCACCCCATCCAGCCCACTCTGTTCAGTGAGTGATGCCAAGCGTTTAACATGTTCTAACGGATCAATATCTAAACCTATATCCTTCAGGTCCGAACGCTCCATACTGGTCAGTACGGTGACAGCAATCAATAATGTGTCTGCACCATTGACCTGCTCCAGCTCATTTTTAGCGGTTTCCATCATACGTCGGCCACCAGACGCGTGAACATTTACCATCCAAACGCCCATCTCCGCAGCAGCTCTCACCGCTTTTGCCGTTGTATTAGGAATATCATGGAATTTCAAATCGAGGAACACATCAAAACCAGCTGCGTGCAGAGACTCAACAATAGATGGCCCACAGCGCGTAAATAGCTCCTTACCAACTTTAACCCGGCACTGCGAAGGGTCCAGTTGATTCGCCATAGCTAATGCTAGCTCTTTATTGGGGTAATCAAGCGCTACAATCACACGCTTATTATCTGTAGACATAGATATTCCTAAATTAATTTATTCACCCTCAAGCCCCTGAATAGGCTTGGTAGCTCCCCAGCTTTTGCAAGAAGGACACTGCCAGGCAAGAGTTCTTCCTGAAAAGCCGCAATTATTACACCGATAAACAGGCTTAGATATCTCCAGCTGCCCTGTTAAGCCTCTAAGTACACTGAGGCTATCTTTAGCACTGTCTGAACCATATTCAATATGGAGATCAATAAGGCTATTGAAACCTTTTATCGAAGGCCTGCGTTTAAGTTCTTCCGTAATAAAGCTTCCAGCCGCATATACACCCTTCTCCTGTTTAATCAGGTCAGCTAAAGCAATGATCACTGACGTAGACGCTGCAACTCCGAGATTAAGGCGCAAATAACTCTCGAACTCACCCATTGAATGGGTTTTCTCACAACAGGTTTTCATATACGGGATGGTTTCGGAAACAAATAACTTATCTTTCCGGCCCACTGACTTCAGGTGTTTCACTGCTTGTTTCCAGTTTTCAGCTCCCATGTCCAGATAAGCCTGCTGTAAACTTACCCTGACATTACCAGAGTCAAATACCGATGCCTTTTTGAGGAACTCCCCTGCCTGCTTAATGCGCTTGGAATCAACACACTCTTCAGCCAATTCGCAGCAATAATGAGAGAGTTCATTGGCAATATCTTTTTTTGCGTCAGGTGAAAGCATTTCTGCAGCGTCTAGAGCGCTTTGCCATTCACCTTCTTTTTCGTAGAGTTTTATAAGTAAAGTGACAGCTTTAGCTTTAACCGATTTTGAAGAGGTTTTAATAATTTCCTGCAGAAGGTTTTCAGCTCTGTCCAGCAAACCCACCGCATAATAATCTCTGGCCAGAGCCATCTGCACTCGCATAAAGTCGTTTCTGCTCAAGTCAGGGCGAGCTAACAGGTTCTGGTGAATTTTTATTGCTCTATCTACATCGCCTTTACGACGAAACAGTTTTGCTAGCGCAATATGGGCAGGAATCGTGTCAGAGTTAATCTCTAGGGCTCGAATGAAGCTTTCGATTGCTTCATCCATTTTTTCGTTCAGTAAGTAGTCGAGACCTGTGAAGTACTCATTACTCAGATTGGTCGATATAGGCCCAGGGGACCTTTTGCACTCTCTCTTCCCTAACCACCATCCTATTCCGATGGCCAGAGCAAGAGGAATGACAAGGAGATAGTTTTCGGCACTAAACAGCATCTTTGAGGTTTGAAACTCTCAAATGATCCAACTCTTTTTGGGCACTGGACGCTTTGCGTTTTGCAGAACCTAAGCGGGTTTTCAAAGAGAAAACGGTAAAGACACTTAGAATAACACCCAAAAACCCGCCAGTAACAAATGCAGCTATCAGCCAAAGTGACAGGCTTGCTTCCGGTAACTGCAGAACAACAAGGTCTATAACAACTTTTTCTGTGTTGTGTATGCTGAATGTAATACCTACAAGCAAAACAAGCAGTACCAATACAGCTACTATCAAGGTTTTGATCAGTCGCACCAAAATCACCTTCGAGTTTATTGATTGATCGAGTCGTTTACTTGCTCTCTCAGCTCTTTACCCGGTTTAAAATGAGGAACATATTTAGCATCCAAAGAAACGGACTCACCGGTCTTAGGGTTACGCCCTGTCCGTGGTGCTCTAAAATGTAGTGAAAAGCTGCCAAAGCCACGAATTTCTATACGATTACCCTGAGACAATGACTCTGTCATATGGTCAAGCATCGTTTTGACTGACAGCTCTATATCCTTAACTGACAACTGATCATGACGATCCACTAATATTTCAATCAGCTCGGATTTAGTCATATTAAACTCCCATCAACTCTGTCTAGAGACCACGATCTTGTTATTATGAATCATCTTTCTGCAACTGAGCCTTAATCAAGTCACCTATAGTAGTAGGCCCTGAGATATCGACTTCAGACTGCTGACTCATTTTATCCATTGCCTGCTTTTCTTGATTAATTTCAAGCTGTTTCACGGACAAAGAGATCACTCGGTTGCGGCGATCCAAATTGCTAATAACCGCATTAACTTCATCACCAATCTTATACAGATCAGAAAGACTTTCGATTCTTTCTCTGGATGCGTCGGCAATTCTCAAGCTGGCCTCAACTCCTTCAGCCAGTGTCACACTCACAGCTTTATCGGTTACTTCTGACACTACTCCTTTCACAGCAGTGCCTTTAGAGTTTTTAGCTGCATAATCCGAAAACGGATCCGTACTTAACTGTTTGATACCCAATGCAATTCTTTCACGCTCGGGATCAACCGAAAGCACCATCGCAGAAACATCATCACCTTTCGAATAGGCTTTGACTGCAACCTCACCAGCTTCATCCCAGGACAGGTCGGAAAGGTGAACCAAACCGTCAATTCCACCCTCTAAGCCGATAAAGACACCAAAATCTGTAATGGAGCGAATTTTACCGTCGAGCTGATCCCCTTTCTTGAATGTGCCGGCAAACTCTTCCCAAGGATTAGGTTTACACTGTTTCATACCCAAAGAAATACGGCGACGTTCCTGGTCGATATCCAGTAACATAACCTCGATTTCATCACCGACCTGTACAACTTTCGATGGGTGAACATTCTTATTGGTCCAATCCATTTCTGAAACGTGGATCAAGCCTTCAATACCGTTCTCAATTTCAGCAAAGCAGCCGTAATCCGTAAGATTTGTCACACGAGCTTTCGCTTTGGAGCCCACGGTATAATTAGAGATCAGTTGTGTCCATGGATCATCCGTCAGCTGTTTTAAGCCAAGTGAAACCCGGCTGCGCTCTTTATCAAAACGGAGCACCTGCACGTCGAGTTCCTGACCTACGCTGAGTGTTTCTGAAGGATGTTTAACGCGTTTCCAGGCAATGTCAGTTATATGCAACAGCCCGTCAATTCCGCCAAGGTCAATAAAGGCACCATAGTCTGTGATATTTTTAACAATACCTTTGACCACAACGCCTTCTTTCATGTTTGCAAGAAGCTTCTCTCTTTCTTCGCTGTATGCTGCTTCAAGTACTGCTCTTCGCGAAACAACAATATTGTTTCGTTTCGCGTCGAGTTTGACCAGTTTAAGCTCTAATTCCTGAGATTCGAGATGGGAGGTATCTCTCAATGGACGAACATCAACAAGAGAACCAGGGAGAAATGCGTTAATAGTGTTTACATTGACAGTGAAACCACCGCGCACTTTACCTGTGATATGGCCTTTAACAATTTCGTCGGCTTCGTAAGCTTTTTCCAGCTCAATCCAGGCTTCCGCTCGTTTAGCTTTATCCCTGGAGAGCAAGGTTGTACCAAAACCATCTTCCAGTGCTTCAAGGGCAACCTTGACCTCATCGCCCTCAACAATGGTTAGTTCACCCTCTTCGTTCAGAAACTGACTTTTAGGAATGACCCCTTCTGACTTCAGGCCTGCATTGACCACGACATAGTCACTGTCAATCGCGACCACAATACCCGTCACAATAGAGCCGGGCGCCATTTCCAGTTCTTGGAGGCTTTCTTCAAACAGTTCAGCAAAGCTTTCGCTCATATCAGTTTCATCCCGCATTCTTCAGCACCTGGGAAGGCTTAACGAAGACCTTTATGTCTCGCTTCATCCAATACAGCGGCAAGAACCTCCTCGATCGACATTTTCGTCGTATCGAGAATGACTGCATCCGCCGCGGGTTTCAAAGGCGCGACTGCACGGTTCATATCCCGGTCATCACGCGCCTGTATATCCTCTAATATAGCCTGAAGACTAGCATCGAGCCCCTTGTTTATCAACTGGTTATACCGTCTGACCGCCCGCTCATCAGCACTGGCATCCAGATATACTTTCAAACCGGCTTCAGGAAAAACCACTGTTCCCATATCACGGCCATCCGCGATCAGACCAGGAAGTTCTGCAAATGCTCTCTGCCGACCCAGCAACGCTTCTCGAACTTCCGGTAACGCAGCAACGATTGACGCATCCTTCCCGACAGTTTCAGTTCTGATAACATCAGTCACTTCTTCGCCTTCAAGGATGATCTGAACGCTATCATCTTCACGCGCAATAAACTGAACATCTAGGTGAGCAGCAAGGACAACTAATGCTTCCTGATTATCCAGCTCTACACCATGATGTTTCGCTGCAAGACCTACTAAACGGTATAGTGCACCGCTATCAAGCAGCCCCCAGCCCAGCTCTCTGGACAATAACTGGCATATAGTTCCTTTACCTGAGCCACTCGGCCCATCAACGGTAATAACGGGCACCTGTCCGATAGACATCAGCCCTCCTCCTTTTCAACCTTAATACCGGCCATTTGAGCCAACTCTACAAACCTTGGGAACGAGGTTGCCACATTCGCACATTCATTAATGGTTATTTCATCAGTAGCACGCAATGACGCAACACAGAATGACATAGCAATACGGTGATCATCATGACTTTCGACAACACCCCCACCGATCGGACCACCTTTTATGATTGCTCCATCGGGAGTACCTTCAATATCAACACCCAGCGTTTTCAGACCATCAACCATGGACTGAATTCTGTCACTTTCTTTAACCCGTAATTCCTCAGCTCCAGACACAACAGTGGTGCCTTCAGCACATGCAGCTGCAACAAACAGCGCCGGGAATTCGTCAATTGCCAGTGGCACTTGATCTTCAGGTATGTGAATACCTTTAAGGGGAGTATATTTCACACGAATATCCGCTACTGGCTCACCACCCACTTCCCGCTCATTCTGTAATTCAAGATCCGCCCCCATAAGGCGCAGGATATTGATAATACCAATGCGTGTAGGATTAATACCGACGTGCTCCAGAGTCAAATCAGACCCTGGTGAAATAGCCGCTGCCACCATAAAGAAGGTAGCTGAAGAAATATCTGCGGGCACATCAATACGGGTAGCATGAAGCTGACCACCAGAAGAAACCGCTGCTGTAGCATTTTCCTGTTTTACCGGGTAGCCAAAACCTGTCAGCATTCTTTCGGTATGGTCACGGGTTGGTGCAGGTTCTGTGACCGATGTCTCTCCATCCGCATACAAACCAGCGAGCAACAGACAGGATTTAACCTGCGCACTTGCCATTGGCATATCGTAATGCATGCCCTTGAGCGCCTGACCACCTTTAATCTTTAAAGGGGGACGACCATTTTCAGCGGTTTCAATCTCAGCGCCCATAAGGCGCAGAGGGTCAGCAACGCGTCCCATTGGACGCTTTGTCAAAGACGCATCGCCAGAAAGCTCAGTATCAAATGCTTGTGCTGCCAGCAAACCAGACAACAACCTCATTGAAGTTCCGGAATTGCCAACATAAAGAGGCCCTGGAGGTTCTTGCAAACCATTAAGGCCAACACCATAAATAGTAACTTCACCATCATTAGGGCCTTCAATGACTACGCCCATATCTCGGAACGCCTGCAGTGTCGCCAGACTGTCTTCACCTTCTAAAAATCCAGTGACCTCTGTAACACCATCAGCCAGAGAACCCAGCATAATAGAACGATGAGAAATTGATTTATCGCCTGGAACACGGATTTTACCTTTCACGCTACCACCAGGCTGGGTACGGAAGGTTACATTTTGTTCACTCATACCTTGAGAATATGCTGTACCTGAAAGAATTCTTGAAAAATGCTCCCGTGCTGCACGTGCACGGGTAAAAGTGCCTAGCAATGATTCACTATCACCATTGTCTATTGCAGTTCGTAACTTACTTACCCCATGCGTAAAGCAATCCAGCTGCGCTAGTATCGCGCCTTTATTTGCCAGACAGATATCGTGCCACATGGTTGGATCGCTTCCTGCTATGCGCGTAAAGTCTCTAAACCCGCCAGCAGCATAACGAAATATATCGGTATTATTGTCCTGCTCCTGCGCCAGCGTATCCACAAGAGAAAACGCCAGCAAATGAGGCAGATGGCTGGTTGCCGCAAGCACCTCATCATGTTTTTCCACATCCATCTTAAGGACTTCCGCCCCGGTGGACTGCCACATGAGAGTGAATACATTAACAGCCTCAGATGAAGATTCTGCTAAAGGTGTCAAAATCACCTTATGCTTTTCAAATAAGCTTTCATCTGCTGCATCTACACCGCTTTTCTCGGATCCGGCTATCGGATGTCCCGGCACAAAACCCACTGGGAGCGTTGAGAATACTCTCTTTGCTGCATCAACTACATTGGCTTTTGTACTACCTACATCGGTAATAAGCGTTTCTTCGGAAATGAACGGCGCTATATCCACCAGCACCTTTTCCATCGCTTTCACAGGAACGGCGAGAACAATTAAATCTGCCTCTTCTACCGCTTCTGCCAGACTCTCTGCAGCAATATCAACCACGCCGATGTCGAGACCTTTTTGAGTTTCCTCAGGGTCTCTGTCATAACCAATGACCTGCCCAAACTTACGATTTATCTTCAGCGCTTTGGCAAGCGAGCCTCCAATTAAACCTAAGCCGATAATCAGCGTTTTATTTATTTTATTATTCAATGTTATTTATCACCTTCTGCAAAACTGAGAGACATCTCTCATTTTCGGTCCGGGTGCCTATGCTGATTCGTAAATGATGCGGCATACCATAATTTGCTACAGGCCGAACAATCACCCCTTGTTCTAGCATCGCCTGATAAACCGGAAGCGCATCACGTTTAAAATCTACTGTTATAAAATTCCCTACTGAAGGAATCGTGCTTAAACCCAATCCGTGCAGCTCATTCTCCAGAAAAAGCCTGCCTGCATTATTCGTCTGTATTGTTTTAGCAATATGCTCATCATCACCCAGCGCATTTTCTGCTGCAATCAGAGCCAGACTATTTACATTAAAAGGCTGGCGCACACGGCTGAGCACATTTGCAATCTGTAAGTTCGATACACTATAACCCACTCTTAAGCCGGCCAAACCATAAGCTTTTGAAAAGGTGCGGGTAACTATCAAATTTGGATACTTCTCCAGAAAATCCAGACCATCAGGTAGCTCATCCTTGCACGCGTACTCAATATAGGCCTCATCCAAAACAACCAAAGTATGGCTTGGCACCTGAGCTAAAAAAACAGCCAACTGCTTTTGCGTAACCCAGGTTCCGGTCGGGTTATTGGGATTTGCAATAAAAACTATACGTGTACGCGACGTTATGGCGGCTAACATCGCTTCTAAATCATGCCCCCATTCCCTGGAGGGTGTCACTACGGCTTTAGCACCACAGGCTTGAGTAACAATGGAATACACTACAAACGCATATTCTGAAAAAACAACCTCATCCCCTGGCCTTAGATACGCACGGGCAACAAGATCCAATACATCATTGGAGCCATTCCCCAGAGTAATCTGATCTGGTGAAAAGCCGAACTTATCAGACAATGCTTCCTTTAAACGATACCCACCACTGTCCGGATAAAAAGAGATTTTATTCAAATACTCTTTAATTGCCGCTATCGCTTTCGGAGATGGACCTAAAGGGTTTTCATTACTCGCCAGCTTAACAACATTTTTGAGACCCAACTCCCTTTCCAGCTCTTCTGGAGGCTTACCTGGCTGATAAGGATGAAGATCCTGAATACCAGGTGCTGCAAGGGAGATAAAGTCACAGCTCATAAGCCAAACCTCAGAGCACTGCTCGAGGGTAAGATCCCAGGATTTTCAATTCAATACTGGACTGAATTAGCTCAGATAAGGCTTTCTGAACAAGCTCGCTTTCGCTATGGCCTTCAAAATCAATATAAAACAGAGAGTTTTTCGAGGAGGAACGCGTCTCTACTCGCGTAAGACTTAACTGGTAACGATGAAACGGCTCAAGCAACTGATATAAAGCACCCGGTGTATCGGGAACAGAAATCAGGATGGACGTTTTATCATCTCCACTCGACCCAACATCCTGATCGCCAATAATCAAAAAGCGAGTGGCATTATCCGCCTGATCTTCGATATTTTTTATTGCCGGGTCTAATTCATACAGATCTGCAGCCATATCGCCAGCAATAGCGGCAGAACCTGCACCTTCTCCTGCAGCAATACGTGCAGCTTCGGCATTGGAACTTACAGCAATTTTTTCAACATGTGGATAACGCGCATCCAGCCAATCCCGGCTCTGGGCTAATGACTGTTGGTGAGAATATATGCGTTTGATCGCATCCAGATCATCACCTTTATTCACCAGCAGGTGCAGATGTACTGGAACTTCTACTTCTCCACAGATCTTGAGGTCATACTGTTTAAACAGATCAAGCGTATGACTGATCACACCTTCCGTTGAATTTTCAATCGGTACAACACCGTAATGAGCAGCACCGGATTGCACCTCCCGAAAAACATCCCGAAGAGATTGCATAGGAAGGTTTCGTGCAGAATGGCCAAAGTGCTTTTGTGCCGCCTGCTGGGTAAACGTTCCCTCTGGCCCGAGAAAAGCGACTCGCATCGGTTCTTCCAATGCCAAGCAAACCGACATTATTTCGCGAAACAAACGAGCAACTTCTTTATCAGCCAACGGCCCTTCGTTACGCTCCATTACGGCACGTAATACTTGAGCTTCTCGCTCAGGACGATAGAACACGGCACTTTGATCACCCTGATGCTTTTGCTTAACTTCAGCAACACTCTGGGCACATTTAGCTCGTTTATTCAGTAATTCGTGCATCTGTCGATCAATAGAATCGATCTGATCTCTTAATACACGTAACTCTTTTTCCTGTTCGCTCATAGTCGTTTACTTATCTTACGGACTGTAATTACGCATTTTGCTTTTCAAACTGCTGCATAAATTCTATCAAGGCATCTACTGCCTTTTCCGGTACAGCATTATAGATACTTGCTCGCATGCCACCTACGGAACGATGTCCTTTCAGGTTCAGCAAACCTGCTTCTTCAGCCTGCTCCAGGAAAAGCTTATCCAAAGCATCATCGGCCAGAGTAAAGGGTACATTCATCCAGGAACGATTAGCTTTAGCCATTGGGTTGGCGTAAAAATCGCTTTCATCAATCGCAGAATACAACTTTTCAGCTTTGCGTTGATTCACTTTAGCAATTGCCTCAACGCCACCCTGAGCTTTAAGCCACTGAAATACCAACCCTGCTAAATACCAGCCATAGGTTGGCGGTGTGTTACTCATAGAATCAGCGTCCGCATGAACTTTGTAATCAAACATGCTTGGAGCGCCTGGCACCACGTCACCCAACAAATCTTCGCGAACAATCACAACTGTCAAACCCGCAGGTCCAATATTTTTCTGAGCACCGGCATAGATCAAACCAAACTGGTCGACATTCAGCGGACGAGACAGGATTGATGACGACAGATCAGCCACCAGAGGCACATCACCAGACTGAGGAATGTAATCGTACTCCAGGCCGCCAATCGTTTCGTTTGGCGTATAGTGCAGATACGCTGCATCTGGATTCAGAACCAGCTCGTCCTGCTCAGGAACAGAGGTAAATCTATTGTCTTCACTGCTTCCTGCCAATTTCACATTACAAAAACGAGCAGCTTCTTTAATCGCTTTTTTGGACCAGATACCCGTATTTATATAATCAGCGGTATCTTTACCTCGCAACAGATTCATTGGAATCATCGAGAACTGTGAAGTCGCTCCGCCTTGCAGGAATAACACCTTGTGGTTATTTCCAATTCCCATGAGATCACGAAGATCCTGCTCGGCTGTTTCAGCCACAGATACGAACTCTTTACTGCGGTGGCTCATTTCCATAATGGAAAGACCTTTTCCGTGCCAGTCTAAAAGTTCTTCTTGTGCTTTCAGTAATACCTCATCCGGCAGCCCGGCAGGGCCTGCACTGAAATTGTACTTACGTGTCATTTGCTTTATTCACTCTAACTTAAAAGCAATTATAAAAAGCGCGGCCCCGAAGAGCCGCACTGTATAGGTAGGATTACTCTTCTACAGAGGGCTGATCCTCAGTTTCGACTGTCGAATCATCAGATTCAGTGTCAATCTCTTCCTCATCGGGCTCTTCAATCCTGGCAACACTGACGAGCGCCTCCTCATCATTTACACGAATCAAAGTCACACCCTGAGTATTACGGCTTAATTCAGAGATATCATCACAACCGGTACGTACCAATGTGCCGCGATCACTGATCAACATCACATCATCACCAGAGAACACTTGAACGGCTCCAGCTAACGAACCATTTCGATCCGAACATTGCTGAGCGATAACCCCTTGACCACCACGACCTTTAACCGGGAAGTCTTCAACAGCAGTTTTCTTACCATAGCCATTTTCAGAAGCCGTAAGAATCTTGCCACCTTCTTTAGGAATGATCAGTGAGATAACTTTTACGCCATCATCCATCTTAACGCCACGCACACCTCGCGCAGTACGCCCCATCGGACGCACGTCATTTTCATTGAAGCGCATAGATTTACCGGCACTGGTCATCAACATGACATCATCACTACCATCAGTGATAGAGGCACCGATCAGATGATCATCATCCAGCAGATCCAATGCGATCAAACCGCTAGAACGTGGGCGAGAGAAGTTAGTAAGGGAAGTTTTCTTAACCGTACCAGAAGCCGTCGCCATGAAGATAAACTTATCTTCTTCATACTCACCTACCGGCAGAATCGTACTTACACGCTCGCCTTCATCTAAAGGTAAGATATTGACGATGGGTCGACCACGGGCAATACGGCTGGCAACCGGAATTTCAAATACACGCAACCAATACACCTTACCGCGATCGGTAAAGCACAGAATTGTATCGTGAGTATTAGCAATCAACAGATGTTCTATAAAGTCTTCATCTTTAATCGCTGCCGCAGACTTACCTTTACCACCACGACGCTGAGACTGGTAATCTGTCAGAGGCTGAGTTTTGGCATAACCACCATGAGATATAGTTACCACCATATCTTCTTCTGTAATCAGATCCGCAACGGTCAGGTCTTTACGTGACGCAGTGATCTCAGTGCGACGCTCATCACCGTACTCTTCCAGAATCGCATCAAGCTCTTCACGGATAACTTCCATCAGACGCTCATGAGAACCCAGAATCTTCAATAGCTCAGCTATTTTTTCCAGAAGCTCTTTGTATTCTGCAATGAGTTTTTCATGCTCTAAACCGGTCAGACGATGCAGACGCAGTTCAAGGATTGCCTGAGCCTGAGCTGGTGACAGATTATATTTGCCATCACGCAGACCATACTGTTCTTCCAGTTCTTCCGGACGGCAAGCATCTTCACCTGCGCGTTCCAGCATCTGAATAACATCACCCGGAGCCCAAGAAGCCGCAATAAGCTTCTCTTTTGCTTCAGCAGGTGTTGGCGACTTCTTGATCAGTTCAATAACCGGATCAATATTCGCCAGCGCTACCGCCAGACCTTCAAGAATATGACCACGTTCACGCGCTTTACGTAGCAAGTAAACCGTACGACGGGTTACCACTTCACGGCGGTGACGGATAAAGCATTCAAGCGCAGTTTTCAGATCAAGGATACGTGGCTGACCATCAACCAGCGCCACCATATTGATACCAAAAACAGACTCCATCTGTGTCTGCGCGAACAAGTTATTGATGACTACATCTGGCACTTCACCACGACGCAGTTCAATAACAATACGCATACCGTCTTTATCAGACTCATCGCGCAGCTCAGTGATACCTTCAATCTTTTTATCTTTTACCAGTTCCGCAATCTTCTCGATCAGACGCGCTTTATTTAACTGGTAAGGAATCTCAGTGATGATCAGTGACGGTTTACCGTTCTTCTCATCTTCTTCCACATGGTATTTAGCACGAACATAGATACGCCCACGTCCGGTTCTGTACGCCTGCAAAATACCTGCGCGGCCGTTTATGATTCCCCCTGTTGGGAAATCTGGCCCAGGAATAAATTCCATCAGTTCATCAACACTGAGGTTTTCATTCTCAATCAGCGCAATACAACCACGTACAACTTCAGAAATATTATGCGGTGGAATGTTGGTTGCCATACCCACGGCGATACCGGATGAACCGTTTACCAACAGATTAGGTACTCGCGTAGGCAACACTTCTGGAATCTTTTCGGTTCCATCGTAGTTATCTACGAAATCAACGGTCTCTTTTTCCAGGTCAGCTAAAAGCTCATGGGAAATTTTATCCATGCGAATTTCGGTGTAACGCATGGCCGCTGCTGAATCCCCATCGATAGAACCGAAGTTACCTTGTCCATCCACAAGGGTATAACGCATGGAAAAGTCCTGCGCCATACGTACGATAGTGTCGTATACCGCACTATCACCATGAGGGTGGTATTTACCGATAACATCGCCTACAACACGGGCAGACTTTTTATATGCTTTATTCCAGTCGTTACCCAGCTCGTTCATAGCGAACAAAACGCGCCTGTGTACTGGTTTCAGGCCGTCTCGCGCATCTGGCAAGGCTCGACCGACGATTACGCTCATTGCGTAATCAAGGTATGACTGCTTCAGTTCATCTTCGATGTTTACTGGCAGAATTTCTCTGGCTAGATCACCCATTCCCTATCCTTGATTCGCTCTAGAAACGGAAGGTTTCCGCGGATATTTTTAACCGCCGGAGTATATCACATTTCCTTTAACAGAATCCTGAAAAAATAAGGGCTTATGGATTTAATTTCTGCATTTTTTTTTGCACTGTTTTTGAACCCTCTACGGATGCTAGAATGCAGCTAAATTTCAGATAGTAAGAACACCATGTCACAACCCAAAAGCAATACCCAAATGAACGTCGATCCCGAAGAAATCGCTAAGTTTGAAGAACTTGCCAGCAAATGGTGGGACAAAAACAGTGAATTCAAACCCTTGCACGACATCAATCCACTTCGGGTAGGTTTCATTGATCGTATTGCCCGTCTTGCAGAAAAGAAAGTCCTGGATGTTGGCTGTGGCGGCGGAATCTTAGCAGAGTCTATGGCTCAGCGCGGCTCCGAAGTCACCGGTATAGACATGGGTGCAGCGCCATTAAAAGTTGCCAAGTTACACGGCTTGGAAAGCGGCGTTAATGTTACTTACAAACAGATCACAGTAGAGGAATTGGCAGAAGAGCAGCCAGAGTCTTTCGATGTCGTCACCTGCATGGAAATGCTGGAACATGTTCCTGACCCATCTTCCATTGTCCAGGCCTGCGCTAAACTCTGCAAACCCGGCGGTAAGGTTTTCTTTTCCACGCTCAACAGAAACCCAAAGAGTTACCTATTTGCGATTCTCGGCGCTGAAAAAGTACTGAAACTGGTCCCGGATGGCACTCATGATTTTAAAAAGTTCATCCGCCCTTCTGAACTTGGCACATGGATTAGAAACAGCGGCCTTACAAACACCAACATCTGCGGAATGACTTACAACCCGATATCCAAAACCTACAGTCTTTCCACGACAGATGTTGACGTAAACTACCTGATGGCCACTGAGAAACCCGCCTGATTTATGGACAACAAACCGGAATCCGTATTATTTGATCTAGACGGCACCCTGATTGATACCGCGCCCGATTTTCACTGGGTGATCAATCAACTCCTGCAGGAAGAACAGCGCGATATCGTCAGTTATGAATTTCTTCGTAAATACGTTTCCAACGGTGCCCGCGCAATGGTTGAAGCCTCTTTTGGCTATTCAGAGGGTGAAACAGAATTCAAACGCCTGCATCAGCGCATGCTGGAGATCTACCTCTCGCACCTCGATGTAGACAGCAGGCTTTTCCCCGGTCTGGATAACTGCCTGATCTGGCTTGAAGAGCACAGCATTGCCTGGGGGGTGGTTACCAACAAACCGGAGCTGTATACCACTCCGGTTATGAAAGGATTGAACCTTCTGGAAAGAGCTGACAGCATAATCTGCCCAGACCACGTTGCAGAACGCAAACCCCATCCTGAATCATTGCATCTGGCTTGCAAGCAGATAGGCTGCTGCCCGGAAAACAGCGTATACGTCGGTGATCATATCCGCGATATTGAAGCAGGAAAGCGTGCCGGAATGACCACAGTAGCCGCAACTTATGGCTACCTTGATGAGAATGAAGACCCATCTACCTGGCTGGCAGATCATTACATCTCAAGTGCAACAGAGCTCCAGCCCCTGCTACAATCTCTATATAATATATAAAGCCTCACCCGGGAAAGAATAACTATGTTTGAATATCAAGCACCTGAAGACCTTCTGAAAGATCGCATCATACTGGTAACAGGTGCCGGTGACGGTATTGGCCGCGTGGCAGCCAAAACCTATGCCGCTCATGGTGCCACTGTAATTCTTCTGGGACGCACACTGGAAAAGCTTGAACAGGTGTACGATGAAATTGAAGCCGCCGGGCACCCGCAACCCGCTCTGGTTCCACTTAATCTGGAAAGCGCCCAGGAGCACGATTTCATTGAGCTGACCAATACGCTAGAGCAGGAGTTCGGCAAATTGGATGGCATTCTTCATAACGCCGGACTACTAGGAGTTAGAACCCCGATTGAATCGTACGACCCTGTGATCTGGCAGCAGGTTATGCAGGTCAATGTTAATGCACCATTTATGCTAACCCAGATTCTGATGCCGCTGCTCGAACGCTCAGATAATGCCTCAATCATCTTCACCAGCTCAGGCGTTGGCAGAAAAAGCAAAGCGTACTGGGGAGCCTATGCGGTATCCAAATTCGCCACTGAAGGCATGATGCAAACACTGGCCGATGAAGTGAGCAACATCAGCAGCATCCGCTCAAACTGCATTAACCCTGGAGCCACCAGAACACAGATGAGAGCAGACGCCTACCCTGCAGAAAATCCAGGCACCGTTACAACACCAGAAGAGATCATGCCGCTCTACCTATACCTTATGGGCGAGGACAGTATCGAGGTGAATGGGCAATCACTAGACGCCCAATAAGACCCCATAAAAAAAGCAGCTTAATCAGCTGCTTTTTTCCTAATCACCTTCCTGGCGTCTGGCTCTCTGCTTTTTGTATCGACGCTCAAGCGTTTCCTTCTCTGCTATGCTCATCTTTGGAGCGGATTTCGGTTTTAACTCCAGCATTTTTGACAAGGAATTAACCTCTTTAACCGGCATCTCCTTCCACATCCCAGACTTAACTTCACTCGGCAGGAATATTGGACCAAAGCGTACACGCTTCAGGCGGTTCACCTGCACCTCTTGAGATTCCCACAAGCGGCGAACTTCTCGGTTTCTGCCTTCCATAACGACACAGTGGAACCACTTATTGGCACCCTCACCATCAAAGAACTGAACATCAGTGAAGCGAGCCATTCCGTCTTCAAGAAGCACTCCTTCTTTCAACCTTCCCAACATGCCATCATCGACATTGCCTAGAACTCGCACAGCATACTCACGATCAATTTGCGCAGATGGATGCATCAGGGCGTTTGCAAGCTCACCGTCGGTAGTGAACAAAAGCAAACCTGACGTATTAATATCCAAACGACCGATTGCAATCCAACGCCCTTCCTTCAATGGCGGCAGATGCCTAAACACAGTAGGTCGACCTTCAGGATCATGCCTAGTGCAAATTTCGCCAACAGGTTTGTTATAAACAAGCACCCTTCTTTGTGCCTGGCGATCAAAAATCAGGTTAACATCTTCGCCATCAACCTTAACCGTATCGGATTCTGAAATCCGATCCCCGAGAGTAGCCACTTGCCCATTAACAGCAACTCTACCCGCAGAAATCCAACGCTCCATCTCACGACGTGAGCCTACACCGGAGCGCGCCAAAACTTTATGTAACTTTTCATCAGACATTGGACGCACCTAAATAGAACTAAATATTCAAAAATAAAAAAGCCCTTTCAGATTAATGAAAGGGCCCTATCAAAACGTACTGCTTATTTTAAATCAGGCAGTCGTCTTTAGTAAATCCTTTATCGAAATAAGCCTGAAAAGCCAAAGGCGTTCTGCCTCGACCAGACCATTCGTGAACATTACCCTCATCATCCTCGATCCGATATTTGGGACCCACTTTCTTTTTTACACCAGTGGAAGCTTCACCCACCAAATTCACAAGGTCGTTAATATCTACACCTGCTTCCAGCATGGAATTGCGAATTGCCTCAATTTTTTCCTGCTTAGCCTTCTCTGCAGCTGCAACAGCTTCTTCTTCAGCACGCTTATCTTCAACAATAACATTTAAATCAGAAATAACTTTTTCCAATTCAGAAACACTTAACTGCTGACATTGTTTTCGCAGAGAATTTTTTCGGGTAAGAACTTTTAAAAAATCAGACATCACCATCCACCTTATTATAAAAACAGCACAACAATTATCTATATAGACAATTTTCTTTCAATAATAAATTAAAATATTAAAAATAAATTTTAAAAGTCAGAAATATCACCCGCACCTTGGCGGATGACTTCAGGAACTTCGTCTACCAGATTAATAACACTGGTTGCTTCCATACCGCAATAACCGCCATCAATAACCAGATCAACGTGATGCTGCAATACTTCTCGAATATCATAGGGGTCCATTAATGGCATTTCTTCACCCGGCATAATTAAAGATGTGCTCATTATTGGCTCACCTAAACTTTCAGTCAGGGCTAATGCAATTTCATTTTCAGGAATTCTTATTCCAATGGTTCTTCTTTTAGGGTGAAGCAATCTTCGGGGAACTTCAGAAGTAGCCTTTAAAATAAAAGTATACGCACCAGGAGTGTGCGCTTTTAATAAGCGATAAGCGCTATTATCAACCTTTGCATAGGTACTGATTTCACTGAGATCACGACAGACAAGAGTAAAGTTATGCTTATCATCCAGCTGCCTGATTCTTTTAATTTTCTCCAGCGCAGACTTATCACCTAAATGACAACCCAAGGCATAAGCACAATCAGTAGGGTAAACAACAACACCGCCTTTATTGATTATATCGACGGCCTGATTAATTAAACGCTTTTGCGGATTATCCGGGTGAATTTGAAAAAACTGGCTCACTTAACACATACCTAATTATTTAATTATTATTACGGATCAGGAATTCTGAAACACAACCAATATTAACTTAAAAGCTTATGCAATATATGGTTATCTGTCTCCTTTAACGCTGGAAATTTCCCTAAATCATTCCAACCATGATTAGGCGAGTGAAAATCACTACCCGCTGAAACAAAAAGCTGATTTGTTTTTGCTATTCGGTTCAGGTGCATGTGCTGATCTGGTGTAACCCCTGGATATGAAACTTCTATTCCAGTCCCACCTACTTCTTTGAATGCATGTACCGCTTCTCGGATTTTAGTAAAGGTCATCTTATATTTTGTAGGATGCGCCAAGACAGATAATCCAGATGCCTGAGAGATGGTTGAAACGGTTTCACTTAATTCGGGCCATTCAATTTTAACGTCGCCTTTTTTACCCGCCCCCAGGTATTTTTTAAATGCCTGCTGCTGAGTGGATACGATACCCTTTTCTTGCATAACCCTGGCAAAATGTGGACGACCTATACTCCCACCATCAGCAGCTTTTGCCGCAGCTTCTAATAGATCTGGCAATCCCATTTTCATTAATCGCTCAGCAATTTTTTCAGCCCTTTGGGTACGCAGCAACTCAAGACGACACAAATAGTTTCGCAGCTCTTCAGACTCACCATTAATACCCAAGCCTAAAATATGCAGGATCCTGGAATTCCACTGGCAGGTAAATTCAGCCCCAAGAATTAATTTAACACCCTGTTGTTGAGCAGAACACAGCGCCTGAGCCCCTGCAATGGTATCGTGATCTGTCAGAGCCAGCACATTAATATTCTTATCCTGCGCAAGTTGTAAAATTTCTGCAGGCGACAGCACACCATCAGAAGCGGTAGAATGGCAGTGCAGGTCGTATCGTGGTAAATCCATAAGGTTTGCAGTGTTTATCAAAGGGGCTATCAGCCTTATACTTAATTAAATTTAATCTATTGTATTCATTATGAAGCTGTTACTCGACTTTTTACCGATTGTTATTTTTTTCATCGTCTACAAGACCACTAACGACATAATTCTGGCAACTGCCATCCTAATCCCAGCCACACTGCTGCAAATGCTTTATACATGGATTAAAACCCATAAAATTGAAAAGATGCAGCTGGTAACTCTGGCACTGGTAGTTGTGCTGGGCGGAGCAACCGTCCTGTTTCAGGACAAAACCTTCATCCAGTGGAAGCCTACTGTCGTAAACTGGCTGTTTGGCTTAGCATTTCTTGGTAGCCAATTTATCGGCGAAAAAACCATTGTAGAAAGAATTATGGGCAGCAATATCTCCCTGCCTGAAACTGCCTGGAAACACCTGAACGCTGCCTGGGTTGTCTTTTTTATGCTGATGGGCGTTATTAACCTGTTTGTAGCCTACTCATTCAGCGAAGAGACCTGGGTCAACTTCAAGCTATTCGGCATGCTCGGTCTGACACTATTATTTATTCTCGCTCAAGGCCTATATCTTTCAAAGCACATTCAGCAAACTGAGAATACTGATCAAAACGAGGAAGTGTAATGTATTACGCGATTATTTCTGAAGATATTGAAAACAGCCTTGAAAAACGCCTGGCAGCCAGACCCGATCATCTGGCTCGACTTCAGAAATTAAATGATGAAGGCAGACTTCTGATTGCAGGCCCTCATCCTGCAATAGATAGTGAAAACCCTGGAGACGCTGGTTTTACAGGAAGTCTGGTGGTTGCCGAGTTCAATTCACTAGAAGATGCAGAACACTGGGCGCATCAGGACCCTTACATTTTTGCCGGCGTATATAAAAAGGTCACAATCAAACCTTATAAGAAAGTTTTGCCGTAGATCATAATAAAAATCGCATATAAGACTAAAATCTTAATATAAACAGCTCGTTATTTTGTCATATTTACCTAAGGTTAAGCTTAGGGTAGTTGTAATAAATAGATAATGACTTATTATTTCTAACCATATAACCCCAATTATTTTAAGGACAGCAATCATGAAAAAACTAGCTATCGCTTCTGGGCTTGTAATTGCAATGGGACTGGCTACAGGCGTTCAGGCACACCCTGAAAATGCTGGTTACTGGGACGAAACTCCTAACAGCACTATCTGGAAAACTGGTAGCGGCGGTTGCTGGCGCCATGGCTCCTGGAAAGAAGAAAATATTGTAAAAGGCTGTGACGGCTACAAAGAACCAATGGCTGAAGCTCCTGCTCCCGCACCGGCTCCCGCACCGGCTCCAGTATCTGTAGTTGAAAAGCACATTGTTTACTTCGATTTCGACAGTTCTGATGCTGGCGATGTAAGCGACATTTCAAGTTACATCAACTCGTTGACCTCTGTAACAAGCGTAAAACTAGTGGGCCATGCTGACCGTATCGGCTCAAATGCATACAACGATGCTCTGTCTCAGAAGCGTGTTGAAGCCGTTTCTTCTGCACTGCAGTCTGGCGGTGTTTCCGACTCTGCGATCAGCACTGGTTACATGGGCGAAGGCTCACCTGCTAAATCTTGCGAAGGTCTTCGTGGTGCAACTCTGATTGACTGCCTACGCGCTAACCGCCGCGTTGAAGTTGAGATTTCAGGCACTAAATAAGGTGCTAAACTGCTAAATACAACGGGGGCGATTAGGTCACCCTCGTTGTGTTTAGCCCATAGAATCAAGGCTACAATAATAACAACCTGACTCAAGGTGAGCTCATGCACAAGCCTGCTCTTATAGTTGCTTTACTAACAGCAATAACTTTTTCAAGTTCAATTTTTGCTCATCCCGAATGCCCGAAATTGGATTTCTGGGGTAAGACTCCAGATGGTTGTGAACCGCACCAACATGAAGAAGTCACTCTGGTAGGCGCGGAAGAGAAACATATTGTTTATTTTGCTTTTGACAGTGCCGAAGTAGCTGATATTCAAGATATCGTTAGTTACGTTGACGGTTTAAAACAACTGGATTCCGTAACTCTAGTAGGACATGCCGACCGACTAGGGTCTGACGAGTACAACGATCTATTATCTAAACGCCGAGTTGATGCCGTTGAACGTAAATTAATTAACAATGGTGTTGATGCCTCAAAAATCACCACTGATTATAAAGGCGAACGAGTACCCGCCCAAGCTTGTGAAAGCAGTAGTGGAATTGAGCTAATTGACTGTTTATTTGCCAACCGTCGCGTAGAAATTGAGATTGTCGGCGAAAAAATTCTGGAAAATACACCTAACCAATAAAGCCTCCGTTAGCTTTATCTCCAGAGACTAATTTGAACATGAGACACTTTTTTACCTTACGGGTGATGGCTTACCTAGTCTTAGGCACCTCTCTCAGCGTTAACGTTTACGCCGAGAATTACGAACCTCAAAAAGTTCTCTACCATATTAATTATGATGACCCTAAACGGATCTCAGCCACATTTACTAATATGAACAACCACATTAGTGAAGTCGGTGAAGACAATCTTGAGATCAAAGCTGTGGTTCACGGGCCTGCAATTAAATACTTCATGGACGCCCTTGATGACGATGCGAAGCAAACCACTATCGATTCATTGAGACTCAACGATGTGCAGTTTGTAATTTGTGGTAACAGCCTTGACGGGTTTAAAGTCAGCCGTGATGACCTGTATGAAGTGGAAGCAGAAGACGTAGTAAAAGCAGGATTACCAGAAATTGTTCGCCTACAACAACAAGGGTTTATCTACGTTCGCCCCTGAGGAATTTTGCATAAAAAAAGGTGGCCCATGCCACCTTTTTTTATTTCTGCCTTCTAGCCAATTCTAGCCAACCCAGACCCTGGCATTGCGGAACATTCTCATCCACGCACCATCTTCCGACCACTCATCTGGTGCCCAGCTATTGGTTACTGAGCGGAATACTCGCTCAGGGTGAGGCATCATAATAGTTACTCGACCATCCGTTGTTGTAACCCCAGTAATCCCCTGCGGCGAACCATTCGGGTTAGCTGGGTACACCTCAGTTTGCTGACCAAAATTATCAACATAACTCAACGCTACTGTGCCGGACGATGACAGACCAGCCAGATGCGCTTCATCTTTAAATTCTGCACGCCCTTCACCATGTGCAACAGCTATAGGCATACGAGAACCAGCCATCCCCTGCAGGAAGATCGAATCGGACTCCTGAACCTCAACCATAGCAACACGTGCTTCAAACTGTTCTGATACGTTACGCACAAAGTGCGGCCACAAATCAGAACCCGGAATCAACTCATGCAAGTTAGACAACATCTGACAACCGTTACAGATACCTAAGGCAAAAGTATCATCGCGGTTAAAGAATGACTGAAATTGATCACGAGCACGAGAGTTGAACAGAATCGATTTAGCCCAACCTTCACCAGCACCTAGAACATCACCATATGAGAAGCCGCCACAAGCAACCAGACCTTTAAATTGATCCAGCTCTACCCGACCGGCCAGAATATCACTCATATGAACATCAACAGCAGCGAATCCAGCACGATCGAAAGCAGCAGCCATCTCTATCTGACCGTTAACCCCCTGCTCACGCACGATTGCCATTTGCGGGCGAATGCCTGTCTGAATAAATGGTGCCGTTACATCTTCATTCAGATCAAACGTAAGCTCAGCATTAAGACCCGGATCGTCTTTATCCAGAATACGATCAAATTCCTGCTTCGCACACTCTGAATTATCACGCAGAGACTGAATTTGATAAGAGGTTTCTGCCCACCAGCGCTGTAACTGTACTCGAGATTCCGCGTAAACTTCCTCTTCATCAAAGTGGAAGCGAACCTCATCATCCAGGTTAGTAGAACCGACAACCTGTGCGACATCAGCCAATCCTGCAGCATTAAGCTCGTTCAGAACGGTTTCAAGATCATCACGCTTAACTTGGATTACTGCACCTAATTCTTCCGAGAAAAGAGCAGATGCCAGCTCAGAACTTTCTCCTGCCAGCATATCCAGATTGATATCAACACCGGTTTTACCAGCAAAAGCCATCTCAGCAATCGTAGTAAATAAACCACCATCGGACCGATCATGGTAAGCGAGTAACAGACCTTGTTCATTTAGCTCCTGAATAGCAGTAAAGAAAGCCACAAGTTGTTCAGGCTGTTCAACATCAGGTACTGATTGGCCTACTTCGTTATATACCTGCGCAAGCGCAGACAAGCCGATGCGATTCTGACCATTACCCAGATCCAACAAAATCAGATCAGTATCACCTTTATCTGTACGCAGCTGAGGCGTCAGCGTTTTACGGGTATCAGTAACAGGCGCAAAGCCGGAAATAACCAAAGACATAGGAGCCGTAACCGACTTATCTTCACCATCATCATTCCAAACGGTACGCATAGACATCGAGTCTTTACCTACTGGAATGGTAATTCCTAACTCAGGGCAAAGCTCCATACCAACGGCCTTAACCGTGTCATAGAGTTTTTCATCTTCACCCGGGTGACCCGCAGCACACATCCAGTTCGCTGATAACTTAATATCTTTAAGTTCAGCAATTCGAGCAGAAGCCATATTAGTAACTGCTTCACCAATCGCCATACGACCGGAGGCAGGGGAATCAACCAACGCAAGAGGCGTTCGCTCACCCATCGCCATTGCTTCACCCGCATAGGTGTCGTAAGAAGCGGTAGTAACCGCACAATCCGCCACCGGGATTTGCCAAGGCCCAACCATTTGGTCACGCACCACCTGGCCTGTGATAGACCGGTCACCAATGGTGATAAGGAAAGATTTAGAAGCGACAGAAGGCAGTTTCAGAACTCGCTCCGCTGCTTCTTTCAAATTAATACCTGTAGTATCAAAGTCCTGGACTTCATATGTCTTACGTTCAACAGAACGGTGCATTTTTGGCGGCTTGCCAAACAAAACACTCATCGGTAGATCTACAGGCTTATTCTCGAAGTGAGTATCGCCCAGCGTGAGGTGCATCTCTTCAACAGCTTCACCGACAATCGCATAAGGACAACGTTCACGCTGACAGATTGCTTCAAAGCGTTCCAGATCAGCTGGCGGCACAGCCATTACATAACGTTCCTGAGCTTCGTTACACCAGATCGCTAGCGGAGACATTCCAGGCTCATCATTATTAACGTTACGCAGCTCAAAGTTGCCGCCACGATCGCCATCTTTGACTAATTCAGGGAAAGCATTGGACAAACCACCCGCACCGACATCGTGAATAAATGCGATAGGGTTTTCATCACCTAGCTGCCAACACTGGTCGATAACTTCCTGACAGCGACGTTCCAGCTCAGGGTTATCACGTTGCACAGATGCAAAATCGAGGTCCGCAGATGAGGAACCGGATGCCATAGATGACGCAGCACCACCACCCAGACCGATCTGCATTGCAGGACCGCCCAGACAGATCAGTTTTGCACCAACAGGGATCTCACCTTTTTCGACATGGTCATCTCGAATATTACCCAGACCACCAGCGATCATGATCGGCTTGTGATAACCACGTACCTCTTCGCCTGCAGCGCCGTTAACTTTCTGCTCGAAAGTACGGAAGTAACCAGTCAATGCTGGACGACCAAACTCATTATTAAATGCGGCGCCACCAATCGGGCCTTCCAGCATAATATCCAGAGGCGTAACAATGCGCTCTGGTTTGCCGTATTTAGATTCCCAAGGCTGTTCAAAACCCGGGATATTCAAATCAGATACAGTAAAACCGGTCAGACCGGCTTTTGGCTTAGAACCCTTACCTGTCGCTCCCTCATCACGAATCTCACCACCAGAACCCGTAGCTGCACCAGGGTGCGGCGCAATCGCTGTAGGGTGGTTGTGAGTTTCAACTTTCATCAGAATCTGAATATCTTCCTGATTGTAGCTGTACTCTTTACCATCCGGTTTCGGGAAGAAACGGCCTGCTTTGCTACCCACCATCACTGCCGCGTTGTCTTTATAAGCAGACAACACATTTTCACCACCCAGCTCATTGGTGTTACGGATCATCGCGAACAACGATTTATCCTGTGCTTCACCATCAATATCCCAGGAAGCATTAAAAATCTTGTGGCGGCAATGTTCTGAGTTTGCCTGCGCAAACATCATCAACTCAACATCCGTTGGGTTTCTCTGTAAATCAGTAAAGCTCTCTACCAGATAATCAATTTCATCGTCTGCCAGCGCCAGCCCCAAATCTACATTGGCTTTTACCAAAGCGTCACGCTTACCTGTCAGAATATCTACAGTTGTGAGCGGCTTTGGCTGTTCTTCAACAAAAAGATCCGCAGCAGCATCTATACTGGTAAGTACTGCTTCAACCATGCGATCAAATAACTGATCCGCAACAACCTGCTGATCGGCATCCGATAACGGTGAAGCAGACTGAATATAGTAAGCAATACCTCGCTCCAGGCGTTTTATCGACTCTAAGCCACAGTTGTGAGCAATGTCGGTAGCCTTGGATGACCAGGGTGATATTGTGCCCGGACGAGGCACTACCAGAAACAGCTGGCCGCTTGGTTCCTGAACCTTTGCCTTGGGTCCATAGCGCAGAATGCGCTCAAGAATTTGCTGTTGATCTTCCGATAAAGCTTGTGACAGATCGGAAAAGTGCATAAATTCAGCATATAGACCTGTTACGGCAGGAATTTTAGACTGAAGAACAGAAAGTAGCTTTTCATGGCGAAAAGCTGAAAGAGCAGGTGCTCCGCGCAGTGCCAGCATCTCTTATAGAGCCTCTTGGTAGCTGTGCCATTTCCGGCAGCGGTTACAGGAGAAATTCAGGCTGTGAATTTTACCGAATCAGCCTGATGGATACCAGAAAAGCCGTACGATGTTTGATATAACTCGCAAAAAAGATGCTGCATACGCCTTAGTCATTCTATTGCTGTTCTGCATTCCAGCCTTATTGAGCTGGAATAGCAAAACTCAGCTTGGAGCGATTATAGAATCTGGCACCCTGAAACTGACCACCCGCAACTCCCCAAATACGTACTTTATCGAAAAAGGCGAGCCTGCAGGCTTCGAATATGACCTTGCCAAAGCCTATGCAGACCATTTAGGGATCAAACTCGAATTAGTACTGCCTTCTTCTTTTGGCGGGTTATTCACCACCATGGATAACAGGGATGCTCATATTGCTGGCGCCATGCTCACAGCTACAGAGCAAAGAAAAGAGAACTTTGACTTTTCGACACCCTATCTGCACACCACAACCGCGCTGATATACCGAACAACTCAAGGCCAACCCGCACCAAAAAACCTTAACGACCTCATAAGTAAAAATAAAAGATTAGTCATACTCGCGAACAGCAGCCACTCAGAACTACTGAAAGCACTACAAACAGAACACCCTGAACTTAAATGGGAAGAGACTGCCGAACTGTCCGCAGTAGAGCTACTGGAAAAAGTCCATACCAAGGAGATTGATTACACAATTACCGATGCTGTTGCCTTTGATACGCAAAAAACATTTTTCCCTGGTCTGAAAAAAGCATTCGATCTGGATGCGGAACAGCCTTTAGCCTGGATGCTTAAACCTTACGGTGATAAATCACTGATCGACTCTGTAAACAGGTTTCTCGCTCTCGATAGCACCAAGAAACTTATAGAATCACTGAAGATTAAGTATTTTCAGCGCAGTAACAGTTTAAATTATTACGATACAACAACCTTCCGTGAGGATATGCAAACCCGCTTTCCAAAGATTGAACAGTATTTCTTTATGGCGGAGCAAGAAACAGATATTGATTGGCAGTTACTGGCAGCAATTGCTTATCAGGAGTCCCATTGGGACCCGAAAGCCGTGTCACCAACCGGTGTTAAAGGGATCATGATGCTCACTAATGCTGCGGCTAAAGAGGTGGAAGTCACAGATAGAACGGACCCGATGCAAAGTATTATCGGTGGAGCACACTACCTGGTGTCAGTCATGAAAAAGATACCAGAACGCATCCCACAACCCGATCACACATGGTTTGCCCTGGCCGGATACAATGTCGGTTATGGTCATCTTGAGGATGCCAGAGTATTAACATCTCGCGCCGGCCTTAATCCAGACAAATGGGATGATGTTAAAAGACAGCTCCCCCTTCTGACACAAGAAAAACATTACAGCACAGTTCGTTACGGCTATGCCCGCGGTTATGAACCCGTTCACTATGTCAGCAACATCAGGAAGTACATTGAACTTCTACAGTGGGAAATACAGGTGCGCCAGGCGAAGAAACAGGATGAAGATGCGGATATGAATCCTGACCATGAAAGTTGGGACTCAGCGACTGTCAAAGAAGACATCCTTCCAGCACTTTAATCGGCCTGCTCTTTAGCCGCCTTCTTCATGGCCTTTTTCTCTGCTCTGCGACGCTGAAAAAAACCGCTGATTTTACCAGCACACTGTTCAGCCAACACGCCGGAAACAACCTCAACATGATGATTCATCCAGGACTGTTCAAACAACTGACCATTGCTTTGGGCTACCCCGGACTTTTCCTCCGGAGCACCATAAACCAAGCGACGAATTCGTGAATGAACGATAGCGCCTGCACACATAGTACAAGGCTCGATAGTGACATATAAATCCGCATTCACCAGGCGATAATTTCCGACACGTGATGCCGCATCACGCAATGCCATAATTTCTGCATGAGCGGTAGGGTCATGCCCACTGATAGGGTGATTCCAGCCTTCCCCAATGACCTCGCCGTTAAGCACAACAACAGCACCGACAGGGACTTCACCGGCATTTTCTGCATGATCAGCCAATGACAGGGCCTCATGCATCCACAGCTCATCTTGCAATAGTTGATCTGACATATTGGTGTTTTCTGAAAATAAAAAAGCCTGCGTTTAGCAGGCTTTTTATCATAGCAGTTTTAGGAGCAGAATCAGATCATTCCCACTCAATCGTTGCCGGCGGCTTAGAACTGATGTCATAAGTCACACGGGAAACTTTCGGTATCTCGTTGATAATACGGCTGGATACAGTTTCCAGCAGCTCATAAGGCAGATGCGCCCAACGAGCAGTCATGAAGTCGATTGTTTCTACAGCACGAATCGCAATGACATACTCATAACGACGACCATCTCCGACAACACCTACAGACTTAACCGGCAGGAATACCGCAAACGCCTGACTGGTCTTGTGATACCAATCCGCTTTATGAAGCTCTTCGATGAAGATCGCATCCGCTTCACGCAGGATATTCGCATACTCTTTCTTAACTTCACCCAGAATACGTACACCCAAACCCGGACCAGGGAACGGGTGACGATAAACCATATCGTAAGGAAGCCCCAGTTCCAGACCCAGTTTACGCACTTCATCTTTAAACAGTTCACGTAGTGGCTCAACCAGATCAAACTGCATATCTTCCGGTAAACCACCCACATTGTGGTGAGACTTAATCACGTGCGCCTTGCCAGTCTTTGCTGCTGCCGACTCAATCACATCCGGATAAATCGTACCTTGCGCCAGGAAGTTAACATCCGTCAGCTTAGTTGCTTCATCATCGAATACTTCAATGAAGGTATTACCAATAATCTTACGCTTCTTCTCAGGGTCGTTTTCGCCTTCCAAACGTCCCAGAAACAGATCTTCTGCATCAGAACGGATCACTTTTACACCCATGTTCTTAGCGAACATGTCCATAACCTGATCACCTTCCTGCTTTCGCAGAAGACCATTATCCACAAACACACAGGTAAGCTGATCACCAATTGCTTTGTGCAACAGGGCTGCAACAACAGAGGAATCAACACCGCCAGACAGACCAAGCAGCACCTTCTGATTTCCCACCTGAGCGCGAACTTTTTCGATCTGGTCAGCAATAATATTTGCGGAGTTCCAGAGCGCTTCAGTACCACATATTTCGATTACAAAGCGTTCAAGAATACGACCGCCCTGTTTAGTGTGTGTTACTTCAGGGTGGAACTGAACACCAAAGAATTTTTTCTGCGGATGGCACATTGCAGCTATAGGCGCAGATTCTGTAGATGCAATGACAGCGAAACCTTCCGGCAATTCAGTGACCTTATCACCATGGCTCATCCATACATCCAGAGAAAGAGAGCCGTTGTTCGCTACGTGATCTTCGATGCCTTCCAACAAACGACTAGGACTTGCATCTAAACGTACCTGAGCATAACCAAACTCACGCTTATCGGAGGAAGAGACCTGACCACCCATTTGCGTTGCCATAGTCTGCATGCCGTAACAGATACCAAGTACCGGCACATCCAGATTAAACACAATCTCTGGTGCACGAGGTGAATCACCTTCTGTTACCGACTCAGGTCCGCCCGCCAGGATAACTCCCTTAGGTGCAAATTCACGGATATCCTCTTCAGACATATCCCATGCATGAATCTCGCAGTAAACACCAATTTCACGTACACGACGTGCAATCAACTGAGTGTATTGAGAACCAAAATCCAGAATCAGAATTCGTTGAGCGTGAATATCTTTGGTCATAACCTTCAATCTCTTAACTTTGCGACCTTAGCGTCGCCGCAAAAAAAAAAGGGGGCGGACAATATCCACCCCTCTTTTCAGAGTTTATATACTTAGCTTACGCGATAGTTCGGAGCTTCTTTAGTGATGCTCACATCGTGAACATGGCTCTCACTCATACCCGCATTAGTAATACGAACAAACTGAGGAACCGTACGCATAGTTTGAATATCCGCACTACCGGTATAACCCATGGCTGCACGCAGTCCACCTACTAACTGGTGAACCACTCCACCCATTGGGCCTTTACAAGGAACGCGCCCTTCAATACCTTCAGGAACGAGTTTTTCAACGCCTTTAGATGCATCCTGAAAGTAACGATCGGAAGAACCTGTAGATTGCCCCATCGCTCCCAGTGAACCCATACCACGGTATGATTTAAATGCGCGACCCTGGAACAATTCAACTTCACCCGGCGCCTCATCAGTACCCGCCAGCATAGAACCCACCATAATAGCGGACGCACCAGCAACAACAGCTTTAGCCAGATCACCGGAAAAACGAACACCGCCATCCGCAATCACAGGAACACCACGCTCAGACAACGCTGCAGCAACGTTTGCCACCGCACTGATCTGTGGAACACCAACACCTGCTACGATACGCGTAGTACAGATAGAACCCGGACCAATACCTACTTTAACACCATCTGCACCGGCATCTGCAAGGGCAATAGCTGCTTCAGCAGTGGCAATGTTGCCACCAATAACCTGAACCTGCGGGTAAGTCTGTTTAACCCATGCAACACGATCAATAACACCCTTGGAATGACCATGAGCAGTATCAACAATGATCACATCAACACCCGCTTCAACCAGAGCAGTTACGCGATCAGGTGTTTCCGGGCCAGTACCAACAGCAGCACCCACAATCAAACGACCTTTTGCGTCTTTCGCAGCAATAGGGTGAGACTGAGCCTTGTTCATATCCTTAACAGTCATCATGCCCTGCAATTTAAAGGCATCATCAACTACCAGGATTTTTTCGATACGGTGTTTGCGCAGTAGATTACGCACATCATCAGGATCAACACCCTCTTTAACCGTAACCAGACGCTCTTTTGGAGTCATGATCGATGATACTTTTGCTTCCAGCTTTTTCTCAAAACGGAAGTCACGGTCAGTTACAATACCAACCAACTCGTCATCATCAACTACAGGAAATCCAGAGAAACCAACCTGTTCTGCCAAAATGCGAAGCTCACCAACACTAATGTCAGAGCGGCATGTAACCGGGTCACTCACGACACCCGCTTCATACTTTTTCACACGGCGAACTTCAGTAGCCTGTTGCTCGATCGTCAGATTTTTATGGATGATGCCGATGCCACCTTCCTGCGCCATGGCAATTGCCAGACCAGATTCGGTTACAGTATCCATCGCAGCTGAAACCAAAGGAATATTCAGTTCTATACCCTTGGTCAGGCGAGTTTTCAGTGATACGTCCTTTGGCAGTACTTCAGAGTAGCCCGGAACCAGCAACACATCGTCAAAAGTGAGTGCTTCCTCAGCAATTCGCAACATTCTTTGCCAGCCTATAGTCAGAAAAATTTAAACGCGAAATTATACAGAAATTAGCCTTTTGTCTCAATCTAAAAGTTAATCGTGACGAACTAATTAAAGCCTGAATTCTAAATATAGCAATTGTGGCTAGCCAATCGAAGCAGATGGTTTAAGATGTCACGCATGTTGAACGAAATACCGCATCCAAATTCCGTAAAACAACCGACCATCAGCGTGTCGGAACTCAACCGTCAGGCCCGAACCCTTCTGGAAAGGTCATTTCTAACCATTCTGGTAGAAGGTGAAATATCCAATTTTGTACGCCCCAGCTCAGGTCATTGGTATTTTACCCTCAAGGACAGTAAAGCCCAGGTTCGCTGTGCGATGTTTAAGAATCGTAACTTTCACCTTCGCACACCACCTAAAAACGGTGACAGAGTTGTAGTGAAAGCCAAAGTCAGCCTCTATGAAGGCCGTGGCGAATACCAACTTATCTGTGAACATCTGGAATCTGCTGGCAGCGGCGCTTTACAGATTGCATTTGATCAACTGAAAGCAAAGCTTCAGAAAGAAGGTTTATTTGACACAAACCACAAAAAGCCACTACCCAAACAACCCACTCATTTGGGGATTGTGACCTCACCTACAGGTGCAGCTGTTCACGATATTCTGACCGTCTTAAAAAGACGTTTCCCCGGTTTGCCCGTGACTATCTACCCTACAGCGGTTCAGGGTGAGGATGCTCCGGAACAAATTTGTCGATCCATTATTCTCGCCGAAGCCCACCAGGAATGTGACATCCTGATCGTTGGACGCGGCGGCGGCTCACTCGAAGATCTTTGGGCTTTTAATGACGAACGGGTTGCCCGAACACTGTTTGACTGCGATATCCCTGTCATAAGCGCCGTTGGTCACGAAGTTGATGTGGTCATTTCCGACTTTATTGCTGACGTCCGGGCTCCCACGCCTTCAGCTGCTGCGGAGCTTATAAGTCCAGATCAACATCAGTTGAAGCTCAGAGTAAATCAGCTACAAGATCGCCTGATGCGCTTAATGAGCCAACGCATCGAAAAAGCGGAAACTCAAGTAAGACATTTAAAACAGAGACTGCGCCATCCAGGACAAAAACTCCGGGAGCAGGCTCAACGTTTGGATAATCTCGAACTGCGATTACACAAAAGCATCAAGCTCATAATTTCAGCTAAAGCACAAAAAAACAGTGAGCTTTCCAGTCGCCTGAAATCACAATCACCCACTCAGTTACTGGAACGGCAAAAAGATAGAACCGCGAACCTTCACGCCCGATTAACCCAGGCCACTCTCACGCTACTGAAACAAAACAAGCTTAAACTCGCATCCCTCATGCACCAGCTCAATACGGTCAGTCCGCTGGCGACACTGGAACGCGGTTACGCCATTGTTAAGGACGAGCAAGGTAAAGTTCTGATGGATACCGCTCAGGTTTCGGTTGGCGACCAGGTAGAAACACAACTGCGACAAGGCCGTATTCATAGCCGCATAGAAAAAATCACGGACTAACAAGATGCCTCATATATTAAAGATGTTTATTCGTATTAGCGTATTGTGCTTTGTCACCCTAATCAGCTTCCAGATCAGCGCTCTGGAGCTACCAAAAGAAAACCGGGTGCCTGGCGGGGTTGCAATCATTCCTCTGGAAGGTCTGGACCAAAATAAACTGCCATCAGCCTGGTATAAAGGCAATCAGGTCATGGTGGTTAGCACCAAGGGAACGCCCTTTCAGGAACAAAGCCATTGGATCGCAATAGCTGGTATACCCCTGAGCGCAAAACCCGACCAAAAACAACACCTGCGAGCCAATGCCACTTCATTCTATTTCAATATCGCAGGTAAAGAGTATAAAGCTCAGTATCTGACCATAAAAAATAAACGCCACGTGGAGCCAGACCCTGAAGACGTGAAACGCTGGCGCAGAGAAAAAGCGAAAATGACTGCAGCCTTTAAGCTCTGGAGCCAATCTGAACAGCCGGTCACCCGATTTGAGCTACCCGCAAAAGGCCCTTTCAGCAGCCCATTTGGCCTTAAACGCTTTTTCAACAAACAGCCACGTAATCCACACAGTGGGTTAGATATAGCCGCTCCAGTAGGAGCTCCAATCACTGCACCCGCACCGGGCGTAATTGCAGATACCGGTAATTATTTTTTCAATGGCAATACAGTGATCATCAATCATGGTCATGGTCTGACAACCATGTACTGCCACATGAGCAAAATTGAGGCAAAAATCGGGGATAGAGTTAACACTGGAGACCTGATTGGACTGATCGGAAAAACCGGTCGAGTTACAGGCCCACATCTCCATTGGAGTGTGAGCTTGAATAACACCAGAGTTGACCCCATATTATTTCTGAATCAATAACGATCTTCGCAACGAGCTCTGATTTGAGCTCGTTTTTTATGACCAAGCGAGACTATATCAATGTCTGAAGTACAACTGGAAACACTGGAACAAAAAGCAAGCTACGGTATCGGTCGCCAAATGGGAGACCAACTGGCACAGCAGCCATTTGATGGTATGGATGTAAGCGCAATTTCCGCAGGCATCGCTGATGCTCTGGATGGCGCAGCAATGCGTGTTGAAGTTAAAGATATTCAAGAAGCGTTTAACGTTCTTAATGAACGCCTGCGTGCTCAGCAGGAAGAAGCGTCTAAAGAAGCATCCGCAGAAGGCGAAGCCTTCCTGGCAGAAAACGCTAAGCGTGACGGGGTTGTAGTATTAGAATCTGGCCTGCAGTACGAAATCATTGAAGCAGGCGAAGAAGGTAGTGAAAAACCTTCTAAAGAGTCTAAAGTTCGCACCCATTACCACGGTACCTTCATCGACGGTAAAGTGTTTGATAGCTCATACGACCGCGGCCAGCCTGCTGAATTCCCTGTAGGTGGTGTCATTGCTGGCTGGACTGAAGCCCTGCAACTGATGAACAAAGGCGCTAAATGGAAGCTATTCATTCCTTATGGCCTTGCATACGGTGCACAAGGTTCTCCAGGTGGTATCCCTCCTTATTCAGCTCTTGTATTTGATGTTGAGCTGTTGGAAATTTTGTAAGATTGTAGCAATTAGAATAAACACAGGCGGCTTCTAAGCCGCCTTTATTTTAGGCAAATAGCATGCTTTTGAATTATCAGATCTTTGGTGAAGGAAAACCTCTTATAATCATGCACGGCTTGTTTGGTACTTTCCTTAATTGGAATAACCAGATCAAAGCCCTCTCGAATGACTACCAGGTCATCGCTGTTGATATGAGAAATCACGGAAAGTCACCACACTGTGATGACATTGATTACTCACTTATGGCATCTGATATCGTCGAACTCATGTCCCATCTTGATCTTAGTAAAGCGCATATTCTGGGACATTCAATGGGTGGCAAAGTGGCTATGCAGCTGGCACTGAATCACCCTGACTTAATAGAGAAACTGATTATTGTGGATATAGCTCCGGTGCAATACTCAGCTCACCATGATGATGTTTTCAAAGGCCTGTTCGCTATAGATCTGAAAAATCTTAAATCCAGAGGCGAGGCCGATCAGACACTTTCGGAATATATTGACGATGCTGCCGTAAGAGCATTTCTGCTGACCAACCTCTATCGCACCGAAAACAAAGAGTTTGGCTGGAGAATGAACCTGCAAGCCCTTTATGATGGTTATGACAATATCAGTGCCGCTCCTGCAGGCACCTTATACTCTCAACCGGTTCTATTTATTAAAGGGGCTAATTCAGATTATATGGTTCCGGAATACAGGGATGCTGTCTTAAACCTTTTCCCAAAAGCAGATTACAAAGTCATTAAGAATGCAGGTCATTGGCCGCATGCAGAAAAACCAGCAGAATTTACGAAGTTGATTGTGGAATATCTGGCAGATTAATCAGACACGCTGATCGAGGAAAGCGCCCTCAGGAATCAGTTTTTCAAGTACACCGGCATCAACCAGTTTCTTGTTAATTTCAGCCAGTTGTTTGTTGATATCAGTTAACAGATCGTTGAAATCTTCTAAGGCTTCAGCAGCACCAGCGGAACGAGCTTGCTGCTGATCACGGTAATCCTGTAAACGCTCACCTGCGGTTGGGCTATCATCTTCATCCTGCTCTTCATCTGAACTTCGAGCTTCAGTCTGTTCAGTACGCTGCTGCTCATCCTGCCTCAAAAGCTCCGCCCTTGCTTCTACGGCCATTGCTCTGGCATCAGCCGCCGCCGCACGGTCAGCCGAAGAGGGCTCCGCAACCCCTAAAGCTGCTCGCTGGATAGTTTCAGCTTTCTCCAGAGTTGCTTCGGGATCATTGGGGATTGGAGATGTATCAATTTTCACTTCCCCTTCCACTGCATACAAGCGCCCATCAGGACCTCGCTCATATGTGAAACTGGGTGCGGAAGCGTACTGACCACCTATAGCAGCATGCGCCTGCTCATGGGCACGAACTTCTCTATCTCTTTTAGACAGTTCGCGGGTTTGTTCCAGCTCTTGCCTCTCAATTTCCTCTGTTTCTGCACGACTAGGAGTTATAGAGGACTGAGGCGATGCGCCTGAAGATTCGAGCCCTACAAACTCACCCTCTTCAGTCTCAAGCTGAGTTTCGCCTGTGGATGCCAGGCGTGATAATTCAGCCGCCTGAGGGGAAATGGTGACCCGATCACGGTTAAACAGATTGCGGGAAGATTGAAGCTCTTCTTCAATAGGTAAACTTTTGGAAGACGAAAGAAACTGTTGAACTTCGCGGGAACGAAGTTCTTGAGAGACTGCATTCGAATTTAAGGTTTGAGATTGAGCTGCCAGAACGATCTGCATTCACTCCCCCCTTAAAATTTACCTATTCACGTTATAAGGAAGGCCATACCCAATATTGTTTGGGTCAGACCTTTATATTGATAATACCACCGGGTTCACCAGGTTCTACAGCCTGACTTACCACCTTGGTTTCTGCAGCAACGACTTCGCCACCACCAGCCGATTCGGTCACGGCTTCATCACGAACAACTCCAGTCGCCTGCTCTGGTTGATCAGGTTTACCTGAACCTGTTACATCTCCAGCAGCTCTTGGAGAATTATCTAAACCACGGTTTATGCCGATAAATCCGCTTTGCAGTGAATTTGTTACATTCATTACTCCACCTCCAGAAAAATTCCAGACAGCACTATTGCAGCAGTAATTATAGCTCAACCAGCATAAATGTTCATTTTTTAGCCAGATCAAGCGTCTATTAACTTATCCAGATCAAAATATTCGGCAACATTAACAGCAGAAGGTTCAATCAAATGCGGTACTTCACCCAGAAGAGGCGCTCTGAGCATCATCTCAATTGTGGCCGCGTTTTCGTCATAACAGGCCATATCCGGATCAACCCGATTAGCCACCCATCCTGCCAATTTCAAACCATCCCGAGCAATCGCCTCAGCGGTTAACAGAGCATGGTTAATACATCCCAGTTTCATACCCACAACCATAATGACAGGCAGGTTGAGATGTTTTGCGATGTGAGCAAAGGTTTCTCGATGACTCAGAGGCACCCGCCAACCGCCAGCTCCTTCAACTATTGCGAAGTCTGCCGGTTGCATCAGTGCCCCTTTGCATAATCCGGAAATGCGGTCCGCACTTAACATCCTCTTTTCCTGCATCGCAGCTATATGAGGTGCTATAGGTGGCGCAAATGCAATCGGGTTTATCTGCTCATAGGGCAGCTGAATACTCGCCGCACTCTGTATCTTTAATGCATCATCATTGCGTAAACCCTCTTCGGTTTCATCGCAACCGGCTGCTATAGGTTTTAACCCCATAGAGCTTAATCCCTTAGCATTGGCTGCTGCGAGTAATCCCGCTGCCACAACCGTTTTGCCAACATCAGTATCGGTCCCTGTAAGGAAAAAACTATGCTTTGCCATCTGTCTGCTTAATTCTCTAATGGTTTCTCAAGAACAACATAAAATACTTGGTATGTAGCCGGGAGCATGCCGTCAGTCATTCTCTGGGCTTCATAACCGGCCTTGAATCTACGCAGCTTTTCTCGCCCAACCAAACCAATAGGCTGGCCAGAATTCATATTGTGCGCCCCAATCCCTTTTAGCTCATCGGTCAGTTCTTTTAATTCCCGATATTTCAAAACCTTGTTGTCTTCATGAAAGGAATTGACGTTAAGTCCGTCGTGGATACTTGCTCGGATATGTGACTGGTCATAAAACCGGTTTACGTGGGTATCAGTATCTGCGGATTGCCAGGCTACTTTTAACTCAGATAAGGTCTCCGCCCCCAGCGTCGCAAACACAAACCGCCCGCCGGGTTTCAGTATCCGTTGAATCTCAGCAAATAACTGACCGATGTTTTCACACCATTGAATAGCTAACGAGGAATAGATCAGGCTGATGCTTTTATCCGCCAGAGGTAACGATTCAGCATCAGCACACAACCAACTGGCATTCTCAGCAGGACGATGACTACGCGCGTAGTGAAGCATCCCCAGAGCCAAATCCAGATTGAATAAATAAGCTTCCGGATAGCGCTGTTTCAAAATTGGCGTGAAATAACCCGTACCACAACCAAGATCCAGTATATCATCTGGATGCTGCTTAGGCAGATAATCCAGAAGTTCAGTCCCGACCTGACGCTGTAGCTCCGCCAGACTATCGTAAGTACTGGCAGCATTGCTGAATGAGTTTGCAATTCGTTGTTTATCGATCAATTGCTGCACCACTTATGGCTCCACCACACAAAAAGCCATAATGTCGTTTAATACTTGTTCTTGATGAGAGTAAAACGGCAGATGCCCCGCACCAGCATAGGTAATTGTCTGTTGGCCGGTAATACGCTCACAACCATCGGCCGCAGAAGCTGGTACTAGTAAATCCTTCTCACCAAACAACTGTAAAATGGGTAACTTAAGGCGACCCAACTGCTGTCGAACATCCTCTCTGAGTGCAGAAAGACTCTCTTCAGGGGCCGTATGAGCCGTATCTGCCAAAAGAGTTCTAAGCATTTTCAGGGTTTCTTTAGCTTTTTCTGCCCCCTGTGTCTGTAACATACAGAAACGGGTCAAGGTTTTATCAGGGTTATCGGAGAGAGATTGCTCAAACTGAGCATGGGTTTGCTCCAGCATTGCAGACGGCCAATCATCACGTTCCACAAAGCAAGGGTTAGAAGCGATCGTAATCAGCTTAGTTACCCGCTCGGGAAAACGCTCCGCAAATGCAACAGCAAACTGCCCACCCATAGACCAACCCAACCAGATGGCCTTATCGGGACAGCTATCCACCAACAGATCCACAACAGCGTCCGTTGTATAGAGTTCAGGATAATCACGGCTGTTACCCAGGCCAGGAAGATCGATCAGCGTCAAACTGAAACATTCAGACAGTGCATCAGCAAACGCCCCCCAAACAGCACTGCTCATACCCCAGCCGTGCAACAACACCATTTCAGGTTTGCCTGAGTTTTCTCTGTACTCTCTCCACAGGCTCATATAATTCCACTCTCTGAAGCAACTTTCTCAAGCTTGCCCAATAAAACCTCTACTTGGGACTCATTATGAGCAGCACTCAATGTCACTCTTAAACGAGCGCTTCCCTGAGGCACTGTAGGTGGCCTTATCGCACTGATAAAGATTCCTTCGCGCTCAAGGCCCTGACTGATCTCGAGTGCTTTATCGGACTCTCCAATCAGGATGGGCTGGATCGGCGTTGGCGAGTCCATCAGTTGCAAACCCAGTTGTTCGCAGCCTTGTCGGAATTGTTTGATCAGTGCCTGCAGTTTTTCTCGACGCCAGTTTTCTGATTCCAGAAGTTTCAGGCTGGTCAGGGTCGCCGCTGCAACAGCTGGTGGCATACTGGTTGTGTAGATATAGGTTCTGGCGTGCTGAATTAATGTTTCTATCAGTTCTTCTGATCCCGCGACAAATGCCCCCGCTGTACCGAAACCTTTACCCAGAGTCCCAACCAACACCTGCAGTTGCTCCGCGGGCATATCAAAGTATTCCGCACAACCACCACCCTGCTTACCCAGGCAACCAAAACCATGGGCATCATCTACCATTAACCAGGCATTATGCTTCTGGCAAGCGCTGGCAATTCCTGGCAGGTCAGCGATGTCGCCGTCCATACTGAACACACCATCGGTAACTACCAATTTACGGCGTGCTTCCGTTTTGCCTAAACGCTTATCCAGACTTTCTACATCGTTATGCAGGTAACGCTGGAACCTGGCACCACTTAATAGCCCGGCATCCAGTAAAGACGCATGGTTGATACGATCTTGAAACACCGCATCCTGTTTATCCAACAAAGCGTTTACTGCGCCCAGGTTTGCCATATAACCAGTCGAAAACAACAGCGCCCGGGGTCGCCCGGTAAACTCAGCTAATGCTTCTTCCAGTTCGTGGTGAGCATGGCTGTGACCATTGACCAGATGAGATGCTCCACCACCTACGCCATAGATATTCGCTGCTTGTTGAAAACTACTAATCACATCAGGGTGATTTGCCAGCCCCAGATAATCATTTGAGCAGAATGCCAGGTACTCTTTGCCATCCACTTTTACCAAAGGCTGTTGTGGAGTTTCCAGAGTACGCCGTTGGCGGTAAAGAAATTGCTGCTTACGATTATTCAGCTCAGCTGATAACTCATCAAATGACATATGAAGTTCTTAACTGACGGAGGCAACAGCCTCCGTGATTAATCAGGCTTCGTAGAAATGCTCACGATCCTGTTGTTTCTGGAGGTTGTTCATCAGAGCGGCTTCCTGAGTCTCATCGGAGTCAGAAATTTTCTGTTCCATATTAATACCCAGCTTACGGAATAACTGGATATCTCGATGGGTTTCAGGATTAGGCGTGGTCAACAGGCACTCACCATAGAAAATGGAGTTAGCTCCCGCAAAGAAGGTCATTGCCTGCATCTCATCGCTCATTTTTTCGCGACCAGCAGAAAGACGAACATGGGATTTAGGCATCATGATGCGGGCAACCGCAATGGTGCGGATAAAGTCCAGATGGTCCAGATCATCAACATTTTCCAGAGGGGTACCCTCTACTTTAACCAACATATTGATTGGGACACTTTCCGGCTGAACAGGCATGTTCGCTAATTGCATTAAAAGACCGTAGCGGTCTGTCGCTGTTTCGCCCATACCAAGAATACCGCCACTGCAGATCTTCATGCCCGAGTCGCGGACATTCTGCAGGGTATCCAATCGGTCCTGATAAGTACGGGTCGTAATGATTTTGTCGTAGAACTCTGGGGACGTATCGAGGTTATGATTGTAGTAATCAAGTCCTGCATCCGCGAGCTGACCGGCCTTGTCTTCATCCAGCATTCCCAGCGTCATACAGGTTTCCAGACCCAGTTCTTTGACCCGCTTAACCATCTCAACGACGTAAGGCATATCTTTATCTGCAGGGTGCTTCCAGGCAGCCCCCATACAGAAACGGGTAGAACCGGTTTCTTTGGCTTTTTTGGCCTTCTCCAGAACCTGCTCAACCTGCATCAAGCGTTCCTTTTCCAACCCCGTGTTGTAATGACCACTTTGTGGACAATATTTACAGTCTTCGGGGCAGGCACCGGTCTTAATAGATAACAAAGTACTGACCTGCACTTCGTTAGGATCAAAGTTCTGGCGATGCACAGTCTGTGCTTTAAACATCAGATCATTAAACGGCAGCTCGAAAAGCGCTTTTACATCCGCTTGCGTCCAGTCATGACGAATTTCACCCAACTGTTGCATCTTGCTCATTCTCCCGGAAAATAACCGCTTAAGCTTCTGACTCAGCGGCTTGTTATTCTGCTCACAATGGAATGTGGCAATTTTATCCTGACAGACGGAGCTGTCAACCAATGATTACAACAAAGGTAAACTATAGATCATTATTTAACCAGTGCATGTTATGTAAAAACCATGCATGCCTCCCCTCAGGTTTCTGCGAAGCCTGTACTAATGACCTTCCCTGGTTAAGCAATGTCTGTAGTATTTGCTCAATCCCAATACCCACTCAGGACGGAATACTGATCTGCGCTGAGTGCCAAAAAAAACCACCTTTTTACGACAACGTCACCGCTCTATTTGAATACCGATTTCCTATTAACAAACTCATCGGCAAGATCAAATACAGCCACCAACCTCAATTAATTGGGCATCTGGCGGCGCTCACCGCTGACCGAATCACACTTAATCCTGAAATAAAGACCCTCATCCCAATCCCTATGCATTCCTTTAGTCGTTTCAAGCGCGGGTTTAATCAAGCAGAATTACTGGCATCCGAACTTTCAAAACATATCAACATTCCAGTTGATCGAAACTGTCTGATCAAAATTAAACGAACAGAAAGACAGATGCAGCTTCCCCGGTCTTCAAGGCTCAACAATCCCAAAGGGGCATTTAAGTGTCGTCCGATCAATTATGAATCGGTCATGCTTATCGATGATGTTATGACCACTGGCGCAACATTAAATGAAGCCGCCCGCTGTTTAAAAAGCGCAGGTGTTAAACATGTGGAGGCTTTAGTCATTGCCCGAACAGAACATTAAGGCATTTCTTTAACCCTGATCATTGCTAAACATCGAATCTGCAACAACAATTAAAGAAATTTTCAAAATAAGATTGGCTATGAACTTAGGACTATTAGGGGATCTGACCGGGGGACTTGGTCTTTTCCTTCTCGGTATGCATTTAATGACCAGCGGCATGAAACAGGCCGCCGGCCAGAAATTAAAGAAAACCCTTGAAGCGGCTACTAAGTCTCCGGGACGGGGACTGGTCTCAGGAATATTAATTACAGCGCTTGTACAATCATCCAGCGCAGTAACAGTAGCGACCATTGGTTTTGTAAATGCAGGCCTATTACGTCTACGACAATCCATAAACGTAATCTATGGTTGTAACATAGGTACAACCATGACCGGCTGGCTTGTTGCCATCATTGGCTTCAAGATTAAAATCAGCGCATTCGCCCTCCCTCTGGTGGCGGTGGGGATGTTACTGAAACTGACAGGCAATGAACGCAAGATCAGTCATCTGGGTATGGCACTGGCAGGTTTTGGTTTATTCTTCATAGGCTTGGATTTTCTAAAAACTGCCTTTGAAGGGCTGGATGAACAACTCCCCCTCGCAGAGATACAACAATCCGGGTTAGGTCTTATCCTCTTTGTAGTTGCCGGTTTTGTACTGACCTTTCTGATGCAATCTTCCTCCGCAGCCATGGCAGTGACACTGTCACTGACCGCAGCGGGTTCGATCCCTCTTGCGGCTGCCGGAGCTCTTGTAATTGGAGCTAACCTAGGTACTACCTCAACAGCCGTTTTATCCGTAATTGGGGCAACCTCTAATGCGAAACGCATTGCCGCTGCGCATGTGATTTTTAATCTAATCACCGGCACTGTGGGTGTATTACTACTGATACTGACTGCCAGCCTGATCGATGGAAACGCCATAAATTATGATTACGTAACTTTACTGGCACTGTTTCATACCATCTTCAATGTTGTGGGCGTCGCCATCATGTGGCCCATCACTGATAAGCTGGAACATTTTCTCAGGCATCGGTTTCGTTCGCAGGAAGAAGACCTCAGTCGTACGGAATTCCTGGATAAGACACTACTCACCACACCCAGCTTAGCGATTGAAGCGATGAACAACGAACTGATGCGAGTCAGCCAGCTTAGTTCCACCATGGCGAGAGCCGCCATTAGTGCCGACTCCAAAGATATGCCGAGACTGACATCTATGATGAACAGCATTCACAAGCTCAACGGTAAAATTGGCAAATATAATCAGAATATAGCCCGGGAAAACCTCACTGAAGAGATCAGTATCATTCTTCCAACAGCGATGCGAATTACGCGTTACTACAGTGAAATTGCCAGGCTATCTTCTCTTATGCCGAACTATTATGAATTCTTTGATCTGGTGTCCGATCACTCCCTCAAAGAGTTGATTCATAATTTCCAGCAACAAATTATTGAGTTGATTGATAGCAGTGAAATCCACAGCACCTATAACCTGTCCGGCATCGAAAGCAGGAAGCTACTGAAAGACCTTGAGAAACAGTATCAGCATATAAAATCTCAGGTGATGGAGTCCACATTATCCGGCTCACTGAAACCACAAGACAGCATTATGCTGCTGGACGCCCTCAGCCATATACATCGCCTGGCGGAACAAGTAGAAAAAGCAGGTCGTTACTGGAGTGGTATCTCACCTATGGAAACACGCGAACACATGCTGAACCCATAATGAGAGTAATTGTTTGCTATTAAATCCGGGTAGGGTGGATAATCGGCCGATCTTCCAGACGTCTGAGTTCTGAGTGTTATGACTGACAGTTATTCATTTAACCCGATAGGGGTCGTCCACAGCCCTTACCGGGAAAAGTTTGGCATTCCTCGCCAACCAGGTCTTGCCCCCAATCTCATTTCCAGGGTAGAGCTACTGGGTGAATGCAATCATCCAGATACCATTCGCGGGCTGAAACAATGCAGCCATATCTGGTTGCTGTTTATTTTCAGCGAGTGCGTGGATAAAGGCTGGTCGCAAACCGTTCGCCCTCCTCGTTTAGGCGGTAATAAACGGATGGGGGTTTTTGCAACCCGTTCGCCATTCAGGCCCAACCCTATCGGTATGTCACCCGTAAAGCTCATCGCTATAGAAGAAGACAAGGGCACTATTCAACTTGTGATCAGTAGTGCCGATCTGCTTGATGGCACTCCTATAATCGATATAAAACCCTATCTACCCTATTCCGACAGCATTTCTGATGCCTCTTGCGAATTTGCTCCTGATATCCCTCTGTTGAAACAGGAAGTACAGTTTTCTGAACAGGCACTTCATTGCTGTGAAAAGGTCGGTTTACTCCTGCAGCAACCGTACAAACAACAAGTTGAGGAATTACTGCGCTGTGATCCAAGGCCCGCATACAAAAAAGACAGTACGGAGAAAGGTTATGGCGTTCTTTTACACCACACCAACATCCGCTTTCGAATCACTTCTGAGACGATTTTTGTCGACTCAATTGAGCTTATCGACCCACCAAACTAACAGGTCAATATTTGACCAAAGTCTAATATCCGGATAGAATGGTCAGGAATTAGTTAAGCACAATATTGCATATGGAAAAGCTTGAGGGAGTATTCGTTAAAAGAGGTATGTTATGAACTTATTAATCGCACAGGTAGACAATCTTATAGAAGAAAGCAGCGCTCTCTATGAAGGTTATATTGAAAGACTGTTTGAATCAGAAAATATCAATGACATGATGAGCGCTTCCCATTGGTATGCTGATGCGATGTATTGCATTATGACAACACCCCGCCAGCACTAAGCTTTATCCATAAAAAAGGCCGCAAATGCGGCCTTTTTTATGTTCTGGGTTTTACTTATCTCGGAAACACTTCTCGACAAAATAGTCGACACTGACAAAACGCCCTGCTCCGGTAAAAAACAAACTCAGCAACATAACAAAGTAAGTAATGGCAAACTCAATACCATTATTCAAAATCACAACCGAACCTTTGCCTGTTAACCAACTGTAGTTACCATGCTCCTGAAGAATACCTTTAGCCGCAGATAAACGCTCCTGAGCCTCCATAACGCGCTCATTAGCCAACCAGCTTCCACCATCAGCAATCGCCAGCCAACCATTCTCCCAGTGTACTGCAAAAGCAGCCACCAGCATTGTCACCATCAGAGGAATACTGATCCAACGTACAGCCAGACCAACAATTAAAAGAATCCCCCCGAGAAATTCTGTACCTGCTGCCAAAGCAGCCATTACCTCAGGCATAGGTAAACCCAGACCCCATTCAGGATTACCAAACCATGCGGCGGTGTCTTCAAAATGAGAGAGTTTATTCCAACCGGCTTGTAAAAATACCGGAGCCAGATAAAGACGTAACAGCAGAGGAGCTAAGCCATCTGCGCAACGTGTGCAATTCAGCACATTCTGTAAACGGTTAGCAAAATTAATCACTGCATTTGCCATTGTTTCACCCTTAGTCCAAACCTGACACTCAAGCCAGGGAGAATAATTATTGTGTTGTACCCAGTATGATTCCCTTAGAGCGCAAATGTTCCATCGTTTTTAAACCACCACTGATAACCTGTTCGGTATCCGGGTGCTGCATCTCCTCAGCAATCTGCGACAACGCTTGCTCACCGCTCATCTTTTCATCTTCTGATAACAGGTATAACAACCGTCCGGTAACAGAATTAACTTCCATGAAATGAACTTCAAATTCCCGATCACGGTATGCAATAAGGAAAGTAGGATTCTCAGGTGGGACCTCAGGCTGGTAATCAGGACGGATGCAGTGCACCGGGAACTGATAGGAAAGCAACCACGCTAATGGAGACTGCACAGGGTGGCCTTCTAAAAGATCACCGTTGGCATTGACGTTATCCAGAGGCAGTTGTATTTCTGAGGCATCCAGAGCGAGTTCGACCCATTCATAATGCAGTAGCTCCCGCATAAATGCTGGATCTTCTTCGCAGGGCTCGCGCTCATTATTAACAAACTCAAGAAACTCCTGACCTATCTCCAGAAAATACGGTGTATGACAGTGGTGGTGATCGAAAAACTCCCGCGCCAGTTTCAGCCAGTAATCATCATTACTGATCTTCCTGTAAACGGGGAAAACACCTTCCAGAAAACCTTTCACATTGTTAAAGAAAAGGTCCCGGTAGATTGCCATTCGGCGATCTTCAATTTCGGAAGGTTTTGCATTTCTTTCCGGGTTACGGATATGAGCCGCAAATTGATATTGCAGCTGCTGAAAATCAGGCAACTGTTTGTTCATGGCTCATTTTCCACTGATTCTGATAAAAACGAATCTGTTCAACTTCTTTCAACAGTTCCGGCATAGGCGGGATATTAAAGTCCCTCTCAAGCAGCGTGGGTAATGCACCAAACTGGTCATATGCTTTTTGCAGCAGATGCCAGACCGGATCAATCACATCCGCTCCATGAGTATCGACAATAAGATCTTCGGCTTCATTGTAATGACCAGCGATGTGTACATACATGATCCGCTCAGCCGGCATAGCACTTAAAAACCGTTCTTCATCGTAACCGTGGTTAATGCTGTTCACATAAATGTTATTTACATCCAGCAGCAGATCACAATCAGCTTCTTCAAGAACCGCTAACAGAAACTCCTGTTCCGTCATCTCTGCGCCAGGAGCCGCGTAAAACGAGACATTTTCCATGGCGATGCGCTGCTCCAGCACATCCTGTACGGTACGAATCCGCTCTGCCACATACTTAACCGCTTCCTCTGTAAAAGGAATCGGCATCAAATCATAAAGATGGCCATCATCCGAACAGTAACTCAGATGTTCCGAATAACCCCTGATATTATGCTCCGCGATAAATCCCTTTAGATTCTTTAAGAATTCCATATCCAGAGGTGTTGGGCCGCCAATTGACAGTGAAAGCCCATGAGCCATAAATGGAAACTGTTCTGTGTAACTCTTAAAAGATTTACCAAAACGTCCACCCAATCCCATCCAGTTCTCAGGAGCGATTTCCAGAAAATCAAACGCTGCAGCATCCACATCTTTCAGTGTTTCACTCATGCATCTTCGGTAACCGAAACCAGCCCCGTTTAAGGGATAAGATTTATTTTCCATAGTTCACCTCAGGAAAGGAGATAAAAAAGCCCCGCATAGCAGGGCCAGGGGTTTAGCTACTAGGAAGCATAACGAAGGTTACTTAGAACCACCGCATTTACCTTCACCACATTTACCTTCGCCTTCAGCTTTTTTGCCGCCGCATTTACCTTCGCCGCACTTACCTTCGCCTTCAGCTTTTTTACCACCGCATTTGCCTTCACCGCATTTGCCTTCGCCTTCAGCTTTTTTACCGCCACACTTACCTTCGCCGCACTTACCTTCGTTCATAGCAACCTGCTGGCTGTATCCTGAAGACAGTTCAGTCGCAGCAAATGGGTTCTCAGCCGCAGTTGCAACTGGTGCAGTAGCCATGCCAGCAATGAACGCTGCACCAACAGCAGCAACCATAGGTTTTACAGTAGAATTATTAGCCATTTGAATTTACCCCAATCTAAATTTTTTTAAATTTGCTTACGATTATGTGAGCCTGTCACTGCTCATGCGTTCTGTGACTGAGGGTTAAGAATAAAGTTTCAAAATTTTTTCTTTTTTATTCTCTATCCCAATCTCTGGTTAATAGAACACATTAATAGCCATTGGTTCCCTAAAACTTTGGTCAAACCTTTCATTTATTTATCGGTTAATTGAAAATACCCATCTGTCCGACCTAACAAGCCTAAGGAACACCAGCGCATGACTACAGCACCAGAGCAGATCGCTTTTGACCAACAGCATATCTGGCATCCTTATTCCTCAATGATTAATCCTCCACCTATGTATGCCGTCGAATCAGCCTCAGGCGTTCGTATTAAGCTTGCAGATGGCCTTGAGTTGATTGATGGAATGGCCTCCTGGTGGTCGGTCATTCATGGCTACAACAACGCAGAACTGAATCAGGCTGCTCATGAGCAGATCGATAAAATGTCTCATGTGATGTTTGGCGGGCTCACACACGAGCCAGCCATTGAACTCTGCCGTAAACTTGTTGACTACACGCCTTCGCAATTGGATAAGGTTTTCCTGGCTGACTCAGGCTCTGTGGCAGTGGAAGTTGCTATCAAAATGGCTTTGCAATACTGGCATGCCGCAGGCAAACCGGAGAAGAACCGGCTTATTACTATTCGCAATGGTTACCATGGCGATACCTTCGGTGCCATGTCAGTCTGCGACCCCGTTACCGGTATGCATGAAATTTTCACAGAGGTACTGCCAAAACACTTTTTTGCACCAGCGCCTCAAACCGCTTTTGATGTTGATTGGAATCCGGAAGACATCCATCCACTCAGCGAGATGCTGGAAAGTAACCGCGACAATATAGCCGCCCTGATACTGGAACCTGTGGTGCAGGGAGCCGGAGGTATGCGTTTTTATTCCCCGGAATACCTCAAAGCGGCCAAACATCTGTGTGAGCAGCACAACGTGTTATTAATCGCAGACGAAATCGCAACCGGATTCGGCCGCAGTGGAAAACTATTCGCCTGTGAACACGCAGGCATCACACCGGATATTCTTTGTCTCGGCAAAGCACTGACCGGTGGTTATATGACACTTGCCGCAACCTTAACCACGTCTCATATTGGGGAAACAATATCTCAGGGTGGAGCCGGTTGTTTTATGCATGGACCAACGTTCATGGGCAATCCACTGGCTTGCGCTGTCGCAAATAAAAGTCTGGAGTTACTGATCAGCTCAGACTGGCAAAGCAATGTACTGAGAATTGAACAGGGCCTCAAAACAGGTCTGGCTGAAGCCCGAAATTTAGAGTCAGTTGCTGATGTCCGCTGCCTGGGCGCCATCGGCGTTATCGAGATGAAAGAAGCGGTAAACACTGCAGAAATCCAAAAACTGTTTATTAAAAGAGGCCTTTGGATAAGACCCTTTGGAAAATTGGTCTATGTTATGCCACCTTATGTAATGAATAATGACGACCTTCATCATCTCACCACAGGTATGGTCGAAGCAGTAGCCGAGTATAGGGGATAAACATGGCAAGAATAAAAATCGATATGCCGGAAAATTATATCTTTTCCACAGAACTTCCAGTCAGAATTGGCGATATAAATTACGGAGGCCACCTCAGTAATGACGCCATGTTATCCATAATTCACGAAGCTCGCGTCAGATTTCTACATCACTACCATTATTCTGAGCTGGATATCGAAGGTCTTGGTCTGATCATGACTGACTCAGCCATTGTTTATAAAGCTGAAGGTTTTCATGGGGATCAACTCCGAATCGACGTTGCATTAGGCGATTTCAATAAATATGGCTGTGATATGTTTTATCTGGTCAGCAATAAAAAAACCGCAGTTGAAGTAGCCCACGCCAAAACGGGTATGGTTTTCTTTGATTACGATGCCCGGAAAATTGAAACCATCCCGGAAGCCTTTATGCATAAAGTCGTCAAAGACGCCTGATAGACCTTTTCTCCAGATAATTAAAAAGCCTCACTAAGAGGCTTTTTAATTAATCATCCATCCCGGCGTACTGGGAATATATATCCGGTGCCAGATTTTCAAATTTGGTGTACTTACCAATAAAGGCCAAACGACTGGTTCCAATAGGACCATTACGCTGCTTACCGATAATAATTTCTGCCACACCTTTATGTTCCGAATCTTCGTTATAAACTTCATCACGATAGATAAACATAATGACATCGGCATCCTGCTCGATCGCACCAGATTCACGCAAGTCAGAGTTAACCGGGCGTTTGTTGGGCCGCTGCTCCAAAGATCGGTTCAGCTGAGACAAAGCAACCACCGGGCATTTGAGCTCTTTTGCTAACGCTTTTAGGGAGCGTGAAATTTCAGAAATTTCCTGAGTACGGCTTTCAATCCCCGACCCTTTCATCTGCATCAACTGCAGATAATCGACCATGATCATGGCCAGATCACCATGCTCACGAACAATACGGCGAGCACGGGTGCGCATCTCATTAGGGCTGATACCGGCCTGATCATCAATAAACAGCGGTTTATCCCGCATCATGTTTACGGCAGTCGTCAGCTTCGGCCAATCCTCTTCTTCCAGCATACCGGTACGTACACGTGTCTGATCAATACGACCCAGAGAGGACAACATACGAGTCACCAACTGATCCGCGGGCATCTCAAGGCTGAATACCAGAACAGGTTTGTCGGTCGCCATTAACGCATTTTCAACCAGATTCATTGCAAAAGTTGTTTTACCCATGGAAGGTCGGGCCGCGACAATAATCAGGTCAGAAGGCTGTAAACCAGCGGTTTTCTGATCCAGATCGTCAAAACCAGTTGTCACACCGGTGAGATCACCATCACTGTTAAACAGGGTGTCTATACGGTCTACTGCCTTTTTCAGCAGTACATTAACCCCTTCCGGGCCGCCTTGATTAGGGCGATTTTCAGCGATGGAGAAGATTTTCTGTTCGGCATCGTTCAGAACATCTTCGGAACTGCGCCCATCCGGATGGAAGGCATTGTCAGCAATTTCATTGGCTGCAGCGATCATCTGCCGCAGCAAAGCACGGTCACGGACGATTTCTGAATAAGCGCGAATATTGGAGGCACTTGGCGTATTTTTCGCCAGCTCAACCAGATAATCCAAACCACCCGCTGTTTCCAGCTCAGCAGTTCGATCCAGTTCTTCTGAAAGGGTGACCACATCAATAGGATTACCGTCGTTCACCAGTTTGATCATGGTGCGGAAGATCTTACGATGCTCCTGACGATAAAAGTTGTCCTCAACAACGATTTCCGAGACCGTGTCCCAGGCGTTGTTGTCCAACATCAATCCACCCAGAACCGATTGTTCAGCTTCAAGGGAATGAGGTGGGGCTTTGATCTTTTCCAGATCAGCGTCTGTGAGTTGAATGGGTTCCATAATTTTCAGTGGCTAAAAAACAAAAAAGCACTGCGCAGTATTCTACGCAGTGCTTTGTGTACAGTACAGTTCTGTTTATCGAAAGACGATTATTCGCCTACGACAGACAGCTTAACTACTGAAGTTACTTCTGGGTGAAGCTGAATAGCGATATCGAACTCACCGATAGAACGCAGAGCGCCCTCTGGCAGACGAACTTCACTTTTACATACTTCTGCGCCAGCAGCAGTGATTGCGTCAGCAATATCACGCGTACCGATAGAACCGAACAGTTTACCTTCTTCGCCACATTTAGCAGTGATAGTAACTTCTTTCTCGTTCAGACCTTCAGCACGTGCAGTTGCAGTTGCCAGTGTTTCAGCAGCAGCCGCTTCTAATTCAGCGCGACGCTCTTCAAATTTAGCAACATTAGCTTCAGTTGCAGGAACAGCTTTGCCCTGCGGTACCAGGTAGTTACGACCGAAACCGCTTTTCACGGAAACTTTGTCACCGAGGTTACCCAGCTTACCAATTTTCTCGAGCAGAATAACTTCCATCTCGTAAACCTCTTTTGTTCTGCAATTAATGCAGTCCTAGTTCTTCGCCGGTATCCGCGATCTGAAATCAACAAGACTGTCGATTACAGCTGCAAACACCAACAGCGAAATCACAAATTGCCCCATAAATAGGGTTGAAAGGTAAAAACCGATCAACCAGGGCTTGCCTAAATCACGTTTTGCCAAACTGCCATGAACCAATGCGACACCCGCAAAGATCCAGGGTAATAGCAACAGTGGCAACCAACGCATCAATTCCAGATCTAACTGATAGCAGATCAGAGCGATCGCCAGCAAAGCGCCTGTGTAAGGTACCGGGAGTCTCAAAGCATGAAACTCTTTCTGGAACCCTCCGGGATTAAACAACCCCGCTTGCCAGGAACGCGCCAGGAACAAACTGACTACCATCATCAGCGTATGAACTGATGCTAAACCACCCAACATTAACTGCCGTAACAGTTCTTTATCGAGGCTCACCTGTTTAGAGGTTTCGCCCGCTGACTGAATCAAAAACTTTTCAGTCTGATCAATCACTTCACCAAGATAACCGCCGAGTACGAATTCCATACCCACTCCGGCTACAGCTCCAATCGGCAGCGCTAACATAAGCACCTTGGACCAGGACGCCGTTTCCCGTAAAGCAACCGCCAGCAGATAAGTACCTGCAATTACGGCCAATGGTGTCGGGTCGGACACACTGTATGCCCAGACTCCTGCAGGCAAAATAGCCCAAACCAGAAGTCCGCTACCATCGCGAGGTCCCTTACGTAAAGTGACCAGTGCGACAGCCGCTGCGCTTACCCAATAAAACAGTGGCAGCAAGGCGGCAATAACCGCCACAAGAGCCGCTTGTTTGCGGCCTCGCATGATAAATTCAGCCAAGGCTCGCACGACTCGACTACCTCTTACTGATGACTATCAGTGTAAGGCAGCAGTGCAACGAAACGAGCACGCTTGATAGCAGTTGCCAGCTGACGCTGGTAACGCGCTTTAGTACCAGTGATACGACTAGGTACGATTTTGCCAGTTTCAGTGATGTAACCTTTTAAAGTGTCCAGATCTTTGTAATCGATCTCCTGAACACCTTCAGCCGTAAAACGGCAGAACTTACGACGGCGGAAAAAACGAGCCATTGTATCTCTCCTCAGAATTCAGATTATTCAGCAGCTTCTTTAGCAACTTCTTCAGAAGCTTCAGCTTTTGGAGCCGCAGCTTCAGCAGGTTTTTCTGCTGGTTTTTCAGCAGGCTTGTTATCATCACGACGAGGCTTACGCTCTTCGCGGGATTCAGCTGCTTTAATTGGAGAGATCTCAGTGATCGCTGCTTTACGGCGAATTACCATGTTACGCAGAACTGCATCGTTGTAACGGAACAGGCCTTCCAGCTCATCCAGAGTTGCCTGATCACATTCGATGTTCATCAGGACGTAGTGTGCTTTGTGAGCATTGTTGATTGGGTAAGCCAGTTGACGACGACCCCAGTCTTCCATGCGGTGGATTGTGCCTTCTGCACTCTCGATTAGAGAAGTGTAGCGCTCAACCATCGCTGGAACCTGCTCACTCTGGTTCGGGTGAACCAGAAAGACGATTTCATAATGACGCATTGTAGCTCCTTACGGGTTAATAGCCTCCGGACCACACCATGTGACCTAAGGCAAGGAGATTGGAAATAGCTTTCCAAAGGACGCGTAATTTTACGCACCTTGCAAGCCTGTTGCAAGTAGATATGAATATTGAGCGATAAGAGGTAATTAACCCCCTCTCACGCTCATAAGAAGGGGTAGGATTATTCTACTTCTACAATCTCGTAGTTGTGAGTGATCTCAACACCACCCTTCTCCAGCATCAAAGAAGCAGAGCAGTATTGCTCAGCAGACAGTTTGACCGCACGTTCCACTTTTTTAGGGTTCAGATCGCGGCCAGAGACAATAAACTTCACATGTATTTTTGTGAATACGGAAGGTACTTCATCGGCACGTTCTGCATCGATTTCGGCGACACAGTCCACCACATCCTGACGGGTTTTCTTAAGAATGCCCACCACATCATAACTGGTGCAACCACCCAGACCGAGCAACATCAGCTCCATCGGGCGCGGCCCTTGCTTCAGTTCGCCGTCAATCATTACATCAAAGCCGGAACCCGTTGTGCCCTGAAAACGCACATCACCATCCCACTTTACTTTGGCACTCATACCCATGGAGTTATTACCTTATTCAAACAATTCTTTTAATTTCTGACCCGGATCTTCAGCACGCATAAATGCCTCACCCACCAGGAAACTGTGAACGTTATGCTCGCGCATGGCCTGCACATTTTCACGGGAGTGAATTCCGCTCTCCGTTACCACAATACGATCATCCGGAATTGATGAAAGCAGATCGTAGGTATTATTCAGAGTCACTTCGAACGTATGCAGGTTACGGTTGTTAATACCCACCAGCTTATTATTAAGCGGTAGAGCACGATCCAGCTCATCTGCGCCATGCACTTCAATCAGCACATCCATGCCCAGTTCAACTGCCAGGCCATTCAGGTCAGCCATCTGCTGATCTTCCAAAGCGGAAACAATCAACAGAATACAATCGGCACCAATCGCTCTTGCTTCATACACCTGATATGGGTCGACGATAAAATCTTTACGAATAATCGGCAACGAACACGCCGCACGGGCCTGCATCAGATATTCTTCAGAACCATGGAAGTAATCTTTATCCGTCAGAACCGAAAGGCAACTCGCACCACCCCGCTCATAGGATTTAGCGATTTCAGCAGGCAGAAAAGGGTCGCGCAACAGGCCTTTTGATGGGCTGTGCTTTTTTGCTTCCGCAATTACAGCCGAACGGCCTTCAGCGATCGCACGCTCCATATTTGCAGCAAAACCACGTGGATCAAAGTCTGTTCCTTTCTGCTCCGCAATACGGGTTTTCAGATCAGCAATAGAAACTTTGGGAGATCGCTCAGCTACTTCTTCAGCCTTCCGCGCAAGAATCTTCTTTAAAATTGTTGGAGTATCAGACATCTCTTAACCTTTAAAAGCCTGACTGAATTCAGCCAGCTCTTTAACTTTTGCCGCAGCACCGCCCGACACAATCGCTTCTTTTGCTTTAGCCACCCCCTCTTTGAGAGAGTCCGCCAGATCAGCAGCATATAATGCCGCGCCTGAGTTCAGGGCGATCATATCAATGGCTTTAGCATGCTCACCAGCAAAGGCAGATTCTATCAGCGCAAAACTTTCGCTGGAGCTGTTCACCTGTAAACCATCCAGAGACTGCTTTTCCAGACCGGCATCTTCGGCAGTGATGGCATACTCAGTTACCGCGCCATCTTTTAATTCAGCGACGAACGTTTCACCTGCAAGACTGATCTCATCCAGACCTTCCGCTGCATGAACCACTAATGCATGCACAGCGCCCAGAGAGTTCAGTGCTTCAGCCATAGGTTTACACAGGGATTTATCAAACACACCTAAAAGGTAGTGTTTAGCGCCCGCTGGATTCGTCAATGGACCGAGGATGTTAAACAGAGTGCGCAATGCCATCTCTTTACGTGGGCCAATGGCATGCTTCATAGCACTGTGATGCTGTGGTGCAAACATAAAGCCCACACCCACCTGATCGATACACTGGGCCACCTGCTCAGGGTTCAGTGCCAAATTAACACCAGCGGTTTCCAGCAGATCCGCAGAACCGGAACTGGAAGAAACTGAACGGTTACCATGTTTTGCAACATTGCCACCCGCCGCAGCCACAACAAAAGAGCAGGCACTGGAAACATTAAACAGATTCGCACCGTCACCGCCAGTACCTACAATATCAACCGCGTTATCTGCGGAGATTGTTACCGGAGTTGCCAGTTCACGCATAGCGTCTGCAGCACCAGTGATCTCTTCAACCGCTTCACCTTTCATGCGCAGTGCGATCAATAATCCACCAATCTGGGCATCTGTCGCATTACCCGTCATGATCTGATTCATCACTTGCTTCATTTCCGCTTCAGTCAGGTTATTGCCTTCAACGACTGATGCCAATGCCTGTTTAATATCCATGTTCGTATCCTGTTTGTTCTTTTGAGCCCAGTGTTAGCTGCGCTTCAGGAAATTAGCCAATAGCTCATGACCCTGTTCGGTCAGAATAGATTCCGGGTGGAACTGAACACCTTCAATATCCAGCTCCTTATGACGCACACCCATAATCTCATCAATATTGCCCTCTTCATCCTGAGTCCATGATGTAACCTCAAGACAATCAGGCAGAGTCTTCTGGTCGATTACCAGTGAGTGGTAGCGTGTCACTTCCACCGGATTATTCAGTCCGGCAAACACTCCGTTATCCTCATGATGTACGGGTGACAACTTGCCATGCATCACCTGCTTGGCACGTACAATATCACCACCAAACGCCTGCCCAATACTTTGATGCCCCAGGCAGATCCCAAGAATAGGTAGCTTGCCAGCAAAATGTTTGATGGCAGCAACGGATATACCTGCTTCGTTCGGAGTACAAGGTCCCGGGGAGATCACCAACTGTGTTGGATTGAGCGCTTCAATCTCCTCAATCGTGATCTCATCATTACGGTAAACCTGAACATCTGCGCCCAGCTCACCCAGATACTGCACAACGTTGTACGTAAACGAGTCGTAGTTATCAATCATTAACAACATAATTCAGAACCTTTCATCGCAGATAAGATTAACGCGGGTCGTGTGTGCTGAAATATTCATAGATTATCCAGCCCCTTTTCAACCATCGCCACAGCGCTGAACACAGCGCGACCTTTATTCATGGTTTCCTTCCATTCCAGACGCGGAATAGAATCAGCCACGATACCTGCGCCTGCCTGAATGTGCAGGACAGCATCTTTAATTACCGCAGTACGGATCGCAATCGCGGTATCCATATTGCCATTCCATGAGAGGTAACCTACCGCACCGCCGTATACGCCGCGTTTTACCGGTTCCAGCTCATCAATAATTTCCATCGCACGCACTTTAGGCGCACCACTTAAAGTACCCGCTGGCAGCGTTGCTCTTAAAACATCCATAGTGCTGACATCGGGTTTCAGCTTACCGTTCACGTTGGAAACGATATGCATCACGTGGGAATAACGCTCTACGATCATCTTATCTGTCAGTTCTACAGCACCGATCTCCGCCACACGACCGACATCATTGCGACCAAGATCAATCAACATCAGATGCTCAGCAATCTCTTTAGGGTCCGCTAAAAGCTCTTGCTCCATGGCAAGATCCTCTTCCGGTGTCAGGCCGCGCTTACGGGTACCAGCAATCGGACGTACCGCCACCTCACCGTCTTCAACCCGTGCCAGAATCTCAGGCGATGAACCCACCACATGGAAATCATCCAGATTAAGAACATACATATAAGGCGATGGGTTAAGGCATCTCAATGCGCGGTAGAGATCTAAAGGTTTGCTGGAAAAGGGAATCGACATACGCTGTGAAATAACACACTGCATAATGTCGCCATCCAGAACATACTCTTTGATCTTCTCTACTGAATCCATATAAGCCTGCTCACCGTAGCTGGACTTAAACTCAGTTTCGGAAACTTCGCGGTTATTCTCTGAAGGCGGGTCATAAGGCGTGGCAACACGCAGGCTGTCCACCAGTTGATCCAGACGTGTTTCAGCCTGACTCAGAGCATCCGCTTCAGATGGGTCCGCATGAGTGATCAGAATCAGCTTACCGGCCAGATTATCAAAGACCACCACCTCATCAGATACCATCAATAGGATATCCGGTGTACCGATCACGTCTTCAGGGCAACTGTTCTTTAAGCGTTTTTCAACATAACGCACACAGTCATAGCCAAAGTACCCTACTAATCCGCCATTAAAACGCGGCAAACCTTCAAGCTCAGGCACACGATAACGCTGCTGGAACTGCTCAACAAAATCCAGCGGGTCTTCAACAGTCAGATTTTCAACTTCATTACCATCTTCAGTAATGACAACCTGATCACCAAAAACCTTAAGAATAGTTCGGCAAGGCAAGCCGATAATAGAGTAACGCCCCCATTTCTCTCCACCTTCAACAGACTCGAGCAGATAGCTGTAAGGAGCATTGGCCAGTTTTTTATAGGTAGACAGCGGTGTATCCAGATCCGCCAGTACTTCTCTGGTAACAGGGATTCGGTTGTAGTTTTCTGCGGTCAGTTCCGCAAACTGTTCAGGTGTCATGATGGTTTCTCACAATGCCGATTAAAAATAACAAAACAATTCAGACGTTCTGAGCAGACAACACTGGAGAGATTTCTTGGAATATTCAGCATAAACGCGAGCTGAAGAAGGCTAAGAGATAAACCCTGCCATATGAGTGTCTGCAGATATTTCAGACACGCCATCGCCATCGTTCACCCACAAAAGGGAAACGATCAATTGCTCCGCTATTTTTTAAGATTGCTGTAGCAAATGGCATCACGGCAGACTTAATAAAGTTAAAGATAGCGAAACAATATAGCAGCACGTCGAGCGAATCAACCGCTGCCCATCGCAATCCCTGTATTTCATCAGGATTTATATCGAATTACCTGATTACAGGCATAAAAAACCCCGGCAAGCCGGGGTTAAAGGAACAGTGCTGTGTATCAAGAGCCAACTACCTATATCAGGTAGCACTAACAGATCCCTTTTTGGGGAGGTAACCTGTGTATGTGATTAAGAATAGCCAAGGACGAAAATCAATTAAAATCGATTTTATAAACAAAAAACATCGTTAAAAACGATATCTTAACTATCGAGCCTTTTGCAGCAGCCAGAAACCAAAGCCAAAACAGATCAGAATCGGGAAGCACACGGCCAGCAAAGGCGCAAAACCGAAAACCGAGCTGGTCGGCCCCAGAACATCCTGAGTTAACTTAAAGGCCAACCCAATCACCACGCCGGTAACCAAGCGCTGCCCTACCGTTACACTTCTAAGAGGACCAAAGATAAAGGAAACCGCAATCAGAACCAGACCAAAAATGGCGAATGGCATCAGTGTTTTTTTCCACAAGGCGACACGATATTGCTCAGATGCCAGCCCCTGCTCTGCAAGGTAACTGCTGTAATCCGCCAATCCAGAGATGGAAAGATGATCGGGTTTCACCATCACAACCTTCAGCAACTCTGGGGTTAGCCCGCTTTTCCAACGCTCTTTTTTGATACGCTTAGTTGTTAGTTTCTGCTCTTCACCCGCCTCAGGAAAACGCGTTTCACGGATGTTTTTCAACTCCCAGAGGCCACTGACATAATGTCCTGACTTGGCAATACTGGTACGTGCCAGCGTTAAGTCATCATTAAATTCATAGCGTGTCACGCCCTTGATAGACCCGTCACTGCCGACCGCATTAATATGGATAAACACCATATCATCCCGGTGCCAGACCCGACTGGCATCATTCAGACGCCCTCCTCCGGTTATTTTTACCTGTCGGTCACTCTGCGCCTTAGGCTCAGTAACGGGCACAACATATTCGCCCATCAACATAGTGGCGATAATGATTGCCAAAACAGGCTTCATAACCGAGATGATAATTTGCAGAGTCGAAATTCCTGCCGCCCTCATCACCGTTAGCTCAGAGCTGGAGGCCAGCAACCCCAGACCGATCAAACAGCCAATCAAACTCGACAGCGGCGTGTAGTCATATAAACGCCGCGGCCCGGTCATCATGATAAATTCCACAGCTGCGGCAAAATCGTAATCGTTACGGATATCCTTCATCTCTTCGATCAGAGCAAAGATCATATCCAGACCCACAATCACCAGCAGAACAACCAGGAATCCCCCGAATACATGGCGGGCAATATAATGATCCAACAACCTCATCCGGATTTTTTCCCTGACAGCTTAATATTCAATGGCGGTATACGGTTGTAAACACGACTCCAGAAATTCCCAAATAACAACATATTCAGCGCAAATAAGGTGAAGAGCAGATGCACAAACCAGATAGACCAAGGGCCGTAAGCCCCTTTGCCAACATCACTGGTAACCGTACTCAGAATAGAAAGATAGGTCAGATATAGAACAATTGATGGAGCCAAACGAGCATAGCGACCCTGACGTGGGTTAACCCTGCTCAAAGGCACCGCTAGGAGTGTGACTACAATTGCCAGAACCGGCAAAGATAAGCGCCAATGCAGCTGAGCACGGTGCTGATCTTTATCGGATTGCCATAGATATGAAGTAGGCAAAGTCTCAACATCATTCAGACGGATCGCCTGATTCTTTTTCTCTATCTCAGTGCCATAACGCTCATAACCCAGCTCTATGTAGTCGCCCTTACCTGGCACACCTTCATAGCGATAACCATTTTCCAGCACCAAAAAACGCTGATCCGCTTCCTCATCAAAGTGTGTGGTGCCAGCCTGCGCCAACGTAATCTGCATACGTTTATTGCTTTTATTCTGATCAGCAATAAACACCATCCCCAACTGGCTTTCCCCCTCAAGAGAATCCGTATAGGTCACCCGCTTACCGGTCTTCTGTTTCTGAAAACGCCCTGGGGTGAGGTTTTCAAATTCGCTGTTAGTTTCCTGGCGATCAACAATTTCGTTAGCCTGCCCACCACTATATGGCGTGATGTACACACCCAGAACACCAACCAGAATTGCCACAAACAATGCAGGCCCCATAGAATAAGCAAGCAAACGCCGGCGACTTAAACCGCAGGCTTCGAGTACCGTCATCTCACTTTCAAGATAGAGTCTGCCGTAGCCAAGAAGGAAGCCCAGAAAAAGCCCCAGGGGCAGAATCAGCTCAAGAAAACTGGGCACGCGATACATCAGAATTGTGAATACCACATCCGGGGACAATTCACCCGATGCCGCACGGGTAAGATATTTTACAAAGCGGCCACTCATGATGATAACCAGCAGTATTGAGCTTACTGCCAGCATACCTACCATCACTTCCCTTGCCAGATAGCGAAAAACGATCACTCTATTTACCAGCCAGACCTGTTACCAAACTAAAAATGGTTTATATTATTCGGCTTTAGCGCGGATCAAACAAAACACCGATGCCGGAATGCATTATAAAAAGTACCGGCATTATCCTTAAATCCGCCACCTTTGTCTCGTTTTAGTACGGCAGAAAGCCGCAGATTGGAGCTAACATGGATTTCGAAATTGTAAGTAGTGATATTACTTCACTGGAAACTGAATGCCTTGTTCTGGCAGTAGAAGCGGATTCAACGCTGTCTCCAGCGGCAAAAATTGCCGACGAAGCCAGTTCCGGCCACATCAGTGAGATCCTGGAAGGCGGCGATATCAGCGGCAAGAACGCACAGACACTTTTATTGCATAAAGTCCCGGGGCTGGCTGCAAAGCGTGTGTTGTTGGTAGGTTTTGGTAAAGAAGATGATCGCAACAACCGTAACTACCGCAAAGTGGTTAAAGCTATTATGGGTGTTGCTAAGAGCACGGGCGTAAGCAGCCTGGCTCTGGCAATCGACATCCAGCCAACTGATGATGAAGATAAATACCGTCAGGTACGCCACTTGGTCGAATGGGCAGGCAACGAGCTGTACATCTACGACGAGACTAAAAGCAAAAAAGCAGATCCAATCAAACTGGAACAGATCTCTATCCATGTTTCTGAAGATGATACCGATCTGGCAGAAACCGCCCTTATGGATGGCACCGCTATCGTAAACGGCACCAGCATCGCCCGTGATCTGGGCAACCTTCCGGGCAACTTCTGTACGCCAACGTATCTGGCAGAACAGGCACTGGAACTGGACGACGAATTCGAAACTCTCTCCACCACCATTGTGGATGAGGAAGAGATGAACGAGCTGGGCATGCACTGCCTGCTGTCGGTTGGTAACGGCAGTGAAGAGCCATCTAAACTGATTGTTATGGAATATAAAGGCGGTGAAGAAGGCGACAAACCTCACGTAATGGTAGGTAAAGGCATCACCTTCGACACCGGCGGCATCTCCCTGAAACCGGGCGGCGGCATGGACGAAATGAAATACGACATGTGCGGTGCAGCCAGCGTATTCGGTGCTATGACAGCCATCTGTGAAATGGAACTGCCAATCAATGTCGTGGGTATCGTAGCCGCTGCGGAGAACATGCCAAGCGGTCATGCAACAAAACCGGGTGATATCGTAACCACTATGTCCGGTCAGACTGTAGAAATTCTGAATACAGATGCCGAAGGCCGCCTGGTTCTGTGTGACGCCCTGACATACGCGGGCAAGTTTGAACCTGCTTCAGTGGTTGATATCGCGACCCTTACCGGCGCCTGCATCATCGCACTGGGTCACCACGCAACCGGTATCCTGTCTAACAATGACGAACTGGCAGCCGAGCTGATCGAAGCTGGTGAACAAGCCGCTGATAAAGGCTGGCAGCTGCCATTATGGGATGAGTTCCAGGAACAACTGGATTCCAACTTCGCCGATATTGCCAACATTGGTGGTCGCCCAGGCGGAACCATCACTGCGGCATGTTTCCTGTCCCGTTTCACCAAAGAGTACCGCTGGGCACATCTGGACATCGCAGGTGTAGCATGGAACAGCGGTGGTAAAGAAAAAGGCTCAACTGGCCGTTGCGTACCTATGCTGACTCAGTACATCCTAAACCAGGCTGCGGAAGAGGAATAAAGCTGCGGCTTATAACTTATGACCAGCAAAGCTGATTTTTACGTATTACCTTCCAGCGATCCCGAAGCCCGGGGTCGCTTCCTCTGCCGTCTGGTGGATAAGATTCTTGGTTTAGGCCACGAAATCTATATCCAGACCGCAAACGAAGCCGAAGCTAAACGTATTGATCAGCAACTCTGGGAGTTTCAGGCAGAATCATTTATCCCACACAGCCTGACCAGCGAAGACCTACCCGCCAAAGTAAAAATCGGCTGGGACAACCAACGCCCGGATCATAAAGACGTGTTTGTTAATCTGGATTTAGATATTCCAGAAGATGCTCTAGGGTTCGATCGAATCTTAGAAGTTGTCGTTCAAACTGAAGATGTCCTGACCTCGACACGCAGCAACTATAAGCGTTATCAATCAAATAACATTCAGATTGATATGCACGACATGCGGTCTAAGCCGAAGGCTTAGAGCACGCCGCGTAGCGGCTACGAGTAGCGAGAACGTTGCTTCGCAACTGCTAGAACGCAGCTTCGCTGCTGCTAGAAAAAGCGTGAAAGCACAGGGGTTTAGGTTTTGAAGTTCCTCGTAGCTACGAAGTAGCGTGCTAGCTCCTCGTAGGCGCAGCCGTCCTAGCTACTGGAGCAAAGCGACTGCCGCTTCTAGTGGCTAGCACGTGGCTCCGCCACTACGAGAAAATTCAACATCTAAAACCTGTGGCTTTTCGATTTTCCTAGCAGCCGCAACGCGGCGTTCTCGCTACTAGCAGTCGCGAAGCGACGTTCTCGTAGCTGCTTGCAGCGTGCTCCCATCGTTATGCTACGACCGTTCCTTTTCCACCCGACTTTTTATGCGCCCTGGTTTCCTCAATCAAAAACTTCAACCAGCGTATATAAGGTGTCCCGCCGGTGCCCTGCTGATCGTTGCATCTTCTGGCAATGTATTTAATTGCCCAGTGATAATGCACTTCCCGGAAACAAGCCATCTGCTCCAGTACCGCATCAAACTTTGTGCTATTGGCGATCAATTTAATATCCGGCATCGCTCTCACCTGCTCCAGTAATAGCTGGTGTTCAGCTGGCATATACTGGCGCATATCGTAAAGATGACGTGTTAGCTTATTGTTCTGATGAGGGATTTTCATAAACTCAGTCAACAGCGGCATGATCGAACTCTGTGCTCCGGTTTCACCACGGAAACTGATCGGCTCCATATTCACCCCTTCATACACCACCTCTCGAAACTGACCGATGTAAGGGCGGAATTTCGAGTAGTACAACTCATCGGACATCCGCTCCGGGATTCGTTGCAGCACTTGAATAATTCCGGTCATCGCCACAGTTATCTGTTCCAGCGCCGCATCCACCTGCCTCGGCCCGACTTCATCCTGAAGACTAAGTACCGCATCCAGAATCTCCGCAGCCTTAACCTCTATCTCAATATGAACCAGAATAAACCAGTGTTCATCGTACAGATGCACAAAGTTCTGAAGGGTATCAATATTGCCTAGTTCAATTGGTTTTTTAAGATCGAATCGGCGCCAGTTATACAGGGCATAACCGTCATAACTGAGGATTGGGGGGCGCTGCATCATCTTGGCTATTTTGCACAAAGGCCGCGCCAGATTCGCAGGTAAAGAGTGGCAGGCAGGCTGCCCGATCTGATTCACATACCCCGAAGCAATAAATCCCAGCCGGGTGTAGTAAAGACAAGCCTGGGACCATAGGTCAGCCGGGATATTCACATAAGGCCAGTCCGGCACAAATACACGTCTTAGATAGTCGCGGGCATCTTTTTCCAATAACAAACTGGGAAGCATCCTTCCCACCGTATCCAGCACTGCATAAGGCTCCCCCAAAGCCAGTTCAGTCGCCGGATCATCACAGGGTAAAAAACCGCGTGTGGCATAACACTGTTTCATGTTCTTGCCCTCCGGTTAACAGTAGTTACTTCTAGTATAGAAGTAACTACTGTTAAGCACGCTTTCCGCTTAGCGGAAGCTGCGAGCGCGCGACTTTGTCGCTTCTAGTGGCGAGCACGCTACTTCGTAGCTACGAGACAAATCAAAAACCTAAAACCACTGGGTTTACGCTTTTCCTAGCAGCCGCATTAGCGGCGTTCTAGCTCCTAGCAGGCGCAGCCGTTCTAGTAGCGTCAGCGTGCTGATTTATCTAAGGAAGTTACAAGCCCGCCTAGCATTTTCTGTATTGCAGATACCTCATCAAGTAATGCAGGAGCTTTCTGTTTTCGGATAAATCCCACGCGACTTCCTATCTGAATCTGAGTTTTCAGCTCAGCAGCTGAACCACGGGCATAGAGCAGGAATTGACGCTTTTCCTTTTCAGAACCACGCTCAAAACCTTCAGCGATATTACTTGGGATCGACAATCCACTGCGGGTTATCTGATCTTTGAAGCCAAAATCCCGGCAATTGGCTAGCTGCATATACAAATCGCAACTCAATCGGCAGGCCCGTTTCCATACATCCAGACTTTCATAACTCATAGACACCTCCTGTGTCGCTTCGCTCCAGTGGCGAGCGCGCTCCTGCGTCGCTTCTAGGGGCTAGAACGCAGCTTCGCTGCTGCGAGTAAGATCAAAACCCAAAATACCACTGCATTTAAGCTTTTCCTAGCAGCGCCTTCGGCGCATTCTAGCTCTTCGTAGGCGAAGCCGTTCTCGCCACTGGAGCGAAGCGACTCCTAGCAGCGGCTCCGCCGCGTTCTAGCCCCTAGCAAGCGAAGCGTCTCGTAGCTGCTGCAACGCGGCGGCGTGCTGTTAAAAGTAGCCTAAGGCTACTTTTAACCTGTATAATGGCGCGCTTTATTCGTGCCACTCAAATCGTTCCGGGTGGTCACTTATCTGAACAGTTTTGAGCATAGAAAGCGCAATGGATACTACTTACCAGCCGCACGAGATCGAGAAGTCCCTGTACAAAAATTGGGAAGAGAAAGGTTACTTTGCCCCATCCGGTGAAGGTGACTCTTACTGCATCATGATTCCGCCGCCGAATGTCACCGGCAGCTTGCACATGGGTCATGCTTTCCAGCACACGATCATGGATGCTCTGACTCGTTACAAGCGTATGCAGGGTAAAAACACTCTGTGGCAGGTCGGTACTGACCATGCGGGTATCGCGACACAGATGGTTGTGGAGCGCAAACTTGCGGCTGAGAAACAGCAAACTCGCCATGATCTGGGCCGTGATGCCTTTATCGAAAAGATCTGGGAGTGGAAAGAAGAGTCCGGCGGCACCATTACCAATCAGATGCGTCGTCTGGGTAACTCAGTGGACTGGCCAACTGAACGTTTCACTATGGATTCCGGTTTCTACCACGCGGTTCAGGAAGTCTTTATCCGTCTGTATGACGAAGGTTTGGTATACCGTGGCAAGCGCCTGGTTAACTGGGACCCGAAACTGCACACCGCTATTTCGGATCTGGAAGTAGAGAACAAAGAAGTTAAAGGCAAGATGTGGTACCTGCGTTACCCACTGGCCGATGGCGCTAAAACAGCCGCTGGTGAAGACTTCCTGGTTGTTGGTACGACACGTCCGGAAACCATGCTGGGTGATACCGGCGTTGCGGTAAACCCGGACGATGAGCGCTACAAAGATCTAATCGGTAAAGAGATCATCCTGCCTTTCGTTGGCCGTCTTATCCCAATCGTGGGTGACGAACATGCTGATATGGAGAAAGGCACCGGTTGCGTAAAAATCACCCCGGCACATGACTTCAACGATAACGAAGTAGGTAAGCGCTGCGGTCTGCCAATGGTTAACATCCTGACCTACAACGCAGATATCCGCGAAGAAGGTGAAGGTTTTAACACCGACGGCACACCTAACAGTGAAGTAGACACCACCATCCCGGAAAAATACCGTGGCATGGAGCGTTTCGCTGCACGTCGTGAAATCGTTGCAGATTTCGAAGAAGCTGGACTGCTGGTTAAGATCGAAGAAAACGACATGACCGTGCCTTACGGCGACCGTGGTGGCGTCGTCATCGAACCAATGCTGACCGACCAGTGGTTTGCCGATGCCAAGACTCTGGCAAAACCCGCAGTAGAAGCGGTAGAGAAAGGTGATATCAAATTTGTACCACAGCAGTACGAGAACATGTACAACGCCTGGATGCGTGACATTCAGGACTGGTGTATCTCCCGTCAGCTGTGGTGGGGCCACCGTATCCCAGCATTCTACGATAACGAAGGCAACGTATACGTCGCCAACGATAAAGAAGCCGCACGCGAAAAATACAATCTTCCTCTGGATCTGGAACTGCGTCAGGACGATGACGTACTGGATACTTGGTTCAGCTCCGCACTCTGGACATTCGGCACACTGGGCTGGCCTGAAAACACCCAGCGCCTGCAAACATTCCACCCGACCGATGTTCTGGTTACTGGCTTCGACATCATCTTCTTCTGGGTGGCCCGCATGATCATGATGACCATGCACTTCATGAAAGATGAAGACGGTAACCCACAGGTACCGTTCAAAACTGTTTACGTAACCGGCCTGATCCGTGACGAAAACGGCGACAAGATGTCCAAGTCCAAAGGTAACGTACTGGACCCACTGGACATGATCGACGGTATTGAACTGGATACTCTTCTGGAAAAACGTACCGGCAATATGATGCAGCCACAACTGGCCGCTAAAATTGGCAAACGTACCCAGAAAGAGTTCCCCGAAGGCATTCAGGCCCACGGCACCGACGCCCTGCGTTTCACCCTGGCAGCACTGGCCTCAACCGGCCGTGACATCAACTGGGACATGAAGCGTCTGGAAGGCTACCGTAACTTCTGTAACAAGATCTGGAACGCCGCACGTTACGTGAAAATGAACACCGAAGGTGAAGACTGCGGTCAGGATGCTAATTCTGAAGTAGAACTGTCACTGGCCGATCGCTGGATCGCCAGCCGCCTGCAAGACGTAGAAGCGGAAGTGGTTAAACACTTCGACGAATACCGCTTCGATATGGCATCCAAAACGCTGTATGACTTCATCTGGAACGACTACTGCGCATGGTATCTGGAGCTGTCTAAGCCAGTTCTGTGGGACGAAGATGCATCCGAAGCAGCTAAGCGCGGCACACGTCGCACACTGGTACGCGTACTGGAAACCATCCTGCGTCTGGCTCACCCAATCATGCCATACATTACGGAAGAGATCTGGCAGCAGGTGAAAGGTCTGGCTGGTGTTGAAGGCGACACCATCATGACTCAGGCGTACCCAGTACCAAGCTCTGACAAGATCGACAAAGACGCCGAAGCCGAAATCGAATGGCTGCAAGGCGTGATCACAGGTGTGCGTAACATCCGTGGTGAAATGGGCATCTCCCCGGCTAAAGAGTTGGACGTACTGTTCCAGAACGGTGGCGAACAAGATCAACAACGTCTGGAAGCAAACCGTACCTTCCTGTCGAAACTGGCCTCCCTGAGCAGCATCACATGGCTCAAAGCCGGTGACGAAGCACCCATGTCAGCAACCCAGCTAGTTGGTGATATGGAAGTACTGGTACCCATGGCAGGCCTGATCAACAAAGACGCCGAACTGGCTCGCCTGCAGAAAGAACTGGATAAACTGCAAAAAGAGATCGGCCGGGTTGAAGGTAAGCTGGGGAACGAGAAGTTTGTTTCTAATGCTCCAGAAGCCGTGATCGCTAAAGAGCGGGAAAAACTTGCAGCTTCGAAAGCGGCTCATGAGAAGCTTGCGGAGCAATACGCTAAGATCGAAGCGCTATAGCGATCAATGGCTAGCACGCTTCGCGGGTCGCTCTGCTCCCAGCACGCTTCGCTACTAGAACGCGGCTGCACCGCTGCGAGTGGCTAGGAAAAGCTCTAAAAGCAAAAAGCCCAGACAATTGTCTGGGTTTTATTATTGCAATCTGGCACTTAAGGTTGATTACTAAGTAACCTTTGTTGTGCTACCTTAAATACATGTATACACATACAGGCTTTTATTATGGGAACTCAATCTAAAATAGAATGGACTGAGCAAACATGGAACCCAGTAACAGGATGTACAAAAGTTTCATCAGGGTGTAAACATTGTTATGCCGAAGTGATGGCAAACCGACTACAGGCAATGGGGGCTCCTGGCTACGAAAACGGTTTTAAAATTACTTTAATGCCTGATCGTTTGGAACAGCCTTTGAAGCGAAGAAAACCAACTGTTTACTTCGTAAATTCCATGAGCGACCTTTTTCACGAAGAAGTACCTTTCGATTACATTGATCGCGTTTTCTCTGTGATCACTCGAACCCCACATCATACTTACCAGATCCTTACAAAACGATCAGACAGAATGGCTGATTATTTCGAAGGCCGAGATGTTCCCAATAATGCTTGGATGGGGGTATCAGTAGAAGACAAAGAGTACGGAGTACCTAGGCTTTCCAATCTCCAAAAGATTCCTGCAAGTATTCGTTTTTTGTCTGTAGAGCCACTCATTGAGGATATTGGTTTACTAAATCTCGACGGCATACACTGGGTTATTGTAGGAGGAGAATCAGGCTCTAAAGCTAGGCCAATGAAACAAGAGTGGGTAGAAAATATTAAAACCCAATGCGAAGCCGAAAATGTTGCCTTCTTCTTCAAGCAATGGGGCGGTTGGGGCGCCGATGGCATAAAACGCAACAAAAAAATCAACGGTCGTGAATTGAACGGAAAAACCTATGATGATTATCCTCTCATAGCAACTTCTCTCTAATTGCTGAAGATATCTTCTTTGCCAGACCTAAAGCCCTATGGCTAGGATTGGAAACGGCAAAAAACAGAGTGAACATAGGAATGTTATTTCTCTTCAAAGTTATAGGCTCAAGCACATAGGGAAAGATTGTGCTTAACCGCTTAGTTACCCATGCTTCAAGCTCCTCTACATTCATTTGCCTATATTCTTCAGGTTCTTCGGAGAATATGGGATCAGCAAACAAATCACCCATTTCACCTATGGGCTTTGGTGCATAAAAAGCTTTATGCCATTCGTCCGTTCCTAAAATTCTATTTAATGCAGCTACTTTACCTTGGTCGAGGCTAGACTTTTTGTTGGGAGCATTTCTAAAAAGGCCGGATAATGGGAATAAAAACCACATATCTATTGCCTTTGTATTACTGACATTTGAAAGAGTTTCCCAATCAACTTCCATTCCATATGGATCCAAGAACAAAACAGCTCTATTCTTTTTCCAGTCAATTGAATGACATAATTCAATCACAAGTTCGTTTGCGTCTGACTGATAAATAGAAATATCTGTGTTTTTATACTGCTGCTTGATTTCGTTAAGTTGCTTTATATGGATAGGGTTTAAATCAATAAAGTGATAATGATCGAATTGACGGCTGATATCTAAAGCAAGTTTTACTGACCCATCAAAAACGACCCTCCTTTCCTCGTCATTAAATAAGCTTTTCTCTTCAGTGACTGTTCTCTCTCCAGTCCCAGCAAAACCATCAATGTAATGAAGATCGAAAGGCTGATTCTTCAAAGCAATGGTGTAGGCGTTAATATACTCATTCAAAAACCTAAGTTTTTCTTCAGTCCAGTGGCCACCAAATTTATGTCCATCGTACGCCATAAAAATCCCTCTTTGTTCTTTTCATTCTTATTTAGAATTTCTATACCAATCAACTCATCTAGGGATAAATGAAGTCAGAGTAACTTTCTTACCTAACCGCCCCACCAGTCTCAGCCACCTGAACTTATTCAGTCTTTAAACCTTCAGATTCAGGCAATGCTTTGTTCTTATCTTTTACTAGCAGTTGCGAAGCAACGTTCTCGCCACTCGCAGGCGTAGCCGTTCTCGTAGCGGAGCGATCTGAAAGATCAGCGGAGCGTGCTTCGTCCGGCGCGGATCAACGGGGTCAGGTCTCCCATTTCCCATAGTAGGCTTTCACCTAACCGCCCCACCAATCTCAGCCACCTGAACTTCTTCAACCTTTAAGCCATCAGATTCAGGCAGTGTTTTGTTCTTATCTTTTCCTAGCAGTTGCGAAGCAACGTTCTCGCCACTCGCAGGCGTAGCCGTACTAGCAGCGAAGCGTTCTTCGTCCGGAGAAGCCGGACGACCGGCGGACATCCGCTTATCAAGTAAAGCTTTAATCACTTTTGGCTTATAAGTCCGCTGAGCTGGCACTCGAACCAACGGCAACTCAACTTCCCGACAGATGCTTTCGAGAAGTTCATCACGCTGCTGACGCTTTTTCTGGCTGTGGCTTTTGTCGTCCAGCTCGATTACGCAGGCGGGTTGCAGGGTGTCGGTGGTGCAGATCACATAATCGAAGTGTTTGGCTTTTATAGAATTAAACGCTTTCTGCCATTCGCTGCGGTTTTTAGTTGGGTTGGGTTCGATAAGATCCGCTACACGCACTTTGCCAAATACACGGTGTTGAGTAGGGTCGATGATTTGATCGAGCACACCCAGAAACGAACGCTCTGCTTCGGTAAACAGTGTTTTCTTTTTGCGATAACCCAACTCACCAACACTACTGATACTGGCTTTGGGTTTTAAAATGGCCCCAATCAGGCCCAGAACTACAACCACTATTAACAGCGGCCATAAATTAGACAGAATTCCTTCCATCGCCATTCCCTCTGACGCTTATATTCCCCGGCCTTCTTGGCCTTGATTCAAACACTATGCCTTGTGATAACTCTCAGAGCAACTACACGAATTGATAACCCCCTGTTTCCTTATGAATATCGCGCCTATACCAGCAGCATCTTGTGCTAGCATCGGTTTCAATCCAATGTCATTTGATTGCAAACCGATGGCAGAACCTATTTAAGGAATCCCCATGTTAACTATTTATGGTAGCCCGCAGTCCAGTGCTGGTCGTTGTTTCTGGTGCTTAGAAGAGGCGGGTGTCGAGTACACGGCAAAGTCGATTGATTTTCGTGCGGGTGAGCATAAGGCTCCTGATTTTCTGAAGGTGAACCCAAACGGAAAAGTCCCGGCTTTGGTCGATGGTGATTTCACGATTTGGGAATCGTTGGCGATCAACAACTACATTGCCGAAGCCTATAAACCAGAGCTGCTGGGTAATACGGTGCAAGAGCGCGGGCTGGTGAGTCAATGGAGTATCTGGTCAGTCGCTGATTTGCAGGCGCCTTTGATTCAGGCGTTTATCCAGTTGGTATTTGTTCCAGAGCCGAAGCGTGATGCGTCGATCATCGAGAAAGCGTTTGAGAAACTGCCGCCGCTGCTGAACACACTGAACAACTCCCTCGCAGATAAAACCTACCTCGTCGCCGAGCGCTTTACTCTGGCGGATCTTAATACCTCGTTTGTTGTAGCGATTTGTGATGCGGTTAAGTTTGATCTGGCTGAATACACGCATATCCAGCAATGGCGTGAACGTATTGCCGAGCAAGACAGCGCGAAACGTTATATGGCTTTGTGTAAGTAAGAAAGGCAGCATTTTATTTTTAAACAGGCATAGTCCATACCTCTAGTCGGGCTATGCCTTAATCAAAATATTCCTATCGTTTATCCGCCTTTTCACCTCTGCTTTAATCTCATCAGGTTCCTTCATTTCAGGATGAAAATAGCTCTGTATTTTGAGCTATTGCCCCATATATTAATTTAGTTTTTCCTAGCAGTTACGAAACAACGGGCTCACCACTCGCAGGCGGAGCGTGCTCAAAGATCAGCGAAGCGTTCCCCTCGTCGACTGCATGAGCAAAGCACTCCAGACAATAACCCCTTTTACCTCAGATACCTGTGGTTTCCGCCAGTGCCGTTGCGATGCAGCCGTCCTTGGTGTCTTTTTCCTGAGCAATAGAAATAACTCTAGAATGGGCAATAAACCAGGAATGAATATCCCGTATCACGGTGTATTCACATGTCTGATCAACCACTGAGCCACGGACGACTTTTTCACCGTAATGTTTTTCTACCAGATGTGTTTTTTCAGGGGTTGAAACATTGGCGTATTTCCCGGTGAGATCTGCCTTGGCAATCTGTAACGAGGTATTCAGTAGAGAAGCCATTATTTCGGTGAAAAGTTGCTTATCACCTTTCGCCAATATCTCGCTCTGCTCAGTACTTAAGCGCTTACTGAAAACCTGAATAAGATTCTGGTACTTAGGCTTATCACCTTCTGAACTGCCTTTTTTATCAATCCATACAATCATATTCAGTGAAATTTTGTCCATTGAGCTGGAAGCAAAGAAAATAGGTTTAATCTTCACCACAGTGGGGGCAGAAATATTTTCATCAGAACCAGATATCTCGGTGTCCATCAAACCTGACAGTTTGATCTCTTTAGCCGCATTAATCAGAGGTTCAATTTCGGCATCAGCTAAAGCCTGAGCTTCGGCAAGCTTACTATTTCTTTGTGAGTTGATGATTGAGGCATGCGTACCGATTTGCGCAATCAGCCCTGCAAGGCCTCCTACCCCCTGATACAGTACCGGAGATGAGACTGTAGTATCGTCATTAGCATAGATTCCACGTATGTCGGGTGACTCCTCCCCCACTAGAACAAAGTTTATTGTTTCTTCATCATAGTATTCAGATATATTGTCGATATGAGCCGTGTAATCATCGCGATAGGGTGCGCTAACGCACCCTACCAAGCTGATGAATATTAACGAAGTGATTAATACTCTCATGCGTATTCTCATGCTTTTTAAAATGATTTATCGATTTTCTTCTTAGCGTTTTCTACCGCTTGATAATACGCAGTCGTTACACTTGGATAACGTGGTGGTTGATCCCAGTTTCCAGCAGGCTGGACTTTCTCATCAATGCTCAAATAGTGAAGATATGCGTTAGTATTGAGATCTACAGAATAGAGCCAACCGCCAATGTAACCTTGAGGATCTCCATTTGGAATGTAATTACTGAAGCTCCGGTAAGCCCCATGACCCCAGACTTGCATAATCACAAGCACATCAATATCTAACTCATCTTTAACTGCTCTAAAGTCTTTATTGGCAAAACCCAACTCTTGATCAGTTTTGAAATCTTTCAGCTCGCTCACCGGGGTAGAAAGCTCAACCATTTTCACATTAGGAAAACGTTCTACATACTTTGAGTGCACAAGCTTTTTAATCGCATCCAGTTCTTCAGTAGTAATTGCATCTTTAAGATGTGAATCCAAATCACTGGTTAAGGCCGAAGCAACCCCATAGCATAATAGGCAATTCGCTCCCCAGATATGAGTAGTTGCCTCTTCTTCCGGAGCAACATAATGAATACCAATTCTGGTATTTTGCTCAGTCAGAATATCTGAGTTTAAGGTCAGGTCAGGTTGTGGTGGTGCTATAGAACAACCCGTTAGTGCTAACAGGGATAGTAAACCAAGGAGATAGATAATTTTATTTCTAAGGATTTTCATTTCATTCCCTTTATAGTTTTCCATTAAATGGTTAGTTTAGAAATTCTTCTAAAGTTATCGCTTGAGGAACTTAAAAAGTCAGTATTATTTTTTCTTTAATCCGAAAACCTATACTGGCCCGATTTATCTTTTTTAACTCCAACAAAACCGATGTCCGGATAGAGCCTTGTGCGTACAAACCAAACATAACTCAACATCGCTACCCCAATACCAATGCCGACCATTTCAGGTATATTTCCGGTTGAAACTACGAGCAGTATTTCTTTCGGTAAAGAGATAACTCCGAAAACTATGTAAATGTTATAAGCCAGGAGTTTAAAACTGAAAAAACCCCAGATGAGCAAGAGACTGATTGTTACCTGTACCGCTAATACATACATGCGGATATCTGGCTCCATCGTCACATAAGTTACCCAAACAACAAACACTGCCGAAAGCGCATATATACCAACCAATAAATTGTTTTTACCTTCGTGCAGCATGCACAGGACTTCATCGGGAACAGAGGCGATCATCATCGCAAGTTTGCTGTCTTTTACTCCACGACCTTTTAATTGCTCAAAGACCTCTTTTTTTGGCACGCCAGAATCCAGCAGTTTAGATATCCAGCGTTTAGCGTCTGCTTTCATCATATGTTCAGGAATTTCAGAGCCGGACTTACGCTCGACCGTTACCTCAGCAACAGCGGCCTGCGACCAAAATTCGTCAATTTGATCAGTGAGCTTTCTTTGATTTTCTTTACTGAAGCGCGATAAAGGAATGTTGTACTGGCGACCATCATCAACATACAAACCGATGGTTCCATTTTCTTGTGAGACTTTTTTCAGGTTTTTGTAGCTGACCTTACCACCCATACCAAAGCGTTTGATATGAACTGCATCTTTGCGGATTTCTACTCTGTAGCTGAGCTGTACCAGTAGATAGATGAAAAGAATAAAAGGAATATAAAACTGGCCACCCAACGGGTGATTACCAAGGACAAGATTGAGTATGACCCAACCAAACAAACACAAGACAATTGCTTTTGTATAAAAAGCACCGGAGAACTTATAGACCTGACTTCCTATCATCGTCTTTCCTTGTGACGAATATAATCCACGGCCGTCATGGCCTTAATTAGAGCAAGTGTGCCTTTGTCTTGGGTTGAGATCAACCCAAGAAGCACTCGGCGTTGCCGCTACGAGTGGCAAAGACGTAGCTTCGCTACTGCTAGAACGCCGCCCTGCGGCTGCTAGGGATCGCTGCGCTCCAGTGGCTAGGACGGCTACGCCTACTAGTGGCTAGCACGCTACTTCGTAGCTACGAGAAAATTAAAAGCTAAAACCACTGGGTTTAGGTTTTTCCTAGCAGCAGCTACGCCGCGTTCTCGCCACTAGCAAGCGAAGCGTCTCGTAGGCGAAGCCGTGCTCCAGAAAGCATCAGCTTTCTGGAACCCGTTACCATTTTGGTTGCAATCATCAACAAGCAACACTAGACTGTTACCAGATTGGTTACAAGGATTCGTAATGGCAATCAAAAGCTTTATACACAAAGGATTGGAAGATTTCTTTTATGACGGTATTACCAAGGGTATCAACCCTAAGCATTCCGCAAAGCTGGAACCAGACTAGATAGGCTGGATGCCGCAGAAAGACCGGAAGATATGAATTTACCGGGTTACCGCTTACATAAACTGGAACCAAAGAAGCTGAACCGCTGGGCCATCAATGTATCTGGAGCCTGGCGAGTAACATTTGAATTTCATGGTAAAAACGCCATTGTCGTTGATTACGAACAGTATCATTAAGGAGGCCATTCATGAGCAGACAGCGTAATCGCAAACCTACACACCCGGGGAAGGTTTTTCATAATGATGTGTTAAAGCCCTTAAAAATCACTATTAGCCAAGCAGCCGATCAACTCGGCGTTTCTCGGAAACATCTCTCACTATTTATTAATGGTCACATTAGTTGCTCGAAAGATATGGCGATTCGGTTAGGAAAAGCGACTGACACAACGATGGAAAGCTGGCTTAACATGCAAACATCTCTGGATGTATGGGAAGCAGAACACGAAACTCTAGCGGCGGAAAAGTACAATATGATTAAGCCACTTGCGGTAAAAGTGGCTTAATTCCTAAAAACTTTACTGCTTTTGATTTTTGCTTTTCCTCGTAGCTACGAAGTAGCGTGCTAGCCACTAGTAGGCGCAGCCGTCCTAGCTACTGGAGCGAAGCGCCCCCCCGTACATAAAAAAGCCCTGATAATCAGGGCTTTTTTTGTTTATAAATATGCGCTAAGGGCAACGTTTCGGGCCGCCTTTACAGGAGCCGTCGTTGCCATTACCGCCACCGCCACCATCTCCGCTATCTGCGGTTGTTGCTTCAGCGGAGTTACTCACAGACCAGGCAGATGTACCTACTGAGTTTGATGCATTGACCCGGTAACGATAGGTTCCAGATTCAAGACTCGAATCATCAAAGGATGTCACATCTGCACCCACGGAACCCACAGGAGCATATGCTTCCCAGCGCTTACCCTTGAGCTTTTTACTGCGTTGAATGGTGAAACTGTCTTCGTTATCGCTGTTATCGTTCCAGCTTAACGAGATCTGTCCTTCGCCACCTGTAGCAACAGCTGAACTTGGCGCTTCCGGAGCTTGTGGTTGCGGTGTTGTATCCACGGCAGCAACAGCAGCCCCAGCATCCAGAATACCTGCACCACATTGGCTACAACTAGCCGGGAAAGTTTTCGCGGTGGAAGTAAGAATAGATTCTACTTCTGCCGGGGTAATGGCCGGATTTTTCACATATAACAAACCAGCGACTGCAGCCACATGCGGGCTTGCCATACTGGTTCCCTGATAGAAGGCATATCCTTCTGCTTCAGGTGTTCGTTGACCGGAGTTTAATGTGGAGAGCACCATGCCTGTACTGCCGTAAGAAGCATCCCCACCCGGTGCAGCCAGATCAACAGCATTGCCGTAGTTTGAGTAATAAGCTCGACCACCGTCTGGGTTAACTGCTGCCACTGTAACTACTTTATCGCAACTTGCGGGCTGGTAATTTGAAGCATTCAATCCAGAGTTACCTGCAGCAACCACTACAGTTGAGCCCCATGCAACAGCCTGGTCGATTGCATTCTGGAACGTAAAGCTACAGCTACCACCTCCGCCAAGACTCATATTGATCACTTTGGCCTGATTTGGATTGGCAGGATCAGCTGCCCAGTAGATACCATCGGCAATATCGGAAAGGTAGCCACCACATTTACCTAACACCCTGACTGGCATAACTTTCAGCAGGTTATAACCAACACTGGCTACGCCCTGCCCGTTATTTGTGATTGCGGCGATAGTTCCTGTCACATGGGTTCCATGCCAGCTGCTTGCTTCAAATTCTGAGTTGCCACATTCTGCCACTTCCAGCCAATCTCCCGGATCGCTTGGATCACTGTCCGGGCCATCCCCGTCATTCGCGGTATAAACGTCAGTGATCGTATCAAAACCTGGAACCAAGTTATTCACTGTGCCATTTGCTATATCTGAATGGGTTGCAATGCCGGTATCTAAAACAGCCACGGTAACCGGACCTTCACTAACATTAAACTGATTCCAGGCACCCACCGCATTCATCCCACCTGCCGCGGAGTGATAATGCCATTGCAGGTCATAGGCAGTACCTATTGTGAAAGTTCCATCGGCTGGAGGGTTGGGCAACGCACCGCGCTTCAGAATTTGATCCGCCTCGGCTTTTTTCACCCCAGTAACGGCACTGATGGCGGTGACGTAGCCGTGAATATTCGGCAAGGCTTCACGAGAAGGCAATTTATAGACATACGCCCCTGAAGACGTTATGCGAACAAAGTCGAGCTTCTTTCCTAGCTGTTTAGATAATCCACTCGCACGCTGTTTACCATCTGTATACGGGTTATCGAACTGAACGATGATCTGATCCGTAACTTCATAGCCACTGGCCGTTGTAGCCATCGCTGTAGTAAGAACCGTTAGCGATAACAACGGCAGTATTTTTTTCTTTATACGCATATTAACACCTAGAAAACCCTCAACATCTCATCACACAACTACAATCAGATGTTCTGAAATTTATTCTTATTCTCAGTTTAGCGGCCATAGGGTCAAATTGTTAACGATCATATTTCAATCAACCCTCTTCTTGATTGAAATAATTCGATGTTGTCACTTCAAGTTCGTTTAGCCCCAGAAGCCAGGGCGGCTTCGCCTACTCATGGCTGCGCCCTAGTTACTCGTTGCGGCGTAGGAGCATGCTTGTTTAGTTTTCCAATTCGCCACGGCAATACCCAGCATAACCACTATAAAACCTATCCAGTCCGCCAGCGTTGGGGTTTGGTCAAACAAAGGCCAGGCGATTAATGCAGCCGCCACTGGTATGCCATAAAAGACACTCGCCACTTGTGATGCGCTGTTCTGACTAATAAGGATGTACAGCAGAGTTACAGCACCCAGAGACACGCCAACTGCCATCCAGAATATGGCGATAATCAGATCCAGATGCCACTGTATCTGGAGGCTTTCAAAGGTCAGTGCCAGTAGCAACATAACCGGAGCAGCGCCCAGTACTTGTAGTGCGCCGCCACTGATCAGGTGCATATCGGCACAGTGTTTTTTCTGGATCAGTTGCCCGCAAGATAAACCCAACAGCCCGACTACCGCCCATGCCAGCGTGCTCCAGGTGATACCCTCAACTGCCAGGCCATCGGCTACAACAACAGCCACACCCGCTACACCAATCAACAGACCCAGCCAACGCCTACGCGAAACCTGTTCCTTTAGATAAGGCCCAGCCAGCACGGTAACCAATAAGGGTTGCAGAGCGATGATCAAAGCGCACACCGCTGGCTTCATCCCAAGATAGAGGGCATAAAAAACCCCGACCGAGAACATGCCTTGCATTAATAACCCTGTGAGAAGAATCCAGCCCGATTTTGTCGGCCAGGGTGCACTCAGCAGTATGGCTGCGAAGATAAGCAAACCGCCCGCTATAGCAAAACGGATCGCCAGAAAGGTAAATGGCTCGCTATAACCCATACCTAACTTAGCCCCAACAAACCCGGAGCCGTAAACCAGCACAAACAACAGCGCCAGAAAAATCGTTTGATTCCCGTGTTCTCTCATCTCTTCCTCCATTTTGTTTCTTACACTGGCTTGAACATGATATAAAACTGTACATACCAGTAGGTACAATGCTGAATTATAAAAAAACCTGTATCGCTACAGGCTTCTTCTACCTAGAGCCTTAATGACACTTCAGTGTCGCCAGCATCTGAATAAAACTCTCGCATACTTCATTTACCACATTGTCCTGCGAAGCTGCTCTACCGACAACATGGCCTCCCTGAATCACGCTCATCGTCAGCATAGCCAATGCATCGGGTTGGCAACTGCTGGCTAACTGCCCTTCCGATTGAGCCTTTGAATAGATCGCAGCCAGACGTTGCTGAATCGTTTCGAAATAACGCTCCAACGGTGCCTGCAACGCTTTATCTTCCACTGATGGGTCCTGCACAATCCGGCCTATCCGGCAGCCTTTTAGAGCATGCCGCCGCTGCCTGAGATAAGCACTGACCTTGGCTAACCAGTCGCCTTCTGTTTGCGCGACGATGTTATCGAACTCTGCGATTACTTCATCGGTGCGCGATTCCATAGCTGCAATCGCCAGTTCTTTTTTACCTTTGAAGTGATGATAGAAACTACCTTTACCTACCCCACTTCGTTCCAGCACGTGGTTCGGACTGGTGGCATCGTAACCCCTCTCCCAGAGCAGTTGTTTCATAGTATCGATAAGTAATTCGCGTGTTGCTGCCATCTGACAATCCAGAGTTACACCCAATTCGCATACATACTAGTAGGTACAGAAATAAATTCAAGTTTAAATTCAGCACGCAGCTGCGCTGCTACGAGAAGATCAAAATCTAATTGCCTGTACGTTTTTCCTAGCAGCGGCTTCGCCGCGTTCTAGCCACTAGCAGGCGTAGCCGTTCTCATAGCGAAGCGTGCTTTATATGCACCTTTTTCAAGTTACTCATTTGAGTTCAGTTCTACACTGTAAGCATCATTATTTGGAGGGTCTGATTATGTCTGTTACAGCAACCCTGGACAGTTACTTACACAACAAGTCCTGTGAATACGATACGTTGAGCCATAGCCCATCCAGCACAGCTTGTGAATCGGCCCTTCTGTCGGCGGTACCAATTAAACAGGTGATCAAAGCGGTACTGCTACATGACCATAACCACTACATATTGGCTGCGGTCCCAGCGATGAATAAAGTAATGCTGCCTCAGATTGAACAAATTACCGGCTGCCGGGCTGAACTGGCTAAAGAGGCTGAGATTAACCGCATTTTTGGTGATTGTGCCTTAGGCGCGGTGCCTGCAATTGGTCAGGCTTATGGTCTGGATGTGATCTGGGATGACTCCCTGAGTACTGATGATGATCTGTATATTGAAGGCGGCGACCACTGCCATTTGATCCATCTCAAACAGGCACAGTTCCGGGATCTGATGAAGAACAATCCACATGGTGAGATCTCCTGTCCGCCGGAAGACCTGTACGATCTGACTCACTATTAAAGCACACGGCTTTACCGCTACGAGTGGCTAGAACGTAGCTTTGCTACTGCTAGAACGCTACTTCGTAGCTGCTAGGATAATCAAAACCTCTAAAACCCGGGGCCTGATTTTTCTAGCAGCGGCTTCGCCGCGTTCTAGCCACTAGCAGGCGTAGCCGTGCTCGCTACTGGAGCGACGCGACCTGAGAAGCGACCTGCGAAGCGAGCGGAGGAGTTAGCGTGCTGCTTAAAGCCGATTAAGGTAAAATACCCGCCTTATTGATTTATTGAGTTTATCCATGCCTTCTGATCATTCCACCAATACCACCTTCGCTGATCTCGCTCTCTGCCCAGAGTTGCAATCGACTTTACAGGAGCTGGGTTATAAGCAACCAACGCCCATTCAGGCTAAGGCTATTCCTCAGGTGTTACAGGGTGTGGATCTGTTGGCAGAGGCACAGACCGGCACGGGTAAAACAGCGAGTTTTGCACTGCCGATTATCGAGAAACTCAGTAAAACCCCTGCTGACGAAAACTACCACCCGATCCGTGCACTGGTGCTGGCACCAACACGTGAGCTGGCTGTTCAGGTAGGCGATACCACTCTGGAATATGGTCGTGCATTAAATATGCGGGTAATTTCGGTATTTGGTGGCGTACGTTTAGATAACCAGATACGTAAACTTAAGCGCGGTGCGGATATTCTGGTAGCGACTCCAGGTCGTTTACTGGATCTGTTACAACAGAAGGCGATCAATCTGGATAACCTTGAGTTTCTGGTGCTGGACGAAGCAGACCGCATGCTGGATCTGGGTTTTATCGAACCCATTAAACAGATCATGGAATTTGCGGCGGAACCTCGTCAAACCCTGCTGTTCTCTGCCACTATCGATGAAAGCATTGAGGTACTGGCGGAGTTCTATCTGAACGATCCGAAAAAAGTTCGGGTGGCACCACGAAACTCAGCCTCACAACAGGTTAAACAGTTTGCTTATTCGGTGGATAATTCCGATAAATCCGATGTACTGAGTTACCTGATTAAGGAAGGCCAGTGGGGCCAGACCCTGGTATTTTCCCGAACAAAAAACCGTGTGGATCTGCTGGTTGAGTACCTGCAAAAAGAAGGTATTGATGCCGAGGCAATTCATGGGGATAAATCCCAGCGTGAACGATCCCAGACGTTCAAACGTTTTGTGGATGGCAGGCTGCATATTTTAGTAGCAACGGATGTGGCTGCCCGCGGGTTGGATATTGAGTCCCTGCCTCAGGTGGTCAATTATGATCTACCGAATGTACCGGAGAATTATATCCACCGTATTGGACGTACCGGACGCGCGGGCGAAACCGGCGAAGCGGTATCGCTGGTCTCCTCATCAGAGAAAGAGTTCCTGGAACGTATCCGCAAACTGATCAAACAGAAGATCCCTTTACGTCCGGTGCCGTTTATTGAAAACGGCAAGGTACAACAGTCCGAAGCAGCGCCAACAAAGACGGGTAAAAAGAAAAAGCCTAAGCAAAAACAGGCTAAGCGTGCAGCGGTTGAAGCCTACACACCGGATGACAGTATCAAACCAATTCGCCGTTCGCCGTTTGGTAAATAACCGCAGGCAAACCGGCTAAGTTATTCCGTGGCGGCTTTGGAAAAATTTGCCAGAGCGCCAGACACTTTCTGCAGCACTTCATCACAGCCTTCAATTGCGTGGCGTTTCTGCAAATATGCCGGGTCGTTGTAACTTAACCAAACAGTACCCTGTTCATCCTGACTGATCAGGGCTTTTTGCGGCAGATCTATAGCGGCTGATGGGGCACATTTCATCAACGGCGTACCTACTTTTGGGTTCCCAAAAATCAGTAGCTGTGTGGGGCGAAGTTCCTGCCCGACACTGGCTGCTCCGGCACTGTGGTCAATGCGATTGAACACGGTCATGCCCTTTGCTTTTAAAGCGGCTTCCAGCTTATCAGCTGTATCGACAACACTGTGCTGACTTTTAACCTGAACCAGCCCCTCTGCTACAGCAGTTGAACTCAGAAACAAGCCCGTAATTAGGCCGAGTAGTAAACGCATAGCTCTCTCCCTGAATTAAGTTCTATTAAACATAGTTGAGAATTTATGACACAAAGAACACTGAAATAGTTTCATTCATATACGAAGCAAGGCATAACATTAGGATCAGTGGTTGCCCCGGGCTTTATTGCAGCGGTGTTACCAAAGCGTTACACAGTTACCCCCGAAAACTGTGGATAAGACTGTTGATTATTTATGGGTATCCCCGCTAAAGCCCATCAGTACTGGGGTTGTAAATACTGTTCGCTTTTTGTCCCCAACACCTCAGATCGATTGAAATATATTCAAGACTGATTAAGAAATCAGCAGGCTGGAGGGCCAGCCCGCTGTCATAACCGAAGTTATACACTCGTGCTAAGCAGTGTTCCCGTTTCAGAACTGTTCTGGCTTTGCAGGAGCTCCTTCAACGCTTCAAAGTCGAGGGAGCCATCTTCGCTGAATACAGCAGCTGCGGCTTCTTCACCAAAATCTTCGGTGAGTTTGGCCTGAAGCTCCTCTTCATCGATCATACCTCCTGGCGGCGGGGGTGGAGGCATAGCACCTGCCTGCTCACCTTGTCCTGATTGATTTGCAGGATCAAAGCTACTGAGCAGTTCAGTCAGAGCTTCAACGTCAATAGAACCATCTTCCGCAAGTACGGCACTGGCTTCTTCTCCAAATCGGCTTTCGAGATTTTCCACCAGCGTCTCCGCATCGATATCTCCACTATCAACGGCTTCGACCATGCGTTCTGCCATCTCTTCTGCAGAGGGCGGTTTCTGCCCTCCCATGCCAGGAGGTGGCCCCATTGGTTGTACACCATTCATTTCCATTTCACTCTCCTTAATACTGAATAGTTAAAAGCTCTCTGGAAACTGCAATCGGTGTACCTATCCCTCAATCTTTACACTGATTCACTGCGCTTTACATAACTTAACCAAACCTCACAAAAATCTACATTTCGCTATATAAACAAGGAGTTAAGAGGCAACAAACAAGAAAAAGCTTGCCTCTTCCCTATGCCTGTTTCGGCAAAACCCTGCCGCTTTTCACATCTTTTGTATTTATCGCGAACAGATTGAGGTTATCCCCTGAACCTGTGCATAAGTTTGTTGATTATTTATGGGCAATTTTCCTGAAGAGCGTAACTACTGGGCTGGAGCTGATCGGATGATTTATATCCCATTTGTCAGGAAACCTGCTTATTTATAACACCATTATGACTCTCACAAGATTCAGATTAGTTCTGAATCAGAGAAAAATACGCTATCGATTAAAGCCAAACTAAAGAACACTCAAAATTGTTCATTTTTTTACCAATCAATATGTGTATTTACATGTTTTTAAAGTAGTATTATTACTTTCGCGCACCTTCAGGGAAGCCACTTTAAGGATTGAAATGCCCCACTTTCTCCAGACAGGAAGATCACTACCTTTATGGCCCTTACTCTGCTTTTTGGTAGCATTTATCGGCTCCCCTCTTTCCTATGCCGAGAAATCAATAGATTTCTCCCCAGAAGAACAGGCATTTCTTGATAGTAACCCTGCAGTAGTTGTGGGCGTTGAGGTCGACTGGCCACCTGTGGATTACGTTGTCGACGGCAAACACACTGGACTCGCAAGTGATTACCTCAAGATAATTAAAGAAGAGTCAGGCTTAGACATTCACATTGTTCAGGGCTTTACCTGGAATGAGTTGTTGACCATGCTGGTCGAACAAAGAATTGATCTATTACCTGCAATCTATCATTCAGAGTCACGTGAAGAGCAGATGAACTTCACTTCTGATTACGTCACCTTACGCCATTATGCCTTTGCCCTGACCAACAGGCATGACCTGAAATCGATGACCGACCTGCATGGTAAAACCATTGCCGTGCCTAAAGGTTATTCCTATCTGGAAGACCTGAGTCAGCAGCACCCTCAGATAAAAATCCTGCTGGTCAACAACACGATTGAAGCTATAGATGCGGTGATTACAGGGCAGGCAGACTCAATCATTGAAAGTACCGCCTTGATCAGTCATTACCTTAAGGAAAACAACATCCAGGGCTTACACCCGGTATTTGCAGTGAAATTTGGCATTAATAATGTCCATATGGCAACACGTAAGGACCTGCCGATTTTGCGGGATATTATTGATAAAGTACTTTCGAATATTGATAAGAATACTCAAAAAGCTATCGCCCAACGCTGGGTAGAACTCTCACTACCTGGAAGTAACGGCAACACTAATAATTTGTTTACCCCGCAAGAGCAGCGTTATCTCAATAAAAAGCATCAACTTAAAGCCTGTATTGATCCTTCCTGGTACCCATATGAAGGTTTCCGAAATGGCAAACCCTCTGGTATGAGCACGGATTACCTGAAGTATTTCGCAGAACAGATTCAAATACCTATCACAATTGTAAATACGAAATCATGGCCTCAGACACTTGAATATGCGCGCCTCAGGAAATGTGACTTTATCACCCTGGCCAGTGATAAACCTGAACGCCGACAATACCTGAGCTTTGCCACACCGCATATGACCGCCCCATTAGCATTGGCAACTCAGGTAGATGAAGTCTTTTTCTCAGACTTCTCAGAATTGATTGGTAAACAAATAGGCATTATGCGCGGCTACTCGCCGGGAGCTGAGATCCGCGAAGAACACCCCGGCATTATTCTTATCGAGTATGACAGTATTCTGGAAGGCCTCAGTGATGTTCAGTCCGGTAAAATATCGGGGTTTCTCGATTCCGTCGCAACACTCAGTTACCAGATCCAGAACAGTTACCCTGGCACCCTTAAGATAAGTGGTAAGTTTGATTACGACTGGAGTTTTGGTATCGCTGCCCGCAATGACGAACCTTTGCTGGTAGAGATTCTGGATAAAGTAGTTTTAGGCATTCCTGACAGTGTTCATACCAGTATTAAAAATACCTGGCTGGGTGTTCGTTACGAACAAGCTGTGGATTACAAAACGCTGTGGCAGGTAGTGATCGGCTTTGGCGTGATACTGCTATTAATTTTGGTACGCTATCATCGTATCTCTCAGCACCGCCATGAAATTTCCGTCAAAAATGAAGAACTCGCCACTATCAATAAAGAGCTTGAAGAGCAGAAAGCTTCAGCTCAGCATATGGCCAGTCACGACTTACTGACCAGCCTGCCTAACCGGGCACAGCTGCTAAACCACCTTGAGCATGCGATTCAACTCGCCTACCGACAGAAAAGTAAGGTTGCTGTACTGTTCATCGATCTCGACCGTTTTAAATACGTCAACGACTCACTAGGCCATCACATTGGTGACGAGCTTCTACGTTCAGTCAGCCGCGTTCTGGCTCAAAGGGTGCGTAAAACCGATACCCTGGCACGTATCGGTGGTGATGAATTCATACTGGTCATGGAAGCCTTTGAGGATGAAAATTCTCCGTCTCTGGTCGCTCAGAGCATGATCGATGCATTAAAAAAACCATTTACCATCGCCGAGCACCAGTTCCAGATATCGGCCAGCGTTGGCATCGCACTTTACCCTGATGACAGCCATGAAATTCACACCCTGATAAAACATGCCGACATTGCAATGTATCAGGCGAAGGAACTAGGCCGGAATCAGTTCCGCTATTACACTCAGGAACTTTCAGAAAAAACGGAGAAAAGACTAGAGCTGGAATCGGCGCTGCGTGAAGCGTTAAAGCGCAATCAGTTCCGTTTGGTTTATCAGCCTATTATCAATCTACGCACCTCGAAAGTGAGTCATGCTGAGGCACTGATCCGCTGGGACCACCCGGTAATGGGCACCGTTAACCCGGTTGATTTTATTCCCATTGCTGAGGAAAACGGTTTGATCCATGAGATTGGCCTTTGGGTCTTCCGCCAGGCCTGCCAGCAGCTGCGTGAGTGGCGGGAAAGAGGTGTTGGAGTCGCCAGCCTTTCTGTGAATGTTTCCAGTATTCAGTTTCAACGCAACAGCCTAATCGATAACTTTAAAAAGATTCTGGAACAGGAAAAAGTTGTCGCGAGCGCTATCAATATAGAAATCACTGAAAGCCATTTGATGGACCAGACTGAACGTAATATCGCGTTCCTGAAAGCGCTTAAGAATGCGGGGCACAGCATCTCCGTAGATGACTTCGGCGTGGGTTATTCATCCATGAGTTATATGAAACGTCTGCCACTGGATGTGATCAAAATTGACCGTTCCTTTATCAGTGATATTCCGGATGACAAGAATGATATCCAGATAACCCAGGCCATTATCGCGTTGGCACATAATCTGGGTTATGCCTCTGTTGCTGAAGGGGTAGAGAATATCCAACAGATGGAGTTCCTGCGTAAAATGGGTAGCCACTATGCACAAGGCTTTTTCTTTAGCCGGCCTTTGAATACAGATGAATTTGAAGACAAGGTAGCAACGCTGAACAACTACACCGCACCAACAAGTTATTCTTAAGCGTTAATATTAAGACTCAGTTGAAAACTGCTCTCTGATAGCAAACTTGTTTTTAGGTGAAGTCTCAACTTTTGAAGCGGCTTCGATGGTGCGTTCAAATCGCTCGATTATCTCTGCCAGATCATATCCCCGTTGGGATGGCACGCGCAGCAAGGGCAAACCTGATGATTCACAGATCTGTTCAAGATACAGATCTTGTTTTTTGAAGGTCTTTTTATCGAATTTGTGATCATCCAATTCAACAACACAAATGACCCTGCGAGTCTCTTTCTGTACTACTACATAATCAAAAAGATGCCCCTTGATGGACTTTAGCACTTTTCTTTGTGCCCGCTTAGGTAATGTTTTCTGAGGTGCAAGCACTTCACTGACTGGTACCTTACAAACAATATCAAAACGTCCGCCTACCGCTTTCTCAAGCACGGGAAAGAACATTCTTTCATGCAGTGACGTAGAGGTTTGTTGGGTAACTTCAGGTGTGCGCTTTTTGAGTAATACCAGCAAAAGGGCCAGCCCCAAAGCAGCGACAACTGACAGGATCAGAATAGGGTCGGTCACAAATAAAACTCAGGTAAGGAAAACGCGGCAATGGTACATTTTGTTGCGTTGAAAAGCACCCCCAAATACTTGGGGGATTTGCTTTTAAGAGGATGAATAGATTAATGCTTCAGGAGCATTTTTCTCAAATCCGGGATCGGTCTGCCCACATGATAGCCCTGAGCATGTGTGATGCCTGCCTTGGAAACAAGATCCATCACTTCCTGGTTTTCAACAAACTCTGCCACAGTTTCTACATTAAGCTCCTGAGAGAGACGCGCGATGCTATTCACGAACGCCATATCTCTGGAATCATTAGCCATATTGGCTATGAATTCACCTTCAATCTTCACAAAATCAATTGGCAGATGTTTCAAGTAGTGGAATGAGGAGAAACCTGAGCCGAAATCATCGATCGCCAGTTTGAAGCCCTGATTTTTCAATTCCATCACGAAGCGTTCAAGCAAGCTGATATTTTTTACCGTATCGCGCTCGGTAATTTCAAACACCACTTTCTGTTTATCTATCCCCTGATCGGCAACAATCTGAGTGATGGTCTTCATAAACTCGCCTATGACGATCGAACGTGGGGAAAGGTTAATAAACACAAGCCCGTCATAACCCGTTTCCTTCACCTGAGCAAAGGCCTTTTCCATCACGATATAGTCAAGCAAGTGAACTTTGCCGATCGATTCAGCTATCTCAATAAACTCTCCAGCGCTCATCAAGGTATCATCGCTCTGTTGGATACGGCTCAACACCTCAACAGCACGAATTTCGCCACTACTGGCATCCACAATAGGCTGGAATGCAGGGATCAGTTCTTTACGCTCAATTGCGCGAGTTACCAGGATGGTCTTATCAGACATCTCTTTGAAGTAATCAACCAGTTCATTCTCATCCGGCAGCGCTATCTGGTCTTTACCGGAATGTTTAGCGCGGTACATGAGGTTATCTACAAACATGAACAGGTCTTTTTTATTCGCAGCATGGTCCGGGTATATCCCCATTCCTAAAGAAGCCGTCAGCTTGAGTTCTGTCTTAGTATCATAGACCAGCTTATGGTTTCGTATCGCGTTAATCACTTTTTCGGCCACCAGCGACGCTTGGGCAGCACTGCTTTCAGGTAGAACGATGACGAACTCATCACCACCGTAACGGGCGACCACCGCTTCATTACCCAGAGTTTCCTGCAATGTTTCAGAGAACTCAGCCAGTAATTTATCGCCCCAACTATGGCCGTAACCATCATTAATCGCTTTGAAGTTATCCAGATCAAGTAATAACAGCGCCACTTGATACTTATGCCTTTCGGCACGGTCCAGCTCGTAGTCCAGTAACTCCCAGAACATGCGCTGATTATAGAGATTCGTCAGTGGATCTCTTGTGGCATAGTATTCGAGGTCTTTGGTGTATTTATAGATAGCCCTGACAGAACCCACTACGTTGAGCAGCGTGGACAGTATGCTCTCCAGCACCAGCAGTTTGGTTGAGTCCTGTATTGTCTGGGAGTGAACTCCTATACCTACAATGCCACCGATTTTGGGTGTATCGACCAGTAATGATTTTGTTTGCAGCTCGACCGTTTTCTCATCAAGATCCAGAGGTTCAGCGTAGTCATCAACAATATTGTGATTCAGGTTTACATCACCAAAAGCAACATTGCCTTTTTCGGTTTCCAAACGCTTGAGAATGGCTTTTTCCATCAAATTTCTGGTGTTATCAGTGGGGGGCTGCAGCCAGAACACTTCAAGATCAAACACTTCATCTTCAACTTTAAACACCGAGAACATGGTATAAACACTCATTACCCGATTGATATCCACCATCAGGTTATTCACATGTTCGCGCCAGTCGCGCACGACTTCAGATGTAATGACAAACTTTTCCAATAACCGGATTTCAAATTCCAGAAGATCTTTATCAACCGCTATGTCATTCAGTTTCAAAGATAAAACTTTAACCTGATCGAATATTTTCTCTAGCTCTTTAAAGCCGAGTTTGCCTTTGTCCTGCTCGATCAAGGGCAGGTCTGCAATTGATTCAATGCTGTCTATACGTTCTGCCAGATATTCTATGGAATTATCAATTCGGAAGGTGATCTGCCGGGTTGCAAGAAAAGCCAGTAACAAAGGCAAAGGGGACACAAGCAGCAGTGTTAGTATCAGTTCTCGGTTAGCGCTCAGTAACGAACGGTCTAACTCCTGGGTCACTTCAATCATACCGAGGGGGCGACCATCTTCCACATTCGTGTGACAGTTGGTACACACCTCTTTTGCGTTTAATGCGTAAAAGTAACTGATGCTGTCTTTGCGGGAGACAAATTGGGAAACGCCCGTATCCAAAACTTCACGGTGGATATCGGACATGGCGGGTGAATCCATTTCACCAAATTTTTCTGTAACCAGTGCACCACGAAATATGCGAACGCTAAGATCACTGCTCTGATTATCTTTTTCCAGTTGCTTAATAAATGTCTCGAGTTGCTGCCTGTTCCAGCCCTGGCTCATCACCAGATACATAGAATTAAAGGTTTGTTTAGCAACGCGCTCAGCAATCATACTGGCGTTTTTTTCAACGCTGTTTGTAAATGCAAAGTGAGTCACCAGTACAAGTACCAGAAACCCAAGAGCTGAGAAAAAGAACGTTCTCTGCAATAAAAAACTTCGTATTGAGGTAGCAGAACGCTTATCCACAATTACCACACTATGCTGATGATTATTTTTATATGCTTTCAAACATAGGCCAGATCCCTTAAGCCCCGTTTGATTTGGATCAACAAAATACCAAAAAGTCTTTATATTTCATATAGCTAAAAATTAAGATTCGCTCTGAAATGTATGATTAACTATATTTTTTTGTTATTCACATATGCCTGAAAAAATCCGTAAAAACCCTTATTTTTACATTGCAAGAACTACAATAAATTAGAGCAGCCCTATAACTTTCGGCAGTTTCAGGGGAAACTTAAGCTTTTTTCAGGCACAAAAAAAGGCAGTAAAAACTGCCTTTTATGACGCAATAAATGCTGTAAATTATTTTGCTTTTTTCAGCAGTTTTTTCAGCTTTTTCAGTTTGCCTTCATGCTTAGCAATCTTAGCTTTGCGTGATTTTATCTGCTTCTTAACCGCTTTTGCTTTTACTTTAGCCATCGAACTATTCCCCTTGTAATTATTCAGAACAGACAAGATTGAAGACTCTATTCTTCATCCTGCTGATTCTCCTTTAGAAATCCACGTATAAATCTGCGTATCTCTCTCGCGGCACTGGTATCAAGATCATCACATAGTGATACAAACGCATCGCGCTCCTCATCATTAATACGAATCACAAGTTGGCTGTTTTTCTTTTTTGCGCTCTTCTTTCCAGACATAATACTGAAGCCTCGGAACAATGGTGAATGCAAGAATACATGAAATACAACCTATACCCAATGCATATTCCTTAGATACACAATGTATATACGCCATGTATTTATATACTCTGTTCTGCAAAAGAGCAAATAAGGAACTGAAATTTAATAAAAATTAAATAATTAGAGCGGCCCAGGTGCTACAATTTCCAGCTTAGTTCTTACAATCAAAAAAGCTCCTATGGAAAAGTTCTCTTCACCATTTAACAACCTCATACTCAACCGGTTTCCACGCAGAAACAAAGACCAACTAAGAGCCTGGGATGCCGCAGACGAATATCTGCTGCAGCAGGTTCGTTCAGATGATCTATTGTCGGAACAGAGTCGGGTTTTGGTTGTGAATGATTTATTCGGAGCTTTATCACTAAGCCTGCACCAATACCAAACTACCGTAATCAGCGATTCATGGTTAACACAGCAAGGTATTCTTGCTAACGCAGCTGATAATAAGATACCTGAAGAGGGTGTACAGTTTTGCAATAGCCTGGAGCAACCTCAGGGGAAATTTGATCTTGTATTGATCAAAATTCCCAAAAGCCTGGCGATGCTTGAAGATCAATTAATACGTCTGCGTCCACTGCTGCATGAAAAGAGTCGGGTTATCGGCGGGGGTATGGCGAAAACCATTCACACCTCGACTCTGAAACTGTTTGAGAAATATATTGGAGCAACGAAAACTTCGCTGGCCCAAAAGAAAGCACGGTTAATTTTCCCTGAGTATGAGCCAGGACTGAACCACCCTGAATCACCTTACCCTTCTAACTACACGCTTGAAGGCACCCAATACCGAATTATTAATCATGCTGCTGTGTTTTCCCGAGACAGCCTTGATATTGGTACCCGCTTTTTTTTGCAGTACCTGCCGCAAAACAGTCGCTATAAAAAGATAGTTGATCTGGGCTGTGGGAATGGCGTTGTAGGATTAATCGCCGCTGAAAAAAACCCCGATGCTGAACTGTGCTTCCTTGATGAATCATTCATGGCTGTGGCCTCTGCTGAAGCCAACTTCAATGCAGCATTTGGAGATACCAGAACCGCTGAATTCCGAACCACGGACTGCTTACAGGGAGTTGAGCCGGGAAGTTGTGATCTGATTCTGAATAACCCGCCCTTCCACCAAAATAACATTGTTGGTGATTTCATCGCGGTACAGATGTTCCGTGAAGCCAAGAAGGCACTTAAAAAGGAAGGCGAGCTCTGGGTGATCGGTAATCGCCATCTGGGTTATCACAGCCGCCTGAAGAAACTGTTTGGTAACTGCGACACTATTGCGAGCAACAAAAAGTTTGTCATTCTTAAAGCGACTAAACAGTGATCCAGATACACATAGCACCTGAATCACTCCTTGGTCTTTAGATACGGAACCGGGAAACCATCTGCTGCAATTGAGCCGCAATCTGGTTGAGTTCCTGACTCACGGTTGAGGTTTCATTAGCAGACTGAGCACTCTGTTCTGCCACATCCCTGACATTAGAAATACTCTTACTGATACCTTCAGCGACGTTACTTTGCTCCTGAGAGGCACACGCAATCTGTGTATTCATCTGCGAGATTGTGGAAACGGCTCCAGTGATCGCCTCCAGCGCGGTACCTGCTTTCTCAGCGTTATCAACGCTCTGCTCGGCTTTCTGACGTCCTTGCTGCATTGAGTTCACTGCAGATTTAGCCCCGCTCTGTAAGCGCTCAATGAGACTCTGAATTTCCTGAGTTGAATGTTGTGTACGCTGGGCAAGACCTCTGACCTCATCTGCCACCACTGCAAATCCCCGCCCCTGATCACCTGCCCGGGCAGCCTCAATCGCGGCATTCAATGCCAGAAGGTTTGTCTGATCAGCAATATCCCGGATCACATCCAGAATGCCACCAATATTTATACTTTCCTGCTCAAGATCACCAATCTGCTTCTCTGTCAGGCTGACGCTTTCCGCAAGTTCCTGAATCGCTTTTTGTGTCTGAATAACAATGCTCTGGCCGCTATCCGACTCCTGATTCGCCATCTCCGCAGATTCTGCCGCCTGGGTAGCATTTTGAGCAACTTCAGAAACAGAACAGGCCATCTCCTCCATAGCTGCTGCCACTTGATCAGTCTCCGCTTGCTGAGTGGAAATACCATCCATCGAGCGAGTTACCGCACTGGAAAGCTGATCGGTAGAACGGCTCATGTCACTACTGGCATTAGAGATCTGCGCAATCATATTTTTCAGGCTTTCAGCTGTCGAAGCCAATGTAGTTAGCAGTTCGCCAATCTCATCTTTAGAATTGCTTTGAAAACGGACCGTTAAATCGCCATCCGCCAGAAGACGCGCCGCAGCAACTGCATCTTTCAAAGGTTTACTGATGGAACGTGACATATAGATCGAGAAAAAGACTCCCACTCCAACTGCAATTAATGTAATAACAGCCAGTAACAGAATTCTTTCGGAAACCTGCTGTTGCAGTTTCGGCCCCAGTTCAGCTTGCTCCTGTTGCACCGCACTGGTGATCGTTTCCAGTGTTTTAAACACTTCAGATTCAACGCTGTTCAATTCTGCATTCAGGCTTTTAAGCATCTCAAATTCAAGATTGAGTTGCTTCAAAGACTCTACAAAGGCAGAGCTTTCCGACTGATAGTTACTGTAATTAACCCGCTGGTAAGCCGCCTCAATATTCATTTCCAGCTCTTCAGCACGCTCGAGTACATCTTCTTCCATATAAGCAACGGCACGATCAAAATCGATTATCTCTTTGCTATCAAGGTAATCGCTGGTCATCATACGTGCGGCCATCAACGCTTGCTGAACTTCAGCGGCATAAAACATGATCATTGAGTTATTGTCATCGCGAGCAGCCTGAATCACTTCAGCCATAGTGATAGACATCTCCTCACCTCTTGGCAACAACTCATCGTTGATCAACTGATCTGATTTAGTGATTTGCTCTGCCATAATACGGACGACAGACTGGTACTTTTGCAACTGGTCCAACACTTGAGATAGATGCGATGCCCGCTCACTATTAGCCGCTGCTTCCTGTTTAGATTTCAATCCAGCTTCTGCTGAACTGATGAATGTCTGATAGTTTTCGAGGTTTTCCGGTTTGTGGGTTTCCAGATACTCCAGAACAGAGATACGTGCTTTAAGCAGGTTACTTCTCGCTGACTCGGCCGTATTGGTTTCATCGGCCATATGGGTATAAGACTCGACCCCCTTCTCAGAAGCCATTAGCCCAAACACGGCAAAAACAATAGCAATGGCAAGTAGCGCCATGACAAAACCAAAGCCTAAGCCAATCTTTTGGCCGATTTTTATATTTTTAAACATTTATCTACTACTCAAAAAACTGTTCTAATACTTATCAGTGTAGTTAAATTAAATATTACTGATATAGGCCTTGTTAGGCGTTGACTTTAGACTTTAGTATAAACATCCCGGTCTGTTTGAAAAATTTCATAAGGAATTAACATGCACACACTACTTACCATTCACCTTCTGTCCGCCGTAATCTGGGTGGGAGGGATGTTCTTTGCGTACGTCTGCCTGAGGCCCGTTGCGGCCTCTCTTCTTACCCCTCCACAAAGGCTCAGCCTATGGGCAGATGTTTTCCAGCGCTTTTTTAAATGGGTCTGGCTTGCCATTGCAGCGCTGATCCTGAGCGGTCATGGCATGATCGCAATGTATGGAGGTTTTGCTCAGATTGGTCTGCATATACACATTATGCTGGGCCTGGGCTATCTTATGATCGCGTTGTATGCGTTTCTGTTTTTTCTACGCTACAAACAATTGCGATTGGCGGTTTCCGAGGAAAACTGGGAGACAGCTGGAGGCTTTCTAAACAAGATCAGACATATTGTTGCAGTAAATCTGATACTGGGTCTGATAACCATAGCCGTGGCTTCTGGCGGAAAATATCTCTTTTAAATCGCACTTTTTTTGCAAAAACGAAAAGGGCTACCCGTTAAAAGGCAGCCCTATCGCAAGCTTACAAGCTATTGGGGGAAATACAAAAAGAGAGCGGTGACAGGCAATCTCTTTTTGGTGTAATGCTTACTTTTCTTTATCTTCGTTCATCAGGCCGCGAACTTTGAAGAACGCCCAACCCATTGCAGCTGTCATTGCAGCAATCATAACCAAGCTAGGAACTAAAACTTCCATACTGTATGCGTCAACCATTTTGGCAACCTCTCTATAATTTTTTTCGTTTCACCCGAAGTGACTGAGGCCTAGGTTAACGTTTTATTAATTAGCAGGTATTGATACAGCTCAAAAAATAGCCGTTTCCATGACATGAAAAGTTTTAATGTTGACGAACTTAAGTTTGAAAAATACCGCGTTCTGAACCATACCTTCTTATACATGGTTGAGGAGGTATCCCCATGCCACATCAAACTAGAGCCTGGTCAAAACAACAACTGGAAAAAATGAACCAAGAAGATTTCATGGTGGATTTTCTTGATACATTTAAAATCTCCCCGGTTTTGAGTGATTCAGATGAAGCCATCGACGATATGCAGAAAAAACTGCAACGGGTGGAGCAACAATTAGAAAGATAATGATCCTGCTCGTGCAGGCACAACAGGGCGACTTATAAGTCGCCTTATTTTATGAACGGCGCATCAGCCCATAAAAAAACCGCTCAATGAGCGGTTTTTTTTAAATACGAAGAAGGGGTTAGTCACCATTCATCGCATCTTTGATTTTCTGATCAGTTTTGTACTGACTCAAAGCATACACAGACCAGATAGCCGCAGGAATCCAACCAATCAGTGTTAACTGCAAAATCAGGCAGATGATGCCAGCAATTGGACGACCAATCGTAAAAAACTGCAACCATGGGAGCAGTAAAGCTAATAATAAACGCATGATTTTTCTCCGTACTAAACTGCCACAATGGCCAGCTTGATCAAGTTTATTCTATTTCAATTCTACCAGCAGCCAACTCTGATTCTGAAGCGTCACGGACTTCCATTACTTCAACATCAAAATTCAGTTCAATACCGGCAAACGGATGATTGGCATCAACGGTGACTTCATTCTCAGCGATTTTTGTAATGCCGACAATCTGTAATTCGCCGTTCTCATCTTCCATCTGGCAAACCATGCCTTCTTCAAGCTGAGTGAAATCTGCAAACGAAGCACGGTCCACCAAAGCAACCTTAGATTCATCCCTTAGACCATAACCCTGCTCTGGAGAAACGGTTACCTGAAACTTATCACCCACTTCATGACCCGTCAGGGCTGCTTCCAGGCCCGGAACAATATTACTGTGACCATGCAGGTAAGGCAGTGGATCACCCCCACGCGAGCCATCCAGAACTTCACCCTGAGCATTAACCAACGCATAGTGAAACAGGACCGCTTTATTGTTCTCAATTTTCATTATCTAAATCTCCAAGGCGTTGACTGATCCATTCACCCAGCGCTTCCATCTGTTCTAAACATACTTCATGGGCCATCGGGTATGTACTCCATTCTGGAGCCAATCCTATATCCCCAAGTAATTTCAAAGCCTGCTCACCCAGGATTTTGGGTACCACATCATCATACTCTCCATGACTGACCCAAACTGGCAGAGCTGAGTTTGCATCACTCTGCTGTTGTTGAATCTCTTCTGAGGTAGCCATATAAGTCGATAATGCCACCAGCCCGGCTAAAGGTTCCGGGTAACAAAGTGCAGTCTGATAGGCAACGGCTCCACCCTGTGAAAAGCCCGACAGTATAATTTTGTTCGCAGGAATTCCTGATTCTACCTGTTCGGAAATCAGTTGTTGAATTCTTTCCGAAGATTTCAGCAGTGCCGTTTTATCCACCTTACGGTCAACATTCATCTCCAGGATGTCATACCAGGCTCGCATAGGCATTCCGCCGTTTACCGTAACAGGCATCACCTCAGCATGGGGAAACAAAAACCGCACGGAATTTTGTGGCAGCTTCAGATAGGGAATGATGGGCTTAAAATCAAAACCGTCGGCACCGAGTCCATGCAGCCAGATCACACAAGCTTTTGCGGTTTCTTTAGGCTCCACTTTTACCAGAGTATCCTCATTTTCAATGCTCATGGTTGTAACCTCTGCACGCTCCATTCTCCATCTTGAAGATTGTACTGGAAACGATCATGCAGACGATTTTCACGTCCCTGCCAGAATTCAAAACGACTCGGAATCAACAGGTAGCCACCCCAATAGTCTGGATGTGGAATATCACCTTCGGGGTATTTTTGCTCCATCTGCTCAACGGCACTTTCCAATACGTTCCTGCTTGCAACCGGATGGCTTTGATGGGAAACCGCCGCACTGATACGACTCCCTACAGGGCGCTGATTAAAATACTTCTTACCCTGTTCCGAAGAAAGCTTCACCACCTTTCCCTGAATCCTGACCTGGCGCTCAAACGGATACCAGTAAAACATAATTTCCGCCTGAGGGTTTTCAGCAAGATCGTCACCCTTCTGACTACGAAAATCGGTATACCAGGCAAATCCCTGTTCATCGAAATGTTTTAATAACACAATCCGCGCCGAAGGCATCCCTTGTGCATTCGCAGTAGCCAGCGTCATTGAAGTGGCATCATCCGGCATTTCTTTCAGGGTTTCATCCATCCAGCTTGCAAATTGAGCGATTGGGTTGGCCTGCAGATCAGATTGTTCTAACCCGTTGGCAATGTATTCCCTGCGGGTTGCGGTAAGGTCACCTGGTTTTTTCATAACATTTTACTTGGATAATTAAGGTTGGTGGATTGGGCTGAACTATATCACGCATATTTTCTGATAACCTGTTTCACATCAGATAAATAGCTTTCTCCAAACAGAAGCAAATGATTTAAAAGATGCCAGAGGTTATACAAGTCCAGTCGGTGTTCCCACCCTGTATCCAGTGGCCGGACTTCCTGATAAGCGGCATAAAAGTACGAGGAAAATCCTCCGAAAAGGGCCGTCATCGCCAGATCCGCTTCTGCCCAGCCATAATAAACGGCAGGATCGATCAGAACCGGCTTACCATCAGAGTCTGTGTGAACATTACCGCTCCACAGATCACCATGAAGTAACACGGGAGACTGCTGAGGAATCAATTCAGGTAATTTTCGGCAAATGTTTTCAATAGCTGACAGATCTTGAGCGGATAAATACCCTTTGTCGTAACAAAGCCTGGCAAGGTAACTGAAACGTTGTTGTGCATAAAATTTATACCCGTTATCAGTACGCAGGTTGGGTTGTCGGGTGGTTCCACAAAAGGTATCCCGTTCAAACCCAAAGAAATCTCTTCGGATTGAATGCAGTGATGCCAGTTGCCTGCCCAGTTGCTCGTCAAAAGAGGAAATTCTGGTCGCCGCCTCAATATATTCAAGCACCAGGCAACGCTCATTTTGATGGACAACATCCGGCGTTCTCACTGCACCACCTTCGGACAGCGCTGCCAGACCCGAGGCTTCTGCAGAAAATAAACCGGGGGCGGGATCAGCAAGCTGCTTTATAAACAGCTGAGCGCCATCATTGAGCACGAGTTTACGACTGTCAGCAACACACCCACCCGCGGTGGCGCATTCAGATATGATCTCTTTGCCCTGTCCTGCTAACCACTGTAAAAAAGCCGGCTCAATACCGGAGACTCTTCCCATTCCTTTTATCCACTTATATAGTTGCAAGAGAATCAACCAAGGATCCTTATGCGCACCATTCTAGTCTTACTTCTGACATTGATAGTTTCAGGCTGCACGGGAAATAATGCAAAACCCTTTTCCGTGAAAAATCTGGCTAAGTCAGATATCGATATGGTGACTGACGTTAATATAAAGGAATGGAAACGTCTTACGCGCGAACTGGCGATCAAACTCTATAAACGCAATCCAAAAGAACTCAGAAAAGTCTCTGGCATGACTCTGGATAGGCGCTTGGACATGCTATTTCCGGTTAAACGCTTACCTAACGGTTTTAAGGAGCTGGGTTATAAAGACGGTTTAGATGTTGCCCCACTCGCCTTCTCCGATGAATATCAAGGTGACCGGGTATTTGCTTATATGGCAAGTATCACCGGCATGCTTCACACCGCCTATAACGGCAAGGACGAGATCTTTCTGCTGGATGAACTAAATCATCAGAAGCTCTACAACGCGGCGCGGAATCTCGAGTCTTTTGCCTGGCATCTGAATAACCGAAGGGATGCAAAGGGGAGCCTTTATCTTCTGAGTAATGGCATTGCCAAAAATGGCACTCCCAATTACAGCTACGAACGTATTTTAGGTAAGTTAATCAGCCTTCAGGATGTGATGGCGACGGTCATAGCTGACAGCACAAACCGCACCATAAACCGGGTCGTTCAGGGTGCGGCGTCGATGACCTTTTTCCCAATTTAAGTATCAGCCCTGTTCCATCTGTTGAATAAAGCGATCTGAATCCTGAATCGCCTTCTCCATATCCCTGATCAGCAGGTCAATATTGCTTTTAATGCCCTTGTATTCTGATTTCAACGAACCAATAGCACGGGCATTAAGGTTATGTTTGAGGTACAAAACATTATCCTGCAGAGCATTCAAAACCGGAGGCATGCGTTTCTCTGCTTTTTTAAGAGAACGAATTAACTCTTTGTAACGTACTTTGGTTGTTCGGAGTTTAGCGGCACTCTGACTACGGAATTTCTGATTGGTGTACTGATCCAGTTCATCTTCCCACTCTTCAAACAGGTCTTCTGAAACCTGCTCAACTTTGCGGATACGATTACTGACATCATCAGCCGCATCCACACTATCATCATACTCAGCTTGCAGCTGGTTGTAGATTTTATCCAGCTCACCACCATCAAACGCTACGACTGATTTAAACTGTTCTAATGCATCTTTAAACTGTTCCTGTGCATCCGCCTGGGATTCCCGCGCCTCTTCAACACGATCAACCAAAATATCGCGTTTATGCACACCGACTTGTTCCATTGCCGAATAATAAGCGGTCTGACAGCCCGTAAGCGCTGTAATCAATACAACCAGTAGAGTAATTTTGAACCTGTTGATCATTTTGCTAGCCACAACTTGAGAGAGGATTATTAATCTGAATATCACAGATTTTATGATTATCGTTTAAAAAGAGGGTCACGTCTGCCCGCTCAGGCATCTCTTTTAGCATCTCCTGTGTCAGACGTTCATAATGCTGAATAAAACGTTTAATCTGATCTTCATTCATAATTCGAAGGTGTTCTGTCGGCTGTTGTGTGTCGTAGATATATTTAACCCGTTCAGCCAACTTTTTCTCCTGCAGAGAACGCCACTCAAAGACCGCCTCCATACTCGGTACCTTGAGCATAATCAGCACTTCGATCATCGAGAACAGTTCTTGATAGATACCCGATAACTGGGCATTAACAAAGTCCCTCCAGGCTCCATCCGGATCTTCTTCACGCTCCAGATCGTTAATCGCATCCGCCAATTTTTCCGGTTCCTGGGGGAGCGCACCAACACACCAACCTTCAAGTACTATTACATCTGCCGGGCCTATCCATTCCTGCCAAACCGCTGCCGGGCAACGATCATCCGTGGATTTATCAAACACAGGAATTTTTGTGATCGAATCTTCTGTACTGTTTTTAAGAGAGTTCAGAATCTCAATCCCCAGATCTACATCATGGGTGCCGGGGACACCTCGGGTTTGCAGAAGTGAATGAACTGTTTCCGATAGTTGAGCCCGCTCTTCATGGGTTTTATATAGGTCATCAATAGAGAACCCCACCACTTTCAGCCCAAAACCTTCGGCCAGAATCACCTCAAGAAGATTAAAAAGTGTCGATTTACCAGCGCCCTGTGCACCATTAATACCTATAACCAGAGGCCCTTGCGACTGTCTCTTACGACAGGTTAGCCAGGCACCAAGTGGCACGTATATGGCTTCAAACATGTCCACCAGGCCAATATCCACCTTGAGTGATTCCAGTGTGGAGGCAAAGGCTTTTTCAACTGCGGCTACCGCATCATCTCTTTCACGTGAACTCAGGCATAATTGGTCCTGGGGCCATTGGGTAATCACACTCATACAGACACTTCCTTTTTAATTACTTCGGTGTTGACGCAACCAGGATTGAATTTCATGTATCTGGTCCGACTCCATTAGAGATGGAGCATGTTCCATGCCAGGAACTTTATACAATTCCAGATCATCATTATTTTGCATCATCCACACTGTAGATTCCTGCAAAACATCGGAAGATTCCCCCCAGATAAGCAATTGCGGGACTCTGATAACAGACCACACCCCCCATAAATCGATATCTTCTTTGCTGTTGGCTTTGGTAGTCTCGGCAATGGCAGGATCATAATGTAACGCAAAACGCCCATCATCAAGTTGTCGTGAACCAAATTTGGTCAGGCGTTTCCATTGCTCATCGGTGATGTTTCTATAGGCAAGGTAAGTGGAGCGCATATAGTTCTCTACCTGTCCTAGATTCATGAAACGTTTGTCACCCAGATATTCAGAAATCCGTTGTAAAGCAGTCGCAGGAATAAAACCACCGACATCATTAAGCACCAGGCTCTTGATGGGAGAATTAGGCAAAGCCGCCAGGCACATTCCGATGATACCTCCCATAGAGGTACCCACCCAATCCACTTTATCCACGTTCAACCGTGCAAGTAAGGTGACTATGTCATTCATATACTGGGGAATGCCATATTCCTGCCCGGCGGGTAGCCAGTCACTCTCTCCCCTGCCGACGATATCTGGACAGATCACCCGATAGTCACGGGACAAAGCCAGTGCCAGATCATCAAAATCACGGCTGTTTCGGGCCAGACCGTGAACACATACCAAAACCCTTTCATTATCGGAGCTTCCCCACTCCTTATAGGCCATGTTGTGAAATCCGACTGGGTTTAAACACCGTACACTGTAGGAATGCATAGTTGCCTCCAGCTTGTATTAACTTTCAATAAGTTAGCACACTACCTATGTGTAAAAAAATCTGAACCTTAAGTTTTGTAAAGTTTCGAAACAATGGCTGACGCTGAAGTTTCATATCAGCTAATATAAGTCTGCCTGTTATTTATCTTGCTGTTTATGGAATGGTCAATGAGTGAAGCACCCTCAAAGAACTCTGCAATAATGAAATGGATATTACCACTGTTGATTTTGCTCGCAGGTGGCTTACTGGTTAGCTATTTTATTTCCAGTAAACCTCAGGCACCTTCCCGCCCGGTGAATGAAAAAGTCTGGACGGTTAAAACCCAGGCAGTTATCCCCGGCGATCATCAGCCCTCACTGGTGCTTTACGGCAAAATTGAAGCCCCCAGAATGACCAATGTCACAGCGGCTGTTACCGCTTTTGTTGCTGAAGTAAATACAGATGCAGGCAAGAGCATGAACCATGATGACCAACTGATAAAACTGGACGATCGTGATGCCCGACTTTTGGTTGCGCAACGACAGGCTGATGTAACCAATATTGAAGCTCAGTTAGAAGCTGAAAAAGTAAAATATCAATCCGATCTTAACTCCTACAAAATCCAGAAGAACCTTATACAACTCAGCCTGAACACAGTTAAACGTTATGAGAACCTGATCAAACGTAAGGTCGCTAGTCAGGAACAGCTGGACAGTGCCCGTAAAGATTATCAGCAACAACGCCTATCTCTGGTAGAACGAGAAAGTTCAATTGCTGACCACCCGAACCGACTAAGTCAGATTGAGGCCCAACTACTTAGAGCCCGCAGCCTGCTCGAAGCGGCTGAACTTGATCTTTCGCGCACTGAAATAAAAGCCCCTTTCGCAGGCCGGGTAGCTCAACTGAGCGTATCACCTGGAGACCGGGTTAAAGCCGGCGATTCGTTGCTGCAGTTTTACAGCATGGAACGTCTTGAGGTCCGCTCCCAGATACCCAGCCGCATCCTGCCTCAAATCCGAAAGAACGGTTCTGAGTTGAATATAAAGGCATCCGGCCAAATTGATAACAAAATTCTGGAAATGCAGCTGGATCGTATCGCTGCAGAAGTAAATGGTGGTCGAGCAGGCGTAGATGCATTTTTCAAAATCAATTCTGATCATTACCTGCCAGAACCAGGACGTTCACTCGCCATTTCGGTTTTATTACCAACCCAGTCAAATGTTATCCCAATCCCTCCGATATCACTCTACGGTTTAGACCGGGTCTATAAAGTTGTGGATGGTCGTTTACAAGCCGCCACTGTGACCCGAATCGGGGACAGTCTGGATGCCAATGGCAATCCAATTGTTCTGATTAAAAGTGAAGAGCTGCAAACAGGTGACCTCATCATCACCACCCAGCTACCCAACGCCATTTCCGGCTTGCGGGTGAAAGAGGTGGGATCTGATGCGTGATTATCAGGGCCCGCTGCATAATCTGACTGCCGTATTTGCCAGCCACAGAGTGGCCGCAAACCTGTTTATGGTTCTGATGATTCTGGCAGGTGTGTGGGGGCTGAAAAAACTCAACACGCAGTTTTTCCCAAGTTTCGAACTAGATGTAGTCACGGTTCAGGTTATCTGGAGTGGTGCAGCTGCCGAGGATGTAGAGCAATCCATCATTCTCCCGATAGAAGAAACCCTAAAGTCCCTGACCGGTATTGATACTCTCTACTCCACAGCGACTCAGGGCAGTGCAGCGATTCGACTGGAGCTGGATGAGGATACGGATGTTGATTATATGCTCGATGAGGTTAAGCAGAAAATCGACAGTGTCCGTAGTGAACTACCATCTGATATAGAAGAACCTCTGGTCCAGCGCATTATTCGTTACGAACAGATCGCCAGCCTGATCATTAGCAGTGAGCAAGGGTCTCTGGAAGAGCTTCGTCCACTAGCCGACAGATTTGAGCAGGAACTGCTGGGCCGCGGCATCAATAAAATTGATTTTACAGGTCTGCCCGATAAGCAGATAAGGATTGAGCTGCCATCAGCCCAGCTGCATGAGCTGGATATGACTATGAACCAGATCGCCGCCAGCGTCAGATTACGTAGTCTTGACCTTCCGGCAGGTACAGCGGCTAAAGGCGATGGTTCCCGCCAGATTCGCAGTCTTAATCAGCAGCGTGATGTCGAGGGCTTTCGTCAGCTTCCTGTTATTACGGATAATGAGGGTCGCCTGATCCGTTTGGGAGATATTGCTGATATTTCTCTGACCACCAAAGATGATCAGGTACTTCTTAAACACGATGGCCGTCCGGCAATCATGTTACGTCTGCGCCGCACAGAAACACAGGACACTCTGAAATCAGCTGCCATTCTGAATGAGTGGCTGGATGAAATACGCCCCACCCTACCTCAGGATATTAACCTCATCACTTACGATGAACGCTGGCAGCCGGTTAAACAGCGTATAAACCTGCTGCTTAAAAATGGTCTGAGTGGTTTAGTTCTGGTCATCTGCATTCTGTTCCTGTTTTTGAATGCGAGGGTTGCGTTCTGGGTTACCGTAGGTATTCCGGTTTCCTTTTTAGCGACGCTGGCGGTGCTTTATGGCATCGGCGGCACCATCAACATGATCAGCCTGTTTGGTCTGATTATGGCGCTGGGTATCATAGTGGATGATGCCATCGTGGTTGGTGAAGATACCCTGACTCATGTCCAAAGGGGTGAACCCGGACTTCAGGCCGCTATTGGCGGAGCCCACAGAATGCTGGCCCCGGTGACCGCATCATCACTGACCACCATCGCTGCTTTTCTACCATTATTGATGATCGACGGTCGCATCGGAAACATTCTGATCGACATTCCTATCGTCGTTATCTGCGTTATTCTTGCCTCGCTTGTAGAATGCTTCCTGATACTTCCGGGGCACCTGCATCACAGTATTAAAAAAGCTGAAGATCTCCATCCATCCAGAACACGGATCTGGCTGGAAACCAGCTTCAATAATTTCCGCGACGGCCCTTTCCGGAGGTTCGTTACTCAAGCGATTGAGTTCCGCTGGGCAACCATAGCAACAGCCATTGCACTGTTTATTGTCGCTATCGGTTTAGTTGCAGGCGGCAGAGTCAAATTTACCTTTTTCCCGGCTGTAGAACGGGATGAGATGACGGCCAATGTGCAGTTTACAGCCGGAACCAACAACCTTCAGGTAGAACGTTTCCTGCTACATCTTGAAGAAACATTGCATGAAACGGATCAGCAGATGGGTGGCGATAACGTCAAAACAGCTCTGATGAAACTGCGCAGTGCATCCTTTACCCGCACCTCACAGGGCTCCACTAAAGGCGAGGAGTTCGGTTCGCTCGAAATTGAATTGCAGCCGGGTGATGATCGTCAACATCCCACTTCCGATTTCAATAAAGAGTGGCGCAAACGTATTCAGTTGCCGGCAGGCGTCGAGAAGTTTGTGATTAATGTATCCAAAACCGGACCTCCGGGTAAACCCATCGAGATTAACCTTTCAGGAACAGACATCAACCAGATCAAGCAAGCATCTTTGGAGGTTCAGGATCTGCTCAAAGGTTATGCCGGGCTGAGTAATATTGATGATGATCTGCCTTTTGGTAAATCTCAGTTAATCTACGAGTTGACCCCGGCAGGTAAATCAGCCGGACTAACGCTCGACTCAGTAGGGCGCCAATTACGAGCCGCGTTTGACGGGCTTGAGGTTCAGAATTTCTATCAGAACCGGGATGAAGTAGAAGTACGCATTATGCTGCCAGATGCAGAACGCGACCGTCTGAGCGTCATCGAACAACTGCCGGTTGTACTGCCAGACGGCGGCACAACACCGTTGAGTAACGTAGTGAATTTCCGTGCTAAACAGGGGCTGGATACCTTAACCAGAGTCGATGGTCAGCTTTCAATAAAAGTCATCTCAGATCTTAATGAGAGCGTGGCTAATGCTGACGAGATCATTGCCGACCTAAAATCCGGAAAGCTGGATAACATTCTGAGTGATTATGGCGTGACCGCCGCTTTTGAAGGGCGTAATAAAAGCCAACGCGAAACCCTCTCCGACATGAAGATGGGGTTAATGCTCGCTCTCACCCTGATATTTATCATTCTGGCCTGGGTTTTTGCGTCTTACAGCTGGCCAATTGCGGTCATGCTGGCCATACCCCTGGGGCTCACCGGGGCGATTTTAGGTCATGGCCTGATGGGAATGAATCTGACCATTCTGTCACTGTTCGGATTCTTTGGACTTTCCGGCATTGTCATCAACGACTCCATAGTTCTAGTGACCTTTTATAAGCAACTGCGCCAAAAAGGTCTGGCGGTTAAAGAGGCCATTGTTGAAGCCGCATGTCAGCGTTTACGTGCCGTCCTTTTAACCTCACTGACAACCATTGCAGGCTTAACGCCAATCCTGTTTGAAACCTCGTTGCAGGCACAGTTTTTAATCCCGATGGCAACCGCCATAGTCTTCGGTTTAGCCTACGGAACGGTTTTGATTTTATTGTTTGTCCCAGCCACACTGACTGTAATCGAATCTGCCAGACACAATCTTGGTTTGAAGGAAATACAGTACTCTGAAGGAGGTTCTCATGTCTGATTACACAGTCACAGGCAGCTGCCTGTGTGGTGAAGTGTCATACCAGATCACAGGTAATCTGGGGATTTTTCAATACTGTAACTGCTCCCGCTGCCGTAAGTTTACCGGCAGCGCTTTTGCCGCAAATATCCTGGTAGCGCCGGAACATTTTCAATGGAACAACGGAGAAGAAAAGGTGGGTGTTTACAATCTTCCTGATACCCGTCACTTTGCTACAGCCTTCTGCCAAAACTGTGGTTCCTCAATGCCCTGGAGAGCGCAGTCAGGGCGCGCTGTGATTATTCCGGCTGGCAGCCTGAATGAAGACCCCGAAATACGGCCAATGCACAATATTTATTGTGCCTCCAGAGCGGAGTGGTATACGGATCCGGCTTCGATAAAAGAGTTTGCTGAACTTCCGGTCAAAAGTTAGTACTTACTTCACCGATTGTGAAATAAACGAGTGCAGTTGATCACTGGCATGCTGATCAATACTCAGGATGATCAGCCCGTATCGCATACACTGCTGAGACTGGCGTTGTGTATACACAACCCGACAATGACAGTGCACCGGGCTGTCTTCGATACCAAAATGGACCTTAAGCTCAAGCGGTAATCCAGCAGCCGGTGATTTCAGCTGCAACAGGTCTGCCCCACCCTCGATCAATAAACCACTCAGGCTGATGTTAAGTAAAGTCACATCGGCAGACTCTCCTCGAGCATCTTCAACTTCGGCAGGAATTTCAACATGTAAGCGTGGATAAATACGGCGTTCTTGATGCATTTGCCTACCCTGAATCAAACACTTGTTTAACAGCATAGTATTTATCCTTGATGGAGCCAAATCAAGCCAATTCCCGGAATAGGCCCTGAGGGCTTAATCCCACCTCTGTTCTCAGGTATAATTCCGCTCCTTATTTCTGTGTTTTCGCAGCCACTACTGGAAATTATTCAAGCATGAACCGCGACCTGAGCCTGTTACAGCCTTATCCTTTTGAAAAACTTACAGCCTTAAAAGCACAGGTGACTCCACCTAACGAACTGGAGCACATCGCTTTATCCATCGGTGAGCCAAAGCATCCTTCACCGGAGTTTGTTGCTGAATGTATTAACGAAAATATTGGCAGGCTGGCAAACTATCCTACAACTAAGGGCATGCCAGAGTTACGTCAGGCTATCGCGGACTGGTGTACGCGTCGTTTCCAATTAAATGCAGACACTCTGACAGCAGACGACCATGTTCTGCCAGTTAATGGCACCCGTGAGGCCATATTTGCCTTTACCCAGGCTGCTGTGAACCGTTCACCGGAAGCTCTGATTATCTCCCCAAGCCCGTTTTATCAGATCTATGAGGGGGCTACATATCTGGCAGGTGCTGAACCGTTTTACCTGAACTGCCTACCAGAGAATAACTTCATTCCGGATTACGATTCCGTCACAGAAGATACATGGCAGCGCTGTCAGGTGTTGTATATCTGCTCACCGAGTAACCCTACCGGTGCAGTTACCGACCTGGACACGCTGAAAAAACTGATCGCACTGTCAGACAAGTACAACTTTATTATCGTTTCCGATGAGTGCTATTCCGAAATCTATTTTGACGAAGAGCAACCACCTGTAGGTTTATTGCAGGCTTGTGCAGAGCTGGGACGCGATGACTACAAAAATTGTGTGGTGATGCACAGTCTTTCCAAACGCTCTAACCTTCCGGGCCTGCGCTCAGGTTTTGTTGCTGGCGACGCATCTCTGATGAAACCTTTCCTGAGTTATCGCACTTACCATGGCTCAGCGATGCCGATTCAACATCAGTTAGCTTCCATTGCCGCCTGGAATGATGAAGAACACGTTTTTGAAAACCGTGAGCAGTACCGTCGTAAGTTTGATGCTGTCATCGAGATTCTGTCTCCGGTGATGGACGTTAAGGAACCGGATGCAAGCTTCTACCTCTGGGCCAAAACACCAATCGACGATGATAAGTTCGCACAGGGACTTTTCGCTTCTCAGCACGTTACCGTTCTTCCAGGTCGTTATATTTCACGCGAAAAAGACGGCATTCTTGCTGGCTCTGGTTTTGTTCGTATGGCTCTGGTTGCCACTGTGGAAGAGTGTGTGGAAGCAGCAAAACGTATCCGCACATATGTTGAGAGCCTGTAAGGAAAACACTCTATGATTACGCTTTACGGTATTCCAAATTGTGACACCATCAAAAAGGCGCGTAAGTGGCTGGAAGCAAATAACTGCGACTACCAGTTCCACGATTTCCGCAAAGATGGACTGGAAGAACAACAGTTAAAAAGCTGGGTAGCTGAATTAGGCTGGGAAGTATTGCTGAACAAACGCGGTACCACATGGCGCCAGCAACCTGACGACGTAAAAGAAAGTATTGATGAAGCATCGGCTATCGAGCTGATGCTGGAACACCCCGCTATGATCAAACGCCCGGTTATGGATACCGGCGCAGTACGCAAAGTGGGTTTTAAAGATACGGAATATGCAGCGCTGCTGGGTTAACAGCACGCGAGTCTAACGAATTAAAAATTTAAAAAATCTGGAGAGTCACATGGCAAATTTTGCTTTCGGTCTGGGTGTAGGCACTAAATCTTCTGCGGGTGAACTGCTAGAGGTTTATTACAACGCTCCTGTGTTGAACGCAGACGATAACTTCATCGCTGCTGTAGCCGAAAAAGTTGGTTACGAAGGCGGCAATGCTGCAATCGAAATCAATGTATCTCAACTGAAAGACCTTGAAGCGGCCTTCCTGTCTGTTGATGCCGAAGATCAGGCAGAGATCACAGAAGTTCTGGCGGGTACAGCTCAAGCTCTGGTTGTTTGTATTCTGGAAGCTGACGAAGCACCAACAACAACTGCCGAAGCTTACCTGAAACTTACTCTGCTTTCTCAACGTCTGGCTCAGCCACACGGCATTAACCTGAGCGGCATATTCGGTCTGTTACCTAACGTAGCCTGGACCAACGAAGGTGCAGTTTCTCTGGATGACCTGCCAAAACGTCAACTGGCGGCACGTGCACAGGGTCGGGTTCTGAGCGTTAACTCTGTAGATAAATTCCCGAAAATGACGGATTACGTTGTACCAGCAGGTATCCGTATCGGTGATGCGTCTCGTGTTCGCCTGGGCGCTCACGTAGGTGAAGGCACAACGGTTATGCATGAAGGCTTTATCAACTTCAACGCTGGCACACTGGGTGTGAGCATGATTGAAGGCCGTATCTCAGCGGGTGTTGTTGTAGGAAATGGTTCCGATCTGGGTGGCGGCTGCTCGACTATGGGTACACTGTCCGGTGGTAACAATGTAGTCATCTCCGTAGGTGAAAACTGCCTGCTGGGTGCTAACGCAGGCCTGGGCCTGCCAATGGGTGATCGCTGCACTCTGGAAGCCGGTTTGTATGTAACTGCAGGCTCTAAAGTCACTGTTCTGGATGACCAGAACAATGAAGTTGAAACAGTTAAAGCTGCAGAACTGGCGGGTAAGTCTGACTTACTGTTCCGCCGCAACTCTCAGAACGGTCGCATTGAAGTTAAGACTAATAAGTCTGCGATTGAGCTGAATGAAGAGCTGCACAAGCACAACTAAAAACTGATCCAGTGCTATTGCGCTTGGTCATTCTGCGTTAAAACCTGCTTCAAAATGCTCAGCTACTCAATGTAGCCTCCGCTTTTTCAGCAGGTTTTGCCTTGTCTGACCGGCGCTAACTACGCTCTGACTTCAGTTTTACTCTACCCTTATTCAAGCAGTAACAAATCTGGAACTCACACATGACTCAATCGCACTCTGAAACTATTGAACTGGCTCAAGATCTGATCAATCGCCGATCTGTAACACCTGAAGATGCCGGCTGTCAGGATGTGATGATTGAGCGCCTTGAAGCGCTGGGTTTTAAGATCGAGCGTTTACAGTTTGAAGAGGTTAAAAACTTCTGGGCACGTCGTGGTGATTCCGGTCCGGTGTTCTGCTTTGCCGGGCACACCGATGTTGTGCCTTCCGGTCCTGAAGAGCGCTGGGAATTCCCACCATTCGAAGCGACTATTGAACAAGGCATGCTTTGTGGACGTGGCGCTGCCGATATGAAAGGCAGCCTTGCTGCGTTTATCACGGCGGTAGAACGCTTTATAGAACATCACCCGGACCATGATGGCTCCATCGCTCTTCTGATCACCAGTGACGAAGAGGGGCCGTGGGTGAACGGCACAACACGCGTTATTGATCACCTGGAAGCCCGTGACGAGAAAATCACCTGGTGCATTGTAGGCGAGCCTTCCAGTACCGAGAAAGTGGGTGATGTGATCAAAAACGGTCGACGTGGTTCTCTGGGCGCATCATTAACGATTCGTGGTGTGCAGGGTCACGTAGCCTACCCGCATCTGGTTAAGAACCCTATCCATATGGCCGCACCGGCGCTTGCTGAATTGGCGGCAGAGGTATGGGATGAGGGCAACGATTTCTTCCCACCCACCAGCTTCCAGATTTCCAATATTAATGGTGGTACCGGAGTAACTAACGTCGTTCCAGGTCATGTGGATGTGATGTTTAACTTCCGCTTCTCTACTGAAGTAACTGCGGACGAACTCAAGGTTCGTGTCCGCGACATTCTGAACAAACACAATCTGGAATGGGATATCGACTGGACTCTGTCTGGCAATCCGTTCCTGACTGCAGAAGGCGATCTGGTTGAAGCCTGCCAGCAATCAATCAAAGCGATTACCGGCATGGAGACAGAACTCTCAACCTCCGGTGGAACATCCGATGGCCGCTTTATCGCACCTACCGGTGCACAGGTTGTGGAACTCGGCCCGATCAATGCAACCATCCACAAGGTTAACGAACGCGTACGCTGTGATGATCTGGATACCCTGTCGGATCTGTACGAAAACGTACTCGCACGTCTGCTTAGCAAATAAATCCGGCGCCTGATATGCAACTCTCCTGCCCTGTTTGTAAATCCGATCTGCTCCAACAGGGCAAAAACCTGCGTTGCGAGAACAATCACAGTTTTGACGCTGCACGTCAGGGCTACTGGAATCTCTTGTTAGCCCATAAAAAGCGCTCGAAAGATCCAGGTGACAATGCTGATATGGTCACTGCCAGAAGGTCCTTCCTGGATAAGGGCTTTTATGCGCCACTATCAGATAAGATAAATGAACTCGCCCTAGAGGCTCTGAGAGACACCCCCTCCTCCAGCATTCTTGATATGGGGTGCGGAGAAGGGTATTACACAGCCCGGTTATATGACGCCCTGCATCAACAAGGCTTATCACCCGACCTGACTGGTCTGGATATCTCGAAACATGCGGTTAAAGCTGCGTGCCAACGCAATAAAGCGATCACCTGGCTGGTTGCTTCCGGTGCCGACATTCCCGTACCTGAGAACAGTCTGGACCTACAGATGGTCCTGTTCAGCCGCCTCATGCCGGAAGCGTTTGCCAAGCCCATGAAGCCGGGTTCTATACTGTTGGTCGCATGGCCCGGTGAAAAACATCTGATTGAGCTGAGAAAGCTCATCTATCAGGAGATCAAACCCAGCCAGTTTGATCCCAGCAAAACCTTAAGCGGCCCATTTGAGTTAAAACAAACAACCAAAGTCAGCTACAGGTTTGAATTAGAATCCAGCAACGATATAAACACCCTGCTCGGCATGACCCCTCACAGCCAGCGCTTATCAGTGGAAGCGAAACAGTTGATCTGTGATCAGGAACATCTGTCTCTGACCCTGGATGTTAATTTAGGGCTGTTTACACGCCTATGAACAAACTAAGCCTGTGGCTGAAAAAGCGCGCCGAGAACCCGCAACAAAACCTGTTGCTGCTTGGCATTGGATTTGTAGTGTTTTTTGCCGGCATCCTACTGCTTGGAATTGCTGAGTACGCGCTTAAAAGCTCGCTGGCTCAGGAGGTTCTCGCCCTGCTTGGCTTGATCATCATTGGGGTTGGGATCATACTGGCTGCCATCGGCTACTTAAGCCTCAGTGTTCTTCGCGTTTTACGCTTTATGATGAAAGATAAAAATGACTGATACCCGCCATCCCGATATCGAAATTTACGTCAAAGACCGCTCTGTTGAGAGGATTAAGGAATGGCTGATATCTCAGAGCCGTGACTTTTCCCAGCTTTCCTCAAAAGGCCAGATTCACGAATTCAGCATGAACTTCCCTGAGGGTCCTGCTGAAGTAATGATCCACGAAAAAGTGGCAGGCAAGGCCTGGGTCAGTGTCTGGTTTAAAACCAACAACACGCCCTGGAGCAAAGATCTGGATTGTGCCCATGCCGCCGCTCAGGGAATGGATACTCAGGTCCGCTGCATTGCTTCAGGCTGGGCTGAAGGTGATGACCCGGATGAATACTGGAAAGTAGAAGGGAACGAGCAGGAAAAAATTCAGTGGCATTGTTGATCGACCATACTTCTGATCGGCCATACTGATGATCAAGCAGCTTCTTGTATCTGCTGACGAGATGTTTCGATCTCATCAATCATCAACTGCCCCGTAGACATCAAAGCAACCTTGGCATAATTGTCTGAAGCGATCTGCTGCTGCCTTGGCGTGTGAGCATGCGTATGCAGATACCCATTCACATAGGCAAAATCACCGACTAAACCGTCATGTATGGCATTATTTAAACGCTCCACTACCTGATCGTCATAGAGTTCATTAGGGTCAGGGTATACAGACTCGGCTTCTGGCAGTTTAAATTCAGCACCCGACTGCGTTGCCGCTTCCGGCTTGATCAGCATCTGATTCGAATGAATCATGCTCATCAGCATTGAGAATTGCGCACCATTGCCACTGTGAACCGCTTGGCTCAAGTTGGAGGTATAACTCTCAATTTTGGTTTGTATCTGTTCGGTACGCATAAATGGATAAATATTTCTAACTGCCAGTCCCGTTTTTATCGGCAAGCAGCTAAAATTCTTTATCGTCTAAACTCAATAAATTCAGGAAAATACGGCAAATGGGCAGATGGCGTCCCCCTCAACCAAGAAGCTCAAAATATATAACCTCGGATGGGTATCAAAGGCTTAATCAAGAGTTGAAATACCTCTGGAAAGTGAAGCGCCCTGAAATCACCCAATCAGTAAAAGAAGCCGCCGCTCAGGGGGACCGATCAGAGAATGCTGAGTATATTTACGGTAAAAAGCAGTTACGCGAAATTGATCGCCGGGTCCGTTACCTCTCAAAGCGGTTAGAGGATATGGTGGTTGTAGATCGGGCTCCTGATCCTGACAAACGTAACACCGTATTTTTTGGTGCCTGGGTAACTTTACTGGATGAAAATGAGCAGGAAAAACGCCATCGCATCGTCGGCCCGGATGAAATAGATGCGGGCTCAGATTACATCAGCATGGACTCCCCACTGGCTCGCTTATTACTTAAAAAGCAGCTGGGCGATGAGATCTGTTTAATTAAACCGGATGGTACAGAAACCTGGTTTGAAATTACTGCGGTTGAATACGAAGGGAGTTAAATCCTAGCAACTCTTTTCCGAGAACGCGCAAATCAAGCTGGTTGGCTCGAATCTTTACGATTTTCATCCTGTACTCGATCTTTACAGAAATAGACAAACTGCGGGCATAAAAAAACCAGCTCAGGGCTGGATTCTTTAAGTGGTGGGTCGTACAGGATTCGAACCTGTGACCAATTGATTAAAAGTCAACTGCTCTACCAACTGAGCTAACGACCCACAGTGTAGATTCGCGAAGAAACTCGCTTAGATTTTAAGAGTGGTGGGTCGTACAGGATTCGAACCTGTGACCAATTGATTAAAAGTCAACTGCTCTACCAACTGAGCTAACGACCCATCTCTTAAATGGCTCCCTGAGCTGGACTCGAACCAGCGACCAATAGATTAACAGTCTACTGCTCTACCAACTGAGCTATCAGGGAACTCAATCATCCTAATGGCGGAGGGATAGGGATTCGAACCCTAGGGCCCTCTCGGACCGCTGGTTTTCAAGACCAGTGCTTTCGACCACTCAGCCATCCCTCCGTAGGATGGGCGCGTATGTTACCTCAATGGTTTTTTCTGTCAACCAATAACAATGGCTTTTTCGTAAAATCCTGAATTATTTTTTCTGTTTTTTTCTATGCCGAAACAAGCGGTTAAGCTTTAACCAGCTTTAGTGGAATCGCTAACACAAACCCAGCTTAAAAACACCGAATTAAACGACTTTATCTCACTTATTAGCAGCATCGAATAATTAACCCTTTATCTTCATCATAAGAAGCGGATAATAGGCTGTTTTATACTTTTAAGCGGATATCCCATGGCCGAGATCGGCAAATTCAACACTCTCACGGTTCTTAAGAAAAAAGATTTTGGTGTTTATCTGGACGCCGATGAACTGGGAGAGATTCTGCTTCCTAGAAACTCCTGCCCTGAGGATATTGAGGTTGGATTTCCAATTCGGGTCTTTATCTATCTAGATTCTGAAGACCAACTGATCGCCACAACGGAAAAGCCTTATGCCATTGTCGGTGAATTCGCCATGTTAAAAGCTTCTGCGGTCAATCAAACCGGTGCCTTTATGGACTGGGGATTATCCAAAGATGTTTTACTGCCCTTCAGTGAGCAGCGCCAACGCCCGGTGGAAGCTGGCCGACGTTATCTGGTGTATATCTATGTCGATCAGCATACCAATCGTATTGTCTGCTCCACTAAAATTGATAAATTCCTGGATAAAACCCCTCCCCGTTATAAAACGGGTGACGAAGTGGATTTAGTCATCGCCAACCGTACTGACCTGGGCCAGAAAGCGATTATTAATGGCGAGCACTGGGGCATGCTGTTCAAAAGTGACCTGTTGAAAACCCTGTATCCCGGACAAAGGCTTACGGGTTACATTAAAGAGGTTCGACCGGATGGCAAGATTAACCTCTCCATGCAAAAACCAGGGTATGCCAAGGTTACGGATGCTTCAGGTGCGATTCTTGAGATGCTCAATGATCAGGACGGATATATCACAATCAATGATAAATCCTCACCAGAAGTGATCTTCAAAGCATTTGGGATTAGTAAAAAAGCGTTCAAAATGGCCGTTGGAGCCTTACTTAAACAAGGCAAAATCACTATCGAACCCGGTGGCCTGCGCCTTAAATAAAAACGGCACACTGTGTGTGTGCCGCCTCTCAGTTAAGCTGACAACCATTGCTCCAGTTCATCGGCTCCACCGATCAAAGTTCCGTCGATGAATACCTGTGGCGTTGTACCCCTGCCTGAAACAGCCTGTAACGAGCTGAAGCTGATACCGTGAGTGCCCAGCTCTATCTCTTCAAACTTGTAACCATGCTCCTGCAGGGCTGTTTTAGCGCGGGTACAGTGTGGGCACCCCGGCTTACTCAATACTGTCACACGTTTCGGTAATTCTGCTTCTGGGGCTAAGTACTCCAACATGGTGTCTGCATCTGAAACCTGAAAAGGGTCGCCTGGCAGATCCGGCTCAATAAACATCTTGTTGATCACACCATCTTTGACCAACATTGAGTAACGCCAGCTGCGTTTTCCAAAACCCAGATCTTTTTTATCCACTAACATGCCCATCGCTTCACTGAAGTCGCCATTACCATCGGGGATGAAGTGAATATTTTCCGCATGCTGATCTTCAGCCCAGGCATTCATTACAAAGGCATCATTTACAGACAGGCAGATAATTTCATCTACTCCATTTGCTTTGAATACCGGAGCCAGTTCGTTGTAACGAGGCAGATGGGTACTGGAGCATGTCGGTGTAAAAGCACCAGGTAAAGCGAAAACGATAACGGTTTTGCCTGAAAAAATTTGATCCGTTGAAACATCTACCCATTCATTACCCTTGCGAGTATGGAAAGTTACCTGTGGGACTGCCTGACCTTCTCGATTTGAAAGCATTCTGTATTCCTCTTAATTCGATCATCTGCTAACTGCGTCTTTGTTGGTCTAACTATATAAACAAGACAGGTATAAGAGAAATTAAATAAAGAAAAGAATGTGATAAATTATGACTATCACTATTTTGATTGCAGCTTGAGTAACTCTACAAACTGATCATAAGGCATGGGCTTACCCAACAGATATCCCTGGACGTAGTCACAACCAAACTGTTTTAACAGCGCCAGTTGAGCCTCTTCTTCCACACCCTCTGCAACCACTTTAATGCCAAGCGTCTGGCCCATCTTGATGATCACCTCAACCAGTGTTCGGTCCTGATCATCAACCAGAATATCCTTAACAAAACTACGATCTATTTTCAGGTAATCAATCGGGTAATTGCGGAGATAATTGATTGCAGAATAGCCTGTACCAAAGTCATCAATAGAGAAAGCGATTCCTTTGTCACGCAGGCTATGAATCTTCTCCAACTGACTCTCAGCCCCATCCATCAATAAAGACTCGGTAATCTCAAACACCAATTCCTTCGAGTTAATGTCAAATGCATTAAGTATTTCCATCCATTGACCGTCTACATCTTTGGGCTGAAATTCAGCTACAGATCGGTTCAAGGAAATCACAATATTCAGCCCTTGGTGTTTCATTCTACTGAGCAGATTACACGCTTCTTCCAGCACCCAGTTCCCGAGCGGAACAATTGCACCGGTCTGTTCTGCAATAGAAATAAACTGGAACGGTGAGATTAAACCCTGCTCCGGATGGTTCCAGCGCACCAGAGCTTCACACTTGGGCATGCCGCCATTTTCCAGGTCCATGATCGGTTGGAAATACAACTCAAACTGACCTTCTCTGATCCCTTTGAGAATTTCATTATGTACCTGAACATGGCGCTGCACCTCCTTGTTCAACTCACTGTTAAAGAAGGTAATTCTGTTTTTCCCCTCCCGCTTAGCCTGATACATAGCCCGGTTAGCATTTTGCAACAACAGATCTATGGTTAAGCCATCTTCCGGGTACATGGCGACACCCAGGCTGTGAGTAATCGATAGGTACTGACCATTAATCAGGTAAGGCTCTCCCAGCTCCAGTTTTAACTTCTCAGCCAGAATTTCTGTCTCATGCCCTGATTCAATATGCTTCAGGACGATAATAAATTCATCACCAGCTAATCTGGCTATAAGGTCATCACTACGAACATTATGTTTCATCCGCTGGGCAAACAAGAACAGAAGCTCATCACCTACATCGTGCCCCCACTCATCATTGACCTCTTTAAAATAATCCATATCCAGATAAAACAACGCAAATTGTTGTTTATTGCGTTGATGCTCTTGAATGGTCTGCTCAAGCAGTTGAGAAAAATGATATCTATTGGACAACCCCGTTAGAACATCATAATTAGCACGGTGCTTTGCTGTCTGAACAGCTAATAACTTCTCCCGGTAATTTGTCATGATAAAGTACGCCGCGAGTGCCAGGACAATACTCAGCAAAGACCCGGTGATCCAATACTTAACAATCTGCTCATTATTCGCTTGCCACCCGCTCTTAGGGTATGCCGCGATTTGCCATTGACCTCCCGGCACTGTGATATCTGTTGTTACCGCATCAACATTAAATGTTGTATCGGAGCCGTAAAAAACCTTCCAGCCCTGCTCGTCATTGGCTTTATTACGCAAAGCAATATCAAAGCCTTCAAAGCCTTTATTTAAGCCAGCCCTTTCAAACAGGATCTGATCATGAAAAACGCCGGTGATGATGCCCCATAACGTATTTTTAGCATCGTCAAGAAAAATGGGAAGTCTGACGACCAGGGCAGTTCCCCCCTGAACCAGGTTAATAGGCCCAACCACCATCATTTGTTTCTCAGCAATAGCTTGCTGGACCGCTCTAAGTTGTGCAGGAACCTTACGATAGTTCAGACCTAAAGCCGCTTCGTTACCTTTTATTGGATGGATAAAATCAATGATCAGATCAGGCGCTAACGCAATGTGCCGAATACTCGGTCTGGTCTTTTGGAAATGCTGAATGATCTGTGCTAACTCAGAGTGATTGTGCTCATGGTTAATCAGAAGGTTAGCTTCTAATGCTCTGAGCACCAGAGTATCAGCATGCACTTCACCTTCCAGCCTGGTGGACAATGTCAGAAGTTTAATATGGGCATTATGTTTTGCTGTGTCTGCATTTCTTTCAATTTCATGCTGAATAAACAACCCTACAATTGAAAACAACAACCCCAACAGCACCAATGCAAAGGCGGATGGCCGGTTTGTTAAAATTTGTACGAATCGTTTAAACATAAAATCCAGACACTTATAAAAGAGCTATAGAAAATAGTATCAGTTTTACTCCACTGATAAACCCTTTTTACTGTTCAAAATTTAAGTATCCAGAATATCATGCTCACTCTCTGCGGTGGCGTAAAGTAGACAATCACCAATAGCGATATCAGGACGGGTCGTAATCATAAACAACTTAAGTGGCTGTGCCGTCAGTAGCTGGTTACCTTTCACTTCAAAATACTTATCAAAAACATCGAACCCTTGTGAATCTTTAACACTCACGCAGTCACGGCCTTTTTTGTTGCCCAGCCAGCCGATCAGCTCTCCCCTTTCGACCTCACCAAAATTGAATTTATCCACACCTGACAACACTGTCAGGTCTGTACCAAGAATATAACTATCCGAGTATGCCACAACACAATCCGGCGCTAATTCCAGACGCACCGGGTGACGGTAGAGGTCAAGATGATGTCCATGTTCCAGCTGCAAAACATTATCCTGATGCAGATACTTATCAAGCCCTCTAAAAGCCACCTCATCGGCAGACTGATCTTCTGCGCCACCACATTCAATGGTTACAACCGGACATTTAGAGGTACTTGTTTCCATTAAAGCCCCCAAACGGAGGTCTGTGACAATCATCCGATCTGTAAAAAGGGATACTAGTGCCTCATGCGCGGAATCCTCAAAGGTAACAACCCCAAAGTCCGGACTGTGACCAGAGGTATTATGTACATCAATGATGCATTCAGGCTGATATTCTGAAAAAATCTGCAGGATTTCTTCTGCCCGTTTACCAGGTTCATCATTATATGGCGGCAGAAAACAACGATTCATATCCCTCTGCCCTGGGAAAACCCTGTATTTGAATATCGGATCAATGATCGCTGCGGGAATGGATGGAATAAAACATACGATATTACAAAGAGGCTGAACGCCACTTTTGAGCCACTTATGTACTGCACGCAAACCTGATGGCTCATTACCATGCAGTAAAGTCACGATCCCACGTGTTCGTGTTTTGTTCACACCTTCTTTGAAGATCATTACCGGCTCCGATAGGTTACGGATGAAATCTTCCGGGTTTTCTTCAAATAGATTCGGCTGAGGATTAAACAACTTTTTCATTTCATGTCCTTTCCCGACATCTAATCCCATTCAGAAACAGGAATATTTTTAGCGGAATTCTGTATGTAGCGCTGAACCATAGCGGTTAAAGCAGCCTGCTCAGACTGCCCTTTCAATTGCCGTTGATACTCCCGTCTCTGCCAGATTGCACCAGAGATACGCTTGCCTAATCGATTAGAAATCACGCCCAGGTATTTCTCTATCTCCGTCTCATCCACCCCTAATTGCTGCAAACCCAGTTTCGCGGTTGGTAATAATTCGTAAGCAACCTCAACCACATTTTTTTTCACTAAACCTCCGGGCTGTGAAAGATCGGGCCACATTAAATTGGCCTGCAAACCTTTTTCTGCAGCCAGGTAGAAATTGGCGGCTAAAGTAGCGAACGGCAGTGACGGAATTATTTCCTCCATGCGATCTTGTAATCCCTTCGCCGCGCCCAATGCAAAGGCCGTATTTGCAATCATATCCACGGGTGTTGGACCAGAAGGTAAGGCACGCATCTCTATTCGCAGATGCCCGCCATCATTAGCATCGTACACAGCTCTGTTCCAAGGCCAGATAGTACCTGTATGCAATCTGAGTTCATTTAAAACGGGCATCTTCCCCTTTTTTATTAACTCACTGATCTTCTCTTTGCCCACTATAGGCAAGATCGGTTCATACAACCGGACCGCTTCAGCAAAGAGCTCATAAGCCCCTTCCCTCACCCAGCCATTACCAAAATCAACACGGGAGGGAAGCGCACGCTCACACTCCTCATGGGTTCGACCATCAATGGTCTGACGGAAAAGCGGGATACGTGTTTCATGCCATAACTTATGGCCTAACATAAACGGAGAATTAGCGCCCAAGGCCACAATCACTGGGGTAACATATTGCAGTGCGTTGAAGGTATCAGCAAATCTGGACGGATTAACTCGAAAGTGGACCTGCATTGAACAGTTGGCCCCTTCAAGGGTGACATCATGGGAGCGCAGAGAGATCGGATCTTCGCCTTCTATTCGGATACAAAACATCCTCCCTCTCAACTTTTGCAAAGCTTTTGTCAGAGCAAAAAAACGGGATTCATCCGTCATCGCGTGCAGACCGAAATCGCTACGTTTCAAGGTAGGCAGGATACCTATAGGCAGAGCGACTCCGTTTTCATGAGCGAGCTGTTCATTAACAAGGTGAATCGCATATGCCATTTCATCTTCCAATTGCGAAAATGGCAGACCTGCAGCAGGCACAGGTGATAGATTATATTCAAGGTTAAACCGGTTAAGCTCCAACGCCAGTTGTTTATGCCCACTACGACTAATAACTTCACGGTTCATAGATAGCGGACGGGCGCTTTGGTCAACCAGATACAATTCTAATTCAGCACCAATTGAAGATGGCCCCACACCAAAATCAGGGTTCGACAATAAGGATTTTAAACCATCAAGGTTATCAAGCAGACGCTGCTGGAAGTCTTCAAAGTCTTGAGCTGAAAAGTCATCATGATCTATCTCCTGCCCCATAAAACGATAACTCCTTGTTTATGCCTGTACTTCTAAAGATTAGCCTCCATAATTCGTAACTACCAGAGCAATTGATAAATACGACTTGCCTTATATCATTTCAAACAAATCTTCTTAAACCAGATAGCTTTCTATCTTTGTTTTTGCACAAATCTTTAGCTTAACTCATGACGTAATCTCAGCTTTACTCTAAACTGAGATATCTGTGGATAGTGATATTTAAGGACTCTTGCGCGATGACATTTCAGGATTATCTTTCAATTCTTGCGAAACGTGACGGTTCAGACCTTTACCTGACCACCGGGGCTCCCCCTTGCGCAAAATTTGAAGGCAAATTAACACCTTTAAGCAAAGTCCCTTTCGGCCCTGATGAAATCGAAAAAATTGCTGTGGAATTAATGGATGAACAGCAAAAAGCTATTTTTGAGGAAGAGCTGGAGATGAATCTAGCCTACTCAATTCCCAAAGTGGCACGCTTTCGTATTAATATTTTCAAACAACGTAATCAGTTCTCGATTGTTGCCAGGAACATCAAAACAACAATTCCCGCTATGGAAGATCTGGGGCTTCCCCCTGCACTGAAAGACGTCATCATGGAAAAGCGGGGGCTGGTTCTTTTTGTCGGCGCTACTGGATCCGGTAAATCAACATCACTTGCCGCATTGATTGACCACAGAAACCGTAACAGTGCTGGTCATATCATAACGATTGAAGACCCAATCGAATTTGTCCACACCCACCGAAAGTCTCTAATCAACCAACGCGAAGTTGGAGTGGATACACGGACTTTTCACAATGCATTAAAAAACGCACTACGACAGGCTCCGGATGTCATTCTTATCGGTGAAATTCGTGATCAGGAAACCATGGAACAGTGCCTTACCTATGCTGAAACCGGCCACCTGGCTATTTCCACCCTTCACGCCAATAACGCCAATCAGGCTCTAGATCGCATCATCAATTTTTTCCCTCAGGATCGTCACCAACAAATCCTGCATGATTTAGCCCTGAATATTCGAGCGATTGTCTCTCAACGACTTGTCTCGACTGTGGACGGTAAACGCTGTGCAGCAATCGAGGTAATGCTGGGGACCTCCACCATTCAAGAGAAGATAATGAAAGGTGAAATAAAAGAGATTAAAGAAATAATGGCGGCCTCTTCGGAATCTACAGGGATGCAGACCTTCGATGATTCACTGTTCAAATTATATAAGGCCGGGAAAATTGATGAGGAAGAAGCCTTAGTTAACGCTGATTCTGCCAACGACATGCGTTTAAAAATGGATCTAAACACGTCGAACACTGCTTCTGAAGAACCTCAGGCCAAAGAGAAGCAATCCGATAAAACTGATAACCCGCTTGCTGGAATGCAATTTCTTGAAGACGAAGAATAGCCAGTTAGAAACTGACTACTCTTCATTTATTGCTTACAAATATTTTTTTAAGCTAAATGCACCGCGTAAATCCCCCTGAGAAAAACCTTTGGCCTGATCTTCAGGATAGAGCTTATTCAGATGCTCAGATAACTCAGGTTTAATCTTGCTGCCGTGGCAGGCAAGGCACTGCTCACCTACTGGAATAGCTTTCATCATACGGAACACTTTTCTTCCCTCATCATCTACAACCACCTGAGAAAAGGCCAGAATTTCAAGATTAGCCCCAATATTCGCTTTCTTTTCAAACTCCTCAAGTGCAGCTTTTTCCCAATCATCCGGGGCGTTCTCCAGATTGCGCAATTTTAAACTGGTTCTGCTGATCTCCCATTCACTTTCGCTATTAACCAGCTCAGTTAATGGGCCTGCTTTTGTATTGCATACGGTAATAGCAGCAGTTGCTCCCCCACTCTTCTTGGCCTTCTTAAGCTCACCACCCAGGGTAGTTGCAAGCTGCTTTATAACTCCCTTGGCCTCTTGCTGTAGCTCAGGAATATTGACTTCGAATGTTTCTGAGTTCACCGTAGCTGAAACCAATAAAATACCTAATACACCCCACCTTTTCATTTCTGGCACCTGTAAATTAAGAACTTAAAATATGAATAAGGTAGATTATACATACTTAAATTAGTATTTTCTAATATATAAAATAAAAACACCCTTGTTGTGATTCCAACAAAGGTGTGGCTTTACGGAGTGTTTTTAAAACAGAATTAATTGATGTAGTTGAACAGGCTTAATTCCTGAACTGAAGCAAAGCTCGAATAAGCTGCCTGGAGTGCGGTCTGCTGTAACTGGAAACGACTGATGGCTTCATTGTAATCAAGGTCTTCAAAAGAGGACAACGCTTCCTGAGTAAACAATTTATAGTCTTCGTTCACCAGATCTTGTTGCTCCAAGGCGTTTTGACGACCACCTATTCCTGCACGAGCAGCAACATTTTTTTCTTCAATACCAGCCAGATTATCAAGAATAAAATCCATCTGTAGATTGAACTGTTCACGCTCTTCACCAGAATTACCGCTGTAATTTAGCAAGGCATCTCTCAAATCAACAGCCGTATTCAGGATATTATGCTGATCAAAAATATCCAATGTAGCCGTGCCATCATTACCAGCATTAACTTCCAACTCTACACCTGCAATGGTGAGTGTTGGAGCGTTAGGGTTTGTGCTCAGGTCATATGCGTTGAGTGAGACCGCTGGTTCATCTGCAGTAACAAAATTACCGTCCTTATCAGTTACGGTCAGAAGCCCACCAGTGACATCGAAAGATAAGGGGCCATTTGCATCCATATAGGCCCCAAAGGCCTCCGCATCCCCTCCAATGATATCAATGTCATCAATAATGGAGACTGACTGTGTAATGTTTTCAGTCACATAACCTGCAACAGATGGAATTTTCTCGAAGATATCAAAGCCAGAATCCGTCGCTGCAACCTTAGTCTCCGGCCCAACCTGCAAAAAGCGCTGGCCATCGTCGCCATTGAATGTATAACGACCAGTAGTAGCATCATAAGTATAGGGCTCAGTAAAACCCTTATTTCCGGAAAAGAGAAATTCGCCCTGAACATCCTTAGTGTTCATCAGACCATCCAGAGATTTGACTATTTCACCTACTTCGGCAGCTATTGCCCCACGATCTGTAGAAGTCAAAGTGCCGTTTTTACCTTGAATTGCAAGTTCCCGCAGACGAATTGACAGGTTATTTACCTGCTCAATAGTTTCCTCTTCCAGGCTCAGGCGACGCTGCGCTACTTCTATATTGCCCGCAAACTGTTCGGTGCGAGCAATCTCTTTTTTGAACTTTTGGATCTGAGCAGAAGCCAACGGATCATCCGAGGGCTGGAGTACATTTTTACCTGTAGATAACTGCTGCTGAGTCTTAAATAAATCAGCATTAGTTTTAGTAATATTATCTACGTTTGAAATAAATACTTGTTGTGTAGAGATGCGCATAGATTATCTCCTATATACTCTGCAGCAGAGTATCAAAAATCGTTTGGGATGCACGAATGATCTGTGCAGACGCCTGATATGCCTGTTGGAATTGCACTAATTTCGCGGCTTCTTCATCCAGATTTACACCAGCGATGCTGGAACGTAGTTCTTTATTAGAATCCAAAACTGATTTACCCGCCTGTGCATTCACCTGAGCGACTGATGCCTGTGTACCCACCCGCTCAACATTCTGTCCGTACTTATCCTGAAAAGAAGCACCTTCAACAGTTTTCGCAAACTGTAAGTCTGACAATAACAACGCATTGCGGTTATCAGATACACCATCAGTGTTCAGATTTACACTGAAAGTGTCATTTATACTAGGTAGGTTATCGATCGTTACTTCAAAACCTTGAAGAGCAATACTTTCGCCTGAGACAAATTGCCCCACAAGGCGGTCACCATCGCCATCAACAAATTCATAAAAACCAACATCTGTTGAGCTGTCATGCTGGACTGTAAAGGATTCGCCACTACCCGCTACGACGCCAGAAATATCCAGAGTAATACCAAAAGAAGCACTTAGATCCAGTTGCGAACCTGTTAAAGCAACCCCGCTTAAGGTATTAGCAGGTACTGCTGAATCTGAAATATCAAAATTGCCGGCCCCATTTTCAGTAATTGTCAGAGGATAGGTAATCGTTGAGAAAACGTCATAGTCGGCTACCGTTAAATTACTTGCCGTACCAACGTTAGCGACCGCTCCAACAACTTCGAGAGGTGTTTGAAAAGTAATATCAAAAGGAGGCGTCATCTCACCCGTAACTGCGGCAAGTTCAGCATACTCAATATCAGTAATTGAAACTCCAACGCTACCAGTACCTGTGTTCCCACTGTCTTCCGAAGTTGCCAGAGGAGCCGCTAGTGCCAGTAAACTTGCTTGATTTAAAACTGAGTCGATCTCTGAAGCAGCATTGCGGGTCGGTCTCAGAATAAACGAGTCTGAGGTACCAAAAATACCCGCCGTATCCAGTGTCATGGTAAAACCATCAATACGAAGGGTCATTTCTCCCGATAGGGAATCCAGGAAGAACTCTCCATCCTGATCAACATCTGTTCTAACTGCCTCTTCAGTAAGGCTAGTGTTAGTCCATCTTTGGCCGTCTGATTCACGAGTGAATGTAAAGCCACCACTGTTGTTAAAGTCCAGAGAGTATTCAGAAGCGTATAACGCTGAAACATCATTGATAGTGACGCCGCCAGTTACCTGGGAAGCATTATCACGTTCAGCAAGTAAACGGTCAGCAACCGCCTGAGACGTATTAATATCAGTGAACATCAGCCCACCTGTATTACCATTCAGGTCAACGCCTTTCTGGTGCTGCTCATTCATACTGTCGGCAAATACCAGTGCAATACGGCCCAGTTCATCAAGAGATTCACCCAGAATATCCTGGCGATATTCCAACACTCCACCGATCTTCCCGCCTGAAAGCTGGTTAGTGATATCACCAACACTGTTTCCGGTTTGGATTCCGATACTCAGTTGACTGCTATCGGCAGGACCTAACATTGTACTTAAAGGACTGGTAGAGAGCCCAACAACCAAGGGTTCACCATTACCGATAAATACACTTACCTCACCCGAAGGCTGGTCAAGTGTTGTAAAACCTATATAAGTTGAAAGCTCTTCCAGTTTTGCATCCCGCTGATCGAGTAATTCACTACTCACCTCACCAGCCGCCTGCTGAATCGAGATATCTTCATTCAACTGAGCAATATGGCCGGCAATACTGTTAACCGCTGAAACATAACTGTCCAGACGACCATTAATGGTATCGTTTTGGCGACGAATATTGGCATCCAGATCATTGAATCTCTGCACTAAGGATTCTGACTGCGCAAGAAATAACTCTCGGTTTGGCAAACTAACCGGATCATCTACGGCGGTCTGCAAAGCACCAAAATAATCATCCATTGCAGTGGAAATACTGGTGACATCGGATGCCATCAGATTGTCCAGTTCATTCGCAAAGTCTTCAAAGATATCGTAGCTACTGTAAGTAGAACTATCCGCCCATATCTGCCGATTAAGAAATGCATCTGCAACACGATCAATATCATCGATCAGAACGCCGCCCTGTCCTTCTCGGGACTCAAAGACGGGTCGCTGGCGAGTATAACCCTCAGTATTAACATTACTGATATTCTGGCCAGTCACAGCCAGCGCAGTCTGGTTAGCCTGCAGGCTCTGAGTACCTAGTGTTAGTAAACCAAAACTGGACATAATCTACTCCTTTGAAGGTCAGGCGCTGTTTTGCAAAGTAATTCCAGGCAGAATCAACCTTCGGTTGAATCCACCCCTTTGCTGGCTAGCAGATCACCTTCAAAAATTTTCTTAATCTTCTCAGCATACTCAGGATCGGTCGCATAACCGGCTTCCTGAAGTTGCTGCACATAAGCGTATGGATCTTCGGCACTTTCCAATGCCAGTTTGTAACGAGGACTATTCTTTAGAAAATCAACATAGTCCCTAAAACTGTCTTCATAGCTTTCATAACTACGGAACTGAGCCTGCTCTCGTTGAGCAACCCCATTCCGATATTCAAGTGTGAAAACCTGAGCACTGTTTCCACCCCAGCGGGAGTCCGCTTTAATATTGAACAGGTTCTTGCTATTGCTGCCATCAGCATCACGTACCATGAATTTTCCCCACCCGGTTTCAAGTGCGGATTGAGCCAGCAAAACCCGGGGATCTACCCCTAGCTCTCCTGCTATTTTTTCTGCCAACGGCATGAGTTTTTCAACAAACTCTTCAGGGCTTTCAAAACGCTCAGGCAGATCAGTTTCCTGATTGCTTACGGCAGCTTTGAGCTGTTGTTCAAACACCTCTTTAACCGTATCTTTCTGCTCATCGGTTAAGGTCACCCCGGGAGGGTTTTCCTCTCCCTCCGCCTTAGCAAGTAAAGCGGAAGCTGCAATTGCAGCCGCCTGATCCATTGCCTGATTCAGGCGACGACTTTCCAGATTGTTAAGCTCAGGGTTTGGAGTCTTCGCTTCCTCCTGTCCGCCTAACTGTCTGACCAATACATCCGTAAGACCGATGCCTTTGGCGTTCGCCATCTCCATGGAGATCTGGTTGTCATACATACCCTGATAAAACTTGGTCTGACTGCTGTTCATGAAGTTGTCATCACCCAGAGCAGCATTGGCATCTCGCATCGAACGCAGCAGCATATTCAGGAACAGTTGTTCAAACTGTTGCGCAGCTAAACGCAGACCTTCATCACTATTGGATTTAGCCTTGCTTTTTAACTTCTGCAACTCAGCCAAATCTGTATAAAGCTGAGTATTGCTGCCTGCACCCGTTTTAATCATTTAGATCACCACCAACTCTGCTTTCAACGCACCCGCCTGTTTCAGCGCCTCAAGAATTGCCATCAGGTCACCAGGTGCTGCACCTACTTGGTTTACAGCTTCTACAATATCCTGAAGATTGGCGCCCGGTGAGAACTCGAACATATGACCAGAACCTTCATCCACCTCAATACCTGTTCGGGGGGTAATAACAGTTGCACCGCCCGCTAATGGATTAGGCTGATCCGCATTAATCTCTTCGGTGATGGCAACCGTTAGACCACCGTGCGTAATAGCTACAGGTGAAACACGGACATCCTGACCAATAATGATGGTGCCGGTACGCGAGTTGATAACAACTCTAGCCGCATCACGAGCAGGCTCCACATTCAGGTTTTCAAGGACAGAAAGAAAGGTTACACGCTGCGATGGATCGCGGGGCGCCAGAACACGGATGGATGTTGCATCCATTGATTGCGCCATCTGTGAACCCAGAAGCGAGTTGATCTGCTCTGCAACACGACGTGAAGTTGTGAAATCGGGTCTGTGCAGATTCAGCACTAAACTATCACCCTGAGTAAAACCACTGGGTACAGCTCGTTCAACGGTTGCACCATTTGGAACACGGCCTACACTCGGAACATTCAGGGACAAACGCGAACCATCCGCACCCTGAACACCAAAACCTGAAACAACCAAATTGCCCTGAGCAATGGCGTATACCTGTCCATCAGCGCCTTTCAGGGGGGACATCAGCAAGCTACCGCCCCGCAGGCTTTTGGCATCACCGATTGCAGAAACTGTAATATCAATTGCCTGGCCCGGCTTAGCAAAAGCTGGAAGCTCTGCATGAATCGCCACGGCAGCAATATTTTTGGACTTAGGGTTGGTTGATGGTGGAATCGCTACCCCAAAGTTATTCAGCATATTTCTGAAGGTCTGGGAGGTAAACGATGTTTTATCGCCTGTTCCATCCAGGCCCACAACCAATCCGTAACCCACCAACTGGTTAGAACGTACGCCAGAGATACTTACCATATCTTTCAGGCGACTGGCTTCCACGGTGATACTCAGAAGCAGACATACAACGGAGATTAAAAGCTTTTTCATCTTATCCTCCTTAGAATGGCATCAATGCGCTGACAAAGAATTTCGACATCCAGCCCATTACATTTGTGTCATGAACAACGCCGGTACCGCTATAAGCAATCCGGGCATCCGCAATTTTGGTTGAAGGCACAGTGTTATCTGAACTGATATCCTGAGGGCGAATCAGTCCGCTAATACGGATATATTCATCGCCTTGGTTTAAGGTCAGCCACTTTTCACCTTTTACCAGCAACACACCGTTTGGATAGACATCATGAACTGTGACTGTGATGTTACCGGTCAGGTTATTACTCATATCCGACGTACCCTCACCGTCAAAAGCGGTAGTAGGGCCGGAAGCAGACAGACTTAAAGGTTTACCGAGAACACTGACGTTGTCACCAAACACGGTTGGCTGAGTCAGCGTTACACTGCTGGTTTTATCCAATTCTGTAGTAGCACTTTTCTGGGAGCTGGTACTTTCCTGCAGGCTGACAGTAAGAATGTCGCCGATTCGATGAGCTCTGCCATCGCCATACAGGTTCATACTGGTTGCCGAGTTATATATAGAGCCATTCACCGGCGTTGCCTGAACCATTTTCGGCGGAGTAATCGGAGCGTATTCTGGATTACCCGGCTTTACCTGTTTTTGCACACAACCAGTCATTAAAAAACTTACTGCTACCAGGGACCAAATTACCTTATTCATTCAATTCACCCATTCACATTAAAGTTGCTGGCTGACAAAGGACAACATCTCATCCGCTGTCGAAATCACTTTGGAATTCATCTCATATGCGCGCTGAGTTGTGATCATCTCCACTAACTCTTCAACCGCATTTACGTTCGAACCTTCAAGCGCGCCCTGAACAAGAATGCCTGTCCCATTTTCCCCTGGGTTACTGATCAACGGAGCCCCACTTGCACCGGTTTCCTGAAACAAGTTCTGACCCAGTGCCTGCAAGCCTTGCGGGTTTACAAAATCCGCCAACTGTAACTGACCAATATCCTGAGGAGCAGGATTACCTGCGGTTGTGACTTGAACAACACCGTCTGTACTGATGCTGAAAGAAACAACCTCCCCAGGCAGTGTAATTTCAGGTTCCAACAAATAACCTTCAGACGTTACCAACTGGTTGTCTGAGTTGAGGTGTAGCTGGCCATTTCGGCTATAACCGGCATCACCATTTGGTAATGTCACCTGAAGAAAGCCACGGCCATTGATTGCAACATCAAAGGCCTCATCTGTAATTTCAATCGCGCCCGTACCGAAAAGTTTCTGCGTTCCAACAGTACGTACACCCAGACCAATCTGAAGGCCTGAAGGCAATTGGGAATCTTCACCTGACTGCGCCCCAGGCTGTCGTCTGATCTGATACATCAGATCTTCAAACACCAGATTATCTTTTTTGAAACCAACCGTTGAAACGTTTGCCAGGTTGTTAGAAATCACCTTTAGATTCGTATCCTGGGCTGACATCCCGGTTTTTGCGACGTTTAAAGCACCATGCATTACTTTATCCTCAGTGACTGTTAGCTCATTCTCAGAATCGCCGCAGCGGCTTCTGAGTTTTCTTCAGCGGTTTTCATCATTTTTATCTGCATCTCAAATTGTCGGGAGGTGGTAATAATCCCAGTCAATTCACTAACAGCATTAACATTGCTTGACTCGATATAACCAGAACGAACCCTGACATTAGGATCAGCACCTACAGGAGCATTGGCACCGGTTGTCATCAGACCATCGGTACCTTTAAACAAAGTTTGTGGATCCGGGTTAACCAGCTTCAACTGATCAGCCACCACCAATTCAGCCGCATTTTCCCCAAGCGGACGAATCGTAATTGTTCCATTAGTAGCTATTTCAATACTGTCAAAAGGAGGGAGAACAACGGGTATGCCGCCGTTGCCCATCACCGGCAACCCACTGCCTGTCACCAACTGATTAGCGGCATTTATCTGCAGTTTGCCGCCACGGGTATAACCTTCTGTACCGTCCGGTTTCAACACAGTCATCCAACCATCACCCGCTAATGCCACATCCAGCATTCGACCTGTTTCGATCAATGTCCCGTGGGTCAGATCGGTTGCCGGCCTTTCTGCTTGAGCATAAACACGTGATGCATGACCTTCACCAAACACTTGCATAGCGCGGGCTTGAGCCAGATCAGACTTGAAACCTGTAGTGTTTGCGTTTGCAAGGTTATTGGCATGAGCCTGCTGCGCAAGCATGTTCTCGCGCGCGCCACTCATTGCTAAATATAAAACCTTATCCATTTCTCACTTCCAGTATAAACAGCTTATTAGCTCTAATTATTGGGTTGGCAGTTTCGCCATACCTAGTTAATTGCAACGAGCATGCCAAAAAAAAGGCCGCATATATGCGGCCTGTAGGAAGTAAGAAAATAAAGCTTTTAGATCTGCAGGATAGCCTGAGTAATCGTATTCTGAGTTTCGATTGTTTTCGAGTTAGCCTGGAAGTTTCGCTGAGCCTCAATCAAAGCTACCAACTCAGCTGAAAGATCCACGTTAGACTGCTCTAGAGCCGCTGACCGCAAGGTACCATTCAAACCGGTTCCCGGTGGGTTAACAATGGCATCACCAGATGTCAAAGTCGCAATCCACTCTGTATCACCTGCTGGCTGAAGACCCGCCTGGTTCTCAAAAGTAGCGATCGCAACCACACCCAGGTCCTGATTCTGACCATTCGAGAAACTCGCAACCATCTCACCCGTCTCACCAAAACTTACACCAATCAGATCTCCCTTGGTGTAACCATCCTGCGTGGAGGCCTTAACGATGGACTCAGAAGCGAATTGGGTTGTATCCGTAATATCAAGCTCAATAGTCGTTGTGGAATCTGCTGGATCTGCACCCGAGATAGTAATACTTGGCACAACAGCTGATGCAGAGAAGGACTCACCATTGATACCGCTCAACAAACCATTTGAAGAATTAAATTGCAGCAAAACCGGGCCAGGCTCAGTGCCGGTACCTACTTCACCGGGATCAAGCGCCTTACCAATATCCAGCAATTCAGTACCATTCAGGTAAGCATACATTCGATAAACACCCTGGAAGGTGTTATCACCCTGCTTAATGGTAGGCTCTGCTGCGGTCCACAATGGATTAGTTGCAGCACTTGCCACATTCCCATCAAATGAGATACCAGGGTTTACGTCACCGGATTCCGCTTCATAAGTCACAACAAACTCATTGCTGGCACTGTCATATATAACAGACTCAACATCAGGGTTAGCATCCAGGATATTAGCCTCAACCGCAGTAATAGAGGCACCAACCTGATCCTGCGTCATACCCGCTGTAAGCTGAACCTGAACGCCACCAATTTCAATCAGGGTATCCTCTGCCAATGAATCAACACCACCAAAGGCCGTTGTAGCATCCAAAGCAAAAGTATGCGTCTCATTGGCCGCAACCTCAGCAACCTCAGTAATAGCTATGCCGGAAGATACTGCCGCCAGATCAGGCTCTGGAAATTCAGAGTAGAAGCGAATAGTAAAACCGACCGGATCTGTCACATCGTCCATAGTGATACTTTCAATACGAGGATCACCATTTGTTGCATCAGTTAACTCTGCAAAAAACGACGACCCAGAAGAAGCATCAATCACATCACCTACTGTATACCCCGTAAGCTCAGTAATATGCGCGGCAGTAATAGTAGTCGCAGAAACAGATTCGCCCGCCGTGACCCCAGTAACCTCCTGCTGAGCCTGGAAAGGACGAGCTTCTGCAAAGTTAAACTTAACAGTGTGCTCATTACCCAGGCTATCGAAGGTTCTCACCGTAGTACTGTAAGTAAACGACCCTGGCTCATCTTTGTCATAATCCGCAAGGAGAGTTTCAGCATCTTCAGCAGAGTTTATATTGAAGGACAGATCAATCTCTTCAGTCGCTTTTGGAGGACTCTCTTTTTCAGATACCTGCAAATCGCCTATCGGAAGTCGGTTACCTTCCGAATCAAGATCATAACCCTGTAGGAACTTGCCTGATTTAGAAACCACAAACCCATCTTTATCCAACTGGAAAGAACCTGCTCGGGAGTACGAAACACCGCCCTGACCATCATCCAGTTGAAAGAAACCTGAACCATTAATCGCGAGATCCAGGTTATTGTTGGTGAACTCAATGGTTCCCGCCTGAAAATCCTGAGCGATATCCGTAACAGTAACACCAGACCCCGCCACATTGGAGGAACCAGCACCCACTACTGCAGTTGCATAGATATCACCAAACTCAGTACGCGATGTTTTAAAACCAACCGTACTGGAGTTCGCTATATTGTTACCGATCACATCCAGATCTGTACTGGCTGCTTTTAGACCGGTTACTGCTGTATTGAAACCTGCCATTTTATTTTCCTCACACGCCGATCTGTTTCACTTCACTGACATCAAAGCTGCCAGCATTAGTATTAACTGTCATACCGATACCGTTTTCACCCAAGGTAACGCTATTCACCGAATATGCCATGTTGGTATCAACGGCTGCGTATTCACCACCATCAATACGCTCAACCACAAAGGTATAATCACCCGCAGGAATTGCAGGATTTCCGTCTTCATCAATGTCCATCTGCCAAGCAAACTCATGCTCTCCCGACGTCACACTGCCCAGCTGCATGGTATCTACCAGAGAGCCGCTAGAGTCATAAACCTTGATACGTACATCAGAAGCACTGGTATCCAGATTGAAAGAACCATGAGCATAAGGACTACTAGCCGTCCCAACTTCCACAGTATCGCCGGGTATATAAACCGATTGCCCAACCATAGCAGAAGCCTGCAGCGCTGCCTGACTCGCCAGCATCGACTGCGAAGTCGCATCTACGGTCTGAGCAAGATTATTGATACTCTCAACCTGAGACATAGTCGCTATTTGCTGCATAAAATCATTAGTATCCGCCGGACTGGTCGGATCCTGATTCTGCAATTGAGCGATCATCAGACGCATAAACATTTCACTATCTTCCTGACTCTGAGAAGTCGAGGAGGTAGTGCTACTGGTCTGATTCTGAGTATTTATCTTGTCAAAAACACTCTGGTTTACGCCATTTACATCACTCATGGCTTATAACCTCATTAGTTAAAAATTACTGCTGCCCAAGGCGCAGCGTCTGCTGCAGCATCTGTTTAGCAGTATTCATAATTTCGGTATTAATCTGAAAGGAGCGAGATGCTGAAATCATATCCGCCATCTCCTCCACAACATTTACATTAGGGTAATAAATATAGCCCTGCTCATCCGCCATCGGGTGCGCTGGATTGTATTCCTGCCTCAGCTCTGCATCACTTTCAACGATACCCAGAACTTGCACCCCCTGGCCTGCCGCCTGCCCAAATTCATTCTCAGGCTCAGCCAACGGGTCCACCTGCTGCACTGCAAAAACAGGCTTACGGGAGCGGTATGTTTCATCAACACTAGAACTTACGCTTTCAGCATTCGCCAGATTACTGGCTGTAGTATTCAGACGAATCGTCTGAGCATTCATTGCCGAACCAGCGATATTAAAAACATTACTTAATGACATTTTTATTCACCCTTGATCGCTGATTTCAAACCGGAGATTTTCTTATCCAGAAACTGGAAGGAAGCCTGATAATCCATAGCATTTTCAGTATAGCGCGCCATTTCCTGCTGCAGCTCCACCGTATTACCGTCCACTGAAGCCTGATTCGGAATTCGAAACATCATATCTGCCGCAAGATCGGGCGATAGAAGTTCAGTATTATGAGAGGAAGAAGTCGCCACCTGTTTCATCCGAGGCTGCGATGCACTCTCCAGAGCAGCCGCAAATTCAATATCCCGCGCTTTATAATTCGGGGTATCCGCATTAGCGATGTTATTCGACAGCACTTCAGCCCTACGAGCCCTAAACAGAAGAGCCTCATCATGGATACCTAACGCTGAATCAAAACTAATGGCCATCTTTTTGCCTCTCAATAACAGATAGCCTCAATAAAGCACAATATATACCAGTATAAAAAAATGCTTTAATTTCAACAAAATAGAAAAATTTTATTCTGTTTTTTATCTGTAAGCGGCAACGCCAAACCGCTTGTTTGCCGCTTTCCTCATAAAACGGCAAACACCTAAAACAAAAAAACGCCCGATGTTTACACCGAGCGTTTTTTCTCAACAGCTTTTTAATTAACTAAATCGCCTGATAAATAATTCCCGGACGACAGTGAATCATCTGATATTTATCAGAGAGGCCCGACATAAACTCCGAGGCTCCCAGGATTAAATATCCTCCAGGTTGCAATACAGAATGCATCTTGGAAAGGATCTCCAATTTTTTCTCACTGGAGAAATAAATCAGCACATTACGACAGAAAATCACATTAAATTTCCCCATTGCGTTGTACTGCCCCAACAGATTGATACTCTGAAATCGGACTCTGGATTTAATGTCCCGGTTAACCGCCCAACTACCATTTGGAGTTTCACTAAAGTGCTTAGTTAACCTTTCCTGAGACAACCCCCGCCCAATTGCAAGCATCTCATACTCACCCCTTCTGGCCTGTTCCAGAACCTGGGTCGAGATATCTGTCGCAACTATTTCAGGGGAGGACAATTTACCCGGACTTTTTTTGTTAAATTCGTCCATAGTCATGCTTATGGAATAGGGCTCCTGCCCTGTTGAACAGGCGGCAGACCAGACGCGCAACCTTGCGCTAGATCTTTGCCCTGTCAACTCTGGAAGAATGCGATCCCTGAGGATATCGAAGGGATGAACATCACGAAACCATAAGGTTTCATTAGTAGTCATTGCATCAATGACCTGCTCCCTTAAATGCTTAGAAGCAGAGCTTTTTAATTTCTGGATAAGGTCTTTAAGCGCAGGGCAATTCTGCTCCTGAGCTATTTTGCCAAGACGACTTTGAACGAGGTATTGCTTGTGCTTTGCGAGCAAAATACCACTGTTATCTTCCAGAAAACGACTGAACAACTGGAAATCATCATCCGTGATGACGAAGTTGGTACGGGAAGCAATACTCATATAGAGCTAATAACTCCGATCAATTGCCTTCAACTTTCTGGATACGCTGAACAACAGCGGTCGCCAGATCATCTGGGTTAAATTTCGCGAGGAAACCATCCGCGCCTACTTTCTTAACCATGGAGACATTAAAACCGCCGGACAATGAAGTATGCAATACCACATGCATATGGGACATTCTCTCATCTTCACGAATCATAGAAGTCAGGGTGTAGCCATCCATCTCCGGCATCTCAATATCCGAGATAACCATCAGGAAATTTTCTGTTACATCAACACCACGTCCAGCCATATCGCACAGAAGATCCCAGGCCATTCGCCCGTTATTACATGATGTAACCTTAATTCCCAAACCTTCCAGGCTTCGCTGCATCTGATTACGGGCGACCGATGAATCATCAACAATCAGAATCTGGTATGCCTCGGCTTTTTTACGAACCTCATCATCCGCAACATCTTTACTGACTTCTGTTGGCATTGGATAAAGATCTGCAAGTATCTGCTCTACATCCAGAATCTCTATTAACTTTCCTTCATACTCAAAAATCGCTGTCAGATAGTTCTCAACACCAATTTCAGTAGGCGGAGCCATGATCTGATCCCACTGAGTATTCAGAATACGATCAACTTGTCTAACCAGAAAAGCCAAAGTACGTCGGTTATATTCAGCAACAATTAAGAAGCAATCTGTACGCTGTTCTTTAGGCACCGCAGATCGGCCAATGGCTTCAGAAAGATCCAGTACAGGAATTGTCTCACCTCGAATGTGAGCCATACCTTTAATGGCCGAAGTCTGACGCGGCACTTCTGTCAGATCTGGGCACTGAAGTACCTCACGGACTTTAAAGACGTTAATGCCATACTGCTGGTCTGACTCCAGAGCAAAAAGCAAAAGCTCCAGTCGGTTCTGCCCCACCATCTGGGTTCGCAGGTTTACACTATCAAGGATACCTGACATGATTTCACAATCCCGTAGAGATAATTTTTATCTGTATTATTTTTCGTTATTCGCTGTTAACACACAAAGGTTAGCCAACAAACGTCAATATGCTTAATTTAACACGACTTTTTCTGCTGACCACTGTTCTTTTTACCCCAATTTCAACTTCTGCTGCGAATACAGCAGAAAAATTGGAGGAACAGGCACTTTCATATCTAAATATACATTATAACAAAGTAAAGCAAGATGCTCGGACAGAGATCAAAATCAATCCAGTCAGTCGAAGCCTCAATCTAAAAAACTGTAATGAGTCGATACAGTTTCAACCTCCGAAAGGAAATGGCAGCCGTGTAACTCTTAGAGCCAGATGCCCAAACCCTTTATGGCAGATTTTCATCACAGCTCAGATTAACCAATTTTCTCATGCTGTTATTAGTAAACACAGCTTACCCAAAAGAATCACTCTTTCTCAAAAGGATCTGACGGTCACTGAAATTGAGATCACGAACCTCAGGTCCGGTTTTTATACCAGCACTGCTGATATAATAGGCTGGAGCACAAAGCGTAATATTGCAAAAGGCGACGTAATAACCGCAAATATGCTCAAAGCCCCTATAGCAATAAAAAAAGGCTACTCGGTTGTAATAGAGGCTAATCGCAATGGCGTTAGCATCAAAGCCACGGGCACTGCTCTGGAAGATGGTGAAATCGGCGATCAAATCCAAATCAAAAACGACCGTTCCGGGAAAGTCATTAAAGCTCAGATAATCAGACCCGGTCTGGTCCGAGCTCCCTGATACCAATTCTTAATGAACTAGAACCCTTTTACTGCTATAATTTCAGCCATTATCAACTTGTGAAAAAATATTAATTTTTCTCTAAAGTTCCTGTTTATGCAGCCGATAATCCAAGTCAGAGATTTTTTTTGAGGACGGACTAATGGTTATTGACCAGCTGGGTCAGTTGTCACAATCGACAACAACTCGGACCAAGACTAGCGAACCACAAGGCTCCACTGCTAAAAGCAGCGGCGGCTCGGTTCCTGCTGCGGCACCGTCCAACAAAGGTGATACAGTTCAGCTCAGCGAAGCAGCCAAGGCGCTTCAGAATGTTGAGAAAAAACTGGCCGACACACCCGAAGTGGATTCAGCCCGCGTCGAGAAGCTTAAACAGGATATAGAAAACGGAAGTTATCAGATTAACGCTGAACGCGTGGCTGAGAAGTTCCTGAATTTCGATAATCTGCTCTGAGCATTCCCATGAATGAACAGCAAACGAACCAGTTAAATACCCTGCTATTGCAGGGTATTTCTCTTTTAGAAGCCCTGAGTGCGATCTACGATAAAGAGCTTGAGACCCTTAGCAATAAAGATCTCAACCAGCTCAGCGACATCACTCAGGAAAAAACCGATCTACTGAACAAATTCCATAAATTCACTCAGGATCGCGTTGAATTACTGGAAAGCTTTGGTATCAACCAACATTCCCAAGAATACAAAATACCTGAAGGTACGATACCGCAAGAAATTGCAGAGCTCCTTTCTGACTCCTATTCAAACATCAAGAGTCTACTCACGGAGCTACAGAAAAAGAATACTAGAAACGAACAGGCAATCTATCGCAACCAGCAGAACGTCAATCAGTTGCTAGCCATCGTTCGAGGTCACACCAACCAGAATAAAATATACAACAAGACCGGAAATTCCGGCCTGTATAAAGCTCAGAATCGACTTGGTAAAGCCTGAAACCCACTAGTGACCTTAGCCAAAAATCGAGCTAGAATTCCCGCCTCACATCAGTCCCAGTTGCTCAGTTGGATAGAGCGATCCCCTAGGGGACAAGATAGGGATTCTTATGAGTACCAGGATTTGATTAGTCGATAGACAATACCACTTCTTCAGCGGGGATATAGCTCAGCTGGATAGAGCGACCCCCTCCTAAGGGGTAGGTCGGGGGTTCGACTCCCTCTATCCCCGCCATTTCTCTTATTTATAGTAAGGTACAACATCTTTTTTAATTTTTTGATTTTAAGCTTATCAACCTTTGGGTGTAGAGAAACTATCAGCAATAGGATAAAAACCCAGCCATGCCTAGTTACAGACATACGCTTACCAAAAAAGCTAAACATACAGACAAAATAAAGACAAACTTTTTTTAAAACTGCATCTACTGCTTGCAGAGCCAAGATATAGTGAAACATTTATTTCAAAACGAATAAAATGTAGAATTTTGCAACTTTTAAACCATTAGAAAAAGGCTCCAAATAAGTGGACCAACCCAAACTCTGCTACCGACCAGAAATTGATGGTCTGAGAGCTATTGCTGTTATCAGTGTGCTTTTTTACCACGCTCAGATCATATTATTTAACAAGGACTGGTTCGAGGGTGGCTACATTGGCGTCGACATCTTCTTTGTGATTAGTGGGTATCTGATTACTCGTATCATTCTCTCTGAGCTTCAGAGCAAGAGTAGCTTCAGCTTTCTAGCTTTTTATGAGCGAAGAGCTCGGCGAATACTGCCAATGCTTTTTGTAGTAATTTTTGCTTCTATGCCATTTGCATGGGAAAAGCTGCAGCCTTCAGAAATGGTTGAATACGCAGAGAGCATTATTACTTCATTATTTTTTTCCTCTAACTTCTTCTTCTATTTCAGCACAACAGAATATGGAGCCGACAGTGCTCTTTTAAAACCTTTTTTGCATACATGGAGCCTGGGCGTAGAGGAGCAGTTTTACCTAGCATTTCCAGTGCTTGCAATCTTAGTATTCAAGTATTACCGGAAACATTTTCTGTCTATTCTTGTAGCTCTATCATTAATAAGCATACTGTTCTCAGAGATGATGGAAGCAAGAAATCCAGATTTAAACTTTTATCTCCCCTTCAGCCGTTTTTGGGAGTTAGCAGCCGGCTCAATACTTGCCCATAGAGAGTTGAACAGCAGAACAACTGAAATAAGCACCTTACACAAACTATTCCCTGTAATTGGCTTATGCTTGGTCGCATACAGCATTCTATTTTTTGATGAAAAAACACCACACCCAAGCCTCCATACTACTATACCAATTCTGGGAGTTGCTCTAATTATTGCCTTTGCATCCAAGGGTGAACTGATTGGGAAAATATTAGGAAGCAAGCCTTTTGTTTGGGTTGGCCTGATTAGCTATTCGGCTTATTTATGGCATTTCCCTATTTTTGCTTTTGCGCGCATAAGTTCTTCACAGACTACTAACTACGACAAGTTAGAGTGGATTTTATTGACAGCGGCTCTTTCAATTTTGTCATATTTGCTTATAGAGCAACCATGCAGGGGCAAAAAGTTTGTTGGAATTAAAACACTATCAGCATCTGTGGCCTGCATCTTAATAACGATGCTTTTTGTAATTCGCTATGAAGGCTTTGAAAATAGAATCGATACAAATCAATTCTTGACCAATTACCAACCCGATACAAAGAAACTTGGGCAAGATGCTTGGAACTACATGGTTAAGCAGAATGAGAACATTCACTGGGAGAATTCATCTAGCGTTAAAGTACTTATCGTAGGAGACTCACACTCAAGAGACACCTTTAATATGCTCCAATTAAACAAAGAGCTGCTAAATGGCCTTTCTTTTAAAAGATATGGCAGGAATAAGTCAAATACACAAATCAGCTGCTTCAACGAAAACTATTCAGATTACGAATCATTCAGAAATGAATTCTATAGTTCCAAGTTATACAAAACTGCAGACGTTCTACTTATAAGCAATAGCTGGGGCAAGTCCACCTGCCGTGAAAATCGTAAGGACTGGGTACGTAGCGCGGAATTAGATGGACTTGAATATTTGATTCGACGCATTATTACTGATGGAAAAAAGGTTATTGTTCTAGGCCAATCACCATTATTTCATAAAATTAAAAAACAATACGTGGTCGATCATTACGCCTCCAAATCTTTAAACAACCCTTCCCACCAGAAGCCAAAAACAACAATAGAATTGAAAGAAGAAGTGGATCGACTTCTTTATACTCGACTTAGACTAAAGGTAGTTCGCCAGAAAAATCAGCGCTTATCTGAAATCACACGATCTTTAAATACCCCTATGCTTATGAGCAAGCTTTCATCAATCTGTGATTTTGAAACTAAAAAATGTGAATCAATGAACCATGAAGGCTATAGGACACTTTACGACAACAGCCACTTAACATTGAAGGGTGCAGAATATCTAGGTAAGAAAATGATCACTGAAACCCCCTTCCTTAAAATAATCAATGAAGCCTACAGCATACATAGTCTTGATTGATTTTTTGGACTACATCGCGTTTACAACCCATTAAGCTGGAAAAAGAGGCCGACACAGAATAGGCACTAAATGACAACGCATAGCGAATCATGATCCAACCGAGTATATGCTAGTAGCAGTTAAATGCTGAATAAAAAATACTCCTCACTCACGCTGCACGCTCATTCGGAATTCATTAGAATCTATTATGCCGCTGAGCCAATCTGCTACGAAAAGAACACCGCAGCACCGGAAGCCAAAGCCAAAGCCAAAGCCAAACGAGATATTAGCGATTATTAGATGCGATATTACAACCGGGAAAAAACACATCAGCTCACCAATGGCTTGCTGCTTGCATCTGCATGGAAAACAACTAATGAAGCTCTCTGGGACACCATTACTATCGAAGAAGATTACCTAGAGACCCCTCGGGTAGATACGCCACATCACTTTCCATATAACGCTTCAGTATCTTGAGCTTATCTTTTTCAATACCTTCCAGTGACATTTTATCCGCCAACTTCAGATAACGCTCAACCATACGCACCCGCTCCTGTCTTCGCTCTATACTGTCTCTCGCTGACTCTAAAAACAACTGCGCCAGATTGAGCAAAGCGCCTGCATTTCCAGAATCATACTCTGTTGCCAACCCAAAATATTTCAGCGCCTGGGGCATCTTGCCAGCCAGATAATGCTTAACACCCAAGCGATTTACCTTAAGGCTCATTTCTGGATCACGCCCTTTAGCTTTACCTTTGCCTTTACCCGTATCACTACTTTTGCTTTGAGCGCTGAGTATCGGAACCGCATCACCTGTGACTGTCAGCAACTCAGTATCGAGATTGAGAGGCTCCGCTAACTCCTCGTTTGCTCTCTGGGCATCCCGAGTGCAACGATTAGCCTCATCAACATCCCCTATCTGGTTATACATCTCACTTTTAAGAAGCGAAGCCCTGACCTGTAACTCTTTATCAGCAGGGAAAGATTGTGCAGCCTGAGTCAGAATTTTTTCGAATTCATTCTGTAACTCGATAACCCCAGGTCCATCCATGCTTTTCATTTCAAGACGCTTAACATTAGCAAGCTTAAGATAGGGTTCTGAAGACCGGTAGCAACTGTGACGACCTAGTACTATTGACTTGCGATAGGCTCCACCTGCCACATCCAGCTGATCCGTTTTAGTAGCCAGACGCCCCAAATTCATTTGCCTGGGAATGCCCAGAGGTGACTTCTGAGTGGCCTCATGCACAACATCACGAGCTTTATCCAGATCCCCATCCCTTTCCATTACTTCAGTCAGCAGATCGTAGGCCGCGATGAACAGAGGAAACTCCTCTATCAATTCTTGCAAGAGCTTTACGGTTTCTTTAACACGCCCTAAACCAAAAACAGCACGCGCCCAAACCAAGCCAACCTCTTTATCGTGAGTCTTCCAGTAATGTTTTTCGGCTATTTTTACGGCATCAGAAAATTTTGAGAAATCCACCAGCATTTTCGCAAGAATCAACTGCGCATCGTCATATTCTGGATCGTAGGATGAAAAGGTGGTGCGACAGTAATTAATGGCTGTAGGAAGGTCACCAATCTCTAAAGCCTCATCTACCGGCCTAAACGCCTCTTTACGTGAAAGAATAAGATCAAGGCGGTGTTTCAGCTCATCCACAGAGAACGGCTTCATTATCAGATCATCAGGACGGCTGTCTATTGCATGCAACACCACTTCCTGAGAAGAATCGCTGCTCATGAAAATCCAGCAGGCCGAGGGTTTAATATAACCGCGGTAACGACACTCTTCTAACAGCTGGATACCGGTAATACTGTCGTTAACGTTATGCCCTAAGAGAATCACATCGTAGTTATTCTCTTCAATCTCCGTCAGTACCCGATCATTGATCGTAACCGCTTTTAAGTTATCAACACCCAAACTGCGTAACATATAGAAGATAGTGGATCTCATGACGCCACTACTTTCAATCAACAGTACCTGTTTATCTGAATAATCTACATGTGCCACACAGCTATCCGCCATACATCAAGTTGTAGAACAGTATAAAAGGGGAACAGAGATGACAAAAGAAAATTCAGACAAAAAAAAGCACCGGATGTTGGGTGAAACACACGGTGCCAAGACAGTTCTATGCTGTGTAACCATCCTATCCCCAGCCTGGACAAACTCTAATGACACAGATCAAGAAAACATTTCTCTTCCACTGAAGTCTGTAGGCTTTGAGACAATATGATGAGATCCTGAATTAGAACATTGCTGTAAACTCACTAAAAAACCAATAAACGACTCTTATGACTACAGCTTTTATTACGCATGATGACTGCGGCCTGCACAACATGGGACCTGAGCACCCCGAAAGTCCCGTAAGACTAATCGCAATCCGTAAAGTCCTAGAGAAAACTGGCCTGATGCAGGAATTAGAACGCCTTGAATCTGTGCATGTACTTCCTGAACAGATTCAACTTGCCCACGCTAACCTGCATCAAAAACGCCTTGAAATGAAACTCCCTGAGAGCGGCGTTGTATATACCGATGACGATACCGCCCTGTGCCCGCACTCTTTGCACGCAGCCAGCCTCGCGGCAGGCTCTGCAGTTATGGCGGTAAATCGTGTCACCTCGGGCAAGGTACAAAATGCTTTTTGCGCAGTCAGACCTCCGGGGCATCATGCGGAACATAACAACCCTATGGGGTTCTGCTTTTATAATAATGCCGCAATAGCTGCTATGCATGCCCTACAGCAACCGGGCATAGAGCGTGTGGCTATTTTTGATTTTGATGTGCATCACGGCAACGGCACCGTGGATATTTTCAAAGACAAGCCTGAAGTTCTTGTGTGCTCTACCTTCCAGCATCCATTCTACCCTGAGCGATATGCTGACATTACGCGTGACAATATTATAAATTGCCCGATGGAAGCTCACAGCGACGGAATGGTTTTCAGGAAACTAGTAGAATCACGCTGGTTACCAGCAATCCAGGCCCATAAACCTGACATGATCATCATCTCTGCTGGATTCGATGCCCATCATGAAGATCCGATGGCAGACATCAAGCTTAATGAGGAAGACTACCGCTGGGTTACTCAGCTACTGATGGACTCAGCCAAAACCTACAGTCAGAACAGACTGGTTTCGGTTCTGGAAGGTGGTTACAACCCTATATCTCTGGCTTTCAGTGTCCAGGCACACCTTGAAGTGCTATCCGGGCATTAAACTCCCAAAGAACAGACACAAAAAAGGCTGCCTAAGGCAGCCTTTTTTCATGAAGCCGATTATCAGCTTACAAACTTGATCATCACACCAGCGGCAATCGCAGAACCGATTACACCCGCAACGTTAGGTCCCATAGCATGCATCAACAGGAAGTTCTGAGAGTTGTACTCAAGACCAATCTTGTTAGATACACGTGCAGCCATAGGAACTGCGGATACACCAGCTGAACCGATTAACGGGTTGATAGCATTACCACCCATCATCTTGTTCATAATCTTAGCCATGATGACACCACAAGCAGTACCGATACAGAATGCAACAATACCCAGCGCCATGATACCCAGAGTCTGGAGATCCAGGAACTTGTCAGCAGACAGCTTTGAACCAACAGACAGACCCAGGAAGATGGTTACGATGTTGATCAGTGCGTTCTGTGCAGTATCACTAAGACGATCTACTACACCACACTCACGCATCAGGTTACCAAAGCAGAACATACCCAACAGAGGTGCCGCATCCGGTAGCAACAGAGCAACCAGAATCAACAGCGTGATTGGGAACAGGATCTTCTCAAGCTTAGTCACGTGACGCAGCTGACTCATCTTGATCTTACGCTCAGCATCTGTAGTCAGTGCACGCATAATTGGCGGCTGAATCAGAGGCACAAGCGCCATGTATGAATACGCAGCTACTGCAATCGCACCCAACAGGTGTGGAGCAAGAAGACTGGTTACATAGATCGCTGTTGGACCATCAGCACCACCGATGATACCGATTGCTGCAGCTTCCTGGATATTGAAATCCATAATACCCATCGAAGACAAACCTACAGCACCCAGTACGGTAGCAAAGATACCAAACTGAGCAGCAGCACCCAGGAACAGGGTACGAGGGTTAGCCAGCAGCGGACCAAAGTCGGTCATTGCACCGACACCCATAAAGATCAGCAGGGGAGCTGCAGTTGAGCCAATCGCAACACTGTAGAAGTTATACAGCATACCATTCGCATAACCGCCATCCAGCGCTACGTTGATTGCAGCCTGATGCTCAGCAGCAGACGAGCTATGATATGCGTGCATAATGTCATGCGGATCTGTGCTGGTAATATTCAGCGCAGACGCCATAGCATTCATAACGTCCGGCACGGCGAAATGAACGGCATTTTCTACCGCAGTATACGCCAATCCAGCTTCAGGAATGTTTGCAAGAATACCGCCGAAACCTATAGGCACCAACAGCAGAGGTTCGAAATTCTTTTTGATGGCCAGAAACAAAAGTAACAGACCAACAAAAATCATTACGACCTGACCGCCCGAGATGTTATAGGCACCCGAGGCTAAAAACAGTTCGGTTAATTTTTCCATCGAACAGTACCTTAAGCCAGAGTCAGCAGAGTGTCGCCAACCTGTACGGCGTCACCTTCCTTAACATCGACAGATGAAACAGTACCGGCGCGAGCCGCACGTACTTCAGTTTCCATCTTCATTGCTTCCAGAATCACTAGCACATCACCTTCCTGTACAGCCTGACCAGCAGCTACCTGTACTTTCCAGATATTACCTGCCAGTGGAGCTGGAACAGCTTCAGCGTCACCTGCTGGCGCCGCCGCTGGTGCTGCAGGTGCAGCAGCTGGAGCTACAGCGGAAATATCGCCGCCTTCAGTTACTTGTACAACGTAGTTCTGGCCGTTAACAGTGATTGTGTAAGTCTGTGGGCCTGTATTCTTCGGTGCAGCCATTGCTAGTGCGTCCTCTAATGTAGGTGCAGGTTCAAATGCATCAGGGTTGTTACGGTTTTCCAGGAATTTCAGGCCAACCTGAGGGAATAGAGCATAAGTCAGAACATCATCAATTTCGTTCTCACCCGTTGTCAGCTCGATACCTTTCTCAGATGCCAGGCCTTTCAGCTCGTCAACCAGCTTATCCATTTCTGGGTCTAACTGATCTGCCGGACGACAAGTAATTGCTTCACCGCCATCCAGAACTCGAGCCTGTAGGTCAGCATTATATGGCGCAGGTGCTGCACCGTACTCACCTTTCAGAATACCCTGTACTTCTTTAGAGATAGTTTTGTAACGCTCGCCCATCAGGACGTTGATTACAGCCTGGGTACCAACAATCTGAGATGTTGGGGTAACCAGTGGGATGTGACCCAGATCTTCACGCACACGCGGAATCTCTGCCAGTACATCATCAAACTTATCTGCCGCGCCCTGCTCTTTAAGCTGACCTTCCATATTGGTTAGCATGCCACCAGGCACCTGTGCTACCAGAATACGGGAATCAGTACCGCGCAGAGAACCTTCAAACTTAGCGTATTTCTTACGTACTTCACGGAAGTATGCTGCAATCTCTTCCAACTGCAACAGATCCAGACCTGTATCGCGGTCGGTGCCTGCCAGAGCAGCCACTACAGACTCAGTTGCTGTATGACCATAAGTCATAGACATTGAGGAGATAGCCGTATCAACACGATCAATACCCGCCTCAACCGCTTTAAGGATTGTCATATCAGACAAACCGGACGTCGCGTGAGCATGCAACTGAACTTCAAGATCAGTCTGCGCTTTCAAGCGTGAAACCATATCGAATGCGTCATACGGAGTCAGGATACCGGACATATCCTTGATCGCGATGGAATCAGCACCCATATCTTCCAGAGTCTTAGCGTATTCAACCCACATATCAATGGTATGAACAGGGCTCTTTGTGAAGGAAATGGTACCTTGTGCGTGCTTGCCAGTGCCTTTAACAGCTTTGATCGCTGTTTCCAGGTTACGTGGATCATTCATTGCATCAAAGATACGGAAAACATCCACACCGTTGGTTGCAGCACGTTCACAGAATTTGTTTACAACATCGTCCGCGTAATGACGATAACCCAACAGGTTCTGTCCACGCAGAAGCATCTGCTGTTTAGTGTTTGGCATCGCTTGCTTCAGCAAACGGATGCGTTCCCAAGGATCTTCTCCGATAAAACGGATACATGAGTCAAAAGTTGCGCCGCCCCAGCTTTCTAGGGACCAAAAGCCTACTTTATCCAGCTTTTCCGCGATCGGCAGCATGTCTTCAACTCGCATACGAGTAGCGAACAGCGACTGATGTGCGTCACGTAGTACTACATCGGTTATGCCAAGCGGTTTCTTTGCGTCGGTCATGGGTAATGGCCTTCTGTCGATTAATGCAGATTATTATTTATTAGCCCGTTCTTGTTTATGAACGGTATTTATGGACCGCTGCAGTCATTACAGCGACTAATTCGTCATTATTATTCGCAGCAGCGACTGCCGGTGCAGCTTTAGCTTTCGGCTGCGCAGGCGCTTCTGGAAAAAATTTGCCTACGACCTTGGACATTCCCGCAGTAGAGAATACCAACAACGTCAGAAAGACAAATACGAAGCCCATACCAAAGACCATCAAATTGATGCCTTCTGATAGTAGATTATCCATCTAATGGGTGCTCCTTTGTTTATCGAACCCACACGTCAAATGAACGGCTTTTGACCTATCCACTGTAAAAGCAGAACTTCACCTGACGGATGTACTAGTTGCAAGTGGACCACAATTAAACCCGAAAAGTCTAAACGAGGCAATAAAACCGGACGATTTTAGTTCAAAGAAAAGACGTTTTTAAGACAAACAAAACCTAAGTCATTAAAAGCAGGCTAACCATGAAAAAAACAGGGTTTTATTCTTATTCAGAAACACCGGGGCGATAGACCTTAACATTACTAAAACCCCTTTCCCTGAGCTGATGCGCATGCATTTGACTCATAACGCCTTTTTCACAGTACAACAGATATTCTTTCTCTTCAGAGAAGCCTTCCGCCTCAGCGGATAGCGAAAAGAAAGGTACCAGTAATATTTCACTGCCCGGGATATTAAGAGGCTTTTTCTCCTGCTCGTGCGGCGCACGAATATCAACAATTACCTGATGATCTCCAACCTTAGTTAACGCTTCCACCGTAGCATGTACATTTACATCTTCTACGATCTCATCAATATTGATGACCTGGCGATTTTCCAAAGCCCTCTCAAGCACATCAAAGTCGAAATCAACTTCTTCCTCTAATACCCGGTCTTTTTTAGCACAGGTTGTCGGCTTATCTGAGATGACTCCACAATATTCAGGAATATTTTTAGCGAAATCATAAGCACCAATTTCACGGGTGATATCAATAATATCCTGCTTATCCATCGTAATCAGAGGACGTACAACCAGCTTTTCGGTTGCCGCATCAATTACTGCAAGGTTAGGCAAAGTCTGACTGGATACCTGAGCAATACTTTCACCTGTTACCAAAGCATCCACTTTCATGCGGTCCGCGACTTTTTCACCAACCCTCATCATCATTCTTTTTAAGATCACACCCATATGCGAGTGATGAACAGATTGCAGAATTTCCCCTACCACCTCATCAAAAGGAATTGAAATGAACTTAACCCGTGCCGAGGAGCCAAACTTTTGCCACAGATATAAAGCCACCTGCTTAACGCCAATCTCATGCGCCTGACCACCCAGATTAAAAAACAGGAAGTGCGTTTTACACCCTCGGCGCATAGACATATAACTGGCAACAATGGAATCAAAACCACCGGAGATCAAAGAAACAGTTGCTTCCTGAGTCCCCAGAGGGAATCCACCCAGCCCTTTATAAAGATTAGTAACTACGTACAACTTGTCGTTACGTATTTCCAGATCAACATAGAGATCAGGATTATGGACATCAACACCTGCAGCTTCTGAGTGCTGATTCAAACCGCCGCCAACATAACGCTCCACATCTACCGATTTGAATTCATGTTTACCTGAACGCTTCACACGCACTTTAAAAGTTTTGCCTTTTAGTGGTTCAGCGTAAATCTCCAAAGCCTTCTCATAGATGTCATGAAAGCCCCCCAGAGGAAACTCCGTCACCTCAATAAAGCTATGAATTCCCGGTGTACGTGAAAGCAAATCGACTACCTGAGCAGTTATCTCACTGTCAGCGCCTTCACACTCAACATCCAGCTTGTCCCATTGCCCCTTAACGCGAATCTGCTCATCAATTCTACGCATCATATTCTGCAGATTACTCTGTAACCGCTGAATCAGACGCTTACGGACCGGGCGGCTCTTGATGGTAATTTCAGGAAACAAACGAATGGAAAACTTCATAGTCTAAGCTCGAATAGGCAGGTAAATAATTTAGGTAATTATAAAGGGGCGTTGCGTATTTATATAGATGTAACAGATGGCGCGCCCGAGAGGATTCGAACCTCTGACCGCCTGGTTCGTAGCCAGGTACTCTATCCAGCTGAGCTACGGGCGCATATCTGATACTTTCTGAGGAGTGGCGCGCCCGAGAGGATTCGAACCTCTGACCGCCTGGTTCGTAGCCAGGTACTCTATCCAGCTGAGCTACGGGCGCACATCAAAATGGCGGTGAGCGAGGGATTCGAACCCTCGATAGGGGTAAACCTATACGCCCTTAGCAGGGGCGCGCCTTCAGCCACTCGGCCAGCTCACCAACAACGAGCGCGTACTATACAGAACTGATTTTAAAAAGAAAAGAGGCTACTTTAAAAATCACTCGTTGTTTGTGCCTTCTGCCTTCTCACGCTGAATACGCTGATATATCTCTTCACGGTGAACAGACACATCTTTCGGTGCATTCACACCAATACGAACCTGATTACCTTTAACACCCAAAACAGTGACAGTAACGTCGTCACCTACCATTAATGTTTCACCAACACGGCGAGTAAGAATTAACATGATGTAGATCTCCTAAAACATCCCAGGCAAACCTGCCCATAAAAACAGGTACTACAGACTGGCATCAATCCAATTCCCTGCCAGAACGCTGCCTTATAACAAAACAAAAGCTCGTCTAATAACTATAGACTGCTTTAAACTGCATGCGCATTTAACCGCTTACAGAGCCATCAACATCCATTTCAAAAGCAGAGTGCAAAGCACGTACTGCCAGTTCCAAATACTTCTCAGCTATCACTACAGACACTTTGATTTCCGAAGTGGAAATCATCTGTATATTGATATTTTCATCCGCAAGCGTGTCAAACATCTTGCTTGCCACACCCGCATGTGAGCGCATACCTACACCCACAATCGAAACTTTCGCAATTTTATTATCGCCTACGACTTCACGAGCACCTAACTCAGACGCCACTTTTTCAAGTACCTTCTGAGTAGCTTCATAATCATTACGGTGCACCGTAAAGGTAAAGTCTGTCGTATTATCTGCAGCGACATTCTGCACAATTACGTCTACTTCAATATTAGCCTTACTGACTGGCCCAAGAATTTTGGAGGCAACACCCGGAACATCCGGCACGCCCATTACTGTCAGTTTTGCTTCATCTCGGTTAAACGCAATACCAGAAATAACCGGTTTTTCCACGGCTGCATCATCCTCTATGGTAATCAGAGTACCCTGCCCTTCCGAAAAACTGGAAAGGACACGTAATGGAACTTTATATTTTCCAGCAAACTCTACAGCTCGAATTTGCAGAACTTTAGAACCCAGGCTGGCCATTTCCAGCATCTCTTCAAAAGTGATCTGATCAAGCCTGCGAGCCCCCTCAACTACGCGAGGGTCAGTTGTGTAAACCCCATCGACATCAGTATAGATCTGACATTCATCTGCTTTTAACGCAGCCGCCAGAGCCACGCCAGTCGTATCAGAACCGCCACGACCCAGAGTCGTAATATTGCCGTCAGGGTCAACCCCTTGAAAGCCAGCAACCACGATAACCCTTCCAGCCTCAAGATCCCGCTGCATTGAGGATACTTCTATATCCTGAATTCGGGCTTTGGTGTGGGTGTTATCCGTTAAAATTTTAACCTGAGCGCCAGTGTAAGAACGCGCTGATACCCCGCGAGACTCAAGTGCCATACACAGCAAAGCTATAGTGACCTGCTCACCGGTTGAAACCAGCACATCCATCTCACGTGGATTAGGTTGCGACTGTATCTCTTTAGCCAACCCGATCAAGCGGTTCGTTTCACCACTCATTGCCGACACAGCAACAACAATATCGTGACCCTGCTGCTTAAAACCATGCACTTTATCTGCGACTGCTTCAATACGCTCAACACTGCCTACTGAAGTGCCGCCATATTTTTGAACGTAAAGCGCCATATCTATCCCTCTTGCGCTTAAACTGCAGCTTCAACCAGTGCAGTGACGGATTCTAAAGCGGCGGGCAATGCTGCCAGATCGGAACCTCCACCCTGAGCAAAATCAGGACGTCCACCACCTTTACCACCCAGTTTAGCAGTCAGATCTTTGATTAGGTCTCCTGCACGTACTTTACCGGATAGTTCTTTAGTCACACCTGCAGCCAGAGCAATTTTACCATCGGAGACTGTTGCCAGAACAACAACGCCATTACCCAGTTTATTTTTCAGCTGGTCAATAGTGTCACGCAATGCTTTAGGTTCTACACCATCCAATTGTGCAGCCAGAACTTTAACGCCATTTACCTCAACAGCATTACTTGCCAAATCTGCGCCTTTAGCGGCAGCCAGTTTAGCTTTCATCTGTTCCAGTTCTTTCTCCAGAAGACGCGTTTTTGCCTGCTGATCCTGTAGCTTCTGTTCAAACTGATTTTTCTGTTCCGCAAAATACGTCAGAGCACATTCACCTGTTACGGCCTCAATACGGCGAACTCCAGCAGCAACACCACCTTCGGAAGTAATCTTCAACAAACCGATATCACCGGTTCGTTTCGCATGAGTACCACCACAAAGCTCAATCGAAAAATCTCCGCCCATAGAGAGAACACGCACTTCATCATCGTATTTTTCACCAAAGAGAGCAGCAGCACCTTTTGCCTTAGCCGCTTCAATCTCCATTACTTCAGTGACTACCGGAGTATTGAGGCGGATCTGGTCATTCACCAGCTTCTCTACGGTGAAAACTTCCTCATCCGTCATTGCTTCAAAATGAGAGAAGTCAAAACGCAAACGCTCATCATCATTTAATGAGCCTTTCTGTTGCACATGTTCACCCAATACAACTCTGAGAGCTTCATGTAACAAGTGAGTAGCAGAGTGGTTCAGCGCAATAGACTGGCGTCGTTCAGCATCTACCTGTGGAGCGACTTTGTCGCCCACTTTTAGCGAACCTGAAGCAACAGAGCCATGATGAAGATTATTTTTAGCTTCTTTTTTACAGTTTGTTACCGTAAACGTCGCTGCGGTTGCAGACAACACTCCAGTATCACCTACCTGTCCACCGGATTCAGCATAGAATGGCGTTTCATCCAAAACCACCAGTCCTGATTCACCTGCCTGAAGCTCATCTACTGCATCACCTTCTTTAAACAGAGCAACAACGGTAGATGCATCACCTGAAAGATGCTCATAACCCGTAAAACTGGTTTCACCGTCCAGTTTAATAGCATCATTGTAATCAACTGAGAATTTACCCGCTGCACGCGCTCGTTCTCGCTGAGCGTCCATTTCACGTTCAAAGCCTTGGTCGTCAATAGTCAACTCATGCTCACGCGCAACATCGGCTGTCAGATCATGTGGGAAACCGTATGTATCATAGAGTTTAAATACGGTTTCACCTGGGATAACTGAACCTTCCAGGTTATTGATCGCCTCCTCTAAAAGACGCATACCGTGATCCAGAGTTTTAGCAAACTGCTCTTCCTCTTTCAGCAATACACGCTCAACCTGAGCCTGTTTTTCAGCCAATTCAGGATATGCTTTACCCATCTCCTTAACCAATGCAACAACCAGCTGGTTAAAGAAGGCGCCTTGTGCACCGAGTTTATTACCGTGGCGCACTGCACGACGGATGATACGGCGTAACACATAACCCGCGCCTTCATTCGAAGGCAATACACCATCCACAATCAGGAATGAACATGATCGAATGTGGTCCGCAATAACGCGCAGGGATTTGTTGTCCAGATCTTTTGTACCTACTGCCGCAGCAGTGGCTTTCAGAAGATTCTGGAACATATCAATTTCATAATTGGAGTGTACATTCTGCATAACGGCAGCAATTCGCTCCAGGCCCATACCTGTATCAACTGAAGGCTTAGGCAGTGGAGTCATCTCGCCATCAGCACTGCGGTTGTACTGCATAAATACAACGTTCCAGATCTCAATATAACGATCGCCGTCTTCTTCTGGGCTTCCTGGAGGTCCACCCCAAACTTCAGGGCCATGATCAAAAAAGATTTCAGTACATGGACCACAAGGTCCTGTATCACCCATAGACCAGAAATTATCCTCATCCAGCTTTGAGAATCGTTCCGGGTCAACACCAATCTCTTCTTTCCAAATCTTCTCAGCTTCAGTGTCAGAATGGTGAACGGTAATCCAAAGCTTTTCTTTGGGCAGGCCCAACTCTTCTGTCAGGAAATCCCAGGCAAACTTAATTGCATCCTGTTTAAAGTAATCACCAAAGCTGAAGTTACCGAGCATTTCAAAAAAAGTATGATGACGCGCGGTATAACCTACGTTCTCAAGGTCATTATGTTTACCACCTGCACGCACACAACGCTGCGAACTTGTCGCTTTGGAGTAGCTGCGCTTGTCACTGCCAAGGAAAACATCCTTGAATTGAACCATACCGGCATTTGTAAACATTAATGTCGGATCATTCGCTGGAATAAGCGAACTACTGTCTACTACCTCGTGACCCTGCTGTTTAAAGAAATCTAAAAACGCCTGGCGAATCTCAGCACTTGTCATGTATTTCATTTGGAAAACCGTATACGTATCCATTGGTAAAGCCGTTACAAACACTCACGCTCACAGTAACGACACATAATCACCACAAATAGGGGCGCAATAGTATATATCGTGTTCGAAAATTGTTCGAATATTTTTGAATGGGTAATAAAGTAATACGAAAGGAAGGAAATGAAGCTTAACAATTCAGAAATCTTGTTGTTCGGAGTTCTCCAATGAGTACTGTATTTCATCCATTGAAAAGCCTCTCTGGCTCATGAACCGCATCCGTTTTGATCTTTCTTTATAATCTGATTTATCCAATGGCTGGGAGTACTTACGCCTATAAACGTCAGTTGCCAGCTCATACCAGTCCATTTCCAACTCATCCAAGACCTCTGAGATCAAACCGGTATCAACCCCCTTCTTTTTCAGATCAAAACGCACCCTGTTTAATCCGTGACCCTGTGCCGCACGCATACGGATAAAGCTTTCAGTAAACCGACGATCAGATAAATAGCCCTCTTTTTCCAATGAATCCAATACTGAATCCACTGCCTCTGGAGACTGTTTTCCCAGTTTTGCAAAGAGTTCCATGCGAGAGTATTCGCGCCTCGACAAGTACTGAATCGCTTTATTCCACAACTCTTTTTCTGATAACTGCTCTGACATACTGATCACCGGGCAAAAAAAACCTCCGACAAACTGCCAGAGGTTTTTTAAAGAACTCTATTTAAAGACCTTAAATCAGATCAAGGTTTTCAGAGGTTTCATCTTCTTCAGACTCCTTTGGTACTGAAGTAGCTAACAAACGGCTGCGAATCTCTGTTTCGATGGTATTAGCAATCTCTGGATTTTCTTCCAGGAACTTGGCTGCATTTGCCTTACCCTGTCCGATTTTATCGCCATTGTATGCGTACCAGGCACCTGATTTATCGATCAGGCCTTGCTTCACCCCGAGATCGATCACTTCACCCATATGGTAAATACCTTCACCATACATAATCTGGAATTCAGCCTGCTTAAACGGCGGAGACACTTTGTTTTTAACAACTTTAACGCGAGTTTCGTTACCTACAACCTCATCACCCTGTTTAATAGCGCCCGTACGACGAATATCCAAACGAACAGAGGAATAGAACTTAAGCGCGTTACCCCCTGTAGTGGTTTCAGGGTTACCAAACATCACGCCAATTTTCATACGAATCTGGTTGATAAACACTAACAGGCAGTTTGAACTTTTAACGTTACCTGTCAGTTTACGCAGCGCCTGAGACATCAAACGCGCCTGAAGACCAACATGGGTATCTCCCATATCCCCTTCAATTTCAGCTTTAGGCGTCAAAGCGGCAACAGAGTCGACAATAATGACATCAACTGCACTGGAACGAACCAGCATGTCAGTAATTTCCAGCGCTTGCTCACCGGTGTCTGGCTGTGACACTAGAAGATTATCAACATCCACACCCAGTTTTTCTGCATAGATTGGGTCCAGCGCATGCTCCGCATCAACAAAAGCACATGTTTTACCCTGTTTCTGAGCTTCAGCAACTACTTGCAGTGTCAGTGTTGTTTTACCAGAAGATTCTGGGCCGTAGATTTCAACGATTCGACCATAAGGCAAACCGCCTATACCCAGAGCGATATCCAGTCCTAGAGAACCAGTTGAAACGGCAGGCATCACTTCACGAGGCTGATCCCCCATACGCATGACTGCGCCTTTACCAAACTGTCTTTCAATCTGACCTAACGCTGCATCCAGCGCTTTTTTGCGATTCGCGTCCATTATCAACCCTGTGCTCTCAAATTACGTTGCGTTGAAAATACTGTATGTATGGACAGTATTATTTCACAAGTTTATTGGATTGCAAGCCTCAATCAGATAAGTTCTGTAAAATTCCTTGCAGCGCATATTTAACTGCTTGTTTTCGAACGGATTCGCGATCTCCAGAGAAACATTTTTTTTCACTGCGAGTCAGCTCACCTTTTTGAGCCCAGGCAAACCAAACCGTACCCACCGGTTTATCATCACTACCTCCACCGGGCCCGGCTATGCCGCTGGTAGCAACACTCATAGTCGCCTGCGAATGATTTAAAACACCCTCAGCCATTTCAACCACTACATTGGAGGAAACTGCTCCATACTTGATCAAGCTCTGGTCAGAAACGCCCAGCATTAGCTGTTTTGAATCATTGCTATAGGTCACAAAGCCACAATCAAACCAATCCGAACTGCCAGCTACAGCCGTTAATTGCTGTGCGATCCAGCCCCCTGTGCACGATTCTGCTGTAGCCAACACTTGCTTTTTTTGCAGCAGCTGTGCAGCGATAACCTTTACCAGATCCTGCATGTTTTCAACCACCTATGTAATAGATTCCAATTACCGTACAATGCCTGAACTTAATCTTGCATAACAGCAGTTTTATTTACTTGGTTCAGCGTTCGACTATGACTAAAAAATCAGCTTCCGGCCACACTCCTATGATGCAGCAATACCTGCGCATCAAAGCACAACACCCAGATCAACTAGTGTTCTATCGCATGGGAGATTTTTATGAGCTGTTTTATGACGACGCCAAGAAAGCTGCAGACTTACTGGATATTTCACTGACAGCACGCGGCAAATCTGCCGGTGAACCTATTCCTATGGCAGGCATCCCCTACCATGCAGCAGAGAACTATGTAGGCAAGATTGTGCGTGCAGGCGAATCCGTTGTCATCTGCGAACAAATTGGAGATCCGGCAACCAGCAAAGGCCCGGTTGAACGTGCCGTTGCGCGTATCATCACGCCCGGCACCGTAAGTGACGAAGCTCTTCTGGATGAAAACCGGGATAATTTACTCGTCGCCCTAAATCAAGTGGATGACAATTTCGGCTTTGCCATCGTTGATATTGCCTCAGGTCGATTCAGCCTCATGGAAGTGGATAGCCAGGAAGCACTCATCAGTGAACTGGAACGGCTACGCCCATCCGAAACACTGTACAATGAAGAAGGCCTATTATCTGAAATTCTAAGCCAGCGTAAAAGCTTACGCCCACAGGCACCCTGGCACTTTGAGCCGGACACAGCCAACAATCTTCTTTGTCAGCAATTTAAAGTCAAAGATCTCAGTGGCTTTGGTTGCGATCACCTTCAGGTTGCTATTTCAGCGGCTGGCTGCTTACTGCAATATGCCAAAGACACCCAGCGTACAGCGTTACCACATATCCGACGCATTCAAATTGAACAGCATAACGATTGCGTTTCACTGGATACTTCAACCCGCAAGAACCTTGAAATCGATCAAAATCTATCTGGCGGATTTGATAATACCTTAGCCCAGGTTATTGACCAGTGCCGTACACCTATGGGCAGCCGCTTACTAAGAAGATGGCTACATCGCCCGCTCCAGGATAGAACCACTCTGCTAGCACGCCAGGGATCAATTAGCTGGTTGCAGGACAGCTACAGGTTCGAAGATATACAGCAAACCTTAAAACTGATCGGTGATAGTGAGCGCATACTCGCTCGAATAGCACTGAGATCAGCTCGCCCTCGTGACCTTGAACGACTTAAAAACGCCTTACAGGCCCTGCCTGAATTACAAGCCCAACTTCAGGGCAATGCTGCGCCTTTGATTCAGGAACTGGCTGAGCAGATTTCCCATTTCCCTAAGTTAGCTGGTGTACTTAATGCCGCCATTATTGAAAACCCGCCCGTTATCATTCGAGATGGCGGCGTCATTGCCACAGGTTATGATACTGAACTGGATGAACTGCGCGGACTGAGTGAAAACGCCGGTTCATACTTGATTGATCTCGAGACACGGGAAAAGGACCGAACAGGAATTTCAACCTTAAAAGTGGGCTACAACCGGGTACACGGTTATTACATAGAGATTGGTAAAGCCCAAAATGCTGAACTGCCCGCTGAATATATACGCCGCCAGACTCTGAAGAATGCTGAGCGTTATATCACCCCGGAATTGAAAGAGTTTGAAGATAAAGCGTTATCCGCAAAAAGCCGGGCCCTGTCACGCGAAAAAGCGCTCTATGAAGAGTTACTCGAGATCATCGCTGCAGATTTAGCGCCACTGCAAGACTCCGCAGCAGCTACAGCCGAGTTAGATGTTCTGACCAATCTTGCCGAACGCGCTTCCACGCTTGATTACGTACCACCGACTCTGACTGAAGAACCACAGATCAAAATTCAACGTGGGCGTCATCCGGTCGTGGAAAACGTACTCGATGAACCCTTTGTTGCAAATGATCTTGAGCTGGATAATGACCGCAAGATGCTGGTCATCACCGGCCCAAACATGGGCGGTAAGTCTACCTATATGCGCCAGGCGGCCTTAATTACTCTGCTTGCTCATATCGGCAGTTATGTCCCCGCCTCTGCAGCTACCATTGGAATTGTGGATAGAATTTTCACCCGTATGGGTTCTTCGGATGATCTGGCAGGTGGACGTTCAACGTTTATGGTTGAAATGACTGAAACTGCCAATATCATGCATAACGCGACAGAACGCAGCCTGGTTCTGATGGATGAAGTGGGTCGTGGCACCAGCACCTTTGACGGCTTGTCACTGGCCTGGGCATGCGCGGACAATCTAGCCAGAGAAACAAAAGCATTTACACTGTTTGCTACCCATTACTTTGAATTGACCAGTCTTCCTGAACAAGCCCCGACTGTTTTTAATGTCCATCTGACCGCCGTAGAGCACAATGATCACATTGTTTTCCTTCACGAAGTAAAAGATGGAGCAGCCAGCCAGAGTTACGGCTTGCAAGTCGCACAACTCGCGGGAGTACCTTCACATGTTATCGATCAGGCTAAACATAAACTCGCGATGCTCGAGCAGGACGTAGTCGTAGGTGCGCAAATGATCACACAGCCCTCCCCTGTTCAAAGTGATCTTTTTTCCGTGCCTGAACCCAAGGCGATCAAAGAGCTGAAGAAAATATCAGCAGATGATTTAACGCCAAAACAGGCCCTTGAGCTGATCTATCAACTAAAAGAATTGGTATAAAAAAACCGCCTATTGGCGGTTTTTTTCTGAAACAAGCTAACCCTCACTGCAGCAGATCTTCACCGCTAAGGCCGTTTTGCTCTACGATATCACGCAACTTTCTAAGTGCCTCAACCTGTATCTGACGAACTCGTTCACGTGTCAGACCGATCTCTTTACCGACCTCTTCCAGCGTACTCATCTCGTAACCACGTAAGCCAAAACGACGGGATAGCACTTCTGCGTGTTTTTCTGGCAACATATCCAGCCATTTATTGAGGTTACCGCTGATATTCGAGTTCTGCAGTAGTGACTCAGGATCCGAAGAAACTGTATCCGGGATAGTATCCAGTAACGATTTATCAGAATCTTTGCCCATAGGTGTATCAACAGAGCTGACTCGCTCATTGAGACCTAACATTCTCTCAACATTTTCGACCGGCTTATCAACTAACTCCGCTATCTCTTCCGGGGTAGGCTCATGATCCAGCTTTTGAGCAAGCTCGCGGGCTGCCCTGAGATAAACGTTAAGCTCTTTCACAACATGGATAGGCAATCGAATAGTACGGGTCTGATTCATAATCGCCCGTTCAATGGTTTGCCTGATCCACCAGGTTGCATATGTAGAAAAGCGGAAACCACGCTCCGGATCAAACTTCTCCACCGCTCTGATCAAACCAAGATTACCCTCTTCAATCAGATCCAACAGGGTTAAACCACGATTGATATAACGTCGGGCGATTTTCACAACCAGCCTCAGGTTACTTTCAATCATGCGTTTACGAGATGCTTCATCTCCCTTTAAGGCACGACGAGAAAAGTACACCTCCTCTTCAGCACTCAATAGTGGTGAAAAGCCTATCTCATTAAGATACAGCTGAGTGGCATCCAGATTCTTGGCGTTCAAGAGATCTTTATGGGCTAAACTTCCACGCCCACGACCACTATTTAGAAACTCTGGTTGCTCTTTGGATTTCTCAGCGCCCGTTGCAGCTTCTTCAATAGTATCTTCACTGTCCAACGCGACTTCCTGGATATCCGTATCACCTTCATTTTCTACGTTTTCCATAATGCGATCCCTATACCGTCCAATGCTCGTAATTTATTATTTTTTTTTATTATTATCGTTTGGGCAGATACTGTAATGGATTCATAGGCTTGCCATCACGTCTTATTTCAAAGTGAAGCATGACGCGATCTGCCCCAGTATTACCCATTTCGGCAATTTTCTGTCCGACTTTAACCTTATCATTTTCTTTTACTAAAACTCGACTGTTATGTGCATAGGCACTTAAGAATTGTTGATTATGCTCAACAATAACCAAATTTCCATAACCTAATAAACCATTTCCAGCGTATACCACTCGACCGTTTGCGGCAGCCTTCACTGCGTTGCCCAATCCACCACTGATGTTTATACCTTTATTAACAGTCCCTTTGGTTTTGTAATAGGCAATAACTTTACCCGATGCTGGCCATTGCCATTTTATCGGTCCTGTCTGGGCTTGCCATGCAGTTTTGTGCTTTGCATGTGTCACTTTTTGTGGTGATGTCGGTGAGCTTTTAGGCTTCTGCACTCTCGTAGAGGGTTTAGAAACAGCCTGGCTTTTAGTCCCAGTATTTCTGACAATCGTTACAGGCGGAGCATTAATGGATTTATCAGAAACAATCGATTCATTACCGGTAACCACAGTCGCAGACCGCAATTTCAAACGCTGACCTGGATAGATGCTGTAGTTTTGGTCAATATTATTTAGCCGGGCCAGTGCCCGATACTCTATACCATAGCGAAACGCTATCGAATAAAGCGTATCTCCTTTACGAACAATATAGGAATTTGGACTAGGGGTTTCTGATTTTGAGAGGGAACGATCACTTACAGGCGCACGAGTACTACCACCGCAGGCAGTTAAAAAGAGGCAGAGTATTACTACAATTACTCCATTTCTCGTCACTAATTTAATCTCCTGCCCTGCGCCCCATTTTTTCGATTAGAAAAACAAGACCAGCACCCACGACCATCAAAACCATTGCCATCAGGATGGAACTGGGTTCGCCTGTCATTGATTCAAAGGTGTTTGGTAAAATATTTTCCTGTACCAGAGGTATCTCCTTGCCATGCCGATCAATCGAATAGGATGTGGTGTATTTCCAGGGCCATACCTTATTCAAAGATCCCAGCATAAAGCCGCCCAATAACGCTAATGTCGTGGTTTTAAAAGAGCTGAACATCCAACTGAGAACATGAGAAAAACTCAATAAACCAATGGCGCAGCCGGCTCCAAACAAACCAAGCGTGAATAGCTCAAAGTTTTTAACCGCCATTAGAATGGGGGTATACATGCCCATGAGCAACAGAATAAAACTACCGGAGATACCCGGAAGAATCATCGCACAAATAGCTACCATACCCGATAAAAAGATAGTAAGTGCAGAAGCCTCAACCGAGGCGGGCGAGATTGTTGTGATCAGATAAGCTAAGACCGCACCGGAAAAGAAAGCCGTTATGATATGATTTTCCCAACGCTCTATATGCCGACAAAGCGACCAAACAGAAGCCAGAATCAATCCAAAAAAGAACGACCAGAGTAACTCTGGATAGTTATCCAGCCAATAGAGCACCACTCTGGCAATAGAAGCCAGACTGACAATCACCCCTGTGATTAACGCCAGTAAAAATGACCCGTTAACATGTTTCCAGGCCGCGCCAATTCCCTGAGAAAATAAAATCTTGATTGCCTCAGGTCCAAACTGCTTCAGGCTGTTTATGAGTTCTTCATAAATCCCGGTGATGAATGCAACAGTTCCTCCTGAAACACCGGGAACAGCATCAGCAGCCCCCATCATCATTCCCTTTCCGGACAAAGCAAGATAGTCCCGCCATGAACGATTATTCTGCATTTCATCTCCTAACGAACAGTACCACTCAACAGGGGAACAAATTTCACACACTCAAGAACCTGGGTAGTGAACTCATCTTCCGTTTCACGGATAACCAGTTTCAGTTCTTGATTCTCACTACCACCAACCGGAATGATTAATCGTCCACCTATAGCAAGCTGTTGCTTTAACTCTTCTGGAACATCTTCCGGGGCGCATGCCGCTAAAATACCATCAAATGGAGCTTTTGCAGACCAGCCCATGCCACCATCAGTATGTTTAAGTCTGACGTTTTTTATGCCCAGCGTTCTCAGTCGTGCACGGGCTTTTTCCTGCAATGGTCGGATGCGTTCGATACTATAAAGCTCACCCACCAACGGCGCCAAAATAGAGGTCTGGTATCCAGAACCGGTACCTACTTCTAATACTTTCTTCAATGGCCCTGCGGCCAACAGAGACTCAGTCATCCGCGCAACTATGAAGGGCTGGGAGATGGTCTGGTTATAACCTATAGGTAAGGCGGTATCTTCATAGGCGCGATGGGCCAGAGCCTCATCAATAAAAATATGCCGAGGTGTCTCACGCATGATTGTAAGCACCTCTTCGTTGTTGATTCCCTGCTCTCTTAACCGGTTAATCAAACGGTCTCTGGTTCTTTGCGAAGTCATCCCGATTCCGCGCAATTGATGTTCGCTCAAAGATTGTTCTCCAACCACTCTCCCAAATTATCCATACCAGAATATTCGGTCATATCTACATGCAAAGGCGTAATAGAAACACATCGTTCATCTATAGCAAAGAAGTCCGTTCCAGGGTCACGGTCAGCGGCAGGGCCAGCTCCAGCGATCCAGTAACGAATTTTGCCTCTGGGGTCTTCGGTTGCGATTGGTTTATCGGCCGTACTTCTGTGTCCAAGACGAGTGACATGTACGCCCTGAATATCCTCTGCTGGGCAATCCGGTACATTGACATTCAGTACCGTTCTGGGAGCAACATTAAGTTGTTTAATACTTTCTACCAGATCCTTAGCAATTTGAGCCGCAACCTCATAATACTGGGGATGAAAATTTGACGAGGAGATGGCTATTGCCGGGTACTTCATGTGCCGGCCTTCCATCGCGGCAGCGACTGTTCCAGAGTAGATAACATCGTCGCCCAGGTTCGGGCCGGCGTTAATTCCAGAAACAACGATATCCGGCTCCATGCCCAATACTCCCGAACTTCCCAGGTGCACACAATCTGTGGGGGTACCATTCACACCAATAAAACCATTTTCATGACGAAAGGTTTCCAGAGGACGATCTAAAGTCAGGGAGTTGCTAGCACCGCTGCGATTGCGGTCAGGTGCAACTACCAGAATATCTCCCACTTCCGAGAGTGCAGCCGCTAGTGCAGCCAGACCTGGAGCATAAACACCGTCGTCATTAGAAATTAGTATTTTCATCTATCTCTTATTCCTCCGAAACCGATGTCATGCACATCTCACGGAGAACACTGGTGGCAAATGCGCCCGAAGGCAGCCCGAATTCCAGCCAACATTCCGTGTCATTAATTTTTTCCAGAACCATGTTCTTGGGGTTTAATCTTAGGGAACGCCGCTCTTGTCTGAGCGACAGCTTCTCCAGAAGATCAGTGATCTCTTTCCAGGCAAGGAGCTGCGAGCGCTCCCATTGCTCGGCATCAGAAGAGGCCAGCATATCACCTTTACCCCACAGGGGACCGGTTAAATCAATCTGACCGGAACTTTGCCTTTGAACTAATTCATCGGTGATAACGTCTTCCACGAAACAACTCTGACTACCAGAAATCATCAACGCTTCACCCTGCATCAGAGTATCCCATAAACCTTGTTCAATGCGCATGGATAAAAGCTGATTAAATAGCCAGGAACGGACGGCTGAAATATACAAACCCTTTTTATGTTTCTGACGCTCCTGAAACTCGCCTTTCAGAAGAGAGATACCTTTATCCAGATTACCAAAGTCGTTACCAAAGCGCTGTTCACCAAAATAATTTGGCACGCCCGTTTCTTTAATAAGCAACACTCGGCGTTCAAGATCAGTAAAATCTGTAATACCACGTAAACGTATTCGGAAGCGGTTTCCTTTAAGGGTTCCCAGGCGCAATTTACGCGGGTGACGAACCGCTTTCAGAACCTTTATGCTATCGCGATTAAACAATTTCCAATTCAGATTACGTTTGATGGGAAATTTCACGCAGAACCATTGTTCGGTCACTGCATGACGATCTTTCTTCCCAGCATAACTAACATCTCTGGGGCTGATTTGAGCAAAGTTAGCCAATTGTCTGGCAACCCAATCCGTATTTTCCCCTATTTTCTGAATATAGAGAAAAACATGCTCACCCTCACCCTCAGGTTCAAAGCCAAGAACCTCGACTACCTGAAAGTCTTCAGGGCAGCTCCTGATCACAGCGCAACTGTTAGGTTTTCCATGCAAATAACGAAAATCGGTAGGTAAAGTACTCACGTAATCTATTTCTCTGAATCCGGCTCAACTAACTGATAAAAGGTTTCACCTTCTTTAACCATTCCCAGTTCGCTGCGGGCACGCTCTTCAAGCGCAGATTGACCCTGCTTGAGGTCCTGAACTTCAGCTTCGAGTTCGCTGTTTCTCTGGCTCAGGTCATCATTGATTTTTTGCTGTAGTTCTATGTTTGCATCAAGCTGCCAGATATCCGGCAAACTGGGATCCCCAAACCACAGTCGGTACTGCAGCCCAATAAGCAAGATTATTAAAATGACAATTAACCAGCGAAACATTTTCAACTCAGAAAAAAGGGGGCTATAGGCCCCCTTCTTATATCAGACAATTTGCAATCCGACTATCAACCCTGACCTTTGATCTCAGAAAGGCCATTGTAAACCGCATCCGCGCCCAGTTCTTCTTCGATGCGCAACAGACGGTTGTACTTAGCTACACGGTCAGAACGACACAGAGAACCCGTTTTGATCTGACCCGCTGCTGTACCTACTGCCAGATCAGCAATGGTTGTGTCTTCAGTTTCGCCTGAACGGTGAGAGATAACTACAGTAAAACCTGCATCCTTCGCCATCTTGATTGCGTCCAGAGTCTCAGACAGAGAACCGATCTGGTTAAATTTGATCAGGATTGAGTTACCAATGCTCTGCTCAATACCGCGGCTCAAAATCTTAGTGTTAGTTACGAACAGGTCGTCACCTACCAGCTGTACTTTTTCACCGATTTGTTTAGTCAGGTACGCCCAACCATCCCAGTCAGACTCATCCAGACCATCTTCGATAGAGACAATCGGGTAGTTTTCAGTCAGAGCCGCCAGGTAGTCGCTAAAGCCTTCTGCATCGAATACTTTGCCTTCACCAGACAGATCGTATTTGCCGTCTTTGTAGAACTCAGAAGCAGCACAGTCGAGAGCCAGTGTTACATCTTTACCCAGTTCATAACCGGCTTTATCGATCGCTTCTTTAATGACAACCAAAGCTTCTTCGTTAGAGGCCAGGTTTGGTGCAAAACCACCTTCGTCACCTACGGCAGTGTTCAGGCCTTTGGTTTTCAGAACAGATTTAAGAGCATGGAAAATTTCAGCACCGCAACGCAGACCTTCAGAGAACTTATCAAAGTTAACCGGCTGAACCATGAACTCCTGGATATCAACGTTGTTATCCGCGTGCTCACCACCATTGAGGATGTTCATCATCGGCAGTGGCAGAGAGAACTGACCCGCTGTTCCGTTGATTTCAGCAATGTGGGCATACAGAGGGATACCTTTCTCTGTTGCTGCCGCTTTAGCTGCAGCCAGAGAAACCGCCAGAATCGCGTTCGCGCCCAGATTCTCTTTATTTTCAGTACCGTCCAGCTCCAGCATTTTATTATCCAGAGCACGCTGATCAGTAACATCCATACCTGTCAGAGCTTCACGGATTTGGCCATTTACTGCAGCAACGGCTTTCTGCACACCTTTACCCAGATAACGGCTTTTATCACCATCACGCAGTTCCAGAGCTTCACGGGAACCTGTTGATGCACCTGAAGGTGCACATGCAGATCCAATCACTCCAGACGCCAGAATAACGTCTGCTTCAACAGTTGGGTTACCACGAGAATCCAGTACTTCGCGGGCTTTGATATCAGAAATCTGTGCCATTGGTTAACACTCCAGAATGTTCTCTATTAGGGCGTTGCCCTGAATAACTTTAAAAATTACTGTTTTGCCTGCTGGTTCAACGCTGCCTGGATAAATCCGGTAAACAGTCCGTGACCATCGCGAGGCGTAGACGTGAACTCAGGGTGGAACTGACAAGCAACAAACCAAGGATGATCAGCCACTTCCACCACTTCAACTAACTCACCATCAACTGATCGACCTGAAATTCTCAGACCAGCAGCCTCGAGTTGAGCCACATAATTATTGTTAACTTCATAACGGTGACGGTGACGCTCTGTAATCTCAGTATTGCCGTAAGCCTGAGCTGCGGTAGATCCTTCCGCCAAATGACAAACCTGAGCACCCAGACGCATGGTGCCGCCAAGGTCATCGGTCTCGCCACGTTTTTCAACATCACCTTCTGTCGTCGTCCATTCAGTGATCAAACCAATCACCGGGTGTTCAGCGTCTTTGTTAAATTCCGATGAGGTCGCACCTTCCAGGCCAGCCACATTGCGAGCAAACTCAATCACCGCAACCTGCATACCCAGACAAATACCAAGATAAGGTACTTTATTCTCTCGGGCATAACGTACTGCTGAAATTTTACCCTCAACACCACGCTCGCCAAAACCACCAGGAACCAGAATAGCACTCATGCCATCCAGAATTTCAACGCCTTCACGCTCAACACGCTCGGAATCAATACATTCGATACGCACCTTTTTCTTCAGCGCAATACCTGCATGAGAAAGGGCTTCAATCAAGGATTTGTATGCGTCCAGAAGCTCCATATACTTACCCACCATAGCGATTTTAACTTCACCATCTGGGTTAAGGTGAGCATCCGCTACACGATCCCATTCGTCCAAGTCTGACTCATTGCACTCCAGACTGAAACGTTCAATAACAATATCATCCAGACCCTGATCAGACAGCATACGTGGAATATTGTAGATAGTATCCGCATCAGGAAGTGAAACTACTGCACGCTCTTCAACGTTTGTGAAGAGTGAAAGCTTACGACGTGACGAATCCGGTAGTGGGAAGTCTGAACGACAAACCAAAATATCAGGCTGAATACCGATCGAACGCAGTTCTTTCACCGAGTGCTGAGACGGTTTAGTTTTAATTTCACCCGCGGTCGCAATATAAGGTACCAGCGTCAGATGCATAAACATCGCACGGGAGAAACCTAATTCTGCTTTCAACTGACGCACGGCTTCCATAAATGGCAGGGATTCAATATCACCGACAGTACCGCCAATTTCAACAAGAGCAACATCAGCATCGCCCGCACCTTCAATAACACGGCGTTTAATTTCATCCGTGATATGCGGAATAACCTGCACTGTGCCACCGAGATAATCACCACGGCGTTCTTTTAACAATACATGCTGATAGATACGTCCAGCAGTAAAGTTATTACGTTTGCTCATCGTTGTACGAATGAAGCGCTCATAGTGACCAAGATCGAGATCAGTTTCAGCACCATCCTCGGTAACAAAAACTTCACCATGCTGGATAGGGCTCATGGTGCCTGGGTCCACATTAATATATGGATCCAGTTTCAACATAGTGACTTTTAACCCTCTGGCCTCAAGAATGGCAGCCAGAGAAGCAGATGCGATGCCTTTGCCCAATGAGGACACAACACCGCCTGTGACGAAGATATAACGCGTCATGCAGAACCTGTTTGATCGTATTTATAGCGAGGAATTTTTAAGATCGAGATGGGGCTACAGGATAGCAAATCAGGAGTTATCCGACAATGAAAAGGGACACCATAAAACAGAAAAATCCCGCTTTTCTTCAATAGTCCAACCTTGACAAAGACAAACGCCCGGAACAGCGATCAACTTATCATCGCAATACACCAATGGCCATTGCTTTCTATGCCAGGGAGGAATGGACGATTCCTGAAGAATTTTTTTAACTGACTTAGTTTTCCGGCCAACCGGGGAACAGCTCTCTCCCCCCTGCCTGCGCTGAACTTTTAATGTCCTCGATTCCGGTAACCCCTGTATCAGCAACATGCCATCACCCAGATTATATTCACCATTGGCCGTAACAATTATGCTTGTATCAGGCTCTTTAAAATCCCGGACCAAGTACAGTCTATTCTGGAAACGCCTCAGGCATACATCACCCAGCACAAATTCCGGCTCAGCATCCGACTGCGAATGAATAACATCACTGATAATTTTCTCTAATGTTTTCGCGTTTAAGCGCAAGCCCAAGGCCCGGTATACCCAATGCCTTAATACCGCAGTTTGCTTCAAACCTGGCATCTCGGACCACGGATCCAGTTCAAACATTTCCGGAGCTGAAGAACAGAGTTCCAAATCTGCATCCAAATAGATTTCCAGCAGTTTGTCTGTATCCTGCAAAAGGTCTGCATTATCCCGCCAACGCTCAACGAGCATTGGCCAACGCGCCTTAAGAACTGGAAATACCTTGTTTCTCAGATAGTTACGATCATAGGCATCACTTTCATTACTCGGATCACGGACACATTCTAGTGTGAGCGACTTGGCAGCGCTTTCTATCTGCTCTCTGGTACACTTGAGCATAGGACGCAGTAAATAGCCTTTACCTAAAGATCGACTTGCAGGCATCCCAGCTAAACCACTTAACCCAGTACCACGCAGCATTCTGTACAGTAAAGTTTCTGCCTGATCATCCGCATGATGCCCAAACAACATGACATCGCCCTGCTCGATCAGGTTCTCAAACGATTGATAACGCGCATCCCTAGCAGCATTTTCAGATTGATCTTTTGGATAAACCTCTAAGACCAAGTGCTTGAGGCCATATTTTTCAGCCTGTTGACTGGAGAACTCTGCCCATTGATCAGCCTCCTCCTGAAGGTGGTGATTTACATACACAACCAACAACGAAGATTTCGGCAATAAACTAGCAGCAAGATAGAGCAGGAGTTGAGAGTCGGTGCCACCACTATGAGCAATAAGCCAACGGCGGTCAGCCGGAAGTTTTTCAGGAAAGGAAAAACAAGAAAGCGCAGCTAAAAAGCTGCGCTCACAGAGTTGCAGTGCAGAATCAGCGCTGAGCTTATTGCCCACCACCAAAACCGTACGACATCAGGCGCTGGTAACGACGCTCCAGCAGTTCATCTGTAGACAGGCCGGATAGTTTATCCAGAGTTTCTGACAGGTGACGTTTAAGATTGGCTGCAGTCAGCGCGGCATCACGATGCGCCCCGCCCATTGGCTCACTAATAACCTGATCGACCAGACCAAGTTCAAACAAACGATCTGAAGTAATACCCATCGCTTTAGCTGCATCCGAAGCACGCTCAGCACTCTTCCACAGAATTGACGCACAACCTTCCGGCGAAATTACTGAATAGGTTGAATAGTTCAACATCATCAATTCATCACAAACGCCAATCGCCAGTGCACCACCGGAACCACCTTCACCAATTACGGTCGAGATAATTGGGGTTTTCAGCTGTGACATTTTAGCAAGGTTAAATGCAATCGCCTCTGACTGCCCCCGCTCTTCTGCATCAATACCAGGGTATGCACCCGGAGTATCAATGAATGTCAGTATTGGCATCTTGAAGCGTTCAGCCATCTCCATAAGGCGTAGCGCCTTACGATAACCTTCTGGACGAGGCATACCAAAATTACGCTTTTGGCGCTCCTGAACGCCACGGCCTTTTTGATGACCAATAACCATAATCGGTTGTTCATCCAGACGTGCTATACCGCCCACAATTGCCTGATCATCAGAAAAGTGACGATCGCCATGGATTTCATCAAATTCTTCAAACATATATTCGATGTAATCAAGAGTGTATGGTCGCTGAGGATGGCGAGCCAACTGAGAGATCTGCCATGCAGACAACTCGGTAAATATTGACTCAGTCAGACTACGGCTTTTATCTTCGAGACGTGAGATCTCTTCTGAAATATTAAGATCAGCAGAATCTCCAACCAGTCGAAGTTCTTCAATTTTTGCCTGAAGCTCGGCAATTGGTTGTTCAAAATCCAGGTAGTTCGGATTCATAGGAATTTTCTATTCTTAAGTGAAAAATTGTGCAAAGTTTACCTTTTTGGGGCTTTAAGAACCAGACCTGTAGGCAAAACTCACTGGCATAAAAGCATCTAATAGGTCAAAGAGACGGCCTCATGACCGAACTTGTCCATTAAGGCAATTAATAGCTCATCATTAGCCTGTACCTGCCATTGTTCGCCAAGCACCAAAGTAGCGGCCGCATCAGAACGATGATAACGCAATTTAACCGGCAAAGATCCATCACCTTTATGCTCATGCAGAAGCGCTTGCAGCTCTTTCAGCTTGCGCTGACCTAATTGTGAACCCTCGCAGATGACCTGAACACCGGAAGCATACTGAGATCTGGCTTGCGGGATGCTTAGAACCTTACTAACCCGAACTTTTATACCACCTGAATAATGATCTTCAGCAACCTCACCCTCTACAACCAACACAGCATCTTTAACCACAAGGTTGCGGACGGCATCATAGGTATCACCAAACAACGTCACATCGATGCGAGCACTTCGATCATCCAGAGTGACAAAGCATAAATTATCGCCTTTTTTGGTCTTTTTCAGGCGCATATCAACCACCAAACCCGCCATTTTCTGACTTTGGCCCCGGGCAGGCTGGAGTTCAACAATACGTTTGCTGACGAAATGTTTCAGCTCACTTTCATACTCATCAATCGGATGGCCGGTCAGGTACAGGCCCAGCGTATCTTTTTCGCCGGTCAGCCTTTCTTTATCCGTCCAGGGACGCACCCGCTTGTAATCTTCATATGGATTGCGATCGGTTTCCGACTCTACTTCACCAAACAGATCGAACATACCCGCATCTTGGTTTTTTGCCGCCTGATCCGCCGCCTGCAAGGAATCAGGAATCGCTTCCCACAGAACAGCCCTCTCTGCCCCTAAGCTATCCAAGGCTCCTGAACGAACTAAGGCTTCCAGTACACGTTTGTTGAGTTTTTTCGCTCCGACTCGCTCACAGAAATCAAACAGATCTTTAAATGGACCACCCTCATCCCGGGCTTCCACAATGGCTTCTATTGGCCCCTCACCGACACCTTTGATCGCACCCAGACCATAAATAATGACCCCATCATCATTAACAGTGAACATATATTCACCACTATTAACGTCAGGTAAGGCGGGAGGGATACCCATGCTGCGGCATTCTTCAATGAAGATAACCACCTTATCGGTATTCTGCATATCCGATGATATAACCGCTGCCATAAAAGGAGCAGGGTAATGCACTTTAAGCCATGCGGTTTGATAAGATACCAGGGCATAAGCAGCGGAGTGGGATTTGTTAAAGCCGTAACCGGCAAACTTCTCTACCAGATCAAAGATATTTCCCGCCAGATCCCGGTCAATGCCATGCTTTTCGGAACCTTCAAGAAAAGAGACCCGCTGCTTCGCCATCTCTTCAGGTTTCTTCTTACCCATTGCACGACGCAACATATCCGCGCCACCCAGGGTATATCCGGCCATCACCTGTGCGATCTGCATTACCTGCTCCTGATACAGGATAATGCCATAAGTGGGTTCTAGTACCGGCTGTAAAGAATCTAATTGGTAGTCTGGATGAGGCCACGCCATTTCAGCGCGACCGTGTTTACGGTTGATAAAGTCATCCACCATGCCTGACTGTAGCGGTCCAGGGCGGAACAGAGCTACCAGCGCGACAATATCTTCAAAACGCGATGGTAATAGCCGACGAACCAGATCTTTCATACCGCTGGATTCAAGCTGAAACACTGCCGTTGTCTCAGCAGCCTGGAGCAGATCGAAAGTTCTCTTGTCCTCAAGATCGATTAACGCGATATCCAGAGGCTCTTCGCCATTTTTGTCACGTATTTTGTTTACTGTCTGCAAAGCCCAATCAATAATCGTAAGGGTTCTCAGACCCAGGAAGTCGAATTTCACCAAGCCCGCTTCTTCAACATCCCCCTTATCAAACTGGGTAACCAGGCCGTTACCTTCTTCATCGCAATAGGTAGCCGCAAAATCGGTCAGCTTTGTAGGTGCGATTACAACACCACCGGCGTGTTTGCCGACGTTACGCGTCACCCCTTCCAGCTTATAGGCCATCTCCATGATTTCCTGAGCTTCTTCACTAGACTCAATAAAATCAACAAGCAACGGTTCCTGATCCAACGCCTTTTTGAGGGTAATGCCTGGTTCAAACGGAATAAGTTTGGACAGCCGGTCAGCCAAACCAAAAGGCTTGCCTTGTACACGCGCTACATCTCGAACCACAGCCTTAGCCGCCATAGTACCGAACGTAACAATCTGGGATACGGCATCACGACCATAGGTGCGAGCTACGTAATCAATAACCTTGTCGCGGTTATCCATGCAGAAATCGATATCAAAGTCAGGCATGGATACACGTTCCGGATTAAGGAAACGTTCGAAAAGAAGATCGTATTCCAACGGATCCAGATCCGTAATTTTCTGGGCATAAGCAACCAGAGAGCCGGCACCTGAACCACGACCTGGACCTACAGGGACGCCGTTCTCTTTACCCCACTTGATAAAGTCCATTACGATCAGGAAATAGCCCGGGAAACCCATCTGGATGATGATCTCCAGTTCGAATTCCAGTCGATCTATATATGCCTGACGTTTAGATTGATATTCCGGGTCACTTTTATCCAGCAATATTTCAAGACGTTCTTCCAAACCGTCGAAAGAGACTTTACGGAAGTAATCATCCATCAACATCCCTTCCGGGATAGGATATTTCGGCAGATAATAGGTGCCGATCTCAATTTCGATATTACAGCGCTTAGCGATCGCTACGGTGTTCTGGACAGCAGAAGGGATATCGCTGAAAAGCTCTGCCATCTCCTCCTGGGTACGAAAATATTGCTGATCGCTATAGTCTTTAGGCCGGGTCGGATCTTCCAGAGTTCGTCCCTGGTTAATACAAACCCGGACTTCGTGCGCCTCAAAGTCATCTTTTTTGATAAACATGACTTCATTAGTTGCGACCAAAGGGCAACCATGCTGCTTAGCTAACGCCACCGAGGCATGAACAATCTGCTCATCACTGGCGCGCCCTGTTCTCTGTATCTCCAGATAGAAACTATTAGGAAACACCTTCATCCAATGCTGAAGGATTTCATCTGCCCTGCCATTTTCAGCAAGGATTGATCTGCCAACTTCACCCCTTTTAGCAGCAGACAGAGCTATCAGCCCTTCTGATTTTTCCTCAACCCATTCTGGCTTAACCAGTGCCATATCCGGTATAACATTCTGCCCTTCCGCATATGCCCGGGAGATCAGCTCCATCAGGTTCAGATAACCTTGTGCGTTTCTGACTAATAAGGTTAAGCGGAACGGTTCAGCTGTAGGTTCATCGCTGTTCTCCACCCAAATGTCAGCACCACAGATCGGTTTGATACCACTACCGGTCGCTGCCTTAAAAAATTTCACCAGACCAAAAAAATTAGTTTGGTCTGTCATAGCTACAGCTGGCATACCCGCATTTTTAGCAGCTGAGACCAACTCTTTTACACGCACTAGCCCATCGACTAATGAAAATTCAGTATGTACGCGAAGGTGGATAAACTTAGGATCAGTCATATTCTGAAGTTCTAGATGGTTTCCAACAGGTCCCGGACTGGCTTAAAGCTACGCCGGTGCTCTGGCAGAGGGCCATGTTTGTTAAGGGCAGCAAAGTGAACAGCCGTTGGATAACCCTTATGTTTTGCAAAACCATACTCAGGGTAATCTTTATCCAGCAGCGTCATCTCATGATCACGATCCACTTTTGCAAGAATTGATGCCGCACTAATTTCAGCGATTTTACTGTCGCCTTTTACAACAGCCTCACTGGGGCATGTCAGATCAGGGCAGCGGTTACCATCGACATATACAAACTCAGGGGAAATTTTCAGTCCTTCGACCGCCCTTTTCATTGCCAGCATCGATGCATGCAGAATATTAATCTCATCAATTTCCTGAGGCGATGCGGATGCAACACACCAAGCCAGGGCTTTTTCTTTGATTTCAGTATATAGAAGGTTACGTTTCTTCTCAGATAACTTTTTTGAATCGGCCAAGCCAGAAATGGGTTTATTTGGGTTCAGAATAACAGCAGCAGCAACCACATTCCCCACCAAGGGACCACGCCCGACTTCATCTACTCCAGCAATCAACTGGCCGGCACTGAAATCAAAACCAATACTCTCCATCAAATCACTCCTTTATCTTTCAGAAGCGAAACAATCGCATCAGCCGCTTTCTCGTCTGCTTCCTGATGTAAAGTATCATGAATAGCAGCGAATTCTTCCGCTAGCAAAGTCTGGTATTCTTCATCCTGCAAAGCCCGCATCACACTTGGACCTAACACCTCAGGTTTTACCTGGTCCTGCAGAATTTCAGGTACCAACTCCTTATCTGCTAGCAAGTTAGGCAGAGAGATAAAACGCGAAGAAACCATACGCGAATAAATAGCGTAGGTCAGCGCAGACATTTTATAAGCAACAACCATGGGCTTTCTTAATATGGTTGCTTCCAATGTTGCCGTACCTGACGCAATAAGAATCGCATCCGCAATTGCCATGACATCTCGCGAATTTTTAATCACCAACTGAATATTTAAATCTGCATACTTTTCGGCAATCAAAGCATGAAGCTGGTCATGCCTATGCTTATTGGCTGCTGGAATAACAAAACGGACATTATCAATACGCTCTGATAACCACCGAGCCGTATCCAGAAAAGGTTCTGCCAAGTATTTTATTTCGCTACCACGACTGCCCGGTAGTATTGCAATAATCTTCTCGCCATCTTTAACTGCAAAACGGGACCGAGCCTTTTCAACATTGACTGTTTTTGGAATCGAGTCGGCAAGAGGATGACCAACAAAGGCAACTCGCTGTTGCGTTGGCGCATAGTGCTTGGCTTCAAATGGAAACAGGCTTAATACAAGATCAGTGCTCTTTTTTATCTTATATATGCGTTTCTTTTTCCATGCCCAGACAGAAGGACTCACATAATGAACGGTAGGAATACCGGCTTGTTTCAGCTTCGCTTCCATTCCTAAGGTAAAGTCTGGAGCATCGACTCCTATAAAGAGGTCAGGCGGATTGGATTTGAAATAGCTGATCAAATCTCTGCGCGCCTTGAGTAGTTCAGGCAGTCGCCCAAGCACTTCAACCAAACCCATGACTGAAAGGCGTTCCATCGGATAAAGTGATTTACAGCCCTGTGCGATCATCAGTTCGCCACCGATGCCCTCAAACACTATATCTGGGAAACGCTTTTTAAGAGATTTTATAAGGCCGCTACCGAGAATATCACCCGATGCTTCGCCTGCTACTATGCCTATGCGCAAGGAGTTTGGCATAGGCACACCTAGCGGATAATGCCGCGAGAAGAACTCTCAATAGATTGGATAAGTGGCAGAATTTCAGGGTAATCAGCGGCCATGTCCTTAAGCTGTGCCAAAGCCTGAACGGTGGTCAGCTTGCTACGATAGACAATTTTATATGCCTTACGTATTGCGCCAATTGCTTCTTTGCTGAAGCCTCTGCGCTTAAGTCCCTCAGTATTAATACCGTGAGGAGCAGCCGTATTACCGTTAGCCATAACGTACGCTGGTATATCTTTAAGTACGACTGAACAGGTACCACACATTACATGAGGACCAATTTTGCAGAACTGGTGCACTGCTGTAAAACCACCAAGAATAGCCCAGTCTCCAACATGAACATGACCGGCAACAGCGGTATTGTTCGCCATAATCACGTTGTCACCCACTACACAATCATGAGCAACATGCACATTGGCCATAAACAAGTTATCTGAGCCGATTATCGTAGTCCCGGCATCCTGAACTGTGCCACGGTGAATCGTAACGCCCTCACGAATAACGTTATTGTCTCCAATAACAAGAGTCGTCGGTTCGCCAGCATACTTTTTATCCTGGCACTCTTCACCAACAGATGCGAACTGGTAGATACGGTTATTTTCCCCAATCGTGGTTGGACCTTTGAGTACCACATGAGAGCCAATAACTGTACCCGCACCAATCTCCACCTCTGGACCGATCAAAGTCCAGGGGCCTACTTCAACTCCCTCTGCAATCTTTGCTGAAGGGTCTACAATGGCGCGAGAATCAATCAATGTTTAAACCTTTCTATCTGCACAAAGGATCGTTGCAGAACTAACCGTATCACCATCTACGCTGGCGCGCACTTCGAATTTCCAGATACCACGACGTTCTGAAAGCACTTTAGCTTCCAATTGTAATTGGTCACCAGGCACTACAGGACGTTTGAAACGCAGTTTATCCGATCCTACAAAATAGTAGATCGATCCATCCTGTGGCTTTTTACCCATGGTTTTAAAGCCAAGAATACCTGCAGCCTGCGCCATCGCTTCAACAATCAACACACCTGGCATAACCGGATGATCAGGGAAGTGACCATTGAAGAAAGGCTCATTAACTGTGACGTTTTTGATCGCAACAATGGACTCTCCCTCTTCCAGCTCCAACACCCTATCCACTAATAAAAACGGATAACGATGTGGGAGATACTCCCGAATTTCATTCACGTCCATCATGTTTTAGGAACCCTTTTTCTCAATAACTATATCTTCTAACGACTTTAAGCGGCGCGCGATATCATCAAGCTGCCGGAAACGCACAACACTTTTTTTCCAATTCTTGTGTTCCAGCATTCCTGTACCTGATGAATATACTCCAGGTTTGGTAATCGACTTCGTCACTAATGTCATAGCAGTAATATGTGTGCCGGATGCTATTTCAAGATGCCCGGTTATTCCACAAGCCCCTGCAATTGTACAACGGTCGCCAATTTTAGTGCTTCCAGCTATGGCGGTACAACCTGCAATTGCAGAATTTTTTCCTATCTGAACATTGTGCGCGACCTGAATCTGATTATCCAGAATAACACCGTCATCTATGACCGTATCATCAAGCGCCCCGCGGTCTATGGTAGTGCCAGCACCAATTTCAACGCCCTTCCCAATTTTAACACCACCAAGCTGGGCAATTTTTTGCCAGCGCCCCTGATCGTTGGCAAACCCAAACCCATCCGCACCTATAACTGCGCCGCTATGTATCAGGCAGTTTTCACCCACCTCCACATCATTATAGAGCGTAACATTTGCACAGATTTGACTGCCTGCGCCGATTCGGCAGTCCCGACCAATCACTGAATTGGCGCCAAGGGAAACGTTATCTTCGATATATGAATCTGCAGAAACAACAACCCCAGGGCCAATAGTCGCGGACTCACTGACCCTTGCAGCTGGATCAATCAACGCTGAAGGATCTATACCTGAACTATTATCCCCTGTGTTTTTGAACTTATGGCTGAGTTTGGCATATGCAAGATACGGGTCTTCAACAATCAATGCATTCCCAGAAAAGAACTCCAGGTCGGCAGGAGAAACAATAACTGCGCCTGCAGCAGTAGTTTTTAAAAATTTCTGATATTGAGGGTTTGCGATAAAAGCCAACTCGTTGCTGGCTGCAGATTGTAAAGTACCCAGTGAGGAGACCCAGAATTCCGGGTCACCTTGGATCTGAGCAGATAACTCTTGGGCAAGTTCCGCTAACTGGTACTTCGTTTCAGGCATAAATTTACTGCTTATTCAAAAGCTCGACGACTTTTTGCGTGATATCATATTTTTTGTCAGCATAATGAGCAGCCTGACGAGATAGAATCAGGTCATAGCCACCTTCGGCAATTACAGCTTTTAAAACCTGATCTATTTGAGGCCTCATCTGCTGTAAAAATGCCTGTTCACGCTGCATTTTCTTCTGCTGCAGGGCCTGGCCTGCACGCTGATATTCAGTAAATACTTTCTGGAACTGCATTTTCATTTTGTTCAGTTCATCCGCAGAAACCAGATCTTTATTTTTTGCTGCCTTATCACGCGCGGCTTTAACTTGCTTTTCAAGATCAACAACAGCTTGCTGTTCTTTTGCAAATTCGGCTTTCAATGATTGCTGATACTGTTTTGCAGCTGTCGATGTCAGTAATGCCGCCTGAATATCAACGACTGCAATATTTTGAGCCGATGCCGAAAAGCTGATCCCTAACGTTAAAATAAAACCTAATAGTACTCTCATTTCATTTAATCCTTAGAAAGTTTGTCCTAATGCAAACTGGAATACTTCTGTTTCGTCGTCTTCTTTATCATTAAGAGGAACCGACAGTGCAATCGACAAAGGCCCAATCGGCGTCAACCAGCTCAAACCAAAGCCGGCAGAGAACCTAAGTTCGTCCAGTTTTACGCCATCTTCGCAGTTTGTGGATACGGATGAGCAATTGGAATCAAATACGTTACCACCATCAACAAAGAACAATGTCCGCCATGAAGACTTATCTTTAACAAATGGTACCGGGAAAATAAACTCAGCCCCACCTGTGATCATCACATCCCCACCGAACGGATCATCCAGCGAATCTCTCGGTCCCAGTGAGTTTTGCTCGTAACCACGGACTGTTTTCAACCCACCCGCATAGAAGTGTTTGTAGAACGGGTATTCATTGTCACCCAATTCACCACCATATCCGAGTCGACCTTTAAGAGAAATGATCCAGTAGCGATCATCGGTTAATGGCTGATACCATTTTGCATTATATAAAGCGCGGTAATAACTCAGATCACTACCCGGGATACCCACTTCAATTGATGCACTTTGAGAGTACCCTTTGGTCGGGAAGAAACCTCTGTTCAGATGATTATCGCTCCAACCGGCAGACAAGGTAAAGTTAAGGTACTCATCACCTTCATCGTTCAGAAACTGTGTAATTTCTGCAGGTGTATTTAATGAGTTGGTATTAATAGTGACCTGCTCAACGCTTGCACCAAAATTAAGACGTTGGTATTCATCAATTGGATAACCGAAGTTTACGCCACCACCAAACTCATCGGTTGAGAAGGCACTGGTATTATCTTCATCAAAGTCCCTTTCACGGTAGTAAACATTAAAGCCTCGGCTTACACCATCCACCGTATAGTAAGGATCAACAAAGCTATAAGAATATTCGGTGAGAGTGTCACTGTTAGAGATACCAACACCTACTTTTTTACCTGTACCCAAAAAGTTGTCTTGTTGCAGCTGGAAGCCAAGGATAATCCCCGAACTCTGAGAGAAACCTACACTGGCGGAGAATGAACCAGATTGCTGCTCCTCAACACTGTATTCAATATCTACCTGATCATCGGTTCCAGGAACAGGAACGGTTTCAACATTTACAGTTTTAAAGTAACCGGTTTTTTCCAGGCGAATTTTGGACTGTTCGATCAACTCATTTGAAGCAACCGCTGCTTCCATCTGTTTCAGATGCTGACGAATCACATCATCAGCGGTTCGTGTATTGCCACGTACATTAATGCGCCTTACATAAGTACGCTTACCAGGATCCAGGAAGAATTTAACCGTTACAGTATTGTCGTCATGCAGTTCCGGAGCCGGGGATATATTGGCAAACATATAACCTTCGTCACCAATTCGTTTCACCAGAGCATCCTGTGATTGCGTGATCAGGCGACGTGAAAAAGTCTGGCCGGCCTCAACTCTAACAACCTCCAGTAACTCCTCTTCAGCGACTACCATTTCACCTGCGACATCGACTTCACGTATGGTGTACTTCTCGCCTTCGGTCACATTGACTGTAATGTAGACATGTTTTCTATCTGGCGTGATAGAAACCTGAGTTGAGTCAATAGAGAAGTTCACGTAACCACTATCCAGGTAGTATGAGCGTATACGCTCCAGATCACCGGACAGCTTCTGACGCGCGTAACGATCATCTTTTTTATAAAAAGACCAGAAGTTAGGCAGCTTAAGAGAGAAAAGATCTTGCAGCTCTTCATCGGAATAAACATTGTTACCAACAATATTAATATGTTGGATGGTAGCAACACTGCCTTCCTTGATATTGATGTTCAGAGCAACACGATTACCCGGAAGTGATTCGACATCAGTTTCAACTGAAGCGCCATAACGACCTTGCGAAGCATAAACCCTGACCAAATCCTGCTTAATTTGCTCCAGTGTTGCTCTTTTAAAAACATCACCTTCCTGCAGCCCGGTTTGTTTCAAACCATCTAAAAGGGCTTCATCTTCCAGAACTTTGTTGCCTTCAAGCCTGATAAGACTCACTGCAGGGCGCTCCTGCAACTGCAAAATCAAGACAGAATCTTCACGTAATAACTGAATATCGTCAAAATAACCTGACTGGAAGAGTTGACGAGTTGATCTAGCCAGCGCCTCTGAAGTGACCTGGTCTCCCGCATTAACAGGGAAGTTCCGAAACACAATCCCGGGAGAGACCCTTTGCAAGCCTTCAAGACGAATGTCTTCAACCACGAACGATGCAGTATTTGCCTGTGCGATTGATGCCCAGAGGAAAAAAGCTAACAAAAATCCAATGCCACGTTTCATGAAATATGTCTTTATCGTAAAAAATTTAATTCGTCACGGCTGTAGTCGCCTACAGTCGCATTATGTCGTTAAATAACGCAACAAACATTAAGGAAAGCAGTAATACCAACCCTATTTTCAACCCAACCAGTTGAATACGCTCATTGACAGGCTTACCTGTAACAAGCTCGACAAAATAATACAGTAGATGTCCACCATCCAAAACAGGGATTGGCAATAGATTAAGGACCCCAAGCATGATGCTTAAATAGGCCAGGAAGCTAATATATGATTCCAGGCCGGATGATGCCGAAGCACTCGCCACTTTAGCAATGGTTATAGGACCACTCAAGTTTTTTACCGAGATAACCCCTTCGATCATCTTCCAGATCGAATCCAAGGTCAGAGAAATGGTCTGCAACGTCTTGTCTGTTGCCCTAACGATACCATCAAAAAAACCATACTGAAGGGTACGCTGATACTCTTCAGGCCAATCCACTCCCGAAGCGGCGGCCCCGAGGAAGCCATATTCTTCCCCTTGATCACTCACCCTTTTTTCGGGATTAACATTCAAAGAGAAAACCTGTGTGCCTCTTTCGACTTCCAGCACAACATTTTGTTCAGGGCTACTGCGGATTATTGAAACCAGATGATGCCAGTCAGAAACGCTCAGCCCATTTGCAGCCACAACCCGATCATTTACTAACAGCCCGGATTGCTCAGCGCGCCCACCCTCAACTAGGCGCCCAATTACAGCCGGAACTTCTGGACGCCAAGGCACGATACCCAGAGCGGAAACAGGTGATTCATTTTCAAGGTCCACCTTCCAGTCACTCAGCTGCAGAGAGTAATCACGAACCAGTGTTGTCCCCTCCTCCTTGAGTTTGAGAGCCAGATTACCTGTCTCACCTACCCGGGACGCAAGACGAAGGTTAACCTCATCCCAGGAAAGTGTCGGGTATCCATCCACAGATAAAATTTCAGAATTTTCTGGAATTGAGGCTCTTTCAGCCAGAGACTGGGATTTGACCTCACCTATTACAGGGATTGCGGTAGTAACACCCAAACCATACATACACCAATATGCCAGGACAGAAAAAAGCAGATTAACAATGGGGCCTGCAGCCACAATCATAATTCGCTGGAGTACAGGTTTGCGATTAAATGCATAGGGCCGCTCAGAAGGATCAACATCCCCCTCGCGCTCATCCAGCATTTTGACGTAGCCGCCTAAAGGGATACTGGCTATTGCGTATTCAGTCTCTTGTTTATCCTTCCAGGTATAAATAGCTTTACCAAAACCGACAGAGAAGCGAAGCACTTTCACCCCACAACGACGGGCAACATAAAAGTGCCCCCATTCATGAATAGTGACAAGAATGCCCAGAGTGAGGATGGTTATCGCGATTGTATAAAGTAGATCCATGACGGCGTCAGGTTAAGACAATGTACTGGAGACCAAGAACAAATACCGGAGATGCCGCAGTCAGGCTATCTATCCGATCTAAAACGCCACCATGACCAGGCAGCAGCTGACTACTATCCTTGATGCCCCGATAACGCTTGAGCATACTCTCGAACAGATCTCCTAATACTGAAATCAGGCCTGTAATCAAGGATACACCAACTAAAAGAAGTGCCTGCATAACAGAGAACGATGCAAAGAACGAAAACAAAATGGCAACCAAAAGGCAGGTTAATAAACCACCATACAATCCTTCTCTGGTTTTCCCTGGACTTACATCGGGGGCAAGCTTATTACTACCAAACTTTTTCCCTGAAAAATAAGCGCCAACATCAGCACCCCAAACCAGCAAAAGAAGCAGTAAAATTTGTATTTCCCCTTCCTCTGCAGCTTTTAATTCTACAAATGCCAACCAACAAGGCAGCAACACTGCAATACCTATCAGCAATCGCTGCCAAGATGCACGCCAACCCAGACCCTGAGGATACTTAAGCACCCAGACTAAGGCGACAATCCATCCCAGCACCGAAAACAGCATAACCGCTTCCACAGGCATAAGCGGATAATAAATATGCATTATGCCAACCAGAACTCCGACACCAGCCGCATAAATAAGGCGTTGAGACTGTGCTTTTAACCCCGAAAGGTTGGCCCACTCCCACGCAGCAATCAGTATTACAAAATCAAGCAGGTAGACAAATCCAGACAGCGGCAGGCCAAAAACCCCAAACAGGGCCAATGGCGCGAGAACAATGGCAGTTAATAAACGCTGTTTAAGCATTTTTTTCTGCCTCGATCTGATCACTGGTTTTACCAAAACGACGCTCGCGTCCACAATAACTATCTATTGCTTCTTCCAACGCATCTTTACCAAAATCAGGCCAGAACAGGTCACTAAAATAGAGCTCAGTGTAAGCAAACTGCCAAATTAAAAAATTGCTTATACGCTGCTCACCGCCTGTACGGATGCACAAATCAGGCTCAGGAAGGTCTGACAGTGAAATAAACTCACCAAGAGTTTCTTCAGATATCATTTCAGGAGACAACTCACCAGAGACACAACGCTCCGCTACTTGCCTGGCTGCGGACACAATATCCCATCGCCCACCGTAATTTGCAGCCACATTAAGCTGCAAACCGTCACATTCAGCCGTAACAGCCTCAGCTTTGGCAATTTTTTCACGTAAGGAAGCACTGAAGGCAGACTTATCCCCTATGACGCGCAAGCGGATATTATTTTTCAGTAGTTTTTTCGATTCTCGATCAAGAGCAAGTTTAAAGAGCTCCATTAACCCTTTAACTTCAAGCGGAGGTCGCTTCCAGTTTTCAGAACTGAAAGCAAAAAGCGTCAAGGCTTCAACACCTTGTTCAATACAACCCTGAATCACTGAGCGCACACAGTCCACACCGGCTTTATGACCAGCCAGGCCTGGCAAGCGACGAGCCTTAGCCCAGCGGTTATTACCATCCATAATGATGGCAATATGCCGGGGAACAGGATTAGCCGGTGGATTATCTGTGCTTTTCTGCGTCATTAAAACTCCAGTGATGCCTTACAGCATCACTGCTGCGATCAGATTTCCATGAGGTCTTTTTCTTTCTGTTCAAGCAGACCATCTACTTCAGATACGTGTTTATCCGTCAGTTTCTGAATCTGATCTTCACCACGGCGCTGATCATCTTCAGTGATCTCTTTTTCTTTTAAAAGATCCTTGATATCACCGTTAGCATCACGACGAATATTACGAATAGCCACACGAGCGTTTTCAGCTTCCTGGCGCGCCTGCTTGATATAACCCTTACGAGTTTCTTCCGTCAGAGGCGGCATTGGCACTCGAATATTTTCACCAGCAGTCGCCGGGTTCAGTCCAAGATCGGAAGTCATAATCGCCTTCTCAATCACTGGAACCATCGGCTTTTCCCAAGGAATGATCGATAATGTACGACCATCTTCTACAGAAACATTGGCAACCTGGCTCAAGGGAACATCTGATCCGTAATAAGAAACCTGAATGCCTTCCAGAATACTGGGATGAGCACGGCCTGTACGAATCTTTTTAAAATTATTTACCAGCGATTCAACGCTTTTCTGCATACGTTCGGTAGCATCCTGAGTAATTTCATTCAGCATATTTTTCTCCAACCGTTTCACTGCAATCGATCAGGGTACCCTCATCACTGCCAACCACTAGGTTAGCCAGGGCTCCTGGTTTATTCATATTAAATACGCGCACAGGCATGTTATGGTCACGAGTCAGGCAAATCGCTGTCAGATCCATCACACCTAATTGCTGTTCCAACACTTCATCGTAACTCAAGTGACGATAACGACGTGCGGTCGGATCTTTAACTGGATCCGCTGTATACACGCCATCAACCTTAGTCGCTTTGAGCACAACATCGGCGTCAATTTCAATACCACGAAGACATGCGGCAGAATCGGTAGTAAAGAAAGGGTTACCTGTACCCGCAGCAAAAATCACTACATCCCCCTGGTTCAGGTATCGCATCGCATTACGACGATCATAATGATCCACCACTCCGCTCATTGGAATAGCCGACATAACCCGGGTATTAATATTGCTGCGTTCAAGGGCATCACGCATTGCCAGGGCATTCATAACTGTCGCCAGCATCCCCATATGGTCGCCGGTAACACGATCCAGGCCGGCAGCATTTAGCGCTGCACCACGAAACAGGTTACCACCACCGATAACCATACCTACCTGAACACCGATTCCTACCAACTGACCTATTTCCAAGGCCATACGATTCAGCACATTAGAATCGATACCAAAGCTTTCTTCGCCCATCAGGGCTTCACCGCTCAGCTTGAGCAATATACGTTTATATTTGGACTGTTTTTCGGTAGATGGCATCCGTAAATCTCCGCAGAAATTGAGATCAGGAGAGTGTAGCAGGAAAGGGGGTGGTTGCGCATGCAAAAACATGCACAACCGGTAGGATTTTCAGAAAGTTAGCCGTTCAGCTGAGCAGCAACTTCTGCAGCAAAATCCACTTCTTCAACTTCAACACCTTCACCCACTTCGATACGAGTGAAAGATTGAACAGTTGCGCCAGCATCTTTAGCTACCTGACCTACTTTCTGGTCAGGGTTTTTAACAAATGGCTGCTCAACCAGGCTGTTTTCAGCCAGGAATTTGTTGATACGACCAGTAACCATCTTCTCTGCAATTTCTGCAGGCTTGCTTGCCATATCAGGCTGAGCCAGGATGATTTCTTTCTCTTTCGCAACAACCGCTTCAGGCATATCTTCTTTATTAACAACCTGAGGGTTTACCGCAGTAACATGCATTGCGATATCTTTAGCGGCTTCAGCGTTACCGCCTTCCAGCTCAACCAAAGCAGCAATCTTGTTGTTGCTGTGAACGTAAGCGGATACAACACCACCTTCAACCAGGAATACACGACGAACGCCGATGTTTTCACCAATCTTCTGAACCAACGCATCACGTGCATCGTTCAATTCACCAGACATCAGACCTTCAACATCTGTAGCCTTTTCAGCAAATGCCTTATCCAGAACAGTGCTAGCAAATGCCAGGAAACCTTCATCACGTGCAGCAAAGTCAGTTTCAGAGTTAACTTCTACCGCTACACCGTAGCTGTTATCGTCAGCGACTTTAACAACCACAACACCTTCAGCTGCAGTACGGCCTGCTTTTTTAGCCGCTTTCATACCAGAAGCTTTACGCAGCTCTTCGATAGCCTTATCGATGTCACCTTCAGCTTCTTTAAGAGCTTTTTTACACTCCATCATGCCCAGACCTGTACGGTCGCGCAGTTCTTTAACCATTGCAGCGGAAATCTTCGCCATATCGAATACCCCTATAAGATAGTCACGGGTTAATCTAAAAATCCAAAAAAGGGGGCCAGGCCCCCTCATAAAGTCAAAGAGAATAATCTACTGTTCTGACAGTAGGATTACTCAGCAGCCGCCTGGCCTTCTTCAACTTCAACAAATTCGTTTTTGTCGCCAGCAGTTGCTTCTGTACCTTCCAGGCAAGCATCCGCTACAGATTTAACGTAAATCTGGATAGCGCGCAGTGCATCATCGTTACCAGGGATAACAACATCAACACCGTCCGGGTTGCTGTTAGTATCAACAACACCAATTACTGGGATACCCAGCTTGTTTGCTTCGTTTACAGCGATACGCTCATGATCAACATCGATCACGAACAGAGCATCTGGCAGACCGCCCATCTCTTTGATACCACCGATAGAACGCTCAAGCTTTTCCATCTCACGCTGACGCATCAAAGCTTCTTTCTTAGTAAGCTGTTCAAAAGTACCGTCAGAACTCTGAGATTCAAGATCACGCAGACGACGGATAGACTGACGAATAGTCTTATAGTTAGTCAGCATACCACCCAACCAGCGGTGGTTTACGTAAGGCATGCCCGCACGAGCAGCTTCTTCTTTAACGATCTTGCTTGCAGCACGCTTAGTACCAACGAACAGAACTTTGTTTTTGTTCGCAGCCATTTTCTGGATGTTATCCAGCGCACCATTCAGTGCTGGCAGAGTGTGCTCAAGATTGATGATATGGATCTTGTTACGAGCACCGAAAATGAATTTAGACATTTTCGGGTTCCAGTAACGAGTCTGGTGACCGAAGTGAACGCCTGCTTTAAGCAGGTCACGCATAGTAATTTTAGCCATTTTATTTCCTAAAATTGGGTTAGACCTCCACGCATCCCAATGTTCAACCCGAAGGCACCCTGAACACTGTGTCGATACGTGTGTGATATTTCGATTTAGCACCTAGCAAATCGAGCGCGGATTTATACCATAAGGACAAAAAAATTAAAAGCGCATTCCTCAATGTTTCTATTCAGATCACATGATTGCTACAATTCCCTCTTAAATTACCCATACCCATGTTCAATGAAGGACATCGCGACAGTTTATGAGCATTAAAATCAAAACCCCGGAAGAAATCGAAAAAATGCGAGTGGCAGGCCGTCTGGCGGCAGAAGTGCTCGACATGATCGAACCCCATGTGAAAGCCGGCATCACAACCAACGAACTTAATCAGATCTGTCACGATTACATCGTTAATGAACAACAAGCCATTCCAGCACCTCTTAATTACCATGGTTTTCCAAAATCAATCTGCACCTCAGTAAACCATGTTGTATGCCATGGCATACCAAATGACAAAAAACTCAAAGATGGCGACATTATTAATATCGATATTACTGTCATTAAAGAGGGTTACCATGGGGACACCAGCAAAATGTTCTTTGTAGGTAAAGAGCTACCCCATGCGCGCCGCCTGGTCGAAATTACGCAGGAGTGCATGTACCGGGGTATCAGACTGGTTAAACCGGGTGTGCAGCTAGGTGATATTGGCCATGCAATTCAAACTTATGCTGAACAAAACCATTACAGCGTCGTTCGCGAATACTGCGGACATGGCATCGGGGCTGAGTTCCACGAAGAGCCGCAGGTTCTGCATTACGGCAAACCCGACACCGGAGAAACACTTCAGGAAGGCATGATCTTAACCATTGAGCCTATGATCAATGCAGGCAAACGCCAGGTTAAGCTTTCTAAAAAAGATGGCTGGACAGTCGAAACTTCCGACAGACGCCTTTCCGCACAATGGGAACACACAATTCTTGTCACCGCGGATGGTTACGAAATTTTAACACTACGTCCCGACGATAGTATCTAACCTCCAGTAATTGTCAGAAAGAGCAACTAATCAGATGTCGACAACACTGCACGAGCTACTTGCGGAAGAAGAAATCATTAACCTTTCTGAATTCCGCGAAAGCCTTAAGATCGCACGCTCACCCGTTCCTGTTTACAAAGAGGCGCTAGGGAAAATTAAAGATTCTCTGGATGAACGTTTCAGAAACGGCGAGGACATTCGCAAGCTCGTTTATGGTCGCGCCTGGGAAATTGATCGAATTCTGGTAACTGCCTGGGAACAATATGAATGGCCTACAGATAAAATAGCGCTCGTCGCTGTCGGTGGTTATGGTCGCGGTGAACTGCACCCAAGGTCCGATGTTGATCTACTTATCCTGCTTGCTGATGATATCGATGCAGAACAATACAATGATTCTATTAGCAGCTTCCTGACTCTACTATGGGACATGAATCTTGATGTTGGCTCCAGCGTTCGCACCATGAGCGAATGTTTTAATGAGGCCCAAAGCGACGTCACGATTGCCACTAACCTGATTGAATCCCGGACCCTGACGGGCAATGATAGCCTTCACACTGAAATGTATGACCGCGTCACATCTGAGGGCGCCTGGACAGACAAAGAGTTTTTTCTGGCGAAGCTTAAAGAGCAAAAAAATCGCCACGAGAAAACCAATAACACTGAGTACAACCTCGAGCCTAACTTAAAGAACTCTCCAGGCGGACTCAGAGATTTGCAAACCATTGGCTGGGTTGCAAAACGCCACTTTGGCTCTACATATATTCGCGACCTTGTAGCCGATGGTTTTCTTACCGAAAGCGAACTCGACATACTGAACAAAGGCGAACTTTATCTCTGGTCTGTCAGATATGCACTGCATCTGGTGTGCAACCGCAAAGAAGACCGCTTGTTGTTTGACCACCAACGCTCTTTGGCAGAGCTTTTTGGTTATAAAGATGAAGAGGGCAAACTCGCTGTAGAGCAGTTCATGAGCAAGTACTATCGCATTGCCATGACCATGTCTGAATTTAATGACATGCTGCTCCAGCATTTTGATGAAGCTATTTTACGCGCCGATGAAAAGCAGATCATCATCCCAATAAACAATCGCTTCCAGATCCATAACGATTTTCTGGAAGTTACGCATGAGCATGTTTTTGACCATCACCCATTTGCCCTGATGGAACTGTTTGTCATCCTCGCTCAGAATCAGGATATCAAGGGCGTTAGAGCCACAACTATTCGACTGGTCAGAAACAATCGCCATAAAGTAGATGACGAATTCAGAAATGACATCCGCAACAGCAGTCTGTTTATGGAGCTAATGCGCTCTCCGGATGGCGTTTCAACTGAACTTAAACGCATGACCCGTTATGGCATTCTGGGGCCTTACCTACCTAAATTCGGTAGGATTATTGGTCAGATGCAGCACGACCTGTTTCACATTTACACAGTCGATGCGCACACCATGAAGGTGATACAGAAATGCCGTCAATTCCGCCACAGCGATCATCGCGAAGAGTTCCCTATCGCTCACAGAATTGTGAACCACCTACCCAAGATCGAACTCCTTTACATAGCGGCCCTTTTCCACGATATAGCTAAAGGACGAGGAGGTGATCATTCTGAATTAGGCGCAGAAGATGTCGCTGAATTCTGCGAGATGCACTACCTAGGAAAGTGGGACAGTCACTTGGTTTCCTGGTTGGTTGGCAACCATCTTCTCATGTCAATGACCGCCCAAAGGAAAGACATCTCCGATCCTGAAGTCATCCATAGATTTGCTCAACAAGTACGTGACGTTGTCCACTTAGATTATCTATATGTGCTCACAATAGCCGATATACACGCAACCAATCACACACTTTGGAACAGCTGGCGCGCCACCCTGATGCGCAAATTGTATACCGATACTAAACGCTCTCTGCGCCGCGGCTTAGAAAACCCGATTAACAAAGAAGACCGCATAGAGCAGATTCAACACGAAGCCCTTCTTCTACTGAAAAGACAGGGTGTTAATGAATATGATGTTGACGCCTTATGGGACACCATCGGTGATGACTACTTCCTGAGGGAAACGGCTCAAAGTGTTGCCGAACACAGTAAAGCGATGATTGAGCACCCATCACTTGAAATACCTTTAGTGATGATAAGACAGACATCGCACCGTGTATTTGAAGGCGCAACAGAAATCTTCATATACAGCCAGGACATTCAAAATCTGTTTGCCGCAACTGTAGCCACAATGGATCAGTTACATCTAAACATTCAGGACGCGCGCATTATCGTTACCGATAGCGGCCACGCTCTAAATACCTACACAGTGCTCAGCGACGACAATACGCCACTGTCTGAAAATCCTGAGCAGCTGGAACGCATCAAAGAACGTTTAATTGAAGAGCTGGACGATCCCGATGATTACCCAGAAATCATTCAGCGCAGAGTGCCTCGTCAGATGAAACTCTTTGCTACGCCAACTGAAGTTAACATCAGCAACGATTCTGTTTCCCATCAAACGGTGATCGAAGTATTAACACCCGACAGACCTGGACTGCTTGCAAAAATAGGACTGATCTTTTCGTCGAACAATCTGTCTGTACGTAAAGCCCGCATAACCAGTATTGGTGAACGTGTAGAAGACTTTTTCTTCATCACTGACAGTAACGGTCTGCCGGTTTCTGATCCTGCATTATGTGAAAGACTGCAGAAAGATATCTGCGAACACCTGGACGAAAGCTTACAATTAAACAACCAATAACCTGAGCCACTGAGGTCATTATGGATCAACAAACACAAACTGAGATCGAAGCGGCTGCGTTCCGTCGACTATTGGAACATCTTGATAATCGCAAAGATGTTCAGAACATAGATTTGATGATACTGGCCGGTTTTTGCCGTAACTGTCTCAGCAAATGGTACAAAGCAGAAGCCGAAAAGCGTGGTCACGAAGTTGATTATGAAACTGCGCGCGAGCTGGTTTACGGTGAACCCTACAGTTCATGGAAAGATAAATATCAGACCAAAGCCACTCCAGAGCAACTTGCGGCTTTTGAAGCGACACAAGAAAAATAAACAAATAAAAAAGGAGGCATATGCCTCCTCTTTTTTATATCCAAAAAAGCGACTACTTACTTACCCAGGCTCTCTGCACCTGATTCATATCCACCTCTAAAATAGTAGCGTAGGTATCTTCCTGTACTGGATAGGATTTAACCACTCTGGCTCCACGAACAATACCGGAAATTGCAGTTTTAAACTGATCACTTTGCAGCACCATATCCTGCACAGTGGTCGTACCGAAAAGATACTGACCATGAACCACGCCCGCCAACTCCTGATAAGCCCTTAGTTTTGAGGCACGCATCGCCATAAGAACTTTATGCTGCTTGGTCTCGCCAGGTTGCAAACTGATCGGAGCATATCCTGTAGCTCTAACCCAATTTGGCTCTGGCGCCTCCTCCGTAGATGGAGGGAAGTTAACATCAGGTAACGCTTCGGCAACCTTTACCGCTGATTCCGTGACCGTTTCACATCCCTGCAACAGAGATAGAATCGGCAGCAGAACCAACACAGCCAGGCTTTTTTTAATCATATTATGCTCTCTTAGCGTAAAACTTACTGGCCAACCGGGCCGCTACCATTTTCAATAATTAAACCTTTATTCAAGGATTCCAACGGATTATATCCTGGCAGCGCACCTTCAAGGCGGGAATTAGCAATGTGACTCTGACCACTGGCTACTACCTGTCGAGTCGTTGTATCAATCACCCTTGCATTAACTACGATACCATCAGAATGTTGCGCATAGGTTCCGGTAACCAGAAAATATACTTTATAGCGCACCCGCAGCTCCGACAGGTTTTGTCGGGAGAGAGGCTCCTTTGAAGAGGTGACAAGTCCAGCGGCACGGTAATCTACCATATTGTATCCATGCTGCTGCATCTGATAGATCATCCCTTGCTCAAGTCGCTCCCCAAAACGCCCTACTCTTCGCTCATTATGCAAATTGGTAAACGGCACAACTGCAACCGGCAAACGCTTCACTCGATTCTGCAACAGGCCAGCATTCATCTGTACTGCCATCTGCGCTAAGGCTTCACTGATTGGGTCAATTCCATTTGGATCCGGATTAATCTGAACAACCTGTCTTTGTAACAGGGCTCGCTCCTTTTCAAGCATCGCATCTTTCTCTGCCAGATACGCTTTTTCAGCCTCAAGGTGAGCTTTCTTGCGCTCGTAATATTCTTCAATGGATGCCTGTTCCATCTGCTGAACTTTAGCTTCCATCTGCTGTTCAGTTTCCGGCTTTTCCGAAGAAAGCTCTTTTAGCTGATCCGTGACGACACAGCCTGTCTGACAACACACCAACAGAAACAGCAAAAATTTCTTCATCAAGATCTTCCAAACATCTGGTTTAAGTCCGACAATCTAACATAATCATAATATTGCAAACAGTATGTTGCCCTTCGCATTTACAACTTGTTCCAATAAACATACTGTTACCCTAGAGTAATCGGTCGGTAGCCAGATATGTTTAATCGCCTTATCAGAATTTTCACAATAACATTCGCCATTTTTTGTTCGTTTGCTGCTCAAGCCGTAATAATTGAAGCAGAAGGTCAGGCCCTAATTGTTAATGGTGACCTCAAAAACGCTCGGGAAGCTGCTATCAAAGATGCTTCACAGCAAGCCTCTATGCATGCTGCGGTTTATGTTTCCAGCAATCAGGTCGTCCGTGATGGCATCCTGGAAATTGATAATATGCAGATCAGTACGCTGGGGCGAGTAAGCAACATTGATGTTCTTGATGAAAAAATCATCAACAACATCCTCCACATCCGAATTAAAGCGGATGTTTTAATTGATACTGGCTGTGAAAACGGTGTAACCAACAAATACACCAAAACTCTGGCAGTCGCCGCATTTCCTTTAGTGGATATGAATCAGGCTCGCCTGGGCAATCTACATGATGCGCCCATCGCTTTCCCGACCCAACTGGCACAACAAATTAGTAGTGATAAAAGCCTCACCGCCTACAACGCTAGCCGAGTCAATCTTTATCCTGACCCAACCCTTGCTGCCACCTCTACACTCAGTGATGGCGCTCTCACCAGCATGCTCAGCAATATTAATCGCATGGACGTAAATTACGTCATTTCTGGTGTAGTCAGAGACATGTCCATGGTTGACCCACGAACACATGCGGAAGATAACTATTTTATTGATCTCTATAACCGCATCGATTATCTGAGCAAAAAACACCTGCGCTCTTTCAGCATTGATCTTTTTGTCCACGATGGCTATACCGGTCACTTATTGATGCAAAAAAATTACCAGACAGCAGGCCTTTGGAATCTGGATCGGACAATAAAAACAGGCTTTACCGGGGCTGGATTTATCAAACAGGATTACGGGCAGAAGGTACAAGAATTACAACAGCAGATTGTTAAAGAACTGTCCGATAAACTTCTGTGCGAACCCTTTACCGCACGAATAAACCGGGCTGCAGATTCAAATATCTGGATCTCTGCCGGAAGCGCTCAGGGCCTTAAACGCGGGGATAAATTGACGGTCTACCGCAGGTCCACATTTTTCACTCCCGATATGCGCGCTCAGACTCAGTACGACAATACCCGTCAATCCATTGTCATCGAAGACGTTCAGGGAGCTTTTGCCTCAGGCAGACTTAATGGCACTATTGAACAATACAACATCCGACCGGGTGATCTTGTCAAAGCCCATTAAAAAACCACCCGCTCAGCGGGTGGTTTTAGTCATCAGAAAATTCTCTGGCTGAAACGATTAACTACGGCGCCCACTGATATTAATTTCCACACGGCGATTCTGCGCCCTTCCTGCCGATGTTCCATTATCAGCTATTGGATATCGTTCACCATATCCTCTGGCGTTGACACGCAACCTTTCTATACCTGAGTCGGCAAGATAATCAGCAACGCGCGCAGCACGGCGCTCTGACAACTGCTGGTTGTATTCAAATGAACCTGTACTGTCGGTGAAACCATCGACATTAAGTTCGGTTTTATCAAATTTAATCAATACCTTGGTTACAGAATCCAGAACCGGATAAAAACTGGATGCGATACGATCAGAATCCAAAGCAAAAGTGATATTACCCGGCATAATCAAACGGATAGAATCGCCAATCCTTTCAACCTGAACACCTGTGCCCTGCAGCTCTTGGCGTAACAGGGCTTCCTGCTGGTCCATGTAGTACCCAATACCACCGCCGACAGCTCCACCCACCAACGCACCAGTCAGCGCACCTTTTTTACGATCTGATTTACTTGAAACTGCGGCACCCAGAACCGCTCCTGCCACAGCACCTATTCCAGCACCCTTAGCCGTATTCCCAACCTTCTGCTCGCCAGTGTATGGATCCAGCGTCTGACAACCGGCAGTTAACGCAGCAACGGCTATAACCGCAACTAACTTTTTCATAAATAAAGCTCCTTCTCAAAACTTACCTTAATAATAACCTACCCTTTGCTTAACATTCACTGACTAAAAGCTTATGACCAAAATAGGAGAAAATAGTGTTTCCTGCTAGTCAGGTATAGCAAACACCGATAAAATAGTTCTTTTGTGGTGCAACCTGCATAATTGACCGTTTCAAATTGCAGCGTTATATCTGTTAGTCTTCTTTACTGTATCCACCCTGAGGAGAGTGAATTGTCCCAGCTACCTGTTATTGTTGGTTTTGGAGGTATCAATCCTGCCGGACGAGCCTCTTTTCATCACGCTTATCGTCGCTTAGTTTTGGATAGCATTGATGCACCATCACGAACAGAAACGCTTCTGGACTTGGCAATTCTTACACGTCTGGCTGTATCGGAAGAAGGCACTTACAAAACTCAGGATGGTAACTTTTCTTCGACGGAAGAATTGGTTAAAGCACTTGAGCCGCAACTACTGAACAGCACTCTGATCCGCCGAATCGAACCTTCAAGCTTTGATGTAAACCAGATTACATTTAATAAACAAGCTTCACTTTCCAACAGCGAGGGATTCAGTTTCAAACTGCGTAAGCGTCAGATGCCGCTTAACATCCCGGATAACTGGCAGGTTGAAGAGATTGCTCCAGGTAACTTTCAGGTTAGGGTAGAAGGCGATCTGAATGTCATCCTACCGGACCAGAAAGAAGCCCCAGTTCAGTCCGCAGGCCAGCTGCCATCAGGATTTACACCAGGCAAACTTTATCAATCCAGGAATCACCCGCGTAATTTACAGATGACTGTGTTTGCTGCATCCGATGCACTTTCATCTACCGGCATCCCGTTCGAGAAAATTACAGAACGAGTCGCTCCTGATCAGATCGCCGTTTACGCGAGCAACTCTATCGGCCAGCTCGATGATTATGGGTTTGGCGGACTGACCAAATTCCCGGTTCTAGGCAAACGCACAACATCAAAACAAATTCCGCTGGGCTATGCGCAAATGCCTGCGGATTTTGTTAATGCATATATTCTGGGCAATGTTGGCACTACCGGCGGCGCTTTGGGTGCCTGTGCAACATTCCTGTACAACCTAAGAAACGGCGTCAACGATATCCGCTCCGGTCGCAGAAAAGTTGTTCTGGTCGGTGGCAGTGATGCTCCCATCACCCCTGAAATCATTGAAGGTTTCAGAGCTATGGGAGCACTGGCTGAGGACAAAGACCTCCTCGCTTTAGATCATCTGACATCGCTTTCAGATTCCGATTACCGTAAAGCCTGCCGTCCATTTGGTCAGAACTGCGGCTTCACCATTGGTGAAAGCAGCCAGTTTGTACTCCTTATGAGTGACGACCTTGCCATTGAGCTGGGTGCGGAGATCTACGGAGCTGTTCCTGAGGTTTTCGTCAATGCCGATGGCCACAAGAAATCTATTTCTGCACCCGGTGTAGGCAACTACATCACACTGGCTAAATCTGCAGCTTTAATCCAGAAAATGCTGGGTAAAGAGTCACTTCAGCAACGTAGTCTTGTTCAGGCACACGGTACCAGCACACCCCAGAACCGAGTCACTGAGTCGCATGTTATCAATGAAACCGCCAAAGCATTCGGCATTGAAAGCTGGACGGTTTCAGCCGTTAAATGTTATCTGGGACATTCTCAAGGCACTGCTGGCGGAGACCAGTTGAGTTCCTCATTGGGAATATGGAAGTACGGTTACATTCCAGGCATTGTCACTACTCCTGAATTTGCAGATGACGTTCACAAAAGCAACCTTAAATTAAGCAATCAACATATCGAAGTGGGCCCAACCGGTATGGATACTGTATTCCTTAATTCCAAAGGTTTTGGCGGTAACAATGCGTCAGCCGCTGTACTGGCACCGCATATTGTTGCCAACATGCTAGAGAAACGTTACGGCAGTGAAGTCATGAAAAACTATCAGGCTAAGCTTGAGCACACTCGCCAGATTGCAGCGGCTTACAATGAGTCTTCACTGCGAGGTGAAGCTAAGCCAATCTATCTTTACGACAATAATGTATTGCAGGGTGAAGACCTGAATATAACCAACACCGAGATCAAACTACCGGGCTATGCCAACCCTGTCAGCCTCGATGTTGAAAACCCTTTTTCTGACCTAAGTTAAACCATTACTCAAGGAGAGTAATATGCGTATTGCCTTATTTCTGGTTGCTGTACTCGGCCTAAGTGGCTGTGTGGATGTGAACTCTATCATGCCAGAGAAAGGTCAGGCTGCTGATCGAAGCTATTACCTTGTGGATACAAAATTCCGCTTTATGTGTAAGGGCAATACAAAAGAATGTCGGGATATGACAAAAATCGTATCCTCACGCGCTGAACTTAAACCTATTGAAGAAGCGTATGGCAAAACAGTCTCTGGCCCTAACTACCCTGTATCACTCGCTCGTATGGTGATGTATCCGGACAATGGAAGTTATACTGCAACACCTGTAGGTAACGACGGCAGGTTCTTCAAGGTTCCTGTTAATGAGCAAACGACAATTGTCTGGGACACTCTAACCTCTATTGAAGAGACGCTTTTTTATCCAGGATCTTAAATAGCTGTTGAGCACTAAGGGTGGTTTCTTCAGCCACCCGTTCAATACTTACGCCTTTTAAATCAGCCACTGCCTCAGCCACTTCCGCCACCCGGCCTGGAACATTTTTTTCACCTTTATACCCAGCCAGAGGCATATCCGGCGAATCAGTCTCCAGCACAAAACTGCTTAGAGGATTATCCCTTACAATCCGGTGCAACTTTCTGGCACGCTCATAAGTGACCGTACCGCCAATCCCCAGTTTAAAACCCAGCTTTAGATATTGCGTCGCTTGTTGTTCACTGCCAGAGAAAGCGTGCACAACCCCGCCGGATTCTAAATTGATATTCCTTAGCTCTTTAAGCATCTGATCATGGGCTTTTCTGACATGCAGAATCACTGGGAGTGTATGGAGTTTTGCAAGCTGTAATTGCGGCCTCAGGTAAGACAGTTGCTGCTCAAGATCCGCATCTACAATAAACAGATCCAACCCGATCTCTCCTACCGCGCATACTTTTTCAGTAGTAAGCAGCTCCGCCAGCTGATCTATATGCTCATTACTATGCTGCTGCATAAAACAGGGATGCAGACCTAAGGCAGGATGCATCCCTTCTGTGTTTTCAGACAGTAGCAACAATTGCTGCCAACCTTCTGCTGTCACACCAGGTACAACATAATCAGTTACCCCTGCGCTTTTCGCTTGTATGAGCACAGCAGAACGGTCTTTATCAAAGACAGAAAAATCCAAATGGCAATGGGTATCGATAAGTTGCATGAATGCAGCTTAAAAGCAGGGGGAGAAAGCTGCAAGCCCGAGGCTTGCAGCGGGTCATTAATTAATGCTCTCGAGTAGCCCTGAAAGCAACCTCAGGCCAACGCTCTTCAGCAAGGCTTAGGTTGACTCTGGTCGGCGCGAGATAAGTCAGCAAACCGCTGCCATCGATCGCCAGATTATCATGATTCTTTTTCTGGAAGTCAGCGAGCATTTTGTCATCATCGCACTCTGCCCAGCGAGCTGTCTGCACGCTGATTGGCTCGTACTTACAGTCAACCTTGTATTCATCTTTCAAGCGGAATACAACAACATCAAACTGCAGCTGACCTACAGCCCCCAGAATCAGGTCATTGTTTTTCATTGGCTGAAATAACTGAACCGCTCCTTCTTCAGAAAGCTGCTTCAAACCTTTTTGCAGCTGTTTCATTTTCAACGGGTCCAATGGGCGGACGCGTTTAAACATTTCAGGAGCAAAGTGCGGGATGCCGGTATATTTAAGCTCTTCACCTTCCGTGAAGGTATCACCAATCTGAATCGTACCGTGGTTATGTAAACCAATAATATCCCCAGACCAGGCTTCTTCAACGTTCTCACGGTCACCCGCAATAAACGTCACAGCATCTGCAATTTTGACATCTTTCTTGATGCGACTATGGCGCATCTTCATGCCTTTCGAATATTGACCAGAACAGATACGCATAAACGCAATGCGGTCACGGTGTTTAGGGTCCATATTCGCCTGGATTTTAAAGATAAAACCGGAGAATTTTTCTTCTGCGGGATCAACTTCGCGGGTCAACGTTGAGCGAGCAATTGGAGACGGAGCCCACTCAACAAAATCATTCAGCATCTCGCGAACGCCAAAGTTCGCCAAAGCAGTACCGAAGAATACCGGAGTTAAACGCCCTGCCAAAAACTCTTCCTGATCAAACTCATTGGTTGCACCGCGAACCAACTCCACCTCATCAAGGTAGTCTTCGTATTCATCTCCCAGCAGCTCTTTAGCTTCATCACTATCAATGCCTTTGATCTGCAGATCTTCAGGTATTGTATGACCCTTGCCCGGCTGGAAAACATGAATAGTATCCGTATAGAGGTTATACATCCCTTTAAACAGCTGCCCCATACCGATCGGCCAGGTAATGGGAGCCGCAGAGATTTTCAGAACTTCTTCGATCTCGTCCAGTAACTCGATAGGATCACGTATATCACGGTCCATTTTGTTTACAAACGAAAAGATCGGCGTATCACGTAAACGACACACATCCATCAGCTTGATCGTACGATCCTCGACACCTTTCGCGCCATCAACCACCATCAGAGCTGAATCAACGGCGGTCAGCGTGCGATAAGTATCTTCCGAGAAATCTTCGTGACCCGGGGTATCCAGCAGATTCACAGTCCGCCCATTATAAGGGAACTGCATGACCGAAGAGGTGATCGAGATTCCACGCTCCTGCTCCATCGACATCCAGTCAGACGTGGCATGGCGGTCACTTTTTTTACCTTTTACAGTACCAGCCTGCTGAATCAACTGTCCGAACAGCAACAGCTTTTCAGTAATTGTGGTTTTACCCGCATCAGGGTGAGAAATAATGGCAAAGGTACGGCGCTGACTGACTTCTTCTTGCAGGATACTCATCGGTACAAAACGTAATCAAATGGAGGAAAGCGGGCATTATACTCTTAATGAGTAAAATTACCTCTCCTGCGACATTTTGCCTCGCCTTATTCCTTAGGCACTAGGTTATAATCCGCCTATGGCAAACCATCGCGATAATTTATTACAACTTTCATATATCCGTACTGTCACTTTTTTCGGGCAGTGCCTGGCCGTAATTTTTGCGATTTACGGACTCAATGCAGACCTTAATGTCTGGTTGATCGGAGCCACGCTTACCGTTCTGGCACTTCTAAACCTGATTACCTATGCCCGGCTATTTTCTCCGTGGCCAGTGACTGAGCCAGAATTTTTTACCCAGCTAATTGCCGATATGTCCCTCTATGGCGCGCTACTCTTCCAAATGGGGGGCGCGACCAACCCATTTATCTTCCTGCTTCTGGTGCCATTAATCATTGCATCTACAACCATGTCCAGAGCTTATGTCTGGCTGATTTCGGTCACGGTTGTGGTCATTTACAGTTCATTACTGGTTTACTATGAACCTCTGGTGCAACTGAGTAACAGCCACCAGCACAGAATTATGGAACTGTTCGACATTCACATTATCGGCATGTGGATTAACTTCATGCTGACTGTGTTAGTTGTCACTTACTTCATAGTAAGAATGCGGCAATCCATGCAGTTTCAACAACAACGTCTGGAACTGGAAAGAGAAAAACGCATTCAGGATCAACAGCTATTGTCACTGGCCACAATGGCAGCGGGCACAGCTCATGAGCTGGGCACTCCTCTAAGTACCATGCAAGTGTTGTTAAGAGAGCTTGAACACGAACATCAGCAGAACCCGGAATTACTGGAAGACCTGAATCTTTTACGCCAACAAACCGAAATCTGTTCCGATCGACTCAAACAGATGGCTCAAAGTGTTCAGCAGGAACAGGCATCTTCTCAGTCAATCCCAGCCAGCCAACTTCTGGAAGAAGTGCTGGAGCAGTTTAAAGTCCAACGCCCAGATGTCACTTTCTCATCCAACATACTAGCCCCTGGCGATGCCCCAGTCTTAAACTGCACGACCTCTTTACGCCAGTCATTGTTGAATTTGCTCAACAATGCAGCAGACGCTGAACCTAAAGGTATCGAGGTAGAACTGGAGTGGGACCAAAGCAATGTCTATCTGCGCATCCATGACCATGGTGCCGGTATCAGCCTGGAACAAAGTGATAATTTAGGTAAACCTTTTGTCACAACCAAAGGTAAAGGCCTTGGCATAGGTCTGTTTCTGACAACAACAACATTGGCGCGTTATGATGGGGATGTCCGCCTGTACAACCATCCCGCAGGTGGCACATTAACCGAAGTTACATTACCGCTCAGGAAGACTGCATGAAGGAACGTTTTCTGATTGTTGATGATGATCCGGCTTTCACCCGGGTACTATCCCGCGCAATGACTCGCAGAGAATATGACGTGCAAGTGGCACGAAGCGCTGAAGAAGCTGAACAGCTTATTGAAAACTGGGTTCCCGATCTTGCAACGGTCGATCTGAAAATGGATGGAAACTCAGGGCTTTCTCTGATTCCGAAGCTGCGGCAAAGCAATACAGCCATGAAAATTCTCATGCTGACTGGTTATGCCAGTATTGCTACCGCTGTAGAGGCCATAAAGCTGGGCGCTACTCAGTACCTTCCGAAGCCTGCAGATGCCGAACAAATTCTTACAGCATTAAATAAAGTAGAAGCCGACGCTGAAGTTGAAGTTACGGAACAACCCATGTCCGTGAACCGACTGGAATGGGAACACATTCAGAAAGTTTTAAAAGAGCATGAGGGCAATATCTCTGCTACTGCGAGAGCCTTGGGCATGCATCGCAGAACCTTGCAAAGAAAACTCTCAAAACGACCGGTGAAGCGCTGATCTACTGCTCATCAATATAACGACTGGCATCAAAATACCTGACCCAATCAGGATGAAACACCATCATTCCGGTCAGGAATATGCCATTGAGCAGACCCTCTGGAAACATAATCAAAGGCAGATAACGGATATATTCCAGAAACACTTTATCAAAGTCATAAACACCATCGATCACAAGAACTGCTGATGTAGCTAAACCGCCGACCGCTGTTGATATACCCGCGCCTATAAAACCGCCAATAAACAGAAATATAAAAAAGTTCTTTGCCATATGGCTCTCTACAAATCTGTAAATAGCATAAGTAGTAGCAACCGGTAACAGCACATAACAAACACCATGAATAAACAGGCTGCCCCAGCTTTCTTTACCTATTAACGCCATACCAACCAGAACCACAGAAGACGCCAGTACCGCAAGGTCCCAACCAAACACCAGGGTCATCACAGTCAGCCCCAGAAAATGAATTCCAAGTCCGGGGGATATACCTGCCCGCATGGACCATAAAACCAATAACAACACTGTCGCCCCAAACAACATGTGCTGTAAAATCCGGTTATTCGCTATAACCTGCCAAGGCGCAGAACGAACAGCAAAAAACAGAGCAACCAGATAGACTAACGCTCCACCCCAATACCAGCTGCTACTTAACAGGCTTTCTGAGAAATTCATATTCGATTGTTCAGTTCACAATAAGTTTGCTTATTCTATATTGAAGATTAACGCAGGGGACATAGGTTGCGGCGTTGTAACTAAGGATTTTGACACATATCATGTTAACAAGAAGCTATATCCATGAACGGGGCATAAATGAATATCCTTGTAGTTGATGACGATCGTTTTATCAGGGACCTTGTCAGCGTCATTATCTCTGATGCTGGTCACACCCCCTTTACTGCGGATGGTGACACTCAAGCCTTTGAGGTGCTTGATCGAGGTCTTATTGATCTGGTTTTAATGGATGTAGAGATGCAAGGCCGCAACGGCTTTGAACTTACCCGCGACATCCGTGCAAAGTTCTCTGATCATTGGTTTCCAATCATTTTCCTATCTGGCGCAAAAGATGAGGGCTATTACCAACAGGGCATAGATGCTGGCGGCGATGATTACCTGACCAAACCGGTAAGCCCAATCATTCTAAAAGCTAAAATCCGAGCAATGGAACGCATCGCCAACATGAAAAAAGACCTGGATGATGCCAACAAACGTCTGGCGACACTCAGTTCAACGGATGCGCTGACCCAACTCTCTAATCGCAGAGAGATGGACAAACAACTGCTTCGGGAATGGAAACGCTGTCATAGGGAAGGTTTTACTTTGTCAGCCATCATGATGGATATCGACTTTTTCAAGCCCTACAATGACAATTACGGCCATCAGAAAGGCGATGAATGCCTGCAGGCCGTAGCTAAGCTGGTGAGCAAATGCGTAGACCGCTCCCACGACTTAGTTGCCAGATATGGCGGTGAGGAATTTGCCATAATTCTACCAGACACTCCGATTTCTGGCACCGAAACGGTTGCAGAAAAAGTCATAGAAACACTGAAAGACGCAGCACTGCCTCACGAATTTTCTGGCGCAGCAGAACACGTTACGATGAGCATGGGCATATCTTCCACAACGTTCTCGCCGCTTAATCCTAAGGCCCTGTTAAAACAGGCTGATGCCGCACTCTACCAAGCGAAAGAGCAGGGTCGTAACCGTTTTGTTATCTATGCTGAACAGATGTAACTCATCAGAATCGCATCTTCTCTCTGCCCACCTTTTTCTTCAGGCGGGTAGTAAGCTTTTCTTTTGCCATCCAGAAGAAAACCGGCCTGCTTGTATAAAGACAAAGCACTGCGATTAGAATCCCGCACTTCGAGCATGATTCGAGAAATTTTTTGCTGTTTTATAGCTTCAATAGAAAGTTTCAGGAGCTTTTTGGCTATCCCCTGCCGCTGCAGTTCTGGCGCTATGGCTATTTGCAGCAACTCCGCTTCGTCAGCGACAGTGGAAAAGATGCAGAATCCCGACAAACCCTTTTCAAAGTAACCGAATGATCTGTAGCGTTTGTTTTCAATCGCCTGAGTCAGCTGTTTTTCACTCCATGCTGAGCTAAAACACGCGTTTTCGATTCTGACGATTTCAGGAAGGTGACAAAGGGAGAGCAGTTGAATCATCTCTATCTGTTGTTTAAATGGTTTAGCATCGGCTGAAGATCCATCCAGATCTGCTTTTTAATCCCCGGTAACTGCATCGCTTCAGTCAGGCTGGAACAGGCCACCGTTTTAACACCGCCCGCCAGAGTCAGGAGGATACCACTCAGTTGGTCTATAGGTTCATGCCGATCCAGAACCATCTGCGCAGCTGATTCACCGAATAAGACAACCACACTGATTTCACCTTTTTGTAGTTCTTTATTCAGCTTGTGCTGAACGGCAATCACGGCCTGTTCTCGACTTTGGTCCAGCGTTTTACTGGCGAAGATTGGCCATGGCAGCATAAAGGGTTCAGATAACTCACCTGATATGCCCAAACTGTTCACTATCGCCGAAGATAATTTCTGGTAATTCGCTGAGAAATTTCCGCCCTGCGGAGGCAAACTGTCAATCAGCAGCGCCTTTCCAATTTTCTGGAATGCGATTTTAAAGTTTGGCGGTGTGCTGTTTTCAGAAACTTGTGGAGCACTTTCAACAACATCAACCTCAGTCGCTGGCTCACGTGGTACTGGCTTTGATACAGGCTCTTTCGCAGCAACCGGTGCATCAGGAGCAATCACCTTATTCAAAGCAGCGATAGACTGGCTCGCAGTTTCAGCTCCCGCTTCTTTAAGTGCAGTACGGCTTTGAGCCAGATTTTCACGCGCCTGGGTACGGTCTGACTCAAACGGAATTTCAGGAGCCGGGTATTGGAAATCATTCACCCATTCCGGCGATTCCAGTGCCCCTGGCAGGTTTGCACACGGCAGCCAGCTACTGATTCCCATCGCTTCGAGATATTGGTGACGAAGCTGCTCCTGATTCATCTGAATTCCCGTTTAAACCTGTGGGTGTGCTTTCTGGATATTGGCTTCGAGCATGTTTAACGCATGAATATAGGCTTTAGCCGATGCAATGATGATATCTGTATCCGCACCTAAGCCATTCACAATACGACCACCTTTTTCCAGACGCACAGTGACTTCGCCTTGTGAATCGGTTCCTTCAGTCACCGCATTCACAGAGTAGATCTGTAAGCTGGCACCGGAAGCAGCAATAGACTCAATCGCCTTATAGGCCGCATCGACCGGTCCGCCACCTGTTGCCTGAGCTGATTTTTCTTCATCATCCACCTGCAGCACAATGCTGGCTACCGGCGTTTCACCTGTCTGCGAAGTCACAGACAAGCTACTGAGTTTATACTTCTCACTGCTTGCTTCAGCACGGGTATCACTTACCAGTGCAACCAGATCCTCATCAAAGATCTCATGCTTTTTATCAGCCAATTCTTTAAAGCGCGCAAACGCACTGTTCAGTTCCAGATCTGACGCAAATGTTGTTCCCAGTTCTTCCAGGCGGCTACGGAACGCAGCACGTCCAGAATGCTTGCCCAGAACCATTTTGTTGGTATGCCACCCAACATCCTGAGCCGTCATAATTTCGTAGGTTTCCCGGTGTTTCAGTACACCGTCCTGATGAATGCCCGATTCGTGAGCAAATGCATTCGCCCCAACAATAGCTTTATTCGGCTGCACCGGGAAGCCAGTCACACTGGATACCAGACGTGAAGCCGGAACAATCTGAGTAGTGTCTATATTAGTTTCTACACCCAGGCTGTCCTTACGGGTACGGATTGCCATAACCACTTCTTCAAGAGAAGCATTACCAGCACGCTCACCCAAGCCATTAATTGTACATTCAACCTGACGAGCTCCGGCACCCACGGCTGCCAAAGAGTTCGCTACAGCAAGACCCAGATCGTTATGACAATGAACAGAGAAGATCGCCTTATCTGAATTCGGAATACGCTCAATTAACTGACCGATTGTGTGAGCAAACTCAGAAGGAACCGCATAACCGACTGTATCCGGGATGTTGATGGTACGTGCACCTGCATCAATCACCTTCTCAATGATTCGGCACATAAAGTCCAGTTCGGACCGGCTGGCATCTTCAAGGGAGAACTCCACATCATCGATCAGATTACGGGCACGAGTAACCGCCTTAACCGCCTGCTCTACCACCTGATCCGGCTGCATTTGCAGTTTGTATTTCATATGGATCGGAGAGGTAGCGATAAACGTATGAATACGCCCCATAGCTGCATTTCTTAGGGCTTCACCAGCACGGTCGATATCTGCATCCAGTGCCCGTGAAAGTGAACATACCCGACTTTCAGTCACCGCTTCAGCAATTGCCTTAACCGATTCGAAATCGCCAGGACTGGCAATGGCAAAACCCGCTTCAATGACATCAACACGCATTTTTTCCAGCTGCTTGGCAATGCGCAGTTTTTCATCACGTGTCATTGATGCACCCGGGCTTTGCTCACCATCCCTAAGGGTTGTATCAAAAACAATTACACGATTTTCATTACTCATAAGTCGAGCTCCAACAACAATACGGCGATCTATTGCTACTATTATCGCCGTATACAAAAGGCATTACAAAAAACGATTCAAACAGAATCAAAGAAAGTCCTATACTGAGGATTACTGTAATCCCAATAGATCAATATAGGCGTCATGCTCATAAGGAATCTCTGCGATCCCTGGCATCAATGAGTGACAGGTTAACCGATGCACGCACTATAACGTTGGGATCATGTTTTGCAACCAAATAAGTGTAGATTAAAACCAATGACCAAAGAGTTTGATCAACCCGTCGACCGCAAAGGAACTGCAAGCCAGAAATGGGAAAAATACAGCGACAGCGATATTCTTCCTATGTGGGTTGCTGATACAGATTTTATTTCTCCACCTTCGGTGATCAAAGCCTTGCACGAGCGTATCGATCACGGCATTTTTGGCTACACCAATGTCCCGGCTGAACTCAACGATCTGGTGATTGAGCGAATGCAGAGAATGTATGACTGGCAGGTCCATCCGGACTGGATAGTATGGCTGCCGGGGTTAGTTTGCGGGCTGAATCTCGCTTGCAGAGCGGTGGGAGAATCTGGTGATACGGTTGTTTCAGCGAAACCCATTTACCCGCCTTTTATGTCCTCACCGAGATTATCCGATCGTGCCGTCACTACCGTTCCTTTGAAAGAACAAAACGGACATTACATTCTGGATCTGGAGTCTCTTGCAGCCAGTATTACGCCCCAAACTAAGCTACTGCTGTTCTGCAACCCGCATAACCCGGGCGGTGCGGTTTACCGCAAAGAGGAACTGGAAGCCCTGGCGGAGATCATCATTCAAAATGACCTTTATATCTGTTCTGATGAGATCCACTGTGACCTGATTCTGGAACCCGGCTTAAAGCACATCCCCATCTCCTCTCTGAACGAAGAGATAGCAAGCCGCACCATCACCCTCATGGCACCCAGCAAGACATATAATATTGCCGGTCTTGGCTGTTCCTTTGCCATTATCAGTGACTCAGAGCTTCGCAAACAGTTTATCAATGTACGCAAAGGCATAGTGCCTGACGTCAACCTTCTCGGATACACAGCAGCCATAGCTGCCTATAAGGAAGGCGATGAGTGGAATCAAAATCAGCTGGATTATCTACGTGAAAATCGTGATTTCCTGATCAAAGAGATCAACCAGATCCCGGGGCTCAAACTCAACCCAATTGAGGCGACTTACTTAGCCTGGATTGATGTATCTGGGGCGAAGCTGAGCAACCCTGCGCATTTCTTTGAACAAGCCGGTATCGGCATGTCTCCCGGAAGGGATTTTGGCGATGCAAACTATATGCGTCTGAATTTTGGCTGCACCAGAAGTACTTTGGAAGAGGCAGTTAAACGCATTAAAGCCGCATTGATTAATGAACTGCCCGCGTAACCAACTTTTTAAGTTTAAAAACCAGGGTTAAGTTTTATTCTTAACCAGAGAAAGCGCAGGTTTCTCATTTTGAGGTTGCTGGTCAGAGTGTGCACTCTCGTACTGCTTATATTGCGCCAGGTTCATGGTCAGAAAATCCATACGGTTCGATTTAATTGAATCGCGAACCACCTCTGCAAAAATTTCGGCCACAGTGACATCACAGCCGGTATCCAGAAAGTGCTTATGATAGATCAGAGTTATTTTCGCCCATGCTTCTGGGCGGAAATTACAGATAAAACTGTCCCGGAAAGATTTACGGGCATCTGCCAGACATTCATCCACCAGCTGCGAACTATCACCCAGCTCAGGCACTAGCAGCTCCATACAGAAACAGGTCTGGTCTCTAAGTTGATCAATTTCCATCTCTGAAAACCTGTATTGTTGATCAACCTTAATCTTAGACGCTGTTTTGAGCTTTGCTTAAGCTCGGGTCAGATCAAACGGTAACACCTCTGCTATTTTCTCAACGCCTAAAGCCAACATCAGCAACCGATCTACTCCTAAAGCCACACCCGAACAATCGGGCATACCCGCCTTAAGCGCCTCCACTAAACGATCATCCAAGGGTCTTTGTGGTAAACCCAATTCAGCCCGTTGGGCTTGGTCCGCCTGCAAACGTTTCTGCTGCTCCTGCCAATCAGTTAGCTCGTGATACCCATTTGCCAGTTCAACACCTTTCACGAATAGCTCAAAACGGCTGGCAACCGCCTCCCCTGCTTCATTTTTTCGTATACGCGCCAGGGCCGCTTGCGAAGCGGGATAGTCCGTAACAAACACAGCCCCTGAATGAACCAAACGAGGCTCGATAACATGGGACATCAACAGATTCAGCCAGGTATCCTTATCATTGTCATCGATCTGAATATCTAAATGTTTGAGTGTTTCAGATTTTAATACTGCAGCACTTTTGCCCTCAGGCCTGAACCCTAAATGACGTTCAAACAGATCCGAATAAGTTATGCGTTCGACCTTGTCGAGGCCCAGCACCGGGCTCACCAGTGCTTCGACCTCATCCATTAAATCGGCATCACTCATACCCGGACGATACCATTCCAACATGGTAAATTCGGGGTTATGGCGATTACCGAATTCGCCATTACGGAACACTTTACTCATCTGGTAGATTGCGCCACTGCCCGCTGCCAGCAATCGCTTCATGGCATACTCAGGTGAGGTTTGCAGATACAAAGACTCAGGCTCCTGTCCGACAGAGGTATGGTAATTGACCTCTACACTGTCTATAAACGGGTCACTGACGGCACAGTTCGACATCACAGGAGTGTCAACTTCCAGAACATTTCGTTGCTTAAAAAAGTCACGAAGGTAACTGAAAAGTTCGGCTCTTTGTGTCAATGTGTCAATTGAGGCTGAGGGTTGCCAATCGGTCATTCTGTCTGTTCCACAAACAAAAACGGCAGCCGAAGCTGCCGCTTTAATTACCAAAGAAAGTTACGCACGGGACACGTATTCGCCGGTACGAGTATCAATTTTCAGCACTTCACCTTGATTGATAAATAACGGTACACGTACAACAGCACCTGTGGCTAAGGTTGCTGGCTTAGATCCACCCTGCGCAGTATCACCTTTAAGGCCCGGGTCAGTTTCCGTCACTTCCAGCTCAACAAAGTTAGGCGGAGTTACAGCAATTGGATTGCCATTAAACAGAGTTACTGTCACTGAATCCTGTTCTTTCAACCAGGGCTTAGCTTCTGCAACCGCATTTTCGTCTGCACCAACCTGTTCGAAAGTATTTGGGTCCATAAAGTACCAAAGCTCACCATCGTAATATGAATACTCCATGTTGGTATCCATTACGTCTGCTGCTTCTACACTCTCGCCCGATTTGAAGGTACGTTCCCAGATACGGCCCGACATCAGGTTACGCAGTTTTACGCGCGTAAACGCCTGTCCTTTACCTGGTTTTACAAACTCAACGTCAACCATTGAACATGGGTCGCCGTCGATCATTACTTTCATACCATTTTTAAACTGGTTAGTAGAAAAGTTAGCCATAATGTTTTCAGTGTCTCTAAGTAATATTGTTACAGGTAACCCAGTTGGCAACCGCAAAATTGACAGACATTCTACTAGAAAGGAAAATGCGAGCAACTTTCAGAGGCCATTCCGTAACAAATCACTATGAATTCTTTTCCCAGTATCCTTCAGATTTCGGATGAGCCAGGTTGGCAGCACCTACTAAGCCATACAGTTAATGATCCTGAAGAACTTCTCGATCTTCTCGAACTGCCACCTTCATTACTCAAGGGCGCTCAACAGGGAAATACTCTTTTCTCCCTCAAAGTACCGAGACCCTTTATTGAAAAAATGGCGAAAGGAAACCCTTCCGATCCACTACTGCGACAAGTTCTTCCATTAGGTGAAGAAACTCTGGAAGTACCCGGTTTTACAAGCGATCCCCTGGAAGAAAGTGAATCCAACCCTCTTCAAGGTATCATTCACAAATACAATGGTCGCGTCCTGCTGATCCTCAGCGGCGCCTGCGCAGTAAATTGCAGATACTGTTTCCGGCGTGAATTCCCTTATGGCGATAATCAGCTTGGTGCTGACCAATGGACAAACATTCTGGATTATCTGAAACGTGATCCAAGCATCCACGAAGTGATATTTTCCGGTGGTGATCCATTAGCCACCTCAGATTCACGCCTGCAAAGAATGATTACGGATCTGGAACAGATCCCCCATCTCACCCGTTTACGTATCCACAGCCGTTTACCCATCGTTATACCGCAACGAATTACAGATGAATTTGCTGCAATTTTGGGGAATTCTCGCTTCAACACAGTCATGGTCCTGCATGCCAACCATGCCAACGAGTTAGATAAAAAAGTAGCCGCCGCAGTACAGCGACTGAAAGATAAACAGATCACCGTCCTGAACCAATCCGTGTTACTCAAAGGCGTTAATGATTGCCTGGATTCACTGGTTCAGCTTAGCGAATCACTTTTTGAACATGGCATCCTTCCGTATTACCTCTTCACTCTGGACCCGGTGAAAGGGGCGGCCCATTTTAATGTAGCGGACAATAAGGCTGCACAACTTCATCATCAAATGCAGAGCAAACTACCCGGTTATCTGGTTCCTAAACTGGCCCGGGAGATTCCTGGACGCCCTTCTAAAACCCTCATACTGCATACGGATTAAAGTGAAACCTTTTCATACACAAAGGTTTCAACTGTACAAAAAACAAACACTGCCGATAGCCACCGAATAGGGATTAATAGATTAATCGGGTGACGCTATGAGAATTGCCGCAGCAGATATTGCTCTGGAAGCCAATTCGAGCAAGCAAAAACAAATTGAAATAAAAGAAGAACTGACCAAAGGGTTCGTTCAAAGCGGTGACGCCTTTAACAAAGACAATCTTGTTAAAGGCATTCATATGGAAAACAGTAGCACCCGTACTGTCTCGGAAGTTCAGCGCAGCGAATTAACCTATTCAGATCTGCGCCGTCAAAAATTTGCTCAGGATGTTGGCAAGTATTCGCTGGATCAATTACTCCACCAGGCGGCTGACTTAGATAGTGGTGGCCTGCTGGAACTCTCGCCCGAAGATCGTTTCCGTATAGAGCTGATGAAAAAAATATTCGAGTCCCTCACTGGCAAAAAATTCAGTGTAGGAATGCTTGATATAGACGGCACATCAAATACCCAATCCCATTCGAACGGTTCTGAGACAGAGCAGGATGAGCTTAATTTTGAAGTCTCTCCCGGTCTCGAGTTTGGTTTCTCCTACAATTTTCAGCGCACCGAACGCACTGAAGAAAAAATGAGTTTCAACGCAGCCGGCCAGGTCCTGACCGCTGATGGACAAACTCTTGATATCAACCTCAATCTCAACCTAAGCCGTTCATTGCAAGAAAGCACCGGCTTCTCACTACGGGCTGGCGCAGCGCTGAAAGACCCTCTGGTGATCAACTTTTCCGGTACCTCCGCTGAACTGTCAGAGAGGACCTTTACTTTTGATCTTGATCTGGACGGCGAAGCGGAGTTAGTTCATCAGTTGAAAGAACAAAGCGGATATATCGCTCTGGATAAAAATGCTAACGGCGAAGTGGATGATGGCCGTGAGCTGTTCGGCGCTACCACCGGTAATGGTTTCCGGGAACTGGCTCAGTATGATTCCGACCAGAATGGATTTATTGATGAGGGCGATGACATCTGGGATCAGCTGCGCATCTGGGTACAACACGATGATGGTAGCCACAGCATGTTTACCCTGGAGGATAAAGAGATTGGCGCACTCTATCTGGGATATACCGAAACGCCTTGGGAGTTAAGTGCAGGAGATCACTCAGACCTGATGGCCGGTAAAGTCAGAGCCACAGGCCTGTTTATTGAAGAGGGCGGCAGCACAGGAACACTGCAGCAAGTGGATCTTGTTGTGTAACCGCTAATCCCTCTTCGGTGCCGGTGTCATAGGAAAAGCGGTAATTGAACCTTTTGCTTCTGTCACCTTGGCTACTCCTTCATGCTCAACTTCATCTATGCGGATAATCGCATGATTTGGAACATATGAACGCTTCACACCACTGAACTGGTTCTTGAGCTTTTCTTCACCCGGATCAATCACCAGATCAGACTGGCTACCAAACACAAACTCTTCTATCTCCAGAAATCCCCACATTTCACTTTGATAGACATGTTTGGCATACACCTCAAACACCTGATCCTGATTAACAAAAATCACGCGGTAGATTCGATCTTCTTTTTTAGCCATCTTGTTCTCAAAAAACTGTTACACCTTAATTCACCTGTTCCCTTGATATGGGCTAACGCCTTGAATTCAAGCCCAGAGCCTTAGATAACATTGATCACACTAATCGTGGAACTAAACTGTTCATTATCTGGCCTCTTCAGTATAATGCGCGGTCCCTTACGAACCGGCTATTTCCGGGCTGATGAACTACGCAAGATACAGGTGAACAATGGCGAAAAAGCTGTTTATTAAAACCCACGGCTGTCAGATGAATGAATATGACTCTGCTCGAATGGCAGATCTGCTGGGGGAAAGCCATGAGCTTGAGCTAACAGACAATGACAAAGAAGCAGATGTACTACTGCTCAACACCTGTTCAATCCGTGAAAAAGCTCAGGAAAAGGTGTTTCATCAGCTAGGCCGCTGGCGCAAGCTTAAAGCAAACAACCCCGACCTTAAGATTGGCGTGGGTGGCTGTGTAGCGAGCCAGGAAGGTGACAATATTCTGAAACGTGCACCTTATGTGGATATGATCTTTGGTCCGCAAACTCTTCATCGTCTGCCAGAAATGATTACCGAAACCGATGCCGGTGGCGTGGGTATTGTGGATGTTTCTTTTCCAGAGATCGAAAAATTTGATCATCTTCCCGCACCCAAAGTGGAAGGCGCTGAAGCCTTTGTATCAGTAATGGAAGGCTGCTCGAAGTACTGTACTTTTTGTGTGGTTCCCTATACTCGCGGTGAAGAGGTCAGCCGTCCTTTGGATGATGTCATCACCGAATGCGTTGAACTGGCAGAACAAGGTGTACGTGAAGTAAACCTGTTAGGCCAGAATGTGAACGCCTACCGTGGTGATACCCACGATGGTGACAGTGCCGATCTTGCTGAACTGATTCGTTCAGTGGCAGCAATTGATGGTATTGACCGTATCCGTTTCACTACGAGTCATCCGGTTGAGTTTACAGATAGCCTGATCGAAGCCTATGAGGATGTGCCAGAACTGGTAAGTTTCCTGCACCTCCCAGTCCAGAGCGGCTCCGACAAAATCCTGATGGCGATGAAACGCGGGCATACCGCGCTTGAGTATAAATCAAAGATCCGTCGCATCCGTAAGGCTCGCCCGGATATTGAGATTTCATCGGACTTTATTATCGGCTTTCCAAATGAAACCGATGCCGATTTTGCGGCAACCATGAAACTGATTGAAGACATTGGTTTCGATAACAGCTTCAGTTTTATCTACAGCCGTCGCCCGGGTACACCCGCGTCTGACCTGCCTGATAACATCGACGAAGAGACTAAAAAAGAGCGCCTGAATATTTTGCAGAGCCGCATCATCCAGAATGCCCAGCAGATCAGCCGTCGCATGGTCGACAGTACTCAACGGATTCTGGTAAACGGCTACTCAAAGAAAGATCCTGGCTTATTGTCCGGGCGCACTGAAAATAACCGTGTTGTTAACTTCCGCTGCAGCAACCCTGACCTGATTGGTCATTTTGCAGACGTAAAAATAGTTCAGGCTTATGCGAATTCACTGGTTGGTGAACTTATCAGCTCCGAGCTGGATGATAACTTCACACAAAAGGCAGGCTAAGTGACAACATCACAATCGATCAGACTGACTCTGGAACCAGAAAATGGCGAGTTCCTCGCTAATCTTTGTGGCCCTTTTAATGAACACCTGAAGCTTATTGAACGCCGTGTAGGTATCGAGATTCGCAACCACGGCAATCACTTTCAGCTATTTGGCGATATTGATGCCATTCGTTTAGTAAGCGATATGCTGGAAGCACTTTACGCTGAAGCCTGTAAAGAGAAGGGTCTTTCTCCTGATGCTATTCATTTGATGATCCAGCAAAGCGGTCTTGAACAAGTGATCAGCCATCAGAAGGTTCTTGATACCGATATCGCCATTCGCACCAAGAAAACTCTGATTCGCCCCCGCGGTGAAAACCAACAGGGGTATGTCCGTTCAATTCTCGAACACGACATTAACTTTGGTATTGGCCCTGCCGGTACCGGTAAAACCTATCTCGCAGTTGCCTGTGCCGTAGACGCTCTGGAAAAAGAAGAGGTAGCCAGGATTCTGCTGGTAAGACCTGCAGTGGAGGCTGGGGAGAAGCTGGGATTCCTGCCCGGAGACCTGACTCAAAAAGTCGATCCTTACTTACGCCCTCTTTATGATGCTCTGTATGAAATGCTCGGTTTCGAGCGTGTCAGTAAACTTATCGAGAAAAACGTGATTGAGGTCGCTCCACTGGCCTTTATGCGTGGCCGCACGTTAAATAACTCCTTTGTCATTCTGGATGAAAGCCAGAACACAACGCGGGAGCAAATGAAAATGTTCCTGACCCGGATTGGCTTTGGTTCCACCGCTGTAATTACCGGCGATATTACTCAGGTTGACCTACCAAAAGGCACGCTATCGGGGCTTGTGCATGCCATGAAAGTTCTGGATGGTGTCAAAGACATTGGCTTTACCCAGTTCACAGCCAAAGATGTGGTTCGTCACCCTCTGGTTCAGCATATTGTGCGCGCTTACGATCGTTTTGAAAAAGCAGAAAACAAAAAGGGTAGCTAAAAATGAGCTTCGACTGTGATATTCAATACGAAGTTGAAGGTGAACTACCCACTGAAGAACAATTCCAGAACTGGGTGACTGCCGCTCTAAATGGACAGGTTGAAAAAGGTGAGGTCTGCATTCGGGTTGTTTCCCCCGAAGAGAGTCAGAACCTGAATCACACCTACCGGGATAAAGACAAAGCTACCAATGTTCTCTCCTTCCCTTTTGAAGTCCCCGAAGGCATTCCTCTGAGCCTATTGGGCGATCTGGTTATTTGTGCCGATGTTGTGGCAGAGGAAGCGACTGAGCAGAAAAAGCCGCTTTTTAACCATTGGGCACATATGGTTGTTCATGGTTGCTTGCATCTTATCGGATTCGATCATATAAATGATGCAGACGCCGAAGAGATGGAAGATCTTGAACGTCAAATTCTAGCAACACTGAACATTGCCGATCCCTATCGGGATGACAACTAAATCAGGATACTCAAAAAATCATGAGCGAAGACCGAACGGGACAGCCCAAAAACTGGCTGGATAAAATCACTCAAGTTTTTAGTGATGAACCCCGCAGTCGAGAAGACCTGCTGACCGATCTCAGACAGGCAACTGACGAAAACCTGCTCGATAACGAAGCACTGACCATTATGGAAGGAGCGATGCAGGTATCCGACATGCAGGTACGCGATGTCATGATTCCTCGCTCACAGATGGTGGTTGTGGAAGCAGATCAAACCGCAAAAGAGTTTCTTCCTGTTGTAATTTCCAGTGCCCATTCCCGCTTTCCGGTTATTGGCGAGACCCCTGACGAAGTGATGGGGATATTATTAGCAAAAGACCTTCTACCATTGATCCTTGAAGGTAACCTCGATCAATTCGACCTGAAAGCCAAATTACGACAAGTTACTTATATTCCGGAATCCAAACGCCTGAATATACTTTTGAAAGAGTTCCAGGTAACCCGAAACCATATGGCCATTGTTATGGATGAATATGGTGGCGTATCAGGCTTGATCACTATCGAGGATGTTCTGGAGCAGATCGTTGGCGAGATCGAAGATGAACACGACTCCGAAGAAGATGAGAGCAATATCAAATTATTTGATGACAACGCTTACATTGTAAAAGCCCTCACCGAAGTTGAAGACTTTAATGAGTACTTCGATGTTGGCTTCTCTGAAGATGAATTTGATACCATCGGCGGCATTGTTACTCAGAAATTTGGTCACCTACCGAAAAAGGATGAAGAAGTGCAAATTGACGGTTTCCACTTCAAGGTTCTCTCAGCCGATACCCGCCGCATCCGCCTGTTACAGGTAACAAGAACAGGATAGTTCCCATGCCTCTGCAACTGTTAATCTGTCTGTTTGCAGGGGCTTTGATTGCCCCGTCCCTGGCACCGCTGAATATTCCCTTTCTGGCTCTGATACCACCTGCAGCACTTTACCTTTGCAGCCAGAACAGATCCCCTAAACAGGCCGCATGGCTAGGCTGGTTATTTGGCGTGGGATTCTTTGGCACTGGCGTTTCCTGGGTGTTTGTCAGTATCAGCGAACACAGTGCGACCCCGCTACCTGTGGCTATTGCCATTACATCTCTGTTTGTCATGGGGCTAGCAACACTCTTTGCGTTACAGAATTACCTCTGGCTGAAATGTTTCGGTGCCAGGTTACTGCCTCTCAGTTTTATAGGAATCTGGATTTTATTTGAATGGCTTCGAAGCTGGTTCTTAACTGGATTCCCTTGGTTATACCTGGGCAATACTGCTCTGGGTACACCGATTCAGAACCTGCTTCCTGTCGGTGGCGTCTGGCTAGCCTCGTTTGCTTTTTTGGTTTTAGCAATCTGCCTGGCCGAATTACTAAAAAACCGGAAAGTCCTCCCCATATTGATTTTCCCACTGCCGTTAATAGGCAGCTATCTGTTGCCTCCTTCCTGGACTACCGAACAAGAAAAACCACTGGATGTAGCAATCGTACAACCTAACATTCCGCAATCCATTAAGTGGCTACCGGAATACCGCAATGAAATTCTGGCCGGGTATGAACAACTCACCAAAGACCATCTGGATACCACTTTGATGCTATGGCCAGAGACAGCCATCCCCGCTTTATTCAGAAACGCGGCGAAGCCATTAGCCAACATCCTGAATGATCTGGACCGCAACCATGTAACTTTAATCAGCGGAATGCCCAGTGTTGTTCCGGATAGCCAGCACCCTAAAGGCTATCGAGCACATAACAGTCTGGCTGTACTAACTACAGGCTCGGGTATCTACCATAAACAGCGTTTAGTCCCTTTTGGCGAATATATCCCAATGGAAGCCTACCTGAGAGGCACAATCGACTTCTTCAACCTGCCCATGTCGAGTTTTTCCCTGCCGATAGGAAATCAGCCTTCGCTAAAGGTTGGTGAATACACGTTAGCTCCCGCTATCTGTTACGAAATTGCCTATCCAGAACTGGTCAGAGTCTCCACGCAGAATGCGGACTTTATTCTCACAGTTTCAAATGACACCTGGTTTGGAGATTCAATCGCGCCTGCGCAACATCTACAGATCGCTCAGGTTCGGGCTTTGGAAAATGGTCGCTGGGTAATACGGGGCACCAACAATGGGATTTCGGCTGTAATTAATCATCATGGGGAAATTGTAGATAAACTTCCGCAGTTTGAAGCCGCAGTTTTACGTACTCAGGCTCAGGCAATGGCTGGACAAACCCCTTTCCAAACTTATGGCTCTTTGCCTATCCTTATTCTCTCCGGACTTATGACAGTATTCGGGCTGGGTAGCCGTAAAAGATCTGCCACAAACCCTTATCCGAGTTTCAGCTAATGCAGTCATCAAACTATTTTCTGGAGTTAATTGTCTAATTCCGAAGGTGCTTACTAAAAGCTTTTAAGCGTTATAGAGAGTAAAAACACCAATACCGATGAAGCCCACACCCGCAATATAGTGCAGGTATTTCTCATTGATATAATCGGAAAGCAAGGAACCCGCTAAGACACCCAAGGCAGAAGCAACTATTAATGCGGCCGAAGCTGCTAAAAACACGGTGTATTTGCTAACCTCTTTATCTGTTGCAAATAACATGGTTGCCAACTGAGTTTTATCACCTAACTCTGCAATAAAAACTGCGGCAAATATAGTGAGGAAAATTTTCCAATCCATAAAGCTTGGGTACTTAAATAGAAACTAAAAGTGAAGTAACTGGGCTTACTCGAAGAGCAAGCCCAGGGTGAATTTTATCACGCCAACCATTTAAGGCCAGGGCGATGATACCCTTTTGAAAAACTTACTCTGGCAAGCGGAGCAGTTTTCTAGTTTCTCAGTAGTTTGCAGGGTTAACTGATGTCCACACTCCAGGCACTCTAAGGTACCCACTGTCGCTAACTCACCCGCCAGATACTGATCTTCATCATGATCCAGCCGTTCGCGCAGTTCTTCCTGACCGATTCGAGTCTGATCTGCGATCTGCTTTAACTGCTCAACCAGAGTCTGTTCCAGCACGTTGAGATCAAACTTCAGCCACGCGGCAATACCTTCACCGGTTTCATGGGCGTAATAACCCAGTTTTTTCAGATCGCGGTAGAGATAAGCTTTTAGCAGATCCATCTCATCACGGGTCATCTCCGCAGCCGCCATCTCCAATTCAACTGCGTCGTGTATTTTCTCCTGAAGCACATCCCAGCTAGGGGCCTCTGAGCTTTTCAGGTCTTTGGTCAAGCGTAAAAGAACTCTGTCATAGTCCGCAGAGGCCAGATTATTTTTTTTATCGTTATTTTGGTTCATAAATTCACCTCGAATCACCCGAAACGCTGTTTGCTTCTATGTATATATTGTATCCTATGCGGCAATACGCAAACTTTTATTTACCGGTATCTAACCAGTTCAGTCAAAAACAGTGACTGCGCTCAAATAAGATGCCGGTTTTTCATCCTAGGCATTACGATTTACGAACATGAACGAAACATATCGTCCGCAAAAGATTGAACCTACCATCCAGAATTACTGGCAGGAAAATAACAGCTTTAAATGTGAAGAAGACCTGCAGAAAGAGAAATTCTACTGCCTGTCTATGTTCCCATACCCAAGCGGCCGCCTACACATGGGGCATGTTCGTAACTACACCATCGGTGATGTAGTTTCCCGTTATCAACGCATGCAGGGTAAAAACGTTCTGCAACCAATGGGTTGGGACGCATTTGGCCTGCCCGCTGAAAATGCAGCGATGAAAAACAACGTAGCTCCAGCGAAATGGACTTATGAAAATATTGATTACATGCGTAATCAGTTAGAACAGATGGGCTTTGGTTACGACTGGAACCGCGAGCTGGCTACCTGCCACCCGGAATACTATCGCTGGGAACAGTGGTTCTTTACCAAGTTGATGGATAAAGGCCTGGTATACAAAAAAGAAGCTGAAGTTAACTGGGACCCGGTTGATCAAACCGTACTGGCAAATGAGCAGGTGATCGACGGCCGCGGCTGGCGCTCAGGCGCTCTGGTTGAACGCAAAAAAATCCCGCAGTGGTTTCTTAAAATCACAGACTACGCTGACCAGCTTCTGGAAGATCTGGACAAACTCGATGAGTGGCCCGAACAGGTTCGCACCATGCAGAAGAACTGGATCGGCCGTTCTGAAGGTGTTGAGCTGACATTTGACGTTGCTGATTATGGCGAGCTGGAAGTATTCACAACCCGTCCAGATACGCTAATGGGCGTGACTTACGTTGCCGTTGCTGCACAACATCCATTGGCGATCAAAGCGGCTCAGAATAATCCTGAGCTGGCCGCATTCATTGAAGAGTGCAAAAACGTCAAAGTTGCAGAAGCCGACATGGCGACCATGGAGAAAAAAGGCATGGCGCTGGGTATCACTGCGATACACCCACTCACAGGTGAAGAAGTGCCTGTGTGGACTGCCAACTTTGTACTGATGGACTATGGCTCAGGTGCTGTTATGTCAGTACCAGGACATGACCAGCGCGATTGGGAATTTGCGACCACCTATGGTCTGCCAATCAAGCAGGTGATCCGTTCCGTAAACGGTGATGAGGTTGATCTTTCAGTTGAAGCTTTCACTGAAAAAGGTGCTCTGGTCAATTCCGGTGATTACAACGACCTCGAATTTGATATGGCCTTCAAAGCCATTGCTTCCGACCTCGAAGCTAAAGGCAAAGGTAAAGTAACCGTTAACTTCCGTCTGCGTGACTGGGGCGTGTCTCGTCAGCGCTATTGGGGAGCTCCTATCCCGGTAATCAACTGTAACAGTTGTGGTTCAGTACCAGTTCCTGAAGATCAGCTTCCCGTTGTACTTCCAACTGACGTTGAGTTTGATGGTAGCGGTTCTCCGATCAAAAAGATGGACAGCTTCATCAATACCACCTGCCCTAAGTGTGGCGGCGCGGCAGAACGTGAAACGGATACCTTCGATACATTCATGGAGTCCAGCTGGTATTACGCACGTTATGCATCTCGTAGCAGTGAAAACGCGATGCTGGAACCTGAAAAAGCCAACTACTGGCTACCGGTAGATCAGTATATCGGCGGTATTGAACATGCCATCCTTCACCTGCTTTACTCGCGTTTCTTCCACAAACTGATGCGCGACGAAGGCTTGGTTGATAGTGATGAACCGTTCAAACGTCTTCTGTGTCAGGGCATGGTATTAGCAGACAGCTATTACTACGAAGATGAAAAAGGCGGTCAGGTTTGGGTAGCACCCACAGATGTGGATGTAAAAACTGACGACAAAGGCCGCGTTACAGCAGCCACTCACCGTACTACTGGACAGACTCTTCAGCACGACGGTATGTCGAAGATGTCCAAGTCGAAAAACAACGGTATCGACCCACAGGTCATGATCGATAAATACGGCGCCGACACTGTACGCCTGTTTATGATGTTTGCGGCACCACCAGAGCAATCTCTGGAATGGTCTGATACCGGTGTAGAAGGTGCTCTGCGTTTCCTTAAGCGCCTGTGGAAACAGGCCTTTGACCATCTGAACGTTGGCGGCTCTGATATTGCTATTGATACAGCCAACCTGACAGATGTACAGAAAGAACTGCGCCTTAAAACACACTCCACCATTCAGAAAGTGACTGATGATATTGAGCGTCGTCAAACGTTCAACACGGCTATTGCTGCAGTAATGGAGCTGTCCAACACGATCGCTAAGTTTGTTGATATCAGCGAACAAGGCCGAGCTGTCATGCAGGAAGCTCTTGAGTCTGCTGTATTGCTGCTCTCACCAATCGTTCCACATATTAGCCACCAATTGTGGCAAGAACTTGGCAATGAGGGTGATGTGCTGGTTGCAGAGTGGCCACAGGTTGATGAGTCTGCACTGGTTCAGGACACTATCCAGCTTGTTGTACAGGTGAACGGTAAGGTACGTGCCAAGATCAACGTTGCAGCAGATGCCGATGAGGACGTAGTTCTACATACAGCTCTGGCGGATGAAAATGTGCAGAAACACATGGCCGATAAGACAATCCGTAAGAAAATTGTTGTACCTGGCAGATTGGTCAACATTGTTGTAGGTTAATTGCTCAGTTGCTTCACAAGGAGTTATAGAAATCATGCAGTGGAAACTACCTTTATTTGCCAGGTTCGTTTTTTTTATCAGCGTTCTTGGCCTTTTAAGTGCTTGTGGTTTCCACTTGCGCGGAGTTCAGGATGTTGATTCAGCTCTGCGACAGGTCACCCTGGTTGATAAAACAGGGGCAAGTCAGCTAGTTAACAGCCTGAAAAGCAATATGGCCTTCAACGGCATTGAAGAGATTGCTAACGCTCCCTATCAGATCCGGATACTTTCACACGAATACAGCCGAAAGAGCGCAACTGTCAGTAATTCAGACATTGACGAATACGAATTGAACCTGGAAGTTACCATGCTGATTGCTGACAGTAAGGGCCAACCGCTGACGTCTGATATACGCATCCAACGTGAACGCTTGTACGACTACGACAAAGACACAGCAACCGCCAGCGGCACTCAGGAAAGACAGATCCGTAAGGAACTGTACGATGCTGTTGCGCAGAGCATGCTTCGTCGCTATCTCTCGTTTAAAACCAGTAAGTAACTCCCAATGAAAATCCGGCCTGATCAGCTTGGTTCCCAGATATCAAAAGGCCTAAGCCCTGTATATCTGGTTACCGGAGACGAGCCACTGCTCTCAGAGGAAAGCTGTGATGCTGTACGGCACAAGTTACAGCAACAGGGTTTCTCTGAACGTGAGGTTCTTCATGTTGATGGCAGTTTCAGTTGGGAATATCTGCTCGAGTGCGCCAATGCACTTTCCCTGTTCGCAGAGAAAAAAATTATCGAACTGCGCCTCGGCGGCAGCAAGCTGAACAAAAAGGCCAGTGAAATACTCCAGCAATACCTTGCCAATCCAGCTCCCGATAACATCCTGCTGATCATTGCCGAAAAGCTTGATGGCTCAAGCAAAAAAAGCGCCTGGTTCAAGGCCGTGGATAAGGCCGGTGTGATTGTAGAAATCTGGCCAGTAGAAACTGACCAGCTACCTAACTGGATCAGGCAAAGAGCAGCGCAGATAGAACTGAACCTTGATGACGAAGCTGTACAACTCTTATGCGACCGCATTGAAGGCAACCTTCTCGCTGCAAAACAGGAATTAAGTAAACTCAGCCTTTTATTCAAGAATCAGGTTGTGACTGCAGAAGATGTCGTAGAAGCGGTGTCTGACAGCTCTCGCTATGATATCTATGGATTGTCTGACGCCGCCCTTCAGGGTGAAGCCGCAAGATGCAACAAGATACTTCAGGTTCTCCGCCAAGATGGTACGGAAGCTCCTGTGGTGCTCTGGGCGCTATCAAAAGAACTAAGGTCACTTGCAGCTATTCAGCATGCTCAACAGAGTGGAAAATCTTTTGATCAGGTATGTCAGCAGGAACGAATCTGGGGTAAAAGAAAACCACTGGCCAGACAAGCGGCACGTCGGGTTCCGCCACAAAATATTCAACAGGCGCTTCGCTACTGCGCAGAGACCGATAAGGTAGTTAAAGGCATGATGCCCGGGGATCCATGGATCCTGCTAACCAGTATCGCCATGAGCCTGGCGGGCAGCCCTCTTAATCTTGATACCCGTTCCTACTAAAAGTAATAGGAACTTATTGATAAGCCAACCAGCCGGCATTATCATGCAGGCTACATTTCAATCTGGATTGCTAATGCGTAGTTTAATCACCCTCGTCATTCTTAGTACATGCTTGTTATCAGGATGCGAAGATGAAGCGATCACACCCGATAAAATGAAAACGGGTGCTGAGCTGTATGGATACTACTGTAAAGCGTGCCATGAGAAATCCGGACCCGGTGCGAGCATGGAGCACTATTCAAGCAAAGAACCCATGAGTGAGCATAAGGTCATTCTGCTGATCAAATACGGCTACAACGCCAGACATAACATGCCAGCGTTTAAAGAGTTCAGCGACGAAAAAGCCAATATGCTGGCAGAGTATGTGGTGCAAATGCAGACCGAAAACTATCAAAACTATAGCCGCTGAACTTATCACCTAAGCCAGTGAATGTAGGACAACCGTTTCCAGCTTAGTGTTGTCGTGCAATGGGCAACGATCACACACTTCATCCAAAAATGCTTTTTTCTCTTCATCAGAAAGATCAGCATCAATTTTCGCACTGATTCTAATCTGCTGAAAACCCACGCGGTCTTCAGTTTCCTGCCCCATGAGTCCCATAGGATTTAGATCCGCTTCGACATTTATCTCCATCGCATTCAGAGATATTTTCTTCTGATGGGCAGCAATTCGACCGATGCTACCTACACAGCCAGCAATCGAAAACAGGAAATACTCCAGAGGCGTTGGACCTTCGTTAGTACCGCCGCTCGCCTGAGGTTGATCAATGACCACCTTGTGTTCACGAATTTCCGAGTGGATTGCCCAACCCTTTCCCATAGATGCCGAAACAGATATTGTTTTATTTGCCATGCCTAAAACCCTATATATTAGATTTATCTAATATATACTTTAGATTTCAAAAAGGCAATAAAAAAGCCGCACATTGTGCAGCTTCTTCAGGGATTCATAGAAACTATCCCACTTTTTCGCCTTTCGCCTGAAGATCAGCATGGTATGAAGACCTTACCAAAGGCCCACAAGCCGCATGCTTGAAGCCCATCTCTTTGGCAAGACGACCGAATTCATCAAACTCATCCGGTGTAACAAAACGCTCAACTTTAAGATGGCTACGGCTGGGCTGTAGATACTGACCAATGGTTAACATATCCACATCATGAGCTCGGAGATCTTTCATAACCTGAACGATCTCTTCATTGGTCTCGCCGATACCTACCATCAAACCCGACTTGGTACGTACATCAGGATTTTTGGCTTTATACTTTTTCAACAAACGCAAAGACCACTCATAATCAGAACCGGGTCTCACCGCTTTGTACAAGCGCGGAACCGTTTCCATATTATGGTTAAAGACATCCGGAGGTGTTTCTGTGAGGATATCGATCGCAATATCCATACGACCACGGAAATCTGGTACCAGAATTTCCATTTCAATTGTCGGGACCTGCAAACGGGTTTCACGGACACAATGAGCAAAGTGCTGAGCACCACCATCGCGTAAATCATCACGATCAACGGATGTTACAACCACATAACGTAACCCCATATCAGCGATAGCATCTGCCATCTCTTTCGGCTCATTTTCATCCAGAGCGTTAGGTCGGCCATGAGCTACATCACAGAAAGGGCAGCGACGGGTACAAATATCGCCCATGATCATAAAAGTTGCCGTACCGTGACTGAAACATTCACCCAGATTCGGGCAACTGGCTTCTTCACATACAGAGGAAAGCTTATGTTTACGAAGCTTGTTCTTTATACGGGTAACTTCAGCATTAGAACCCATCTTCACACGTAACCAATCAGGTTTACGCGGCATATCTTCTTTTGCGGTTGGAATGACCTTAACAGGGATGCGATCCACTTTATCAGCGCCTCGCAGTTTTACACCCTGCTCCACCCTCTTAACGCTAGAAGAGGTTTTAGTAGTTTTTTCGGACATGTAATTCTCAATCCAGAGAGTTATGTCGGGTTAGATTCTTATACCCGATCTTATTAATTAAATGATTTAACAAACGTTCGGATACTTCAGCCTGATCCAGGCTATCTACGAGTGAAGCCAACTGCGTCATTGCCATGCCCGCATAGCCACAAGGATTGATACGCAAGAAGGGTTCAAGATCCATATCCAGATTTAAAGCCAGACCATGAAACGAACATCCTCTGCGTACCCGCAACCCCAGAGATGCAATTTTATTATTATTAACGTAAACGCCAGGTGCATCAGGTTTAGCATAAGCCTCAACCTGATAATCCTGTAATGTTTCTACTACGGATTCCTCCATAATTGTTACAAGATCACGTACACCTATTTTTTTTCTTTTCAGATTCAGCAGCAGATAAATAATTAACTGCCCCGGTCCGTGATAGGTTACCTGACCACCACGATCAACTTGAACCACCGGGATATCGCCAGTGCCAAGCAGGTGTTCTTCCTTCCCTGCCTGCCCCTGAGTGAAAACCGGCTCATGCTGCAGCACCCAGATTTCATCAGCAGAAGATTCATCCCGTTCATTGGTGAACTGCTGCATTCGCTGCCAGGTAGGCTCATAGGGCTGCAAGCCAAGATCACGAATGACTAGTTGATCAGAAACCATCAGATAACCATCTTAACACGATCAGACTTCATCAGCGCTTCATGTAATGCTTTCAGCTGATCAACACCCTGTGCGGTGATTTTAAAACGCACGGACTGGAAATTGCCGTTGCGACTGTCATGTACAGACACCGTTTCCAGATCAAAATCCGGAACATGAATCTGAATAATCTCAACCACGTGGCTCTGAAAATCATGACCGCCAACACCCACCGCTTTAATCGGATAGTTTGGGCAGGGAAATTCTATTTTTGGTGCTTCTTGCTGCTTATCAGACATACGCTTTAACTTAACTTGTTGTGTTCACCCGCCATCAACTCGCGTTGATAAACGGTGAACAATTCAAACATTTTGTTCCATAGAGGGCCTTTCAGGCCATCACCAATCCTGTTTCCATCCACTTCTGTTACAGGAATAATACCCCGGGTTGAGCTACATACCCAGACTTCGTCTGCCGTGAGCAAACGCTCATAGTCTATATCCATCTCCTGATACTGAATGCCATGTTCATCAGCCAATTCCAGTATCAATTGACGAGTGATCCCACCCAGTATTTCCGAACTGCGCTTAGGCGTGAATAAAACCCCACGCTTGACCAGAAACAGATTGCAGGCAGAGCCTTCGGTAAGGCGTTCATCCCTTGAAAACAGCGCCTCATCAGCACCCTGATCTTTAGCCTGCTGCAACACTAATATATTGGGCAACAGGCAGGTGGACTTAATATCACAACGGTGCCAGCGAAGATCTTCCGAGACTACAGCTTTAATCGGTTTGATATCTGCTGCACCGGCCTGCCAGATATCCTTTATTTCGGAACAACAGGCAAATACTGTAGGTTCCATCGTGTCGGCGTAAGCATGGCTTCTCTTGCCTGCATCGCCACGCGTCACTTGCAGATAGACGGAAAGGTTGCCTCCCCCGTTAGCCTCAACCAACTGAGTTAACACCTGTTCCCAATTCGTATCTGATTTGATCCGAATGGCTCTTAAACTATGGTTCAAACGTTCAAGGTGCTCTTTTAGACGAAAACCGACCCCCTGATAAAAAGGGATCACTTCATACACGCTGTCACCAAATAGAAAGCCTCGGTCAAAAACCGAAACCTTCGCTTCGTTTGCAGGTAACAACTGACCATTCAGATAGACTGTTTGCATAGTTTTAAAATAAGAATGCCCACACCTTCATAAGATGCGGGCATCCGTGCAAAATTAAAGAGCCGTTAATATTAACTTTTAGCCGATTAAACTGGTAAAGAACAGTAAAATTGCGTGCCAGATCTTTTTCAAGAAGCCCGCTTCAGGAATATTATCCATAGCAACCAGCGGAACTTCTTTCACCACTTTACCATCCAGCGTTACTTTTACCTTACCTACCGCCTGACCTTTAGCCAGCGGTGCTTTAATCACTCGTTCAACATCCATAGTGGCTTGCAGGCTATCAGCCTGTCCACGAGGAATAGTCACATACAGGTCTTCAGTAATACCCATACGGAGCTGATCCACTTCCCCTGCCCAGACTTTACTGGTGTTCAGCAGGATATTTTTTTCAAACAGCTTGTGTGTACGGTAATAGCGGAAGGCGTAAGACAACAGTTTCTGGCTCTCACGTGCACGAGCTTCCTCATCAGAAGTACCCAGTACTACTGAGATAAGGCGCATATTGTCTCTTTTAGCAGAAGCAACAAGACAATAACCTGCATCATCAGTGTATCCGGTTTTCAAACCATCGACTGTTTTATCCCGCCACAGCAGTTTATTACGGTTAGGCTGACGAATTTTGTTGTAGGTAAAATATTTCTCAGAATAAATATCATAATGCTCTGGGAAATCCTGAATAATCGCTTTCGCCAATAGCGCCAGGTCGAAGGCAGAAGAGACATGGTCATCCGCAGGCAAACCGGTGGAATTCAAAAAGTGGCTGTTTTTCATACCCAGCAAACTGGCATGCTGGTTCATCAGATCAGCAAAAGCGGCTTCACTGCCCGCAATATGTTCAGCGACAGCAACGGATGCATCATTACCCGACTGAATAATAATACCCTTCATCAGGTCAGACAGCGTTACCTGTGTACCCTCCCGAATGAACATTCTTGACCCTTGAGTTCTCCAGGCCTTTTCACTAACCAGAACCAGGTCTTCTTTACTGACATTACCTTTATTCAACTCGTATTCGAGGATGTAGGCCGTCATCATTTTTGTCAGGCTGGCAGGGGCAAAACGACCATGCTCATTTTTTGCAGCGATTAATTTGCCGGTATCTGCATCCATCACCAGATAAGCCGTAGCTGCTATTTGCGGTTCCGCGGGAATAAGTGGAGTAACCGCTTTAACCTGTAAGGAAAAAACAATTACAAAAACAACGGAAAATAACTTTGATACCTTATTAAACATGTTCTTCCATCAAAAATTGTGTGGTGTTGAAATCTAAAGCCGCCTGTAATTCTACGGGTAGTCTACCAAACGAGGGTTTGAATAGCCCAGCTGTTCCACTCTATTTATCAGCTCAGAAAGAGACGAGGTACTTTGCAGGGGGCCTAGTTGAACCCGGTACACCGTTTTCCCATCCGACAACACTGCATTTCTGGTAATAACTGCTAATTGATTGAAGGCATTTCGAAGCCTGCTCTCAACCTGCAGCGCTGAAGTTCTAGTGGAATACGCACCTACCTGCAGATAACGACCCGCAACATTTTGCTCTGGAGGTGGAGTTGATACAGCAACAACATTACTGGAACGTTGCCAGGCTCGGGGATCTATCGCTTCCAGCCTGACCCGAGCGGTTCCTTTCTTCAACATATCCAGTTTGGAAGCGGCTGCATATGAAAGATCAATCAAACGATTACCATGAAAGGGGCCGCGGTCATTTACCCTTACAATGACCTGTTTGTTATTCGCAACATTGGTTACACGCAAGTAGGTTGGTATAGGCAGAGACTTATGCGCTGCTGACATCTTGTACATGTCGTAAATTTCGCCATTAGAGGTCTTATGGCCATGAAACTTTTTGCCGTACCAGGAGGCAGTCCCCGTTTCGGCATAACCTTGTGCACTGGGCATCACATGATAGCGCTTACCCAGCACCGTATAAGGGCTTTTATTTCCACCACGACTTTTGGGTTCTACCCGGGGCACAGCATCTTTCACATGCGATACATCAACAGGCCGGTCTGGAGCCTTATCGTGCCTCATTTGATAACGACCACTGTTAGAAGAGCAACCAGCGATGCTAATGATGACAATTAAGGTAAATAGCCTGCTATACATATTCAATCGCACAATACCAAACCCAATTTAATTGGCTGTGTTATAAGCCTGTTTAATCTCTTCACTCAAACGATAAACCGCCATCGCATAGAGGTTACTGTGGTTATAACGCGTTATCACATAAAAGTTATGTAATCCCAACCAATACTGTTTATCTTCCTCTATTTCTAACCGTAACAGAGTGGCTTTTCCTTCAGGAGACAAGTTCAAACCCGGGGTAACCCCACGCTCCTGCCACTCCCCAAGAGTTACTTTTGGAGTCAGCCCTTTACGCCCTTTACCAAACCAGTCTTCTTCCAGATTCGCAGGAAGAGAAACTGCACTAATAACAGGCTCGTCTGCTTTCCAGCCATGTACTGCAAAGTAATTAGCAACACTGCCTATGGCATCGGTCTTATTCTTCCAGATGTCCCGCTGCCCATCCTGATCAAAATCTACCGCATAGTTGCGATAACTTGATGGGATAAATTGTCCATAACCCATAGCACCGGCGTAGGAACCTTTAAGGGAGGTCACATCAACATTTTCTTCCCTTACCAGTCGCAGATACTCTTTTAGCTGACCTCGGAAAAACTTACTCCGACGCGGGTAATCAAAACCCAGTGTTGCTAAGGCATCCAGTACCCGATAACTACCGGTAATTCTGCCATATCGTGTTTCTACCCCGATAATCGCGACGATAATTTCAGCGGGTACACCGTATGTTTTTTCCGCTTTGGCCAACACATCACGATTCTCCTGCCAGAATTTGACACCCTGAGAGATTCGCTTAGGTTCGATAAATATTTGGCGGTAACGCCCCCAGGTGAGACGCCCTTCTGCAGGTCTGGAAATCGCTTTTAAAATGGATTCCTGGCGTTTTGCCTGATTCAGAACTTCAGTTAAATACGCTTCACTGAAGCCTTCAGACTTCATCTCTTCAATAAACAGCTGTGCATCGGGATATTCTGTATAACGATCAAATCGAACAGGTTGCTCAGGAGTAACGGTTTCCTTAACCTGATCAGATGCTTTTTCCGGTTTCACTTCTTGTTTTGCTTCAGTCTGCTGCTTTGACTGTTTCTCTGTAACCACAGCAGTGTCAGTTTCGGGTTTGGATGAACAGCCGCCTAACGCCAGCCCGATAATTAAAAGGCTGCTACCGACCCACTTTATTTCTTTCATCCCTGTATCCTCATCAACATTACACCCAAAATATTCCTGTATGACCCTACTTTAACAACATGGTTCGATAACTGTGTATTGACATAATAATACCGAACCCTGCCATCAAGGTGACAATAGAAGTACCACCATAACTCACCAAGGGTAATGGCACACCTACGACAGGCAACAAACCACTTACCATGCCGATGTTAACAAATACATAAACAAAGAAAGTTAAAATCAGGCTACCCGCCAACAATCGCCCAAAACTATCCGGGGCCTGTGCAGCTATCACCAAACCGCGGGCGATAATCAGCAGATACAGAGACAGTAGAATCAGCACTCCGATTAAGCCTAACTCCTCAGCGACAACCGCAATAATAAAATCGGTATGGGATTCCGGTAAGAAATCTAATTGTGACTGAGTTCCGCCTAACCAACCCTTACCATATACTCCGCCCGAGCCTATGGCTGTTTTCGACTGAATAATATTCCAACCTGCACCCAATGGATCACTTTCCGGATCCAGGAAAGTCAGAACCCGTTGTTTCTGATAATCCTTCATCACCGCCCACAAACCCGGCAGAGCCGCACCAGCAACGCCTAAAGCGGCGAAAATATAGCGCCACCGAATGCCTGAAAGCAGCAAAACAAATACCCCTGAAGAAGCGATCAGCAAAGAGGTACCCAGATCAGGCTGCTTCATGATCAGAACTGTAGGTAAACCAATCAGAATCAGACTGATAAACACATTCTTAATACTTGGTGGTAGCGGTCTATGGGCGAGGAAAAACGCAACAGTAAGCGGTAGTACCAGCTTCATTATTTCAGAAGGCTGAAAACGGAACCCCGGCAATGCCAGCCAACGCTGGGCCCCTTTTGCTCCCACACCAAAGAGAATAACTGCAATTAATAGCCCTATTCCGATCACGTAGAGCCAGGGAGCCCACCTACCCAAAAATCTAGGGGTAAGCTGAGCCAGCACAATCATTACAAAAAAGCCTGCCCCCATGCGAATAGCCTGACGGACAACATATCCCAGATCCTGGCCTGAGGCGCTGTAAAGAACAAACAAACCAAATCCGCATAACAACAGCAGCAGGATTAATAACCATGCATCCAGATGGGTGTAACTCCAGAGGCTGGGTCGGGTTCGCAGATGGTCATGCGCTTCCGGCATAAAGCGTTCAAATTCGCGATTGCTCACAGCGCCTCCTCTTCAAAAAGAGGATCAATTCCAAACAGATAGGCATCCATAATTTGACGGGCGATAGGCGCGGCGGTAGTTGAGCCACCTCCACCATTCTCAACCACAACAGAGATTGCAATTTGCGGGTCTTCTATAGGTGCAAAAGCCACAAAAAGAGCATGATCCCGGTGAATTTCGGCTAATTTTTCAGCATCGTATTCTTCATCTTGTTTAATGCCGACAACCTGAGCCGTACCGGTTTTTCCTGCAATTTTATACAAGGCACCAGCACCGGAGCGTCGAGCGGTACCTTTCGCGGAGTGCATAACATCATGCATTCCTTTGATGATTAGATCCCAGTTTTTTTCATTATTGAGCTGAACATCCTGACGCGGAAGTTTGACCGAGGTAATTTCTGGCATTTCTAAAATTTCACCATTTTCCTCGTCTAATTTCTTAATGCCCTGCAACATTTTTGGCTGCACCCACTTTCCGCGATTTGCGATAACCGCCGTGGCAGTCGCTAACTGCAGAGGCGTAGCCACAAAAAAGCCTTGTCCAATACTCATATTGAGTGAATCCCCGGTATACCACGAGGTTTTTCTCGCCCTTTTCTTCCAGGCTTTGGACGGTAAAATCGCCCCTAATGCCTCAGGCAGATCCAGACTGGTTACTTCACCAAAACCAAAGCGTCCCAAATAGTCAGACATCGGGTCTACCCCCATTTTATGGGCGACGTCATAAAACCAGGTATCACAGGATTGGGCAATAGCATCATTCATATTGACCCGGCCATGCCCATATTTTTTCCAATCACGATATTTACGCCCACCCTGAGTCAGGGTGTACCAACCGGGATCGAAAATAGTGTATCCCGGGCTCACTACGCCGGAATCTATAGCTGAAAGGGCGGTGATCGGTTTAATAGTAGACCCAGGTGGGTAGCCGCCTCGAATTGCACGGTTAAAAAGCGGCAGGTCTCTTGAGCCTCTAAGAGCCTCATAATCTTTCGAGGATATACCCGTAACAAATAGATTGGGATCGTAGCCGGGTTTTGAAACTAGCGTAAGAATACCACCGGTTTTTGGATCGATTGCGACGACTGAAGCCCGACGACCTTCAAGCAACTTTTCAGTTATCTGCTGTAACCTTAAATCCAGGTGTAGAACCAAATCACTGCCTGGTTTAGGGTCTGACCTTTCCAGTACCCGCATTACGCGGCCACGGGCATTGGTTTCAACTTTTTGAAACCCTACCTCACCGTGGAGTTTATCTTCGTAGAATTTCTCAATACCCAGTTTGCCGATGTAATGGGTCGCTGAGTAATTCCTTTCATCCACACGTTTTAATTCGGCTTCGTTGATACGACCTACATACCCCATGGCATGAACCAACGTTTCCCCAAAGGGGTAATGCCGAATTAGTTCGGCCTCAACCCGCACTCCTGCTAAACGGTGATAATTTACCGAGATTGTCGCAATCTCCTGCTCAGTCAGACGGAACCGAACGGGGACCGACTCAAACGAGCGCCGGCGTTGGCGCAGCCGCTTTTTAAAACGCTCAATTTCTCTATCTGTGATTGGAATCAGGTCTTGAAGGTCTGCAAGAGTTTGCTCAAGGTCTTCCACCTCCTCCTTGAGAATGGTTACGCTGTAGCTAGGGCGATTATCAGCGAGCAATACACCGTTGCGGTCATAGATCAGGCCGCGGTTAGGTGGAACAGGTTGCAACTGAACACGGTTGTCTTCTGAAATTGCTGAAAACCGTTCGTGTTCAACCACTTGCAAGTAGAATAGGCGCACCACCAGCACCATCAACAGACTCACAACAACAGCAAATGCGAGAATCGCCCGAATTTTAAAGGTGCGACTCTCTTTACTGTGATCCTTAAGGCGTTCTGTTGCCATACTCTGGTTTTTTAACCTGTGCGGGTTCAATTACTTATGATAAGGATGTCCCTGAATCACTGTCCAGGCACGATATAACTGTTCAGCCAACATGACCCTGACTAACGGGTGCGGCAACGTCAGGGCAGAAAGAGACCATTTCTGGTCTGCCATTGCAGTGCAACGGCTATCTAACCCATCGGGGCCACCAATCAACAAACTAATGTTACGGCCATCCATACGCCAGTCTTCAACCTGAGAAGCCAGTTGTTCTGTAGACCAGTTTTTCCCCAATACTTCCAGAGCGATAATTCGGTCACCTTTGGGAATCGCAGCCAGCATCTGATCACCCTCCTGCTTCTTGGCACGAGTGATATCACTGCTTTTACCCCGATGCCCCAAAGGCAACTCAATCAGTTCGATCTGAAAATCTGCAGGTAAACGCTTCGTGTATTCGTTGTAACCTTCATTGACCCATGCAGGCATTTTTCCGCCAACTGCGATGATGCGAATCTTCATAACAAACTCTAGCTATCGGATTCCACACCCCAAAGGCGCTCAAGATCATAAAATGAGCGTGCATCCGGCATCATGACATGTACAACCACATCACCCAGATCCACCAGAACCCAGTCGGCACTGCCCTGACCTTCAGAACCCAGCGGCATAATACCCGCTTCTTTGGCCTTAATGATGACTTCTTCTGCCACAGAGCCTACATGACGCTTCGAAGTACCGCTGGCTACAATCATATAGTCAGTGACGGTAGAACGTTCACGGACATCCAGATCAACCACATCCTTAGCTTTCATATCTTCCAGTGCGTTATGCACCAATTCAATCAGTTTTTCAGTTTGCATTAGTTCACTTTAATTAGTTAAACCATAAAGCTGGTTTTCTTGAATATATTGCCAAACCGGATCAGGAAGCAGGTAGCGGGGAGAGTGTCCTGACGCTATAGCCTGGCGCACCTGTGTCGCTGAGATCCCCAAGGGTGTCAGCTCATGCAGCAACACCTTTCCCGAAGGTTGGCTTAAAAGTTCTTGCGGGCTGTCAGCACGATGCTGGCGGGTCATTTCCGCCATCACAGAATCATCAGCCAGTTGATAACCGGGCCTTTGAACAACGATCAAATGCCCAAGAGTCAGGAATCTCTGCCATTCATGCCACGACGGTAAAGTCTGATAAGCATCCATTCCCATAATCATACAGATCGGTACTGCATCGCCCAGTTCTGTTCTTAAACCCTGCAGGGTCAAAAGCGTATACGATGGCTGATCCGAATTAATTTCACGCTCATCCACCTGAAGTGCAGACTCACCATCAACAGCTAGTCTGGCCATTTCCAATCTCTGGGCGGAGGTACTGCCTGGAGCATCTTTATGGACAGGTGTTTTTGAAGGAATCAGGTGTAAACGGTCGACCCCGAGCCACTGCTGCATTTCCAGCGCGGTTCGGAGGTGACCATTATGGATGGGATCAAATGTCCCACCCATAAACACAAAGGCGTTTTTAGACATCAACGATTACTTACGGATATGACCATCGCCAAGTACCACGTACTTTTCGGAAGTCAGACCATCTAACCCTACAGGTCCACGAGCGTGGATTTTGTCCGTAGAGATACCAATCTCAGCGCCAAGACCATACTCAAAACCATCCGCAAAACGTGTAGATGCATTCACCATAACGGAACTTGAATCCACCTCTCGCAGGAAGGCCCGTGATTTGGTGTAGTTTTCAGTGATAATCGAGTCCGTATGATGAGAACCATAACGGTTTATATGGCGAATCGCTGCATCCATAGTATCGACAATTTTGATCGACAATACCGGCGCAAGGTATTCGGTCACCCAATCTTCATCTGTAGCCTCATTTGCATAAGGCACTACTTCACGGGTGCGTTCACAACCACGCAGTTCAACACCAACAGCCTGATAACGTTCCGCCAGCTCAGGTAATACCTCCGCTGCGATATCCGCGTTCACCAACAGCGTTTCCATGGTGTTACAGGTACCATAACGGTGTGTTTTCGCATTCAGTGAGATATTAACCGCTTTGCCTTTGTCAGCTTCGCTGTCGATATAAACATGGCAGATTCCGTCCAGGTGTTTGATCACCGTGACTTTGGCATCACGACTGATACGCTCAATCAGGCCTTTACCACCACGCGGCACAATTACATCCACATATTCTGGCATGGTAATCATCTGACCAACGGCTTCACGATCAGTGGTTTCTACCACCTGCACAGCTGTTTCAGGCAATCCAGTCTCTTTAAGACCTTGCTGAATACATGCAGCAACCGCCTGGTTGGAATTAATCGCCTCGGAACCACCACGCAGGATTGTTGCATTACCGGATTTCAGGCACAGGCTCGCAGCCTCGACCGTTACATTCGGACGGGACTCATAAATAATGCCGATAACACCCAATGGCACCCGCATTTTGCCAACCTGAATACCACTTGGCAGAAATTTAAGGTCATTGATAGCACCCACTGGATCTGGCAGGGAAGCAACCTGACGCAAACCTTCAATCATGGTATCAATGCGAGCATCCGTGAGCTCAAGACGATCCAGCATTGCATCATCCAAACCATTGTTACGGCCGTTTTCCAGATCTTTAGCATTAGCGTCACGCAGTGCCGGTCGACTGCTGTCTATCGCTTCAGCCATCGCCAGTAACGCCTGATTTTTCAGGTTTGTGTCTGCTTTTGCTACCAGACGAGCCGCATCACGCGCTTTTTCGCCCAGTTCGATCATGTATTCTTGTACGTTCATAGCCGTCCTTCCACTCAATAGGCTGCTTATTATACTCCTGCCATTACAGAGGACCAGACTTAGAGCATATTTGATATTCCCGCTCGGGCTGATCAACTGTTATTATCTGCAACTGCTATCAGATTTGAGCCAAATGAGACCTGTGACTGAACTAATGGATGCCACGCCAAAAACCAGAAGGACCCTGTTCCTTGCCGTGATTCTGGCAATGCTCGCAGGCATTCTGCTCAGCACAGTCTATCTTTCACTGGCAACATCCAGACTGGCCAAAACCGAAACCCTTAAACTCGGGGATGCTCTTGCACTTCAAAGTGAAGCACTGATACGCCCATTAATCCTCTCAAATGATCGCGTAAGCCTGAATTACCTCCTGAATGAGTTAACACAAACCGACCATATCGAAGGGCTTCAGGTTAAAGACAGGAACGGTGTACTTATAGCCAGAGCGGGTGAAGTTTCAGATATCAAACAGGTCCGCCATCTTTTACAGCAGGATAAAAGTATAGGCTCCTTTACACTTTGGCTGAGTCAGGCGCCTACCCGAAAAATGTTAACCAGTCAGCATATCCCGCTGTTGATCCTCTCCTGTATGGGCTGTGTATTTGTGCTTCTGGCAATCTGGTTTACGACCCGTCAAACACTGGTAAGCCAGACAGCAAACCAAGAAGAACCCATTAAAGAACCGCTGGACTTCCCTGCAACCCTCGCAATGGAAACAGAGCAGCAAACCTTTGCAGTTGTCGAGGAGGAAGAAAAAACGACCGAGCCCTCTATAGACAAACCAGCTCAAGCGGCTGAAACAGGTATTGAGAGTAGCGATATAAAAAATCATCAGCTTTTCGAGGCTGAAGAAACAGGCTTTCAACAAGAAAGTACGGCTACAAATTACCAGGCAGCAGATTTAGTCGATCTACTAAAACCGGAGCCGTCCTCTACTCCACAGATGCCTAAATTCGAACACCACCCTCAGGATCTGGAATCTGAACACTCTGCAAAACCTGAGGAGCCACTGGTATTCGAAGAACAGGATCTTAACATTCAAGCCCCGGCTTCACCCGAACCCAGCGCCAGCGAAAACCCTCTTTACAAGATGCAGGAGAGGAATGAGAAAACTGAACAGCAACTGGAACTTTACTCCTTTGAACACGAACTTGAATTAATATTGTCCCCTCAGGATGCCATCTACCTGTTTTATATAGATACCAATACCGCCAGCTCCGAAAACATCAGCAGCAAAGAGAAAGAGGCTCTGGTTAATGTCTATTTTCATCTGGCCAAGCAGGTAGCACGCATCTATAACGGCGAAGCTGAGCAACTTGAAAATAACGATATATTATTGAGATTTGAACTGCGGGACGATCAGGACAGTCATGGCATCAATGCACTCTGTGCTGCCATATTATTTAATTTACTCTATAAAGGCTTTAATCAATCACGCATCAAAGGCTTTCAGCCTGTTCTGAGCTTACAGATGTCGATAGCTCGTGGACATCACAGCCGCTATAACCTTGTACAGGAGGAAGCTCATTTCCTTACCCGTACAACCCACAGCAACGAACTGATCAGCCACACCGCGCTGTCTGAAGCACCTATCATTAAACAAACTCTGCTGGAGAATTCTGATATTCGCCGGGAAGACGAAGACAAGGTTCTGGTGATGAAACTGACCGCCAAACATCAGGCTCTGCTTCAAAAACAAGCCAATCACTTGCTGACTAAAATATTCCAAAAGTAGACGGTCTTTTTTCCAATCATTCTGCTTCAAACAGATATCCAGGGGTTATTAATTCAAAAGCTCCCAACAACTCTGTTATTACGCAAGTTCAGCTTGTGAGTCCGGCGCCCCTTCATCCTGAAGATAAACACCATTTTTACCGCTTTTCTTAACCCGGTACATCCGCTGGTCTGCTGCGCGCATCAATGCCTTAATATCCCTTCCATCTTCGGGATACACCGCACCGCCAACAGAACAGGAGACTTCAAGCCCTTCCTGCAGATGAGAGTATGTAATATTCATTACTTCAAGAAGCCGCTCAGACAGATTATTAGAAGCGAAATAAGCCTCATCGCCTGAAATAATCAGGGCAAACTCATCTCCACCAATACGAGCGACCAGATCACCCTGACGTATGGCAATCGACAAACGTGTAGCCACCTCGATCAAAACCTTATCACCTATTTCATGGCCATAACGGTCATTAACCTTTTTGAAATCATCGACATCAATAAACAAAATGGCAAACCGCACATCTGGGCCCTTTTCCAACTGTAGTTGAGCAGCTTCCATAAAGGCTTTTCGGTTTGCAATGCGAGTAAGGTCGCAGTGATAAGCCTCTTTCTTCATCTCTTCATGCATTGTTTCAGCAAGTTCTGCCTGGGCTGCTTTATCTTCCAGAGCTTTTTCCACCTTACGTTTCTCAATACTGAGATTGATCATCCTCACAAAGACATCGTGGTAGTGATAAGCAGCTAACACAACAAAAGGCAACGCCAACAAACCCACCAACAAAACATTGATCAATCCAATCACCTGCTCCTGCATCTGATTGGTTACGTTTTCATGATAAAGGACGTTTTCATCCTGTAACTTGTTCAGAGCAGCCAATGCCGGCTGATCATCAATCCGAACCACCGCATCAATTTCCCCAGGAGAGTTAAACGCCTTAACCATCTGAATCGCGATACCCAGATTAGCTTCATAAGCTTTAAACGTACTCCGAATAACGCTTAACGCCTGCCGCTCTTCATTTGTAAGCGTCACAGTTTGGTAGGCATCTATTGCAGAAAAAGTTTTCTTAATATCTGTTTCCAGCTTACTAAGCAGCTCAGATTCCTGACGCAGGACGTAATTTTTAAAGTTATGGACAAAGCCGCCATAACCTACAGCGTGATAAATTTTGGTTAGGGAATTATTGCGGGTTTCACTGAACTGGCTGTACTCAATCCAGGTACTGCGCAAATCGAAGGCGTGGAAAAGAAGATACCCTCCCATCAGGAGCATACCGGAGATCAATGCAGCGGCAAGAAATACAATGCGTGCTTTGAATCTTTTACGTAACAAACTGCCGTCCATGACACCTGCCTTGCAGAGGAATATAGATAGTTGTTCAAATAATGAACCATTTTGGTAAGCGATCACATTTTATACAGATCCCAAAATACTACAACTTACTAATTTTTATAAGAGTTTTTCCATTACAAAATGAAAGGTTTATAAAGATACAATGCCTTGAACACTTCTAACGAGCATAAGGCCTTGCTAAAGGCTCGCCAATAAATACCCCTTGTCCCGGCATAAGAACACTTTTCCAGTATGCTTCTATCAAAGTGTAGCCTTTAAGGTAATAGTTCATCACTATGAATGGGTTTGGAAACTTTCCAAGGTGGTTACAGGGCTCCACAACTGTACCGTAACTGCCTGTTGCTCCGGCTTTTAACCATTCGAGTGCACTCATCTGCTTACTGTTAGTAAGCTGGCCTGCTGATGAAGTCAGATGGTCCGCAATAGCTCCGGGCAGGTATGCGTGGTATTCAATACCATATACCGATTTGGCTCCGGTGAAGTAGAACATCAAATAGTCTGCGGTCGTCACCCGATCCGGCGTTGTGTGGTATATATCAATTTGATCTCCAAACGACTTTTCAGCAAAGAGGTAGTGTGCCTTCCTGATATTTCGGGCTTTATCCTGTGTTTTGATCAGAAAGGCTTCGTGCTGATTTGGAAGCAAACCATCCGCTGCAACGCCTCGATCCATCAATGCCTTCGCTTGGGCAAAGTTCTCCGCCGCGAGCATCATTGTAGGCCTGATAGCCAACTGTTCAAAAGGACGACTAAGATCAGAGAGATAAAAATAGGGGCTTGTTTTAGTTCGATCACAGCTGCTTTTGCAACGACTGTAGGCTTCGTCAAAACCAAATGTAAACGCCGATGTAATTGACATACATTCAACCCGGTAGGTATTTGCCCATGTCAGGGCATAAAACTGCACTGTTTCCGGGGTCACAGCGTCTACATCTTGTTTTAACTTGAGGAACTCTGCTTTTGACAGGGTATGTCGGGTGGGATCGAAGCTGATTTCAATAATATTCTTATCGGGGATCTTTCTCACCTGCTGATAGTACGCAGCAATCTCCTGACTCAGAATATCCTGAGTATTTACAATCACTGCCAGCATCTCGGGGGTGACTAGGCTGCTTTCAGCTGAACTCTCAGACCTGACATCAGGAACCGATGAGGGACCTGCAGCGTTCACAGCAAAGGAGAGCAGCAAGGTAGTCGTTAATAGCAGAATAATCAGGCCAAACCAGATCAAACGGAGTTGTTTCTGCTGAATGGCCATCATTAATCTCTCTTTTACAATCCATATACTGAGCAATGGAGCACTAAACGGAGGGGGCGTCCGGCCCCACCCTATTTGTTATTACTCCGCTTCTGGTTCAGCAACTGATGCTTGCTCTACGTCCAGGCTATCGACTCTCTGGTAACCTCTAGGGAGTTTATTACCTCTGCGTCCACGTTCACCCCGATAGTGCTCTACATCGGCAGGTTTCAATTTCAAATGCTGTCGCCCAGCATGGACCATCAGCGTATCTTCCGCAGCAAAACACGCGATCGCCACGACCAACTCTTCCCTGGCAGCAGCCCTGGCAGATGGAACATTGATAATTTTATTTCCCTTGCCCCGCGCCAACTCTGGCAGATCGGAAACCGGGAATACCAATAAACGCCCCTCGTTCGTTACTGCAGCAATCAGATCAGTTTCTGGTTTTGTGACGGAAATAGGCGGTAATACCTTAGCGTTTTTAGGCAGCGTCAGTGCCGCTTTACCGTTTTTAGTTTTACTGGTCAGGTCGCCGATCTTAGTGACGAAACCATAACCAGCATCTGATGCCATAAGGAGCTTATCGGTTTCTTTACCTGCAATTGCCGCATCAATAGTCGAGCCTTTTGGCAAAGTGATACTGCCAGTTACGGGCTCCCCCTGCCCTCTTGCGGAAGGTAAAGTATGGGTATCAATAGTAAAACTACGACCGGTGGTATCGAGCAGAATGGTTGGCTGGTTACTGCGTCCTTTACAAGCAAGCTTAAATCCATCTCCGGATTTATAGTTCAGCCCAGACGGATCAATTTCATGTCCTTTGGCAGCACGAATCCAACCCTGTTTTGAGATCACGACAGTCACAGGGTCTGCAGTCAGCAGATCTTTTTCACTGAACGCCTGCGCTTCCTGACGTGTAACAATCGGAGAACGACGTTCATCCCCGTATGTTTCCGCCGCTTCCTCAATCTCCTGTTTGATCAGTTTACGCATCTTCGCATCTGACCCCAGAATACCTTCGAGTTTCTTACGCTCCTCTTCCAGCTCACTTTGCTCAGACTTGATCTTAAACTCTTCCAGCTTCGCCAAATGGCGCAGTTTCAGATCAAGAATCGCGTCAGCCTGAACATCCGTAAGACCAAAACGTTTCATCAGTTCCGCTTTGGGCTCTTCCTCGTGGCGGATAATTGCAATCACCTCATCAATATTGAGATATGCGATCATCAAACCTTCAAGGATATGCAAACGATCCTGCACTTTATCTAAACGGTGCTGTAAACGTTTACGCACAATATCGGTACGCCAGCTCAACCACTCAACCAGAATCTGGCGCAGGTTTTTCACCTGAGGGCGACCATCAATACCAATCATATTCATGTTAACGCGGTATGTGCGTTCCAGATCGGTAGAGGCAAACAGATGTGCCATCAGTTGTTCTATATCAACCCGATTAGAACGCGGCACAATAACCAGACGGGTTGGATTTTCATGGTCAGACTCATCTCTAAGGTCACTCACCATCGGCAGCTTTTTCTGCTGCATCTGTGCGGCAATCTGCTCCAGAATTTTTGCGCCGGATACCTGATGAGGCAGAGAGGTAATAACAACCTCACCCTGCTCTTTGCAATACACTGCACGCATCCGCACTGAACCACGACCGGTTTCATACACTTTGCGCAGGTCACTCGGAGAAGTGATAATCTCGGCATCTGTCGGCATGTCCGGGCCCGGTACAATACCAATCAAATCTTCCAGCTCTGCACGTGGGTTATCCAACAGATGGACGCAGGCACGTGCCACTTCACGCAGATTATGCGGCAAAATGTCCGTCGCCATACCAACGGCAATACCCGTTGTACCATTCAAAAGTACGTTTGGCAGCCTTGCAGGCAGAATGGAAGGTTCACGCATAGTGCCATCAAAGTTTGGCACCCAATCGACCGTACCTTGCGATACTTCAGCCAGCAGAACTTCGGCATAAGCAGCCAGACGGGATTCCGTATAACGCATAGCCGCAAATGACTTTGGATCATCCTGAGAGCCCCAGTTACCCTGGCCATCAACCAGAGGATAACGATAGCTGAAGGGCTGGGCCATCAATACCATCGCCTCGTAACAAGCAGAATCACCATGTGGGTGGAACTTACCTAAGACATCACCCACAGTACGTGCCGATTTTTTGTATTTAGCAGTGGCCTTAAGGCCCAACTCAGACATCGCATAAACTATGCGGCGCTGAACTGGCTTCATCCCATCACCAATGTGTGGCAATGCTCGATCCAAAATCACGTACATGGAGTAATCCAGATACGCTTTCTCTGTAAAATCTTTCAGCGACAGCTGTTCAGTGCCGTCTTCAAAGGTGGTTTGTACAGTCATCTTTCCGTTTTACCACTTATCAAAATTCTTAACCCTGTTATAGAAACAGAGTGTATGAGCGCATGTGTTTAGACATCCGCCAGATTACCCTTGGATTCCAACCAGACTTTACGGTCACCGGAGCGTTTCTTAGCCAGCAGCATGTCCATCACCTCATTTGTTCCATCACCCGCTGCTATCGTTAACTGAACCAAGCGACGGGTATCCGGAGTCATGGTGGTTTCCCGCAGCTGCAGAGGGTTCATTTCACCCAGACCTTTAAATCGCTGCACACCAATCTTGGCATTTTTTCTTTCAGCCCGGATACGTTCCATAATGCCATCGCGTTCAGCATCATCCAGGGCATAATAAACCTCTTTCGCCACATCGATTCTGTACAGAGGAGGCATAGCCACATAGATATGCCCGGCTGCCACTAGCGGCTTGAAGTGCCGAACAAACAGAGCACAAAGAAGAGTCGCGATGTGCAGACCATCCGAGTCAGCATCTGCCAGAATGCAGACTTTTCCATAGCGCAGCCCGTCCAGATTGTCTGAACCTGGCTCAACGCCAATCGCTACGGATATATCATGAATCTCCTGCGAGCCGAGTACTTCACCCGGATCAACTTCCCAGGAATTCAGGATCTTTCCGCGCAAAGGCATGATCGCCTGAAACTCACGTTCACGAGCCTGTTTGGCAGAACCGCCCGCTGAATCACCCTCTACCAGAAACAGTTCTGAATCCATGGCCTCAGCACCCGAACAATCTGCCAGCTTACCAGGCAGTGCAGGTCCTGAAGTCACCTTTTTACGCACAACTTTTTTACTGGAACGCATGCGGCGCTGGGCATTAGAAATAACCACCTCAGCCAGCTTCTCGCCCTCTTCCACATGGCGGTTTAGCCAGAGTGAAAAAGCATCTTTAATCGCGCCGGAAATAAATGCGGCTATCTGCCGGGATGAGAGTCGTTCTTTAGTTTGCCCAGCAAATTGTGGGTCCTGCATTTTTGCAGAGAGTATGTAACAACATTTATCCCAGATATCATCTGCTGTCAGTTTCACACCTCGTGGCAGCAGATTGCGGAATTCACAGAACTCTCGCATCGCTTCCAGCAAACCTGTGCGCAGGCCATTAACATGAGTACCACCTTGTGCAGTTGGGATCAGGTTAACGTAACTTTCACACGTTACCTCACCACCTTCTGGTAACCACTGGATGGCCCATTCGACAGCATCTTCTTCACCCTGAAGTGAACCGGAGAAGGGCTCAGCAGGAAGTACCTCAAATACCTGTGTTGTACCTTTGAGATAGTCGATCAGACCATCTTCATAAAACCACTCTTCTTTCTCGCGCTTTGCACCGGTGAGATCGGTGAAAGTCATTTTAAGACCCGGACAAAGAACCGCCTTAGCCCGTAAGTTATGCTTTAACCGCGTCACACTGAATCTATGCGAATCAAAGTAGCCCGGATCAGGAAGGAACCTTACCGTAGTACCCGTGTTACGCTTGCCGCAGGTATCGACCACTTCCAGATCAGAAACTTTTTCGCCATCGGCAAAACCAATACGGAAAACCTGTCCGTCACGACGGACCTGCACCTCAAGTAATTTTGAAAGCGCATTAACCACTGAAACACCTACCCCGTGCAAACCACCAGAGTAGTTGTAGTTATCATTGTTGAATTTGCCGCCAGAATGAAGCTTTGTGAGGATCAGTTCAACACCACTAACGCCTTCCTCAGGATGGATATCCACCGGCATGCCACGGCCATCATCCGAAGCCGTTAGGGAATGATCTTTATTCAGAATGACATCGATCTGTTTAGCGTGACCTGCCAGTGCTTCATCCACTGAGTTATCAATTACTTCCTGAGCAAGATGGTTTGGCCGATCAGTTTCCGTATACATTCCCGGACGGCGTTTTACCGGGTCCAGACCACTGAGAACTTCTATGGAATCCGCATTATATTGCTTGGACATTAACTCTTATTCCTGTCTCTAACTATGTGTCATTCAAATTCAATTGAGCTGTGGTTCGGGCAGTTCTATACGACCCTCGGAAAAAGCCATAATCGCGGGAATTACGTTTTCAAACTGCTCAAAACCGTGACATCCACCCTGCTGCACAAACTGGGTTGACTCAGAAAACTTTTCCACCGCCTCACGGTAATCCAGAGTCTCATCTGCCGTCTGTGTCATCAACAGATAAGCTTCCGGCTTTTTAATCTCTTTACAGTGAATATTCAACAACTGTTGCAGGTGCTCTTCTGTAAGCTCATAAGATTCACCACTATACAGATTCTGATTAATTCCGAGATATTGAGGCAACAATTCAAAAGGCCTTACCGAGGGATTAATCAGTACCGTCCGCACGTTGTTATAGTGCTCCGTCAGCCAGGTACTGTAATACCCTCCCAAAGAGCTGCCGAGCAGTATAATTAAGCGGTTCGGATGCTGTTCAACTATTTCCTGTAACTGTTGCATCGCCTGGGCTGGCCAGTGCGACAACTCAGGTACAAGAATCTGATCAGCCCTGCCCTGATCCTGCATATATTGCAGAAACAGTTGGGCTTTCATTGATTTTGGCGAGCTATTGAAGCCGTGGACGTAGATAAAAAGTGGCGTCGTCATTTTTTCCCTCTGCGGAGAAGTTACCGGAGCTGGCATCGAGGCGCAATAGGCCACAGGAGTTATACCGGTAAACGCCTTACTTTTTGTGTGATAGTGCCATCATCACAGAGTTCGTAGGCTGCATATGCAGGTCCGGAAAGCTCTTGATTATCTTCTGTTTCAGGTCGCTCTGTACGAGATTTAAATTGAGCTGCAGTGGCCGGAGCAGAGAACAGTTTCACCCCATCTTTTTCCAGCGCCCAGGTTTGATGTACGTGACCAAACATCACACCTTTAACCTGTGGGTAACAGTTAAGAATACTCCAGAACTGATCGGCATTAGCCAACATAATGCTATCCTGCCAGCGACTGGCGACACTGACAGGATTATGGTGCAACACAATCAGTATATTCAGTTCCTCCGCAGCCTCATCCAGCTCGGTACGCAGGAATTGCAGTTCTGGCTCAGATAAGGAACCCCCACCTCTGCCATCCGGCATTGAGGTGCTGTCTAACATCAATATCCGCCAACCACTCTGATCTATGCTTTTCTTACCGTACCCCTGTTCTGCAAACCTGAACATCTCTCCGGAAATATCATGATTCCCGGGTATCCAGTGGCTGGGATAATTTAATTGCTGTAGATAATCAGAAAGCCGGGTGTAAGCAGGAATAGAGTGATGGCTGAGGTCGCCGGTTAGCAGCAGCATATCAGCTTCTTCTGTTCCCAGATGTTTCAGAACGGTGAGGAAACGTTGCTCCGGGTTCACTCCACGCATCTCAATATCCGGGGTCTCCTGCAGATGCATATCCGTTACCTGAAGAACGCGCAGACACACTTCAGCCACTGAAAACGGGCTCCATAGTATGGCCATGACTCAGGCATTCGCTCAGCCACTCTCCCAGATACTCGTTTAATTGCAGCTTCTCATCAGGCAGATGCATATTGTCATTTGGGTACGGGTATACCCCTGACAGCTGTTTACGTTTTTGCATGCAGATTACCTCAGCCATTGTTGCATCATGGTAGAGGCGCACAACCAGACCTTGTGCTTCCAGCCAGGGAGAGGTCTTATCGTAACTGTGGGTAACCAGAATGGTGGTTGTGTATTTAAAACGTTCATCTACTTTAAGACGTAAAAAAGCCTGATGTTCAGGCCAGGTGACCTGAAACTCACGCTCATCACACTGATCCAGATCCGGTAACAGTTTCATCAGGCGAGCGTAGTTCGCCTCGCACTGTGCCATCTGCCGGGTCAGGTCCGGAACATATTTACGCTTCATAGAACAACCATATTTATTGTTTCCAACGCCCTTGCAGCTCTTCTTTACTAAGCTGTAACCACTGCAACGCAATGATTGCAGGGGCATTATTAATTTTACCTGATTTTACCAAACTAAACGCATCCTTAGCTGACAAGGTATGCACTTTGATATCTTCGCCCTCATGAGCAAGACCATGGATTCCTTCAACACCTTCAGAATTCACTTGTGCACAGAGCAGGTCGATATACTCTCTTGTACCTCCTGAACTGGGTACAAAACGAGTGATAGGAACCACTTCACCTATCTCTGTACCCGCCTCTTCCTGAGATTCACGTCTGGCGACATCTTCAGCCGTTTCACCAGGTTCGACAATGCCTGCTACCAACTCCAGAAGCCAGGGCCCATCAGGGCTATCATAGGCTCCGACCCGGAACTGTTCCACTAGTACAACCGCATCTCTGTCGGCATCATACAGAAGCACACACACCGCATCATCACGGTAAAAAAGTTCCCTCTGAATACTGATTTTCTCGCCAGAAAATGTCTTATGGCTCAGATGTAATTTATACATCTTGAAAAAACCGTTATACAAAGTTTCCTTCTGCTCCAGACAGAAATCATCTTGGTTAAATTCAGGTTTCCATGGTTCTGACATTCGTTTGATCCGCATCATTCTTCTGTAGAGTACTCACTATAACAACAGCTGGTCATAAAGCCTTACTCGCATATATAATTGTATGGAATATATTTATATTAACTATTTATATTATTTTGTGACTTATTGAGGCCCACGAATGCAGTGGCTGGAAGAAACTTTTCCTCTGATCAAGTGGCTTACTTCCTATCGGAGAGAAACATTCATCAGCGATCTGGTGGCTGGCGTTATTGTTGCGATAATGCTTGTTCCGCAAAGTATGGCCTATGCCATGCTCGCAGGACTTCCTCCGGAATTTGGACTTTACGCCAGCATTCTACCCCTACTCATATACTCTCTGTTAGGCAGCAGCCGAACTCTGGCGGTCGGGCCTGTCGCCATCGCATCATTGATGGTGAGCACAACTGTCAGCCAGGTTGCCGCACAAGGCAGTGCGGACTATATCAATGCGGCAATCAACCTCTCTTTTTTGGTTGGCATTATTCTTCTTTTTCTGAGAGCACTGCGGCTGGGAGCTGTTGTAAACTTCATCAGCCACTCCGTTCTCTCCGGCTTCACCAGCGCGGCTGCAATCGTCATTGCAATCAGTCAGTTTAAATACCTACTGGGCCTTGATCTGCCTAGAGAAAGCGGCATTCACAACAGCCTTGAGGGTATTTTTATAGCGCTCAGTGACAGCAATATGATCACAGTTTGCCTTTCTGTATCCGGCCTTCTGTTGCTGTGGTTTTGTAAGGCAAAGCTCTGCTGCCAACTGCAAAAGCTGGGATGGCAGGACTGGATAGTCCAACCAACCTGCAAAGCGGGACCTATGTTTGTTGTTGTACTAGGCTCAATAGCGGTCTGGCTTTTCGCCCTCGACAGAACCTTTGAGGTCGAAACTGTGGGAATGATTCCTCAGGGATTACCTTCTCTCAGCGGTCTCTCTATCGATATCGCATTATGGCGACAGCTCTTTATTCCCGCCTTGCTGATTGCTCTGATCGGATTTATTGAAAGCGTTTCCGTAGGGAGCGCACTGGCCAGTAAACGTCAGGAAAGAATTGATCCAAATAAAGAATTAATTGCGCTGAGTATGGCAAATTTTGGAGCGGCCTTCAGTGGTACCTACCCCGTTGCTGGAGGTTTTGGCCGCTCTATGGTGAATTTCAGTGCTGGCGCACAAACAACCGTTGCCTCAATTATCTGCGCAGTCCTGGTAGGAATTACCGTCGCCTTTTTCACACCCCTGTTTTATTTTTTACCCAAGGCTATTCTCGGGGTGGTTATCATTATGGCGGTGCTTCCACTTATTGATATCAAGGCTTTTATTCAGTGCTGGAAGTTTAATAAAGCCGACGCACTGACGCTGCTGGCAACCTTTATTCTGGTCCTGTTTATAGGGGTTGAACTAGGCATTTTATGCGGAATTTCCCTCTCGATCATTTTGCTACTCTATCGCTCCAGCCAACCCCATATTGCTATTGTCGGACGGGTTGGTGAATCGGAGCATTTCCGTAATATAGAACGCCATAGCGTGACCACCGACCAATCCACACTTGCCATCAGGATTGATGAGAGCCTATATTTTGCCAATACACGTTTTGTAGAAGAGTTTGTTCTGGAACAATGCGTTAAACACAGGGGGACAGAAAATGTCGTCCTGATTTTCACCGCTGTAAATTTTGTAGATGCCAGCGCCTTAGAGACGCTTGAGCAGCTCGTTACCAACTTGCGTCAGGAAGGTATTACCCTTCACCTGTCAGAAGTAAAAGGGCCGGTGATGGACCAGCTCAAGAATACTCATTTTCTGGAACTACTGGGAAATGGAAAAGTATTTTTTACCACAGATCAGGCAATGAAAGAGCTCGCCGGTATCTGAGCAGATCAGGCATGTCTCTGCTCACCTGTTTCCTCTTCAGGAAAGTTGCTACAACGACGCCGTGAGATAAACAAAGAACTTGTTGTTGTTCTCTTCGCTTCTTTCTTAGCCATCGCGGCCAATTCAGCCACTTCATGGTAGCTACCACAACGATAAGGATCAGGATGTACAACCCCGATCGCCAAGCCAAGTAACGGGAAAAAGGTTCTGTTACCCTGCCTGTCGGTTGCCCAAAGGCCTTCATGCTGGAGATCTTTCGGGGCGTAGAGAGATCTGACCTCTTCATCAAACTGCTTTAAGATCCTCTCACATGAGAGTTTCCAATCCTGGGCGCGGAAGATGACAACAAAGTCATCCCCACCCACATGGCCAATAAAGTTATCCGTACGTTTGGCATGCAGTGTTAGAAGCTCGCCCACCAACCGGATGACCTCATCACCTTTGGAATAACCGTAACAATCATTAAACGGCTTGAAGTTATTCAAATCAAAATATGCGATATAAAAATCTTCGGTGCGCTCCAGCAACCTTTCCACTTCATTATTGATTGGGACATTACCCGGTAGCATTGTCAGAGGGTTTGCATACTTAGCATTCTGAATCTTTAGTTCGGTTATACGCTTCAGTAGGTCTCTTAAGTTACCCATACCCAGATAACAACCATCCTGAGTAATAATAATATCCTGAAGTAAGGCATGGTTTTCCTGATCCGTTACCAGCCTCGAAACCTCGACCAGGCTCAAATCCCTCTCTACCAGTAACACCTGCTCACAAAGTATGCGTGAAGCGGGCTTTTTCTCATACAACGCACGACCATACTGGGTTGAAAACAGCTCCAGTAAGTCTGACTTTTTGACCACTCCCAACGGGGTTCCCTGATCAACGACTGGTAAAGAGGCCAGATCCGGATTGGCCATAAATTGCTCACTAACGTACAAGACCGTATCAGAGGGTGCTATTGCCGGGGTTTGACGAAGCAACGACTGGGCAGTCTCAGAATGAATCATGCCGGAAAGGCTTTCATCAACCTCAGCAGTTTCATTTCGGTTGAGCATACTCCAGGAAACCTGAGGCTCAGGGCTTGGGTAACCCAGATAAAAACCCTGCCCATATGTGATCCCCAACTCCAATAGAACCTCCGCTTCCTCCTGACGCTCTATCCCCTCTGCAATCACCTTACAACCCATCACATTACTGATATTGCAGATAGCTCTGACAAACTCCCGTTTAACCGGTTCGCGGTCAATTTTTGCAACGAAATGGCGGTCGATCTTCACGTATTCAGGCTTTAACTCAGACCAGAGTTTGAGCCCGGAGTAGCCTGTACCAAGGTCATCGACGGCCACCTGAAATCCCATATTGCGGTAGTACTGGACAGCGTTATTCGATAAACCATGTTGATCAAAAGGGTGTTGCTCAGATATCTCTATGACAATATCCTGAAGTGAAATACCCAGCTCCTGAATAAGATCAGATGTGAAACCTTCTGTGTGTTCTGGTGTCCCAAGCAAGGAAGCGCTGATATTGAGGAAAAGTTTGCCACCTGACTTCAGCTCAGCGAACTTTTCCAAAGAACAGCGACGACATAACAACTCAAGTGTATGTAGCAGATTGTTTTCTATAGCGGTCTGAAAAAGAGCACCCGGCGAAGCCATGACACTACCGGCCGGACCTCTAATCAATGCTTCATGGCCGATGACCAATCCTTTTTTCAGATCAACAATGGGCTGAAAATGGGGATATAAAGCTTCTGACTCGAGAACTTCCAGAAGCATTTTACGGCGCGTTTCTGCGCTTACCTCTTCAGACGCCAACAACATAGACCAACCTATAGTATTCAAACCAAGGTCCCAGACTACTTAGTTGTTATGACATTTGAGTGAAAATGTTTATAGATCAGACAGTAATAGAAATCCAAATCTCAGCTCTGGGAAAACTGTCGCAACAGTTGAATCTCATCCGCCCAGATAGTGTCGTCAATGGTTTCCAGTATCAGCGGAATACCTCTGAAGCGATCATCCCTCATAATAAACCGAAACACCTCAAGACCTATCTCCCCCTGACCCAGACTGTGATGACGATCCAGATTTGAACCCAAACCTCCTTTCGAGTCATTCAGATGCATCCCTTTCAGATATTCAAAACCCACGAGCTGCTCAAACTTTTCAAACACCTCTGCACAGCTTTCCTGGGTGCGGATATCATAACCCGCAGCAAACATATGGCAGGTATCGATACAAACCCCTACGCGGCTTTTATCCTCAACCTGATGAATAATTTTTGCCAGCTGCTCAAAACTGTAGCCTAGATTACTGCCCTGTCCCGCCGTGTTTTCAATAACAGCAATCACTGAATCAGTTTGCCCGATCGCCCAGTTCAGTGATTCAGCAATCCGGGAAAGACACTCAGATTCAGAAATTTTGCGCAGATGGCTGCCGGGATGAAAGTTAAGATAAACCAGGCCCAACTGCTCACAACGCTGCATTTCATCCAGAAATGCCTCTCGTGATTTCTGTAAAGCTTCCTCTTCAGGGTGACCAAGATTTATCAGATAGGAATCGTGGGGCAGGATCTGCTCTGGGTTTAAATTATGTTCAGAACAGTTCGTTTTAAATGCCTGAATCACACCTTCTTCGAGTGACTTAGCCTGCCAACGGCGCTGATTCTTAGTGAACAGTGCAAACGCATTTGCACCTAAAGCAGCCGCGTTTATAGGAGCGTTGTGCACTCCTCCTGATGCGCTGACATGGGCACCGACAAAATAAGGAAGCATATTTATACCGTTAGACAGTTAAGCAAAAATCACTTGGATGACGTTATAGTTGTGAACTGTAGAGACTATTCAAAATCCGATCCAGTTCATTAATCAACTCACTGCTCACATCATGCAGCTCAGTTTGATACGCAGAAGCCTTATCCAGCTCCTCACGCTCAACCGCTTTCTGGATTTCAACTCCACAGTGATGCACCCGCTGGTGCAGATCGGACAAAATAGCACTGATCTCATCAGGGTAGCGATACTTACCCTCTTCATCCCACCATTGACCAAAACGACATTGATGCGGGCTTAATGGCGGCAAAGGCAGATCAGGGTTTGCAATATAACTATCCAAAGCTCTTACCCAAGCTCTATGCTCCACCTCAGCAAACAGGATAGCCAGATCTTCCCGACGCACTCGCGATTGTATTTGCCACTGTTCCGGCGGATGCCATGAACTTACCCAATCCAGAACCTGACTCGCTGGCATCGGTTTAGCGATCGCGTACCCTTGAGCAAGGTCGCAACCGAGGCGGAGCAGGAACACACCTTGTTCAATTCGCTCAACCCCTTCCGCAACCACTTTGCGTCGGAAAGCAGAGGACATCCCCATGACACCTTCCAGAATTGCCATATCGTCCGGGTCATCCAGCATATCCCGCACAAAGGAGCGATCTATTTTTAAAACCTCAGCAGGCAGATATTTGAGATAAGTCAGGGATGAGTAACCAGTACCAAAATCATCCAACGCAAAACTTACCCCAATCTCTTCGCACCCACGCATCACTTCTGAAACCAGATTTATATCCTGTAATGCACTACTCTCAAGCACCTCTAACTGGAGCAATTCAGGCTCGATATCTGGAAACTCGCGCAAAACTTCATCTAATTTTTCGACAAAGCCCTGCTGAAGCTGACTACCAGCTACATTAACGCTGACCTGATAGGGTTCACCCTTTCTAGTCCAATCACTGATCTGGGATAACGCACTTCGAATGACCCAATCACCAATTTTATTGGTCAGTTGATGGTTCTCCATTCCGGTTAGAAATTCACCGGGCAAGAGCAAGCCTTTATCAGGATGATTCCAGCGTAAGAGGGCTTCCATCCCGATCACTTCACCGCTGTGCATATTCACTTTAGGCTGATAATAGAGTTCAAACTCCTGATGCCGCAGTGCCCGTTCAATATGCTCGTCACTTTCCGATTGGCCACGAAGGCTGCGGTCATTCTCAGTATCAAATAAGAAATAACGATTCTTGCCATTTAGCTTAGCTTGATACATCGCCTGATCAGCCTGCCTGAGAAGCTGGTCCGGAGCGATCTCATCGGATTGAGGATAATAAGTGACCCCTAAACTCGCGGATACCTGAAGGATAAGGTCTTCATGCATAATCGGCTGAGAGGTTGCCTGCAGTAATCTATCCAGCATAGGCACCGCTGCATAACTGTTTTCCAGATCACTTAAGACCGCTACAAATTCATCACCCCCAAGTCTGGAAATAGTGTCCCCTTCCCGGAGATGACTCTGAATCCGATTACCAATAGCGATCAGAAGTTTATCGCCCACTTCATGACCGTAAGTATCATTCACCTCTTTAAATCCATCCAGATCAATATACACCACTGCCACTTGCTGCTTACGTCTATGGCTCTGACTCATTGCCTGTTTCAGTCGGTCAGTCAAAAGTGAGCGATTAGGTAAACCAGTGAGAGGATCGTAGTATGCACTGTGCTCCAGCTTTTGCTGCTGATCCTTCTGCAGGGTTATGTCAGCACACACACCAACCCATTTGTACGGACGCCCCTCCTCATTAACCATTGGCAGGGCCCGGTCACTCCAGTAACGGTAACGACCTTGAGAATCGGCTATACGATACTCATAATGAATCGGCTGAGTTGACTCGCGATGCTTTTCAACAGCATCTGCAAGCTGCCCCACATCTTCTGGATGAATCAAAGCCAACCAGGCTTCAATTTGGTGAGAAATCTGTCCTTTTGGAAAACCCAGCATAGCATCCACATCACCAAACCAGGTCAATGTATCTGTTGCAACATCCCACTCATAAATCAGGTCATAGGCTGCTTTGCCCGCTATTTTGAATCGCTGCTCACTCTCTCTGAGTGCAGATTCAGAGGCTTTAATATCGGTGATATCTACTGAAATCCCGCATAACGCGTAGATTTCGCCATGTTCATTCCGAAGCGGCAATTTTGTAGACTGATAAGTTCGGGTGATACCTATCTCAGGGATCGTATTCTCCTCAATAGCATGGAATATCTCCCCCTTATCCAATACCAACCGGTCATTTTTAAAAATGTTTAATGCGGTCTTTTCATCAAAAAACCTATCATCTTTAAACCCGATAATATCGTCCATTCCAGCTCGCCAAAGATCCCTGACGGCCTGATTAGCAAACAGATAACGTCCCTCAGTATCTTTGAGATAAATAAAGGCATCAACATTATCAAGAATAGTACTTAGGCGCTCTTCACTTTCTGCCAGATCTTGCTGTGTACTGATTAAATCCGTTATATCCTGAGCTATAACCAGAATCTGATTCTGACCGTCTACACCTTTAAACGGTTTCTTAATGGATTTGAAATGACGGACCTCTCCGGTTTTAGCATCCTGACTGTCTTCAAAAACAACTTCGGTCTCGCCTTTTGCCATAATTTCCAGAACATTCTGGCGGAAAAATTCAGCCATTTTCTGAGGCACACCAAAATCACCATCATGCTTGCCAACCATCTGTTCCGGCGTAGTATTGTAGAGTTTCGCCACCGCTTCGTTGGCCAGTAGAAAATTCCCATTTTGGTCTTTCAAAACCAAAACATCCGGCATCTCATCAACCACTGTACGAAGAAGGTGTTCCCTCTCATGCAGTGAATCGAGTGAACTTGCTAACTGTTTACGAGATCGCTCAGCACTTTTTAGCGCTTTTGACGCTGTATCCAGTGATCGATTGATAATCAGAAAAGAGATAAATACGATTAAGGCGACAATCACGTAGCCTACTCGCCAAGGCCACATATAATCTAAGGGGGAGATCAGAGGGGATTTTGAAACTGCAGCCAATTGCCAGGAACCCAAAGGAAATTTAATCTCGGTGAGCACCGGGTTTTTCTCGAATATATCCTCACGTCCAAAAAACACCTTACCTGCTGCACCTTCCGCATCATATCCACGAATAGCAATTTCGATCGGTAAGTCTGGATCTGTTAAACCACTAGAAGAATAGAGGCGATCTTGATCAATAAGCGCACTTACAACCCCCCAGAAGCGTTTTTTTTCAGTGCCTGTATTAAGGAAGACTGGCATTCTGGCAATAAAGGCCACTCCCCCTTCAACCAGATGGACAGGACCGGTTAATACCAACTTACCGCTGTCCCTGGCTTTTAAAACCGCCTCTCTCTGCTCCGGATGGGCCCTTAAATTCAGTCCCATTGCTGCTTCATTATTTATTAACGGATAGATTAAACGAACAACCATATCAGGAGCAGCAGAGAGAATGACTAAGCTTGAATCTGGCTGGATCAATTCCTGGCCAAGTCTGGCAAACAGAGGCTGATCCATTTCTGGATTAGATGCCACAATTGCAATCAACCCTTTAACCAACTGCAAATCACTGTTTAGATGAGTTTCTAAACTGTTTCGGACATCATACAGGTGAGATTGCAGCGCAGAACGATTTTCAACGGCCCAACGCTCTTGATTGAAGGATTCCAGAAAATATGCGCCAAACAACAGAACGCCTAAAAGCAGGATATTAGAAAAGAATGTTCTTGATTTGATAGGCTTCATGCTAACCCTGAACGACAGCGAACTCTGCATCTATGCATAGAACACTACAAAATCGTCAATTCGCTAATCCTGTTTCCCAGTATCCATAATTGGATTGGAAAGGCGAAATTTAAGTGATCCGTTTGATAATTATAGTTTACATGCCCCGCCTAAACAGTCATCAAACTGCATATCTTCAATTTCCTGACGGCTTTCCTGAGCAGCTTTTAAACGCTTGAGCATTTCACCTTCCTGAGATTGATTTTCCTCAACACCCGCTTTTTCAAACACAGTAAGCAGAAGGTTCAATTCATCCAGAGTAAATTCATTCATCTTTTTACCTATAAATCAGATTGCCAATAGATGCTGCACCAATAGCTGCACACTTCTTTTGCCACGAAATTCGTTTACGTCGAGCCGATACAAAACTCTAACCCGGGTTACTGATTCATTAGGCCAAAGCCCCATATCAGAATTAAAATGGATGGCATCAAGTGCCAGCCCGGAATCCATCTCCATCAAGACCATTTTCAGGTGACGCTGCCCAACAACTCGCTGTTGTAACAATGCGAATTCACCTTCAAATAAAGGTTCAGGGAACTGATGCCCCCAAGGGCCTGAATCTCTTAACAATTCAGCCAGTTCAATAGTCATATCGGCAGCGTTCAGAGATCCATCAGTCAAAACCTCCTGCTGCAGATCAGCTTCAGATAGCTGATTACCCACTTCGCTGGCAAACGCTTTTTTGAAAAGTTCCAGATCACCTTCATGGATAGTGAGGCCTGCTGCCATGGCATGACCGCCAAACTTCCGCAGCAGCTGAGGGTGCTTAGCGGCAATAGCGTCCAGACCATCACGAACATGAAAGCCCGGAATTGATCTTGCAGATCCTTTCAACTCCCCCTCATCTCCCTGAGCAAATGCGATAACCGGTCGATGCACCTTATCTTTTATCCGGGATGCAAGAATACCAATAACCCCTTGATGCCATTCAGGCTCATACAATGATAAACCATAGGGCAAGCCCTCATCGTCCAGCTTTAGGCCATTTAATAACTCAAGCGCCTGCTGCTGCATCTCCTGCTCAATCCCTTTGCGCTCCTGATTCAGATCATTCAGAGTTGCTGCCAACTCTTTTGCTTTCTGCTCATCCTCAGTTAGCAGGCATTCGATGCCAATCGACATATCTTCCAGACGACCAGCTGCATTCAATCGGGGGGCGATTGCAAAGCCAAGATCTGAGGCGGTTACTTTATGCTGTTGCCTGCCGGAATATTCGATCAGGGCTGTCAGGCCCGGTCTGCAATAACCGGCTTTAATTCTCTGCAGGCCCTGGTGAATCAAAACTCTGTTGTTCTGCTCCAACGGCACCACATCAGCGACAGTACCTAATGCAACCAGATCTAATAAATGCGCAAGGTTGGGCTGCTGTATTCCCTTTTTTTCAAACCAACCTTTACCCTGCAAAGCTCGCCGCAAAGCGATCATCACATAAAAGATCACGCCAACGCCGCAGGTAGACTTAGCAGCAAAGCTACAAGATGGCTGATTGGGATTTACGATTGCACAAGCTTCTGGCAATTTCTGTCCAGCCAGATGATGATCCGTAACAATCACATCCAGATTCGCAAGGTTAGCCGCCGCAACACCATCCACACTGGATATACCGTTATCCACGGTAATAATCAGATCCGGTTCCTGTTTGAGCACCTCAACAACAATTTCCGGACTCAATCCATAACCATACTCAAATCGGTTTGGGACCAGATAACCCACCTCGGCAGCGCCCATCATTCGAAGTGCCAATACTGCAACCGCCGTACTGGTTGCACCATCACAATCAAAATCACCGACGATAACTATTTTCTGATTGTTCTCCAGCGCCACCAATAAACGCTCTACAGCCCGGTCCAATCCTGTTAAACCACTGTCGGGCAACAGTTCATTCAGATTACGCCCTAATCCACTTAAATCATGAATACCGCGACTGGCATAAACTCTTGCCAGGATGGAGTTCACCTGTTTAAAAACCGGCAACGAGCTATCCGGTGCCGGTCGCTGGACAATATTTAGTTGCTTCATCTGTTATTAGATTGCTCAGATCGGGGAGTGGGTAACAGTTCGGTGGTTTTGTCTGTCAGATAGTAGGCAAGCAGCCCGATCCACTCACGAGTGGCCGTTTTAAAATCATGCATATTCCAGGTTAAATCGGGCCGTACACGATCCTCACCAGTACGAAAATCCACGGGATACGCCATGACGTTAATTCCTGTATTTCGGAACACACCCATTGATCTGGGCATGTGAAATGCCGAGGTAACTAACAACCATTTGTCCTGATTTTCACCATACTGTTCAATTAACTCTTTAGTGTAAATTGCGTTTTGGAAGGTATTTCTAGAGTCCCGTTCTACAACTAAACGCTCTCTTAATTTTTGCTGTTCCAACCATTGACTTGCAACATCACCACCACGATATTCCGGGCGCAGAAGGGAGCCGGAGCCACCGGTAAAAATCACTTTGGTTTCTGGGTACATTTGCAACAACTGGGGCACAACCATCAAACGTTCAGCTGCTGAATTAAATTGTGGAGAACCATGAATCGCAGAGAGCTCAGCATCCTCTCCGCCACCTAAAACAATTATTCCGGCAATGGAATCTGGCAGCGGCGCGGGCATAAACTGACTTTCAAGAGGACGCAACAGATAGTTGCCAACAGGGAAAAAGCTAATGATCAGAAGCATCAGGACTGATAACCAGACCAGCAACAGACCCAGAAATCTTTTCCAAAGCAACAACCCCAGAACCAACATTAATAACAGGAAATGATCCGGCTGGGCGATCGTCCAGAACACTTTGGAAAGCGTGAAAAAAATATCGGTCATGGGCTGTTCCTAACTACACATCAGTTCCAGACAATATAAACAAAAAACCCGGCGCTTTCGCACCGGGTTTTGAGAGTATCACAATCCTGTTGGAATTCACTCAGTATGCACGTGACTCGCAATAAACTGCTGAACAGTCGCCAGATCATTATCCAGCACTTCCAGCTTCTCTTCACGCTCAAACAGATCTGTCATATGTGCTGGCAGCTGCGGTGATTCTATACCTGCTTTTACAACAGGCTCAGGGAATTTCACCGGATGCGCCGTAGACAACGTAATCATAGGCACAGAAGTGTCACGATTACATTCACGTGCGGCTTTAACACCAATCGCTGTATGCGGATCTAACAGGTATTCAGTTTCAGCATACACCTGTTTAATCACATCACAGGTTGTCTCATCATCAACAGCATAGCTATCGAACAGTTCGCGTACTTTCTCCCAACGTGCAGGATCCAGCTCAACAGACTCTTTCGAGAAACGAGCCATCAGGTCATTGATCTCTTCGCCATTGCGACCGTAAACATCGAACAACATGCGCTCGAAGTTAGAAGAAACCATGATATCCATAGAAGGAGACAGTGTGTGTACCAGCTCACCTTTAGACATATCGTTACCGGAAATAACACGGTGCAGAATATCATTCTTATTGGTTGCAACTACCAACTGCTTAACCGGCAAGCCCATCTGTTTCGCCAGATAACCGGCAAAAATATCACCGAAGTTACCGGTAGGAACAGAGAAGCTCACTTCACGGTGAGGTCCACCCACAGCCAGAGATGCAGAGAAGTAATAAACGATCTGCGCCATGATACGCGCCCAGTTGATCGAGTTTACCGCACCCAGCTTCATACCCTTCAGGAAGTCCTGGTTAGCAAAGCTGTCTTTTACCATCTGCTGGCAATCATCGAAGTTACCTTCCAGAGAGATGTTGAAAACATTCTCTTTGATGATTGTAGTCATCTGGCGACGCTGAACTTCAGATACGCGGTTATGTGGATGCAGGATAAAGATATCCAGGTGCTTACTGTGACAGCAGCCTTCAATAGCAGCTGATCCCGTATCACCAGAAGTGGCACCCATAATCACCAGATGTTCACCGCGCTTTTCCAACGCATAGTCCATCAGGCGGCCCAGCAACTGCAGGGCAAAATCTTTGAACGCCAGAGTAGGGCCGTGGAACAGCTCCAGAACCCACTCGTTGGTACCCAGCTCTTTCAGAGGCGCTACTGCAATGTGATTGAAACCTGCGTAGGTCTCATCAATCATCTGCTTCAAGTCAGCTTCTTCAATGCAATCATCCACAAAAGGTTTGATCACATTATAAGCCAGCTCGTTATATGGCAGACCCGCCCAGGAAGCGATCTCTTCTTTGCTGAACGTTGGCAGGGTTTCTGGTACGTACAGACCACCATCACTTGCCAATCCCGCCAGCAGGACCTCTTCAAAGTTCATTGCCGGAGCCTGACCCCGGGTAGAGATATATTTCAAGGGGTATACTCCTTAACCTTCAAAATGCTCAACACGGATACGAGTCACGCTACCGCTGATCTCTTCCAGAGCTTCGATCTGTTCAATGGCATCATTCACTTTCTGCTCCAGAACAGTCTGAGTCAGAATGATCACTGGCACCTGGTCTTCAGAAGTTTCTTTCTGAATGATTGCTTCAATATTAATATCCTGAGCACCCAGAATACTGGTCACTTTTGCCAAGACACCAGGTTTTTCCAACGCATTCATGCGCAGATAGTATGCAGACTGAGTCTGCTCTACCGGAAGAATTGGAGCATCAGACAATTCTGATGGCTGGAATGCCAGGTGTGGTACACGATTGTCACGATCAGCCGTCAGGGTACGAACAACATCAACAATATCAGCAACCACAGCAGAAGCGGTTGGTTCTGCACCCGCGCCTGCACCGTAATACATGGTCTGACCTACAGCATCACCATCGACAAGAACGGCATTCATCACGCCATTAACGTTTGCGATCAAAGCTGACTCAGGAATCAGTGTCGGGTGTACACGCAGCTCAACACCGTTTTCCGTACGACGGCTGATACCCAGATGTTTGATGCGGTAGCCCAGTTCTTCTGCATACTGCACATCATCACGGGTGATCTTACTGATACCCTCTGTGAAAGCTTTCTCAAACTGCAGCGGCACACCAAATGCCAGAGAGGCCAGGATTGTCAGCTTGTGTGCAGCATCGATACCTTCAACATCAAAAGTCGGATCAGCTTCAGCATAACCCAGCTCCTGAGCTTCTTTCAGGACGTCATTGAAGTCACGACCTTTATCGCGCATCTCGGTCATGATGAAGTTGCCAGTACCGTTGATGATACCTGCCATCCAATTGATTTTATTGGCAGAAAGGCCTTCACGCATCGCTTTAATAATCGGAATACCGCCGGCCACAGATGCTTCAAAAGCAACCATCACGTTCTTTTTCTGTGCTGCTTCAAAGATCTCATTACCGTGGACAGCAATCAGCGCTTTATTGGCTGTAACAACATGCTTACCATTTTCAATGGCAGTCAGTACCAGCTCTTTCGCTACATCATAGCCACCGATCAGCTCGACAATAACATCAATTTCCGGGTTCTTTGCAACCTCGAAAATATCGTCGGTAATCTGCATGCCTTTGGTGTCACAATCCGGATTAGTATGACGCGCACCAATCTCTTCTACGATAATTTTACGTCCTGCCCGACGAGCAATCTCATCGGCATTACGCTTAAGCACATTAAAAGTGCCACCGCCGACCGTACCTAATCCACAGATACCTACTTTAACCGGTTTCAAACCTGTACCTCGCACGCTGTTGAACGTTTATACACCTGCTGAACGCACTAAATTTTATGGGCGCTATCTTCAGGCAAAAATAAGGCCGTTATTATAGCCAAAACCTCGCTTCAGCTCCATGCAAACCGGCAATAAAAAAGGGAGCCTCATGGCTCCCCTTATCTGCAAAAAAACGGTTTTAGTTAATACCCAGCATTTTTCCTAATCTTGCTGCCGGAATATAACCCGGAACCAGCGTACCATCATCCAGAACCATGGCTGGAGTTCCCGTCACACCGATTGACTGACCTAAGGCCAACTGTTGCATGACCGGATTTTCACAAGTTGCTTTTTCCAGACTTTTACCCTGCTTAGCGTCCGTCATAGCTTCACGTTTTGCTTCTGCCCCATCTGCACACCAGATGGATACCATTGTGTGATACGCACGCGTGCCCTTACCATTTCTCGGAAACGCCAGATAGTTAACCTGAACACCCATTGCATTTAACTTTGGCACTTCGTCATGCAGTTTTCGGCAGTATGGGCAGTCAACATCTGTGAAGATATTCAAAGTCGCCTTAACCTCGCCCTCAGGTGCAAAAACCACCATATCTTCTTGCGCTATAGTAGCGATCTGCTCTTTTCTCTGAGTTTTAGATTTTTCTTCAGTCAGATTTACAAAACCCGCATCGCTGGAATAACGATACAGCTGACCAATAATAAAATACTCACCTTTAGAATCAGAATAAAGCACCTCTCCGCTATTCAACTCCACCTCACGCATACCAGCAACAGGCGCTTCAGAGATGGACTTAACTTTTATCCGGGGATCAACTTTCTGTAGATTTTGGGTAATAAGATCATCCGGGCTTTCGGCAAACACGCTCCCCGAAATTCCCGCAAACAAACACAACACAACCGCCAGCATTCTTTTCATCATTTTCCTCAGCATTACAACAAAACAGCCTTTCCTGTATGCCTCTGACCCATACGCAGGAAACAAGTTCCAGAGTGTAACAAATTTAGGTGTTACAGAATAAGCCGCTTAACCTCTCGGGTGATGCTGCTGATGCAGCGATTGCAGGCGATGTTGCGCCACATGGGTATAAATCTGAGTCGTTGATAAGTCACTATGTCCAAGCAACATCTGCACTACTCTCAGATCTGCTCCATGATTCAACAGATGGGTTGCAAATGCATGGCGTAATACATGTGGAGACAAAGGTTTATCAATTCCAGCCACCAAAGCATGCCGTTTAATGCGGTGCCAGAAGGTTTGTCGAGTCATTTGCTGGCCCCGCCGACTGGGAAATACCACATCACTTTGTTTGTCATTTAAGAGGTTCAGCCGGGACTCTTTATAGTACCTTTGCAGCCAGGTAATCGCCTCTTCTCCAACAGGGACCAAGCGCTCTTTTTCTCCCTTACCCATTACCCGGATAACACCCTGGTTAAGGTTTATCTCGTGCAGCCGCAACCCGACCAGTTCCGAAACTCGCAGCCCAGTCGCGTACAACAACTCAAGCATTGCCCTGTCCCGGAATTGCACCGGGTCTTTAAGGTCCGGCGCATCCAAAAGACTTTCGACATCGGACTCGGTTAAGGTTTTCGGTAAAGGTCGACCACGCTTGGGGCTTTCGATCAGATGGACTGGGTTCTCATTAATGAGTTCTTCACGCAGGAGGTAGCGATAAAAACCTCGCAAACAGGACAGCATACGCGAGGTGGAACTGGCTCTTAGCTTTTCTTTTACCCGCCAGGCCAGGTAGATCTGAACATCCCGACGCTGACATTTGAGTAACGTAAGCTGTTTTGAATTCAGCCATTCGGCAAACTGGGTAAGATCGCGACGATAAGACGAGAGCGTATTCTCACTTAAACCTTTCTCCATCCATATAGAATCAAGAAAGGTATCAATAAGCGAAGAATCCATATCAGTAATAGATCGGGACAAATTCTGCCTCTAAATGGTTCGCATGATGACCCAGGTTTCGGGATCAGTGGTACAGTTTAGCCGTTTGTATTTTATCCAAAGCGATGGGATAAATAGCTGTTCCGCGACCATCCACTAAACGATGCTCAACCTTAATAACCGAATTATTAGTTGAGATAAGCGTACCCTCAACATCTCTGCCAAAGTAGGTAAATAGCTTCACTTTTTGACCGATGTGGTTTTTTAATGTTGAAACCGGAACCTGTTTGAAGGATTTAACCGGAGGAGGCGCAAAGCTATTTACTTTGGGCGTCTTTTTGACCTCGGCTTTTTTGGGTGTTTCAGCAAGCACTTGTTCAATTTTTTGCACAGGCGGCTTTACAGCCTCTTGCACTTTCACTACCTGTTTTTCAGGTTCGGGCAACTTCCAACTGATGCCATCCAGAGAAACAGGCTTACCATTCAACTCGACATAAGGATTAAGAACAGTAATTAAGTCGGAGGGCTTTTGGACGAGCATCATAGACTGAGCACCCAGACCTTGAGGGTGTTCAATACGCAGATACACCGAACCCGCTGGATTATTGATCTTGTCATATTGTGTCAGAGTTTCTTCTGGAATCTGCCACCCCTGACTGGCTAACTGTTGCTGCAAAGCCTGCTTATACATAGCGCGATATTCTGGCTCACTTTGCCCGGTTTCTTTGGCACAGAAGATCATTCTTCGCTTGTTGTAACCTTTATCCTTGTAACGAACATCAAACCTTTTAACCATTGGCTGAGCAAACATCAACGTCTGCATATTCAGATCGTCTGTGGCAACAGCGATTTCGACTTCAGCACTTACATTCATCATTAAGGACGTAGATGTATCCAGATCGAAATTCAGGGTCTGATTATTGGGATCAAAATAATAGAGCAGAGACATATCACTCTTCACAGAGCTGTATCTCATACCTTTCAAATCTGCGAGACTGAAGTGGGACCTGTTGCCACACGCAAGAGCATCGTAACTTTGACCACCTACGGCCTGAACATCTGCCGCCTGTGAAGCCCACTTATTCATATACCCACTTTGCAGATCTACGATTAAGCCCTGAATATTCACATTAAGAGTTTCTGGAAGAACGCCACTGTTTATCTGATTTTCAAAATCAAGAAAATATGCCCAGGAGGGAGCCTGCATACGCACAGCTTCAATCAGTACCTGTCCCTGAGAACCCACCGGTTCCAGGCTGATATTGTTGATACCAACTTCAGTTGCCAGAAGATCTATGTGCACTGACTGATAGGACATAGTGGCAAAGGGAGATAATTGCTGGGCAAAATTATCAGCGGCTTCAGTTACTTTCCAGTAAGCAAAGCCATAAACCCCTGCAACGAGCAGCAGAGGTATAAGAATCACAGTCAAAGTAACTGCAACTAATTTGAGAATCCTAGCCATAACATCCCATTCCTGCCCAGTTTCATAGTCCAGTATAGACACGATTGTTAAGCGCGTTACTTTGACTGTTCGCCTAAGGTATATATTACATGGATTCTCTATATTTCAAACACAAAAAAAGCGGCATATGCCGCTTTTTTGAGCCGTAATAAGATTAGCTTAACCAAGCTTCTCTTTAATACGTGCAGACTTACCAGAACGCTCACGCATGTAGTAAAGCTTAGCCTGACGTACGTCACCACGACGTTTAACTTCAATGCTATCTACAGTTGTGCTGTATGTCTGGAATGTACGCTCAACACCCACACCGTGAGAGATTTTACGTACAGTAAACGCAGAGTTCACACCACGGTTACGTTTGCCCAGCACTACGCCTTCGAACGCCTGTAGACGTGTACGTTTACCTTCAACTACTTTTACCTGAACTACAACAGTGTCACCTGGTGCAAATTCTGGTACTTCTTTGTTCATCTGTTCAGCTTCAAGCTGCTGAATAATTAGGTTTTTGCCGCTCATCGGTCACTCCTAAACATTCAACCTTCGGACCCTTGGGTCTCCCGGATAAAATCAGTTAACAATGCCTTTTGCTCAGCGTCCAATTCAATAGAGTCCAACAGGTCGGGCCGGCGTTGCCAGGTTCTTCCTAACTGTTGTTTCAGGCGCCAACGCCTGATCTCTTTATGATTGCCGCTCAGCAACACATCAGGTACCTGCATATCATCGAGCTGTTCCGGCCGGGTATAGTGCGGGCAATCCAGCAATCCATCGTGAAACGAATCTTCAGTAGCAGAATCCTGATGCCCCAACACTCCGGGTACCAGTCTGGAAACTGCATCAATCATGGTCATCGCGGGTATTTCACCACCACTGAGGACAAAATCCCCAAGCGACCACTCTTCATCAATTTCCGTTTCTATCAGGCGCTCATCAATACCTTCATAGCGCCCTGCTACCAGAATCAGCCTCTCACGAGAAGCCAGCTCCTGCACTCCCTTATGATCCAGTCGGCGTCCCTGTGGTGAAAGATAGATCACTTTGACCTCTCCACCAGCAGCATCTTTTGCTGCATGAATAGCATCCCGAAGCGGCTGAACTTTCATCAGCATACCTGGGCCACCACCATAGGGCCGGTCATCTACAGTTTTATGCTTATCATGCGTAAAGTCCCGAGGACTCCAGCACCGCATCTGTATCAAACCATTTTTTACCGCTCTACCTGTAACGCCGTAGCAACTGATTGCTTCAAACATCTCAGGAAAGAGAGTCACCACACCGAACCACACGGTTCAGAACTCGGGGTCCCAATCGACCCGCATAGTACCTGTTTCCAGGTCAATTTTTTTGATCACCTGATCTGGCAAATAAGGCAGTAATCTCTCTTGCTGATCAATACTGTCTTTAGTTGCTTTAACCACCAACACATCATTTGCGCCGGTTTCAATCAGATGGCTTACCTTGCCCAACAATTGGTCAGACTCGGTATAAACAAGCAAGTTTTTTAACTGGTTCCAGTAATACTCACCTTCTTCCAATTCAGGAAGCTGGCTACTATCTACAACGATCTCATATCCACAGAAACCCTGTGCGACATTTCGATCATCAACACCGACCAGTTTAGCGACCAGTCCTTTACCATGAACCTTACCAGTCTCAACCTTTAATGTTTTAAAGGTATCGCCTACTTTTAGCTGCCATGGTTGATAGGTAAAAATGTTTTCCATAGGGTCTGTATACGAGTAAATTTTCACCCATCCTTTAACCCCATAGACCGCAGTAATCTTGCCGAGAACCATGTTCTCTGTATTAGATGTACTGCTCATTTTATTTCCTGATCAAAACTTACTTAAAATTACTCAGCCGCTTTAGCTTCTTTAACCAGCTTAGCAACTCGCTCAGAAAGCTGTGCGCCTTTACCCTGCCAGTATTCGACACGATCAAGTGCAACACGCAGACGCTCTTCCTGTCCGCGAGCTGTAGGGTTGAAGAAACCCAAACGCTCAATAAAGCGACCATCACGTGGGTTACGTGAGTCAGCTACTGAGATGTGATAGAACGGACGCTTCTTAGCGCCACCACGAGACAAACGAATTGTTACCATGCGTTAGATCCCTTTATTGAGTGGGTTTTGAAATTGCCCACAGTTAGATTTACCAATCCACTTTTGACGCGGATCGGACCGTTAAAAATCAGGGCGGCAATTCTACGCGAATTTGCCGCCCTGATAAAGTTTTTTCGTTTATTTAACAAACAGTGTTTACAGAAAGGTTCGACCGGTGCCGTTACATGCGAGGAAAACCGCCTGGGCCACCCATACCACCCATACCGCCTGGGCCTCCGCCCATGCCAGGTGGTAGCATGCCTTTCATGCCACGCATCATCTTAGTCATACCGCCTTTGCCGCTGAATTTCTTCATCATTTTCGACATCTGTTTATGCTGTTTCAGCAAGCGGTTAATGTCCTGGATCTGGGTCCCGGAACCTTTCGCAATACGTTTTTTTCGGGAGCCTGAAATAATATCCGGCTTACGGCGCTCTTCAGGGGTCATGGAATTGATGATCGATTCCATCTGATGCATGCCCTTTTCAGCTTTGGATGCATCAGCAGCCTGAGCCATCTGCCCCATTCCGGGCAGCTTATCCAGCATACCCATCATGCCGCCCATATTTTTCATCTGCTGAATTTGTTCACGGAAATCTTCCAGATCAAAACCTTTACCTTTTTTGATCTTCTTGGCAAATTTTTCAGCTTTCTGCTTGTCGATCTTCTGCTCGGCTTCTTCGATCAGGGAGAGAACATCACCCATGCCAAGAATACGTGAAGCGACACGATCCGGGTGGAACGGTTCCAGAGCATCGATTTTCTCGCCGACACCCAGGAATTTGATCGGTTTACCTGTGATATGACGCACAGACAGAGCCGCACCACCACGAGCATCACCATCTGTTTTCGTCAGAATCACACCAGACAGAGGAAGCACTTCATTGAATGCTTTAGCTGTGTTCGCTGCGTCCTGACCGGTCATTGCATCCACAACAAACAGGGTTTCAACCGGGTTAACCGCCTCATGCAGACGTTTGATCTCGCCCATCATGTCTTCGTCTACATGCAAACGACCCGCAGTGTCGACCAGAAGTACATCATGATGTTGAATGCGGGCATGCTGTATCGCTGCATTGGCAATATCAACCGGATCCTGATCAGCAGTGGATGGGAAGAAATCCACCTCAACTTCACCAGCCAGTGTCTCCAGCTGTTTTATCGCAGCAGGACGGTACACATCGGCTGATACAACCAGCACTTTTTTCTTTTCGCGTTCACGAAGATGCTTACCCAGCTTAGCAACAGAGGTGGTTTTACCCGCACCCTGCAAGCCCGCCATAAGCACAACAGCTGGAGGTGTCGTAGCTAGGTTCAGCTTTTCATTCGCCTCCCCCATCACCTTGACCATCTCTTCATTGACGATCTTTACGAACACCTGCCCCGGTGTAAGGCTTTTGGTAACTTCAGTACCAACAGCACGTTCTTTAACGCTGTTAACAAACTCTTTTACGACCGGAAGCGCCACATCGGCTTCCAACAGAGCCATACGCACTTCACGCAACGTGCCTTTAATATTGTCTTCGGTCAGCTTCGCCTGACCTGTGACTGAACGTAGGGTATGCGTAAGTCGTTCTGTTAAATTCTCAAACATCTTCTGCCTCGACTTCCCCGGAACTCTTTCATATAAGCATGCAGGGGAAGGATGTAACTGATTAATTAATGGTTGTGCATTATACAGGCTCGAATACGACATAGCAGCCCCCACTGCTTTTATCCTCTGCCCAACTATGACAAACTAGCCATCCTTAGTGACTAATTTAAGCCTTCAGACACGGAAATCCAGTTAGACCATGCTTGCTCTATCAACCTTAGTTGCCGTCATACTCTATTCTGTAGCGGGTTTTCTGCAATGGCAGGTTATGCAGGGCGAGAGCAAACCTCCTCGCTCACGCAACCAGCTTATTGGTCTGCTGGCATTTATCGCCCACTCGATTTCCGTCTATCTCGTTCTGCATCAGGATTCAGGCATTAACCTTGAAGTAGTCAGCGTTGGCTCCCTTATATCCTGGCTTGTGGCAGGTTTGGTGCTGATCAGCAGTTTACGTCAGAACATAGATAACCTGTTCATCGGTGTCTTTCCTATGGCTGCTGTAACCGCTCTACTGGCCTGGGTTACCGGCTCCGAAGCTGGCAAGATCTATGAAGGCGGGCTTATTGCTCACATCCTACTGTCTATTCTGGCTTATAGCATTTTCACAATAGCAGTCCTGCAAGCGATTCTGTTATCCAGGCAGGAAGCCGCTCTTAAGCAACATCACACTCGCGGCCTGATCTCATCCCTACCGCCTTTACAAACAATGGAAAGGCTACTGTTTGAGATGATCTGGACGGGACTGATTTTGCTCTCTGCATCCCTTATCTCCGGCTTTATTTTCCTGGAAGATCTGTTCTCTCAACAGCTGGTGCATAAGACGGTTCTTTCTATACTCGCCTGGTTATTTTATGCCGCTCTGCTCTTCGGACGCATGAGCTTTGGCTGGCGAAGCCACACAGCGGTTCGTTGGACTATCGCTGGTTTTATCATCCTCGCATTGGGGTTCTTTGGTAGTAAAGCCGTGTTGCAATGGCTGGTATAGCCGGATTATCTTCAGCTATCCCTTGACAGCCTTAGAGCCACATTTAAAAATACCATTCCATTCATAAGATAGGCTTACAGTCTTGGAAGACGCGTCGATAAGTTCCCTCCTTGGAATTCTTTGTTTCCTTATTCTTTGCTCCGCTTTTTTCTCCAGTTCAGAAACCGGTATGATGTCGCTTAACCGTTATCGGTTAAAACATCTTGTAAAGAAAAAGCACCGTGGCGCACGTAAAGCCAGCAAACTGTTAGAAAGACCCGACCGTCTGATTGGGGTTATTCTGATAGGAAACAACTTTGTTAACATCCTCGCTTCCGCTATAGCTACAGTCATTGCTGTCCGCTTATGGGGAGATGCGGGCATTGCGATTGCTACTGCGGCCCTGACTGTTGTGATCCTGATTTTCGCCGAAGTATCGCCAAAAACCATGGCGGCGCTGCATCCGGAGAAAATTGCTTTTCCAGCCTCTTATCTACTGGCTCCGCTTTTAAAACTGATCTATCCATTGGTTTGGGTGATCAACGGCATAACAAACACCTTCTTGCGCCTGTTTGGTGTAAATGTGACCGGCGATAACAGCCACCACCTGAGTACAGAAGAACTTCGCACCCTGGTAAATGAAGCCGGCGCGCTGTTGCCACAAAACAATCAGGATATGTTACTGGGAGTACTGGAATTGTCCGAGGTAACTGTCAGTGACATCATGATTCCCCGCAATGAAGTGGTAGGCATCGATCTGGATGAAGATATTGACTCTATCATCCAACACCTCAGTCAAACCGAATATACCCGCCTTCCTGTATATCAAGGCGAATTGAACAAAGTTGTTGGTATCCTGCATATGCGCAATCTTGCGCAGGTTTTCCACCATGGCAGTGTTACCAAAGCCTCCATCTTGCAAGTCATCAAAGAACCTTACTTTATCCCGGAAAGCACCCCACTACAGACCCAGATACTTCACTTCCAGTCTCAGAACAGGCGTATTGGCCTTGTTGTAGACGAATATGGCGATGTACAGGGCATTGTGACTCTTGAAGATATTCTGGAAGAGATCGTGGGTGAACTATCCTCGGGCAGCAGCGAAGAAGATCAGGACTTCTTCCTACAGGAAGATGGTAGCTACTATGTGGACGGCAGCGCCTATATCAGGGATGTGAACAAGTCTTTGGAGTGGGAACTTCCGACAGATGGTCCTAAAACTGTCAACGGTCTGATCACTGAGACTCTGGAATCCATACCCGATTCCAATGTTTGTTTGCAGATAGAAAACTATCAGATTGAAACGCTGCAAATCAGCGAGAATGTGATCAAGACAGCCAGAATAAACGCCCTGCCTAAACAGCAGGAGGAAGAATAAAGAAGCGCGTTAACGCCTTATTTATTCTTCTAAGCGACTCTTAACGCTCTGGATTTTGTCATCCATGCTTTGTTCGCGATCCGTACGTGTCCCAAGTCTCATTGAGGTGGTGATTCTGGGCGCCCCCATCTCATGAACAACCTCATGACAGCGCTTAACTACTGCCATGACCTGATCCCACTCACCTTCAACATTGGTACCATAGGCATGCATCTGATGTTCCAGGCCAGATTTCTGCAGAACCTTTTGGCAGGCAGTCACATATTCAGATACTGAAACGCCGACGCCAAGCGGCACAATGCAGATATCGATCATTACATTCATGCTATAACCCTACTTGATGATTTCGCCCTTTTCACGGCGTTTAATCTTCTCCCAGACCTGTCGCTTTTCTTCATTGCTAAACACGCCCCACTCGGCAATCTCCATACCACTGCGCTGACAAGCAATGCAGAGATCATTTTCATCCAGAGCGCAAACTCCGACACAGGGATTAGGGACTTTTTTTTCTGTTTCAGACATTCTTAATTAAACTTCCTGAACTTCCAGACCTTGATTAAAACGGCGCATGTTATCAACATAATGCTCAGCATTCTCCTTTATTCCCGCCGCCTGCTCTTCACTCAGTGTCCTTTTGATTTTGGCAGGAGAACCCACAACCAGTGAATAGTCAGGTATTTCCATGCCCTCAGGCACCAATGCATTAGCACCAATCAGACAGCTCTTACCTATCTTCACCCCGTTTAATACAACCGCGTTAATACCAATCAGGGAACCATCCCCTACTTCACAACCATGCAGCATGGCCTTATGCCCCACTGTGACATCCTGACCAATAGTCAGTGGAAAGCCTGGGTCCGTATGTAAAACCGCACCATCCTGGATGTTACTGCCTTCTCCCACAACAATGGGGTCATTATCTCCACGAATCACAACGTTGAACCAGATACTGCAGCGATCTTTAAGTTCAACATTACCAATTACGGTCGCGTTGTTTGCCACAAAATGCTCTTCACCACTGAACTTTACCTTTGTGCCTGCCAGCGAATAAATCATCACCATCTCCTGATCTTATGTTCCGGTCTGGGTTTCATTGGAATTCTGGCATCACAGCCTTCATTAAGAAGCTCCACCAGCATATATGCCGTTAACCCCCAGATTATATGCCCATTAAACTCCCAGGCCGGTACATACATGGTCTTACCCCTGAACCGGATTTCATCAGTACAGTAACGCTGATCCCGCATAAAAAAGCTTAAAGGTACTTTAAAAACCTCATCCAACTCCCCCGGATTCGGAATCAGAGGAATATCCTGTGGCACGATACCTACCCAGGGCGTCACCTGCAGGCCATGTTTCGACATAACCTGACCAAGCGGCCCGACAACATCGACATCATCCGGCGACAAACCTACTTCTTCCTCTGCCTCACGGAGAGCAGTTGTTAACAGGTCAGTATCTGTTTCATCGTACTTTCCACCCGGAAAAGCGATCTCACCACTGTGTGTAGATAAACGCGCTGCCCGTTTAGTCAGGATCACTTCAGGGTCACTGACATGATCAGTCAGTGCTATCAACACCCCGGCCTGTGGCTGATCAGATGGAAACCTTCGGGGTTCAAAACCAGCAAGGCGTTTTCGAATAGTTTTGAGCATATATTTATAATTTCTCTTTACCGTCACCTAATCATACATAGTTAGAGCATTGTCTTGCTATTTTTAAGCGCGATAGAATGGCAGGTAATAACCAAGGAACTGAAATGAAATACTGTTCAAACTGTGCAGCTGAAATAGAGATCAAAATTCCACAAGGTGACAACCTTCCCCGTCATACCTGTCCAGAATGTGATTCCATTTTTTACTTCAACCCGAAAGTGGTGTCGGGCTGCCTGCCAGTATTCGAAGACAAGGTTTTACTGTGCAAACGGGCAATTGAACCCCGTCTGGGTTACTGGACATTGCCTGCAGGCTTTATGGAGCTGGGTGAATCTACCGAAGAAGCAGCTCTCAGGGAAACCATGGAAGAGGCCAACGCCAAGGTTGAACTGATCAGTCTGTACACCCTGACCTCCATCACACATGTCAGTCAGGTCCAGTTTATCTATCTGGCCAGATTACCCGAACCGAAATTCAGTATCAGCAGTGAGTCGTTAGAAGTTAAGCTATTCAGCGAAAGCGAAATCCCCTGGGATGAATTAGCCTTTCCCACTATAAAAAACGCCCTTTGGCACTATTTCGAAGATAGAAAGAAAGGGGAATTCCCTCTCCATGAAATCATCCTGACCGGAAATAAATAACTTGAAGTCAGACCCTCGATAAGGTTTTGATCTCTTGAATGTACCGTTTGTAATCCGGACTATCTGAACGGCTATAGTTGAGGTTTTTAAACAGGCCCGTCAGTTTTACAAAGTGATCCCGAACCTTATCTTTTGTTGAGAATTCCGGTGCCTGCAACAGGCACTGCCTTAACAGTTCGAAGTTTTCCTGCTGCCTTTTGATCGGGACTGATATATCAACATCATCAAAAGCATCCTGTTGCAGATAAACCTGATCCAGACAGATCGATTTATGAAAGAGAATGTAATCGGTCAGGGTTACCCCCTCTTCCCCGGTGACCTGCATCATCTGCTGAACCGACTCGCCATCAACCAACAGCTGCTGCATCTCTTTGACATGGTCAACCCAGTTCTGACTAAGATTCTCGCCATACCACTGCGCTAACTGATCAAGGTAACGTGACCACGAAATCAAAGGGTCCACGGCGGGATAAGCCCGCTTGTATGCCCGTTCAGCACTCAGTCCCAAAAACGTTTTTACTGTTCGCAGAGTTGACTGGGTTACCGGTTCTTCAAAGTTACCGCCGGCAGGCGAAACCGTACCGATCAGGGTCAGACTCCCCATATCCCCGGCATTATTTTCCAGCAATCCAGCCCGTTCGTATAAAGCTCTGACGGCAGAGTCGAGGTAGGCAGGAAATGCTTCTTCGCCCGGAATCTCTTCCAACCGCCCAGAGGTTTCACGCATTGCCTGCGCCCAGCGTGAAGTTGAATCGGCAATCAACAATACGTTGTTACCCATCTGGCGGTAATACTCGGAGATGGTAATTCCCGTGTAGATTGAGGCTTCACGCGCTGCCACCGGCATAGAGGAGGTATTACAGATAATCACTGTCCGATCCATCAGGGTTCCCCCTTTAGGGTCAGACATATTGGGAAATTCTGTAATCGTTTCCACCACCTCACCCGCACGTTCACCACAGGCAACGATGACCACAATATCGACATCAGAAAAACGGGAGATCAGACTTTGTAAAACGGTTTTACCCGCACCAAAGGGACCAGGGATACAAGCCGTTCCGCCACGAGCCACCGGAAAAAAAGTATCAATCAAACGGATAGAGGTCAGCAACGGCTCATTTGGAAAATGTCGTTTGCTCAACCCTGCGTGGAGCAAAGGTTCACTCACAGGCACACGAACCGGCCATTTCTGCTGCATGGTGACGTCAACCTCATGCCCCTGGCCGGTTTTCATTCTTGCCACAGGCGTAGTAACGGTAAAACTTCCTTCCTGAATCCAGCTAATCTCCGCTTCACCATAGAGTTTAAAAGGCGCCATAATTTTATGCTGAAAACGACCTTCCTGAACGTGCCCAATCAGATCCCCGGCTTTTACTTTATCGCCAACTTTCACTACCGGCTGGAAAGACCAGTGTTGTTGCTGGTCTATGCCATCCACTTCCAACCCACGAGGCAGAAAGAAACCTTGTTGGGAGGCAATAATCTCCAGCGGATTTTGCAAGCCATCGTAAACCTGTCCCAGCAAGCCGGGTCCGAGCGCAACAGATAACATCTCCCCACTCTGCTTAACCGGATCTCCTATAGCGACTCCCCGGGTATTTTCGAATACCTGAACATCCGCTTCGCCATGTCTCACCCTTAACACTTCGGCTTGAAGATATTCCTGGCGCTCATTACGCGCCTTTCGGGTTGGGCAGATATACACCACTTCGTTTTTCAGGATGGGATAAAAAATACCTTCATCATCCTTCAGCAATTCGACTGTGACGATATCATCACGAACCGCAACAACCCGGGCAGTAAACTGTTGATCCACTATTTAACTCCCTGTTCTAACTGCTGATGCAAGCCAGCCTGAGCCAACAACTGACTGGTCGACCGATTAAATTTTTGCAACGCTTCAGCACCATGCTGCCGAATATGGCGTTCAGCAATACCCCAGCGCAAGACAAAGCACACCACAGATTCATAACTGAAATGATTCTGTCTTTCACACAGAACAAGATCATTCCAGAGCATCTGATTCAGAAGTTCCTCCAGCAAGGCTGGATTATCCTTTGCGAGTACTCGCTGGATCTGCTGAATCTGAGGAAAAAACTCTTCTAAACCAAACCCTGGCTCAAACCAGTGCTGGCGGATTCGGGGCAACCAACGACCGATACCATGAAATAGTTCCGGGTTTTCCAGACCCGCCGCACGCGAGCGCAACGCTGCCATTAGAGTCACCAGTTCCTGACTAAAACAGATCCTCTGGCGGAGAGTTTCCGACTCCACCTTATCCAACTGCGCGCGCCATAAATCTATCAACTGCTTATCCGTATTGCCCTGAAGACTGTCACTGTCAGGGAAATATAATGCTTCCACCAAACTAAGCTGTTCCTGATCAGAATCCAAAAGCATCGTCAGCCTTTGATCCAGAGCGATCCTCGAAAGCGGCATCTGTTTGCAGTGTTCCAGCTCAGGCAGCCAGGGCAATGCTGTGATCAGGGTGTAGTAAGACACTACCGAATCACTCCCTCAATAATTGCACGGAAACGTGGCTGCAGATGTTTAAGCAGCAGCTTGGCAATCGCATCGCTACTCAAATCAACCTCTACCTCTTCGCCGCTGAGACGGACTCTGATCCCCTGCCCATCATGCAGATCAAAGCTGATACCTTCGCGCATCTGCTCCGCTGCCAATGACTGCACAAACTGACTGAGCACACCCTCGCGGTACTCTTTAGGGTTTCGGCGCAACTCATCCAGACCGATAAAATCATCCGGGAGTAACACCTCCATCTTCTCTGCATCTGCGATGCCATGATCCTGACTGGCTTTATCCACCAGCGACAGGATCAGTTTGCGCATAAACGCTTCATTGTCCATCTGCTGGGCAACCAGACGCTCAACCTGATCACTAAACGAGTGGGATAGAGTTTCACGCACCTCAAGGTGCATATCCCGGGCGGCGATACGCAACGCATCTTCCCCAGACTGACGTAAATTATTCGCCGCTGCTCTGGCTTTACTGACAATCTGCTCGGCTTCCTGATGCGCCTGAGACAACAACCAATCGGCCCTATGCTCAGCTTCCTCAACTAATTTAGAGGCTTCCAGCTGGCCTTTATCAACACCTTGCTGGCGCAGCTTCTCGATCAGCTCTTCCACTCCGGAAGATGCATGACCTTTCTGTTCTTTACTCATCAAAGCCACCTCAACTAAGCCGGAACACCTGCACTGATTACCAATGCAAAGATAAAGGCAAATACCGCAAAACCTTCAACAATGGCGGCGGGCGCCAGAGACATACCAAATATTTCGGGACGTATTTTTGAAACATTTATTGCTGAAGCACAGCATTTTCCCTGCCATGCGGCACTGAATAACAGCGCCAGACCGCACAACAAACCAATAGCAGCCAGCCCCGGAGCATTTTCAGGTGTAATCTCACGATTTAGCGCAAACATAACCACGATGCCGTAGATTGACTGGGACGATGGCATCGCCGCAATACCAATATAACGGCCATGCCCGGTTTCAGTTTCCAACAACGCGCCACAGGCCGCCTGCCCTGCCTGAGCACAGCCGATCATGCTGCCAATTGCACCCAGTGCCATTGGGCCGTACAGCCCTGCCCAGCCTAAAGCCATAATCAGGTTATCCAAGGTGAAACCTCCTGTTTTGCAAACGGCTGAAAAGCATAGCCCTCATCCGCCAGACTCCAGTTATAAAATTCAATCAGATTCAGTCGTAATCCGTGGATCACACCACTGACTACGGTAAGTACAAAATTCAGTAAATGTCCTACCAGCAGGATCATCACTTTAAACAACAAACCAATCGCGGGTAGAGCCGCAGCAACATCGATGGCTAGTTGATTAAAGGTAACGGCAAGAGATGCGCTGGCCAGACCCAAAGCAAACAAACGCAGATAACTGAGCACATCGCCAAAAATTTTTGTCACACCCGTGAGGGCCAGTAAGCCATCCAGAAAACGTTTTACGCCCCAGTCTGTGCGCTCGCTGGAAAACAGTAAAACCATCACCAATCCTGCGCTAAGCAGTACCCAGTGCTCGATTGCAAAGCCCTGAATCCAGCCCCATAGGGCAGCGCTAACACTCACAGCCCAACCCAAAGACCCTATGCACTGCCACGATTTCCGCCGAACCCATGCCATCATCAGGTTAGCCAGAATCAAATGACTGGCTCCAATGGCAATAGAGAGTAACATCATGCTATCGAAGTCTTTCAGATCCAGCAGTTTTAACGCCTGTAACCATTCAAAGGGAGCCGCAGCACCAAAGTAACTACCCACGACCACACCCCAGATAAAGCCGGCACCTGCCAGAGCATAGCCCATAGCTTTAAGGCGACGGCCTGTCTCTGTGATGTTCATTCTCTCCCGATAAAACAACACAATCGCTGCCAGCAATAAAGAGTAGCCCGCATCCGACATAATCAGGGCAAAAAAACTGACAAAGGAGAAAAACACCACGCGAGAGGGATCCCAGCTGCGGTAGCCAGGCATCTGAAAGAAGTTCACAACTTCCTCTCCACCTGCCATAGAGGTTGGGTTCTGCAACAAAGTGGGAGGTGCTTCATCCTCTGCAGGCTCCTCAACCTGAAGCACCATGCTGTGAGCCCCAGCAAACTCACTGAGCTGGGATATGGCTTCATCCGCAACCCAGCCCTGCAACGCAAACACTTCACCCCGGTCCAGAGTTTCGGTTGAAACTTCGGCTCTCTGCGCGGCATCTTCTGTACCGGCAATTGAACGTTGCAGAAGATAGATCCACCGGGTCAGTGCTTCACGTTCCGCTTCTACGGTTTCCAGGTCGACTTCAATATCTTCCAGTTCACGCTGTAATAGTTCCAGCGGTACAGCGCCTGTATGCGTGCGCACCACCGGCATCTCATTCAGGGCCGGTTCCTCTTCTGAGATCACCGCGATGTAACTGTAACGGTTGTCCCGATGCACGCGCTGCCAGGGCAAGGTGGTTTTCGCCACATCTTTCATGCGGTAGTTTGGGACAAGATAAAACCACAATCGCTGCCCGTACAACTCACCATCCTTTGGAAAGCTGAAACTACCCCAGGGTTGCAGATCTTTAATACGCTTTTTCAGGAAGTCATGCCGTTCCACCAGAGCCAGACGTTTACTGCGGTTCTGATCAACCTGCTCAGCCACCTCTTCTAGGTTGAAGTGACGTTCACTCAACACCTGCTTACGCTTCTGCTTACAACTCAGCAGATAATGCAGAATCCCATGCAACTGTTCAGGACTAACCTGATGCTCGGTTTTAACAGCGTGCTTGAGCTTCTGTAGAGGAATCACATGCATAATTCCAAGGGATTGCAGATCTTCCAGGATAGTAATTTTATCCTCGGTCAAACCAACCAGGGTAGCTTTTTGCAGGGACTGAATACTCATACGTGCATTCTCCTGCGTTTATTTTTGGCAATTTTAGCTCTGACTACACCCGCCCGCTCCGCATCAGATAACGCAATACGAATTTTACGGATATTCGCCTGCGCTTCCGGAATCAGCACTTTGTCGAACAGATTCAGACGCTGAGTCGTTTTCTGCAATCCCTCTTCAAGGAGTAACAGACGCTGTTCAAAAACCTGAATTTCCACTTCCAGCTTCAGGGTCTGTTGCTGCAGTTTGAGTAAAGGATCAACCCAATGGGGCAAAAGCAATCGTGAATACTGCTGCACATCCACCTCAAAGGCTGCCAGTTCGGGCAGTTCAAGCCCAACCAGATTTGCGTAACGAACATCAACGTTCTTGACCTGTAACAACGAGCCCAATTGAATCTCTGTACTTGCTAGCATGGGCAGCTGTTCACTCACACGCTGTTGCAGATCCTTTAACTGCGACTGATTGCCTTTTAAAAGACGGCTGGTCTCCTGGCGCTCTGCAAGCAGTTGTTTTCTTTTAAGGTCCAGCGCAGGCACAAACTGACGAAACGCTTTAAGGCGTCGCCCTTCACGGTTCAGTGTTGTTTTGTTCAGCGCCAGTTTTGCCACAATTACTATCCTGTCATGCGGTCTGATTTTTCAGGGAAATACTTATCGATCAGCGTTTGTTTCATCAACAGTTCATGGGGTTGAAAACACTCTGCCAAAATATTCCAACAGTTATCCAAAGCCTCTTCCAACGGCATGGTTACCCGGATATCCATAAATCGGTCCCGGAACAGCTCTCCGAAGTGCAATAATCGCTCATCGTATTCACTCAGTTCAAAAGACATCGCCTGCTTTTGCGCAGCATCGCAGGACTCCGCATAAAACCGCACCATCGTGTTCATAATCTGGCTGTGGTCTTCGCGGGTCACTTTACCAATAACATGCTGCTTCAAACGTGAAAGGGAACCAAATGGGTCGATCACGCCATCGTGAAGATAGAACTGCCCTTCCGTGATATAGCCGGTATTGTCCGGTACCGGATGGGTAACATCATCCCCCGGCATGGTCGTGACTGAAAGAATGGTGACTGAACCTGCGCCTTTATAATCACAGGCTTTTTCATAACGCCGGGCCAGTTGGGAATAGAGATCACCAATATAACCGCGGTTAGAGGGCACATGCTCCATGGAGATCCCCACCTCTTTCAGGGCATCCGCATAGGCAGTCATATCGGTCAGAAGCACCAGTACGCGCTTACCCTCTTCCACAGCAAAACGTTCCGCCACCGCCAGGGCCATATCCGGCACCAGCAAACCTTCAACCGTCGGGTCGGAACCCTGATGTACAAACATCACTGTTCTAGCCAGTACACCCGATTCCTCAAAAGCTGTTTTGAAAAAATGATAATCATCAAAAACCAAACCGATACCACCAAACACAACGACATCGGCATCGGCATGGGTTCCGATCTGAGCCAACAGCTGACTATAAGGCTCACCGGCAACCGAAAAAATCGGAATTTTCTGGCTTTCCACCAGACAGTTGAAGACATCAATCATCGGCACATCTGTGCGAATCATATGGGAAGCGAGAATCCTGCGAGCAGGATTAACTGTGGGACCGTCAATCTCGATTTTAGGTTCTTCTATCAGCGCCGGGCCGTTATCAATTGCACGCCCTGTACCGGAAAAGGCCCGGCCTAAAATATTGGGAGAAAAGGTTACCTCCATAGAACGCCCCAAAAAGCGAACGACGGAATGGGTGGAAAGACCTTTGGTTCCAGTAAATACCTGCAATGAAACTTCTTCGCGCTCCAGCAGAATCACCTGCGCCAGATTAGGCTGGCGATTCTCTTCACGCTCATTTTCGATAAGTGCAAGATCACCAAAGCAGATCGCAGATGTGCCCTGGTCGGACAAAGGCACATGCACTTTTACGATATCCCCAACGATCTCTAATATGCGCGAGTAACGTACCAGTAATTGCGTCACTGCTGGCTCCCTTTAAAAAGATTTGTCAGATCGGTTCCAGTTTCCAGACATCATAAGCTGGCTCTTCATAGGGATGAGCCTGCCTCATTGCTGTTACCGCAGCATGAATCAACTCATCATCACATACCAGTTCTACTTTCCACTCTTCCACTGTTTCGATCTGGTTCTGGGTTCCAATATGAGGATTACTGCCCGACAATGGCCGAAACTGCCCCTGGCCTAGCAGCTGCCAGCAACAGCAATCATAATTACCAATGCGACCAGCACCGGTACTGAAAACGGCCTTTTTTACGTTCTCAAGTGCTTCATCCGGAACAAAAAAGCTGAGTTTATACACTGACATTTTCCGATAGTTGTTCTGCTAACACAGTGGCTAATTCTTCCAGCATATCAGGAATTTTCTTCTCAAGGCTGACAGAAATGGGCTGCATCGGCTCAGTTTGTTCCATTTGCACGAGAAACAGACTGATTGCTGGAAGTTTCATGTCCAAAGCACGGGCCAGCTGCCAACTTTCCAGAAGCCCCATGGAGTGACTGCTAACCAGACTTTCCTGCTGCTCCAAAGCTCCGGCAGCATTTTGTATAAATACCGATTCCCCAGGAGTTCTGGCAATCTCTGCGGCATCAAGAGCCAAAATGTAATCGTAGGCTGATAACTGATTAACCAGAGAGGTCACCGGAGCCGATACTTTTTCCCAATAGATATCGGAATGGGGAGTCAGTTTTTGTAGCTCATCCACCAGCACCCAACCGATCTGATCATCTCCGTGAGGCGAGCCTATCCCGAGCACCGCAACTTTCATCCACTTCTCTCAGTGCTGAGTTTAAGAAAATGGGTGGCACATGAGATACAGGGATCATAGTTACGAATCACTTTTTCACTGTGCAGCCTTAATACCTCGTCCGACTGATCCAAACCTATTTGCGCAAGCGACCATTGCAGATCCTGTTCAATCCGGGCCTGATTCTGGCTGGTTGGCGGCACAATCTTCGCTTCCTCAATATGACCACTACCATTGACTTTGTAGCGATGCCAGAGCAATCCACGCGGAGCCTCACTCCAACCAAAACCTTCGCCTGCCTTAACCGCAACGTCTGCCTTACTGTAATCCGGGATCTGGTAACCCTGAAGAATATTGATCGCCTCATCCAGAGCCCAGCAAACTTCAACTGCCCGGGCCAGCATACTGTGGAACATATTCTGACTGGGGAATGGGTTACCCAGTTTACTCAATAGCTTCTGAATTCCCTGCGGCAACTGATGGTGGCACAAATTCAACCGGGCTAAAGGACCGACCAGATAATCCTGCCCCTGCAGATGACTCCATAATGCTGTTGAGTGCGGGCTATGACTTTCCTGGAAATACTGCTCATAATCCGCTTCGCAGATATCTAATCCATTGCTGCTGATGACACGTCCGGTTTCCACCGCGTAATTGTCTGCGCTTAAAGCCACGGAACAGAAATCCTGCTCCTGATCGGGTATCTCAATCGTTGAGATCCACTCTGCCATTGCCATCGCTTGCGGCAACAGGGCCTGAAGGTTGGCCAACAGAATATCAACATCTTTAAGCGCTGGTGCTTTATGAAAACCGCCCACCGCAATACCTACCGGATGCACAGATCTGCCACCCAGCAAGCGCATAATCTGATTACCGGAATCCTGCAGAGCAAAGCCTCGACGTACTTCATCGGGAAATTTCCCTGCAAGCTGGATCGCCGTGTCATAGCCAAAGTAATCCGGCAGGGCTAACAGATGAATGTGGAGGCTGTGACTCTGTAACCACTCCCCAAGATACAAAAGCCTGCGCATCTGTTGTATCCAGACGGTTTTTTCAACCTCAAACAGACTTTCCAGAGCATTCACGGCACTGACCTGATAAGCCACGGGGCAGATACCGCAAATTCTTGCGACTATATCCGGCACTTCAGTGTAGTGACGGCCTTCAAGAAATTTTTCAAAAAAACGTGGAGGTTCATAGATTTTGAACTGCAGATGCTCGATTTTATCCTGATGAATTTTCAGGTGCAGCGCACCTTCCCCCTCAACACGGGCCAGTGAGGGAACATCAATTTTCACCTTGCGCTCACTCATTTCCGCCTCCTGCTTTGCCACTATCGAGGTTGATCCTTTGCTCCAGTTCATCAGCATCCACTGGATGTATCAATTGAAAACGCTGTCTTATCTCTTCCGGCAACAAACCCAAGCCCTGGAAACGACGACTCAGGGCCGAATCATGTGGCAACTCACTCTCACCAAAACAACCGTAGCAAGCGCGTCCAAACTGCGGGCATAAAGCCCCGCAACCTGTTCTTGTAACCGGCCCCATACAAGGTTCGCCTTCTGTGATTAGAGTACAGACGTTACCCTGACGCTTACAATCGATGCAGAGTTTTTCACGCTCATCCAGAGGCATCACCCCCTCCAGCATCAGACTGATAGCGGTGGAGATCTGACGACTGTTGATGGGACAACCCCAGAGTTCAAAGTCTACTTTGACATGTTTTTTAATCGGCTCGGAGCGGTCGAGACTGTCTATAAATTCGGGGTTGGCATAGATGGCTCCCACCCAGGAAGCAGAATCATCTGAAAGGTTCTTCAACGCCTGAATCCCCCCGGAAGTTGCACAGGCGCCCATAGTGATCAGATAACGACTGCGCTTGCGGATCTCCTGAATGCGTTCACAATCATGAGCGGTCACCACACTGCCCTCAATAAAGGCGATATCCACTTCCGCTGTATCGTCCAGAACTCCGGCCTCAGCAAAATGTTTTATATCTACACGTTCCGCCAGAGTCACCAACGCTTCCCCCATATTCAAAAGCGCCAGTTGGCAACCATCGCAAGAGCTGAACTTATGCACAGCAACAGAAGGTTTTGCAGCCATCACACACCCTCCATCAGCAGTTTCTCACGCACATCAGGATAGACAAACACCGGGCCATCTTTACAGATAAATTCATTCCCAAACTGACAATGACCACAATGACCGATGGCGCACTGCATGTTCCTCTCCATACTCAGGTAGATGTTATAGGGAGATATATCCATCTCAACCAATCGGTCCGCAACCCTATACATCATGCCTTCCGGTCCGCAGATCATAGCAAGGCAGTTTTCACTATCGACATCCACTTTATCCAGCAGCTCGGTAATTCTGCCTTTATGGAAAGGCCATGAAGGCCCGGATTCATCCGCTGCCAGCAACACTTCCACACCTTCCAGTAACTTCCACATCTCATAGCGCTTACGCCAGATCAGATCGTTACTGTGCTTAACTCCCTGAACAATACACAGCTTGCGGTAGTGCTCTTTACGCTTCAAAGCAAAATTAATTGCGGCGACCACCGGCGCACAACCCAGACCACCAGTTACAATCAAGAGGTCCTTATTTCTGGCTAAAGCCAGCGGCCATCCACGACCGTAGGGCCCTCTCAGTCCAACAATATCGCCTGCGCTTAACTTCGCTAAGCCCCGGGTAACACGGCCGACTATTCTGATCGTATGATCAATCACACCCTCATCCAATGGATCAGAAACTATTGAGATCGGCACCTCACCCACGCCAAACAGATAAAGCATATTGAACTGACCCGGCATGAACTGATATCGCTCACGGTCATCATGGTTCTCTAACCGCAGTCGCAGAGTGAAAATTGTGTCAGATTCTTTGATCACCTCCAGCACTTTGGCTGGCATCGGTTTCTGGAAGGTATTCATTCCTGTTCCCCCCCAATCGTATTTGCCTCTTTAACAAAATCGATCTCTGCAGGGCACCAGCTCATGCAACGACCACAACCGGTACAGCCTGACCTCTCATACTGTTCCTGCCAGGTATCGAGTTTGTGAATCATCCACTGTTGATAACGCTGCTTAACAGTTTTACGCACCTGAAAACCCGCCAGTTCGCCATGAGATTCACCAAAGCAGCTATCCCATTCACGTACATGCTCACTGCTCTTACCATCCAAAACCGGCTCCTCATGATGTCGGTGACAAAAACAGGTTGGGCATACCATGGTGCAGTTACCACAGGCCAGACACCGCTCTGCTATATCATCCCACTGCGGATGGGAACGCTGGCTTTGCAGCTGATTTATTGCGATCGGACGTAACTGTCGACCTTGTGACTCAATAACATCGGCTTTCTGGTACTCGGCTTTTTGTAATTGCGCTGCGGTAGCGGTTTGCAGATTCAGTACCTGAATCACTTTCTCGCCATAATCTGAGCCAACCTCAATCAGAAAACCTTCTTCCAGTTCGGTCAGACAAAGATCAAATCCGGATTCGCAACTAGGGCCATCACCGGTAGAGGCACAGAAACAGGTACTCGCTGCACGACTACAATTAACCGCAACAATAAACAGCCCCTGCCGTTTTGCCTTGTAGCCCGGGTCTACAAACTCGCCCTGAAGGAAATGCTGATCCTGTAGTTTAAGGGCCGCAACATCACAGGCTTTAGCGCCGATCACAGCCACCTTTTCGATCTGATGTTCGGGTATAACAAACTCGATTGAGCCGTCATCTTGTTTCCTTGCCTGCCACATTACCTCACGGGAAGAAAACAACAGAGGTTTGATAGCCTGAGGACCATTAGCCCAGTGAAAGTATCGCGGAGACTCGGTCTGTTCGAGTTGATAACTGCCCGGTTTTTGGATGTCCTGCCAACCCTGCGGTAGCTGATCTACCCTCTGCAGCGGGTCAAAAACAATGGCACCGTCCCGCGCCTGGGGGCCATATATGCTGTAACCCAGTTTCTCAAGCTGAGCAAACAAGGAGGAGAGTTCTGCTCTGTCCAAGAATAGAAGTGCGCCGGTTTCCATATTGCTACTCCATGTGATTATCTCAAGAGTAGTCCAGTTAGCGTAAGAAGATACCGAGTCAGATCAAAGTTTGGTCGTATTTCAATACAGATTCATTTACCACAGGCATAAAAAAACGCAGCCTTAGCTGCGTTTCTTTTCATTGCGATAACAATAGGTTAACGCAGTTCCAGTACATCCTGCATATCAAATAAGCCGGTGGATTTACCTTCCAGCCACTTGCAGGCACGTACTGCACCTTTAGCAAAGGTCAGGCGGTTACTGGCTTTATGAGTAATCTCAATACGTTCGCCTTCAGTCCCGAACAATACTGTGTGATCACCCACAACATCACCGGCACGAATAGTTTCAAAACCGATTTCACCACGAGGGCGTGCGCCCACCTGGCCTTCGCGGCCATACACAGCACATTCGTTCAGGTCACGACCGAGCGCATCGGCTACCACTTCACCCATTCGCAGAGCCGTACCTGACGGCGAATCCACTTTATGGCGATGGTGAGCTTCGATCACCTCAATGTCGTAATCATCATTACCCAGCGCTTTTGCAGCGACTTCCAACAGTTTAAAGCAGAGGTTCACACCTACACTCATATTGGGGGCAAATACGATAGACGTTCGCTCAGCCTGCTGCTGCAGAATCACTTTCTGTTCATCGTTTAAGCCAGTGGTTCCAATCACCACCTGCTTGCCATTCGCAGCACAGAATTCAACGTTTTTAAGAGTCACTTCCGGTGCTGTAAAGTCGATCAGCACATCAAAATCTGCAACCGCATCAGCCAAAGAACCAACTATCGCTACACCTAACTTACCGACACCCGCTACTTCACCAGCATCTGCACCAACCAATGTACTGGTAGGTTCTACAATCGCAGCACCCAGTTTAATACCTTCGGCCATCTGAAGTGCTTCAATATTGGCTTTACCCATGCGACCAGCTGCTCCGGTCACTGCCACTCTAATCATAATTTAATTCCGCTTTTACTTATCTTTGTCGTGCAGGACATTCTGATCCATATCCAGTGCCGGCTTATCAACCTGAGGATGACCAACCGCTTTAGCAGGCACACCCACGACTGTTGTATGCGATGGCACTGAGTCCAGAACCACACTACCGCCACCAATTTTGGCACCTGAACCAATCTCTATATTACCGAAGATTTTCGCTCCGGCTGCGATCATAACACCTTCACGAATCTTCGGATGTCGATCACCGCACTCTTTACCGGTACCCCCCAGAGTCACAGACTGCAGGATGGATACATCATTTTCAATGACGCTGGTTTCACCTACAACGATGCCGGTTGCGTGGTCAAACATCACACCCTGACCAATTTGCGCTGCGGGATGAATATCAACCTGCAATACGCAGCTGACGCGGCTCTGGATATACATCGCCATGCTCTTCCGACCTTTGTGCCACATATAATGAGCAACACGGTACGCCTGAATGGCGTGAAAACCTTTCAGGAATAACAGGACGGTTGAGTGCTTTTCGATTGCCGGGTCACGGGTACGCACCGCTGCAATATCAGCACATACCGACTCTATAATCTCAGGGGCCTCTCGAAAAACCTCTTCGATGACCAGACGGAAGGTGACAGCGGGTACCGCATCATCGTGCAGTTTACGACTCAGCAGATAGGCCAGCGCAGAGCATAGACTCTGATGCCCCAGAATATTGGCGTGAAAAAAGCCCGCTAAAACCGGCTCATCAAGCACTTCCTGTTCTGCTTCTGCTGTAATTTCGTCCCAAAGCCAGTTTGGGCATTCTGGTTTCTGGCTCATGCCATTTGCTCCCAGATAATTAAGGGGCTTTTTAGCCCCTTAACTTTATGTCATATCTTCAAAAAACTTCTTCACCGAATCAAAGAAGCCATGCTTTTTCGGGCTGTGTTTATGGTTGCCCTGTTCCATCTCTTCGTGGAACTCACGCAGCAACTCTTTCTGGCGACTGCTCAGGTTGACCGGTGTTTCAATAACAACCTTCACCAACAGATCCCCTGTTGAACCACCACGAACGGGTGCAATACCCTTGCCGCGAAGGCGGAACATTTTACCCGTTTGAGTTTCGGATGGAACCTTCAGTTTCACGCGTCCATCCAGAGTCGGAACTTCAAGTTCACCCCCCAGAGCCGCATCTACAAAACTGATTGGTACTTCACAGTACAGGTGCTTGCCATCACGCTCAAAGATCGGATGATCCTTAACATGGACCTGAACATACAGATCGCCCGCAGGACCACCGTGAGTTCCGGCTTCACCTTCACCCGCCAGACGGATACGGTCACCGGTATCAACACCGGCAGGGATCTTAACGTTAAGAGTTTTAGTTTTTTCTTTACGGCCATGACCATGACAATCGCCACAAGGATCGGAGATAACCTTACCTTCACCACGGCAGGTTGGACAGGTTTGCTGCACTGAGAAGAAACCCTGCTGCATCCGAACCTGACCCTGACCGCCACAAGTGCCACACACCTTGGCAGAAGTACCCGGTTTAGCACCAGAGCCATCACAGGTTTCACAAGGTACAAGCGTTGGGACTTTGATGCTCTTTTCAACACCACGAACAGCCTCTTCCAGAGACAGCTCCATGTTGTATCGAAGATCCGCACCGCGTTGAACAGAGCTGCGGCCGCCACGACCACCGCCGCCACCGAAAATATCACCAAAGACATCGCCAAAGATATCGGAGAAGTTACCTTCAAAGCCACCGCCGTGACCACCGCCCATATTCGGGTCTACACCCGCATGGCCGTACTGATCATATGCAGCCTTCTTCTGTGCATCGGACAGCACTTCGTAAGCTTCGTTTACTTCTTTGAAATTGTCTTCGGCTTCTTTATCGTCCGGATTACGGTCCGGATGATACTTCATCGCCATACGTCTGAAGGCTTTTTTAATATCGCGATCAGAGGCATCGCGGGCAACGCCCAATACTTCGTAATAATCTCGTTTCGACATAGTCACAACTTTTGTCTGGCTTAACGCCGGATATGACAACGCGGGCATGAAGCCCGCGGTGCCGATTATCTATCCCCGGCTGTAAGCAGCCGGGAGGTTTCGCTTAGGTTTGATCAGTTAATGATGACTTATTTTTTGTCGTCTTTAACTTCTTCAAATTCAGCGTCTACTGCATCATCAGTACCGCCTGCCTGCTGCTCTTCACCGCCTGCTGCAGCTTGTTCAGCTTCAGCCTGCTGTGCAGCTTCTGCGTACATCTTCTGAGCTACGCCAGAGATCGCTTCAGTCAGTGCAGTTGTCTTCGCTTCAATCGCTTCTTTGTCGTCGCCTTTCAGAGCTTCTTCAAGGTCAGCAGTTGCAGCTTCAATTGCAGCTTTCTCTTCTTCCGTCGCTTTGTCACCCGCTTCTTCCATAGTTTTCTTAGCGGAGTGAACCATTGCATCACCCTGGTTGCGGGCTGCAGTCAGTTCTTCAAACTTCTTATCTTCTTCAGCGTGAGACTCAGCGTCTGCAACCATCTGATCGATTTCATCATCGCTCAGACCGGAAGATGCTTTGATCACGATAGACTGCTGCTTGCCAGTCGCTTTGTCCTGAGCAGAAACGTTCAGGATACCGTTGGCATCCAGGTCGAAGGTAACTTCGATCTGAGGTACACCACGTGGAGCTGGCGGGATATCAGCCAGATCGAAACGACCCAGTGATTTGTTAGAAGTCGCCTGTTTACGCTCACCCTGAACAACGTGAATAGTCACAGCGCTCTGGTGGTCTTCAGCAGTAGAGAAGATCTGAGATTTCTTAGTAGGAATCGTAGTGTTCTTCTCAATAACCGGAGTAGCAACGCCACCCATAGTTTCAATACCCAGTGTCAGAGGCGTTACGTCCAGCAGCAGTACGTCTTTAACGTCACCTGCCAGTACCGCACCCTGAATTGCAGCACCCATTGCTACTGCTTCATCCGGGTTAACATCTTTACGTGCTTCTTTACCAAAGAATTCAGTTACTTTTTCCTGAACCAGTGGCATACGAGTCTGACCACCTACCAGAATTACTTCATCAATCTCAGAAGAACTCAGGTCGGAATCTTGCAGAGCAATTTTACATGGCTCAAGAGAACGAATAACCAGCTCTTCAACCAATGCTTCCAGCTTCGCACGAGTAATCTTAACGTTCAGGTGTTTAGGACCTGATGCATCTGCAGTGATGTACGGCAGGTTAACATCAGTCTGCTGAGCTGAAGACAGCTCAACTTTAGCTTTCTCTGCACCTTCTTTCAGACGCTGTAGCGCCAGAGGATCATTGTGCAGATCGATACCTGTATCTTTCTTGAACTCATCAGCCAGGAACTCGATCAGGCGCAGATCAAAGTCTTCACCACCCAGGAACGTGTCACCGTTAGTCGCCAGTACTTCAAACTGGTGCTCGCCATCAACTTCCGCGATTTCGATGATAGAGATATCGAAAGTACCACCACCCAGGTCATAAACAGCGATAGTTTTATCGCCTTTAGACTTGTCCATGCCGTAAGCCAGAGCCGCAGCAGTTGGTTCGTTGATGATACGTTTAACTTCCAGGCCTGCGATTTTACCCGCATCTTTTGTAGCCTGACGCTGAGAGTCGTTGAAGTAAGCCGGTACAGTAACTACCGCTTCAGTAACTGTCTCACCCAGGTAGTCTTCTGCAGTTTTCTTCATCTTCTTCAGAATCTCTGCAGAGATCTGAGGCGCAGCCATCTTGTCGCCTTTAACTTCTACCCAAGCATCACCGTTGTCTGCTTCGATAATTTTGTAAGGCACCATTTTGATGTCTTTCTGTACAACATCGTCTTTAAAACGACGACCGATCAAACGTTTGATCGCAAACAGAGTGTTATCAGGGTTAGTAACCGCCTGACGTTTAGCAGGCTGGCCTACCAGAATTTCACCTTCATCAGCGTATGCGATGATAGATGGCGTTGTGCGATCGCCTTCAGCGTTTTCAATTACTTTAGCGCTGTCACCGTCCAGGATGGAAACACATGAGTTTGTGGTTCCCAGGTCAATACCGATGATCTTACCCATTTGTATCTACTCCAATTGTTTCTTGCTGCCCGGTTAGGACGGACAGTATATAAATCGTGTTTGACTGTTTTTCAGTCAGCATGAAACCTATATAAGTACGATTTGTATGGTTTCAAGGCTGACAGCTAAAAATATTCTTAACCTTTTGCCACAATAACCATGGCTGGACGAACCAGACGACCATGCAGCATGTAACCCTTCTGCATAACCTCAACCACAGTATTTGCAGCGGTATCCGGTACCGGGATCATAGACATCGCCTGATGCAGAGCCGGATCAAACATTTCACCTTTCGGGTTCACCTGCTCCATCTTGAACTTCTCCAGACCGGACAGGAACATGTTCATAGTCATCTCTACCCCTTCACGCATTGGTTTCAGGGCTTCATCATCACCAAAGGTTTCAATAGCTCGTTCCAGGCTATCTACGATTGGCAACATCTCATTAGCAAATTTTTCTACGCCGAACTTATGCGCTTTTTCCACATCTTGCTCTGCGCGACGACGGATATTCTGAGCTTCAGCCTGAATGCGCAGCATCTGATCCTTCAGGGATTCGATCTCTGCCATTGCAGATGCCAGATCCTGAGCCAGCTTTTCAGCATCCGCATCAGTAGTTGTCTCTTCAGTAACCTCAGCTTCCAGCTCTACATCTGAAGCAGTAGCGTCCTGTTCAGCAGTTTCACTTACCACTTCATCAGCCGTTTGCTCTTCTGCACCAGCAGCCTGTTGCGGTTCGTTTGGGTTCAGTTCTTCATTTGCCATTAAAATCTCTCCAGTCACCTTCCAAGTGAAGATTTCCGTTAGCTAAACACTTTATTTGCTGCTGTATATGGGGCCAACCGGAACGGTTTCAACGGTTCAAAAGAGATTTTTTTGTGAATCTGGCAGATAAAGATTGCATCACCCGGAAAATTGGCTTATACAGAAACTACTGTATAAAAACACATGTATTTTTAATTATGTTGAACCAGCTAACCATTCGTGATTTTGCAATTGTAGAAACCCTGGAACTGGAACTGAACAACGGTATGACCGTTGTCAGTGGTGAAACCGGTGCGGGTAAATCCATTATGCTGGACGCCCTCGGCCTGACTCTGGGTAATCGAGCAGAAAGCGGCGCGGTTCGTCATGGCGCGGACAAAGCCGACATCAGCGCCAGCTTTGCCCTGGAAACCATTCCAGAAGCCAGTACATGGCTGAATGAGAACGACCTGGAGAATGATGGCGAGTGCATCCTGAGGCGCGTCATCACCAAAGAGGGCCGTTCACGCTGTTACATTAACGGCCGCCCCACCCCAGCCGCCATGGTTAAGGAACTAGGGCAACACCTCATTGCTATACATGGTCAGCATGAACATCAACGCCTGCTGAAAAAAGATTACCACCGCACGTTGCTGGATGAATTCGGAACCCAGACCAAACTTGCTGAGCAGGTCAGACAGGCGTTTAACCAGTGGCAGAAGCTGGACTCCGAGCTTAAACGTTTATCTGAGCAGAGTGACGAACAAACTGCACGGGTGCAGCTACTCAGTTATCAGATTGAAGAACTGGATCAATTAGCGCTGGCAGAAGGCGAACTTAAGCAGCTCGAAGAGGAACAGAATACCCACGCCAATGCCGAAAACATCATCACAACCGGGCAACAACTGATCAGCATCACCAGTGACAGTGACAGTGAAGACAATAACTGCAGCCAGCTACTGAACCACTGCCTAAGTCTGCTGCAGGATATGCAGTCAGAATCCCCTTCTGTCCGTCAGGCCAATGAGATGCTGAACAGCGCCCTTATTCAGGTTGAAGAAGCGGGTAATGAAATACGCCACTTTCTGGATCGGGTTGAGATCAACCCCGAACGCCAGCAAGAGGTTGAAGAGCGTTTATCCAGTATTTTTGACATCGCTCGCAAGCACAGAGTCACACCGGATCAACTCCCAGAATTCCACCGCTCGCTTAGTGAGGAACTGGCAGGCCTGAGTCGCTCTGATGAAGTTCTGGAACAGCTTGCAATTGATGCGGAGACCGCAAAAAACAGATATACCGAAGCCGCAGAAAAACTCAGCGCGAAGCGTACAAACTCAGCGGCCAAAATCAGTAAATTAGTTGACCAGCAACTACATAGCCTGGGCATGCCATCCGCTGAGCTTTCAGTTGCGCTCAATGTACTAAACAAGCCTGGCGCTAACGGTTTGGAAGATGTCGAATTTCTGATCATTACCAACAAAGGTCAGCCAGCCAAACCGCTGGCCAAAATTGCCTCTGGTGGTGAGCTCTCACGTATCAGTCTGGCGATTCAGGTTATTACCGCTCAAACCTCAACCACCCCGACACTGATATTTGATGAAGTCGATGTGGGTATAGGTGGCGCTATAGCTGAAGTCGTGGGCAAGCTACTGCGCCAGTTAGGAGAAAGCGCCCAGATCCTGACCGTAACCCATCAACCTCAGGTTGCTTCGCAAGGGCATCAGCACCTGTTTGTCAGTAAACGTAGCGATCAAACCAACACCCACACTCAGATCACCGAACTGGATAGGAATAACCGGATTCAGGAGGTCGCACGTATGCTTGGTGGGATAGATATTACAGAACGTTCAATGGAGCACGCTAAAGAGATGCTGGGAATGGCCTGAGGTGAGGAAACAACCAAACACACAGGTTTTATAGATCTATAAAAAGCAAGGTTACTGCAGACACTAAAAGGCCAGCTCAAAATGAGCTGGCCTTTTAGCATTACCAATTCTGCGAAACGCGGACTTAGTCTTTAGCGTCCTTGTGAATACCATACAGATAAATTGTACGGTCAGTCACAGTAAAGTCCATGGACTCTGCAATCTCATTCAGCAGTTCAGTCAGGCGTGGATCATTAAATTCTTTTACGATGCCACTTTTAACACAAACGATATGGTCGTGCTCTTCTTCACGTGCCAGCTCAAATACTGAGTGACCACCTTCAAAGTGGTGACGAGTCACCAGACCTGCTGCCTCAAACTGAGTCAGTACCCGGTAAACCGTAGCAAGACCGACATCTTCACCTTTTTCCATCAGGAGCTTGTAGATATCTTCCGCACTGAAGTGATCACCCTCACCCGCTTGCTCTAATATCTGATAAATTTTCACACGTGGGAGTGTGACTTTAAGACCTGCTTTACGCAGCTCCTGATTTTCAATTGACATAACTGTTCTCAACGCTGTTGGTAATTATTTTCTGTTACATGCATTTCATCAATAAACTTGTTCAAATGCATGCGAAACCTTATTATCCGCATTTACGTACAATAGTGGAAGCACAATTCCCATGCAAAAACTTCTTATTGCTTCAATAGTTACTCTATTCCTGACCGGTTGTTCGGGTTTTCCCGGAGTTTATAAATTCGACATTCCTCAGGGCAATGTTGTGACTCAGGATATGGTAGACCAACTCAAGCCAGGCATGACTCCAAGTCAGGTTCGCTTTGTAATGGGAACACCCCTGGTTACAGACACCTTCCACGATGGTCGTTGGGATTATATCTACCAAATGAAAAGTGGTGATGATGGCAGAGTTGTACGTGAACGCATCACCCTATTCTTCACCGAAGGCAAACTGAGTTCACTCAGTGGTGACTTCCGCCCGGGTGGCGGACAAGACAGTTAAACAGACTTACTTGCGCGCAGCTTCTTCCGCTTCTTTCTTAGCTTTCATTTTAGCTGCGCGTTTCGCTCTGGCTTCCTTCGGGTCTGCAATCAACGGGCGATAAATTTCAACTCGCTGCCCCTCTTTCAAAACCGTTTCCTTCGGGTTTTTAATCGCCTTGGCAAAAATCCCCATCGGGTCATTTTCCGGATCTATCTGCGGGAAAATATCCACAATGCCTGATTTGATCACTGCTTCATAAGCAGTACAGTCTTCCGGAACCGTAACCGTCAGAATTTTTTGCTCCGTTGGCAGAGCATAGGCAATTTCAACTTTCATAATACACTCTTAGCTGTACACCTGATCCGCACGTGTAACAAAGGCATCCACCAGTGTTGTCGCCACCTGATTAAACACTTTGCTCATCGCGAATGCGGCAATTTTCCCGGAAAAATCAAACTGCAGATTAAGGCTGACTTTACTCGCCTCATCACTCAGAACCTTAAAATCCCAGACCCCGGCAAGGCTGGAGAATGGTCCTTCAACTAGTTCCAGAGTCATTCGGGTGGGTCGGTTCAGTTGATTACGGGTAGTGAAGCTGTAGTTCAGCCCACCTTTGGATAAAAATAGTGTTGCCACCAACTCTTCATCCGTGCGGCTGACAACTTCAGTTTTCGCGCACCATGGCAAAAACTCAGGATATCGCTCTACATCATTAATTAAATCGAACATCTCTTCTGCAGTGTGCAAAACCAATGCACTGCGTTCTACCTGAGTCATGCCTTTGGAACATCTCCGCTTATTTCAACTTCTCAATCAGATTGAGAATAAAGATTATAGCTACTGCAACCGGTGCAATATAGCGGAGCACAATATACCACGCATTAAAGATTGAAGGGGATGTAATTGCCAGCTCATGCTCAGAGGCATAACGCTTCATAAACCAGCCGGCAAAGATCGCCACAAACAAGCCACCCAACGGCAACATAATGTTTGAGGTCACAAAATCCATGAAATCAAAAACAGTGAAACCCGCCAGTTTCACATCAGACAAGAAGTTAAACGATCCAAGTGCAGCGACCCCCAGCCCCCAGACAATAACACCCAGCACAACACACGCAGGAAGACGCTTCCAACCAAACTTTTCCACCAGCCAGGCGGTTGCAGGTTCAATCAGAGAAATGGCCGAGGTCCAAGCGGCGATACCCACCAACAGGAAGAACAGGAAACCAAAGATCTGACCACCCGGCATCTGACCAAAGGCCACCGGCAAAGTGATAAACATCAGCCCAGGACCCGCACCCGGGTCCATACCATTCACAAATACAATCGGGAAAATCGCCAGACCCGCAATCAATGCTACCAGCGTATCCATTGCCGCAATAGTCAGCACAGCACTGCCAATGGAAGCCTTTTTCGGCATATAAGAACCATAGGCCATGATCGCCCCCATACCCAAAGACAGAGTAAAGAAGGAATGCCCTAAAGCTGTTAGCACCGCATCCCAGCTCAGCGCAGAAGCATCAAAATGGAACATAAAATCCCAGCCCTGAGCGAAACCACCGGACTGAATTGAATACCCCAACAACACCAATAGCAAAACAAACAGCGCAGGCATCAGGAACTTAACCGCATTCTCCAGACCTTTCTGGACGCCACCGGCGATGACTAACATCACCATCACAACAAAGATACTGTGCCAGATCAGCAAGGTATCCCGGTCAGCCAACAGGTTATTAAAAACCTTACCGGCATCGTCGCTGCCAATAGCAATAAAATCCCCCATGCCCATACCCGCGATGTAGTAAAGCACCCAACCGGCAACCACAGAATAGAAAGAGAAGATCATAAAACCGGCCAGAACACCCATCCAGCCAACCAGAGACCATTTACCCGAATGCCCGGATTCAATCGCCACCTCGCGCATGGCATTAATCGGGCTTTGGCGTGCACGGCGACCGATCAGAACCTCCGCCATCATAATCGGCACACCGACAATCAAAATACAGAACAGGTAAACCAGCACAAACGCACCGCCACCGTTCTCACCAGTGATGTAAGGAAACTTCCAGATGTTACCCAGACCTACCGCCGATCCTGTAGCTGCCAGAATGAAGATCCAACGTGATGCCCAAGCACCATGAATTGATGTAGCTTCCTTCATGTGTAATACCCTAACTTGCCTTAAACTTTTGGTTAATGCTGCGATTTTTCCATTTTCTGCACAAGGGTACAATGACATTCCGGTTACAGGCCGCATATTAGAAAATGCTTAGATTTAAGCAGAGAGAAGTTTTTATGCCGGTGAAATCCGCTTTCATTGCCACAGACAGCACTATATAATCGCCCGCCATGGCTAAAAAGAAGAAAGCTCCCTCTGGCAATACCATCTGTCAAAACAAAAAAGCGCGTCACGAATTTATTATTGAAGATAAATTTGAGGCGGGTCTAGTTCTGGCTGGCTGGGAAGTAAAAAGCCTCAGGGAAGGTCGTGCTCAACTGGTAGATTCCTATGTGAACATTCACAAAGGAGAAGCCTGGTTGGTCGGCGCTCATTTCACACCTTTAAAAACAGCCTGCACCCATGTTGTAGCGGACCCAACACGCCAGCGTAAGCTGCTGTTGAATCACAAGGAACTGGTTAAGATCATCACCGCGATCAATTCCAAAGGCCTCACCTGTGTTGCCCTCTCCCTGTATTGGAAAGGCAACCGCATTAAGTGCGAAATTGCACTGGCGAAAGGTAAAAAACAACATGACAAACGGGCAGCAGATAAAGACAAAGACTGGGCACGCCAGAAACAACGCTTGATGGCGGCAAAATAAACTTTCTCCTTTTAATATGGTCATAGGCTATAATAGCCACACTCTGGGGATGACTTGGCTTCGACGCTGATTACAAAACCTTAGGTGCATGTCGTGAGTGTAGTGAATCACGTAAATCCATTACTACACAGTTATAGTTGCTAACGACGATAACTACGCACTAGCAGCATAAGCCTGCTACGCCACACGTTCAGGTGTCTGTAACTAGACGGTTCGTGGTGTCATTCGAGACAGAATCGCCCGGAAGCCTTGTCTCAGGCTGAACGGCTAAAACTTAAAGAGGCTCGCCCACAGCACCCTGGCTCTCGGGTCGCGACGGGTTAACTCAATAGAGAAGCCTAAACATGTAGATCTTGAGGCGGAGGATTGACGGACGCGGGTTCGACCCCCGCCATCTCCACCAAATCCATAAAATAGCCCTGCTGGCATCGCCAGCGGGGCTTTTTTTATGGATTTTGTTTGGCAAGGTAGTGAGCACCCGCGTAGCGGGTTCGAGCCGAGCCAGCTTTGCTGGCGAGACAACGTTGCAGCACAGCTGCAACGGCCCGAAGGGAGAGGCCGCAGGCCGAATACGCCCTCCATCGGCCTTTCAGGCAGCACGCTTCGCTACTAGGGGAGAGAACGCCTACGGCTGCTAGGGGAGAGAACGCCTACGGCTGCTAGGGGCTAGAACCTCCACCCCTCACACACACTTACAACGAAACCCCTCCAGCCTCCTTCGCAACCTCATTCTGCTGCATATACGTCCTTTCAAACTCGGGGAGTGAAAAAGGCTTAGCAAACAAATAGCCCTGAAAAAGCCCACAGCCATTTTCCAGCAGGAAGGTGTGTTCTTCAGTATTTTCAACGCCCTCTGCAATTACATTAAGACCCAAATTCTGGCTCATCAATATAATCGTTTTAACCACAGCCGCATCGTTCTTATCTGTTGTTATATCCCGTACAAAAGACTTATCAATTTTTAATTTAGAAATAGGCAATGTGGTCAAATACTGTAGTGATGAGTAACCCGTGCCAAAATCATCAATTGAAAAGGTAACTCCGATCTGTCTGAGTTCAGTCATTATCTCAATGGCTTTATCTTTATCATCCAGAATCAGGCTTTCTGTTATCTCAATTTCTAGCGTAAGAGGTTTTATATTATTTGCCTTTAATTGAGATTTTACATACTCCACAAACCCCTGCTGCAAAAACTGCTTTGGACTAACATTCACGGCGAGAACAAGATCCTTTCCATGCTTTTGCCATTCGTTTAATTGCTTACAGGCCGCAGCAATGACCCAATTTCCCAGAGGCATAATAAGCCCCGTTAGCTCGGAAAGCGGAATAAACTCATCCGGATAGATAAGCTCTCCTTTAGGGTGATGCCACCGTATAAGTGCTTCAGCCCCTACCACGCGATCTTCCTTATCTATCTGCACCTGATAAAAGAGCTCAAATTGTTCATCAGGGGATTCCAGGGCCAGTCTCAAGTCTTCCTCTAAGTTAAGGCGCTTAACGGCTTGTTCCTGCATCTCTTCAGAGAAGAAATGCACGGTGTTTTTCCCTACTTGCTTAGCCGCATACATGGCCATATCAGCTTGTTTAAGTACTTCGTTAGAGGATTCCGAATGCCGATGAAAAAGACTGATACCAATGCTGGCAGCTGAATGCAAAGTACGGCCTCGAAGGGTAAAGGCTTTAGCCAACGCATCTTTTAGCTGTTCAGCAATAAACAGAGCGTTATCCGCAGCAGGCCCCACATCTGAAGCAATATCGGGTAACACTGCGATGAACTCATCCCCACCTATTCGAGCACAAAGATCGGATTCCCTTAAGTTGGAACGAATACGGTCTGCTGCCACTATTAACAGGAGATCTCCTGTGTCATGACCCAGTGAGTCATTAATTGTCTTGAAGTTATCCAGATCTATATAAAAAACAGCTCCCCAGGTTTCCTTACGTTTGGCATTACTCACTTCATGCGACAGCTGTTCGGTAAGAAGGCGTCGGTTTGGCAATCCTGTGAGTGGATCATAAAACGCATGCTTTTCGATCTCGTCTTTCTTCTCAACAAGCTCAATATCCCGGCATTGAATGCGCTCTACCATCTCATTAAATTTATCGATTATCTGTCCGATTTCATCTGAACGCTTGATGTCTATTCTTACCGAATAATCTCCCTCATCTTGTATTTGAGACATTTTAGAGAGCATCGTCTCAATCGGTTCTGAGATTTTCCGTTTAAAGTTTTCTGCCGTTCGCTTCAAAATAATTCCAACGATTAGAATCAGGATAACAATAGCGGCGAGATAAACAGCCATTTGCAGCCATAAGCTAGCTAAAGAAACTTTGAGATACAGAGTACCGATGGCATTTCCATCTAGGTTTATGGGCTGTCGAAAAAAAAGATTATTCAGGGTAAACCTGTGATATTGCCCCTCAGGCACAGGGGTTTGAACCCAAAAAGCAGTTTGTCCTGAGTTTTCTGACTCTGAAGAAAATTCCGCAAAAAATTCGCCATCCTTATCCAGCAGGACAGCGTTCTTAACATCCTTGTCATTACCTATAGATCTCAGAAATTTAGCGGCGGTTTTTTTATCTTCAAAACTCAATGCTGCGGTAACATGGCTACCCACCAACTCTGACATCAATGCCACTCGGTTAAGCAGGGCCCCCCGGGTTAAATAGATCTCCATAACAATAAAGAAGATTGACGCGACTACCAAAACTCCGATACTGGTAGCAAGAATCATACTTCTGACTTTTTCAGAGATATTTAGCTGCTTGGATCGGTTACCAGGAAACATCACTTATCACCATTAATAATGGTCGAAATTTCTAGTAACGAAGCAGAAAGCTCTATACCGGAGCGCCGCACTACGGACAAATCAATCTTTATCGCGTAACGATTGTTTCTTTTACTAAGCTCAACCATCCCCCCTAAACCCGCAAAACCAGGAAAATCACTGACGGTTAAGGTCTGTGAAAAAGATGATTTACGTAAAACCTGTTTTACTTCAGATGCTGTATCTTCGGTAACAAAAAGCACATGGCATTGTTGATTCAAAAGGAGCCTTGAGTTGTCTTTTAAAAATAAAAAACGCACCGGCTTCCCACCAATTGAGGTCTGGTCCGTGGGTCTGGATAACAAATCTTCATAATCCAGCCCCCGATACAAACAGAAATTAAAGGTACTGTCGGTTCTGGCAGACCAATTGGAAAATTTAGCAATTTTTAAAATTAAAACGACCTTAAGTTCCTGCTCAGAAATTGCGTGGCTTTTGTTTGAGAAAAACAATGCCATAAGCAGGAGCAATCCCCACTGCCATATCAATAAGGGCACCTTCTTACGTGCAGAAGGCATTTTAGAAAGCCACCTGCAGACTCAGGGTTAGCGATCGTTCAATTTCTGTAGGTTTAGAGAAGGATTCACCTATATATTCAATGTGCTGACTATCAAATATATTTAATGCCTTTAAAGACAGCTCTACATCCCTTTCTGGTGACCATCCAAGGCGCATATTCGTACTTATATAATCGTCAACCCCCTCGTTTTGAAAGAGAGCATAATTACTGGGTACCGGCATTTCATCGATAAAAGACACCCAGGCATCAAATGTCCAGCGCGGTGAAATATCAAACGCGGAATATACTTTGAGCATATTTTTGGCATATGAACCATTAAGTACATCAGTACTCAGAGGGTCCATACCACCCTGTTCATTCGCCATATTCACATCTAAATAGCTATAGTTAGCAGACAGCTGCCACCTGGCTGAAACCTGCCAGACTGCCGATAACTCCAGGCCATGGGAATGACCAGATAACTCATTCCCCATCTGAAATGTATCCAGAGCGATCTGTTCATATGAGAGATAGTCATCGTACTCACTATAAAAAACAGCGGCATCCAATGTGTAAGCGTTACTTCCAAAGAATCTATAACCCAATTCATAACTGGTTACGTTTTCAGACTCTACCTCTGTATTACCGAGCACCCAGGTTCTGAAAGGCACCGTTAAGCCACCCTGGATCGCACTATTGTTTTCTGCTAACGAAGGAGTTCGAACGGCCTTAGAGATGGCTGCCCAGGTGAAATGCCCAACAGACGGGGTATATGAAAGCCGAACATTAGGCTGTACTTCCCAACCTGTGAAATCGTTATGTTCAAACTTAGACCCCAGCGTAAGCTCTAAACGATCTGGAATAAGTGTAATTTCATCCTGCAGAAATAAACTGTAAAGCGATACGTCCTGATCATCAGGCATCAAACCAACTGCATAAGAATTGTCATATTTTGCGTCAACCCATCGATATCCAAAGCCACCAAGAATTCGATGATTCCCCTGCGGGGCGAGTGACAGTTGATAGTCCAGATCGTAGGTTGTTACATCCTGCGCCAGGTAAGCTTCCTTTCGTTCATAGTTATCTATGTAGAACTGAAAACGGGTTTCCGCCCCATTGTCGTGATAATGCTTCCAGCTGCTGTTTACGAACCAAGCGGTAGAATCAACCTCATCAGAATAATTTGATTGAAAAAAAGCAGGCGCAGGTTGATAAAGGACCGAAAGCATCTGTTGATCTTCAGTATTCTGATATCCGCCTTGCAGACTCCATTCATTATTATCTTTTGTACCATCCAACCTAAAACTTAGATTTTCTTTTTCAGTTTGATCATGAGCATCACCTAAACCATCCAGCCGACTGTTTTCCCCTTTGCGGCCCGCTTTAACATTCACTCTAAACGAGCTGTCCTCATCAAACTTACCACCATAACTTAGACTGACATGGCGCTGTTCATGATACCCTACGGTTGCATTAAACCTGCCACCCTGTGAATCGGAAGAGTTTTTTGTAATGACATTTATTATTCCGTTTACCGCATTCGATCCCCAGAGAGAGGCCCCTGAACCACGAATGACTTCTATACGTTCAATATCCTGAACAGGTATATCATTCTGATCCCAATATACTCCGGAGAAAGTCGGCGTATAAATGCTTCGGCCATCAATCTGAACGAGCAATTTGTTAGAATAAATACCGGAATAACCACGACTACTAATTGCCCACTTGTTGCCATCTATTGCAGCGACCAATAAACCTGGAGCCAGAGATAAGGCTTCCGGAAGGCTCTGAACTCCCCTTCTATGCATCTCTTCAGCCGTAATGACATAAACTGCGGCAGGCGCAGTAAATAAATTCTGACGTTTTCTGGAAACAGAGGTAACCTCTTGATTTAAAATCACATCCAGCGATTCATCGGCAAGCTCTGTCAACGTCGCAGCATGCACTTGCGAAGGAAATAAACCTACATTCAGAATACAGATAAACCCAGAAAGCTGGAGAGAAGAAAGAATTTTACGGCGACTACTACACATCCGTTTTCCCCTTAAAACGAAAGACAACCCTATATTTCCAGCCCTCAAAGCCAGACACAACTCATATCAGCATAGATTAAGAAGCTCGGATACAACAAAAAATTGGGGTCCGCTATGATTATGAAAATTATTCTCGGCATCCACCTCCACCTAAAAGACACGTCAGTTTTCTACTACTCTTAAAATACAATGCAAATAGAAAAAGGTGTCCCTATGCCTATCTCAAATACGGGCCACTCCTTCGACATCTGCCTGCTGGACATTGAAAAGCGGCTCCTGCCCCATGCTTACGATTTAAAAACCCGGCTGCAAAACAACGAGCCACCGACTGAAGCCGATGTAGATTTCCTGCTGCGATTCCAGAAGGCAATTCAGAACCTCTATTCCATCGATGCCAAACTACCAGAACACCATGTTGCTGCGGGCAATCTGATTCAGCTCTATAGCTCCCTCGTTTCTATGGCTACGGAGAACAGTTCACTGACATAACTCACAGGTTATGCTGTTCAAAATTGCTCCTTTGGCTTTCTATGCATATGCTCAAAGTATGTACCTAAGGAGTTTGCCATGTATCTACCCAGTCCGATTGTTCTGCAGAACCCTTTCCCGCAGCTGGATTCAGTTGATTTTGACGATGCCACTATCGATGACAAAGAAACCTATCTGAAACAATTAAAGAAATGGCAAAAGAAGATGTTGCAGGTTCAGCAGGCGTATTTTCATCAGAAACGCCGGGCAATTGTAGTTTTTGAGGGCTGGGACGCGAGCGGTAAAGGTGGGGCTATACGCCGGATTACGGAAAAGCTCGACCCTCGAGGGGTTGTGGTTCATCCCATTAGTGCGCCGACTGAAAAAGAGCAGAGTAAACATTACCTGTATCGCTTTCAGGCGCGTTTACCGGAAGCAGGAACCATCGCGATTTTTGACCGCTCCTGGTATGGCCGGGTTCTGGTAGAGCGGATTGAGGGGTTTGCCGCGGATAATGAGTGGCAAAGGGCTTATCAGGAAATTAATGAGTTTGAGCGCAGCCTGATTGATGATGGTGCCCGGATCATCAAAATCTTTATGCATATCTCCCCAGAAGAACAGCTCAAACGTTTTCAGGAGCGTCTGAACAACCCGGTTAAACGCTGGAAGCTGACAACTGAGGATATCCGCAACCGGGGCAAATGGGATGAGTACAAGGAAGCTACAGATCAACTGCTCGAGTTCACCTCTACCGAATCTGCACCCTGGCAGATTATTTCTGCTAACCATAAATGGTATGCCAGGATCGAGGTTTTAAAAACAGTTGTGCAGTTATTAGAGGAAGGTGTGGATACTGATCCGCCTGAGCTGGACCCAAAAGTCACCAAAGCGGCTTATAAAGCGCTGGGTATCCGGCCTGAAAATGACTAATTAAAGAAATACTAATGTAATATTTCGCGGGCATTATTAGCCTCAGATAACAAAGAGGCTTATAAAATGAAAGAAAACAAACTAAAAGATCAGCTGAAGCAGTTGCTGAAACGCGGTTATTCCGAGATAGATGTTCGCAATCTGGCTATGGCTCCCGTACATATCGTTGATCAGGCTGTCGCTGAATATAAAGCAGATCTGATCTCTGAACAGCAAACTTCTCGGATTCAACATAACCAAGCAAGTTTTGCGATGAGCCTGGGCGGTTAACCCCCCTGCTCATCGTTCATCCTTTTTCCCCTCCTTCTAAAAAACCATCTGATTCCATCTTTAGCATAATTAAGCTGGCATCCATTTTCTGTTCAGATACAATTCACAGTCGTTGGTGTATTAATAGCGTTGATGCGGTATAAGGCTTTCTTGAGGGAGAAGCTTTAGAAAACCAACAATTAATCTATGAGCACAGGAAAACTAAAATGAAAAAAGTACTGATTGCAGCAGCTGCAGCTGCCCTGATGGTACCTGCTGCAGCTATGGCTGAGCGTGATGGTGCAACTGTTTATAATACTAAATGCGCTATGTGCCACGCTGATGGCGTAGCAAATGCTCCGAAACTGGGCAGCGCTGATGATTGGGCACCGCGTGTCGCAATGGGTATCGATGGCCTGTTGGCTTCAGCTCTGAAAGGTAAAGGCGCTATGCCTCCTGCTGGTCTGTGCATGGACTGTTCAGATGGCGAACTGAAAGCAGCTATCGAGTTCATGGTTGATAACTCTAAATAATCAGAGCCCAACCAGAATAAAAAAACCGCCAGCTGGCGGTTTTTTTGTGGCTGTATTTCAGGAATCAGAAAATATCGCTGGGTCTGAGATCAATAAGCTGACTCTCCGGGTCATCTTCTGAGGTCGCTTTTATCTTTTCCAGAGATTCCTTGTCTTTACCTTTGGTGACAATTATCTCTACCCGGCGGTTTTTGATACGGTTCTCGCGGGTTGTATTTGGAACCAGCGCTTTAGTATCTGCATAACCAATTACCCGAAAGCGGGATTGGTCAATACGTGGGTCACCGTAAAGCTCATGTGCTACTGCCAGTGCCCGGGCAACAGAGAGATCCCAGTTGGATTCAAAATCGCGCCCAGCGTAAGGGATGTTGTCACTGTGACCTTCGATCGCCACGTTACCTTTTACACCCAGCAGTACATCTCGGATTTTCGCCAGTACAGGAATGGATTCAAACTTGAGCTCAGCTGAGCCGGAGTCGAATGAGCCTTTCTCTTTGATACGGATGATAATCTTCTTACCATCGGTCTCAACTTCGACACTACCGTCGCCAATCTCTTCCGCCAGAGCCGCCGCAAACTCTACTGCTTCCTCTTTGGCTTCCTGCTCCTGTTGTTTCTGCAACTCTTTATCTTCACCAGCCTCTTGATCCGGTGAGTCGCTCTCGCCCTCTTTCGATCGGATATCCAACGTATTCATATCGTTGTTTACCGTCATCTGGCGAACTTCGTTCAACGGAGTTGGTTCAGGGCGACCAGGGCTGAATTCCTGAGCAATAATCGAGGTACCTTTAGGGATATCCTCTACTTTTATCTGATTCTGAACACCAAATGCCTCACGCATAGAACCCGCGAGCTGTTTAAACTTCAATACGTCCATTTCCGAGAAGGAAAGCAGAAGTACGAAGAAACACATCAACAGCGACATCAAATCGCCGAATGTTGCCAACCACGCAGGTAACCCGGGGGGGCAGGGGGGGCATTCTTGTTCTTCGGAGTCGTCACTCATCGATATTAACCTTCCGCCACAGCGCGTTTCTTCTCAGGCAGGTAGTTACGCAGCATCTGCTCAATAACACGAGGGTTCTGACCCGCTTGAATCGCCAGCAAGCCATCGATGATCAGGTCATTATTGAGAGCTTCTTCATCCTTACGAACGTTCAGCTTATCTGAAATAGGAATACAGACCATGTTTGCCAACATCGCACCGTACAGGGTTGTTAGCAGGGCAACCGCCATCGCAGGCCCGATCGATTTCGGGTCACTCATGTTGGACAGCATCTGTACCAGACCAACCAGCGTACCGATCATGCCCATGGCAGGACCGACATCACCCAGTGAGGAGAATATTTTGGCACCGAATTCATGACGGTCATGGGTAAGTTTTGCTTCTTTCTTGAGAAGCATTTTTACGATTTCGGGATCGTGACCATCCACCAACAGCTGAATACCACGCTGCATGAAGTCACTTGTTACTTCTTTGTCTTCCAGAGACAGCAGGCCGCCTTTACGAGCCGCATCTGCCAGCTCAACAGTTTCAGCGATAATGTCTTCAGGGTTAAGCGACTTAAACATGAAGGCCTTGCCGGCAATCTTACCCGCGGCCAGAAACTGGGCCAGAGTAAACTGCATCAGCACAACAAAGAGAGAGCCACCAATTACGATCAATAGCGAAGGGGGGTTAATGAAGGTACCGACGTCACCACCCATAACCATCGCGGCTACTACAATACCAAAACTACCTAATAAGCCGACGAGCGTTGCTATATCCACCCATTACTCCTTAATCAAGCTGAGAACTCAGTTCAAGCTTTATATTCGAACTGCCTATGATAGCAAAAATGTCTTGGTAGTCATCCATCATACAATCGTTTAATGAAGAATTTTGAGCGATAATTGATTCTACCTAGCGGCTTAGGTAACTTTAGCCCTTTAATAGTAGATATTTCTCATGCCACGTAAGAAAAAAACACCGGATTTTGAACAGTCTCTGCAGGAACTGGAAACTCTTGTTACCAAAATGGAACAAGGGGATATGTCTCTGGAAGAGTCTCTTAAAGCTTTTGAAGAAGGCGTTAGCCTCACCCGCGATTGTCAGTCTATTCTGGCTCAGGCTGAACAGAAGGTTCAGGTACTGGTTGAATCTGGCGGCGAGTTAAAAACTGAACCTTTCACTCCCGACGAGGATGCCTGAGATTGGATATCCGCAGTCAGCTAGGTAGTTATCAAGAATCCGTAGATTCTTTCCTTAAGCAGTGCATCGATGATCAAAGCATCGCCCCTCAGCTACAGGATGCCATGCTCTATTCGCTGTTTAATGGCGGTAAACGCGTACGTCCGGCTTTGGTGTATATTGTTAATAAAATGCTCGGCGGCTCATTAGAGCAAGCAGACAGCGCTGCAGCTGCGATTGAATGCATCCATAGTTATTCACTGGTGCATGATGACCTGCCCGCCATGGATGACGATGATCTCAGACGTGGCAAACCCACCTGCCATATTGCCTATGACGAACCTACCGCGATTCTGGTGGGTGATGCATTACAGTGCCTGGCATTTGAGCTGATTTCTAATGACACTGGATTGAATGCAGATACTCGTATCCGCCTGATCCAGATGTTAGCAAAAGCATCCGGACATCAGGGCATGGTCGTAGGTCAGGCCTTTGATCTGAGAAATGTCGGCAAACCACTGACTCTTGAGCAGTTAGAAGCAATGCACCAGCATAAAACCGGGGCCTTGCTTAAATGCGCAGTACTTATAGGTGCAGTGGTCAGTGAACAGGTATCCGACCAGCAACTTCAGCATCTGCAACAGTATGCCGATGCTATAGGTCTGGCATTTCAGGTTCAGGATGACATTCTCGATATTGAGGGTGATTCCAGCGTGATCGGCAAACCTCAGGGCTCAGATCTGGAAAAAGAGAAACCTACCTACCCTGCTCTTTTAGGTCTGGAAGGCGCTAAACTTAAGCTTCAGCAACTACACGAAACTGCTATTTCAGCGCTGGAGCCCTTTGGCGAGGGTGCTGATGAGCTAAAAGCTCTGGCTGATTTTATTGTTCAGCGCGACCATTAATCTATGTTCAATTCTATTCCTGAAAAGCGCCCGGCAACACCACTGCTGGATCTGATCAATGATCCGGCCGATCTGCATACACTGAATGCTGATCAGCTCCCGCAACTGGCCGAACAGTTACGTGAGTATCTGCTGTACAGTGTGGGCCAGAGTGGTGGCCATTTTGGAGCCGGCCTGGGTGTCATTGAATTAACCGTCGCTCTGCACTACCTGTTGGATACCCCCAAAGACCACCTGATCTGGGATGTGGGCCACCAATGTTATCCACACAAAATACTCACTGGTCGACGGGAAGAGATGACGAAAATCCGTCAGGTCGACGGCCCTGCTCCCTTCCCAAAACGCAGCGAAAGTCCGTTTGATGAATTTGGTGTTGGTCATTCCAGCACCTCAATCAGTGCCGCTCTGGGGATGGCTATTGCCGATAAACTGCAGGGCATTAACAGTAAAACTGTCGCTGTTATCGGCGACGGTGCAATGACCGCTGGCATGGCCTTTGAAGCCCTGAACCATGCGGCGCATACAGATACAAACCTGCTGGTCATTCTGAACGACAACGATATGTCGATCTCCCATAATGAGGGAGGCTTGGCGACCTATCTGGCCCAGAACCTGAAAAACCAGACCGAAGGCGAAACCACTGCCGCTCTGTTTGAAGCGTTAGATTTTGAATATTCCGGCCCGGTTGATGGCCATGATTTTGATAAATTGCTCCCAGCACTGGACACCGTATTAAACAAACCGGGACCACAGTTCCTGCACCTGATCACTAAAAAAGGCAAAGGTTTTAAACCCGCGGAAGATGACCCAGTGGGTTACCACGCCATTACCAAAATTGATCCTATCCACCAGCCGAAAGAGAAAAAGATCCGTTACTCCAATGTCTTTGGGCGCTGGATCTGCGATATGGCGGAGCAGGACAAACGTCTGACGGCGATTACTCCAGCAATGCGTGAAGGCTCCGATCTGGTCGCATTTTCTAACCAATACCCGGAACGTTATTTTGATGTTGCCATCGCCGAACAACATGCCCTGACCCTGGCCGCAGGCCTGGCATGCCAGAAGGCTAAACCGGTTGTAGCCATCTACTCGACGTTTTTACAACGCGCTTACGACCAGCTGGTGCATGATGTCTCTATCCAGAAGCTGGATCTGTTATTGGCGATCGACCGAGCGGGTCTGGTAGGCGAAGACGGAGCCACCCATGCGGGGTGCTTTGACATCGCCATGTTACGCTGCTTACCGGAAGCCCTCATCATGACGCCATCAGGCGCCGAAGAACTTCGGGATATGTTATTTACAGGTTATCAGTATTCAGGACTTGCTGCGGTTCGCTACCCACGCGGCAGCGTTCCGAGCCAGGCTGTTGGCAAGATGAACAGCCTTGAAATCGGTAAAAGCCAGCTGGTTAAAGAAGGAGCAAACGTCGCCCTGCTGAACTTTGGCCCTCTGCTGGAAACAGCAAAAACGGTAGCAGAGCAACACAACTACACTCTGGTTGATATGCGCTTTGTAAAACCACTGGATGACAAGATAATTAAAGAGCTCGGTTTATCCCATGACCTGCTGGTCACCATTGAAGATCACTCAATATGCGGTGGCGCAGGCTCCGCAGTAAGTGAGTATTTACATCAGAACGGAATTAAAACCCCACTATTGATGCTGGGCATCCCGGACCACTGGATTGAACATGCCTCAAGACAAGAGCAGTTAGAGATGTGCGGGTTGGATAGCAGCGGTATTGAAGGTGCTATTAGCCGAGTTCTAGAGCCATAGAAAGGCAATAAACTGTAGAATTAAAGCGGCGTAAATACCTGCCAGAATATCATCCAGCATAATACCTAAACCACCTGAAACCTTGCTGTCTGCCCAGCCGATTGGCCAGGGTTTCAGGATGTCGAAAATCCGGAACAGGATAAAACCAATCAGAATCCATCCCCAACCAGCTGGAGCCATTATCATGGTGATCCAGAAGCCTACAAACTCATCCCAGACAATGCCGCCGTGGTCATGAACACCAATATCTTTGGACGTTTTGTCACATAGCCAGATGCCTATTAGCGTCGTTACCACCAACATGATCAGGTAGTTGGTTAACGACAGGTCCTGCAACCAGATATAAGGAATAATCGCCGCGACTGTTCCCACGGTTCCCGGAGCGTAAGGAGAGGCACCACTGCCGAGACCAAAGGCCAGAAAGTGAATTGGGTTTTTCCATACGGAAGCCGGGACTTTATTCATTCGTAACTCTTCTCAAATACTATTAATTAACCGGGATTTTTAAAATGGTCGTAACCCGCACCGCCCAGTTCACATTCCTGGCCACGGTCGTATAAACGAATATCAGCATCATCTGTGATTTTTCCAATCACAGCAATGTCTTCCGGAAGATTAGGCAGGGTCGGCAGATGTTCAGCAGGTAGTGTAAAACAAAGCTCAAAATCCTCACCACCACTCAGCGCCCATTGCCGCGCTTGCTCTTCGCCGAAACAGGAAATCAACTCTTCAGAGAGAGGCAAAGCTTCAAGTTGTAAACGTGCCCCCAAAGGTTTATTTGCTGCGCCACTGGCTTTAAGAATGTGCGAGAGGTCTGAGAGCAAACCATCTGATATATCGATTGCAGCAGATGCTTTATCTCTAAGTGCCTGACCCAGTTCAACACGCGGGGCTGGGGCAAAGAAACGTTCATTCAGATATTCAGCACCCTGGGAATCAGGAAAACCATTCAGAAGCCCTTCAAGACCTCCACGGCTATCACCCAGCCTGCCACTTACGCAGATGAGGTCACCTTTCTGGGCACCCGAACGCTTAAGTGCTTTACCGACAGGAACAAAACCATGGACTTGCGCGGTCAGACTCAGAGGCCCTTTGGTGGTATCTCCGCCAATCAGGCTGATTCCATACTTCAAACACAGTTGCCCAAGTTTTTGTGAGAACAATTCCAACCAGGCCTCACTGGCTTGCGGTAGTGTCAGCGCCAGGGTAATCCATGCAGGTTTTGCTCCCATTGCGGCAAGATCGCTTACCGCCGCACCAAACAATCTGGATGCAAGTAGATCTGCCGGAGTATCAGGTAAAAAGTGAGTGCCTTCAACCAATGAGTCAATTGAGACCACCAGCTGATGCCCTTCCGGACAGTTAAGAATGGCGCAGTCATCCCCCACCCCTAACGCAACAGAAGCATCCGAAGATGCTTCTGCCAGAGGTGCGAAATAACGCTTTATCAGATCAAATTCGCCCAGTGCCATTTCAGAGTTAACCCTGACGCTTCTCTCTGATCTCTGCCATGCGAACTCTTTGCGCCAGCTTATCCAGAACACCGTTTACATAGCGATGACTGTCGGTAGCGCCAAAGGTTTTAGCCAGTTCAACACTCTCGTTGATTGCCACACGGTACGGCACTTCAATACGCTTCGACAATTCATAAGCGCCGATACGCAGTACGTTCAGCTCAACCGGATCCAGCTCTTCAAGCTGACGGTCCAGAAAATCACTGTACAAACCGTCCAGCTCACTTTTACTCGCTGCAATATTGTGCAGAAGTTCAGAGAACAGTTTGATGTCGGTATCAGCCATATCATTATCAACCCGGAACTGAGCTTCAAGGTCAGTCAAAGACTGGCCCGCCAGAGTCCAGGAATACAATGCCTGCAGCGCAAAGCTGCGGGCATTACGACGCTGAGTCGTCAAAGAGGCTTTCTTTTTCTTAGCAGCAGGTTTGCTTTCGTTATCGCTCATCTGCGCTTAGTCCTCTAACTGCTTTAACAGGCTAACCATTTCAATTACGGATAGCGCCGCTTCAGCACCTTTGTTACCCATTTTTGTACCTGAACGCTCAACCGCTTGTTCAATGCTGTTCACAGTCAGAATACCGTTTGCAACCGGTACATCGTATTCCAGTGAAACCTGAGCAACACCTTTGGAACTTTCGCCGGACACGTACTCAAAGTGAGGCGTACCACCACGAATAACAGCACCCAGAGCGATGATGGCATCATCCTTCTTCTGTGCAGCCAAACGTTTTACCGCCAGTGGAATTTCGAAAGCACCCGGTACACGTACTACGCGGATATTTTCATCACTCACTCCGTGACGTTTCAGTGTATCCAGCGCACCTTCCAGCAGGCTCTCAACAACAAATGAGTTAAAACGGCCAACCACAATAGCGTAGTTACCGTCTGCATTTACAAAATCACCTTCATAGGTTTTTACAGTCATTTCAATTACCTGCCCGTTTATTCTTCACAGGGGATATATTCTTCGATCTCCAGATCAAAACCGGAGATGGCGTTAAATTTCATTGGTGAGCTGAGCAGTCGCATTTTACGAATACCCAGATCACGCAGTATTTGTGAGCCCGTACCTACAGTGAGGTAAGAACCAGAAGCACTAATATTATGCTGACGGACTTTCTGCGTTGGGTTCAGCAGTTGATCCAAAGCGTCGCCAATGTCCGTTTTAGGGCCGGTGTCCAGAAGCAACACTACACCTTCACCTAACTCGGATACTTTTTTCAGAGCCTTACGCATTGTCCACTTAAGCTCTTCACCTTTTGCCACGCCTACTACATCTCTGAGCACTTCAGTACGCAGATGTACGCGCACAGGTGTCGCCTCATCTTCACTGACTTCACCGAGGCTAAGCGCCAGATGTGAGCAGCCCAGAATTTCGTCACGATAAGTGACGAAATTAAAGTCTCCAAATTCCGTCGGCAGAATCCCTTCTTTCTCACGCATTACCGTATGCTCATTTGCTGTACGGTAGTGAATCAAGTCTGCGATAGTGCCTATTTTCAGGCTGTGCTTATCCGCAAACTTTTCCAGATCCGGACGGCGTGCCATGGTGCCATCATCATTCATGATCTCAACGATCACAGAAGCTGGAGAGAAACCGGCCATTCGCGCCAGGTCACAGCCTGCTTCGGTATGGCCTGCACGGCTCAAAACTCCGCCTGGCTGAGCCATCAGCGGGAAAATATGACCCGGCTGTACAATATCTTCAGGCTTAGCATCCGCTTTTACCGCAGTACGGACAGTATGAGCCCGGTCTGCTGCGGAAATACCTGTTGTGACGCCTTCAGCAGCCTCAATCGACATGGTGAAGTTGGTCGAGAACTGTGCACCATTGCTCTGCACCATCAATGGCAGATTCAGCTGTTCGCAACGTTCACGGCTTAATGTCAGACAGATCAGACCACGGGCATGAGTCGCCATGAAGTTAATATCATCAGCGCGAACCATCTCAGCGGCAATGACCAGATCACCTTCATTCTCACGGTCTTCGTCGTCCATCAGGATAACCATCTTGCCCTGACGGATATCTTCTATAATTTCCTGCGGTGTATTCAGTTTCATTAAAATCTCTTACCGTCGTTAGCGGTTAAATCCATGAGCCATCAGGGTTTCCATTGTCAAACCTGTGCTCTTGTCTTCTTTATTATCGTTGTCTTGCTTGTGTGTCAGCAGACGTTCCAGGTAACGAGCGATTATATCCACTTCCAGGTGCACAAGGCGGCCGGGAAGATATTCCGTCATAATCGTTTCCTGTGCGGTATGCGGCACAATATTCAGTTCAAAGCATTCACCAGAAATTGCATTTACGGTCAGGCTTATACCATCCACCGTTACCGAACCTTTAGCTGCCAGATAACCTTGAATATTCTTAGGGGCTTTAACCGTAAACCTTATAGAGCGAGCATCTTCATTGCGCTCCACAATTTCCCCAAGACCATCCACATGGCCCGTAACTATATGGCCACCCAAGCGGCTGGTTGGCATTAATGCTTTTTCCAGATTCACCCGCTCTCCCACACTTAAAGTATGAAAACGGGTATGGGCCAGCGTTTCTCTGGAGACATCTGCGATAAAACCATCGCCAGGAAGTTCCACAGCGGTAAGGCAAACACCATTAGTTGCGATGCTGTCACCGAGTTTAACATCAGCCAGATCCATCATTCCGGTACGCACATAAAGGCGCATATCACCTTCTTGCTCTTCGATTCCAGCGATGGTTCCAACTGCTTCGATAATTCCTGTGAACACCTGTTATTACTCTCCGTACACCGGTTGAAGGATTAATCTCATATCATCCTTCAACATAGCCATATCTGTCTGTTGCAGTTTAATCTGTTGCGCCATTTTCGTGAATGGTAATTGAAACGCAGGTCGTGCCTCTGACCCCAGCAGTTTCATAGCCATATACAGATAAATCTCATCCACAAGTTCCTGCTGAATAAACGCTCCCGCAAGGGTCGCCCCGGTTTCAATCAACAGTTCATTACATTGTTCTTGTTCAGCCAGCATCTGGAGCAGTGCTTTTAGGTCAACCCGACCATCTTGTGCAGGCATTATAGCTACTTCTGCGCCCGCATTTTTTAACGCTGCAATTTTATCGGCATCTTCAGATACGGTAACGATTAACGTCCGGCCCGGCTGGCTTAAAATTGAAGCCTTGAGCGGCATACGTAATCCTGAGTCCAAAACCACACGTAATGGCTGCTGTTTTACAATCTCATCGGCATTGTCCAGTTCTAACTGATCGGCTCTGACGGTGAGGGCAGAATCATCTTTCAGAATAGACTCAATACCCGTAACAACAGCAGAACTTTGCGCCCTGAGCTTCTGTACATCTGAACGTGCAGCAGGGCCGGTAATCCACTTGGATTCACCCGATGCCATCGCTGTGCGGCCATCCAGACTGGTTGCCATCTTCAATCTGACAAACGGCAGACCGGACTCCATGCGTTTTATAAAGCCTGGATTCAGAGTTCTGGCTTCAGCTTCTAAAAGGCCGGATTCTGCAGTAATGCCCGCTTCCTGTAACATTTTGATCCCGCGCCCAGCTACCTGAGGGTTTGGATCAACCATCGCACTGACAACATGCTTAACACCTGCTTTTATAAGCCCCTCGGCGCATGGAGGTGTTCGACCAAAGTGACTACAGGGTTCCAACGTAACGTATGCAGTCGCACCTTGCGCTTTTTTGCCAGCCATCGACAAGGCATTTACTTCAGCGTGGCCTTCACCTGCGCGGAAATGAAAACCTTCACCCACAATCTCATCACCATTAACCAGAACACAGCCAACTCGGGGATTAGGTTGAGTGGTATAGAGACCGTTACGCGCCAAACGTATGGCGCGCGCCATATATTCCTGATCCACTACACTCCAGGAAGGCACTTTATTTACCCTCCGAGGCATCATGCTCTTCAGAGAGTCGTTCGATCTCGGCCTTGAATTCGTTAATATCCTGGAAACTGCGGTACACAGAGGCAAAACGCACATAAGCCACTTCGTCCAGCTTACTTAACTCAGCCATAACTTCTTCACCGACCTGACGTGAAGGCAGCTCTCGCTCTCCTGTTGCCCGTAAACGATGAGTGATACGGCTTATGCAGGCTTCAAAATCTTCAATAGAGACTGGACGTTTCTCGAGCGCACGGTGAATACCGGCACGGAGCTTTTCATCATCAAACGGTTGGCGGGAGCCATCGGCCTTAATCAGGCGAGGCATGAGCAGCTCTGCTGCTTCATAGGTGGTAAAACGCTCATTGCACTGGGTACATGCCCGACGCCGACGCACCTGCTGACCTTCTGCAACCAGACGGGAGTCAACAACTTTGGTTTCATTGGCACTACAAAACGGACAATGCATCAACTGTTCCTGAGGAAAAGAGCGTTTATTATTCCCTGTAATGAGTGACATTCAGAGAACAAAAGGGCCGTCTTATTACAGACAGCCCGGGGATTGTACATTTTTCCGGCTGCAACTTACAGCCGGAACAAGTACTTACTTATATACAGGGTAACGTGCACAGATCTCAGTAACCTGACCTTTAACACGAGCGATTGTGTCGTCGTTGTTAATATCGTCAAGAACATCGCAGATCCAGTTTGTCAGATCTGTTACTTCTGCTTCTTTAAAACCACGACGAGTAACAGCAGGTGTACCAATACGCAGACCAGAAGTTACAAACGGAGAGCGTGGATCATTAGGTACCGAGTTTTTGTTAACTGTGATGTTAGCGCGACCCAGAGCTGCATCGGCATCTTTACCAGTAAACTCTTTGTCGATCAGGTCAACCAGGAACAGGTGATCGTCTGTACCATCAGAAACGATTTTGATACCACGAGATTTAAACGTCTCAGCCATCGCCCGTGCGTTTTTAACAACCTGAGCCTGATATTCTTTCCACTCAGATTCCATTGCTTCTTTGAAGCAAACCGCTTTAGCAGCGATTACGTGCATCAGCGGGCCGCCCTGAGATTCAGGGAATACAGCAAAGTTCAGCTTTTTCTGCAGATCTTCATCAGCACGAGCAGACAGGATCAGACCACCACGTGGACCACCCAGAGTTTTGTGAGTTGTCGTAGTAACAACATCAGCAATACCTACTGGAGATGGGTATTCACCCGCAGCGACCAAACCAGCGATGTGCGCCATATCAACAAACAGGGAAGCACCTACTTTATCCGCGATATCACGGAAACGCTGCCAGTCAACAACTCGAGAATAGGCAGAGAAGCCTGCTACGATCATTTTTGGCTTGTGTTCTTCTGCCAGACGCTCAACTTCAGCGTAATCGATTTCACCTGTCTCAGGATTCAGACCGTATTGAACTGCGTTGTAGATACGACCAGAGAAAGATACTGCAGCACCGTGAGTCAGGTGACCCCCGTGTGCCAGGCTCATACCCAGAACTGTATCGCCCGGCTTGCACAATGCCATATAAACAGCAGCGTTTGCCTGAGAACCAGAGTGCGGCTGAACGTTTGCGTAGGTTGCACCAAACAGTTCTTTAGCTCGATCAATCGCCAGTTGCTCAACTACATCAACGTGTTCACAGCCACCGTAGTAACGCTTATTTGGATAACCTTCAGCGTACTTGTTAGTCAGCGCAGAACCCTGAGCTTCCATAACGCGTGGACTGGTGTAGTTTTCAGACGCAATCAGTTCGATGTGTTCTTCCTGACGAACAGTTTCAGCCTGCATTGCAGACCAAAGATCAGCGTCGAAATCAGCGATTGTCATATCTTTGCTAAACATAGGAGTTTCTGTCCCCTGAATACTATGTGAACCCTGTTCGGCTGCATTAACAACGGCAAAGCCGCCAGAAATTTCCAGCGTAGAACCATTTGGGTATTGGGAAAGCGCGTATTATAGCGAAACATTTTCTCAGATTCACTTGAATCCGACTCAAAACTGCTTCAATTTCGCTCAACAAAAAAGCCTGTAGCTATTTTACGGTTACAGGCTTTATTTGGTTCAGCTAAATCAACAATCAATCGATTGTCACTTTACTGACTTCAGGCGCTTTAGGTTCCGGTTTCGGTAGATCCAACTGCAGCACCCCATTTTCAAAACGTGCTTTGATACTTGCCGGATCCAAATTATCACCGACCGAAAGACGCCTTACATATTGGCCGTAATGGCGCTCCTGGCGAATAACCTTGCCATCTTTCTCTTCTTTATCTTCCTGCTTGGTTTCAGCAGATATTGTGAGCACACCATTTTCCAGTGTGACATGGATATCGTCTTTGCTGATACCAGGCAGATCTGCCTTGATGCAATATCCGCCATCGGATTCATGCACATCTATGGCTGGCACTCTTTCACCCTTATCCGAAGCTACCGGACGGAAGAAATTGCTAAAGAAAGCATCATCAAACAGACTGTTGAAACGTGTTAAGTCACCCATCAGACTCACCTCCTCTACTGGATCTGATTATATTTATGGACCTCTGCACTTTTATTCTAGAACGCAATAAAAAGAGCGGTAATGCAGATATTTGATCAGGATCAAGATAGCCATTGATAGCCAGTTTCCGGTAGAATCGCCTCATTATTTGACAGTTTAACAAGACGGATTACTGCATGGCTCAGTACGTATTTTCAATGAACCGCGTTGGCAAGATTGTTCCGCCAAAGCGTGAAATTCTGAAAGATATCTCTCTTTCATTCTTCCCAGGCGCAAAAATCGGTGTTCTGGGTCTGAACGGTGCGGGTAAATCCACCCTGCTGAAAATCATGGCTGGACTGGATACCGAGATCATCGGTGAAGCTCGTCCAATGCCGGGTATCAATGTTGGCTACCTGCCGCAGGAACCGGAACTGGATGAGAGCAAAACCGTTCGTGAAATCGTTGAAGAATCCGTTTCTGATGTAAAAGAAGCACTGGATGGTCTGGAAGCCGTATACGCAGCTTACGCTGAGCCGGATGCAGACTTTGACGAGCTGGCTAAGAAACAGGCTGAGTATGAAAACCTGATCCAGGCAAAAGATGGGCACAATCTGGAAACTGCTCTTGAGCGCGCCGCTGACGCAATGCGTCTGCCAGCCTGGGATGCAGAAATTAAGAACCTGTCCGGTGGTGAACGCCGTCGTGTAGCCCTATGCCGCCTATTACTGGATAAGCCAGATATGCTGCTGTTGGACGAACCAACCAACCACCTGGATGCAGAATCTGTAGCATGGATCGAGCGTTTCCTGCAGGAATACCCGGGTACCGTAGTAGCGATCACCCACGACCGTTACTTCCTCGACAATGCTGCTGGCTGGATTTTAGAACTGGACCGTGGCCGCGGTATCCCGTACGAAGGCAACTACTCATCCTGGCTGGAGCAGAAAGAAGCTCGCCTGGAGCAGGAAGCAAAACAGGAAGCGGCTCATCGCAAATCTGTTGCTGCCGAACTGGAGTGGGTTCGCCAGGGTTCTAAAGGGCGTCAGTCTAAATCTAAAGCACGTCTGAAACAGTTCGAAGAGATGAACTCAAAAGAGTTCCAGACCCGTAACGAAACCCAGGAGATCTACATTCCGCCAGGGCCACGTCTGGGTGAAAAAGTTATTGATGCGAATAACATCAGCAAAGCTTACGGCGATAAAGTTCTATTCGAAAACCTGAGCTTCTCTATCCCACAGGGTGCGATCGTTGGCATCATCGGTGGTAACGGTGCGGGTAAATCCACGCTGTTTAAAATGATCAGCGGTGAAGAGCAACCCGATTCCGGTGAAATCGAAATCGGCTCAACCGTACAGCTAGCTTACGTTAATCAGTCCCGTGATCTGAACGGCGATAAGACTGTTTTCGAAGAGCTGTCTGATGGACAGGACATCATCACCGTAGGCAACTACCAGACGCCATCACGCGCATATTGCGGCCGCTTTAACTTTAAGGGCGGCGATCAGCAGAAGTTTGTGAAAGATCTGTCCGGTGGTGAACGTAACCGTCTGCACATGGCGAAGCTACTAAAAGAGGGTGGCAACGTTCTGCTGTTGGACGAACCGACCAATGATCTGGATATCGAAACCCTGCGAGCTCTGGAAGAAGCACTACTGGCCTTCCCAGGTTGTGCGGTAGTGATCTCCCATGACCGTTGGTTCCTTGACCGTATCTGTACTCACATCCTGGCTTACGAAGGCGACTCCAAAGTTGAATTCTTCGAGGGCAACTACACTGAGTATCAGGAAGACTATAAACGCCGTTACGGCAAAGAGCATCAGCCTGAGCGTATCAAGTACAAGCGAATGACTGATCTGGGTTAACCCCAACAGAATTAAAAAAGCCGGGACTCTCCCGGCTTTTTTATTGCTTCCCAATCAGACGGCCAAAGCGGTTTGATCCCGGCCATTATCTTTAGCCTGATAAAGAGCCTCATCCGCTCTTTGTAACAGATCATCCACCGTTTCATCGTTCTTCAGTTCTGCCACACCAATACTGGTGGTAAAACCAATATTTTCTCCCATGGGCGTTTTAACTGTTTCTTCATGACAGGCCAGTCGAATTGCTTCCGCGATCTGCTCAGCATGTGCGATCCCCCTTCCCGGCAAAACGATTAAAAACTCTTCCCCGCCATAGCGACAGCGGATATCCGTTTTGCGCTTTGTTTTCTTCCGTATCACCTGTGCAAACTTTTTCAACACCATATCGCCAGCTGCGTGACCATAGTTGTCGTTAAAGCTCTTAAACTTATCCAGATCAAACAACAGTACACTGACTGGTTCAGACTTCGAACGACAAATAACAATGTCATTACCTAACTGCTCCAGTGCCTGCCTTCTGTTGGATAATCCGGTTAAAGGATCTCGGGTTGCCTGCCGGTATAACCCCAACAGCATATTCATCTGATTTACCGCAGCCCAACCTGCAATCACCCCAAGCACTGACAATAACCAAAGGTTATTAATACCCTGCATTGATCCCAGCTCACCACGAAACGATTGCGTTAACAGCTCAACAACAAGAATGCCGGATATATAAATAAACGATTCAACAATTGCCAACGGAAATACTGCCAGCATTGTAATGATCATGAATGGGAAAAAGTCATAACCGCTACTACTGGTCGAAAAACCATTCTCAATCAACAGGGATGAAGCGATGGTCTGAAAAGAGGATAAAACCAGAACTAACAGAAACAGGCGGACATAAGAAAAGCGCAAACTGTATTGTTTAAGGTTCAGAGTCCCAATAACAAGACAAGCCAAAGCGGTAAGTGCACGGATCACAAACAGTTCATTGATTATTTCTGCAGATAAAAGGTAATAATCAACCAGTATCCATGCAGGCTGAAGCAGAACCAGTGCTATAGCAATAACCCTGAGTCTTCGAAAAAGATAATAACTGCGTGTCTGATTGAAATACCGGGAATGGCGCCTAGCGCTAACAACATCCAGTAAAGTATCTAAGACCATTATCACGTACTCTGATTATTTTTATCGACAAGCATGGTACAGAGTAGTCCAGTTCTAAGCGTTGATCCAAAACAGCAGAGTTAAGTATCAATCCAACTAGATAGCATCACACTTATTCGAATATGTAATCTATGGGCGGTTCCCATTACCCCACTGACTATAATAAGATGAATAAGATGACGTACTAAACAGGGATAAATGCTGTGACTACACCGGAAACAGAACGCCGACGTTTTACCCGAATCAATTTTGATGCTGCTACAGAAGTTAAGCAGGGTGATGATAGCTGGCAGGCAACTTTGATTGATATCTCATTCAATGGCATGCTTCTGACTACTGAAACAGCCATTGATCTGGAAACTGGGGCTGCTGTTGATCTGACTGTGCATTTGTTAGGTGATGATGTAACGATCAATACACCTGCAGTTCTGGCACATAAAGAGGGCGATCAATACGGTTTTTCAATTGAAAATCTTGATCTGGATTCGTTAACTCAAATACGCCGTCTGGTGGAACTGAATTTAGGCGATGAAGCTCTTCTCGAAAGGGAACTTGATCACCTGTTTATTGAAGACTAGAGCGCTTCCAACGCTTCAGAAAGCTTAGAAACCGCTACCACCTGCAGACCGGGCAAACTTTCTTTAGGAACATTCCCTTTAGGAACGATTGCCCGCTTAAAACCATGTTTTGCTGCTTCCCGGATTCTCTCCTGCCCATTAGGGACAGGGCGAATTTCGCCAGATAAACCCACCTCGCCAAAAACCATTAAGTCATGGGGTAAAGACTGATCCCGGAAGCTGGAAACGACCGACATGAGCAGCGCCAGGTCCGCACTGGTTTCCAATACCTTCACACCACCTACGACATTAACAAACACGTCCTGATCACCTGTCATCAGCCCCCCATGCCTGTGCAATACGGCCAACAGCATAGAGAGTCGATTTTGCTCCAACCCCACTGCAACACGTCTTGGATTATTCATATGCGACTGATCAACCAGCGCCTGAATCTCAACCAGCAGTGGACGCGTACCTTCCCAGACCACCATTACCACACTACCTGGGCTTGGACCTTCTGCACGACTGAGAAAGATGGAACTGGGGTTTTTAACTTCTTTTAAGCCCTGCTCAAGCATGGCAAACACACCCAGTTCATTCACCGCACCAAAACGGTTTTTATGGGAGCGCAGAGTACGAAAACGCGAATCAGAGGAGCCCTCCAGCTGAAGCGAACAATCAATCATATGCTCAAGAACTTTAGGGCCTGCAAGCGAACCATCCTTTGTCACATGACCTACCATAAAGAGCACTGTGCCAGTTTGCTTCGCAAACCGGGTCAGATAGGCTGCTGATTCCCTAACCTGAGAAACTGACCCTGGAGCAGACTGAACATCTGCCATATGCATAACCTGAATGGAATCGATCACCATCACTTTAGGCTTAACGTTTTGCGCTGTCGTACAGATGGTTTCGACATTGGTTTCGGACAACATTTTCAGTTGTTCTGTCGGCAATCCCAAACGCTGAGCCCGCATCGCGACCTGCTGCAATGATTCCTCACCAGTAACATACAGAGCTGGCATCTGTTCTGCGAGATAGCACATTGTCTGTAACAGCAAAGTACTTTTACCTGCGCCCGGATGTCCACCTATCAGCACAGCAGACCCCGGCACCAGCCCGCCACCGAGTACGCGATCTAACTCACCCGCTCCAGCGGAGAAACGCGGCATCTCTTCTACTGATACTTCGGAGAGACTAACAACCTTTTGCTGACCTGCAGCGCCAGCATAACCATCAAAACGGACATTACGGCTTTCCTGTGCCGCAGTCTTGGCCGAAGCCAGCCTCACCTCGGTCATCGTATTCCAGGCTCCACAGGCTGTACACTGGCCCTGCCACTTGGTGTAGTCCGCGCCACAGTCATTACAGACGTAGGCTGTTTTCTGCCGTGCCATTTGTTTCTCCAGATTCTGCTTATCCGACCATTCTACCCAACCTCTTTCCTACAACCTATAGGTGCTTTTTTTATTTTGTAGTTGCTCTACAATCGTTCGACTTATAACAAAAAAACCAGGGTATGCCCTTACATCAAGGAGATGTTCATGAAACTGGAAACCATAGCGGTCCACGGCGGTTATGCGCCAGACCCAACCACCAACGCAGTAGCTGTTCCTATCTACCAGACCACCTCTTATGCCTTTGATGATGCCCAGCACGGCGCAGATCTGTTTGATCTGAAAGTGGAGGGGAATATTTACACGCGTATCATGAACCCAACCACAGATGTTCTGGAAAAACGGATTGCAGAGATGGAAGGCGGTATCGCTGCCCTCGCCGTAGCCTCTGGCATGGCTGCTATTACTTATGCCATTCAAACTATTGCGGCAACCGGGGATAATATAATCTCTACCAGTGAGCTGTATGGCGGCACTTATAATCTGTTTGCCCATACCCTGCCACATCAGGGAATTGAGGTGCGTTTCGCCAACAAAGATGATGCGGCAGAAATCGAAAGTAAAATCGACAAAAACACCAAAGCCATCTTCTGTGAATCTGTAGGCAACCCATCCGGCGGCATTGCCGACATTGAAATGTTGGCGGAAGTTGCGCACCGCAACCAGATCCCATTGATTGTGGATAACACAGTACCAAGCCCATTCTTATGGCGCCCGTTTGAACACGGCGCTGATATTGTTATCCACTCTGTAACTAAATACATCGGTGGTCACGGCAACTCTATCGGCGGAGTTGTTGTAGATTCTGGTAAATTCCCATGGGGTGATTACCCAGAGCGTTTCCCACTTCTGAATACTCCAGACCGCTCTTACCACGGCGTGGTCTATACGGAAGCTCTTGGACCTGCTGCCTTTATCGGGCGCTGCCGAGTAGTGCCTTTACGAAACACAGGTGCTGCAATTTCACCTATGAATGCCTTCCTGATCCTTCAAGGCCTGGAAACCCTTCCACTGCGTATGGAACGCATTAATGAAAACACCCGTAAGATTGCTGAATATCTGGAAAGCCATGACGCGGTAAGCTGGGTGAAATATGCAGGGCTACAAAGCCATAAAGATTACGAGCTTGCTCAGAAATATCTGAATGGTCAGGCATCCGGCATCCTCAGCTTTGGTCTGAAAGCTGGACGTGATGCGACTTCACCTTTCTATGACGCGTTAAAGGTATTCACCCGTTTGGTTAATATTGGTGACTGTAAATCTCTTGCAGCAATTCCTGCAGAAACGACGCATCGCCAACTGAATGATGAAGAACTTGCTTCAGCAGGCGTTTCACCAGAAATGGTTCGCCTATCTGTTGGTATTGAGCATGTGGATGATCTGATTACAGATCTGGAACAGGCATTGGCAGCAACTGCCTAATATAATGCAGATATTAAAAAGGCCGCGTTAGCGGCCTTTTTTTCAGGGTCAGTTAAATATCGATTTAACCTTATCCCAGAGCGTTCGTGCATTCTGCTGACTTTTATCGGAAGCCTGCGCTAGTTCTTGCAACTTACGCATCTTATTCATCGCAAGCTGATACTGCTCTTCGACCTCATCCGCAGTTGAAGCGTTAAACTCCAGGTCATTAACCAGGCCATCGCTCAAACCATAGATCCAACCATGTACGGTTAATTCCTGGCCGTTAGCCCAGGCCTGCTGAACAATAGTGGTCTCACACAGGTTAACTGATTGCTCAATAACATTGAGTTCACAGAGACGGTCCAGCTGCTGGTGCGAATGATCCCAGGTAGACAAAAACTGGCGATGTTTCTGAAAAACACGGCGGATATTACGCAGCCAGTTATCAATCAAACCATGCGGTGCACTTTCAATAGATGCAGCAACACCACCACAACCGTAATGACCCACAACCATAATGTGCTTAACCTTCAACACTTCTACAGCATATTGCACAACCGATAGACAGTTCATATCGGTATGAACAACAACGTTTGCCACATTACGGTGAACAAACAGTTCGCCCGGTAACATACCTACTATTTCATTAGCAGGAACACGGCTATCTGAACAACCAATCCACAGATATTCTGGCGCTTGTTGCTGAGCCAGAGTTTCAAAGAAATGTGGATCTTCCTGGTTTATCTTTTCCGCCCAGTCACGGTTTTTCTCGAGTAACTCAGTTAATTTTTCCATAACTATTTCACACAATAAAAGAGGGCTAACGCCCTCTTGAATTTAACTCTGATGATACTTTGCACTGAGCTCATGCACCGCATCTACAAATGCCTTCGGCTGAGCCGGGTCTACAAACTGATGGATACCATGCCCAAGGTTAAACACATGCCCTGAACCATTGCCGAAGCGACTCAGTATAAATTCCACTTCCTGTTCGATACGACTAGCCGGAGCATACAGCACGCTCGGGTCCATATTGCCCTGAAGCGAGACTTTGTCACCTACACGAGAACGAGCATTACCGATATCTGTGGTCCAGTCCAAACCTAGCGCGTCAGAGCCAGCTTCAGCCATTTTCTCTAACCACTGCCCACCGTTTTTGGTAAACATGATAACTGGTACCTTACGGCCGTCATGTTCACGAATCAGACCATCAACTATCTGCTTCATGTATTTGAGAGAGAACTCTTCATAACATGGACCACTCAGAGCTCCGCCCCAGGTATCAAAGATTTGTACAGCCTGCGCGCCACAGCGAATCTGCTCATTCAGGTAATCTGTTACAGACTGCGCCAACTTATCCAACAACGCATGCATAATCTCTGGTGTTGCATACATCATCTGTTTGATATGACGGAAATCTTTGCTGGAACCACCCTCAACCATGTAAGTGGCAAGAGTCCACGGACTACCGGAGAAGCCGATCAAAGGCACACGACCGTTCAGCTCACGACGAATCTCTTTCACCGCGTTCATCACATAGTCCAGATCCGTTGCAGAATCCGGTACGGGTAGATCAGCTACATCCTGCTCGGTGCGAATGATCTTTTTAAAACGCGGACCTTCGCCAACTTCGAAGTAGAGCCCAAGACCCATAGCATCCGGGATTGTCAGAATGTCGGAAAAAAGAATCGCCGCATCCAGATCATAACGCTCTAAAGGCTGGATTGTGACTTCACAAGCAAGCTCTTTATTTTTACAAAGACTGAGAAAGTCACCTGCTTTAGCACGTGTTTCACGATATTCTGGAAGATACCGGCCGGCCTGGCGCATCATCCATACTGGAGTTGCATCTACGGGTTCACGGAGCAAGGCCCGCAGAAAACGATCATTTTTCAATTCAGCCATCTGTATTGGTCACTTTCTATCAAAATTTAACTTGCGGATATTCTAACGATTTCTGGGAAAAATTACCTGCTTCTTTAGATCGTAAAAAAGGCCGCATTAAGCGGCCTTTTTCGATCAATAAGCTCAGACTTCCAGATAATCCATAATGCCTTCAGCCGCTTTACGGCCTTCAGCAATCGCTGTAACTACCAGGTCAGATCCTCGTACCATATCACCACCAGCAAATACTTTTTCATTACTGGTCTGATATGGGAATGAAGAATTCTCAGGAGCTTTAACACGACCATCTTCGTGGAGGTCAATGCCAAAGTCTGCAAACCAAGGCGCAGGGCTTGGACGGAAACCAAATGCCACTAGCACTGCATCTGTTTCCAATACTTCTTCAGAGCCCTGTACAACCTCAGCGCGACGGCGGCCATTTTCATCAGGCTCACCCATCTGAGTGCTTACAACCTTAATACCCGTTACTTTTCCATTTTCACCCACAACCTCTACTGGTTGACGATTAAATTGGAACTGAACGCCTTCCTCACGCGCGTTTTCAACTTCGCGTTTGGAGCCTGGCATATTCTCTTCATCACGACGGTAAGCACATACAACCGATTCCGCACCCTGACGAATAGACGTCCGGTTACAATCCATTGCGGTATCACCACCACCCAGAACAACGACTTTTTTACCTTTCATATCGATAAAGCCGTTTTCGTCCTGCTCAAAGCCAAGGCAGTTGTTTACGTTGGAGATCAGGAATGGCAGTGCATCATAAACACCATCCAATTCTTCACCTGGGAAACCGCCCTTCATGTAGGTATAAGTACCCATGCCGAGGAATACAGCATCATACTCATCGATAAGGTCCTGCATCTGAACGTCTTTACCTACTTCAGTGTTCAGTCGGAACTCAACACCCATTTCAGTAAAGATTTCACGGCGACGGGACATAACATCTTTTTCCAGCTTAAATTCTGGAATACCGAATGTCAGCAAGCCACCGATTTCAGGGTTACGGTCAAATACAACAGGCGTAACACCGTTACGCACCAGCACGTCAGCGGCCGCAATACCAGCAGGGCCCGCACCAATGACAGCCACTTTCTTATCAGTCTTAGTCACCTGAGACATATCAGGTTTCCAGCCCATTGCGAAAGCAGTATCTGTGATGTATTTCTCAACAGAACCGATAGTCACGGCACCAAAACCATCATTCAGGGTACAAGCATCTTCACACAAACGATCTTGCGGGCAAACACGACCACACACTTCCGGCAGTGAGTTGGTCTGATGACTCAACTCAACTGCTTCGATAATGTTGCCTTCCGATATCAGCTTCAACCAATTTGGAATGTGGTTATGTACCGGGCACTTCCAGGAACAGTACGGGTTGCCGCATTCCAGACAACGATGTGACTGTTCAGACGCATCCTCGGCTTCGAAAGGTTCATAAATCTCACCGAAGTCTTGCTTACGTACTTGTGAATCTATTTTCTGTGGTCCTTTACGCCCCACATCGAGGAACTGAAAATCGTTATTTAAACGGTCAGTCATAGTCCTCACCTCTTTATGGCAGCTGCGTACAACAGGCAGCTGCGGATTATTCTTCATCTGCTCGAGTTTAAAACCGTTTTTATTCCGGACGAGTACGAATGTTAGCCAGGAGGTCTCCCAGGCTGGCCGCTTTTGGCTTAACCAACCAGAATCGACCGATGTAATCATCCAGATTATCGATGATTTCCTGACCCCAAGCACTGCCAGTCTCATTCGTAAACTCAATGATCACAGAGCGCAGATGATTTTTATAAGCTTCCATATTTTCGGTATGGACGCGCTGGATTTCTACCAGTTCATGGTTGTATTTATCCACGAAGGTATTGTCCATATCCAGAACGTAGGCGAAACCACCCGTCATACCTGCACCGAAGTTGTAACCGGTTTGGCCAAGAACAGTTACCAGACCGCCTGTCATATATTCACAACAGTGATCTCCGGCACCTTCTACAACCGCATGCACACCCGAGTTACGAACACCGAAGCGCTCACCCGCCTGACCTGCTGCAAACAGCTTACCGCCTGTTGCACCATAGAGGCAGGTATTACCCATGATTGAAGTTTCATTGGATTTAAACGTCACTTCATCAAACGGGCGAATAACGATCTTACCGCCGGCCATACCTTTACCAACATAGTCGTTGGCGTCACCTTCGAGGTACAGGTTCTGGCCACCAGCATTCCAAACACCGAATGACTGGCCCGCATGCCCCTTGAACTTGAAGGTAACAGGCTTGTCTGCCATACCCAGATTACCGTGCTTCTTGGCAATTGCCCCAGAAGTACGAGCACCTACTGAACGGTCACAGTTAGTGATAACCAATTCATATTCGCCGCCAGTCTTGTCAGCAATCGCCTGCTCAGCCAATTCCAGCATCTGAGTATTCAGTTCTGCCAGGTCATATGGAGCATTACGCTCAACCTCACAGGTATTCGGGAACTCATCACCCGCAGAGTGCAGAATTGGAGACAGGTCCAGATTCTTCTGACGCGGGGTTTCACCATCCAGAATTTCAAGAAGATCGACACGACCTACCAGCTCTTCCATGGAGCGAACACCCAGCTGCGCCATAATCTGACGAGTCTCTTCTGCAACAAAGCGGAAGAAGTTCTTAACCATTTCAACGGTACCGCGGAAGAACTCTTCACGCAGCTTATCGTTCTGTGTTGCCACACCGGTTGCACAGTTATTCAAATGACAGATACGCAGGTATTTACAACCCAGTGCAACCATCGGCATCGTACCGAAGCCGAAACTTTCTGCACCCAGGATGGCACCTTTAATCACATCCAAACCTGTTTTCAGACCACCGTCTGTCTGCAGGCGCACTTTGCCACGCAGCTGGTTAACACGTAGAGACTGATGCGTATCCGCCAGACCCAGCTCCCAAGGAGAACCGGCATAGTGAATAGATGTCATTGGTGACGCTGCAGTACCGCCGTCATAACCAGAGATTGTGATCAGATCTGCATAAGCTTTAGCTACACCACAAGCAATGGTGCCAACACCTGGACGAGATACTAGTTTCACAGATACCAGCGCTTCTGGATTCACCTGTTTCAGATCGAAGATCAGCTGAGCCAAGTCTTCGATAGAATAGATATCGTGATGCGGCGGAGGTGAAATAAGAGTTACACCCGGTACAGAATAACGCAGACGCGCAATCAGACTGTTTACCTTACCACCCGGTAACTGACCACCTTCACCCGGCTTAGCACCTTGGGCAACTTTGATCTGCATAACTTCAGCGTTGGACAGATATTCTGGTGTCACACCAAAGCGGCCTGAAGCCACCTGTTTAATCTTGGAACGCTTCATAGTGCCGTGACGAGCTTCGTCCTCACCACCTTCACCAGAGTTAGAGCGTCCACCCAGCTCGTTCATCGCTACCGCAAGTGCTTCATGTGCTTCTGGGGACAATGCACCCAGAGACATCGCTGCGGAGTCAAAACGTGGGAAAATATTTTCTACCGGCTCGACTTCATCAATCGAAATGGCCTTAACGTCTTTACGCAAGCCCAACATATCACGCAGAGTTGCGTAACCACGATTGTTTACCAGTTCAGCATAACGTTGGTATGCAGCAGGATTACCTGATTCAACCGCTTCGTGAATTGTTTTCACTACATCCGGGTTATAAGCGTGGTATTCGCCATCATGCTTATACTTAAGCAATCCACCCGACTGTATTGGTTTACGTGCTGTCCATGCTTCTTTGGCCAACAAGCCTTGTTCAAACTGGAAGTCTTCGAATCGTGCACCTTCAATACGGCTGGTAACGCCCTTGAAGCAGAGATCAACAACTTCTGAACTCAGACCAATGGCTTCAAACAATTGCGCACCACGGTAGGAAGCAATCGTTGAGATACCCATCTTAGACAGGATCTTCATTAAGCCTTTGTTGATGCCCTTACGATAATTTTCATGGGACTGCAGAGGGTCAATTTGAATCTCACCCGCAGAACACAGATCATTCAACACTCGGTAAGCCAGGTATGGGTACACCGCAGTAGCACCAAAACCAAACAACACCGCAAAGTGATGAGGGTCACGTACCGTACCACTCTCAATCACCAGGTTAGCGTCGCAACGCAAGCCTTTGTCCACCAGACGATGGTGAACAGCACCTGTAGCCAGTGCAGCATGTACCGGTAAAGAGCCACGAGACAAAAATGCATCCGTCAGAATCAGAATAACCTTACCGTCGCGTACAGATTTTTCTGCCTGATCCGCAATCCCTTCAATAGCTTCCTGAAGCGACTGTTTTTCCGGATTGTAGTTAAGGTCAATCTGAACCACTTCAAAGCCAGATTCTTTATTGTCGCGCAAACGGTTGAACTTACTCGCAGAAAGAACAGGAGTAGTCAGAATTACACGACGAGCATGTTCCGGACCTTCAACAAACACGTTACGCTCAGAACCTATGCAGGTCTCGAGTGACATAACGATCGCTTCACGAAGCGGATCAATCGGTGGATTAGTTACCTGAGCAAACTGCTGACGGAAGTAGTCATACAGAGATCTTACACGGTTTGACAAGACCGCCATCGGCTTGTCATCACCCATGGAACCAATCGCTTCCATACCGCTTTCACCCAGAGGGCGAAGGATCTGATCACGCTCTTCAAATGTTACCTGGAACATCTTCATATGAGCCTTGATTTCATCCGCTGACATTTCAGGGAATGAACGAGACTCTTCATCCAGGTTCATGGTCTGCTCAAGACGCAGAGCGTTTTCTTTCAGCCATTGTTTGTAGGGCTGAGCAGACTTCAGGTGATTATCAACATCTGCAGTATGCAGGACATCACCTGTTTGTGTATCAATAGACAGAATCTGACCCGGACCCACTCGACCCTGAGCCACAATATCTTCCGGCTTATAAGTAAATACGCCAATTTCAGAGGCCGTACAGATGTAACCCTGCTTAGTCATCACCCAACGGGATGGACGCAGACCGTTTCGGTCAAGCATACATACCGCGAAACGACCGTCGGTCATTACCATACCGGCAGGACCATCCCATGGTTCCATATGCATGGAGTTGAAGTCATAGAATGCACGCAGATCTGCATCCATATTTTCAACATTCTGCCACGCCGGTGGAACGATCATGCGCACTGCACGATAGATATCCATGCCACCCACCAGCAGGAACTCCAGCATATTATCCATGCTGGAAGAATCCGAACCGGTAGTATTTACGATTGGCTGAAGAGCATCGATGTTCGGCAGCAGCTCTGTAGAGAACTTACTTGCACGGGCTTTCGCCCAGCTACGGTTACCTTCAATTGTATTAATCTCACCATTGTGAGCAAGGAACCGGAATGGCTGCGCCAGTGGCCAACGCGGGGCCGTATTAGTTGAGAAACGCTGGTGATAAGTACAAACCGCTGTTTCTAAACGTGCATCTGCCAGATCTTTATAAAACACCGGCAGGTCTACCGGCATCGTCAAACCTTTATAGGAGATAACTTTGTCTGAGAAGCTACAGATATAGAAATCTTCTTCCTCAGACATCGCAATTTCTGCATTACGACGAGCAACAAATAAACTGACTGCCAGTTCACGCTCACTCTTATCCGCAGAAGTAATAAACACCTGCTCAATGAGTGGAAGCGTGTCTTTGGCAATAGGCCCAAGACAGGATTCATCTGTTGGCACAACGCGCCATGCTGCAACATTAAGCCCCTCGGAACTTACTGCTGCGTTTACCGCTGCTCTCGCAGCTTCCGCTTTTGCAGAGTCTTTCGGCAGGAAAACCATACCTACTGCATAATTTTCGCCGAGTTCTATACCCAACTCTTCCTGTGCCACAGCACGCAGGAAGCCGTCAGGCTTCTGCATCAACAGACCACAGCCATCACCAGTTTTGCCATCTGCGGCAATACCACCACGGTGTGTCATACAAGCCAACGCTTCGATTGCTTTCTCCAGCAAATCGTGACTTGCCTGACCCTGCATGTGTGCCATTAGGCCAAAGCCGCAGTTATCTTTAAACTCACCGGGGCGATAAAGACCTTTGCTCATAAGCCATTCCCACTCAAAAAAACTTGAAAATCAATATCTTAAAAAACCTTTTGCTGCAATATCCGCACCAGTCAGCAAAAAGGGACAGCCATTCTACACGTGATGAGGGTTTGGGACAAATTCCAAACAGCAATAAGAAAAAGCTGCCGTTCAAACCTAATCCCCGGCTTGAAAGCAACCTAATGTTTTATTTAGAATTATTTCTTTTTGATATCTATCTGTACACCACGAACACTTCGTGCCCAAGGACGCATTTTTCTTAATTCTTCAGGCAGTTTTTTGATCGCAGAATTTGCAATATCACGATTTGCAAACTCTCCATAGATCACCACGTGCCATGGTGCACCTTTATAGATCGTAGAGAAGTAATAAAATTGTGCAGAGTCTTTCTGTTTGGCTATAAAATTTTCAGCACTCTTCTGAGAACGTGCGCCAAGCATCTGCAGCGTATACCCCGAAGGCTTCCATCCTAAAATAGAACCTTCAGATGAACTATATTTGGAAACAGGAGCTTTAGCCGCAACCTTTGGAGATTCTTTTTTAACAATTTCAGGCTCTACCTTCTCCTGATTTACTACTTTTACTGAAGGAGGCGCTTCCGCAACAGAATCGACTTTTGATTCCACCGTTTCTTTAGCATTTTCAGTTACCACTTCACGCAGCTCATCAGCTATACGAGCCACTTGATCTTGCTTTACCTCAGGCTCAAGATCCGGCTTCTTTTCTTCAACTTTTTTCTCTTGCTGAGCGAGCCTTCTCTCAAGCTCCTGCTTGGCTATGCTTGGTTCCTTTTCAGCAGCATTTGAAGGGCTTTTTGCTAATTCTTGATTATCTGATGCAGAAGTTGTGACAGGGATCACTTCAACCTTCTCTACCTGAGCCTTTCCTACAGGGACGGGCAAGGGCACTGAGACAGTTTCACCAACCACATTTTGCTCATCACTTTCTTCGGGAAAAAACTGCCAAAGGGAAACAGCCAGAATCCCTATCAAAATCAGGCCAATACCCCCGACATGAGCAACAGGCAAGGGAAACGCGCGAGCGCCAGTTTTTGAAGATTGCGCTGAAACTTTCTCGCCAGCCAGGAGCTTATCAACACGACCTGGTAAACCTTCAGACAATTGAAGAAGTTGGGTGAGCTTTTTTGCGGGTAGGGCATTTGCTGCCGGATGGCACAAAGATAGATATTCTCTGGTTTCATCATCACTCATTCTATCAAGAATTAAGTGATGTACACGCCCTTCTAACAATTTCACAGATTTGCTTTTCAGTAATTTATCCGCAAAACCAGAATTAATCAGAAGCAGTAATTGTGCGCTTTCGGCCATGCTATCTGCCTGATGAAGGTTCAGCAATAGCTCCAGTGATGATGCAGATAGATTCTCTGCATCATCAACGACAATCAAACATTTTTGCCCGGCTGCCTTCAGCGCTTTTAATTGAAGATAAAATGCCTTAAGGCGATCAGCATATTCAGATCCAAGATAATCATGAGAAGGCAACTGCGCGAGGAGTTGATCAAGTAATTGCTCTTGCTCCAAACCCGTATCAGAACGAACCACACAGCAACAAAGCGTCGAATCATTAAGATCAGGTTTAAGCTGCTCTACCAGTGTACTTTTACCAGCCCCCTTCTCCCCTGATACCAACAAAAGAAAGTCGGAAAACCGCACCATATGCTTAAGCTTGTCCAATACCTGCAAGCGACTGGGCGGCTCAAAGAAAATGTTATTTTTCATTTACCAATATTCTCTTGCTGAAATCCAGGACAATTCCAGAGGTTAACAACAATCCCCTAAACTTGTTCCAGCTTCCAATGTTTCGTGCAATTTTTCAACAGAAAAATCAGAGGTAACAACCGCACTACCAATGCCTTTCAATAGGATCAAGCGCAACTGCCCATCCAGCACCTTCTTATCAACCGACATTAATTCTTTGAATTGATCGGGTGTCATGCCTTGAGGAGGGAACAACGGCAGGTTTGCCGCACTTAAAATATCCCTGACTCTCGTAACATCCATCGAAGAAATCCATCCCAGACGACAGGAGAGGTCAGCAGCCATCATGGTACCCGCGCCGACGGCTTCACCATGCAGCCATTCGCCATAGCCCTGATTCGCTTCTATAGCATGACCAAAGGTATGACCAAGATTCAACAGAGCACGAATACCTGACTCTTTTTCATCCTGAGCAACAACCTCTGCCTTAATTTCACAAGAGCGGTAGATTGCCTGCTCAAGCAGTCCTGAATCGAGACCCATCAGACCATCAATATGATCTTCCAGATAGCAGAGAAAAGCCTCATCGTAGATCAGACCATACTTAATTACTTCAGCCATTCCGGCTGAGAGCTCTTTCTCAGGCAGGGTATTCAGAACCGTAGTATCAATCAAAACACACTGAGGCTGATGGAAAGCCCCTATCATATTTTTGCCCAGGCGATGATTAACTCCGGTTTTACCTCCAACCGAAGAATCCACCTGAGATAATAATGTTGTTGGTACCTGTATAAAATTCACACCGCGCTGATAGCTTGCCGCTGCAAAACCAGTCATGTCACCCACTACACCTCCACCCAGTGCAATCAGGGTAGTAGTGCGGTTATGCCGTTTCTGGAGTAATTGATCAAATATCAGATTAAGGTGGTCAAGGTCCTTGTACTGCTCACCGTCTGGTAAGATAACTACATCAACCTTTATGGAAGCGGGAATACTTTCCTGTAAACGTTGCAGATAGAGCGGCGCAACCGTTTCATTAGTGACAATCAATACCTGATTGCCTGCAATATATGATGCCAGCAAGCCTTGCTTGATTATCTCCTGACCAATAAAAATAGGGTAACTGCGGTCACCCAGATCTACATTCAATGTTTGCATAATTTAACTTTGACCAGATTCAAGAACAGACTGCGATTTTATCTGTTTTATGATCTCAGTGACTACCGTCTTGGGGTGGCGACCATCAGTTTTAACAATAATGTCGGCCGTTTCAAGGTATAGCGGATGACGAACTGACATTAAATCTTTAAGTACTGATTCTGGGTCAGCTGTCTGCAGTAGAGGCCTGTTTTTATCCCGAGAGGTACGATCCAGTTGCTGAGCCACAGAGGTATTCAGATAAACTACTATGCCGTGCTCTTTTAACATAGCTCGATTGGCATCTCTGATGACTGCACCACCTCCAGTGGATAGCACAATCCCTTTTTGTTCTGATAGAGACTTGATAACGGACTCTTCGCGATCCCTGAAGCCTGGTTCGCCCTCAACATCAAAAATCCAAGGAATATCAGCTCCCGCTCTTTTTTCTATTTCCTTATCGGAATCTACAAATTCAAGGTGTAACTCTTGTGATAACAAACGGCCTATGGTGCTTTTTCCAGCTCCCATAGGCCCTATTAGAAATATATTCAAACGAACGCCTTACCTGCCCGAAAGCGAATTTCTCACTAACTTCGGTGTTATAAAGATCAATAATTCTGTTTTATCGATGTTATTTTCGTTGTTACGGAACAAGGCTCCCATTACAGGAAGATCTCCAAGAAGAGGCACTTTATTCACAACTGAACTTGTCTCATTCTTAAATACACCACCTAAAACAATTGTCTGACCATCTGGAACTACTACTGAAGTTTTGAGCTCATTATTATCAATACTAATTTCACCATTAGGCAAAACTTCACCAACAGAATCTTGTTTAATCTGTAATTCCATAGCAATTCTGTCACCTGGGTTAATTCTTGGCGTCACATCCAAACTTAATACAACATCTTTAAACTCAATGCTAACTTCACCATCCTCAACGGTTTGGTAAGGAATTTCGGTACCAGACTCTATTTTAGCAGCCACACCATTCATAGTAAGAATCTTAGGTTGCGATACTATTTCTGCCTTACCGTCGGTTTCCAATGCTGAAAGCTCTAGTGCTAACAAACTACTCGCACCCGGCTTAAACCCGATTGCAATCGAACCAGGGGATGTAGCAGTAGCTCCCAAATCAACCATCAAATTAGATGTATTACCAGCCACCGTGTTGGAGAAGTCTATATTTCCGACCTGATTATCAACTATCCACCCTTTGCCATTATCAACATCGTTATATCCAAAGCCCCATTTAATACCCAAGTCTTCGGTAACAACGGCTCTAGCTGTCACCAATCTTGCTTCAATCAGAACCTGCTCCACTTCGACATCAAATTTACGCAAGGTTCTACGAATATCCTCAATAGCAACCACAGTTTCACGCACCATAAGCACATTAGTTTCATCATCAGACATTATGAAACCACGCTCAGATACAAGCTTCGCTTCCTCGATAGTAGACTTCATATCCGAAGCCTTGCGGTATTCAACCTGTATAAACTCTGTTTTAAGAGGCGCTAACTGCTCAACATTTTGCGAACTAGCCAACTCAATTCTTTCCCTCTCTGCTATTTCAGCCGCCGGAGCAATCATTAAGACATTGCCAACAGTTCTCTGATCAAGGCCATGCGCTTTAAGAACAATATCCAACGCCTGATCCCATGGCACGTTCTTTAGTCTCAGAGTAATAGTACCGCCCACCGTATCACTGACTACCAAATTTAACTCAGCAACTTCAGCTATAATTTGCAATACAGAACGCAGTTCTACGTTTTGGAAATTTAAATCTATTTCTTCACCCGTAAATGGAAAGAGTTCTTTTTCCCTTTGCTCTTTATCAGAAAGCGATACAGGCTTGAAATCCAGAACCAAAGTATTATCTGTTTGGTATGCCAGGTACTCATATGGCTCTGAACTTGGCTTCACAAGGATGGTTGTGGAGTTATTACCACCCATTGCATCAATAAACATAACCGGGGTTGCAAAGTCCTGCACATCAACTCGCTGCTCGAGGTTTGTTGGCAAAACAGCTCCAGCAAGATTAACAACTACGTTATTTCCTTCCTCAAAAATATCAATACCCGCAGAAGAATCGGAAAGATTCACGGTAACGCGACCTAGTCCAGCCTCTTCGCGCTCAAAATCCATACCGGTAACACGGGTTTGTTTATCAATAATAGCCCCTTCCATAACAGGCTTATTTACGACAATATTATTCGTTACCGATGCAACCGGAGGTGACGCGATAGCCTGCTTATCAACAACAACATACAGAGAGTTCCCTTCAGAGCGCGTTTCATATTTAGAAGGCTCATAAAGGCTTGTCACAATTCGCAAACGCCCGTCTGTTTGAGCGAAGTTTACGACATCCACTAGGCCTGTTTTAACGTCTAAGGCTCTATCTTCAACATCATTTTTAACACCCCAAAGGTCTAGAACTAACCGAGAAGGGCTATTAATCATATAGGCTTGAGGAGATGGTGGTGCAGCGTCAAAGTCAAACCTAAGTTCGATCTTTCCTCCAGGCAATGCAACAAAATTTGCTTGTTTCATCAGAACATCTGCTATCGCCCACTCCGATAACATCAACCCTGCAAAAGCAAACATCAGCGAGCGCAAATAATTACGCAAGCCGAACTCTTTATTTTTAACCATGGGGATTACGATTTTCACAATATTATCCCTTTTATTCCTGCCCACTTAATACAAGGTTTCGTGATCGCTTCATCCAACCACCACGACCATTTGTCACTATCTCTGAAAGAACAATTCCTTGCTCACCAACCTCAACCACCATACCGAAATCCAGTCCCATAAACGCCCCTGCTCCTACACGATGAACTTCGGAGTTACTGTCTTTGATCAAAGCCCAGATCGCATTATCATCTTTCTTATAAATTGTGCCTACCATTTCAAGCTGCTCTAGAGCAAAGCTTTCTAAATACTCTTTCTGGCGTTCCAGATCAGGCTGAAGACCACCCGCTTCTGCCTTAGGCTCTGAATCTTCAATTTCTGCTGGTTCAGAATAGGGCACGAGCGCTAAAAATGGTTCTCTTAAGCTTGCCCCTTCATAAACAAAGCTATGATAGGGCTTAAACTCAGGTAGCGGCTTTATCTTTCCAGAAGGTGCAGCTTGTGTTTTATTAACAAACTGAACCAAGTCTCGCTTATCCTCTACCCAATCCACACAACCTGAAAGCAACAAAGTTGCTACAAGTAAAAATATTCCTTTACTGTACTCAAACATACCCTGCTCACTTAGGCTCATTATATCTATAGGTTTTAGCCCTGATACTCATTGCAACACTCCCCCCCTTAGGGGATATGGAGTAATCGTGCAATGTTACAATTCGATCCAAGGCTGCAATACCGCTAACAAATGCCCCCATCTGATGATAAGAACCGTTCACCTTGATATTTATGGGCAATTCAATATAAAACTCTTGTTTCACTTCAGGAGCAAGTGCGATCAAACCTATCTGCAAACCGCTATCAGTCCCTAAATTAGTAATATCATCTAACAAACCAGGCACTTCTTTCTCGGTTGGTAGCTGTTTTGTTAATTCTGCAAATCGCTCTTCAACGTCAGCCATCTGTTTACGCAAAGCATCCAACCGAGATACCTGAAACGCCTTATCCTTGTATACTTTTTTAAGATCTGCTTCTTTAACCACCTCTCTTTGAAGGAACTCTCGCTTTTCCACAATATAAAACTTCCAGCCGAGACCCAACGTAAGAGCGATTACAAGAAGATAACAAACTACTTTGACACCAATCGGCCAATTACCAGACGCAGACAAGTCCAGATCATTGATATCAAAGCCGGCAAAGGCATTCTTCAATCCATCCATACTATTTCCCCTCTGCCCCTTCAGCTGCTGGCTTAACTATGCCCACACTCAGGTTAAACTTCCTTTCAACACCATTTGATGAATCCACTTTACTAAGCTGAGGTTCGCCAAACCACTTTGATTGATCTAGATTTCTCATTAAAGTAGACACATCCAAATTATCATTAGACAAACCAGAAATCGAAACCACCTCGGCCTTTCTTGATACGGTTTTATAGTAAGCGCCATCGGGCAGCACCCTTACCAACTCATCAAAATTCCTTACAATCAAAGGCCTACTACCCTGTAGTTCCTGAATTGCATTCAGACGCTCAAGCAACCTTTCGCGCTTCAGTTTCAAATCTTTAATCTCAGCAATCTGTTTATCTAATTTGGATGTCTCAGCTCTAAGAAAATCATTTCTATCCACCTGCCGATCTCTCATCGCATCAAAGTAATAACCAACAAAAAAAACGACAAGAACAGCAAAAACAGCTGACCCTAACATATTGAATACAAATTCTTTCTGGCGCTGCTGAGCTCTTTCTTCTCGCCACGGCCGTAAGTTAATTGTCGCCATTTTATCCCCTCAACCCTGAAGTCCACGCAAGGCTAAACCTGAAGCCTTCACAAGGGACTGTGCATCTCGTTCTAAACGAACACTGTTTACCCGACTATTCACATTCATTGAAGAAAACGGGTTAGCCACCTGCGTAGCTAACCCTAGCTCCTCTTCGAGCTGCCCCGGAAGCCCTTCTATGCAAGATGTACCACCCGATAAATATAACGTTTCCAGCTCACCATGAGCTCCTGATGAATAGAAAAACTGAAGTGCTCTTGAAACCTGTTGAGCAACCGTATTTCTGAAAGGCAAAACAGCTGCATCTATGATATCCTCGGATACATCTCCCAAACGCAGTGATTGTTCAACTTCTTCAACACTCATCCCGTATTGCTGACTAATTAAGTTCGTAAGGTCATTACCACCAAAAGCCTGTTCTCGTGTATAGATATTTTCTGTTCCTTTGAAAACATTAAGAGTAAGTGTTGAGGCTCCAATATCGACGATACCTGTCAAGGCATTAGCATCATCCTGATCAGACATAATAACTTTTATCGCCCGCTCTACTGCGTATGTATCTACATCTACGATTTCAGAATCTAAGCCTGCAGCACCAACAGCATCTTCTCTTTGCTCAACATCAGTTTTTCTACAGGCCACCAGCAGCACATCATTGATGTTTGCGTTATTTTTTGAAGCGCCCTGCACTTCAAAATCTAAAGCAACTTCATCTAGGGGGTAGGGAATAAACTGATCAGCTTCCACTTTGATCTGATCTTCCAGTTCAAACTCGGTGAAAGCGCTACTCATTTCTATAGTTTTTGTGATAACTGCAGAGGCTGGGACAGCAGTTACAGCAGAAGACAATTTACCTCCAGCCACTTTAACCGCTTTTTCAATCGCAGAACCCACTTCAGAGACATCTTGAATATTACCGTCAACAACGGCATTCGGTGAAAATGAAACTATGGCATAGGCATCAAGAGAAAAGCCTTTACCGCTTTTAGACAAGGCAACCAACTTGACTGACGATGAGCCTATATCGATCCCCACTAAACTACCCGATCTGTTCCCCAAAAAGCCAAACACAACACGATTCCCTAGTTAACACTGCGTTAATGTATACAAGCTTAAACTTTATTACTTATCGCACCTAAGCGCATTAGAACTTATTTATATTAATTATTTGTTTGAGTCTATAGCCAGAACTCAACCTAACTATATAATAGACCCTCATTAACCATCTTTCTTACTGTCAGAGTAGCATGTCAGCCTTCACTTCGCTTTTCAAACTTTTGTTTAAAATAGGACTTTTAGCAAGTTTTGCCTTGTTTTTAGCACTCGCTGCTGCCTATTTTCACTATTCACCCAAGCTACCCGCAGTAGATACATTAAAAGATATCCGCCTCCAAACCCCACTGCGAATCTATTCGAGCGATAACAAACTGATCTCGGAGTATGGAGAAAAGCGTAGATCCCCTATTAGCTATACTGAAATACCACCACAGTTTGTTAATGCCTTACTAGCCGCTGAAGACAACCGCTTCTTTAGCCATTTCGGCATAGATATCAAAGGCTTAATGCGAGCTGCCATACAACTAGCCACTTCAGGCAGCATTCAAAGCGGCGGCTCCACAATAACCATGCAGGTGGCCAAAAACTACTTTCTTACCAGAGAAAGAACGTTTAGCCGTAAATTCATGGAGATTTTACTGGCCCTAAGGATTGAACAAGAACTCAGCAAAGAAGAGATATTTGAGCTCTATATCAACAAAATCTATCTAGGGCACAGATCCTACGGCATTCAAGCTGCTGCTAATGTCTATTACGGCAAAAACATCAAAGACTTGAGCCTAGCCCAGTTGGCTATGATTGCAGGGCTTCCAAAAGCCCCCTCAAAGTTCAACCCAATCACAAACCCAACCAGGGCTTCTGAGCGGCGAAACTGGATCCTGCAGAGGATGCACTTCCATGGATATATTTCAGATCAAGAGCTTGAAGATGCCAGCGCAGCAGAAGTGACAGCCAAATACCACACCAGCGACATCCAACTCAGAGCTTTCTATGTCGCGGAGATGGTCAGGAAAGAATTGTACGCCCGATATGGCGACAACCTATATACCGATGGCTATAAGGTACACACCACAATAAACAGCCGCTTGCAAAACACCGCAAACCAAGCCGTATCAGATGGTTTAATCGCCTACTCCGAACGCCATGGCTATTTTGGCCCTGAACAACAATGGGATATCCAGGCTCTCACCCAAGAAGAACAGCTAGCCAAACTAATGAAGGTCACCACCTTCGGTATTCTCCAGCCCGCATTAGTCGTGTCCACTTCAAAAGAAACTGCTGAAGTACTGCTTAAAACGGGTGAAACCGCAACCATACCCTGGGAAGGTATGTCATGGGCAAAACCCTATAAAAGCGTAAACCGGGTAGGCAAAGCACCGAAGCAAACCAGCGACATTCTCAAACCCGGCGACATTATTCGGGTTAAATTTGCCGAAGAAAAACCTCTACTCTCTCAAATCCCAAGGGTACAAGGCGCATTTGTAGCACTAAACCCTGATACCGGCGCGGTCGTTTCCTTAGTTGGTGGCTTCAACTTCACTCACAATAAATTTAATCGCAGCACTCAAGCCATCAGACAGCCCGGCTCAAACATAAAACCCTTTATCTATGCCGCGGCCTTAAATGAAGGCTACACAACAGCCTCTCTGATCAACGACGCCCCAATTGTATTCCATGATACAAAGCTGGAAGGAAACTGGCGTCCGGAAAACTACAGCAAAAAATTCTACGGCCCAACCCGCCTTCGTGAAGCCCTGTATAAATCACGCAACCTGGTTTCTATCAGACTACTGCGCTCAATCGGCATAAAAACAGCCCAGAACTTTCTCGAACTCGCAGGTTTTGACCGCAACAAACTACCCAACAACTTATCTTTATCTTTGGGCAGCGCAGATATCACCCCCTTATCACTAGTCACTGGCTATGCCGCCTTTGCCAATGGCGGTTTCAAAGTATCTCCTTACTTCATCAACAAGATAGAAGACTCTGAAGGCGAAATCATATTTGAAGCAGCACCGAAGATAGCCTGTTCCTCCTGCTCCATAACAGGCACTGAAACTGAAAACAGCCTATACGCCCCCAGAATCTACGACGAAAAAGTTTCTTTCCTAACATACAACATGATGCAGGATGTGATTCGTTTAGGAACAGCTAGAAAAGCATTAATCCTTAAACGCTCCGACATTGCTGGAAAAACCGGTACAACAAACGATCAAAAGGATGCATGGTTTTCAGGGTTTAATAGAGATTACGTCGCCAGCGCCTGGGTCGGCTTTGACCAACCCACCACTCTGGGCCGTAGAGAATTTGGTGGAACTGCGGCACTGCCTATATGGATCGATTTTATGAAAGAGGCGCTTAAAGACATGCCAGAAAACGCCCCGACCGTTCCTGAAGGAATTGTGAGCGTGAAGATCGACCCAAAAACCGGCAAGCTTGCATATCCCGGACAGGGAGATGCACTCTTTGAATACTTCAGAGAAGAAAATGCTCCAACAGGATACGCAACTCCAGAAAGTACCGGTAAAAATAATGCGACGGAAGAGATTTTCTAGTTATACAGGCATAAAAAAACCGGCTATAAGCCGGTTTTTTTATGCCTTAATTACCAACTTATGACAGTGGGTAAGTATCCGGCAGCGGCAAACGTGCAACGCCAGTATCAATTGCAGCCTGCGCAACAGCAGTAGAAACAGCACCCAACAGACGAGAGTCAGTCGCCTTAGGAATGATGTATTCACGACCAAATTCCAGAGAATCCAGACCGTACGCATCCAATACTTCCTGAGTTACAGGCTCTTTAGCCAGCTCTGCCAACGCACGAACAGCAGCAGCTTTCATCTCTTCATTGATCGCAGTAGAACGAACATCCATTGCGCCACGGAAGATGAATGGGAAGCCCAGCACATTGTTAACCTGGTTAGGGAAGTCTGAACGACCAGTTGCCATGATAACGTCGTCACGTGTTTCGTGAGCCAGTTCAGGGCGGATCTCAGGGTCAGGGTTTGCACATGCAAACACAACTGGGTTCGCAGCCATCTTAGCCAGCTGATCACCTGATAACAGGTTAGGACCAGACAGACCTACGAATACGTCAGCGCCATCAATTGCATCATCCAGTGTACGCTTGTCTGTTTCAGAAGCGAAAGCAGCTTTTTCTGGAGTCAGATTGTCACGACCAGAGTGAATTACACCAGTACGATCGATCATGTAGATGTTCTCTACCTTCGCACCCATGTTCACCAGAAGCTTCATGCATGCATGAGCTGCAGCGCCGGCACCCAGACATACGATAGATGCTTCATCCAGTTTCTTACCAGCAATTTCCAGAGCATTAATCATGCCCGCTGCAGTTACAATTGCAGTTCCGTGCTGATCATCGTGGAATACAGGAATGTTACAACGCTCAATAAGAGTGCGCTCAATCTCGAAACACTCTGGTGCTTTAATATCTTCCAGATTAATACCACCGAAAGTATCAGCGATTCGTGCGACCGTATCAATAAATGCCTGAGGGCTTTCTGCATCAACTTCGATATCAATAGAATCAAGGCCTGCAAAACGCTTAAACAAAAGCGATTTACCTTCCATCACTGGCTTAGAAGCCAAAGGCCCAAGATCACCAAGACCCAGAATTGCAGATCCATTAGTAATAACAGCTACCAAATTACCCTTAGCGGTATAACGGTATGCATTTTCAGGATCTTTCGCGATTTCACGAACCGGCTCAGCAACACCAGGGCTATATGCCAGAGAAAGATCAAGCTGAGACTCAGCTGGTGTAGACAGCTCCACACTGATTTTACCTGGACTCGGAAACTCATGGTAATCAAGCGCGGCTTGTTTCATATCATCAGACATAGCTGCAGTTCCAATACTAGTTAAAAAGTCGAACAGTGAACTATATAGAAAAGCCAAAAAGCGAACAATACTAGTGCGACGTAAAACCCTATTTTTTTGCACGAATTACAAAAAACGCACCATTTCAGAGCCACTCCAGTTGAGAGGAATGGCGAATAACCAGAAACCAAGGCAAATAATGGGTAGGATCACTCGCTTTTTTGGGTTTTATCCAACCTCTTACACGGACCTCACGCCCCTTAAGTTGGTTAGCCCCAGATAGATCAATACCATCAACAAAGCTTTCATCTACCTTGACTGCCAACTTCTTTTCGATAACCAGCAGATAGGCATTACGTATTTTGCGAATCGATGTGACTGTCCCCGTTAAAACACGAAAACCAGATTCACGACCACCAAGTTCAGACACACTCTTACGCAGTGCAGAATTCTGTCCCCATAAACCTTTATTCTCAGCCTTGATTTCAGCCACTTTAAGGCAATCAGAGAAGCGGGTATTTGGTGGTATGGCAATATGAAAAGCCAGACCTTCCCTCAGCAAATACTCACTCACCAAGACTTCATCAGCAAATAGATGGCCTAACCAGCGCTTGTAACGATCCTTTTTTTCTGCACCCAGAAGAAGAGACACTTCAGCCTGACTGAGCAACTTACTAAGCTTTTCAGTAGCCTCGTCAGCAAAAACCTCGGCCGGCTTATTTTCTTCAGATGTTTCTGGTGTATTAATGCCGATTAATCGAACCTTTCGACCATCTTTAAGGCGTACCGTATCACCATCATAGACATAAGCCACCTCAACCTTCTCAGCTTCGGCAACAAAGGGACATTGCGCCCAAACAGGAAAGGAGCAGGCAAGAAAAAAGGCGCTCCATATTGGAAGCGCCTTTTTTAGAATTCGCATTTGCGGCAGCCTTATTTTTTCACGCCGCGAGCACCGAAACGCTTGTTGAAGCGATCGATACGACCACCAGAGGTCGCTTCTTTTTGCTTACCTGTATAGAACGGGTGGCAAGCAGAACAAACGTCCAGGTGAATATCTTTACCCAGAGTTGATTTAGTTTTAACTACATTACCGCAAGAACAAGTCGCGGAAATTTCATTATATTCCGGATGGATACCAGCTTTCATGATAAACCTCATAGATTCATGCCGCCACCTGATCTCTTCTGCCAGGCACCGCATTGATTTAAACTACCAATAAATAAACATCGGTACGTTAAGTAGGCGGCGAATTATACGCATGCATATATTGCTTAGCAACTTAAAATAGATCACTTTCTGAGCAATCAGAATAAATTTCAGAGTACAAATGAGCATATTGCGCCTAGCTGTTCCAAGCCCACTTCGCCGGCTTTTTGATTACCTGCCCCCAGAAGGGGTAAATATCGATGAACTACGGCCCGGCGTAAGAGTTTTAGCACCCTTCGGCAACCGCGATCTGATTGGCATATTGATTGAGGTGACCGAGACCAGCGAATTTGATCCTGCCAAGCTTAAACCAGCGAAACAGATACTTGATATTGAGCCCCCTCTGCCTTCACATCTCTTCAAAATCACTCGCTGGGCCGCTCAATATTACCAACACCCAGAAGGGGATGCATTTCAACAATCCCTCCCCGTTCTCTTACGGAAGGGGCATGCATGTGAATATCAACATGAAACCCTGTGGCGAAAAAGCGAATCAGCCAGTCTGGACCAACTGCAAACAAACGCTACCCGCCAGAGGGAATTGCTAGGCTTACTCATAGAGCACCCTGACGGCATAAGTGAAGATGCCATAAGAGCAGAGGGCGGCCATATGCCCGCTCTTAAGATTCTCGAGTCCAAAAGACTTGCCGAATCATTTCATCGTGAGCATCCACACCACACTGAAGATATTCTCCATGAAGCACCACTAGCACTTAATCATGAACAAGAAAAATGCATGCAGCAGATCCTGTCTGTAAAAGATGAGTTTTCAGTCTGTCTGCTTGAGGGCGTAACCGGCTCAGGTAAAACCGAGATTTACTTACAAACAATCCAGCAGATACTTAAAGAAGGCAAACAAGCCTTAGTCCTGGTTCCTGAAATTGGACTTACACCTCAAACCATCAGCAGGTTCAATCGACGTTTCAATGTCCCAACAGTTGCTTTGCACTCAAACCTTACGGATCGCCAGAGACTTGATGCCTGGCTGCAGGCACGGGAAGGTTTGGCAAAAATCATAATTGGTACGCGCTCCGCCATTTTCACTCCCCTGCTTAATCCTGGCGTGATAATCATTGATGAAGAACACGATACCTCATTCAAACAACAGGATGGTTTTAGGTATTCAGCAAGAGACATTGCCATATACCGCGCTAAAGAAGAGAAGATTCCCATTATCCTCGGCAGCGCAACGCCATCCCTTGAATCGCTTCATAACGCCATCAATGGTCGCTTTAACTGGCTCAAACTCACCCAGAGGGCTGGAAATTCCAGTCCGCCTGACTTCCAGATCCTCGATATTCGTCAACAAAACCTGCATGAAGGCCTGTCTGAGACACTCCTGGATAAAATCAAACAGAATCTAAATTCAGGCAATCAGGTGCTGGTTTTTCTTAACCGAAGAGGCTATTCACCGAGCCTCAGTTGCCACGATTGCGGCTGGATTGCCGACTGTGAAAGGTGTGATGCACATATGACCTTACACCAGTCGCCACCAAGACTGCACTGCCACCATTGCGACCATCAACACAGCATTCCAGAACGCTGCCCGTCCTGTAATTGTTACCAGTTAAGGCCGGTTGGGGCTGGCACAGAAAGAACAGAACAGGCTCTGCAAAAGCTTTTCCCTGAATTTCCGGTGATCCGTGTTGATCGTGATAGCACCCAGAGAAAAAATGCTATGCATGAAATTATGCATAAGGTGAACTCCGGGGAACCCTGCCTGTTAGTAGGCACCCAGATGCTAGCCAAAGGCCATCACTTCCCTAAAGTTACCCTGGTAGCTATTTTGAATGCCGACAGCGGCTTATTCAGCTCAGACTTCAGGGGCATGGAACGTACCGCCCAACTGATTTTACAAGTTGCAGGTAGAGCGGGAAGAGCCGAGCAACCGGGCCAGGTTTTAATGCAAACCTACCATGCAGATCACCCTACTCTGCTGACACTTGTAGAAAATGGCTACACGGCATTCGCGCAGGAAGAACTGCATAACCGCCGTATAGCAGAGCTCCCACCATACACCCACTATGCACTTCTCCGTGCGGAAGCTCCGCAACAAGGAAGAGCAGAATCATTTCTGGGGGCATTAAGGCAACAACTTGAAGATGACCTATTATTGCCGGAGCATGTGCACTGGATAGGACCATTCCCATCCAGCATGGAGAAAAGAGCGGGCATGCACAGAGCGCAACTGATGATTTATGGCAAAAACCGTAAATCTCTGCACCACCTGTTATCCAATCTATGCTGGTACCTTGAACAAAATAAAGAAGCCCGCAAAGTCCGTTGGTCAATTGATGTAGACCCTGCGGATACTTTTTGAACGGCACCGCAACATTACACTTAACAAAGTTCTCTTTAGCAGTGATAATACGCGGTTCTTCCAAAGCTCTAATGCGAACAGCTCAACGGGCTACAGACTGATTCCAAACGGTAAGCGTACTCGAATGAAAGAGATTATTGCAGAACTGATCGATTCTGCCCTGAAAAACCTGATTAATGATGGCACCCTGCCAGAAGACATCCAACCTCGTATCATGGTTGAAAACACCCGTGATAAGAGCCATGGCGACTATGCTTCCAACGTAGCAATGACTCTGGCAAAAGCAGCTAAGAGCAATCCTCGTCAACTGGCAGAGAAGATTGTCGCTGCCCTACCGGAATCAGAAAATCTCAAAAAGACCGAGATTGCAGGCCCTGGCTTCATCAACTTTTTTATCAGCGGTGCATCGACCAGCAGCTTGATCAAAAGCATTCTGGAAAAGAAAAACCGTTATGGCCATAACAATGATGGCGAAGGCAAAAAAACTCAGGTTGAATTTGTTTCCGCCAATCCCACCGGACCTCTGCACATTGGTCATGGCCGTGGTGCTGCGGTAGGTGATTGTTTATGTCGTTTGATGGAAGCAACCGGCTGGGATGTCACGCGTGAGTTTTACTACAACGACGCCGGCCAACAGATCAACAATCTGGCATTATCGGTTCAGGCTCGTTGCAAAGGACTTACACCAGAAGACCCAAGCTGGCCTGCTGATGGCTATCGCGGCGACTACATCACAGAACTTGCTGAAAGTTTTATGCGTGGCGACACGGTAAAATCTGAAGACCAGACATTTACCGGCACCAAAGATGCGGATGACGTGGAATCAATTCGCCATTTTGCGGTTGCTTACCTGCGCCATGAGCAGGATCTTGACCTAAAAGCTTTTGCAGTCGATTTTGATGTCTATTTCCTGGAATCTTCTTTATACACAGAAGGCAAAGTAGAAGCGGCCGTAGAAACCCTGATCAATAATGGTTTCACCTATGAAGACGATGGCGCACTATGGCTTCGCACAACCGACTTTGGTGATGATAAAGACCGTGTAATGCGCAAGAAAGACGGCGGTTACACCTACTTTGTGCCCGATGTAGCTTACCACCTGAACAAATGGCAGCGTGGTTTTGATACCGTTATTAACGAACAAGGTGCAGACCATCACAGCACTATCACCCGCGTACGCGCCGGTTTGCAGGCGCTAAAAGCCGATATACCACAAGGTTGGCCAGATTACGTACTACACCAGATGGTTACCGTCATGAAAGGTGGAGAAGAGGTTAAGATCTCTAAACGTGCTGGCAGCTATGTCACCCTGCGTGATCTGATTGAAGAAGTCGGACGTGACGCAACGCGTTACTTCCTCGCTGCACGGAAATCTGACAGCCATCTGACTTTTGATATTGACCTGGCCCGCTCTGAATCTGCCGACAATCCGGTTTATTACATTCAGTACGCCCACGCCCGTGTGTGCTCCATCTTCCGTAAACTGGAGGAGAACAACCTAAGCTGGGATGAAGAAACAGGCATAGCAGCCCTGGACAGCCTGGAGCTGGAGTCCGAAAAGAACCTGATTGTGAATTTGGGACGTTTCCCAGAAGTTGTTCGCAATGCAGCCAACGCTCGGGAACCGCATCAGATTGCTAACTACCTTCGTGATCTGGCAGGTGATTTCCATACCTACTACAACTCGGAAAAAACCCTGGTGGAAGATGCTGACATTCGTAATGCCAGACTGACACTGGCCGTCGCTGTTCGCCACGTTCTGGCCAATGGCCTGCACTTGCTGGGCGTATCAGCACCGGAGTTGATGTAACTAATGGCATCCAGAAAAGATTACGCCAAAAATAAACGCGGTAAGGCTTCGGCCAGCCGTGCAAAAGCGCCTGCAAAGAAAGCACCTGCTAAAAAACGCTTTCCCAGAGGCCTGTTGGCAATCACTCTTTTTCTGATCGCTGGACTGGGTTATGGCTTGTACAGCCTGACCCAGGTCGACCCTGGCAAAGCCACAACCCCACTTACAAATGCCAAACCGACGGAAAAAAAGCCGGAGAAACCTAAAAAGGTAGAACCTGCTCCGCATGTCGTTGAGAAATCGATCAATTCTACTGACAGCAATCGTTTCGAATTTTACGATATGCTCAAAAAGAGTGAAGTAGAAGCGCCTCAGGTGGAGGCATACAAATCCACTCCCCGGGATGCCAAGTCAGAACACACCTACCTATTGCAGGCCGGGTCATTCAAAAGCAAAGCTGATGCTGAACGTATGCGGGCACAATTGATTTTGCTGGGTCTGCCCAACGTCCATACCGACACCAGCAAAAGTGATAACGGCACGCTATGGTACAGAGTTCGATTAGGTCCGTTTGAAAACCGCTCTCGTCTATCTAAGGCCTACGACAAGTTAGTTCAACAAAATATCCAGCCCCTTCGGATCAAACAGAAGTAACTGCTTAGCTTTAGCCTTGAATTTCCCTCAACTGTCTCCATCTTTGATGTAACCATTCATGAGTGTCTTTATGGTTATATGGCACTCAGTAACTCCCAATAGGGAACTCCCATCAGGAGCAGATTTATGACAACGATAGTTTCGGTTCGTCGTGGCGATAAAGTCGTCGTTGGTGGTGACGGCCAGGTATCTCTTGGTAATACAGTAATGAAGGGCAGTGCCAAAAAAGTAAACCGCCTTCCTAAACACGATGTCGTAACAGGTTTTGCAGGTTCTACTGCGGATGCCATCACTCTACGTGACCTGTTTGAAGCACAGCTTGAGAAACATCAGGGCAATATCGTTAATGCAGTGATTCACCTTGCCCGTGAATGGAGAAGCGACAGAGTCCTACGCCGTCTTGAAGCTTTAATGCTGGTTGCCAATAAAGAAAAAACCTATCTGATTTCAGGCAGCGGAGATGTCATCGAGCCGGAAGACGGCGTTATTGCCATAGGTTCCGGGGGCAACTTTGCACTGGCCGCAGCGCGCGCTCTTACAGAAAACACCGAACTGAACGCCAAAGAGGTTGTCGAAAAGAGCCTGAATATTGCAGCAGGTATCTGCGTATTTACCAACAACAACCTAACCATCGAAGAACTCGATTCTGTAGCCTGATTCAGTAAAGGAGCTAACCATGTCAAATATGACCCCACGCGAGATTGTTTCTGAACTGGATCGTCACATCGTAGGTCAGGATGAAGCCAAACGCTCGGTTGCTATCGCCTTACGTAACCGCTGGCGTCGCATGCAACTCAATGATGAGTTACGTGTCGAAGTAACTCCTAAAAACATCCTGATGATTGGACCGACCGGAGTAGGTAAAACTGAAATTGCGCGTCGCTTGGCAAAACTTGCCAACGCACCATTTATAAAAATTGAAGCAACCAAATTTACTGAAGTTGGCTATGTCGGACGTGATGTCGAAACCATCATCCGTGATCTGGTAGAGATGTCCATCAAATTGCTCCGCGAGCAGGAAATGGAAAAAAATCGTTTCCGTGCAGAAGAAGCGGCGGAGGAACGTATTCTGGATGCGTTACTTCCACCAGCGAGACCGACTGGATTTGGAGAAAATGAACCGGCCAGAGAAGATAATTCCACGCGTCAGGTGTTTCGCAAAAAGCTCCGTGAAGGTCAGTTAGACGATAAAGAAATCGATATCGAAGTTGCCCAGCCGCAGGTAGGCGTTGAGATTATGGCACCTCCGGGCATGGAAGAGATGACCAATCAACTGCAAAGCATGTTCTCCGGCCTTGGCGGCGGTAAAAAACAACAACGCCGCATGAAGATCAAAGACGCCTTCAAAATGCTGACCGACGAAGAAGCCGCCAATCTTGTTAAAGAAGATGAGCTGAAGCAAAACGCAGTTGAACTGGTTGAACAACACGGCATCGTATTTCTGGATGAGATCGACAAGGTTTGTAAAAGCAGCTCAAACAGCAGCGGAGACGTATCCCGCGAAGGTGTACAACGTGACCTGCTACCATTGATCGAAGGCTGCACAGTAAGCACCAAATACGGAACGGTTAAAACAGACCATATTCTGTTTATCGCTTCTGGTGCATTCCACCTGTCCAAGCCTTCGGATCTAATTCCTGAATTACAGGGGCGCCTGCCCATTCGAGTGGAGCTAAACGCCCTGACTCCTGACGAATTCAGACGCATTCTTAAAGAACCCAATGCTTCTTTAACCGAACAATACAAAGAACTGCTGAAGACCGAAGGGGTTAACCTCGTTTTCACTGATGAAGGTATCAGTCGTGTCGCCGAACTGGCATTTGAAGTAAACGAGAATACAGAGAACATCGGCGCCCGTCGCTTACATACCATGATGGAACGCTTGCTTGAAGAACTGTCATTTTCCGCTTCTGATTGCAGTGGCCAGGAAATCACCGTCGACAAAGCATTTGTAGACCAGCAACTTAGCGAACTGAGCCAGGATGAAGACCTGAGCCATTACATCCTGTAGCAGGAGCGTTCCATGTCTAAAGGCCCATTACCAACCCAGATTAAGTTACATAAAAAGTCTCGTACTCTAGAGCTGACTTATGATCAGCAATCCTTTGAATTGACTGCAGAATACCTGCGGGTACATTCACCCTCGGCAGAAGTCAGGGGACATGGAATCGGTAATGGTGTACTTCAAACTGGTAAAAAGCTGGTTGGGATTAAAGAGTTAGTTCCAACCGGCAACTATGCTCTCAAAATTGTTTTTGATGATGGTCATGACAGCGGCCTTTACACATGGGACTGCCTGTATGACCTTGCGATTAACCATGAACAATACTGGTCTAAGTACCTGAACGAGCTGGAAGCCGCTGGCGCAAGCCGGGACGGCGGACTTATCGCCAAAGGCTGAAGACACACACTTACATGAAACATAAAAGCCCCGCAATTGGGGCTTTTTTATTTAAAAGTGCGGCGAAACAGAATTGTGTCACAGCTTTAATCTGCAAAACCAAATTTCCTTTTCAACAACGCAGACAACCTATTCGTATGAGAGTAAAATTAGCCTCAAATACGATTATCAGGGTTTTAAAAATGGCTGAGCAGCACAAAGACAACACCACCCACTTTGGTTACGAAGATGTACGTACCGAGGAAAAGGTTCAACGGGTCGCCGATGTTTTTCACAGTGTTGCAAGCAAGTACGACCTGATGAATGACCTGATGTCTGGCGGCGTTCATCGCCTTTGGAAACGCATTACCATTGAGCAAAGCGGTGTGCGCACTGGCAATTCGGTTCTTGATATCGCTGGCGGTACCGGCGATCTGACGATGCGCTTTTCGCGCCTGGTCGGGCCTACAGGCAAAGTGGTACTGGCAGATATCAATGATTCCATGCTGAAAGTGGGTCGGGATAAGCTGCTGGATAAAGGCGTTACAGGTAATGTTGAGTTTGTTCAGGCTAATGCAGAATGCCTGCCTTTCCCAGACAACACCTTTGATGTAATCACCATCGCTTTTGGCCTTCGCAACGTCACAGATAAAGATGCCGCACTGCGCTCTATGGCACGAGTTCTGAAACCCGGTGGTAAATTGATGGTGCTGGAGTTTTCCAAAACCAAAAATCCTCTACTAACTAAAGCCTACGATTTTTACTCCTTTAATATCCTACCGCAGATGGGATCAGCCATTGCTGGGGACGCAGACAGCTACCGTTATCTGGCAGAATCGATCCGAATGCACCCTGATCAGGAAACCCTGAAAAGCATGATGCAGGACGCCGGGCTCAGCAATTGTAAATACCAGAATATGACGGGTGGCGTTGTTGCCCTTCATACCGGTATAAAACCTTAAGGAATTCATGCATGATCGAAATGATTCAGGCCTCATTTTTTACAACTACGGAAGAGATCTGTAATCAACTGATCAAAAGCGATCCTGTGACTCTGCACAACCTCAGCCTTCTCCGCGGCAAGGTCATTGCAGTTGAATGCTCAGCACCAGCACTGACTCTATACCTGATTCCCAATGCTGATGGCATCCAGATTCAGTCGGTCTATAACGACAGCCCCGATACAACCCTGAAGGGCAGCCTTGCTGATTTTATCCAACTGCTTACCGCAAAAGATAAAACGACAGCGATGTTCGGCAAAACAATACAGGTTACAGGGGACAGCACCCTGGCTACACGCTTTCAAGAGATTTTGGCCGATGCCCGGATTGACTGGGAAGCGATGTTGGGCGACATCATCGGTGATCTCCCGGCGCATCAGGTAGCCCTGTTCACCGTCTGGAAAACCCAATGGTATAAAAATACCGGGAACAACCTTTTAGCCAATCTGAATGAATATTTAAAAGAAGAAGCCAGACTAATACCGACTCGCCCCGAAACAGAAACCTTTTATAAAGAAGTTGAAGCTTTGCATGAAAGGGTAGAAAGACTGGCAGCCAGAATCGCTGCCAAAGCCCCCTCTAAAACGGTTTAACCACCACAAAAATCAGAATTGGAATGAAGATCAACAGGGGTAATTCGTTAAATAAACGGAAGTAACGCCCACTTTTATCCAACTGCCCTGCACGCATCTTTTTCAGATAAGCCTTACACCAATGGTGATAACCGATTAAAAGCACAACAAAAAACAGTTTTGCATGCAGCCAACCACCACTGAAGCCATAGCCGAGCCATAGCCAGATACCTAACCCCAGGGTAAACAGTGCCATAATGGACATAAAACCGTATAGTTTACCTGCCATGACCTCTAAACGACTGACATCTTGCCCCGCCTCACGACCTTCAACGAAATGCACAAATATACGCGGAAGGTAAAAAATCCCCGCCATCCAACTGGTCATGGCAAGAATATGGAAGGTTTTAATCCAAAGCATTTTTAATCCTTAATATCCCAATAATGGATAGAGTTCGCCCGCTTTCACGGCTTGAGCTGCCGCTTGAATTGTACCGTCTTTCTGCCAGCGGCGAATTAAATTCTGCAGTATCGGTGTAACTTCAGCTGCGGTCATTCTGGGTTCTATTGCATCGTTATATAACGCCTTTAACAACAGATAATCCAGACCACTAAGCAAACTTTCAGGGGTTTTATCATTAAAAATTGAAGGGTAGGCTCGTTCAGAATCATTAGGTAACCCAAGGACCTGAGTAATCTCTTCAACAACGCAGCTGACCAGCTTGCCATGCATCCGCGCCTGATCAACCGGGATAATGACTACAGCCTTTTTAATCTCATATTGACCATCAACACGGAAGTTTGCCATACACACTGCACCCTTAACATGTTGCACAGCGTTAGCGCCAAATTCCTCACTCACCTGCTGCCGCCATTTCGACTGACGGGTAAAAATAAGCTTCAGGTTGGCTTCCTGCTCCACCTTCACCAGATTAATGGGGTGCCCAGTGATCTCCCTTAAATGCGCGATATGCATCTTAACCAAATCCGTATGCACCTCTTCATCCGGGACCTGATGATCAATCCAGATTCTGACAGGCTTTTTCCACTTCCGAACAAAATTACCCCGCTGTGTATATTCGTTGCGAAGAGCAACTTCCATGAAAGCCTGAGCAATGAATGCGGGTTGATGCCAGCGCACCTCATCAGCATGCAACGGCAAGGATAGAAAGGCGGCAATAACAACCAGCAGCTTAAACACGGTGTTTACTCAGCCTGAGTATCCAGGGAGATAAGTCCGCCCAGCTCAACCTGCAATTTATCCCCTGCCTGAACCGGCCCTACACCCGCCGGAGTACCGGTCAGAACGACATCTCCAGGCTGCAGGGTAAAAAACTGACTGATATAACTGATAAGCGGCAGCACCTTGTTCAACATATGCGAACTGTTCCCATCCTGCCTGACCTCACCGTTGACTGTGAGTTTGATATCCACATTCTGTAAATCGGTAATCTGATCAGGCTTAACGAAGCATGACAGTGGGCAGGAACCATCAAAGGCTTTAGCCTTCTCCCAGGGATGGCCTTTTTCTTTCAGTTTGCTCTGCAGATCACGCAGGGTTAAATCCAACCCCAGACCTACACCCGCAATCGCTTGCTCAGCTTCCAACTCACTCGCTTGCGTGAGAGCAGAACCTATAAGAATCGACATTTCTGTTTCGAAGTGAACGCTTCCTAACCCTTGAGGCACGATAAATGGCTTATCCATATCAACCACACTGGTTGCAGGCTTGATGAATAACATCGGTTCCGTAGGAATGGGGTTATTAAGTTCAGCAGCATGATCCGCGTAATTGCGCCCAACACACACTACTTTACCCAGCGGCAGATCCACGGATGAACCGTCCTGAAATCGATGTTGATAACTCATAGATGCCTCTCAACCATATTAATAAGATCGATGTTAACCCGCACAAGGAGACTGAGCCAGTAGAGGTCGGGTCTTTATATACAGAATCAATGCCAAACTGAAGGTAAGAACCAACACCAGAAGCGACCCAAATACCACGCCACTCCACCCCTGCCACTGCCAGAACGGATCCAGATACAAACCTCCGGTGCTGGCACCGAGATAATAAAAGACCAGATAGATGGATGAGGCCGTCGCCTTAGAATGCGCGGCATTACGGCTTACCCAACTGCTGGCACAGGAATGAGCCAAGAAGAAACCAAATGCATTAATCAGAAAACCCAACACAATCGCTACAACCGATCCCTGCAAGGTCAACAGCGACCCCAACATCAAACACGAGATACCTGAAGCAATAACCAAAGGCTGTGGAATAAGACTGCTCAAACGCCCAGAAATGAATGAACCAAACGTACCGCCCAGATAGGTTAGAAACAGCATTCCCAATAAACTTGCAGGTAAATTATATGGCTCCGCAGCCAGCTTAAACGTGGCGTAGCTGTATTGATTCAGGAAAATAAAGAAATTAAGCCCGCCAATCAGATACGCGATTAACAACAACGGATTTTTCAGGTGATCAAACATATCTCGCAACATCTGACCGGGGTGGAAAGGTTTAGCATTAAAGTTTTCTGAGGCCGGCAGTAACCAAACAAACACGCTCAAACAGATAAAACCTATAAGACTCATACATAAAAAGGTCTCCTGCCAACCTAACCAATCACCGACAAAACCTCCAATGACACGCCCGCCAATCCCTCCCAATGAATTGGCACTGATATAAATACCCACCGCAGCGACCAAAGCAGGTTTGCTGAACTCATCACCCATATAAGCGATTGCCATGGCAGGTAGTCCCGCCAGGAAAAAACCCTGCAACGCTCTGAGTAAAAGTAACTGACTGAAAGTTTCTACCTGAGAGAGAGCAAAGGTTATGAACACCACTCCACACATGGTGATCACCATCAACAGATTACGACCCAGAACATCGGAAAGCGGCCCGAAAATCAGCAACGACAAGCCCAAAGTCAGCGTGGTCACGGTACAGCTCAGCCCGACTTCAAGAGTGTTCAACTGGTACTGATCTGCCAGCATAGGCAACAGAGGCTGGATCACATAGACATTGGAAAAAATCATAAACGAGCCCAGACATAACGCTAATGTTGCCCGCCAGAATTGAGATGAATGAGCTTCTATCATTGATTGCCCTACCCGGTATTGAAAGTTGAGCAAAGGTAGCAACAGCACATAAATAATAAAAATATATACTTCTTATAGTTTAAATAAGAAAATCTTATGTATGGACATTAAACATCTGCGATATTTCAAAACGGTGGTGGATCTGAGCAGTTTTACAAAAGCTGCCGAACAACTGCACATTGCTCAACCGGCCATCAGTATGGCGATTCAAAAACTTGAAGCCGAACTGGAATTAACTTTATTACACCGAAAAGATCGCAAGGTAAGCCTCACCGATGAAGGCAGATACCTTTACCGCCATGCCACTCGTATCCTTCAAGCCAGTGAAGATGCTTTACTGGAGATGCAGGAACTAAAAGGTCTGCTCAAGGGAGAGGTCAGAGTAGGCATTCCCAGCATGTTAGGCTCTTACCATTTCCCGCCCATTTTGATGGCTTTTCGGCACCGCTACCCACAGCTTAATTTAACCGTTATTGATGGCGGCACCAGCAAACTACAACAACTACTGGAACAGGGAAAACTTGATCTGGCCGTTGTGGTCAATCAAAGCAATCTGGACTCCTTGCAGTCCGAGGTTTTCCTGCGTGAGCAGATGATGGTGATCTGTCCGAAAGAGCATCATTTTTCGGGATTAAAACAGATCACATACCCTGAGCTTTTTGCCGAGGAGATGGTGCTATTTAACAGCGGCTATTTTCACCGGAATGAAGTAGACCGTATGGCAGAAGAATCCGGATTCACTCCCAAAATCAGTTTTGAAACAAACCTGGTCCCACTGATTAAATCCATAGTTAAACAGGGATTCGCGATATCGACCCTGCTGGAGATGGCGATTAAAGACGAACCCGAACTCATTGCCCGGCCTTTCGCCCAACCGGTCTGGCTGGACCTATCCATTGCCTGGCGCAAAGATGGCTATCTGTCTCAGGCGAACCGCACCTTTGTAGATTTCATATTGGAACATAGCGACAAAGGGCAGCGATAATCTCCCAACTTGCAGGTATCTGCTTTTATCTCTATGATTCGCGCAAAATTCAGGAGAACACAATATGCTGAACGTAAACGAATACTTCGACGGAACCGTTAAATCCATCGGTTTTGAGAACTCAGACGGTAAAGTTACTGCTGGCGTTATGGCACCAGGTGAATACGAGTTTGGTACCAGCGAAGATGAACTGATGAAAGTCACCAGCGGTGAACTGATCGTAAAACTGCCTGATAGCGAAGAGTTTCAATCTTTTCCGGCAGGTACTGAGTTCAACGTTGCTGCAAATAAGAGCTTTCAACTGAAAGTTGAGCAGGCTACGTCTTACCTATGCATCTACGGTTAATCCGTATTCATAGCGCCGAGGGGCAGAGTTAATTCTGTCCCCCTGAATCCCTCTCAACTTAAATTGAATATTTTTCCGCCAAATCCGCCGGAACATTCATCCTTTTCAACTTTCCATGTGCTAATATTCGCGCTTTCATTTTTTAGCGATTAATCCTGTGGCACGTCCTTTAAAGGAAACCGCCACGCAAATAAAGAGCTGCACACCATGAGTCAAACAACCTCTCTTGATAAAAGCAAAATCAAGATTCTGTTGCTGGAAGGCGTACACCAGTCTGCGGTGGATACTTTTAACCAGAATGGTTACACCAACATCGAATTCCTGACTGGCTCTTTGCCAGAAGAGGAACTGATCGAGCGCGTTAAAGATGTTCACTTTATCGGTATCCGTTCTCGTACTCAGTTGACTCCTAAGGTGTTCGAAGCAGCTAAGAAGCTGGTAGCGGTTGGTTGTTTCTGTATTGGAACCAATCAGGTTGATCTGGAAGCAGCGACCATGAATGGTGTAGCTGTATTTAACGCGCCGTTTTCCAACACTCGTTCTGTAGCTGAACTGGTTATCGCTGAAGCGATCCTGTTACTGCGTGGTGTTGCCGAGAAAAACGCGAAAGCTCACCGTGGTGAGTGGCAGAAATCAGCTAAGAACTCTTACGAAATCCGTGGTAAGAAACTGGGTATCGTTGGTTACGGCAGCATCGGTTCACAGCTTAGTGTTATCGCTGAATCAATGGGTATGGAAGTTTACTTCTACGATGTAGTAACCAAGCTGTCACTGGGTAATGCAACTCAAGTAGGTTCACTGAAAGAATTGCTGAACATGAGCGATATCGTTTCTCTGCATGTTCCAGAAACTCCATCAACCAAAGACATGATGGGTGAAGCTCAGTTCGCAGAGATGAAACAGGGTTCAATCTTCCTGAACGCTGCCCGCGGTACTGTTGTTGTAATTGACGACTTGTGTAAAGCACTGGATTCCGGTCGACTGCTGGGTGCAGCAATCGATGTATTCCCAGTTGAGCCGCGTACCAACAACGATGAGTTTATCTCTCCGCTGCGTGAATATGACAATGTTATCCTGACACCTCATGTGGGTGGTTCCACAATGGAAGCTCAGGAAAACATCGGCTACGAAGTATCTGAGAAGCTGATCAAGTACAGTGACAACGGCTCTTCTATCACTTCCGTTAACTTCCCAGAAGTTGCACTGCCAGAGCATCCAAATGTTCACCGTCTACTGCACGTTCACAACAATGTGCCAGGCGTTCTGTCAGCGATCAACAATGTGTTCTCTAACAACAGCATCAACATCAGCGGTCAATACCTGCAGACCAACGAGAAAGTGGGTTATGTGGTAGTTGATGTAGATGCAGACTGTTCAGCAGTGGCACTGCAAAATCTTAAACAAATTGAAGGCACGATCCGCTGCCGCCGCTTGTTCTAAGAGCAAGCTAAAAAACAAGGCCGCTGATGCGGCCTTTTTTATTTCCGTTTCAGCGCTCTGACAAAACAGAAGTGACAAATTTAAGCATCGGGCTTAAATATTGAGCCGACTCATTTACCAGATGGTGACGGGCGTTTTTAAGCGTCATCACTTTATTATTTGGAAACACCGCCTTTAATACTTGCAGATTGTGCATCCAATCCACGGTTCTATCTTCGGTCCCTTGAACAATATACACAGGCTCAGCTGAAGGCTTCTGCTGCTCCAGCCAATCTCCCCAGGCTAACATGGCACCAATCCAGCTCACTGGAATCTCGTTATGCTGTAGGGGGTCGTTCTCAGCAAGAAAAGTCACAAAATCATGATTATGAGAACTACGACTGTATCGTCTTGGCACTCTTCTTATCACATATTTAAGCCAACGGAATCGCCTTTGGATTGATCTCCACATGGCTGGGCGAACCAGCGGCGCCAAAAGAATACGCTTACCTCCATGTAGTGATTGCGTATTATCCAACAGCAGATGCTGAGCACAGATCACAGCACCACCGGTACTCTGACCAATTAAGTGGATCGGTCTGTTCTCACTATGAGCGAAGCTTTTGATCAAACCATTGAGTTGCAATGCATAGTGTTCAAAGTCATCTACATCCAGCGGATCACCATCAGAAAGCCCATGACCACTCATGTCATAACAAAGCACATCAAAACCGTCCTGATAAAGCGCAGTGATCAGATGACGGTATAAGCCTACGTGATCCATATACCCATGACAGACAATCACCAACCCTTTCGTACTGGCTACATCCCTTTGCTGGAAAAGCTGCACAGTTACCGCAACGTCATCCAGTACCATTCGGCCAATACGGTAAACGCCAGAACTGGCTAAATCGTAGAGATGATAGTGGCGAAGGTAAGAATTAACCTCACCATTTGGAATGCCTTTGGGCGCTTTTGAAAACGTCTCCAGGCTTTTTATTAATAAGTCGCGATCAAAATGAGCCATAAATACTCAAAACACTGGATACATCTATAACTCTAGTTGATTGAAAGAATTATGAGTAACGCCCACCTCATAATTTTGTTGAATGGCTCACAAGCACCCAATTCATAAGATCAATACCAAACATAAAACCTATTTATCGTACTTTTAGGGTGACTTGAGCGACAATATACGCAGCGTGCGAGATTTTAGCGGCGCACAGAGTCTGCTGTACAAGATTTACAGCTAAATACCAGTTCACGGCTGCCTCGCACCGGGACTGTCAGAAAAGAGACTGGGGCATATATTATGAGTCAAAGGGTACAGAGCGGCGGCCTGCAGGTTGCACAATCTCTTTACGATTTCGTTAACAACGAAGCACTGCCAGGCACTGGCGTAACCAGCGAACAGTTTTGGGCGGGATTCGATGCAATCGTGCACGACCTGGCACCAAAGAACCGCGAACTGCTGACTAAACGTGACAGCATTCAGGAAACAATCGATGCATGGCACCGCGAACGTCAGGGCCAGGCATTTGATCTGGAAGCCTATAAAGCATTCCTGACAGAGATCGGTTACTTGCTGCCTGAAGGTGAAGACTTCGAAGCAACAACTACAAATGTTGACCCTGAAATGGCAACTATGGCGGGCCCTCAGCTGGTAGTACCAGTTATGAACGCACGCTTTGCACTTAACGCTGCAAACGCACGTTGGGGCAGCCTGTACGATGCTCTTTACGGAACTGATGCAGTTTCCGAAGAAGATGGCGCAGAAAAAACAGCCGGTTTTAACCCGGTACGCGGCGCTAAAGTAATCGAAGCAGCACGTGAATTTCTGGATCAGGCAGCGCCTCTGGCTGCGGGTTCTCACAAAGATTCCACGGGTTACAGCATTGCGGATGGCAAACTGGCTGTAACAATGAAAGATGGCAGCACAACAACCTTGGCTGATGCTGAGAAGCTGGTTGGTTACAACGGCGAACAGTCTGCGCCTGAATCCATTCTTCTGGTTAATAACGGCCTGCACTTCGAAGTACAGATCGATCGCGAAAGCGCTATTGGTAAAGAAGATGCTGCCGGTATCAAAGATATCGTTATGGAAGCAGCTCTGACAGCTATTATGGATTGCGAAGATTCCGTAGCGGCAGTTGATGGTGATGACAAAGTTGTTATCTACCGTAACTGGTTAGGCCTGATGAAAGGCGATCTGACTGAAGAAGTTAGCAAAGGCGGTAAAACGTTTACCCGTACGATTAATGCTGACCGTGAATTCACAGCATTAGACGGTTCAAACCTTGCGCTTAAAGGTCGTAGCCTGATGTTCGTTCGTAACGTAGGTCACCTGATGACTAACGAAGCGATTCTGGACAAAGACGGTAACGAAGTACCAGAAGGCATCATGGATGGCATGGTTACTACTCTGATCTCTATCCACGACATCAAGGGTAACGGTAAATTCAGCAACACAGTGACTGGCTCCACTTACATCGTGAAGCCAAAAATGCACGGTCCTGAAGAAGTTGCGTTTGCTAACGAACTGTTCGGCCGTATCGAAGATGCACTGGGTCTGGAACGCTTCACCATGAAGATGGGTATCATGGATGAAGAGCGCCGCACTACCGTAAACCTGAAAGAGTGTATCCGCGCAGCTAAAGAGCGTGTTGTATTCATCAACACAGGCTTCCTTGACCGTACAGGTGATGAAATCCACACCTCTATGGAAGCAGGCCCAATGATCCGTAAAGGTGATATGAAGGCAGCTTCATGGATTGGTGCTTACGAAAACTGGAACGTAGACAATGGTCTGCTGTGTGGCCTGCAGGGTCGCGCTCAGATTGGTAAAGGTATGTGGCCAATCCCTGATCAGATGGCAAACATGCTGGAAGCTAAGATCGGCCATCCAATGTCTGGTGCTAACACTGCATGGGTTCCATCTCCAACAGCAGCTGTTCTGCACGCAACTCATTACCATCAGGTAGACGTATTTGCGCGCCAGGACGAGTTGAAAGCGCGCGATCGTGCAAATCTGGACGATATCCTGACTGTACCGGTTGAAGCGAACCCAAGCTGGACTGCTGAAGAGATTCAGCAAGAACTGGACAACAATGCACAGGGCATCCTGGGTTACGTTGTGCGCTGGATCGACCAGGGCGTAGGTTGCTCTAAAGTTCCAGACATCAACGATGTAGGCCTGATGGAAGACCGCGCAACGCTGCGTATCTCCAGCCAGCACATTGCGAACTGGTTACGTCACGGTATCTGTTCTGAAGAGCAGGTAATGGAAACACTGAAGCGTATGGCTGCAGTAGTAGACCGTCAGAATGACAACGACCCTCTGTACCGTCCAATGGCTGGTAACTTTGAAGAGAGCGTTGCGTTCGCAGCCGCTTGCGAGCTGGTAATCGAAGGTTGCGCGCAGCCTAACGGTTACACTGAGCCAGTTCTGCACCGTCGCCGTATCGAAGCGAAAGCGAAGTTTGGCGCATAATAACAGCGCGCTTAATCGATAATCTGATTAAGCAGTCGTAACGTAAAAGCCGTGTACCTTAGGGTACGCGGCTTTTTTGTTTCAGGTACACTTGAATCATCAGACAACCCAAATATCCATTTTATGACTCACGCAGAACTGCTGGCTAACTTCATTCGAAAACATCCCAAACTAGTCGTGCTAACCGGAGCGGGTATCAGCACAGATTCAGGCATCCCTGCTTATCGGGATAAAAAAGGCAACTGGATGCACTCTGCCCCTGTTCAGCATAAAGAGTACATGACCAACTATTATGCCCGGCAACGCTTCTGGGCCAGAAGTTTAATTGGTTGGCCGTTAATTAGGGACGCTAAACCAGGAGGCGCGCACTATGCTCTGACAGAACTCGAAGAGCTTGGGTATATCAAGTTACTGATCACCCAGAACGTCGATCGCTTGCACCAACGCTCTGGTAGTCAGAATGTGATTGATCTGCACGGTCGCTCGGATCGTGTGAAATGCATGGATTGCCAACAGAACTTTGACAGGCTACCGCTGCATGAACTTTCTGCAGATATAAACCCACAATTTAAGATTCGTAAAGCGATTGCCCGACCGGATGGCGACGCAGACCTTGAAACGGAAGCCTTTAAGGATTTCAAAGTCCCTGATTGTGAACACTGTGGTGGCATATTGAAGCCTGATGTCGTCTATTTTGGCGATAACGTACCAAAGGAGTCGGTATTCAAAGGATTAAATGCACTGGAACAGGCAGATGCCCTTCTAACCGTGGGCACCTCTTTAATGGTCTATTCTGGCTTCCGTTTTTGCAAAAGAGCCCATGAATGGGGTAAGCCAATCTGTTCGGTAAATATGGGAGTGACCAGGGCAGATCCGATTCTGGATTTAAAACTTGATGCTCCAATTAAGGAAACACTGGCCGGGGCGGTAAAGGTTTTGCGAGAGGAAACTTAAGCCGGAACGGCAAGATCGTAATCTGATTGTTCCATATGTTCCTTCATAACCTTACGAGCAGCACAAACACACTTACCGCACTGACTTCCGACAGCAAGCTCTTTGTTCAGGTCGCGAACTGAACGCGCACCCTGATCAACGGCATCACGTACATCGTTACAAGTAATGTTTTCACAGATACATACAAACATCAGGACAAACCCAATCTAAATCAAACTGGTAATGATAATAGTTATCAAAAGCATAGCTTGCAAGAAAAAGATGCGAATCTTATTAAAAATCATTCCTAACTAACTCTACTGCCCCTCCAAACTTTTACTTTCACCAACATAACCTACTGATTTACTAGAGTATTATTAAGGTACATTAATTAATGTACTGATCAGCTGCCCAGACCAAATAAAATAATAATGAGAATCCAACGCAACAATATTTTCAACACCCTGTTTTAAAAGGTTTTTTGATCGATTTACAGTTATAGTCTAAACTTTCTGAACCCTAGAGTTTGTCATAAGCAACAAAGCTGGGTGGAAACATTAAAAGGAGATTCTCCCCATGCAAGGCGATAAAAAAGTCATCAGCTACCTGAATAAGGTTCTGACCAGTGAACTGACTTCGATCAACCAGTTTTTCCTACATGCCCGTATGTACAAAAACTGGGGGTTGGATGAACTGAACAGCAAGGCCTACAAAAAGTCGATCAAGGATATGAAACAAGCTGACGATCTGATCGAACGTATTTTATTCCTCGAAGGCCTGCCAAACCTCCAGCAACTGGGCCGACTGCGTATCGGCGAGCACACCGAAGAGATGCTGCAATGTGATATGGATTTCCAGTTAGAGCAACTTGAAGTACTCCGTGAAGCCATTGCTTACTGCGAAACGGCCAGCGACTATGTAAGCCGCGACCTTCTGGAAGACATTCTGGAGTATGAAGAAGAACATGTTGACTGGATCGAAACTCAGCAGTACCTGATCAGCAACACCGGCATTGAAAATTACCTGCAAACCCAAATGTAAGCGGAGAAAGATTATGAAAGGCAACCAACGTGTTATTGATGCCCTGAACGGACTGCTTGCATTGGAGCTGGCAGCGATGGACCAGTACTTTATCCACTCTCGTATGTACGATGACTGGGGCTTACAAAAACTCTTTGAACGTATAGATCATGAGTTTGATGATGAGAAAGGCCATGCCGCAGCTTTAATTGAACGCATGCTGTTTCTGGAAGGCACTCCGGATATGACCAAACGAGATGGTTTCAAGGTGGGTACTGATGTACCTTCCATGCTGGAATCAGACCTGCGTGTTGAATATGAAGTCGGTGACAAGCTTAAAGCTGCTATCAAAGTCTGCGAAGAAGAACAGGACTACGTCAGCCGAGAAATTCTGGAAAAGCTTCTGGATGATACCGAAGTTGACCATGCATACTGGCTGGAAAAGCAGCTTGGCCTGATCCAGAAGATTGGCCTACAGAACTATCTGCAATCTCAGATGGGCTGATAAGCTTTTACCCACTATTCCAAAAGGCGCTGAAATTCAGCGCCTTTTTTATGCTCTACCCTAGTCGTTCATTTACGCTAAAATCAGACTTTCAAATCTGGAGAAAAGCACCATGGCAAACCGCGCATGCGCCCGTCACATTCTGGTAAAAACCCGGGATCAGGCCGAAAAAATTAAGAAACAACTCAAGCTGGGTTCAGATTTTGGCAAACTGGCCAAAAAGCATTCCCTCTGCCCTTCTGGTAAACGCGGTGGTGATTTAGGAGAGTTTCGCCGTGGGGAGATGGTTAAGGCCTTTGACGATGTGGTGTTTAAAAAACCTGAGCTGGTTGTGCACGGCCCAGTGAAAACCAAATTTGGCTGGCACTTAATAGAAACCATCTACAGAAACTAACTTCTGGAACCATAAAAAAGCGGCCCTCGAAAGACCGCATAAAGAACCCCAAAGGGTTATCACAATTCCATAGCTAGGAGAGGGGACTTAGTTACTCGTCGCTCATAAAACCTAAGAGATGTAGTAAACTGGTAAACAAGTTGTAGATAGAGATGTACAGTGAAACCGTTGCCATAATGTAGTTGGTCTCACCTCCGTGAATGATGTTGCTGGTCTCATATAGGATAAAGCCAGACATCAGCAAGACACACATCGCAGACACAGCCAACGCCAACGCTGGAATTTCAAAGAAGATAGCTCCCAGGCTGGCAAAAAATGCCAGTAGCATGCCCACCACCAGAAAACCGCCCATAAAGCTGAAATCCTTACGGGTTGTCAAAACATAAGCAGATAATCCAAGGAAGATCAGACCCGTCATGCCCATGGCATTCATTACGATTGTGCCGCCGCCTGGCATAGACAGGTAGTAACCTACAATCGGTCCAAGGGTATAGCCCATAAACCCTGTTAAGGCGAAAACAGAGGGCAAGCCCCATACACTGTTACGCAGCTTAGTGGTTAGAAAATATAGCCCGAAGAAACCCACCAGAGAAATGATAACTCCCGGATGTGGTAGCTGAAGAGCCAGAGAAACACCTGCTGTAATCGCACTGAAAATCAGCGTCATCGACAACAACGCGTAGGTGTTACGTAAAACTTTATTTTGCTCCAGAGCCGAAGGCTGGCTCTGCGCAACTGAATGATTGATTGATGGTTGCATAACTTCTCTCCCGTATAACTTTTTAAAGGAAATCCCTTTCGTCCGTATAACAAATCAATTTACCAGCTACAAAAACCAATAAAACTCGATTATTCTTTAACCATCACTCACTTTTATCGAAGCTTCTGATGAACTATAAACACCTTCATTACTTCTGGATGGTTGCCAAAGAGGGCAGCATTGCCGCGGCAGCAGAGCGCCTTAATGTCACACCTCACACTATTAGCGCGCAACTTGGGCTACTGGATGATTACTTTGGCTGCTCCCTGTTTACCAAAGTGGGTAGAAAATTAGAGCTGACCGAAACGGGGCACATGGCTCTGAGTTATGCCAGTGATATTTTTTCACTGGGCAGCGAGCTTGAAGAACGAGTACGCAACCTGGATAAAATCCGGCCGCTGGTCTTTAAGGTAGGTGTTGTGGATGTAGTGCCAAAATCAATCGCCTATCACCTTCTATCCCCGGCAATGGATGATATTAAGAACATGCGAATGATTTGCCACGAGGGCGACATAAATGAGCTTCTGGCACAGCTGGCTCTGCACCGACTTGATCTGGTCATATCAGAATCCCCTATACCTTCTGATGTCAGTATTAATGGTTACAGCCATAGCCTGGGTAATTGCGGTAGTAGTTTTATGGCACACCCAGAAGTCGCATCCTCACTGCAAGGTGAATTCCCGGATAACCTAAACGGCTCCCCAATGTTGCTACCGGGGGAAAACACCATGGTCCGACGTCAACTTTTACAATGGTGCAACAAACATAAAATTCACCCAAGAGTGGTCGGCGAATTTGATGACAGTGCCCTAATGAAGGCCTTTGCTCATGCGGGTAAAGGCATCATGGTTTTACCCACTCCAATTAGAGATGAAGTTTCAGCTCAGTTAGGGCTCCAACTCCTAGGGGAAACCCAGGAGATTAATAACAATTATTACGCGATTTCCATCGAAAGAAAGATCTCACATACTGCCGTTGAAAAAATAACTACTGCGGCCAGAAACTGGCTGGGTGAAACCAATTAAGCCTCTTTTCTGGTAAAAACGGGGCAAATTTAGACATTTTGATAATAAAAGAAATGATTATTGATCTGGATTATTAGCTATATTTATCTAATGTCAGATAATACGCAGCTCATTTAATTCTCGATTCTGGCAGGGACGTCTTCACAACAGATAATCTGAAGGTAGTCGATGTATATTTGCCTAAATGATCTTAATGAACTCAATGCAGCAGTAGACAGCACCCCGCTGGCTGATGATGAATACTGGTTAATTCTCCTCGCGGATCGACACGCCCACCAGCTTCAGGAAATCGTATCTCTCCTTGCCGCAAAAACCATGCATTTCTGCGGGGCTGTTTTCCCAGGTTTAGTAGTCGATAAACGTACTTTTTATCACGGCGCGATTCTGCGCAAGATCCGCTGTAAAACACCACCAGTAATCTTGCCCATGCCCTCATCTTCAGAGGACGCAGTACGTAATTTGCCATCACATACTGAACTCATGTCAGAAGGCGAAACCTGTTTAACCTTTGTTGACTGTCTTTCCGAAGATATTGATGTCTTGCTAAGCAGCCTGTACGACCGGTTCAGCAACCACTGCAGCTACTTTGGCGCTGGAGCAGGCTGCCATGATCTTTCTGACTGTCACTGCATTTTTGACAACAACGGTCTTTACTCTAAAGCCGCCCTTGTTGCGATTGTCAGCCAACCCAGCCAATGCCATGCGAGACATGGCTGGAATCGTCACTCCGGCCCCATTGTAGCTAGCCGTACAACAAATAACATACTTCATGAGCTGGATTGGGAAGTAGCAGAAACCGCCTATCGCAACACCCTTCCCGAAAACCTGAAGAGCACCCCCCCAGAGCTTTTTTACCGCGATGTAACACCTCGCTACCCGTTCGCCGTAGAGTATCCAGGCTCTGAAGATGTGGTTCGGGATCCTATCTCGATCTGCACAAATGGTGATGTAGTGTTTTTATCCGACATACCACAGGGGGCGTTGATGTATTTGGTGGAAGGCACACCGGACAGTCTGATCAGTGCAGCGAAAGAAGCCGTACAAAAATCGATTACAGATCAGACTGAGAGCTTGTTGGTCTGCGATTGTTTGTCCAGAACCATTGCCCTCGATAGCAAGTTCCCATCAGAACTACGGGTTGTTTATGAAGAGGTAAATGCCGTACAGCCAGGACTGACCGTAGAAGGTGTTATCGCACTAGGTGAAATTGCATCCAATGGTGATCAAAGCGTTAATTTTTTCAATAAAACATTTGGTATTTGCTGCTTTCAATGAATGACTCCAAGGCCAGCCTCATAGCTGATATCCAGAGAATGTTTGAGCTTTCTCTGGCGCTGGGAAACAGCCTTGACCCTGTAACTGTATGTACCGATTTCTCTAGCTCATTGTTAAGGCTGATAAACTTAAATTTTATCAGCATCTGGGTTAAACCCTTAAACTCCGGGGAGGAAAGCACTCATTTTGAACTGTTTTATGCCTACCCCAGTAGCCGCATCATTGAAAGCAGACTCCCTCACGGTCACCCTGCCCTGACCATTCCTGAGGACGAAGGCTTTACCTGTTACTCTCTAAATCAGACCTCTACCCACAAAAGCTTTGTTGAAGAAACATATTCAAGCGATTGTTCCATCTTTCGCTTGGGGGCCTTGGGCTATGTTCGATTAATCCGCGACACAAGCAGTTTTACCCTGAAAGAACTCAGGCAACTCCGGCCACTGATTAAGAAGCTATCTGTTGCACTGGAGGGTGCCTTTTCTCATCAAATGCTTCAGAAACAGCAGGCGTTCCTGCAATCATTAATTCATGCAATCCCAGACCTGATCTGGCTTAAAGATGTGAAAGGCCATTATCTGGCTTGCAACAACAAATTCGAAGATTTTTTTGGTGCGAAAGAACATGAGATTGTTAATAAAACAGACTTCGATTTTGTGGATGAAGAGTTAGCCCGTTTTTTTAGGTAGAATGACAAAAAAGCGCTCAACGCTGATGGCCCCAGAAGTAATCTGGAGTGGATAACCTTTGCCAGTGATGGCAAAAAAGTTCTTCTGGAAACCATAAAGACCCCTTTAAAGACTCAAAACGGGGAGGTCATAGGTGTTCTGGGAATCGGTCATGACATCACAACACTTCATGATGCTCAGCAGCAACTCAAGCTTTCAGCCAGTGTATTTGAGCACGCAACCGAAGGCATCATGATTACAGATGCCACTGGCGTTATCATCGACGTGAATCAGGCCTTCACTAAATTAACGGGATACTCAAAAGAGGAAGCAGTCGGTAATAAGCCTAATATTCTGAAATCCGGCTATCATTCAGAAGCATTCTTTGCCGCCCTGTGGGAGAGTATAACCAGTGTAGGATATTGGCGGGGTGAAGTCAGAAACAGAAACAAAGCCGGTGAAATTTACACCGAGCTTCTGAATGTTGCTGCGGTTCAAAATGATGGTGGGGAAACAACCCATTTTGTCAGTATTTTCTCCGATATTACGCAGCTGAAAGAGCATCAGTATGAGCTGGAACATATGGCTCATTATGACTCTTTAACCCAACTACCTAACCGGGTGTTGCTTTCAGACCGCCTGCAAACCGCAATCAAAACCTGTATACATACGGAAAAATTGTTGGCGGTTGCCTACCTGGATCTGGACGACTTTAAACCCATCAATGACCGCTATGGTCACGATGTCGGCGATCTGCTTTTGATCGATGTATCCCGCAGGCTTTTAGATACCTTAGGTGAGGCTTGTGAAATTGCCCGACTGGGCGGTGACGAATTCGTGATTCTGATACAAGAACTGGAACACGTTACGCAGTGTGAAGTCATTCTAAGCAATACCATCGCTGAGCTATCGCAACCGTTTCTTATAAATGGTCATTTACTGAACCTGTCGGCTAGTATCGGGGCAACCCTGTTCCCAGAAGACAAGTCAGACGCTGACACATTAATTCGCCACGCAGACCAAGCGATGTATACCGCAAAACAGGCGGGTCGAAACCAGTACCATTTTTTTGACCCAGAGATGGATCGACTCGCTCAGGATCAACAAAAAGCACAATGGGAGATACGCGAAGCTCTAAAGGAACACCAGTTCGTCCTTTTTTATCAACCTAAAGTGAATCTGAGTACGGGCGAGGTAATAGGTCTGGAAGCCCTGATTCGCTGGGACCACCCTACCCGAAAATTATTGCCTCCAGATAGTTTCCTGCCTCAAATAACCGACCCCATGCTTGCGGCGCGTTTAGGTGAATGGGTTTTGCATGCGGCGGTTACACAGCTGCAAGTATGGCGTTCCGCTGGTATGGATCTTTCGGTCAGTATTAATATCTCTGCTGAGCATTTACAGAATGAAGAATTCCCTTATCAGTTATCCCAGTTGCTCTCAATCAACCCTGACCTTCCGGCAGAGAAGATTGAGCTAGAAGTGCTCGAAACGGCGGCATTTGAGGATATTGCCCTGGCCGCAGAGATCATCTGCCGCTGTCAGGCATTGGGGATTAGATTTGCGATTGATGATTTCGGGACAGGTTATTCATCTTTATCCTATCTCCGTAAAATTTCTGTAGAAACCGTGAAAATCGACAAGAGCTTTGTGATTGATATGCTGGACGATACAGAAGATAAAGCCATAGTCGCAGGCATTGTGGGACTAGGAAAAGCCTTTAACAGAAACATTATTGCGGAAGGAGTAGAAACCCCTGCTCATGGTCGCATGCTCCTGCAACTAGGTTGCCATTTAGCCCAGGGTTACGGTATTTCCAAACCTATGCCCGCAGATCTGGTTCCAGATTGGGTGGCGAACTTTCATCTATCGGATGAGTGGCACTGATGCGCTTACTTACTCAACAGGAAAATCAAAGTACTTATCTGGGTAAGGTTCTCCTTGCAGAGTAAAGTGCCACCACTCCTGTTGAAAAGGCACAAAGCCATTTTGAGTCATAACCCGCTGTAACAGCATTCTATTAGCTCGTGCTTCGGGATTTACTGCGATGCAATCAAACCAGGATTCCGGACCAAAAAAATCAAATGCGGTGCCCATCCCCAACTCTTGGCCGCTGTTCAGATCAATAATAGTCAGATCAACCGTACTGCCACGGCTATGGCTGGATTGCTTGACCAGATATCCCTGTCGGAACAGATCACCGCGTTCAATCGTGGGGAAATACTGCTCTTTAGTAAAACAAGGCTCTGAGAGTTCACACCAATTGATAAAATGGTCAACCGCTCGTTGTGGACGGTAAGCATCAAATACTTTTAAGCCGAGTCCGAACTCGGCTAGTTCATGTTGGACTCTCTGCAAAGCAACAGCGGTAGGTTTGGTTAGCAGGCAGATATCCTGGTCATAGCCGTGGATACGTTCACCGATAAAGTTGTCCCCGGTAAAGTACTTCAGGTCTATCTGGATCGAAGGCTCGATCTCACTGAGGTCGACGAACAAATCAGTTCTACATGTTTCAGACAATGTATTACGCCTTCACTTATTATCGAGCCAGATCAGGCTCGCCATACGTCCGGTTTGCCCATCCCGACGGTAGGAAAAGAAATGTTTCTTATCACTGTATGTACACAGGTCGCCGCCAGAAATACTTTTCACACCGGATGCCTGAAGCCTTAAAGTTGCCAGTTGGTAGATATCTGCCAGGTACTTGTCGTTTTTACCAGCAACAGAAACAAACGCACCCCGCGCTTCAGCTTGTTTGCTGACAAACTGTTCAACCACCTCTTTACCCACCTCAAATGCCTCTGGGCCTATAGCAGGGCCGAACCAGACACAAACCTCTTCTGGGCCCGGAAACACTTTCAGTGTTTGCTCTAACACACCATCCAGAAGCCCTCTCCAACCCGCATGAGCCACTGCGACTCTCGATCCAGCAGAGTCAGCAAAGAAAACCGGTAAACAGTCTGCGGTCATAACCACGCACGCAACACCCTGTTCATCTGTCCAACAGGCATCCGCTGTGCGGCATACATTATCTGGCTGCGCTTTAATCACTTCGGTGCCATGAACCTGGGTCAGCCACTGGGGGGCTTTATCTAACCCCAGACTTTGCAACAAATGTGTTCTGTTCTGCTTAACCCGATCTGCATCGTCATCAACATGATCACCCAGGTTTAAGCTATCAAATGGCGCTGAACTGTAACCACCTAAGCGGGTGGTCGTCACCGCTTTAACGTTTGCCGGCGCTTGCCACTGGGCAGTTACAAAGTTCACTTAGAAGTTATCCATATCATTGGATTCTGCATCATGCTGCAGAACCTGAAGCAATGTCTGAAAATCTTCCGGTAGATCCACTTCCCAGGACATGAGTTCTCCGGTTTCAGGGTGATATAACTCTAGTTTCTTGGCATGCAGCGCCTGACGCTTGAATTGCCTTAGCGCCTCAATCATCTCGTCACTGCAACCTTTTGGCAGACGGAAGCGACCACCATAAAGCTGATCCCCCACCAGAGGGTAGTTGATGTGTGACATATGGACACGAATCTGGTGAGTTCTTCCGGTTTCCAGCTTCAGTCGGATATGAGTGTGTGCGCGCAGTTTTTGCAGCACCCGGTAATGGGTAACCGCCTCTTTGCCTACACCGACAACTGCCATTTTCTGGCGATTTTTGGAATGGCGCCCCATAGGTTCATCAACAATACCGCCGCCGGTCATTACTCCATGCACAACCGCCTCATACTCACGCCCCATGGAACGATCCTGTAGCTGATCAACCAGATCGGTCTGTGCAGCAATTGTCTTAGCGATGACCATTAAGCCAGTTGTATCCATATCCAGACGATGCACAATACCGGCTCTAGGCACCTGAGCAATATCCGGACAATGATGCAACAACGCATTCAGCAGAGTTCCATCCCGGTGCCCTACTGCAGGATGCACAACTAAACCAGCCGGTTTATTCACCACCAGAATATCTTCATCTTCATACACAATATCCAGTGGGATATCCTGCGCTTTGTGGTCTTCTATGACTTCCAATTTTGCATCAATGACAACGGACTCGCCCCCCACCAGTTTATCTCTGGGGCGTTTAACTTCACCATCTACGGTGAGAGATCCATTCTTTATCCAGGCTTGTAATCGGGAACGGGAAAAGTCAGGAAATAATTGAGCTACGGCCTGATCAAGACGTTTTCCTACCAGGTCGTCTGAAACTACTGCTTCTAGTTGTATAAGGTCTGACATGAAATCGAGTAAGAACTTTGTGCAGAGTCTGTTAACAGGCCCTGTGAGTTGTGTTTAAATAGGCCGTTGAATTTGTCGGGCCATTACTGTGCTCAGTATAACTGTTCGGGCCAGAGACTACACCGGGATTAATAATAAAGATGCGCATCACCAAAATATCAGCTGTTTTGTTTCTCGCTTTCATTATGTCTGCCTGTTCATGGTTTGAAGACGTAACGGTTGCCCCAGATGTTCCAGAGCAGCAGCTTTATCAAGAAGCTATTCAAGCGATGGATGAAGAGAACTTTGAGGTTGCGATTGAGAAACTTCAACTCTTAGAATCCCGCTACCCTTTTGGGCGTTACTCTGAGCAAGCGCAGCTGGAGCTGATTTTTGCTTACTTCAGCAACTATGAGCCAGAAGCAGCTCGTGCTGCGGCAGATCGCTTCATCCGCCTGCACCCGAATCATGACAATATTGACTACGCCTTCTATTTAAAAGGGCTGACAGCATTTGAGCAGGACATCTCCTGGATTACTCAGTACCTGCCAGTAGATGAAACAAAACGTGATCCAGGCGCAGCTCTGGATTCATTTGAAAGTTTCAGCACTCTGGTAAACCGCTACCCTGAAAGCCAGTATGCTCCTGACTCTCAGAAACGTATGGTTTACCTGAAAAACCGTCTGGCGGCTTATGAAGTACATGTAGGTCGTTACTACATTCAACGTGAAGCTTATGTCGCTGCAGCAAACCGCGGTCGTTACGTAATAGAAAATATGCAGGAAACACCGGCTGTTCCGGATGCTCTGGCTATTATGGTTGAAGCCTACTCAAGGCTCGGCCAGCAGAATCTTGCAGCAGACACTCTGACGGTTCTTAATCAAAACTTCCCTGACTACCAGTATCAGCCGATTTTCAAAGGTGAGAAAACCCTGTTTGATGCGGCAACTTTTGATCTCTTTAATGATGCCGAAGAAATTCCAGAGATTGCGCCGGTACGCATGAGAACAAAACCTGAAGCAAGCTCGGCAAAAGAAGCTGAAGATGAGCGTTCGGTCTTCAGCAAAATCACCTTCGGGATTTTTGATGAGGATGAGCCCGAAGAGGCTAAATAATTACGAAAAAGGCACCTTGATGGTGCCTTTTTTTATTTCTCCACTTTTCTTTCCCTGTTACTACATTTTTAACTTTTCAGATTCATCTTCCTTTGCATACAATGGATCTAATTAAATACAGCAAAGAGAATGTAAGTGATGCTGGCTGAAGACATTATAAAAGAGATGCAGGTTCTGCCTGAGATCAACCCCGCTGAAGAAATTGCTCGTCGAGTTAACTTCATTAAAAGCACACTAAAAAACTCTGGACTGAAACACCTCGTTCTAGGGATTAGTGGCGGTGTAGATTCTTCAACTTGTGGTCGTTTGGCACAGCTGGCTGTTGATGCACTGAATCAGGAAACCGGTTCACAAGACTACAAATTTATTGCTGTCAGGCTTCCGTACGGTTCTCAACAAGATGAGGAAGACGCTCAAGTGGCGCTGAAGTTTATCCAGCCAAGTGAGAGTCTTGCGATCAACGTAAAACCCGGAGTGGATGGTATTCATTCTGAAGTACTGGCTGCCATGCAGGGTACGGACCTACATGAATCCTGTGAACATGCCATCGATTTTGCCAAAGGTAATGTAAAAGCTCGCGCCCGAATGGTTGCGCAATATCAGGTTGGTGGAATCGTCGGTGGACTGGTTCTGGGAACCGACCACTCTGCAGAAAACATCACCGGCTTTTATACTAAGTGGGGGGATGGAGCATGCGACCTTGCCCCTCTGTTTGGCCTGAGCAAACGTCAGGTGCGCTTATTAGCTAAAACTCTGGGCGCACCCGCCCTTCTGGTAGAAAAGACCCCTACCGCGGACCTGGAGTGCTTAACGCCACAAAAAGCTGACGAGCATGCCCTGGGACTGACCTATGATCAGATTGATGACTTTCTGGAAGGAAAACCGGTTACCCCGGAAGTATCTGCAAGGGTTATCGAGATCTATACTAAAACCCAGCACAAACGTGCACCGATTCCTACGGTATACGATTAAGACAAACACAAGTTACTAAAAAGGCGGGAATTAACCCGCCTTTTTATTTGAACCAATTCTTGAAAAACTCGGTTAATTACCTGGCGACCTGATACGGGTCTGCTGCAATGATCGGTTTCCGGTCCAAAATAATATCCGCCAATAGACGTGTCGAGGCAGGGGCCAATACCAAGCCATTGCGATACTGCCCGGCATTGATATACAGATTTTCAAATCCCGGCACATCGCCGATGTAAGGAATCCCCTCAGGGGAACCCGGTCTCAAACCCGACCAATGGTGTTCCACCGGATAATCAGCCAGCGCCGGAATGATATCCAGAGCCGTATCGTAAAGAGATTTTGCGGCTTCTTCGGTGGTTCTTTTTTCAAAGCCAATACGCTCTAAGGTGCTACCGACCAACACTCTGCCATCATTGCGCGGAATAACATATCGGCCACCTTTCAGAACAACTCTGTTCACTAGCCCCGGCTCAGCCTTAAACAGCATCATTTGACCATGTACAGGTTCCACAGGAATATTCACACCCAAAGTCTGCAGAAGTTCACCACTCCAGGCTCCGGAAGCGACAACCACTTTATCCGCAAAGAGTTTATTTTCTACGGTAGATACACCGACAACCCGGTTTTGCTCAATCAGCAATCCAGTTACTTCACACTGTTCCAATAGTTCAATGTTGGGATGAAGCTCCATACTACGCCGTAGCGCCTGACCTAAACGAGGATTACGGATACTGGAAACCTCCGGCATCCAGAGACCTTCTGTGAGCCCTTGAACCAGATCAGGTTCTTTGCCGTACAGAAACTCAGAGTCAACCAAACGCAAAGGACGATGGTATTTTTCTGCCCAGGCTAAAGCATCGGCCTGATCTTCCACTGCAACCATCAGCATACCTTTCTGGCGCAGCTCTGGATCAATTCCCGTTTCTTCCAATAAATCCGCAGCAAGATGAACATAACTACTCTGAGACCATGTAGCGAGTTGCGTAACTGCGTCCGGGTAACGCCATGGATACAAGGGAGATACAATTCCCCCACCCGCCCAGGAAGACTCCTGCGCACAGCCTTTACGATCAATAAGGGTAACTTTAACGCCCGACTGGGCCAGCTCACGCGCCACCATCATACCGATGACGCCCGCGCCGATAATCAGAACTTCTGACATGCTTTCTCTCTTGAACTCAGTAGAGAAGTCATTTTGCCGAGCTTTACCGGAAGATGCTATTGATCCGGGTAAAAAGATTAATCTGTTCTGCGGACCCGGCCAGTTAAGGAAACAACCAGTGTTTTCTCTCCCGCATCTGAGTTGAAACGAAAAGTACCATTAGAACCACCTAAAACACTACCGTCAGGTTCATAAACCAGAGTTTCTCCCCGGTTCCAGGTTACCGTATTCTCAGGCTCAAAAGCCAAGACTTTAAAAACCTCTTCGCTTACAGAATCCAACTGTCTATCTTCATCTAAATCATAAAACAGTAAAGCCCCCTTCTCCCATTCAACTGTTCCAGAACTTGAATGGCCGGTACAACCATCTAACCCATTCCAGCGGCACATGACCACTCTGTGCCCATGACTTACGGAAGATAACCGTGCCAAAGACAACAAGCTCTGGATTTTTTGACTATCCGTATTTAGCTTATTGGAAGAGAGGAGTGATGAGAATCCTGGGACTGCAAACAGTAAAAGCAAAGCCAGAATTGAAGATGTGATTAGTAGTTCAATCAGAGTAAACCCTTGGGCTGTATACGTAGAAACAACCCAAGGGCAACGGGAAAACCGTTCCTTGTTCATATAACCTCCGCATCCTTGCGGTATCCAAATTGTTATTCAGGCGATTAAATCACCAGCAGTCGGTCCCTGATCCTGTTGATGACCTTGCACCGGTTTGAGTTACCGATATATTGCCACAGTCATCATTTGCCTGGTCTCCCTGTGCAGTACCAGTAATAGTGAATGTGTTAGCTCCCATATTTGACAAGGTGTAGATATACGTCGTAGATCCCCCATCCTTAGGAGATGTAGTAAATGGCAAAGTTGGATTTGCCCCACCCGGTTGATATGTACCATTTACTGTAAACTGCCTCTCCATCCACTGCGCAAGCTCAAGAATACTCCCCTGGGCCTCCCCTCTGTTCGCTTTACGGACAAAATCGAGATAGGACGGATAAGCAATTGACGCCAAAATTCCTACCACTGCAACCGCAATCATGAGTTCAATAAGTGAAAAGCCTGTTTGCTTCACCATGTATTTTCCTCTATCTAATCTGAATCCAGGATTGACGTCCCAACTTATCTCCGCCCGATTCAGTTGTTACCTCAATGTTACCTGAAGAGCCGGATGTATATTTAACTTCCTTAGGTCCTGTAGAGATGACACCTGGAGTTTTAATAATGCCCACGGTCGACTCCTTGCCAGATACAGGTACCCATTCATCATTTTCGTCAATATCACCGTCTCCGTCACTGTCATACTGAACATAATCATTAGTATTGATAGCACCATCATCGTCAAGATCAAATGGTGATTCATCCAGACGAGAACCAGCTATAGCATCAAGTTCCATTAACCAGCTGGTGCCTCCGTAAGAACAAGCGCCGGTATCAGGTACTAATGTAGGAAAAATGACACGTCCATTGCGTACAAGCGGATTAGCAACAATGCGCTCTCCTAGATAACTTGTACTATCAAAATCCAGATACCACCCATCTTTGAGGGTATAATCTACTGAATATTCAGAAGTTACCCGGACGTTGTAATTCAGACCTGAGGTCGCTGCATCAATTTCAGCTAAAATATCCTGCGCTATCAAGTCATCACGTCCATCCACTTGGCTGTTATTATCTGAAATACCATAAAAGGTCTGTACCTGTGATGTATCAGTATTATCGCCCGTTTCAAAGTATTTACCGGTACCAAAAAGTACCAATAAGCCTCCTGACTCATTACTTACAACCTGCGGTTTAGACGTAATAGGCTGAGGGTCTGTGCAAGGGTCATCTGTGCAAGCCTGGAAAAGCGGTTTAGGTGTAGAGCCTTGTTTGTAAACTGACTTCCACTGCCCCGAATTATTGCTGGAAATATCTATAGCCCAGAGGTTACCTTCTAAATCACCGGCATATACAGTATCTGCAACTTTATCACCTGTTGTATCCACAGCGATTGGAGTAGAAAGGCCATTTGTACCTGTATTGTCTTCTAGAATCATTTCCTCTATCACAGCGCCTGTTTCTAGGTTTACAATATAGAGGACTGAATATCCATTTGCGCTTTCATAGCCATTACCAACAATAGCCCCCCAATCACCTGTTGCGAGTTTAACGATAGCGGCCTGACCAAGCGTATAACCTAATTCAGGAAGATCACTGTCATCCAGGTCCCACAAGACATCAGCAGTGGTAAAATTCAGAGGGTCTGAAATATCGAGAGCGAAAATACCTTTACCCCCGGCGCCCAAAGTACCGACTAACGCCGTACCCCATCGATCACCTGTACCATCAAAGTCTATATAAGCATCTCCAAAACGAGGAGAACCATCTACAAAGTACTGGTGAGAATAAGCAAGGGAAGCCAGATTTGGTAAATCGACAATTACAGATTTCGGAATATAGGCAAAAATTTCTTCACCCTCACAATCGCTGGCGGCAACACTACAACTTGCACTTTCATCACCTTCACCCAGAAACGCATGCAGCATACCATCGTTACCACCCACATAGATCATGTCGGTACGATTACCTTTCTGCCATGTATAGGTTGTACCCTCAAGGTAATCGTCATATGTTGCAAAGCCACCGCTAAGCTCTAGCTCGTAATAATCAAAATTATCCTGGCTGGCATAAACAGGATCAGAGTTGATAATATCACCTAAAACTTTGCTTCTAGTTCTATAGGTAACACCCTCATTGGATTGATCCCCTCGAATATAGTCCAACTCTGCAGAAGTAATTAGTGCTTGCTGAGCAGTACTCAAATTTGAATATTCAAATATGATTCCAGTACCAGAACCCGCAGTACTAAAAGAAAAAATATTGCGATTATTTTCAGCAGGTATCAGATCAGCTGCATCCCAAGCTATTGAATCCACAGCCCCTGTAACCGGATCAAGATTGTAAGCTAACAAGCTTCCCGTCCAGGTACCGCTGGAAAAACGCGCCTGGTAGATTTTAGAATTGGTATCTAATCGAGTTGAATTTGTCGCAACTGCTGAGGCAGAAGAAGTTCTCGCTTCTATCTCATCAAAACTGGAGTTTAGTGCGGCGATCATTTTATCGGGGCGCGACGCCAAAACGTAATTATCAGGTTCTCCATCCCCATCCTCATCCCATTCAGAGGTTAGATCTGGCTCATCATTATCATTGCTATCTATGAAGCCACCATATTTACCCGCAAGCCAAAGCATATTCATCTGGCCGGTAAGTGGGTTAGAACTGTACTCCTGAGTATCGATCATAAAAGTTGCAATATTTTGCTCGCCATCCATACCTACATCCGTTCGGATATCCTGAGTATTTGCGTAGTAAGCAAGACCTGCAATGTAGTATGAATTTTCTTTCGGTGGCCAAGGACAGGTACCAAACACTTCCCCCAAACCAGTTATGGTTTTATTTGTAGCTGACATATCACAGCTACCAGAAGTACAACCCACACATTGGCTGGTACCATTTAACCCTTCCAGATCACCTACGGTGTTCGTTAAAGTGGTAACATTGATATCCGTATCAGGGTTTGATGGTTCACCATAATCTTCTGAAATATCCTGCCCATTAAAGGTACTCGAAGTAAAGTGTGTACCCGGTAGGCTTTTATCTAACCATGGGTTGGCATCGTTTATACCGATAATAAAGTTTCTCTGGCAGGAATACTGAATAGGGTCATTCCAACTGGTTAATACTGGAAAGCCACCCTTCATCGCATCTGTTAAACCGCTGGAATATTCTGGCGTTGGCCCTAAGTTTTTAAAATACCTAAGGGATTCGTAGTAAAGCTCTGCGATTGGGTCTTTGCCTTTATAGCCATATTCGCTGAATTTATTGATGTAGTTAATTACTCCGGAGTAATCAACGCCGCTACTCCCCGTGAGACTATCCGGATCTGTCAAATAAGTACCGTCTGCATTAATTTCCGCAGCTGAGTTTGATGTTGTACCACCACTGCCATCTGGCATTGTCTGACCAATATACTTCATATCAGCCCTAAGCACCCCACCATCACGCGTAGCGCTATTATCCATAAGGTAGCTGGTTACGGCAAAGCGCATATGATCCGCTTTACTGTGCACCAACCCTTCAGGTTTGTAGTAACTACCACCTGAGTATGCGACACAATTGGCCTCAAGCCCTTCCGAAGTGTCACAAACCCTTACATGCAGATTATAAGTCTCCGCAAAATTAGGGCTTGTAGTGTCGCAATTGGATGTATTACAGAATTTTATTTGTTCCGTGAGAGCACCACCTTGCCCTTCTCCAATATTAAAAACATATATATCAGTGTTATTCCACCGAGTCACATAACGTGGTTCCGTGTTTTCACTGGACGTTATCCATTTGTTTGGAAACCAATCATCATCCTGTTGGCGGCGGGCCCGTTTAATCACGGTTACAGCATTACTGCCAGTATTATCAACAATTCGGTTACCACCCGTGAGGGTGTATACAAACATATCCATGGCTGTCATAGAGGCCCAGTTCATCATATTTCCGCTGAACTTGCCCGAGCATTCATGATCACTATTTGTGGCTCCGTCAGGCTCAAAATAACCGCCGCCACTGTTGTAGCTATAACACTTATTGGGATCAAAATAGCCTAGGTAAACTTCATCCTCAAAATAGCAAACACCATAGTTACCACTAGCCCTGTCTACACAGGTATTTCCACCCGCTAATGTCCCCGGTTGGTCATTATATGCCGCTCCACCCATTGGTGTTTCAATTGACATATTGAAGAGGATATTGGGATCAGCGCCAACCACAAGATAAAGCGGATCCTGAGCGATTGTGCCCCAAGAAACACTTGAAAAGGAACAATAAAAGGCCACTATTATTGTTTTAAGAAATAACTTAACCATAAAAACGCCTCCAGCTAACGCTTATAGACGGTTTGTAAAATAACAACTGATGAATTAGTTTGCCCCACGGCTCTAGAAGTAACTCTATAAAACCTTTTAGTATCAGCGGGTACGCCTACTTCCAAGCTGTCGCTAGACGCAGCCGCCGCTAGATCTTCGATGATATAAGCGGAAGATGACGCTAACTCAGAAAAACCGGGGCCTGAATAACTCCGCACTGCTGACGAACTGCTCCATACTACATTTTCCCAGTTCTTTGTGCCGTCTATTGGTAATGAGTAAAGCCCATTCGTTCCATCAAATGCAGGTAAAATCACAAAGCTTTCGAGATATTCTTCACCATCTCGCAGTGCAGCTTCTGCAGATTGGAATGACATATTTCGATCACGCATATTACCGGCCATTTTTTCCTCAAGACCAGTTACTTCCATACCTGCCAGACCGATAATGGTTAGTACCAGCAAGAAAATAATACCTACTATGAGTGTAGCGCCCCTCTGGGAAAAGCTTTGATGAGGGTTCATAAACGGTTCCTCAAAGCAATTGTAGAGGTAAATACTTTGCGCAAATGGCCATCATTGAAGTTAACTGTTCCGCCGTTATAGAGTAAAGTTTGTGTCCCCTGAACCAAATTATCTTCGATACTTGTGACTAGCAAGCTCACTCTTATACTTATAATATCCTCTGCATCAGAAACTTCATCAAAGGGCACATAATAGTCTGCGGTACCATTACCCGATGTATCTTCACCGTAGAGCACTTGCATGTTTTCTATACCTTCAACTAACTCACTATGAGCTATACCGGACGTACCCGTTGTCGTTGAGATACTTTCTCGATATAGAGCCGGCTCGCCCAATGTATTGTTTGCCACATAATAACGGTAAGCTGACATCCTAAGAACAGAACCATTATTATATTGGTAACCCGTACCATTGGGGCTACTGCAATCAACAGGAGCGCCCAAACCTTTTGTGCAGTTACCAGGATCTACTGACGCTCCCGCCCCATGAACCACTATTTTGTTGGTAGTCCCTGCTTTCGCAAATTGGAATACGGCTGTATGGGTACAATCAGTAACTACAAGAATCTCCCCTCTTTCAAAATCATGGTCAGCTGTACAGTGTAAGTTTGCAGAAGTTTCTACATGCTTATCGATATCACATGCTCCTGATGGATCTACAAACCGGACTTCTACAACATCAGTCCCAGCTAATGGGGTTCTATTAAATGCATCAGTCCCATTCATATTATCCTGACCAGAAACTAAATTTGTGATGTCCAGGAAAGAGGGCACTGCTCCACTCGAATCTCTAACTGTGTTAGCAAACGTTGTATTACTGGTGCAACCAGTATAGCCCGCCTGGCGCAGATCCCGCGTCAAAAAAGCCATGGCAAAACGACCATTCTCCTGTATTTTGGATAGTCCGGATTGCATGGAATAGGTTACTTTACTTCCAACAAACACCTGAGTAATTGCAGCTACCACAATCAAACCAATGACCAATGAGACCATTAGTTCTATAAGAGAAAAACCCTTTTGCTTAACGTTTCTTTTGCTCATAGCTCAACACTCACACCTAATTGCGTAGTTGCACCTGAAGCACTCTTTTCATCATTCCACCAGACATAAACCACTATTGGATTATTAGAAGATGCGGCTGCACAAGAAGGCACACCAACACTTGCAGCTACGGTAATATCGCTACGGCAAACCATTCCACCACCCTCCGGAAGCTCCGTATCCAACGCTGCCAACCACTCTGCAATATCGTGGGAGGCCATTTGCGCCGAAGTACAACCCGACGCAGAACCTGTGTAACTTATGCAGCTACTCGTGGTAGCACCACTGGCAACAAAATAGCTACCGGCTTCTGCCTCGTCCATATTAGCCCGCATTCTGTCTGCTATATCGTACGCAAGCAGTGTAGCCTGGCTGCGCATATAAGCACTCTGGTTTTGCTGCAGAGACGTCATTTGTAGAGCAGCCAAACCTAATAAGCCTATAGAAAGAACAACGAGGGCAATCAGCACCTCTATTAAGTTAAACCCTAACTGTCTGAACATGTTGCTGTACTCGCTACCCATTCTGCACACATCCTAATACGCCCTGTAGGTCTTACCGATACACCTGCACCGATGCTGTTGTCTGTAGCATCACTGATCGAAAACACTTCGTCCGCGGATGATGAACTGACTAGTAGTCCCGAGCCATTAAAAATAATTGCATCGCCCCGGCTATATTGAATGCTGGCCCCATCAGCTATATCGGCATGAACTTTAATTAATTCACCTGGATCAACAACCGTATCATCATCGTCATCCCGAAAGATTAGCCAACCTTCAGACCAATCAGCATTACCGGAGGCTGTAGAAGAGCCATTGCAGGTATCTGCTCCTGCATTTTTACGGCAAATAACCACCCTACTTCCAGCACGTATAGCTTCAGACCGGGCTGTAGCAATACTGGACACAAGCTTATTTTTAACAGAATCAACTCTTGATTGGGATATAAACGAGCCAAAATTAGGCACGCCGATGGCGAGCAGTATAGCTATGAGCGCAACTGCAACTAGGAGTTCAATTAAGGTAAAGCCCTTTCCCCTGCACTTCATTATTTACATCCAGTAAAAAACAGACAAATTCATACTTAAGATTAGTCGTTTCAGGGAAAATACGCCATAGATAGATTGGGAGTCTCGGTTAAGTCTAGACTAAATTACAGTGGATACAAAAAACCCGAACATTTCTGCTCGGGTTTGATATTTACGCGTCTGCAACTTGCAGTATCTCGACTTCAAAATCCAGCCGTTTTCCGGCTAAGGGGTGATTAAAGTCTACGGCGACCAATTTATCGTCAAATTCAGCGATGACGCCGGGTAGCTCACCATTTCCGGGATCAGAGAAAGACACCACCAACCCCTGTTCCAGCTCCATACCATCAAAACTGGAGATCGGGAGGTTTTGGATATTACTCGGGTTCGGCATTCCAAAGGCATTTTCTGGCAGGATGCTCAGGGTCTGTTTCATACCTTGTTCCAAGCCAAACAGGGCTTTTTCGAACCCTTCAAGAAGGTTGCCATCACCAACGGTGAAAATAGCCGGCTCTTTATCAAAGTTGGAGTCTACAATCTGGCCGTCTTCCAACTTGATAGCAAAATGCAGGGTAACCGTTTTACCGGGGCCAATAAGCTTGCTCATGAATTACTCTCTTCTGTTTTCTTTCTTCTGGCCTCAAGGAATAGCATGTCGATAATCAATACCGCTGCCCCCGCTGTGATGGCGGAATCTGCCAGATTAAAGGCCGGGAAATAATAGTTCTGATAATGCAGTGAGATAAAATCGATCACATAACCCTGAAAAAACCGGTCATACAGGTTACCAATCGCGCCACCCAGAATCAGGGACAGCCCCAGACCCAACCACCAGTGCTCGCGCTTGGTCTTTTGCAACCAGATCACAATAAAGATGCTCACACCCACGGCAATCAAAACAAAGAACCAGCGCTGCCAACCTCCTGCATCAGACAAGAAACTGAAGGCTGCCCCGTAATTGAACAACAAGGTCAGATCAAAAAAGGGCAGTACCGGGTTTGGGTCTGCGTATTCCAGATAGGATACTGCGATCTGCTTTGTTATAAGATCCAGAGCAATAACCGCAAAGGCCAGCCACAGCCAGATAAGGCAGTTTTGCTTTGCTGCCTTATCCACTTGCTCTGTGCCAGTTATCTCAGTCATCTCAATCGCCATTGATTATGCAAAGCTGCGGCTTTCGCCATCGCCTTTAACATTCTCAACACAACGACCGCAGAGTTCAGGGTCATCTGAATCCTGACCGATATCATCACGGAAGTGCCAGCAGCGTGGGCATTTTTCAGCCGCGCTTTTAACTACCTTAACCTGCAAACCTTCCAGCTCCGTTGCTACTGCATCAGTTGCTTCTGAGATTGGAGCAACCGCAGCCTGTGACGTAATCAGCACAAAACGTAGCTCATCGCCTAGTTTCGACAGCAACGCCTGCAGTGACTCATCACAGTACAGCGTCACTTCCGCTTCCAGACTGCCACCGACGTTTCCGGCATTACGCTGCTCTTCCAGCTGTTTGTTTACTGCAGTTTTAACAGCCATCACCTGTTCCCAGTAGCCAGCATCCAATGCGCTGCCTTCCGGAAGTTTATGCAAACCTTCATACCAGGTATCAAGATGTACAGAGACTGCACGCTCACCCGCCAGAGTTTTCCAGATCTCGTCCGCAGTGAAACTACAGATAGGTGCGATCCAGCGTACTAGCGCTTCAACGATATGGTACAACGCGGTCTGTGCCGAGCGACGGGCGTGAGAATCCGTTGCAGCTGTGTACTGACGATCCTTAATGATATCCAGATAGAAACCACCCAGATCCTGTGAACAGAAATGAGAAACTTTCTGGAATACCTGCAGGAATTCATACTGGTTGTAATGCCCTTTCAGTTCATCCTGTAAAGATGCCGCGCGATCTACAGCCCAGGCATCCAGTGCAACCATATCCTCTGGCTTCACTGTGTGTACTGATGGATCAAATCCACTTAAGTTCGACAACAGGAAACGCGCCGTATTACGGATACGACGGTAAGCATCGGCAGCACGTTTAAGAATATCGTCGGAGCAGGTCATCTCACCGCTGTAGTCGGTAGATGCAACCCATAGGCGCAGAATATCTGCACCGTATTTATTCATAACTTCCTGCGGCGCAACCACGTTGCCCACAGACTTAGACATCTTACGACCCTGACCATCCACGGTGAAACCGTGGGTCAGTACCTGCTTGTATGGCGCACAACCTTTAATCGCGATACCGGTTTTCAGGGAAGACTGGAACCAGCCACGGTGCTGATCGGAACCTTCCAGATACATATCTGCCGGAAATTCCAGTTGCTCGCGCTGATCGATTACGGAATAGTGAGTTACACCGGAATCAAACCAAACATCCAGCGTATCCGTTACTTTCTCGTACTGATCCGCTTCATCACCCAGCAGTTCATTTGCGTCCAGATCAAACCAGGCATCCATACCGACTTTCTCAACACGCAGAGCAACCTGCTCGATCAACTCTGGCGTATTTGGATGCAGTTGCTGCGTTTCCTTGTGGATAAACAGCGCAATGGGTACACCCCAGGTACGTTGACGAGAGACACACCAGTCCGGGCTCTGCTCAACCATCGCTTCGATACGGTTCTGGCCCCAACTTGGGAACCACTCCACACCTTTGATTGCTTCAAGAGCGTCTTTCTTAAGGCCTTTCTCTTCCATGCTGACAAACCACTGTGGTGTCGCACGGTAGATCAGCGGCGTTTTTGTACGCCAGCAGTGTGGATAGCTGTGCTGGAATTTATGCTCCAGAACCAGTTTGTTGTTTTCTTGTAACAGGGCAACAACTTTGTCATCCACTTTGTAAACATGCTCGCCCGCGAATACGCCTGCACCCTCACCCAGTACACCCGAGGCATTAACCAGATTCAGCGTGCCGATGCCATATTTGCGACCGACTTCAAAGTCTTCCACACCATGATCGGGTGCTGTATGTACCGCACCAGTACCTGCATCCAGAGTAACGTGATCACCCAGAATCACAGGAACAGTTCGCTCATAGAATGGGTGCTGCAGTTCAAATTTCTCCAGCGCCTGCCCCTGACAACGGCCAACGATGCTGTATTCTTCGACGCCATAGCGCTTCATAGCATCTTCTACCAGCGCTTCAGCCAACAGAATACGTTCCGCGCCCTGCCCCAGATCCAGCTGAACCAATACATAATCCAATTCACCACCCAGAGATACCGCCTGGTTAGATGGCAGCGTCCAAGGCGTTGTGGTCCAGATAATTACAGATGTTTCACCTTCGCCAGATAAACCTTCGAACTTAGACAGAAAACCTGCCTGATCCACCGGTGTAAAACGTACGTCAATCGCGGTAGAGGTTTTATCCTGATATTCAACTTCTGCTTCTGCCAGAGCAGAACCACCAACAACACTCCAGTAAACCGGCTTAAAGCCTTTTACCAGATGGCCGTTTTCTGCGATTTTGCCCAAAGCACGGATGATGTTGGCTTCGGTATCAAAATTCATAGTCAGGTACGGGTTATCCCAGTCACCAAACACACCCAGACGGATAAAGTCCTTCTTCTGGCCTTCAACCTGACGTTTTGCATAGTCACGGCACTTCTGGCGGAAGTCTTTGTGCGAAAGCTTTACTCCAGCCTTGCCATGTTTAGTCTCCACCTTGTGCTCAATTGGCAGACCATGACAGTCCCAACCCGGCACGTAAGGTGCGTCAAAACCACTCATGGTTTTGGACTTGATAATGATATCTTTCAGAATCTTGTTAACTGCATGACCGATGTGAATATCGCCATTGGCGTATGGAGGGCCATCGTGCAGCGTAAACTTATTACGGCCAGCACTTACTTCCCGAATTTTCTGGTACAGACCCATTTTTTGCCAATCTTTCAGCATCTGCGGCTCACGTTGAGCCAGGTTGCCTCGCATTGGAAAAGCTGTTTCCGGAAGGTTCAGTGTTGCTTTGTAATCGGTCATGGTTTTATAAATTCCGAATTAACGACTGGCTCAGGCAAAAAATGCCCGCGCCTCTTCAATATCTTTAAAAATCTGTTTCTTAAGCATTTCGATACCATCGAACTTACGTTCGTCACGAATAAACTGCTTAAACTCGACGGTCAGTAACTGCCCGTATATCTCTTGATCAAAATCGAACAGATGCACTTCCAGCACCGGTTGCTGACCGCATACCGTAGGGCGTAACCCAACATTACAGACACCCTGCAGTTTGCCTATGCCTTCACCCGAAGCCTCTACAGCGTAAACTCCACGCAGAGGGCAGGGAAAACGATGCATCCTGACATTCGCAGTGGGTACACCTAACTGCCGCCCCAGTTTCTGACCATGCATAACTCTGCCGGAAACCGTATAAACACGCCCCAAAAGGCTGGCAGCGGCATCCAACTGGTTATTTTCCAGAAAATGCCTGACCCGACTACTGCTGATACGTTCACCTTTCAACTCATAGGTGCGGGTATTCACCACCGTGAATCCGTGCTTTTCCCCGGCCGCTCGTAACATTGAGTAATCGCCGGAACGATCACAGCCAAAGCGAAAATCATCGCCTACGACAAAATGTTTTACGGACAATCCTCGTAACAGAAGTTCATCAACAAAACGATCTGCTGTCATAGCTCGCAGCCGCTCATTGAAGGTCAGGCAAAGTTGCCGATCAATATTCTGTGATTTGAGAAGGCGGTATTTTTCACCAAACCGGGTTAACCTTGGCGGAGCGTCTGCCCCACCAAAAAATTCCCTGGGTTGCGGCTCAAAGGTTATTACAACGGACGGAAGACCTAATTCTGCGGCCTTCTCTTTCACCTGATCCAGCACCTTGCAATGACCAAGATGCACGCCATCAAAGTTACCAATCGTTGCTACGCAACCCCGGTGCTTTTCGCGCAGGTTATGCAGTCCGCGAATCAGTTCCATCAGGTACTCTTAATGCCGTCTCAAAATAAACGCGGCATTATAGCCCAGATACAGCTCAACCTGTACTCTCTGAACGGTTTTTAAACAAGAAATAATACTCAGGCATGCTTAAGATGCTTAGGTCTTAAACCCGCAAGAATCATAGTGACCGAATAGCTCACAAGGCCAGCAGCAACCAGTATCGCCATTTCCAGGATTCGATCCCATAAAGCCATCTGCAACCACTGCTCAGTTGTAGTCATCAACTGATAAATAACTGCAACCATAACGCAGTTAGCCAACAACATCCGGGCGATCTGTACTGCCCAGCCCGGCGACCATGTAAACACGCCGGACTTAATCAATCCATATAACAACAATCCCGCATTCAGGAACGCTGACATTGCTGTCGCTGCTGCCAGACCCACGTGAGCCAACGGCCCGATAAGAATCAGGTTAAACACCATATTAGCGACAGCCGCCTGAATACCAATTTTTACAGGGGTTTTCGTATCCTGACGGGAAAAATAACCGGTCGCCAATACCTTGATAAACATAAAAGCCAACAAACCACAGGCATAAGCCTGCAAACTCATGGCCGCCATCATCACATCACGATCTGTTAATGCTCCGTAGTGAAACAAGGTAATCAACATCGGCTCAGCAAGCACAAACAGGGCAACCGCAGCCGGTATGCCGATCAGCATCACCATCTGCATTGCCCAGTTCAATGTGGAAGAAAACTGCTCACTGGACTGAACAGAATGTTTTCGCGATAGGCTAGGCAAAATAACGGTGGCAATCGCTATCCCAAATACACCCAAAGGCAACTCCACCAAACGGTCTGAGTAATACAGCCACGAGACACTTCCCGTTTGCAGGAAAGACGCCAGAACCGTATCCAGAAGCAGATTGATCTGGGTTACTGATACACCAAAAAGGGCCGGAACCATCAACTTCATGATGCGCCGAACCCCTTCATCATTCCAACCCCAGACTGGTTTCGGCAGTAAACGCAGCCTCGCCATAAACGGCAACTGGAATATCAGCTGTAAAACCCCGGCGATCATCACCCCCCAGGCCAACGCTAATACCGGCGGATCAAACAAAGGGGATAAAAACACAGCAGACCCGATCAGAGAGACATTCAACAGCACAGGAGTAAACGCAGGAACCGCAAAGCGTTCGTAGCTATTTAAAACGGCACCGGCAAAAGCGGTTAAAGAGATTAACAACAGATAGGGAAAGGTGATTCTCAACATCTCAGCCGCCAGCTCAAATTTGGCGCTATCACCCATATAAAACCCCGGAGCAAAAAGCGCTGTCAGCACCGGCGCACCCAATACAGCCAAAGCCGTAACAAACACCAGCACTCCACCTAAAGTTCCGGCTACGGCATTGACCAGATGCTGAACGGCTTTAAGATCTCTCTGCGTTCTGTACTCTGAGAGGACCGGGACAAATGCTTGAGCGAACGCTCCTTCAGCAAATAAACGACGCAAGAAATTAGGGATCTTAAACGCCACAAAAAATGCGTCCGCACTGCTACTGGCACCAAAGTAGTTAGCCACAACCACATCACGCGCCAAACCCAAAACACGCGAAAGCATGGTCATCACGCCAACAATAGCGCTGGAACGCAACAATCCTGATTTTTTCTGTGTGTCTAACTGCTGATCTGACAAAGAACTATCCCAAATTTACATGAATACCGCTCAAGAGAAACCGCATATTACATATTCATCAAGAAAATTTCTGCAGTTTTATTGACAGCGGGGGCGCAAATATGAATAATCTCGCCTCTAATTTTTTTGGCGGGTGCCATTTAAGCGCATCCTCCAGTTTGTAATTAACTTAATTTTTAAGGAGCCGAACTGTGGCAAATTCCGCAGGATCTCGTAAACGTGCTCGCCAGGCAGAGAAGCGTCGCCAGCATAACGCTAGCCTGCGTTCCATGGTACGCACTTACATCAAAAAAGTTGACGCAGCTCTAGAAGCTGGCGATCAAGCTGTTGCACAGGAAGCTTTCAAAGTTGCACAGCCTATTCTGGACAGCTCAGTAAACAAAGGCATCTTCCACAAGAACAAGGTCGCCCGCATTAAGAGCCGCCTGAGCAAGAAAATCGCTGGTCTGGCTGCTTAATCGCAACCAACCAGACATAAAAAAACCGGCTTATGCCGGTTTTTTTATGTCTGAAATAAATAGGATACTTAACTATGCCAACACCAGATTATCCCTGTGCACCAGCTCTTCCTCACCCATAAACCCGAGAATAGATTCTATCTCGCGACTCGGCTTACCAATAATCCTCTGCGCATCGTCAAAACCATAATTGACTAGCCCGCGCGCAACAATACGACCATATTCGTCACAGATCATCACCATCTCACCACGTGAAAAATCACCTGTCACACCACGCACACCGGTTGGCAATAAACTTTTACCGCGCTCACACAACGCTTTTACAGCCCCAGCATCCAACACAAGAGTGCCCCTTGCCTGCAAATGACCTGCAATCCACTGCTTTCTGGCCGCCATCGGTTCGTTTTCCGGAACCAGCAAAGTACCAATATCGTCCGCTTCACGAAGACGCAACAACACGTCCTGTTCACGACCACTGGCAATCACCGTGACAGCACCAGATCGCGCCGCCAGTTTAGCAGCCCGAACCTTAGTTGCCATACCACCCCGGCCCAGCTTGCCGCCATCACCCGCCATAGCCTCCAGGGCCGCATCTCCAGCACGTGCTTCAGAGATCAACTCAGCATCTGCATTATGGCGCGGATCAGCCGTAAACAACCCCTGCTGATCGGTAAGGAGAATCAGCGCATCTGCTTGCACAAGGTTTGCAACCAAAGCACCCAGCGTATCGTTGTCACCAAAGCGAATCTCTTTTGTGACCACCGTATCATTTTCATTTACAACCGGTACCACACCCATTTCAATCAACGTTTTTAAAGTTGCTTGAGCGTTTAGGTAGCGTCTGCGATTGGAGTGATCTTCGTGAGTCAGCAAGATCTGAGCAGTATGAGTATTATGCCTTTGGAAATTCGTTTCATAAGCCTGAACCAACCCCATCTGCCCTACAGCAGCGGCGGCCTGCAGCTTATAAACTTCATGAGGTCGCTCATTCCAGCCGAGACGGGTCATACCCTCTGCCACGGAACCAGATGAGACGAGAATCACCTCAAGACCCGACTGTTTAAGTGCAGCAATCTGATCTACCCAGCGACTAATTGCAGCCTGATCCAACCCTTTGCCATCATTGGTTAACAGGGCGCTGCCTATTTTTACCACCCAGCGCTTACATCGCTTTAACTTGTCACGGCCCACTGCCATGTAACTACCCCTATCAAGGCGTTGGTTCTATTCTCTTACCCACTCAACTTCAACGTCGTAATCATCATCGTCAAAGTCGTCATCATCCAGATCATCTTTTTCACGACGAGCACGCATTTCAGCACGCATTTGCTCTACACGCTCACGAGCCTCTGTATCCACCTGCTCGCGGATAGCCTGTTCCTGATCCAGAATTGATGGATCTTCTTCTATTGCCTCGAGACGGTGATCCAGAAACGCCTGGATATCACGCATCATCTCATCTGTTCCCTGTTTACTGAGCGCAGACACACGATAGACCGGACCTGCCCATTCAAGCGCATCAATAACCGCCTGACAACGCTCTTCTCTCTCTTCCTCGGGAACCATATCCAGTTTGTTCAGCACCAACCAACGCGGCTGTTCAGCCAGTGTTGGACTGAATTTTTCCAGCTCGCCAACCGCAACACATGCAGCCTGCTCAGGGGTCACATCATCCCAGGGCGCCATATCGACCAGATGAAGCAAAATTCGGTTACGCGCCAAATGCTTAAGGAAACGAATCCCCAGACCCGCACCTTCTGCAGCACCTTCGATAATTCCAGGAATATCCGCAATAACAAAACTACGGGACTGCTCTATACGAACCACACCCAGGTTTGGCACAAGCGTGGTAAACGGATAATTCGCAACCTTTGGCTTGGCAGCAGAGACCGCACGAATCAAGGTAGATTTACCTGCATTTGGCAAACCAAGCAAACCTACATCCGCCAGAACCTTCAGCTCCAGTTTGACGTTACGCGTTTCACCTACCGAGCCTTTTGTAGTCTGTCTTGGCGCGCGGTTAACACTGCTTTTAAAGCGCGTATTACCCAGACCATGAAATCCACCCTGCGCGATTTTCTCAACCTGACCAATTTCGGTCATATCCGCCAGGATTTCATCGGTATCGGTATCAATAATAGTTGTACCTACTGGCACTTTAAGGATCAGATCTTCACCTTTAGGCCCTGTACAATTACGGCCCATACCACCTTTACCATTGTCAGCCTTGTAGTGGCGGGTAAATCGGTAATCAACTAGCGTATTCAGATTCTCATCCGCTTCAAAAAAAATCGAACCACCATCGCCGCCATCGCCGCCATCCGGACCACCTTTAGGGATGTACTTCTCACGACGGAAGCTCATGCAACCATTGCCGCCTTTACCAGCTTCGACAGTGATGACTGCTTCATCGACAAATTTCATTTTTTCTCCCCAAAGTTACTACCAGTAAGTCTAGCGCTACACCCTATCTGGATACACTGCTAGAACATCTGAAAATCATAAACAAAAAAGCTCCGCCTTGGCGGAGCTTTTTAAAAGCAAAGAACCTTAATTAGGCATCAACTACAGAAATGTACTGACGCTTCTGAGGACCTTTAACTTCGAATTTAACAACGCCGTCCGCTTTCGCGAACAGAGTGTGGTCTTTACCACAACCTACGTTTTCACCTGCGTGGAATTTAGTGCCACGCTGACGAACAAGGATGTTTCCAGCAATAACTGCCTGACCACCGTAGCGCTTAACGCCAAGTCGTTTCGACTCGGAATCGCGACCGTTCTTAGTAGAACCACCAGCCTTCTTATGAGCCATCTATCTAACTCCTAACTCGGTTAATATTAGGCAGAAATGCCAGTAATTTTAACTTCAGTAAACCACTGACGGTGGCCCTGACGTTTCATGTGATGCTTACGACGCTTGAACTTGATGATCTCAACTTTCTTCGCGCGACCGTGCTGAACTACTTCAGCAGTCACTTTAGCGCCATCTACAACAGGCTCACCGATTTTAATGTCGTCGCCGTTGCCTACCAGCAGAACGCGGTCAAACTCAACGTTTGAACCAGCTTCAGCTTGCAGTTTTTCCAGTTTAAGGGATTCACCTTCCTGGACGCGGTACTGTTTACCACCGCTTACGATTACTGCGTACATGTTTCTCTCCGTTTATTGCCCACCCAGCTACTATTGAAGAAACCTACTTCTAATGGCGATGCCATATGGTAGGGAGCGATTATTGGATGGGTCAGGGCGCGCGATTATATAGCAATTAGAATAACAGCACAACAAATTCAACGATTACCCATTCGGTCATTGACAGTTTAAAGCCAGCACCCTAGCATTCGCGCATACAAACCCACAAAATAATGAATTGCACTTTCTCATCTATGCAGCCACATCAACTCAACCCTATTATTGAACCTCAATTTGAGTCGGTTAATGACTACATTATTAACCACCTAGGCTCTAACGTACCTCTGGTTGAGAAAATCGGACACTATATAGTAGAAAGCGGCGGCAAACGTCTGCGCCCTCTACTCGTTCTATTGGCAGCCAATGCAACGGGGTATAAAGGCGAAAAGCATATCCCGCTGGCAGCAATCATTGAGTTTATTCATACAGCCACACTGCTCCATGATGATGTGGTCGATAATTCTGAACTACGCCGCGGCAAAGACACTGCCAATGCAAAATGGGGCAATGCACCCAGCGTTCTTGTGGGTGACTTCCTTTATTCTCGCGCCTTCCAGGTCATGGTAGAAATCGGCTCTATGGAAATCATGGAAGTGATCTCCAATGCCACCAATGTCATCGCAGAAGGCGAAGTACTGCAATTACTCAATACCAAGAACCCGGATACTACCGAAGAAGCCTATATGCAGGTCATTCTTGGAAAAACTGCAATGCTGTTTGAAGCCGCGACAGAATCAGGAGCGATTCTGGCTGAAGCTAATAAACAGGAGCAGGAAGCTCTGCGCTTGTATGGATTGCACCTGGGTACCGCCTTCCAGTTAATTGATGACGTTATGGATTACCTCTCTTCTTCAGAGGAGATGGGTAAAAACGTTGGCGACGATCTGGCTGAAGGCAAAGCAACCCTGCCTTTAATACATGCTATGCGGACTGGAACAGACGACCAACGCCAACTGGTGAGACAAGCTATCCGTAAAGGTGGCCTGGATGACTTACAGCCAATCATGGATATAGTCAAAGCAACTGGCGCGATCGAATACACTCAGGAAAAAGCGCAGCAGGAGGCCGATAAGGCTATCGCAGCGCTGGACAATATTCCTGAGAGCTCCTTCAAAGAAACCTTAAAACTGCTTGCCGACATTGCTGTAAAACGCAACAGCTAAGCTCTTTTATCTTTTAACAACCAAGTCACTTCCAGACGGCCCACATCTCTGGGGTCGTCAGGCTGCGTACGCTCCAGGCACTCGATCTCAAAGGCCGCGCCGAACAATCGCTCCACTTCCGACCCCTGGACACTAAAAGGCGGTCCGCCTTCACCTTCAAACTCCAGCGTAATGAGAAGAATCTGCACCCCCTTGGGCAGCATTTGAGTAAGGCACTCCACGTACTGGACACGCATCTCAGGTGGTAGCGCAATCAACGCTGCACGATCATACACAGCACTCACATCTCTTAGATCCTCAGCATTCAGGCTAAAGAAATCACCACAAAGAAGCTGAACACCATCTACAGAACGGACCACAAAGCCTTGCTTCTGACTACACTCAGGTTCTGCTCCATTCTCAGTAAAAAACGCCTCACATGCCAATGGGTTCAATTCCACACCCAGCACTTCATGACCTTGCTCCCTCAACCAAAGCATATCTTTGCTTTTTCCACACAGAGGCACAAAAACCCGATCATCCCCAGCCAAAGACAGTAACTGCCAATACTTTTTTAGATATGGATTAAAATCTGCCTGATGGAAGCCGATTCTCCCTTCAGACCACCTCTGATGCCAAAAATCATGTTTCATCTGCCCGTTTACACCTTAAGTTGTAATGTTTTTCGCTAATTAATATGACACAGATCGTGCCTAGTGCCGACGAAGTCGGTATAATTGCGCGATATTTTTACAAAGAACCCGGTTAGAAAGAAAATAATGACGAGACCTTCCTCTTTTAATCGCGATGAACTGCTATCTTGCGGTCACGGCGATATGTTTGGACCAGGCAATGCCCGCCTACCAATTGGCAACATGCTGATGATGGACCGCATCATTAAAATTAATGCAGATGGCGGCGAATCCGGTAAAGGCGAGATAATTGCTGAACTGGATATCAACCCTGACCTGTGGTTCTTTGGCTGCCACTTCGAGGAAGACCCTGTAATGCCAGGCTGCCTGGGTCTAGACGCCATGTGGCAACTGGTTGGTTTTTATCTGGGCTGGAAAGGCAATCCAGGTAGAGGTCGTGCACTGGGCTCCGGAGAAGTAAAATTCTTTGGCCAGGTATTACCAAACGCTAAAAAAGTAACTTATAACATCCAGCTCAAACGCGTAATCGAGCGTAAGCTGGTAATGGGCATTGCTGATGGCAGCATGTCCGTGGATGGACGAGAAATCTATACCGCAAAAGATCTGCGTGTAGGTCTATTCACATCTACAGAAAATTTCTGATCGAAAGAACAGTTTTTCTAGTCAAGCTAAGGCTCTGAATTCAGGGCCTTTGTTCTATATTCTGCGTAGTTTTTCACGAATTTTGTAGCCAAATGCACGGGATTCACGGAAAATAAGCGCCTCAAATTAGAAAAAGAGAGAGAAGCATATGCGTCGCGTTGTTGTTACTGGTATGGGGATCGTTTCTTGTCTGGGTACAGATAAAGAGACCGTTCTGGAATCACTGCAGCAGGGTCGTTCTGGTATTAAATTCCAGGAAGACTACAAAGAGCGCGGTTTCCGTAGCCACGTTGCCGGCAGCATCGATATCGATTTCTCCGAGCAAATCGACCGCAAATTATTACGCTTTATGGGTGATGCCGCGGCATACACTTACATCGCGATGAAAGAAGCTATTGCTGATTCAAATCTGGCCGAAGATCAGGTATCAAATGTGCGCACCGGTCTTGTGGTAGGCTCTGGTGGCGCTTCTGCAGAAAATATTGTTGATACGGCTGACATCACCCGCGAAAAAGGCGTTAAACGCGTTGGCCCTTACCGCGTAACCCGTACCATGGGTTCAACTGTATCCGCTTGTCTGGCTACGCCATTCAAAATCAAAGGCGTTAACTATTCCATTACCTCTGCATGCGCGACAAGCGCTCACTGTATCGGCAATGCAATGGAACAGATTCAGCTAGGCAAACAGGACGTTGTTTTTGCCGGTGGCGGTGAAGAACTACACTGGGTTCAGACTGCAATGTTTGATGCTATGGGCGCTCTGTCCAGCAAATATAACGACACACCAGAAAAAGCCTCCCGTGCGTACGATGCAAACCGTGATGGTTTTGTAATCGCAGGTGGCGCAGGCGTTCTGGTTATCGAAGAGCTGGAACATGCCAAAGCTCGTGGCGCTAAAATCTACGCAGAACTGGTAGGTTACGGTGCAACTTCAGACGGTTATGACATGGTTGCTCCGTCTGGCGAAGGTGCAGCGCGCTGCATGGAACTGGCAATGTCCACTGTTGATGGCGATATCGACTATATCAATGCCCACGGAACATCCACTCCAGCAGGCGATATGCAAGAGCTGAAAGCGATGAAAGAAACCTTTGGTGATAAAATGCCAACTGTTACTTCTACGAAATCGCTATCTGGCCACTCACTGGGTGCAGCAGGCGTACAAGAAGCGATCTACTCTCTGATCATGCAGGAAAACAACTTCATAGCAGCTTCCGCTAACATTGAAGAACTGGACCCTGCAGCAGAAGGCATGCCTATTGCTGTTGAAAAGCAGGAGAATGTAGACCTGCAACGTGTTATGTCCAACAGCTTTGGCTTCGGTGGAACCAACGCAACTCTGGTATTCCAGAAGATTGACGCGTAAGCGACTACCCCCAGCCATAAAAAAACCGCCAAATGGCGGTTTTTTTATATTCAGGAAAAGCTTTATATCAGCTTCAGTTCCCGCATATGATTTTCCAGCCATACCACCATATCCTGGTGGATTTCATCAACTGTCCGCCCTTCCACGGGGATAGCCTCGCCAATATGAACCTGCACGGTACCCGGTTTTTTTGCAAAGCTTTTCCCAGGCCAATAATGTCCTGCATCGTGAATCATAGGGATTATAGGCACACCTGCACTTAGCGCCAGCATCGCACCACCCTTATTAAATTTCCCCATTTTACCGACAGGCACACGTGTACCCTGCGGGAAAATAATAACAGGTATTTCTTCTTCTAAACGGGATTTCCCCTCGGTCAGCAATTGCTTTAAGGCCCCTCTGCGCTGACTTCGATCAATTGCGATCGGTTTTAAAAGACCAAGCGCCCAACCAAAAAAAGGAATTTTAAGCAGTTCTTTTTTCAGCACTGTACATTGCGGGCGAACCAAAGTTTGCAGGTACAAGGTCTCCCACTCACTGGAATGGTTTGCGACGAAAACATAAGCCCCTTCTTCTGGCAGGTTTTCCTTTCCGGTCACCTTGACGCCTAAACCACAACAAACGCGCAGCCAGAACATGTAGAAGAAATTAATCACGGTGACCAGTTTAAAACGTCCGCGAAAACCCAATAACGGAGAGAGCAATAAACAGAAGGATGCATAAATAACCGTTAGGGTATAGAAACCCAGGTAGTAGATCGCAGCTCTGATCTTATGAAATACTGAAGCGTTAAACTGGCTCACATTACCCTCCCGTCACTGGCGGGAAAAAAGCAATCTCATCACCCGAGGCGATCTGCTCATCAGGATCACACATCTCCTGATTTACAGCGATCATCACTTGAGCACCCTGTAGCACCTGCTGCCAGATTGGGCCCCTTTCTGTCACCAGATACGTAATAAGCTCAGCAACCGTTGAAACCCCATCGGGTAATTCCAGGCTTTCACCCTCTGTACCCAAGCGCTCTCTTAAACTTGCAAAGAAAACCAGTTTCAACATTTTTATTTCTCCACCTTCCAATGACCGCTCTTACCGCCCTTTTTCTCAAGCAATTTGACCGAACTAATAACCATACCCTTATCTACAGCCTTACACATATCGTAGATGGTCAGCCCCGCTACTGAAGCGGCGGTCAAAGCCTCCATTTCCACTCCGGTCTGGCCAGCAAGTTTACAGGTCGCGGTAATCTCAACTACATTGCGCTGAACATTAGTCTCGAGCTCCACTGTTACTTTACTCAGCATCAGTGGATGGCAAAGTGGAATCAGCTCACTGGTGCGCTTTGCCGCCTGAATGCCCGCAATACGAGCTACCGCTAAAACATCCCCTTTTTTATGCCCACCCTCAGTAATAAGCTGCAATGTTTCCGGCAACATTTGCACTTCTGCATAAGCAATAGCCTCCCGGGAGGTAATCTGTTTTTCAGACACATCCACCATATTGGCATTGCCCTGCTCATCCAGATGGGTCAGGCGGCTCATGATTACTCCTGCAACTTTTTTTGGTTCATTACGGGGTTAGCATACATCTGACGCAAAATATCCTGCGCCCCTTCAGGCACCTGATTCAACCGCTTCTGGAATCCAAGTTTTTGCTCTTCACCGATACCGGCATCCTGACCGGCTGCAAGCAGATTGGAATCATGCAGATGGTAATTTTCAATAATCTGACGATCTATTTCACCGGCAAGCGCTTCAGGTGAATCAAAACCAGCTTCTATAGGGTCACCAAAAGCAATATGCACATGACCCTTGTTACCGGTTATCCCTTTAACAATACTGGAGATATCTTCGTATTGTGATTTCTCATAACCACCTTCCGTCGCCTTAGCATATAGCTCATTTGCTTTCAGATAATCACAGGGATCATATTCGTAAGAGATCGATACCGGCACAATATTCAAACGTTTAACTTGTTCCGCAAAGCTGCGTTGTTTGCGGTGTGCCATATAGAGCATTTTAAGAAGTGCAGGGTCTGTAGCATCATTGCCATCTTTCGCCCTCCCTTCACGCTGCGCCAGCCAGATGGAATGACCACCGACAATACTGTGATCAATATAAGATGACAGCTGGGTTAATGCCTTCATCATTTCACGACCACTGGCAGAGCGGTTCACAATAAAGCTTTTGTTCATCCGCATGATGTCGGAAATGTAAGGTTTCTGCAGCAGATTATCTCCAATCGCGATTCGGACAGTGTCCATGCCATACTGATGGCGAACCCAATTTAGAAATGCCGGGTCCATTGCAATATCACGGTGATTTGAAACAAACAGATAGGCTTCTTCAGGATCCAGATGATCAATACCACTGCAGCTTAATTTGGTGGTCGTACGGGCAATCATCTTTTTCATATAGTTTGCCACCAGCATCTGAAAATCATAGACACTGTCGACTTCACCTACCTTTGCAGCAAGCGCTATACGAACAAAAGGCTTCAGCAGCCAACCAAAACTGGAAGCCATCTTCGGAAACTGGTACTGAGTTACTGCTGTAAGAAACTCGTTGTTGTGCAGAATATTGGTCAGGACATCTGCAACCTCATCATCGCGATAAGGCCTGATCTCTTTATACGGGTCCACCTGCTCAGTCATGCATTCCTCAGTAACTTCTCAAAAATTCCGGCGTATTTTAACGCTTTCTCTATAACTCTGCAGTTTAAATAACCCGGACTAATTCAATAGCTCAGAAAACGGAATAAATTTCACTGAATCGCCTTGATTGATCAGAGTTTCGGGAGGAATCACAACCAAACCATTGGCCCAACTAGCAGACATCAATACACCTGAGCTTTGATTGTTAAAAGGTACCGCCATGCCGTTTTCAACACGTACTCGCAGGTATTCCTGACGCTTATTCTTGCGACTTCGTTGAAAGCCAGCCTGAACCGATACTTCAAGAGGAGGATGATATTTCTCGCCTTGTAAGCGCATCAGCAACGGCTTCCCTAATAAACAGAACGTCAGCAGGGTCGAAGTTGGGTTTCCAGGCAAACCAATAAAGGGAGTATCTCCTACCCGACCATAGGCAACGGGTTTACCTGGCTTAATCTTTATTTTCCACATATCCAGTGCGCCTAACGCTTCTACTGCACCTTTTACATGATCTTCTTCACCCACCGATACACCACCCGTGCTGACGATAACATCCGCGCTCTCTGCTGCTTCTTTCAGCGCTTTCAGGGTAGACTCAAGCGTATCCTGTACACAGCCCACATCTATAACTTCCATCCCCAGCGCAGCAAGTAAACCTTTGAGAATATAGCGGTTGGAGTTGTAGATCTGCCCCGCAGCCAATGGTTCACCAGGCTCAACAAGTTCATCACCAGTAGAAAGAATTGCGACTTTAAGGCAGCTATAAACTGATACTTCAGCAATGCCCACAGAAGCTAGCATGCCAAGGTCGGCAGGTTTAAGACGAGTGCCAGCAAGTAGAACATCATCACCGACATTTATGTCCTGGCCTTTGCGACGTATGTTATCGCCAGGAGGTACCTCATCCGGGAAACAGATCTGCCCCTCTTCAATACGGACATCTTCCTGAATAACCACCGCATCTGCACCTTCAGGAATTTCAGCTCCAGTAAAAATTCGCGCACAGGTACCAGAGATAAGGGGAGCCGGTGCAGTTCCCGCAGGTATTCTCTGACCAACAGGCAACTTACTTGAGACTCTTAAATCCTCAGTACAGATTGCATAGCCATCCATACTGCTGTTGTCAGCGGGAGGGACTGCAACATTGGCTCTTATGTCCGTCGCTAACACACGCCCCGCTGCATCAGCTAATGAGACTTGTTCGACACTTACTGTTCCAGAATCCCCGGTCAATAAACTTTCTAACGCTTCTTCGAAAGAAATCAAACCCGGTTGGGTATCACAACAGCCCATTTTTACTCCTGAATGAACGACTAACGATGCTTCATAATCATTGAAACAAAATTACATGGGCGGTGACGACTGTCCAACTGCTCTGCTATCAATTTATCCCACCCCGTCCTGCAAGCACCTGTAGATCCTGGCAGGCAGAAAATAACCGTACCATTAGCCAACCCACCCAGAGCTCGGGACTGAATCGTAGAAGTACCAATCTCATCCGCAGAGACCTGACGGAAAAACTCACCAAAACCTTCGATCGTTTTATCAAACAATGGAGCCATAGCTTCAGGGGTCGAATCACGGCCAGAAAATCCGGTACCGCCAGTGGTGATAATCACATGAACCTCGGGTTCCGCAATCCACTGGGAAACCACTGATCTCATTTGATAGACATCATCAATGACTATGTCGCGTGCCTTGAGAAGATGCCCTGCACCTTCCAGTCTATCGACCAAAGCCTGCCCAGATGTATCTGTTTCAGCTGTTCGTGTATCAGACACCGTCAGTACGGCTATATTGAGTGGTACAAATTCAGCATTTGCTGGTGTTTTTGACATAAATAAGGCCCTTAACCTTAGCGCAGAAGTTCACTAAGTCTGTTCTGTTTAACCACCTGTCATATTCATAAAGCGGACAATTTGTGGTTCATCTTCAAGATTAAATTCATGCTTCTCCGGTTTTAAATCCATCGCATCAATTATCGTCTGTCGTAGCTTTTCCATATCCCCGGGGTATCGACGCAGCACAGCCCGCAGATCAACAGAGTGCTCATTACCCAAACAAAGAAGTAAACGCCCCTCAACGGTGATACGAACACGATTACAATCGCCACAGAAATTGTGACTGTGAGGTGAAATAAAACCAATGCGGCTATCACTCTCAGGCATACGGAAATAACGCGACGGGCCTGCGGTTTTTTCGGTGGTAGGCTGAAGAGCATATCTCTGCTCTATCAATTGTCTGACTTCATCACTGGAACAATACGCTTCAGCTCGATTATGCTCTGAAATATGCCCTAATGGCATCTCTTCAATAAAGCTCAGGTCAATTCCTTTATGGCGCGCAAAGTTAACCAGATCAAGCACTTCATCGTCATTACGGCCCTTCATGATCACTGCATTTAGCTTTATTCGATCAAACCCCGCAGCAATTGCGGCATCAATTCCAGCGATAACTTTCGGCAATTTCCCTATACGGGTCATCTCCTTAAAACGCTCCGCTTGTAAGCTATCGATACTTACATTCAAGCGGTTAACTCCCGCCTGTTTCAGCTCATCCGCCATACCTTCTAGCTGAGAGCCATTAGTGGTGATCGCTAATTCCGCACCCATCTTACCGATGGCTTTGATCAACTTAATAACATCCCGTCTTACCAATGGCTCACCACCGGTAAGCCTGATCTTATTCACACCAAGAGACACAAAAGCTGCTGCCACTTGCTCAAGTTCTTCCAGAGTGAGCACTTGGGCATGTGGAAGAAATTTCATTTCTTCGGCCATACAGTAGACACAACGAAAATCACAACGATCCGTTACCGAGATTCGGATATAATCAACCGTTCTACCAAAACGATCTGTCAGTGACTTGTTACTATTTACTTGTGTCATAGATCTGCATATTCATAGTGGCGATTAGCCAGGAAAAGACCGTTAAAAATAGCATAAAATAAGCACCACAGCATTTACCAAAAAGCCTGGGGCCCTAAAAGGAACCTGCATGAGTTATCTGGCAGTAAAACACATACACCTCTTTTGTATACTGATAAGCTTGATGCTATTCATCATGAGGGGAAGCTGGGCTCTTTACTGTCCAGACAAGTTACAACAAAAGTGGATCAAAATTATCCCGCATATTGTTGATACAGTTCTTCTCATCAGCGGCCTGACACTGGCATTTCTGCTCCAGCAATACCCTTTCGTGGATCATTGGTTAACCGCTAAAGTACTGGCTTTATGCTTATACATTGGACTAGGCAGCGCGGTAATCAAAAGCGATTTTGCAACACCCTGGAAACTCCTGAGCTTTTTAGCTGCGATCAGCACATTTTGTTACATTGTATCTGTCGCTATGAGCCACAGCCCACAACCCTGGGCTGTCTAAGAGGATTCGTAAATATCCCGCATGACCCAGACCAGCTCCTGGCGCCAGGGCTTTTGTCTGATTCCGAATGTTTCTAGAAGTTTCTTACAGATAAGAACAGATGTATTAGGACGTAACGCTTCTGTGACGTAATCCTTACTGGAGATCGGGACCATTTTTTCCACTTCAAAGCTTTCATAATGCCCCGCCGCAATCAGAATCTCTTTACAGAAGTCATAGCGGTTGGTGATTTCAGCCCCACAATAATGGTATGTCCCCCAGGATTCTGCACCATTGTGAACCTGCTTCAGGATAGCCAGGATAACCCGCGCAACATCGGAAGCTGCTGTTGGACAGCCCTTACGATCAATGACCGATTCCAGCACTTTTTTCTTGCGTGCCGTATCCAGAGTGCGAAGTACAAAGTTATTGCCTTTATTACTGAACAACCAGCTCACACGCAAAATAATGTGCCTTGGAAGCACCTGCCTCAGGTACTCTTCACCCTTCCATTTACTATTACCATAAACACCAAGAGGAGCAACATCATCCTCTTCGGTATATCCACTGGCATAGTGGCCGTCAAACACGTAATCCGTAGAGAGATGGAACATAGGTATTGAAAGATCACCACAAACGAGCGCCAGCTTGTTTACACCTTCCGCATTGACTGCTTCGCAAAGTGCTTGCTGATGCTCGGCTTCGTCAACATGATCGTAAGCTGCGCAGTTAACCACATAATCAGGAAGATAATTCGTTAACTGGTCGCGAATCTGTTCCTCGTCCGTTATATCCAGCGCCGACTTATCTAACGCAACCACGTCAAAAAAGGCATCCTGATCCCCTAACCGAAGTAATGCAGTACCAACTTGCCCGTTGGCACCTGTAACTAACAATTTTACCGGTTTTATTAGTAGATCAAGGTCCATAAATTCTGAGTTCAGTGTGAGTATGTAGTTAGCACAAATAACAGATAGGTGTGTACAAGCGCCAGAATGACGTTAATGCCTGTAACCACCGGTAAACGTGTTATCGTCCTCTTTTCTTCGACCACCTTTTTTTCGACGGTCGTTAAAATCAGGCTCAAAACGAATAGCCGTCCTGCGGTCAGCTGTTTGCCTTCTATGTCTCTTGCGACGTTCAGTAATGATCGTACGTTCACAACTGCATTTTTCCTTACTACAGTCAGGTAACGGCAAGGAAATATTATCCTTACCGGTGAACGTCTGATTTTGCAACATAAGAACTGAATGACAGCAATTTTCGCCGGGTGTAATTACAACACCCTTAAACTCGCTCGGCTTATTCTGGGCATCCTTACCACCCTCTGTTTCATCCTTAGAGCCCTTTTTAGGGGCATGTTCCTTATCAAACCGATCGAAGATAATCTTAATAACAAGCAGCAAACATATCAGCGTCAATACTACGACTAATTCAAACATGACATGTACTCCAGATGCTTATCGTTACTAACTGAGTTTAGAACGGAATATCATCATCAAAGTCATCGAACCCCGGTGGTGATTGAGGGGCTGGAGCTGATTGCGGCTGAGGTGCTGCTTTTGGAGCAGATTGCGGTGCCTGAGGTGCAGCCTGTGGAGCCATCTGCGGAGCTGGTGCAGATTGAGGCTGCTGATATCCGGCATCACCACCGCGGCCGCCTAACATCTGCATTTGACCATTCATATCTACAACGATTTCAGTGGTATAACGGTCATTACCACTTTGATCCTGCCATTTACGAGTACGCAGGGCACCTTCGATATAAATCTGGGAGCCTTTACGCAGATACTCACCAGCAACTTCCGCCAAGCGCCCAAAAAATACAACACGGTGCCATTCAGTACGTTCCTGCTGCTGCCCTGTCTGTTTATCCTTCCAGGAATCGGTAGTAGCAATAGTCACATTGGTTACCGCATTGCCATTTGGCATATAACGAACTTCAGGGTCTCCACCCAGATTTCCCACAAGAATTACTTTATTCACCGCCCCGCGAGCCATAAAAACACCTTTTATTCTTTAAAATCAGTTAGTTAAACCGATTAATGCCTACATCTTACTATACACATGAGAAGCTAGAGCTAAATGAATCGGTAAAGTCACCCTATACTACCAAAAAATCACCTTACAACTACCTTTTTAAGTTATCGAAATTGAGCATTTTAATTTTTCTACTGGTTTAATGGCTTCTTTCTTTTTTTGGATATATGCCACCCATCCAGAGCTCACTCCCTTGATATTCGCAACCTGCTCATTAATAGAGATAATTCGATGACCAAAGGTAGCTTGAGTAAAAACATCCATGATCTATATGGATATGTCACCGTTTATTTAGTTCGACGTGATAGAAGTCTACTATTCGTTGCCGAAAATCACCTAGGCACTCGAGGGTGTATGGCGTTCTATCTTCGGATAATTCATCTGCAAATACTGCATCCAGGTCAAAAACCTTTCCAGGGAGGTTATTCTCGCTCCAATGATCAAACGTATCAACAAATGAGAAAGAGCTGGTTGCTGATTCTTTGGGTTCCTGGGCTATAAAATTCCCCCTAAGATGCTCGAAGCTTAGAACATTATCATACGGGATTGCCTCTGCGACTCTTTCAGCATACTGGGCGAGCATTGGTTCAGCGAAGGTAAAAAGCCAAGCCTCATTTTGACTGGTGTTCGTTGTCCTAAGAACTCTCCCCAACACTTGCCTGAAATATAGCTCAGTAGTAATCCGGCTTAGATGACAACACACTTGTAAGCGTGGAATATCTGTTCCCTCACTGATCATTCCAACACTGACTATCCACTGATCTTCTCCACTACGAAATCGCTCAATGACTGCCCCCGAGTTTTTGTGCATATAAGTCACTAAAGAAACAGTTTTTCCGAACTCGTTCTTCAAGAGATGGGCTATTTTCTCTGCGTGCCTTACAGAAGATGCCACAATCAAACCTCCGGCATCATTATTATTAAGCCGAATCTCATCAAGTCGCTTACATCCTAAAGATAGGCAGAAACGCAAAGCTGTGTCATTGTAAAGAAGGTTTTGATACCGAACTTCAGGATGCTGCAGGAGTTCTCCGAGCCCTCCATATACAGCTTTATCGTTTGAGGTGGATAGCTTAAAATTATCGTTATCAATAAGAACAATCCTAGGTTTTCGACACACTCTATCTTGAACGGCGTTGAAAAGACCGTATGAATAGTCGCACTGAACTAGGCCTTCAGCCTTCTCATAATCTGCTAGCACGATAGGATTATTATCAGAGCGCCAAGGAGTTCCTGTTAGAGCCAATGTAATTACCGCTTGATTTTGAATCCTCGTCAGAATCTCATGTCCCCAAGAATTCATGCCTCCTTGTTGACTCCCAGAGCAGTGATGAATTTCATCAAAAACCACGAGCACCCGGTAGGATTCCAAAAGGGACCAAAACTGTTCGCCAAGACCTCTCATTCCCTGATATGTATATGCGCCACCGACAGCTCCAATCCGACCATCAAAGCGACGTGAAAGGCATAGCGAAAACGTTTTTTCTAGGCCTGATACCACAGTAAGGGAGGGGGCGAAACACAACACAAAGTCGATATCCCCTCGCTCAATAAGCCTTTTAGATAGCTCAGCAGCCATTGTTGTTTTTCCTGCACCGGGGGTTGCTAGACACAGGAAGTGCTTCTTCGTACAGTAGTGCTCCATGGCAAGTGCTATGCACTCTCTCTGCCATGCTCTTAATTTCATTCTGATAAACCTGAGTGTTTCATTAAATTGTTAATGGCTCTTAGTTGGCCAATCAATTCAGAGCTTCTCTCTCTAGCATCGCAAAACATCGGTTCTATCAGATTTTTTAAGTGTGGATATTCGGCAGCCAATTGCTGATATTCTTTACACTCCCCAGCATACGAAAGCATATCAACCTTGTATTGATTGAGCTTTAACCTAAGTGAACTAATTGAATTAGTCTCAGAGGGTTCGACCATCAATTCAGCGCAAGATTTAAGACTACAATCATGCTCAGGAGTGCCAAATTCTATGTGGAATCGTTCCGAAAGGTGGTAGGCAGCAGGGATATTATCTTTACCATTTTGTTTTGTTAGATAGCCCCTTTTAACTAAAGAAATCACTCGGCGATAAATCCACTTCCGAAGCTCCGAGCTATTAGCGTAGTGACCAAGTCCGTGTACCGTTTCGAATTTATCCCTTAATTCCAGAATCGAGAACTGATTATTCCCGAGCTTTAGGAAAATCTCCTGCAACTTCATATCAACCTCAATTTTTCGTCCTTTCATTTCTCACCGTAGGAATTCTGTGTCTCTAGATCGCAAGCTAATAACCCGCAACCAATTTCTAGTAGCTTTCTGGACATCAATGCAAATTAGACTTAGGATTCCTAAGTATACCTGAAGGAATAAATCTTAGACAATCTAAGTCCCGAGGCGAAATCAGATGATCTTCCAGTGCATAACAACAATCCTTTCCCGAAACGTCTCCAGCAAGCCAGATCACAAGCAGGTGTTAGCCAAAAGGAACTTGGGATTCGTATTGGTATCGAACCAAGTTCAGCTAGTGGGCGTATGAACCACTATGAGAAAGGTAGACACATGCCAGACTTTGAGATAATTGAAAAGCTTGCTAAAGAACTTGATAAGCCAGTTGCTTTTTTCTTTTGCGAAAAAGATTCTCTAGCAGAATTGATGTGTTTACTCGATCATATGTCTGAAAATCAAAGACAGGTGCTTATCGAGAAAATAAAGAAGGATCTTGCTACATGACTCCATTCAGGGCAAAGCAGAAGCACTACTAGTTATTTCTAGTAGTCTCCTAACGACTACTTTGTGCTCAGGCTGTGTAAAAAGCCAACACCTACATATTCAATAAGTTACACCTCCTAATTATCGAAGCCCCCCACGATCCAACCACATTTGATAGATTTTTGGGGACCATTTGCTTTGAAAAAATGCTATCGCAGCTTCTTGTTCTAGCTCACTGAGTGAATTTCCAAATCCCGGCATTGTTCCCCCAAATTTCGCCCCTCCTTCCTGAACTGTTAGTTTCAGCCCCTTAAGTGGGTGATGCCACGCATGGGCTGAACCATTTAAAGGTGGTGGAGGGTACTTCCCATTTGGCAGGGGTTTTCGCCATTCTTTAGTTCCCTGAGCTCCAGCCCCATGACAGGTTACACAATTATTCTGAAATACAGTCTCCCCAAGATCTACTTGAGATTGGGTATACCAGCGGCCTTCAACCTTAGACTCAGATTCAAAACACCCTGAAAGCCCGGTTACCAGAGCCAGAACAATTCCTGTTCGTATAATCATTTATCTAATTCTGCCTTCATCTTCAAATACTCTTCTTCAGAAATTTCACCTTTGGCATAACGCTCATCAAGAATATCAGTTGCGGTTGATAAAGCCTTACCCCTTCCGGACAAGGCTTTCACGATTAACACAATCACCACAGCGATAATCAATAACCAAATTATCATCCCGAACCCATGCCAACCTGATGAAAACATTCCATCTGTATGCCACATGATTAGCCTCCTACTTAATAGTTAGCGTATCCTGAGAACACCCCCACCTCGCCCTTAGAGTCGACGGAGTAAACTTTGAAATCATGTTTTGGAGCCCCCGGCATATCCATGCCTGGACTTCCTGATACCATCCCGGGGACCGTTAGAAGCTTTATATCTGCATTAGATAGAACTTTTTTAATATCCGGTGCAGGTACATGCCCTTCGATAACCTTGCCGTTGATCTTAGCCGTATGACATGAATACCCCTGTTTTGGCACTCCCAGTTGCTCTTTCAATGGAGTCACATCAGAAAGCACATGGTCCCTGACAACAAAATTATGTTCCTTCAGGTGCGTTATCCAGGTTTTGCAACAGCCGCAACTTTCGCTTCGGTATACATCAATTTCATATTTAGTATCATCTCGCCCTTCCAACCAGTAGGGATCGCCAGCATAAGCAGGTAGGGACATAGCTAGTAAAAACAGAATGGCAATTTTTTTCATGCTTGTAGTTACTTCATTCATTACTGTAAAACCTCTCCGTGACCCTCAGTACACAATTCTTCTAAAATCGGGCAATCATGATCCGCATTACCCGGACATGATTTTGACATTTTAATCAAAGCTAGCTTGATATCTTCGAGGTGCTTAATCTGACTCTGAACACGCTCTAAGTTATGCTGCACTTTCTCTTTCACCTCGGCGGATGCACGGTCAGGATCATGCTGAAGATCCAGAAGCTGCTTGCATTCATCAAGGGAGAAGCCCAGCCCTCTGGCCCGCTTTATAAATCCCAGTGTTTCTAACTGGTCCTCTGTGTAAAAGCGATAACCGTTATCGGACCGGCGAGCCTTAGGGATGATCCCCTTTTCTTCGTAAAAACGGATTGTCTTACTGGTCAGGCCAGTAAACTTTGCTGCTTGTGAGATATTCATTCTGATATTCCCTGCATAAGTTAAATGCACCCACGCCTAGAGCTGATGGGTATTACTTTGGATAAGCAGGAAGCATTACGCTCCTGATGATTAGCTCATCAGGACTTGAGGGGGTCTATCTTTCTGGGTGAGATACAGCGACATCAAAGTCGCCTTATAAATAGGCTTGGTAAAGGGTGGATAAGCTATATCCAATGATGTAACACTGGAAATGGCAGAACAAAGATGTCCTCCACATGAACTCTGTAACTCGCACCCCGGCTGATCAGCACAATCAACGGCTGAATGCATATCACCTTCCATCTCTACCATAGCGTGCATATCAGAAGACATATGCTCCATTGGCAAAGCTGCAGCCACACTCATCTGAGTTGTTCCAAACAACGTCATTAAAAGTGCAAAGATGGTGAAAAACCGTTTCATGTTCATGCCTTTTAATATAGCTCCACACTACCCACTGTGACAATAGAGTCTAAAAATAGTTTTTTATTTTTTACCGCTTTTCTTGACCTTACTCTAACTGGAAGGCTTAAGCTGAACTAAATCGTAAGGGAAATACAACTATGTCCGAAGCCACAGAAGAAACTCGAAGCATTAAATTCTCACGTGTAGGAGACAGTGAGAAATTGACAGAGGAGTTATCCAACCTTGATGGTGTAATCGGGTTGCTCATGGCTGAAGATTGGTTAGAGGTTTCATACGATGCAGCACAAATTCAGTGGAAAGGGATAGAACAGGTAATAACTAACAACCAGTTTGAATTGAAATCCGGACTACTGAGCAAATGGAAACGTAGTTGGTACCAATACTCTGATGAAAACATCAGAGACAGCTTTAACCATAAACCCCATTGCTGTAGTAAACCACCGAAATAGTACTGAAACGGAAGCGCGGCGAGAAAAATGAAATATCTCATTTCTAAAAACTGGCATTATATTTTGATAGCTGCTCTAGTTTCTTGGAGCAGCCTATCTTTCGCTTATAACCATTCTAACGCGGCATCCTCTCATCTCACCGCAATTGTCGAGTGCGCAGAGATATCTGAAAGCAATCTAACCAGTTCAGATTTGAGCCATTGTACCTCTTCAGTTTCTGCAGTATTCCCACCACAAAGAGCCTCACAGGAATTTAATGCTGTATCACCCAATGATGATAGTGATGACCTTTATCAGTTCCATCTCTATTTACGTGAAAAGAAACCGCCTCGTATTCCCCTAACTCCAAATCAACAAGTTAATCCAGCGTAAGCTGAAATGGAGTATTGAACTGGTCGGGTTTCACCCCCCGCTTCTGTCACAGTCTTTATATGCGGCCGACCAGTTCCTTTTTAAACAGAGGTTCACATGAAAAAGTTAATTGCTACAACACTGCTATCAGTAGTTTTTATAACCCCGGAAGTTTTTGCCGGGGTAAAAGAACACTCCGCCAATGAAATGCCTCATCACAACGAGATGATGAAAAGGCATCACATGATTATTGGACAACCAGGCAAAAGCTCTGAAATCAACAAAACCATACCGATTAACGCCAACGACCAAATGAATTTCAGCCTGAATACTATCGAGCTTAAGGAAGGGCAAACAATAGAGTTTGTCGTAACAAATACCGGACAACTTCCCCACGAATTTGTTCTTGGCACACGTGAACAGATCGAGATGCACCGCCGAGAGATGAGGGATATGCCAGATATGCAGCATTCGGACAACAACTCACTATCTTTAAAATCTGGAGAAACAAAAGCTCTGATATGGAAATTTTCTTCCGTTGGTGACTTCCTGGCCGCATGTACCTTACCAGGACATTACGAGGCAGGAATGATTACAGAAATAAAAGTCGGTAAGAATAAATAAGGGGAATCCGATGAAAAAACAATCTCTACCAAAACCTATAAACTCCAGCAGACGCCGTTTTGTTACCGGCTTAGCAATGGGTGGAGTTTTGGCAGGATTCGGTTTTAAAACCCAATCCTTGTTTGCCGCATCCGCGCAAACAGGCACACCTGAACTGAGGGGAAATAACTTTGACCTCACCATAGGTAAACAGGCGGTTAATTTCACAGGAGCCCCACGTTTTGCTACAACCGTTAACGGTTCCTTACCCGCTCCCGTATTGCGCTTCAAAGAGGGAGAAACTGTAACGCTACGCGTTACCAATACTTTAGCTGAAGACAGTTCTATCCATTGGCATGGATTGATTCTCCCTCCGGAAATGGATGGTGTACCCGGATTATCCTTCGCCGGAATCAAACCCGGCGAATCCTATAACTACCAGTTTAAAGTCACACAATCAGGTACCTACTGGTATCACAGCCATTCAGGATTCCAGGAACAAACCGGGCTTTACGGAGCCATCGTAATTGAACCCAAAGAGCCGCCACCCTACACCTATGATCGTGATTATGTCGTTATGCTATCGGATTGGACCGACGAAGACCCAAATGACGTTTATGCCAAGCTCAAGAAGATGAGTCACTACTACAACTTCAACGAGCGAACACTCAACGATACCTGGCGCGATATTAAGGAAAAAGGTGTTGAAGCGACATTCCAGGAGCGTGAAATGTGGAATGTCATGCGCATGAGCCAAACAGATATCTCCGATGTAACCGGCTATACCTATAGCTTTCTGATGAACGGTGTTACACCTGCAGACGGTTGGAAGGGATTGTTTAAAAAAGGTGAAAAAGTATTGCTGCGCTTCATTAACAGCGCCGCGATGACATTCTTTGACGTTCGAATCCCCGGTCTGAAGATGACAGTTGTTGCTGCTGATGGCCAATATGTTCAGCCTGTATCAGTGGACGAATTCAGAATTGGTGTTGCTGAAACCTATGATGTAATTGTAGAACCTGAGCATGACATGGCTTACACAGTCTTTGCACAAGCGATTGACCGATCAGGTTATGCCAGAGGGACTCTCACCCCGGATTACGCTTTAACTGGAGAAGTTCCTGCCCTTGACCCAGTACCGCTACTTACCCACACCGATATGGGTATGGGCATGGATCACAGTATGCACAACATGGGCAACTCTTCACGGATGGACCACTCCCAGCACAACATGAACAGCTCGGGGCAAATGGATCATTCACAGCACAATATGCATAGTTCCGGAAAAATGGACCACTCCCAGCACAACATGAATAGCTCGGGGCAAATGGATCACTCGCAGCATAACATGGCAAATTCTGGGGACATGGGCCACTCCATGCATTCCAATAGTAGTCAGGGAATTAAGCATGCAGACACCGAGTACGGTCCTCATGTGGATATGCGGGCCGATAATCCGCAATACCGATTAGATGACCCTGGGGTAGGTTTAAGAAACAACGGACGACGCGTTTTGACTTACGCAGACCTGAAAAACCTCAACCCAACACCTGATCCGCGTGACCCAACTCGTGATATTGATCTGCACCTTACAGGCAATATGAGTCGTTATATGTGGTCAATCAATGGAGTTAAGTATAGTGATGCAGATCCAATTCAGCTGAAATACGGAGAACGAGTACGCATCAATTTTGTTAACGACACCATGATGAACCATCCTATGCACCTACATGGCATGTGGAGTGACCTCGAAACAGGTGATGACCGGTATATCCCACGCAAACACACTGTCGTGGTACAACCAGGAGCTAAAATCAGTTACCGAGTAACTGCAGATGCTAAAGGTAAATGGGCATACCACTGCCACTTGATCTATCACATGCTCGGCATGTTCCGCGAAGTGCACGTTAGTTAATTGGGAGAGCGAGATGAATAATACTGCTAAGAAAACACTAGTTTTAGCCATGTTTGCCCTTCCATTCCAAGCCGAGGCCGGAGGTAAAGATGATCCATTTCTAACTATGGTCACCATTGATCAATTAGAAAAACGGGATGCCAGTTCTGGTAAACCTTTTGCTTGGGAAGTACAGGGATGGGCCGGGTACGACCTTGATAAATTTGTTTTTAAAACAGAAGGGGAACGCGCGGACGGGGAAACAGAGAAAGCCGAGTTACAATTGCTGTATAGCAAAGCTATAGATCCCTATTGGGACATTCAATTTGGCGTAAGGCACGATTTCTACCCTAAACCAACGCAAGACTGGGCGGTTATTGCCGTGCAAGGTGTAGCTCCCTACTACTTTGAAACGGATGCAAGTCTCTTTATTGGTGAAGACGGTCAAACAGCCCTACGGTTAGAATCCGAGTATGAAATGATGCTTACTCAGCAATGGGTTCTATCACCTGAGGTTGAGCTGAGTATTCATGGGAAGAATGATGAGGAGCGGGAAGTTGGCTCAGGCCTCTCAAACATTGAAGCAGGCCTTCGCCTTCGTTACGAAGTGAAACGGGAATTTGCCCCCTATATTGGCATTCATTGGGAGAAAAAATTCGGTAAAACCGCCGATTATGCACGAGAGGAAGGTGAAGACACCAGTGATGCTAAATTTGTAATTGGAATTAGGGCTTGGTTTTAATCAATAAAACCTTTGTTCCGAACAAAAAGAAGCCTACAAGGCTTCTTTTTTATATCCATCACCATCAGAAATAATTATATAACCGAAGCCATAAACATTATTCTGAAATAACTTCACATATCAGAAACAAGCTTAAACCCCTAAGCCAAAAAAATGAGAAGATAATTTAAAAAACAGAAAAAATTAAAATCCCAGAAATATAATTCATAATTAAGGTATATACACTACAACCTATAATTAATTTATTCCTATTCGGTACTTAAAATCCTCCGAGTCATTAAAGCTCTTACTAAACACCTCAGCATTACCTATGCCAGATAAACCTTAGAAGTAAACTCAATTGTATTCAGGTACCAGATTAGGAAACCTGCGATTAAGTCCCTCAGCATGAGACAATCCATGCTCTGATGTGATGAGGGCTATCCATGGATCACCAACTCTCCTTCGCTGACAGCGAATTCAACAACAAGCGCCGCCAAACCCGTAAAGAGAAATTTCTAGGTCGCATGGAAAAACTGATTCCTTGGCAGCGGTTGGAATCAGTGATTGCCCCTTACTACCCAAAGGCCGGTAACGGTCGTAGGCCTTATCCGTTATCAACCATGCTGCGTATCCACTGCATGCAGCAGTGTTTGCTGGACGCAACGATCATCGAAGCACCAAGTTCTACCAAGAACAAAACTGGTGAACGTGACCCTGAAATGCACCAAACCAAGAAAGGCAATCAATGGCACTTCGGAATGAAAGCCCATATCGGCGTTGATGCCAGAACCGGTCTGACGCATAGTTTCACAACTACCGCCGCTAATGAGCATGACCTCAACCAGGCCGAACACCTTCTTCATAGCAAAGAAGAGTTTATCTTCGCCGACAGTGGTTATCGTGGCGCTGAGAACCGTAAAGAGCTCGAAGATGTAAAAGCGGACTGGCATGTTGCTGAAATACCCAGCAAGGTCAAAGAGCTGAAGAAACATCCACGCATCAATAAAGTTCTATTAAAAACCGAGTACCTTAAAGCCAGTATCCGGGCTAAGGTTGAACATCCGTTCCGGGTCATCAAGTGCCAGTTTGGTTTTACCAAGGCTCGCTATCGTGGGCTGATGAAGAACGACAGTAAGTTAGCCATACTGTTTGCTCTGGCAAACATTGCTCGCGTGGATCAGATGCTACGGGCGTAGGATAAATCCGCCTACATGCTGAGAAATCGGCATGCAGGCAGTAAGAAATGACCTGCAATCGTGCGATTACGCCGCAAATACAGCTTTCTTGGGAGAGTGAGCTAAAAAGTGGGACTTAATCGCAGGTTCCTTAAACTGATCTAATTACTTCTTCTTTATAGATAATAATAGACATCATATTAGAATTATTATCAGCATCGCTATTTAGCAACATGTTTCGCCTGAAGACATAGATTATGGTTTGAAAGCACTTCAATGATTCGGCAATCAGCCACTGTCCCCCCAGCACATTGCTCTATCATGCGTTTCAACTCCTTTTTCATTCCCTGTAATCGTTTAATCTTTGATTCAACATCCGCCAAATGACTTCGGGCGATAGCATCTACATCACCACAGGAATGGTTTGGGCTGTCATTCAGTGTCAGTATCTCTCGAATCTGCTCCAACGAAAAACCAAGCTCCCGGCTATGGCGGATAAAAGCAAGTCTGTCACAATGCGCCTGGCGATAGATACGCTGATTTCCAACCGTCCGCTCTGGAGCAGGTATAAGACCTATCTGTTCGTAGTATCGAATGGTCTGTACCTGACAATTACCTGCTATGGCGACCTCTCCGATCGAATATTTTTTACTCACGTTAATTAGTCCTTGAACCTAAAGTGACTTTAGGTATTAAGCTTATACCAGAAAGAAGATCAATTCAGATTAAGGGGCTGGTATGGCTGGTTGTGGTTGTAATAGCAATGTTCAATTTGATGGTGTTTCCGTCGAGTACAAAAGAATCCTATGGATCGTGATAGCGATCAATGTAGTTATGTTTGTGGTTGAAACCGGAGCCAGTATCGCATCGCAATCAATGGCTCTTAGAGCTGATGCTCTAGATTTTCTAGGGGACAGCTTGACCTACAGCATTACCCTGTTAGCGATTGGGCACTCTCTCCGTTGGAGGGCCTCAGCCGCGCTATTTAAAGGCATAACCCTCGCGCTCATGGGGCTATGGGTATTGGGATCTACTCTCTACCGTACCCTCGTCTTAGAGATTCCAAATGAAATGATCATGGGGTCGGTGGCTATGATGGCATTCACTGCCAATCTTATCAGTGCATTGTTGTTATTAAAGTATCGAAATGGGGACAGCAACGTGCGTTCGGTTTGGCTCTGTAGCAGAAATGATGCTATTGGCAATCTGGCTGCATTACTGGCTGCAGGTGCGGTTTTTGCTACCCAGAGCCCTTGGCCCGATTTGATTGTTGCTTTTGCGATGGCGTTACTTTTTCTGCATTCAGCATCGTTAATCTTGCGTCAAGCCATCGCTGAACTTCGTCAGGAATAGGTGAAAGCTTCTGAATATCAGTCTGTTAGATTCATCAGAAAAAACTAGAAGGTCATTAAATTCTAGGCTGAAGTCTGGCTCTATACAACGAGACTACCTTTCCTGATATTACCTACTCATTTGACGCTGAGCTTGGCCCTGACGTCTTCTAACCACAGAAAGATTAGATTAAGCTCAAGGGTAATTGCACACTAACAGAGAATCCCTTGGGTTCTCTGTTAGTAAATAAAATATGCCCTTGATATTGTTCAACAATAGTTTGGACTATATTGAGCCCAAGGCCGTGCCCTTTCGCGTGTTCATCCAATCGTATGCCGCGCTTAGTTAAGCGTTCAATTTGGCTTTTTGAGCACCCGGGCCCGTCATCGTTCACTTCTACTTCAAACTGGTCTAACCCGCTGTTTATTTCCACACTGATCACTCCGTCACACCATTTGGCTGCGTTGTCCATGAGGTTGCCCATTAACTCATTAAAATCGGATTGTTCACCTGGAAAATGAGATTGCGGGTCGATGTTGATATCAAAGGTCAGCAGTTTATCGGGGTAGATTAATTTAATTGTCGCCGCTAGGTTTTCAACTGCTGTAACAATAGAAAAGTTCTCGGACTGATGCCCTCTACCAGAGATACGGGCTCTCTTTAATTCACTTGAGATTATCAGATTGAGTTGTTCAGCTTGTTCGATCAGTTGCTCTCGAATCTTAGGAGTAAGGCCGTTATCCTTGGTTTCGGCAATTTGTGTGATGACTGCAATCGGTGTTTTCATCGCATGAGATATATTTCCCACAGCATTTTTACTGCGCTCGTTTCGGCTATGCAGATAGCCTAGTAGTTGATTTATAGCGCTGACTAAAGGAGATATCTCACTTATGTCACTGTTGGGAAGGGTGGGTTTTTCACCCCGTTGAAGGGCATCGATCTGACTTTTTATCGGGTCTAACTTGGAGAAGGTTTCGCGGATAACTTTTCGCTGGAGTAGTAGAACAATTGCTAAGGCTAGAATAATGGCGAATAGCATATAGCTATGATTTTTATCGAGTTCAGCCAACGCCGCTGTAGTTTCTTGAATAACTATAAACTGCATAGAATCAGAAAAGGTTTGGCTTAGGATTAAGAAACTACGGTCGTTGTTATCCTGAAATTCATGGAACCCGGGCGCGTTAAACCAGCCGTCTAACGGATACTCGCTGACAAGTTCTGGCGCTGAACTCCAACTACTGGTTTGGCTACGGATAACATAAATATGGCTACTGTGCTGCGGCAGGTTAAGTGTCAGCGAGGTACGCTGTTCGGGCGTGGTATGCCGTAAATGTTGCGCCAACGCTGACCCTTCATGCTGCAGTTGCTGTTTTTGCATCTTTAGGTAAAGGTTGTCAGCCCACCATGAGTGGAAAAAGGTCAACGCCGCAATCAAGGCTAATGCAATAAGGATAAAGCGCTTAAGCAAAACCTTCTCAATCGAAATCATAATAAGCCTTTGTAGCGATAACCTTGAAAGCGCCGATTTTCTATTACCTTTTTCCCCAATTTAGTGCGTATACGACGGATATAGCTTTCGACAATATTACTTTCCCGTTCGGCATCAAATTGATAGAGAGTATCGAGCAGTTTCTGTTTGCTATAGAGTCGCCCCGGATTGCGTAAAAAATGTTGTAACAGACGATATTCGGTGGAAGTCAGAGAGATACGCTCGCCGCTTTCCAGAATGATTGCATCTTGGGTGCTTTCATCTAAGCCAATGCCACCGGCTGAAAGATTCGGGCATTGATGTGGTTTACTGCGACGAAGTAGAGCTTCTAAACGCACCAATAGTTCTTCCTGACGGAAAGGCTTACAGACGTAATCATCAGCCCCCGCTTGAAAAGTGATAACTTTCTCTTCCCAATTATCCCGAGCAGTCAGCACTAATACCGGCGTATGCTTATGACTCTGCCGCCACTCTGTAAGCAGAGACAAGCCACTACCATCAGGCAATCCTAAATCCATAACGATAATGTCGTAGCCGATTTCATTCGTCATATAGCGCGCGTCACTCAGCGTACCGCTGACATCAACTATATAGCCAGAAGCCTCTAAGTTATGTTGTAGTTGGTGCGCTAAATTAAGATCGTCTTCAATCAGCAAAAGGCGCATGTTGATCTCCTAACCGTTGGAGACTGCAACAGTGTTGCAGCCTCCCCCTGAGTCTTACTTCTCAGTCTGGTACTTATATTTTGAGAATACGTCATAGAGTGATGGTATCACCAGCATAGTGAGCAACGTTGATGAAATTAATCCACCGACTACAACTGTGGCTAAAGGCTTTTGGATTTCCGAACCTATATCAGTCGAGAGAAGAATAGGAATAAGGCCTAAAGCGGATGTCAGCGCTGTCATTAAGACCGGGCGCAAGCGTGAACAAGCACCTTCATACACTGCGTCAGCCATGCGCTGGCCATCCTGTATTCTCAGATTGATACTTTCCACCATGACTACGCCGTTAAGTACCGCCACACCAAACAGGGTTATAAATCCAACCGAACTCGGTACCGACAGGTACTGGCCGGAAATAAACAACGCAGCGACACCACCAATCAGCGCCAATGGCAGATTGAGTAATACCAAAGCGGCCTGCCCTAAAGAGCCAAACGAGAAGTACAGCAGTAAACCGATCAAAACAATGGATAAGGGCACAACGATCATCAAACGTGCCTGAGCCCGCTGCTGGTTTTCGAATTGGCCACCAATATCTACGGTATAGCCTGCTGGGAGATCGACGTCTTGTTCAATCGCGGCATAGATATCGGCTACCACGCTGCCCATATCACGGTCTTGGACATTAGCTTGAATCACCACGCGGCGTTGGACATCATCCCTGCGGATTTGCGGCGGACCTTCTTCAATCGCCACTGTCGCTATATCACCCAAGCGAACGATAGCGCCATTGCTGGCTTGTAGGCGCAACTGTCTTAAATCTGCAGCAGATTTACGTTGATCTTTCTTCAGGCGAACATAGATATCATAACGTTCGTTACCGTTGATGACTTGGCCCGCGCTTTGGCCGCCGATACCTGTTTCCACAAGTTGAATCACATCAGCTACTGCCAAACCATAACGAAACAGTTGTTCACGGTTAGGGCGGATCACTAACTGTGCTTCGCCTTCAACTTGCTCCATCGCTACATCAGTGGTGCCGGGGATCTGTTGCACAACCCGTTCGATCTCGCGGGCTTTATTGGCAAGCGTATCCAGCTCGCTGCCAAACAGTTTAATCGCCAATTGTGCTTTAACACCTGAGAGCAACTCATCCACACGGGTCGCTATAGGTTGTGAGAAAGTGAATAACAAGCCGGGATGCACTTCTAGACGTTCTTGCATTAATTCCTGTAATTCACGGCGATTGCTGGCGCTAGTCCATTCATTTACAGGTTTGAGACCAATATAGATCTCGATATTAGACACTGGCTCTGGGTCTCCGCCTACTTCTGCTCGGCCAATCCGGCTCAAGGCATAAGTCACTTCGGGGAATGCCAAAATCTCCTGCTCTAACTTAGGTGCTACCGAGAGAGCTGTTTGCATGTTGGCGGAAGGCGCTAAAGTAACACGTAAGTTGATGGTGCCTTCTTCAAGCTCTGGTACAAACTCAGTACCTAGACGCGGAAGTAATAACAGGGTACCAACCACAGCCAAACCTGCAGCAGAGAGCAACCATTTTCGTTGTTTTAGTACACTGTTTAAGAGTTTGCGGTAGGCTCGGTCGATTGGTTTCAGCAGCGGACTCTCTTTCTCACGAATTCCTTTACGGAACAGTAGACTGGCTAGGGCTGGCACAACGATCAATGCCACTAGTAGTGCGGCTAGCATAGCGATAATAATGGTGATCGCCATGGGCTGGAACAACTTGCCTTCCACCCCTTGTAAACTGAACAGAGGTGCAAACACGACAATAATAATCATCACTGCAAAGAAGACTGGACGAGCAACCTCTTTCGCCGCCATGATAATCCGTATCGAAATACCGTGGTCGTCTTTACTTGCTGCGAATGGGTCTTCAGTACCTGGAGCTGTATGGCCTTCGTGGCGTTGGTCTGGGTGGCTTAAGTGTTTAAAGATGTTTTCCATCATTACCACGGCACCATCAACCATCATACCGATGGCAATAGCAAGTCCGCCTAAAGACATCAAATTAGCGGACATCCCATTAAATGACATAAACGCAAGCGCTAAACCAACCGACAGTGGAATGGAGAGAAGTACCAACGAGGTTGCGCGCAGGTTTAATAGAAATAACGCCAATATAATCACAATAAAGATAAATGCCTGAACTAGAGCAGTTACCACCGTGCTGATCGCTTTTTGTACCAGATCAGATTGATCATAATAGACTTCGAAGGTGACGCCATCTGGCAGAGCACGATTGATCAGATCGATCCGTTCTTCAATCGCTTGGATAGTCGTATTGGTATTGCTACCCATACGTTTAAGGACAATACCAGATACCACCTCACCAAGATTTTCTATGTCACCGTCATTATTTTTACGTGACATCGTTACAGCGCCTTGGCGGATCTCACTGCCAAACTCAACCGTGGCAACATCGCCTACACGGACCAGAGCTCCATCGACTTCTTGTAGGGGAATTGCAGCAATATCTTGCAAGCCCTGACGGTCGCTACGTAACCAACCAACGCCACGAACAACCAACTGTTCACCGCCACGGTCTAAGTACCAGCCGCCAGCATTACGGTTGTTTGCTTCAATTGCTGTGATTAAGTCATCGCTATTGATCTTGTAGGCCAACAGGCGTTCGGCATCCAGATTGACCTGATACTGGCGAACTTCACCGCCAAAAGAGAGCACATCGGTCACACCATCAACCGGCATTAATAACAGTTTTACCACCCAGTCGTTGAGGCTACGCAGTTGCATCACATCATATTCACTGCCAGGTTCTGCTTTTAACAGATACTGATAGATCTGCCCTAGACCAGAAGTATTTGGTCCCATTTCAGGAATACCTACACCGGCTGGGATCATCTCTTTAGCCACTTGCAGTTGCTCAAATACCTGTTGGCGGGCAAAGTAGATATCGGTACCTTCCTTAAACACAACCGTAATTCCGGCAAGGCCCGTTTTAGAGATAGAACGTACCTCTTCAACATCAGGCATAGCATACATAACCGACTCAATTGGGAAGGTGATGAGCTGTTCGACCTCTTCGGCAGCTAGCCCTGGAGCTTCAGCATTTACTGCAACTTGGATATTAGTTACATCAGGGAAGGCATCAAGATTAAGTCTGGGGATTAAAAATACGCTGCCAATTAACGCAGTGAATACGGCTATTACCACCAGAAGTCGGTTGGTAACTGACCAGGTTATTAGTCTGTTTAACATCTCGAAATCCTAGTGGTTGTGGATATCAAAGCCAGCTTTGGCTTGCTCTGAAGCGAGGAAAAAAGTACCCGATGTAACGACCGTAGAACCTAGTGGCAACCCCTTAATAACACGCCCCTCACCAGTTTCACGAATGACTTCTATTTCCTCTAATTTATACTCACCGGGGGATTGCTCGATAAAAACACCCCAGTCACCATCAGGGGTGCGGGTGAAAGCGGCCTCCGGTAGATATAACTGCCAAGTGTGTTTATCCAGTGGCATAACCACCTGAGCAAATTGTCCCGGGTGGAGGCGATGCTCCTGATTATTGACACTGATTCGCGCCATACGGGTACGAGTTACTTCATCCAGGCTATGTGCGAATTGCAGCAACTCCCCCTGATACGCATCAGCCCCAACAGTGAGAGAGATCGGTGTGCCCTTGCTCAGGTTTAAAGGCAGGTTAGGTGGTAGTTGTGCTTCCACCCAGACCGTTGTTTCATCGACCAGCGTAAATAAAGGGTCGCTGCTGCTGACTTGTTGGCCAATCAGAAAATCATCTTGTTGTACTACACCTGCATGCGGTGCCTTCAGTACAAACTGACCTAAAGGATGTTTGCTGGGCTGGTTCAGTTGGTTTTCGATCTCGCTGTTAGAAAGTCCAAACGCACTGACCTTAGTCAGACTTTGTTGGAAATTAGTTTGGGCCTGACTATAGCGGTTTTTACCCGCAAGGCTCTTGCCCAGTTTACGTACGATCTCCCACTCTTTCGCGTCATTTTTAAGGTCAGAGAAACGGTCTGCAAGTTCATCGGAAAACAGAGAAACCAACGGCTGCCCTTTAACGACATGATCACCTAACATGACATGGCGCTGAATTACGCGGACATCTGCTTGGGGGGAGACAATGCTGCTGTTATAGCGGTTAATTACGACTTCGCCTGGGACTATTCGGCTATCTGCTAGCAATACTGGCTTGAGTTTGGTGGTTTTCAGGTCGATCATCGCTTGCTGTTTGGCATTTAGATGAACAGTCCCTTCCTCTTCTTCATGTCCATGTTCATCTTCACTGCCGTGAGCATGCCCGTCGTCATCGCTGTGCTCCTCTGCGGAAGCATTCTCATAACTTTCTTTATGCAGATATTCAGTTTCTTCAGCGTGATCATGGCCTTCTTCGTGCTGGTGTTCCGCTTCTTTGGCGTGATCATGGTCTTCTTCGTGTTGGTGTTCCGCTTCTTCGGCGTGATCATGGTCTTCATTGTGCTGGTGCTCGGATTCTTCGGCGTGGTCATGGCCTTCTTCATGCGGGTGTTCAGTTTCTGCGGCGTGATCATGACCTTCTTCATGATGGTGTTCGGCTTCTTTGGCGTGGTCATGGCCTTCTTCATGCTGGTGTTCAGTTTCTTCGGCATGATCATGGCTTTCTTCGTGCTTATGATCTGAATCTTCAGTGTGCTTTTCGTTGTCTTTATGCTGATGTGTAGGTGTTTTAATTGATTGCTGTTGAGCTGCTGCGTGGTTGTCTCCGGCAGAGGCATTGCCAACCAGAGTTGCTAGTAACAAATTGCTAACGAGTAAAGGTAGAGTTTTCTTTTGCATAACGAGTATCTCAGTGATGAAGGCCAATATTTATTGCTGATCTAACCAGTCTTGGAGTTGGTTGCTGATACTAAGCCAGTCAATCAGGCGGATATCGGATTCGGTATTCAAATTGATGTCTGCGGCCAGAGCTTGGTTCAGTTGCTGTAAGTTCTGCAGATAATTCGTGGTTGTCAGTTCGCCAAGCTTCCATAGCTTTTCCAATTGGCGATTCAATTGCACAAGGCTGCGTTGGCCGGGTTTTTGCCAGATTTGCTGTAATGACTGCTGTTGCTTCAAGCTGGACCAACTGCGTTCTAGCGCTGTTTCTGTATCTAGGCGTACTTGGGCCAAGGCTAAATCTGAGGTTTTGGCGCGGGCATTAGCGGCATCAACTTCAGCGCTATAGCTATTGCGAATATTCAGAGGAAAGCTGATGGAAAGTGCTATGACATCGTCATCACCATCTTGTCCAAACCCCAGCCCCAAGGTTGGTTCTGCTTTGCTCTCTTTGACCGATTGCTGCACTTTTAACTGTGCTTGCTGAGTTCTCATCCCATAAGTTCTTACAGCTAGATGCTGTTGGCTTAACTGTGTAAAGTCCGGTTGTTTAGGCAGGGTATAAGGTAGAGGTTGTGGCAAGGTTGGAATTAGATCACCCAACAAAACCGTTTGTTCAGCTTGAAAGTTGTGTAAGGACTGTTGTGCAGCCGCTTTCGTTTGTAATGCCTCGGATAAGGAGAGTTTTACTATATCCAGATCGATCTGGGTGGCATCGCCCGCATACAGTCGCTGTTGGGTTAGTTTGATTAGGCGTTGGCTGATCTTGAGCTGATCATCTGCGAGGGAAAGTAGGGCTTTAGCGCGACGGGTTTCCAGCAATAGTGTGAGGGCGCTCGCTGATATCTGATTTTCACTTTGTTGCTGTTCCAGCTTGGTAATTTGCTGCTGTAGAGCTGCTATTTGACTACGGGTATCTCGTTTATCAAATAGATCAATTGTCTGGCTGAGTGTTGCTTGGTAGGCACGTTCGTTCGTATCTTCGTAACTAAGTTCAATTTCAGGGTTATACACAGGCTGCTGCGCTGCAGTTAGTTCGGCATTAGCGGTCTTCACTTGGCTGTTGAGTTGTTGCCATTGTGGCGATTCAGCTAGGCGCTGTTGTAACTGTTGGCTCCAGTTTGCAGCGGTCTCTGCAAAAATTGGGGAAGAACTAGCAACCATTAGGCCTATGCCTATGGATCGAGTAATTATTTTTAGCTTCATATCAGGTCCCAAGCAAATAGCTCTTTTCTGGATTTGATGAACAATGCCGAAGACTTTACACGGTGAAAATGATTTGAAACTGAATAAATGATATTCAGGGTCGCAAAGCTTCTGGGTGAAATAGAAGTGCATCAGCTGTGGAATAAGCACTGCAATAGAAAAATCTGTTAATAGTTTTCTATTAGTTCAAGTGATTGATCAAGCTGAGTGCTTTATGCTTGTAGACGTGGCAATTGAGAGCGTTTTTTCCTATTTTCATTTTACTAAGTTGAAATTGCTCTGTTTAAAGCTGCTGTGCGACCACATATCACCATTCGAGAGCGCTCTTGAAAAACACCATAACAACTAGCCCAAAGATCCCGTCCCATAAAAAAGCCCTCATCACTGAGGGCTTTGGATTATTGGCTCATGAGATAATGGGCTATTGCTTCCAGGTCTTCTTTTTGCATAAAGGAAGTACCATCCCTCACAACCTCTCCCATACTTCCACCAAATGCGTCACCATCGTGCTTTAGGCCTGATTTCAAAGCGTAAGCTAAATCTAATTCGGTCCAACCTTTGCCCAACAACGCTTGCTTAGTAAGAGCCGGAACATTTCCTTCTCCCTCAAGCATAGACTTTGATCCCGTGAAAGGGTTGTCTTGATCTAAGGCTCCAAATAGATTTCTCTCACTATGACACGCCGCGCAATGAGTAGTAGCCTCAACTAGGTAAGCCCCTCTATTGTATTTCTCACTTTTAGTTGTGTCAGGTTGGAACCTTTCTTCCGTGAAGAACAATGCCTGCCATACAGGTAAACCAGCTCTCTGGTTGAAAGGAAAACCTAATTGATGCTCTTCGGCTGACTTGCCTACTGCGGGGACTGTTTGGAATGCAGCCCAAAGATCGGCAATATCCTGATCACTCAGCTTTGTGTAAAACGTATAAGGAAATGCAGGATAGTAACTATCGCCTTTCGGGTTTTGACCAGAACGCAATGCTAAAGCGAAATCATCCACATCCCAGCTTCCGATACCATGTACTTTATCGGTTGTAAGATTGGGTGCATAAAAGGTCCCGAAAGGCGTTTTCAATGGAGGCCCTCCTGCCAGAGGGGCTCCACCGTTAACCACATCCGTATGACAAGCGATGCACCCAGAAGCTCTTGCTAAGTATGCTCCTCGGTTAACATCACCTTTCAACTCCTTAAGCGAACTTGCAACAGTGGCTTCACTGTTCAGGCTGTTCCAACCCATAGCTAAAACAACACTAAACCCTGAAAGAATAATAAGTGCACGTTTCATTATTCTTTCTCTTTTCTAAATCGAGTGTGACACGATGAACAGTTATCAGTCACCATCTTAAAAACCATTTCAACCGGCATTTTTCCGTATTCTTCTGCGGTATGGACCATGTGCCCGCCCATCATGGATGAATTACCCATCATATTGCCGCCACCCATCATCATTCCTGAGCTACCCATCATCCCTTTCTGTTCAGCCGGAGTGTCTTTATTCTCTGCTGCGTTCGCCAAACCTTCACTTAAAGTCTCTAAATGATCCGCCAACTTAGAAAAGCGATCCCATTCATCCCAAATAACCGCTTTTGCCTCAGTAGGATGCTGCAAACTGCCCTCTGGAAACAATTTAGTTAAGGCATTACCTGAATGGCCTTTAATCACATCGGCTGCAGCTCTGACCTTACTTGCATCATAAGGAGCTTTGCCTTTAAACATGTCGGATACTTCTTTCATAGAGTCTTTCATATCCCCCATTGCATCCATACGCTCTTTTACTATCCCTGTAGCACCACCGTGAGCCATAACAACTGCGGTAGAAACTGTAAGGCCAACCGCAACTAAATACTTCGCTGATTTCTTAAACATTATTTTGGTCTCTAATAAATTAATAAGTCACTGCCACTTAAAACTAAGCGCAAGTTATGACTTAGGAGGTGGAGGGTCTTCAACAATTATGAATGAATAAGCACCAATGCTTTTCAGTTCGTAAGCCAATTGTGTAAAGCGACTTCGGGTGATGGGGAAATTTTTCAGAATGGCTATGAAATGTCCTGAATGACACTCAAATACATGCCCGTCCGCATGATCATGGACATGCTGTACCTCACTACTATGATGCTGTGTTGATAAATCACTTTTTTCAACCAGTTTAGCCTGAACAGGCTGCACCAGTACGACTACTATCAACAGCAGGTAATTAAAGAAAAGCGTCATTGCGATTATGAATATTCTCTCATTTTGAACTTAATCTCTGTCAGCTCTATAAACGAATTCGCTGACTACAGCTTTTTCTTTAGTATGAATCCAATAGAGATCATCGACGGGAAGAATCGCAACCAATCCTTCACTGTCCGCATTGATCGATACAGTCTCCACTATCAGTTCTGCTACAGCGTGTGCATATTCCGCCGAGGTATAAATATCAACTTGCAGGTGGTCTACCAAATTCTCTTGACCATACTCTTGATTATATACGCCATGCCCACGAACATCATGAATAGTGTATCCGCAGATCCCTGCCTTCCTGAAAGCAGCTTCTAGCTTGCTTTTCTCCATTTCATTAAAGATAGCGCTGACTTTTTTCAAACTCATTGCAACCTCCACAGAAATAGAAATGAGGGGAAGCCCCCTCATTTCTTATCAGACATCAAGTGTTATCGATGCATTGGCATATCTTGCTGAGATTGATGTTCCATCATTTGTCTCATCATTCTCTGCATCATTTGCATTCTCTGTTCCATCATGCCCATACGAGAATCCTTGTAAGGGCAAGGCTCTCCCTCAGCCTTTTTATCTCCCATCATGCCGCCACCATGCATCATATCCATGCCCATTCGCATCTGCTTCATATGCTCATGCATCATTTCCTGACGCTTTTCAGGCTGCTTGTTACTCTGGATCTCATGCATCAAATTTTCAGTTTTCCCCATATGCTCATGCATATTCATCATCTGAGATCGTTCGTTATTCGAACCACCCTGCATTCCCATCTCCTGCTGATGAGCATTTACAGATAGACCTGCGCCCATCAAAGCAACACTGAGTATTCCTATCATTAAACGTTTCATCACACGCTCCTTGATTGCAACTTCTAAAGCTAGCTTCCACAGCCCTGAACAACTTTGTTCTGAATTGTGCCCGTAACCTTTGTCTTAAAATCTAGACCTTCCAGTTACTGGAAGGTCAATAGGAATACTGGCAGAGATGCATTTTATTCTAGATTTTTGAGATGGATCAGTTTTACTTTGGAGGCACACGACAAAAACCTTGAGAAGGCACATCTAATGCGCTGTTGAATTTACTCGACATATTCTGAAAAGCGATCAGACCCGTTAACTCAACAATCCCATCTTCATCGTAATATTGGCGGAGTTCTTCTATCAAAGTGTCAGTTACTTGCCTGTCGCTGTAGGTAATAGCATCGACATATTCCAGAACAGCCCGTTCTTGTTCGCCAAATAAAGGACTTTCATACCACTCCGATAAGTCCTCTAGCTTTGACTCTTCCCCTGCACGTTTAGCGTACATGTAGGAGTTCACATCAACACAAAATTCACACCAGTTAATCTGAGAGACCCTCACCGTAATCATTGACCGGAGTGAGGGAGTTAGAGCAGATCTTCTGGAATCTAAAGCACCAAATAGTAGAGCAACGGTTGTGAACAACCGGGGGATGCGTGCCCAGAGGAGTGCTGGCTTGAGTACCATGCCGTATTTACGGTTTTGATTCCAAAAGAATGGTCGAAGATAGAACGGATAATCTTGAAGATTTTTCGCACTAATTCGCATCTTACTCTCCACTATTATTTTTTATGACAGCTCCAGGGTTTATGGGTGTGGTTATCATGTACATTTTGATCCACATATCGGTAATAACCTTCTTTAAATCTTGACCACCAGTCATGACTGATTTCAATGCCATGTTTCAGAATCACTTTTTCTAAACTATCAATACAAAGGCGCGTAGCGTCATACGCCAGAATAAATACCTTACTTTCCGGGTCAAAACTCACTTCATCAATGCCATAGAGCTGATCAATCTCCTCAACCGCTGAGCAGGCTTGTTGGTCCGTAGCCTTTAGTACTTTCAGGTTCCGCTCTACAAGATTAGTTTCCGATACCCCTAAACGATGCTCTTTTTTCATGATGCGCCCCTCCCAATTTGTGGAATAAACCCTGGTGTAGCACCTTTGTATTTTTCATATTCTTCACCAAACTCTGTTAAAGCCACGCCTTCTTCATACTTTGCTAACCGCACATACACAAAGACCAATACGGGGAACATCAGTAAGGTTGGAATGGTTGGCCACTGTAGTAAGAAGCCAAACATGATCAGAACAAACGCCAAATACTGGGGATGCCTACATCGCGCATACCATCCTTCTTTCGCTAAACGATGCTGTTTCTGTGCTCGATACAATACATTCCAGGCTGAAGCTAAAATAAAAAAACCGATAACAACCAGTGCATTGCTCGCCAGGTGGAGTGGATCAAAATGGGGGTTGCCTTCGAACCCCAACAACGTATGCAGAAGATGACCATTTTCATGGGCATAGAAATCAATTTGTGGATAGATTTCGCTCAGCCACCCCGAAAGGAAATAGATTGTTAAGGGGAAACCATACATCTCAGTAAAGAGCGCAATGATGAAAGCAGAGAATGCTCCCAGACTACGCCAGTCCATTTTGCTTTTAGGCTTAATAAAACTAAACGCAAAAAAGATAAACACGGCGGAGTTGATAAAAACCAAGGACCACAAACCATAATCATTGCTCATGTTTATGCCCCTTTTGACTCGCTTCTTCTCTCGCTGCTTTTAAACCCTCAATGTAACCTTCCCGATAAGCATCGTTCTCTTCACTCTGCTCAACAAAGCTCTCGTGCCTATGCTCTTGCGAAGACGTATTCTCTTCAGTCCGATTAGAATCATGTTTATGTTCCCCATGATTATGACTGCCATGCATAAACAGGTGCATCAATGGGCACATCAGCAAGAATAGATAAGGCAGAAAAGGGAAGACATGTTCTGCATGCTCGACTAACAGGAAATAGCCTGCCACAGCGATCATCAATAATGCGGCAAAGCCGCTTTTAGAACACCAAAATGAAGATTTCTTACTCATTATTCTGCCCCTCCACAATCAATTCGCCTCGATACATCTGCATCTGGCATGTAAATGGATACTTACCCGGTTTTAACGATTCAAGCTTTATCTCTTGGGCTTTATTTAAGGGGAGCTCTTCACTCAGCCCCAAATCATCAAACTTTACAATGGCCGAGCATGGTGAGCTGTCTTTACGAACAAAGCTGAGAATTATAGGTTCATCTGCTTGCACACGAACCTGTGCAGGGCTGTAGATCCCGTTCTCTACTGAGATAGACACTACGCCTTTCGCCAACACAGCAGCACTCGGTTTATAAAGCCAAAACCACCAGACGATTAAGCCGATCAAGACGAGACCTAATAAATTGACTATTAACATAATGCTAGCCTCCCCAATTAATGCTCTGATGCTTTAAACAAACGTAGGCGGTTGGCATTACTCACCACAGTAAGTGAAGAGAAAGCCATCGCAGCCCCGGCAATGACCGGGCTCAGCAGTAGCCCAAAGAACGGATACAACACACCCGCGGCAAACGGGATACCCGCAACGTTGTAAATAAACGCACCAAACAAGTTTTGCTTAATATTGCGTAATGTCGCTTTACTGATAGCAATGGCATCAGCCAACCCGTGTAATGAACCACGCATCAGGGTTATGTCAGCACTTTCAATCGCTACATCAGTGCCCGTACCAATGGCAAACCCAACATTGGCTTGAGCCAACGCAGGAGCATCATTGATACCATCCCCGGTCATCCCTACGATTTCACCTTGAACCTGGAGTCCTTCAACTTTGTTGGATTTATCCTCAGGTAAGACTTCCGCAACAAACTCGGTAATACCTACTTTTTCAGCAACCGCCTTAGCTGTAGCTCGGTTATCACCGGTAAGCATTACGACACGTATGCCATGTATTTGTAGCCGTTTGACTGCCTCTACCGAGTCTTTTTTGATCGGATCAGATACTGCAATTATTGCGGCAAGCTGCCCATTGATAGCCAAGTACATCGGGGTCTGCGCTTCTGATGCCATACGCTGCGCATCAGCGATGTGGTGGTTGATGATGACTGATTTCTCTCCCATCAGTTTTTCATTACCAAATAACAAAGTGCTTCCATCCACTTCACCTTCAACGCCATGCCCGGCAATCGCATTAAAGTTAGTCACTTTAGACACGGCAAGGCCTTGAACTTTAGCTGATTCCACTATTGAAAGCGCTAAGGGGTGCTCTGAACCAGACTCTAAACTTGCCGCTAAGCGAAGAATCTCTTCCTCTTTATGATTACCGGTCAACTGGATCTCTGTAACCTGAGGGTTACCCTCAGTTATGGTGCCTGTTTTATCCAGAATCATGGCGCTGATTTTAGAGGCCGTCTGTAAGGCCTCGCCGTTGCGGATCAACACGCCTGCTTCAGCCGCTTTACCCACACCCACCATTACCGACATGGGTGTTGCCAATCCCAACGCACAGGGACATGCAATAATCAGAACTGTAGTTGCTGACACAATAGCGAAGGCTACGGCGGGAGCAGGACCAAAATTTAACCAGGCTAATGCACTCAGAATGGCTATGATCATCACAACTGGAACAAAATAGCCCGATATGACATCAGCTAAACGACCGATGGATGGCTTAGAATTTTGTGCCCTTTTAACCATCTCAATAATTTGAGCTAGCGCAGTATCTTTACCTACACGTGTCGCTTTAAATATCACCATGCCAGATTTATTGATGGTACCCGCAACAACTTCATCTCCGGTTACCTTCTCTACAGGCATGGGTTCCCCCGTCAGCATGGACTCATCAACTGCAGTACTGCCTTCAATAACAATGCCGTCGACAGGAATTTTTTCTCCAGGGCGAATTCTTAATTGGTCATTAAGGGCAACATCCTCGATAGGAATATCAATCTCATCGCCATCTCTAATGACTCGCGCATTTTTTGGCTGCAGACCTATCAAACGTTTAATCGCTTCTGAAGTCCTACCACGCGCCTTAATTTCAAGAGCTAAACCAAGATCGATTAAACCAATAATCATCGCAGTCGCTTCAAAGTAGACATGCCTTGCCATTTGAGGAACAGCATCTGGAGCGAACACAACCACCATGGAGTAGATCCAAGCGGTACCAGTACCTAACGCGATAAGGGTGTCCATGTTGGCGCTGTGATTTTGAAAAGACTTCCAGGCACCGATATAAAAATGGCGTCCAGAAAAATACATAATTCCTAATGTAAGAAGGCCAACAATGGCCCAGGCAATACGTTCCATATTGGTGGATACAGTCATCTCACCAATAAACAGCCCATAGACCATTAGGGGAACGCCCAAAGAGAGGGCTATCGTCATCTCTCTCATCAAGCGCTGATAGTAAACCAATTCAGACTTGTCTTTCTCATCCAGTAAGTCTTGATCGTTGTTATCAACGAGGCTGGCGTGATAACCCGCACTTTCAACAGCACGGATCAACTCCTCATCACTCACATCACCGGTCACAAGTACCGTTCTTTGAGCAAAGTTCATCGACGCTTTCTGCACGCCGGTTACCTCTAGCAGTGCACCTTCAATTTTTCCAATACAACTAGCACAACCTGCGCCTTCTATCAGATAGGTTTTCTCTATGCTACGACTGTTGACACTCATCCTGATCACCTATAAGGCGCTCTAAATCGCCCAATAGAAATTTAAAAAAACGTTTCTATGATCAGGGTAGACCTTCCTGTTGATGTAAGGTCAAGTGTTAAGAGAATCGCCTTTATAGACTAAATTGATTTTTAGCAAACTCTTCTATGTGTTAATTCAATCTTGGTTTATCAAAACTGTGAGATTGTGAATAGATGTTGGCTTTTGGCACGGAGTTAACCTGACCGCTCTAGTGGCCTCATAAGTGTCCACCGACACGACACTGCCGTTAGGGGTCAGTCCAAAGAATAGTCGGAAAGTGCTTACTAAAGTGGGGGCAGTCCAGATACACAAAAGGTGCACTGCAAATTAGCCAGCAGCTAATTAGAAATTTCAGTGAAATTCCTCAATTGTTGTTTTTTCAAACGCCTTTCCAGGTTTGCTAATTCTTCTTTAGCCTGACTTAACCTTGGCGATCCAGAATACTTAACTTCAAAGCTTTCTACCAAATCAGATATCTGCCTATCTTCTCCACAGAGCCTCTTATTTAAAGCCGAAGCGATAATATATAAGTCACGTTCAAGCAATTTTATGCGTCGGTCATTAGAGGATGAGTTACCCACTCTTGCGCTTTCCTCCAGCTCTATAAACTGGGCAAGCAGAGATGCATTTTCTTCCCTTAGAGACTTATTTTTTTGTTGAAGCTTTTTTACTTTCTCGGATTGCGTAGCTTTCTTCGATCCGTTTTTCCTTTTCGGATGTTTAACCGCATAAATAAGGTCATCAAGTTCTTTAAGAAAGTCTTTATGTACATACTCCCCTGTACTAGGGGTTTTTCTATACAGAGTGGTTTTTCCTACAGAAGAGCCATCTGGATAGGAGGCCTCATCGATAACCATAGTCTTGGTAATCTTTGCGCCAAGACCTTCTTTAAAAAGCCTTTCAAACGAATCTCTTAGCGCCTTATACAATACCTCTTTACCTAATTTGTTAGACGCCATGAACTTCACCCGATATACATAATTTAGCTTCTTGAATAAACTTTAGAGAGCTTTCAATTAAAGTCTCACTCTTGCTGTGATCAACTACTTGTTGATGTAGAACTATCCTCTTGTGCCAATTGTAGTGGTTAAATGATCTTGGACACCATTTAAGGT
>JAILXS010000010.1:0-161364 GCA_050789425.1 Neptuniibacter sp.
CTAAATTAATGTCCGGGATTAGTTGACCACTACAAATAGCTTGAACTGCCCCCTCTCATACCAAAGTTTGGACACCCCACACATTTTTTTTCTTCTCTTAAGGCAGCCGAGGGTCTTCCTTGATCATCTAAGCATCTAGAATCCTCAACACTATCCTCTGTGAATACACAATAACCATCAGCATGAGAGACAATTCTCAGCTCACCGCTGCTCAGTAAACTATCAATAAAATCAGCAATTGCATGTGGCTCTAACAATCTAGATTTTGATTGGATTAATCGACCATAGCGTTCTAGAGTTTTTCCTGCTGCCCCCTTGACTGCACCGTTCAGAGAGAAAGCTTTATTCAATATTTCAAAAGCAATTTTACGTTCGGCATCCGGCAAAAAATGGAAGATATCTTCATCATCGACATAGGCCTTAGTAAACTCATTATTATGCTTTAGTAACTGAGCCAATCCCTCCAGATCACCAACCTCATACCGCCAAGCCCACAACATTGCGTAAGCTTTTCTGAACATATGTGGCCTCAACCGAAGCTTAAAGCCAACATAGCGTTGGAATGAATCAATTAGTCTATATAAAGACGCTGTATCTAAATGATATTCCTTTTGACAGCCATCTTTTGTACTGTGTTGGATTGGGAGTTTTAGTAGAAGCTTCTTTGATTTACACTCTTGTCGCTTATAACTGGTTAGCTTTCTTATAACAGCTAGTGCCATTTTGACTTCTTCAACCACAAATACCTTAGTCGCTTTTCCCGTTTCAGTTCCCGAGGTTTTTTTTTCCCAACCTTTTAACAAACCGATCTCAGACTTTAATAGCTCCTCAACCTGATCACAGGTTCTTCCTGAAGACTCGTGCTTCCGTTCTGCAACTAAGGAAAACACAACTACCAATGCTGCCCCATATAAGGATCTGATTCTCCTGTATAAATCTTCTACTGACTCATTAAACCTTCTTTTATAAGCGACGGAAGAGATACTATGGGACTTTCTTAAGCTCATGCATTGTTCAAATAACTCCAAGTCATGAGCTGAGTTCTTTACTTGGCCTATTGCTTCATTTAACAAATAGAAAAGCTCTCTTGGCTTTAATGTCTTTGTATGACCATTTGGTCTCCCAAATTGCTTTGCGATCCCTGTATAACGACTCCCTGGAAAAGGGTTGAACATAAGTTTGATAGGGGTGTATTGCCGATAATTAAATAAATCAGAAACAACTTGGAGTTTTTGCTCCATAGAACTAATGGTACAGCCACTGCTAGCTACATGAAGTGTGTATCTCTCGACATCATCTTTAACTATTTCACTGATATCACAGCATCCACAAACCCCGTGCATATATTCGAAAAAAGCGCGAAGATTCCTTGAATAATGGGCCAATGAACTGGTGCGAATGGGTCTAGATTTTAGCCCCTTCATCCTGTCAGCTATGAAGGATTTTGCAGTATCAACCCAGTACGACCATACAGGATCAGACAATGAATACTTATATTCCCAATTAACCGTAAATGCAGAAGCTCCCCACCCATCCACCGCATACTTATAATTCCAGGTTGTTGCCTCATAAGGAGATAAAAGCCAACCTGCCATTTTATTGGTATTCGATTGAGCAGCCTTTTCTGTAGAGCGCCCTTTTAGGGCTGCGGAATCAGCCATATAAGTCTTTTCCATATTCAAGACAGAGGAGGAAGTATAGTAGCCTCAGAAATCGATAAGGCACGAGCCTTATTTTTCTCAGATACGAGGGAAAGCAGGCCTTGATACTTCATTATTCTAGGCTCCCAATATAGCTTCCACCTCTCGGGGTTATCTGACTCAAGCTTTTCCTTCTGGGATATAATTGCTTTCTCCCATACTAACCAATCAGCAATAATATCGACATCGTCGAACCAGATCCTTTGAGCCTCACAATTGATCCACTTATCAAGTCCATCATTGGTAACATCAAGTAGTTCAGCCTTATTTGATATACCTCCTGAAATAGCTGTTGAGACCATGAACTTCTGAAAGTTTTTAGCTTTCATTTGCAAGACCGACTGCGCATAGACTCTATTTGTATAAATTTGCGTGGTCTTCATATGTTGATGTGCAAGAGTAGCCTGGATTTGGTTGGCAGGCATTCCAGTTAACTTCATAATTAACGCATGTGTCGGCCGGAAATTTTCACCTGTAGCAGAAGAAATAAACCTCATATCAGGATTTACTTTCTCCGTATTGGATAGAAAACGACGCGCCATATCAGCTGCAGTCCCCAGGTCAGTAAGAGATACTTTGCAAGGTCGTCCACATGCGGGAGTACAGTGTAAAAATAACGGGGTATTCTCCAACTTAAGCCATTTCCTACCTTCTTCACCTATTTGTCTTAATACCCCTTTCATCCTTTTTACATGTCTGTAACAGGCCATAATTATTGGTAAATTTGAATCAATATTCTTATCCAAACCTTGACCTCTAAACTTATCCATGAAAACCCTAGTTTTTCCATCCTCTGCAGACTTAGAAAAGGAAGTTAAATAGGTATATTGGAGTACAGCATCAACATTCGGGGCTAATTCAATTACCGATAACAACCCCATGAAGAACGAGTCTAATGTAGTAACGGTTGGAAAAAAGGCTGACCTAACCCTAGTCGGGGGCCAGCCTTTCAATTTCAAATAATCCACCAAACCGAAAGGCCAATGAGGACTTGGAGGTAGGATTCGACCATACTTTGCATACAATATTTTTATTGCTAGTTGTACGCTCTTAGGGATTTGGCAACGCCAAGATGCAGCATGCGAATAATCATCGACTTCAGCATAAAGCGTTAGAGTACTAGTACTCAGATTCTTCAAATATATATACAGTCTGTCGCTTTCATGATCGCTACCTTCGCCTGTTATAACCTCCTTTACCCTACTACATACTCTATTCCAACCCCTGAGCCGTAAAACATCTTCCACTCCCTTCGGCCATAATCTCGCGGGAGGAATTTCTTCATTATATTTTGCATAAAGAATAGCTAGAGCTTCTTCTACGCTCCGCTCCTGGATCATGGTGTATTTGGAAAAATCACATACTACACTCAATCCCTGGATCTCATCCGACGGCATAGTTTGTATTATTGACTCAACGTAATTCCAATCTTCTTCCCACTTCAGTATGTTTTTTAATGCAATTTCATGGACCGTATCTACAGCTAATAGTGAGTAAATAAGGGCTCTAGCATCCAATTCACTTATTTCAAAGGCTTTAACAACTTCGCCCACATCCTCTGCACTGAAATTTTCTGCATTATCAACATGTACTGCTGCAATCTCTGCTAATGACTGTTTTGGGTTTCTGTGTATCTTTTCAGGATCAAACCCTCGAATGAGAATAGATTCAGGTATTGTATTTGTGTCCATCAAATACTGTACAAACCCTTTAGCATTTTGGAACAGCTGATATTTGGTATTTAACGCTATTTGCCTTTCACCATCTAAAAACTCTCTATAGAGAGATAATGAATCGGCATTAACAATTGCCCCCCCATCTAAAGCAAATCGAAGATATGAAAGAATACCGTTAGCTATGCATCGAGCTTTCCTATACCTTCGAAGATAGATATTGAGTTCTTTGACAATCTGGTCTGAATCATGAAGACCTGCGAGATAGATACATGAAATAGCCCCCTCATCACCAAGAAAAACCTCATATTTCCCACTAGGTGACAATGGCTGTATACACGCAGAACCTTTAGTTTTTATTGGACGCCTTACAAGATTTCTACCTGTCATTAGCGTCCTCATAATGAGCAGCTACAGTGTAGGTTTCTAAAGATTCCACATGGCTATGTCGTGTTAGATGCTTAACAAGCTCTTCCGGATCTTTAATACCTTTCTTTCTAGCCTCTTTCAGAGAATCGGTGGAAAACCTATGCCTCAATCCATGAGGCCATACATACTCGTCTTCAGTTAACAAACCTTGACGAACAGCTTCATTCCATGCTGCCTTTACCTGATTTGAAAATGCTTTAGGAGTTAAAGCCTTGCAAGTAGTTGTTGAAAGAAATATCTCAGCCGGGGGATGGAAAGGTTCACGTAATCTTCTAGCCTTAAGCTTGAATTTATTAACTATTTTGACTCGTTCAAACTCTATAAAATCCCAAGTTTTTATTATCAATAATGGACTAACAGGATTCCTCGAGTGCTTTCCCCCCTTAGTTACAACAAGCTCAATAAATACGCTCTCTTCATTAAGATAGGCTTTTTCAGAAGTCTCTCGACTAGGGAGCTGATCAATTTTTAAAGCAACAATTTCATGAATTCTTAAACCTAATGAGCTCCCCCAATCAATCATTAAATCAAAACGTTTTTGGGACTCTCTGTTTTTTATGGGATTCGCTTGTTTAACAGCATCAATCCAAGCTTGTCGAGGTGCCGTTTTAGAACGCCGTTGCGATTGACTATATTTTTTGATTAGAGGATGACTGATAGTGTCTTTACCATCTTTAGCAGGCAAAAGCCTAATACGCGCATCATCATCATAACCAACCAAATTCTTTGTATATCCAGATGACTGAGCCCACTCCAAATACTTCAGCACAGTACGAAGTACCTGAGCTACGTAATCACTTGTGTTATCAGCCTCTTGCCCATAACGGCTCTTAAGCTCGTTAGCATAATTTTCTAACCATAAATCATTGATATCATCCCAATCGATTACATCGTCTTGAGTATCAAAAGTTTCTAACTGAGAGACAAAATCGCACAGGTGGCGAGCATAGGTATTTAAGGAAGACTCAGTACAACTCAATCTTTTATTGAGAAGATACTTAAGGGAAAGGCGATGAACTTGAAGGTTAGCACTAATAATGACTGGAAGCTTACCGTAAGCCACACCCGAGACTACAGCCTTATCAGTGTATCTTACATGTGCCAATTAGAGTCACCTTAGTCCGAAGATGAACTAAGAGTGTATCGAGAAGAAATCGTAGAGTAAAGACGTATAAATTACATGTAGTGAATAAAGATTACTTTATTAACACCACGTGCCATTATTTTCTCCAGAACTCTTCTCTAGCAGCAGCAAAATTGCCTGCGTGTTTAACCGCTTAGCTTAACATGCGACTTTAATTAGTCCCATAGTTACAACGTTGAGATTTTCTCCCTAATCACGATAGAAGAGAAATACTACTTCACACACAAATTTTCTTTATAATAGCGTGTTTTGTTTCTGTTCTGAGAACTGTAATGGATAAAATTCTGGTCAGGGGTGCCCGCACCCATAACCTCAAAAATATCGATCTGGAAATCCCAAGAGATAAACTGATCGTTATTACTGGATTATCAGGGTCTGGTAAGTCTTCTCTTGCTTTTGACACACTGTACGCTGAAGGCCAGAGGCGCTATGTGGAATCATTGTCCACCTACGCCAGACAATTCCTGTCCATGATGGAAAAGCCCGATGTCGATCATATCGAAGGCTTATCTCCTGCCATCTCCATTGAGCAGAAGTCGACATCGCATAATCCACGCTCAACCGTCGGCACAATCACGGAAATATATGATTACCTGAGACTGCTGTTCGCCCGTGCCGGTGAACCCCGTTGCCCAGACCATGATCTCCCCCTCGCAGCACAAACCATCAGCCAGATGGTTGATCAGGTCCTGGCGCTTGAAGAGGGCACAAAACTGATGCTGCTAGCTCCGGTTGTCCAGGGGAGAAAAGGTGAGCACTTACACACCTTCAACAACCTGAGAGCCGAAGGTTTTATCCGTGCACGGATCAACGGCATTGTGGTGGATCTGGACTCTGTTCCCGAGCTGGATAAGAACAAGAAACATAATATTGAAGTCGTAGTTGACCGCTTTAAAGTCCGTAGCGATCTGCAAACCCGACTTGCAGAATCCTTTGAAACAGCACTCAACCTCACCGATGGTATCGCCAAAGTCGCTTACATGGACGAAGATGGCGAAGAATTAGTCTTTTCTGCCCGTTTTGCGTGCCCTCAATGCGGCCATAGCATCCAGGAACTGGAACCTCGACTATTTTCATTCAACAATCCCCATGGCGCATGTTCCAGCTGTGACGGGCTGGGCGTAAAACAATATTTCGATCCTTCAAAAGTTGTCCATGATGACAGCCTGACTTTGTCTGAAGGTACTATCCGGGGATGGGATCGACGAAGCCTTTATTACTTCCAACAACTTAAAGCCGTCGCGGAACAATATGGCTTTGATATGGATACCCCCTTCAGAGATCTGAGCAAAAAACATCAAAGTCTGATTTTGCAGGGTAGCGGAACGGAAACCGTGACGTTTCGTTACCTGAACGACCGTGGCGATATTATTAATAAAGCGCACCCTTTTGAAGGTGTACTTAATAACCTAGAACGCCGCTACCGCGAAACAGAATCGGACACGGTGCGTGAAGATCTGGCGAAGTATCTGAATATGCAACCCTGCCCATCTTGTAATGGTAGCCGGTTGCGAAGAGATGCCCGCCATGTGTTTATTGATCAACATACCCTTCCTGAACTTGTTACCAAACCTATCGGTGAAGCACTGGAATACTTTGAACAGCTTCATCTGCCTGGAAAACAGGGAGAAATAGCTGAAAAGATTCTCAAAGAGATCAGAGAACGCCTGCAATTTCTGGCCAATGTTGGGCTCGAGTACCTCTCGCTAGACAGAAATGCGGACACACTTTCTGGCGGTGAAGCACAACGAATCCGGCTTGCCAGTCAGATCGGCGCCGGCCTGGTTGGGGTTATGTATATTCTGGACGAACCTTCGATTGGTTTGCATCAGCGCGATAATGAGCGTCTGTTGAACACCCTTGTGCACCTCCGTGATCTGGGCAATACCGTGATTGTGGTAGAGCACGATGAAGACGCCATTCGGCTTGCGGATTATGTAATTGATATCGGCCCGGGCGCTGGAGTCCATGGCGGAGAAGTGATTGCTGCAGGCAAACCTGAAGAGGTGATGAGCAATCCCGATTCAGTCACCGGCCAATACCTGAGCGGCGTTAAAGAGATCTCAATCCCTCAAAAACGCCACCCTATCGACAAAAAGAAAGTTCTGGAACTCAAAGGCGCTACAGGCAACAACCTTAATGCGGTCAACCTGACCCTTCCTGTAGGGCTATTTACCTGCATAACCGGTGTTTCAGGCTCCGGTAAATCAACGCTGATCAACAACACACTTTATCCAGTGGCGGCTACTGAGCTTAACAATGCGACCACCCTTGATGCAGCTCCTCATGAAACTATCACCGGTATGGATCACTTCGACAAAGTGATAGATATTGACCAGAGCCCTATTGGCAGAACGCCACGCTCAAACCCTGCGACCTACACCGGTATATTCACTCCGGTTCGAGAGCTCTTTGCTGGCACTCAGGAAGCACGTTCCCGAGGTTACAAACCGGGTCGTTTCAGCTTTAACGTCAAAGGGGGACGCTGTGAAGCCTGTCAGGGTGATGGTGTTATTAAAGTAGAGATGCATTTCCTGCCAGATATCTATGTGCCATGTGATGTCTGCAAGGGCAAACGCTACAACCGTGAAACTCTCGAGATTAAATACAAGGGCAAGAACATCCATGAAGTACTCGACTTAACCGTCGAAGATGCACGAGTGTTCTTCGATGCCATCCCAGCACTTGCTCGCAGGTTGCAGACATTGATCGACGTGGGCCTGTCTTACATCCGTCTTGGTCAGGCAGCCACAACTCTTTCCGGTGGTGAAGCTCAACGTGTAAAACTGGCAAAAGAGCTATCGAAGCGTGACACTGGCAAAACCCTGTACATTCTTGATGAACCTACGACCGGACTGCATTTCTTTGATATTCAGCAGCTACTGAACGTTCTTAACCGTCTCCGTGATCACGGCAATACCATTGTGGTGATTGAACACAACCTCGATGTAATTAAGACTGCAGACTGGATCGTGGATCTAGGGCCGGAAGGTGGTGTTAAAGGTGGAATGATCATCGCTGAGGGCACCCCGGAAGAGGTCGCTGAAAACAGCGCATCACATACCGGTAGATTCTTAAAATCTATGCTTTAACGCATTACAAAGACACAGAAAAATTAACAGTCACTACCGCTAAGGCCAGTATTGAAACTGAATAATCGTTTGTCCACCCTAGCCGCCATGGTTACACAACAATATGACCATATATGGGATTGCTGTTGTGACCATGGTCACCTGGGGATCGAGTTATTACAATCTGGTTCCACCGCCACGGTTCATTTTGTTGATGTAGTAGAGCCTCTGGTAGAAGCAGTAAGAGGCAAACTGCAAACGCAATTTCCTGATACGCATAAATGGACTGCACACTGTGCTGATCTAAACCAACTCATACTGCCTGAAACCGGGTCAAAACATCTCTTGATCATTGCAGGCGTGGGTGGCGACCTCATTATCCAATTTGTGCGCATGATACTTTCCAATAACCCCAATATAGAGATTGAGTTTCTACTCTGTCCCGTCAGGCATAATTTCAAAGTCAGACAAACCATGAAAGGCTTAGGCCTAAAACTCATAAACGAGTCACTTCTAGCTGATAAAGGGCTTTTTTACGAAGTTATACATATAGGTCATGATGCTGAAGCAGAGATTGAAGCGACCGGCTCTTTGATGTGGGACTTAACCGATCCTGACCATCAAAAATATCTGGAACAAAAAATAAACCATTACCAGAGAGCAGCGCGCTCAAACCCCAGGCTCACTGAAGTTTTTTTGGCCTATCAAGCACTTAAACCAGCATAAGTTTGAATTATTAATATCTTCTTCCTAACCTGAATAGATTAAAGCACCTTGTAACGCTTAACATGAGGATGCGACTCAGCCTTAGAAAAAACGTTTTGGTTTTTCATTTAGGAGTAGGAAATGAATAAGCAGTTGCTCAAACGTTCGATAATCTTATTACCTGCACTTTTAATATTTCTAAACATAGCAGGCTGCAAAGAAGAAAAAACCCCTTCCACCTTCCAATGGCAACTTCAATCGCAGGCCACATCTGACAGTATTGATTTCAAAGAGCTTAAGCGTTTTTCTGAGAACGTTAAAACCATGAGTGGTGGACGTTTAGTCATAACTCCACACCCCGGAGGAACCATTACAGGCGGGCCAGATATCTATAACGCGGTTAAAGAAGGACGTATAGAAATGGGGAATGGCTGGCCCAACTGGTGGTCTGGTCAACATCCTGCCTGGGCATTAATGAATGCAGGACCTTTTGACTTCATGAATCTGGATAGTTCAATGATGTTTTTTCTGGCAGGTGAAGGCCAGCAGCTCGCAAACGAACTGTCACAACCTGATGGAATTATCTGGCGGCCAGCCTGGTGGCCCGGAATGGAGTTCGGCCTATTGTCTAAGACCGAAATCAGAGGGCTAGATGACCTACATTCTAAAAAAGTCCGCATCGGCCCTGGCTTGCCAAGTGAGGTATTAGCCGCTGCAGCAGGAGCATACACACTGCCAACTGTACCTCAGGAAATCAGGCCTGCACTGGAAAACGGCGATCTGGATGCAGTTGAATGGACTACTGCCGGAGGAGCCTGGAACCTGGGACTAAATGATATCAGCAGACACGCTATTGTCCCTGCTATCTGGCAACCATCAGTTCTGGCAGATTTCCTCATTAACCAACAGGCCTACGATAAGTTACCACCTGATTTGAAAGCGATTCTGGAAACAGCTATCAAGTCCTACACCCTGACAACCACCATGAAAGCAAAAATAGAAGATTTTGAAGCCTTTAGCCTGTTTCAAAAAGATCAAATCAATATCAACCGGTGGAGCACAGAAGATCTAGAGCGCTGGCGCTTAGTGTCTGACAGTGTACTTGAGGAATACTCCTCAAAAGATCCTCTGAGCAAACGCGTCATAGAAAAGAAAAAAGCATTTAAAGAAATCTATAACAACTATTACGAATGGTTCGGTCCATACGATAAATAATGGTCAGTCGCCCTACAGTAAGACTTCTGGTTATTCTTACCATCATAACTATTTTAGTGATGACGGCTTTTGTCGTGGTGCGCTTTAATGCCGCATCAAATCTTATGCAAAGTAATTTGCAAGAGCGGAGTAAGTCTGTTGCTGAGCGTGTTGCTAACTCCGTCAGACCCACAATCTGGAACATCTATAAAAAAACATATGATCGCACTTATTCAGTAGAACTGGCATCCGCCATTTTAGATTCTGAAATGTCCTCTCCATTTGTTGATGGAATCAAAGTTTTTGGGAATTTTGGTCATCTTTATATGGGTCAAATAAAAATTGAAGGCAGAATTGTCCAGTTTGACGAAAAATCACATTCACAAATGTGGCTCGAACAAAAGAATAGAATTCGCTTCCCTATAAAATCCGGAAAAGTGAGTATAGGAAACGTAGAAATCAGCTATAGCGACAAAGCCTTTACTGAAAACCTGTATCAAAATTTAATTGTAGAAATAGCCCAGGTAACAGTGGTCAGCATCCTGTTTGTAGGTTCTTTATTTCTAATACTCCGCTTTGCCTTGCTTACACCAATACAGTCTCTTCAAGTAGCACAACAAGCATTAGACTCCTTGAACGAAGCAGTTTTTGTAACCAATGAAAAAGGTCAGATAATGGATGTGAACCCCGCATTCACAAATATTACAGCCTTTGAAGAAGATGAAGTTTTAGGGTTATTGCCTGATATTCACCCAATTAATGAAGAGGACAAAAGCTTTGCCAGCATGATACGGACAAATTTGTTGGATCAATCAAATTGGTCGGGAGAAGTCATAGGCAGAAAAAAAACAGGTGGCGTTTTTCCTGGCTGGCTACATTTAAATAAGGTCGTTCGTAAAGATAAAACAATTACATATGTTGGAGTATTAACCGACATCGCAGAAAAGAAGGAGGCCGAAGAGAAACTGCATCACTTGGCATATTTTGATTCTTTAACGAAAATCCCAAATCGGCACTCTTTTATGCTTCGACTAGAAGAGGAGCTGCTTCTATCCAAAAGAGAAAAATCAAAGATAGGGTTGCTGTATCTGGACCTAGATAATTTCAAATGGGCTAACGACCAATTTGGACATGCCATTGGAGATAAACTACTGATCACCGTTGCTAATAGTTTCAAAACGCGCTTACGTGAATCTGACCTGCTCTATCGAATTGGAGGTGATGAATTTACAGTGATCGTGAAACACTATGAGCAAGAATCTGATCTTGTTTCTATCGCAAACGATTTAGTTGAACAAACTGCGGAACAATATTTAATAGATGGACACTCTATTAAACCAGGTGCGAGCGTAGGAATTTCTACATATCCAAATGATGCTGATAACGCAAAAGACCTCATCATCCAGGCGGATACAGCAATGTATCAAGCGAAGGAAGCTGGAAGAGGGCAAGTTCACTTTTTCTCTTCTAAGTTAGAAAAGCAGCGGCAAGAACAACAAACTCTGGAACAAAAACTTAAGACTGCGATAACTAACAACGAGTTACAGTTATTCTACCAGCCAAAAGCATGTATCAAAGATGGACAATATAAGTTTAACAGTGCGGAAGCACTGCTTAGATGGCTGGATGGAGATGAAGTCGTTTATTATCCAGATCAATTCATCACCACAGCCGAGAAAAGTAATCTCATATGTGAATTGGGCTACTGGGTTATTCAGCGCGCTTGTGAACAGATCGAAAAATGGACTGCGGAGGGTCATAAACACTTAAAAATTGCTATTAATCTCTCACCACGCCAGCTCAAAGATGAAGGTTTGTTTGATTTGCTTAAAGAACAGATGCGCTTGTTTAATATCAGCCCCCAAAGAATTGAACTAGAAATAACAGAATATGCAGTTATCGAGAACATAGAAGCGTCAGTCAAAACCTTACGCAAGTTAAAAACGCTGGGGGTATCCATTGCTATGGACGATTTTGGAACCGGCTACTCTTCGCTTAGTTACTTAAAACAACTACCAATTGATGTCCTGAAAATTGATCGCTCTTTTATTAACAAACGGCCTTATGAACATGGTGATATAGCCATAATTTCAGCAATTTTTTCAATAGCAACAGCATTAAAATTAGAAGTCGTTGCAGAAGGAGTAGAGACACAGGAGCAACTGGATTTTTTAATGGAACAACACTGCCATATGGCACAGGGTTACTATTTTTCAGCCGCTTTGCCACCTGAAAAACTTATAAATTGGCTTTATCAAAACTCGTAGGTAGATAGCCTGATATATAAACTTTCTATTAGAAAGCCAACTAATCCATCAGACACTGTCCCAAATCGAGAAAATCAGACAATAAAAAACCCGGCAAAAGCCGGGTTTTTTGTGATCAAGAAATCTTAATCTTCAGATTCGTCAGCTGCAAGACCTGCAGGACGATCAACCAATTCAACGTAAGCCATTGGAGCGTTGTCGCCTGGGCGGAAACCGCACTTCAGGATACGAACATAGCCACCTGGACGAGCGTTGTAACGCGGACCCAGATCGTTGAACAGTTTACCAACAGCAACTTTGCTGCCAGTACGTGCAAACGCCAAACGGCGGTTTGCTACAGTGTCGTTTTTAGCCAGAGTAATCAGTGGCTCTGCATAGCTACGCAGTTCTTTTGCTTTAGGCAGAGTTGTACGAATCAACTCGTGCTCAAACAAAGATACTGCCATGTTTTTAAACATAGCTTTGCGGTGCGCACTGGTACGGCTTAATTTACGACCAGATTTACGATGACGCATGATAAATTCCTACCAAACCAGTCAGTTGTTATCGCCGAATCAAGAAGCGACTTTATCGTCGTTCTTAAGGCTAGCCGGTGGCCAGTTTTCAAGACGCATACCCAGGGACAAGCCCTTAGATGCTAGAACGTCTTTGATCTCTGTCAGCGACTTCTTACCCAAGTTCGGAGTCTTCAGCAGTTCAACCTCTGTGCGCTGAATCAGATCACCAATATAGTAGATCTGTTCTGCTTTCAGACAGTTGGCGGAACGTACAGTCAGCTCCAGATCATCTACAGGACGCAGAAGAATTGGATCAATTTCCGGCTCTTCTGGTTCATCCTTAGCCTGGTCAGCACCGTCTTCAAGGTCAACAAACACGATCAGCTGCTGCTGAAGGATTGTTGCCGCACGACGAATTGCTTCTTCTGGATCGATCGTACCGTTAGATTCGATATCGATAACCAGCTTATCCAGGTCAGTACGCTGTTCTACACGAGCGCTTTCTACTACGTAGGAAACGCGACGCACAGGGCTAAAAGTAGCATCCAGCTGTAGACGACCAATTGCACGAGTCTCTTCTTCATCAGAAACACGCAGATCAGCAGGTACGTAGCCACGGCCACGAGATACTGTTAGCTGCATGTTAAGACTCGCACCTTCGTTAAGGTGAGCAATAACGTGGTCCGGGTTAGCGATCTCAACATCTTGATTCAGTTGAATATCACCAGCCGTCACAGGACCGGCTTCAGATTTGCTCAGTGTCAGCGTTGCTTCGTCATTGTTGTGCAATAACACGGCAACGCCCTTAAGGTTCAGGAGAATCTCAATGACATCTTCCTGAACACCTTCAATTGTGCTGTACTCATGCAGTACGCCATCAATCTCAACTTCTGTTACCGCACAACCCGGCATAGAAGACAAAAGAATGCGGCGTAATGCATTGCCCAGCGTATGGCCAAATCCACGTTCAAGTGGCTCAAGAGTCACTTTAGCGCGAGTTTTGCTGATTTCCTGTACGTCGATGTGACGTGGACTTAGAAACTCATTTACCGAACGCTGCATATTTCCACCAAATTAAAGTTAATATTACTTCGAGTACAGCTCTACAATCAGCTGTTCGTTGATCTCAGCTGGTAGTTCAGAACGCTCTGGAGTCGCCTTATAGGTGCCTTCCATTTTACCTGCGTCTACTTCTACCCACTCAACTGCTGAACGCTGACCAGCCAGTTCCAGTGCGTTTTTAATACGCAACTGAGTCTTAGCTTTTTCACGTACAGCGACAACATCACCTGCCTGAACCTGGTAGGATGCAACATTCACAACCTGGCCATTAACAGTGATTGAGCGATGAGATACGATCTGACGAGCTTCTGCGCGAGTAGCACCAAAACCCATTCGATACACAACGTTGTCTAAACGGCCTTCCAACAGTTGCAGTAGGTTTTCACCTGTTGCACCGGTGCGACGAGCCGCTTCTTTGTAATAACTACGGAACTGACGTTCCAAAACGCCGTACATACGACGTACTTTCTGTTTTTCACGCAGCTGCAGGCCGTAGTCAGACAGACGACCACGACGAGCGCCGTGTACACCTGGAGCAGCTTCAAGTTTGCACTTACTGTCCAGTGCACGAACACCGCTCTTCAGGAAAAGGTCTGTACCTTCTCGACGAGACAGCTTGCACTTTGGTCCAAGATAACGAGCCATATTACCGTCTCCAGATTAAACGCGACGTTTCTTCGGTGGACGACAACCATTGTGAGGGATTGGCGTCACGTCAGTGATATTTGCAATTTTGTAGCCTACAGCATTCAGTGCGCGAACCGCTGATTCGCGTCCTGGTCCTGGGCCTTTTACAAATACGTCTAAGTTTTTCAGGCCATACTCTAAAGCAGCCTGTCCAGCGCGCTCAGCCGCAACCTGAGCAGCGAAAGGGGTACTCTTACGAGAACCGCGGAAGCCGGAGCCACCTGCAGTTGCCCAAGAAAGAGCGTTACCCTGACGATCGGTAATTGTAATGATCGTATTATTAAAAGAAGCGTGGATGTGGGCGAACCCATCAGCAACTTGCTTCTTCACTTTTTTGCGTGTGCGATTACCTGGCTTTGCCATATTCGGAATTCCTATCGCTTACCACTTATTTACGGATCGGCTTACGCGGACCTTTACGGGTGCGCGCATTCGTTTTACTTCGCTGACCGCGAACCGGAAGGTTACGACGGTGGCGGATACCGCGGAAACAACCAAGGTCCATCAAACGTTTGATGCTCATGGAAATTTCACGACGCAGATCGCCTTCAACAGTAAATTTACCAACTTCTCCACGAACTACGTCTAATTGTTCATCAGACAGATCAGAAATCTTTGTATTCGGTGCAATACCGCAAGTTTCCAAAATCTGAGACGCAGTTGTGCGGCCAATGCCGTAAATGTAAGTCAGAGAAATTACCGCATGCTTATTGTCAGGAATGTTGACGCCAGCTATACGGGCCATTCTTTTACTCCGTTCATAAAAAAGGTGTTTGGAAATAATCCAATATCACCAGTAAAATTTTGTTCTGTTCGCAGAAGGCGCGCAATAATACACGTTGATTAATTTTAAATCAAGTGCAGCACCCCTCCTGCGTCCAATTCAGGGTTGAATTAACCCTGACGCTGCTTGTGACGCGGCTCTACTTTACAGATCACGCGTACTGAACCGTTACGACGAACGATTTTGCAGTTACGACAGATCTTTTTAACAGATGCACGTACTTTCATGATCTACTCCATGTAGCCCTGCGCTTAATTAGCGCGACCACCCTTGAGATTAGATTTCTTCATCAGAGACTCGTACTGATGAGACATAAGATGCGATTGAACCTGCGCCATAAAGTCCATAACTACGACTACGACGATCAGTAATGAGGTGCCACCGAAATAAAATGGAACATTCGCTGCTACCACCAGGAACTGAGGCATCAAAGATACCGCCGTGATGTATAGCGCACCAAACAAAGTCAATCGACTCAGAACGCTATCGATATAGCGCGCTGACTGCTCACCAGGACGAATACCCGGAATAAAAGCACCTGATTTCTTCAGGTTATCCGCTACGTCTTTAGGATTAAACATAATCGCTGTATAGAAGTAGCAGAAGAAAATAATTGCGACCGAGAACAACAGAATGTACAGCGGCTGACCTGGGCCAAGCGCTAATGCAACATTCTGAAGCCAATCCATACCTTCACTTTGTCCGAACCATTGGCCCATGGACGCAGGGAAAAGCAGGATACTGGATGCAAAGATCGGCGGAATCACACCAGCCATATTAACCTTCAAAGGAAGGTGGCTGGACTGAGCCGCAAATACACGATTACCCTGCTGACGTTTGGCGTAGTTAATGGTGATACGGCGTTGACCGCGCTCCATAAACACAACAAAACCAACAGTAGCAACCGCCAAAAACGCAATAGCTAGAAGCGCAAGAATGTTCAGGTCACCCTGTCTGGACGCTTCAAAGGCCTGGCCGATCGCACTTGGCAAACCTGCCACAATACCCGCAAAGATAAGAATTGAGATACCGTTACCAATACCACGCTCCGTTACCTGCTCACCCAACCACATCAGGAAGACTGCGCCCGCAACCAGTGTTACTACAGCTACAAAGTAGAAGCTGAAGTCCGCACTGAATGCCACGCCCTGATTTGCCAGACCCACGGCCATACCGAAAGACTGGATAGTAGCCAGGAATACAGTTCCGTAACGAGTGTACTGGTTAATCTTACGACGACCAGCCTCTCCCTCTTTCTTTAATTGAGCGAGGGTTGGGCTTACCACCGTCATCAGCTGCATAATAATCGATGCAGAGATATACGGCATGATACCCAAAGCGAGGATACTCATTCTTTCCAATGCACCACCGGAGAACATGTTGAACAGACTCAGGATTGTGCCCTGGTTCTGATCAAACAGTGCTGCAAGACGATCTGGATTGATACCTGGTACCGGGATATGAGCCCCGATACGGTATACAACGATCGCAATCAGCACGAACAACAGACGGGACTTGAGTTCGCCCAGCCCGTTTTGATTTCCAGTTGGTATTTGTCCTTGTTTAGCCATTTACGCCTCGACTTTACCGCCAGCAGCTTCGATAGCAGCCTGTGCACCTTTGGTCACACGAAGACCTTTTAAAGTGACAGCCTTATTGATCTCACCAGACAAGATCACTTTCGCAGATTTAATTTCCTGCTTAATGATGTCTGCAGCTTTCAAAGCATCCAGATCAATTACTTCAGCTTCGATCTTAGCCAGTTCGTTGAGACGAATCTCTGCAACGTAACGAGCAATACGAGAAGTGAAACCGAATTTTGGCAGACGACGCTGTAATGGCATCTGACCGCCTTCAAAACCAGGTTTCACAGAACCGCCGGAGCGGGATTTCTGACCCTTGTGACCACGGCCACAAGTTTTGCCCAGACCGGAACCAATACCACGACCAACACGTTTAGCCGCTTTCTTGGATCCCTCTGCAGGACTTAGAGTGTTCAAATGCATGATGTGAACTCCCTTGTTAGTCTTCTACACGTAACATGTAGTTAACTTTGTTGATCATGCCACGTACAGATTGAGTGTCTTCCACTTCAACTGTGTGTCCAATACGACGCAAACCCAGACCCTTAACGCACAATTTGTGGTTAGGCAGGATACCGATAGGGCTACGTACCAATGTTACTTTAACAGTCTTAGCCATTTTCGATTACCCCAGAATGTCTTCTACGGACTTACCGCGCTTAGCTGCTACATCATCTGGTGATTTCATTGTTGCAAGACCTTTAACAGTCGCGCGAACAACGTTCACAGGATTAGTAGAGCCATAGCACTTAGCCAGTACGTTATGGACACCTGCCAGTTCCAGTACTGCACGCATCGCACCACCTGCGATTACACCAGTACCCTGAGAAGCAGGTTGCATGTAAATCTTTGAAGCACCGTGACGTGCTTTAATTGGGTACTGCAGTGTGTCGCCGTTCAGTTCAACTGAAACCATGTTACGACGAGCCTGTTCCATTGCTTTCTGAATAGCAGCAGGAACTTCACGTGCCTTACCACGGCCGAAACCAACACGACCTTTACCATCACCAACAACAGTCAGTGCAGTAAAGCCGAAGATACGACCACCTTTAACTACTTTTGCGACGCGGTTAACCTGAACCAGTTTTTCCTGCAGATCGCCGTCTTTCTGATCATGATTTGACATATTCGATCCCTATTAGAATTTCAGGCCGCCTTCGCGGGCAGCATCAGCCAGAGCTTTTACACGACCATGATACTGGTAACCAGCACGGTCAAAAGCTACTTCAGTTACACCGGCTTCAGTAGCGCGCTGAGCAATCAGTGCACCTACTTTTTCAGCCGCAGCGATGTTACCACCAGTCGCTTCGCGCAGATCTTTCTCTACAGTAGATGCAGATGCCAAAACATTTGCGCCGTCAGCAGAAATAACCTGAGCATAAATGTGACGCGGCGTGCGAGTAACGCACAAGCGAGTTGCGCCCAGCTCACGCATTTTCAGACGGGAGCGACGAGCACGACGAATACGAGATTGTTTCTTAGCGTTCATAACCCTGCCCTATTTACTTTTTCTTCGCTTCTTTACGGCGAACATATTCATCAGCATAACGAACACCTTTACCTTTATAAGGCTCTGGTGGACGGAACGCGCGAATCTCAGCAGCAGCCTGACCCAAAACCTGCTTGTCTGATCCAGACAGCACGATTGTGGTTACGTTTGGCGTTTCTGCTTTGATGCCTTCTGGCAATTCATAATCGATTGGGTGAGAGAAACCCAGGTTCAGATTAAGCGTCTTGCCTTTAGCGGCAGCACGATAACCTACACCTTGCAGCTCAAGAGTCTTCTTGAAGCCTTCAGTCACACCAACAACCATGTTGTTAACCAGTGAACGAGTAGTACCGGACAGAGCACGGGACTGTTTAGACGCTTCGCGAGCTGCGAATTTCAGAGCACCATCTTCCTGAGTAACCTCAACGGAAGGGTGAACGTCCAGAGACAGTTGACCGTTCTTACCTTTTACATTGACAGACTGACCGTCAACTTTAACTTCAACACCTGCAGGTACAGTAACAGGGCTTTTTGCAATACGTGACATATTGAAATACCTCTTAGAATACTGTGCAGATGACTTCGCCACCAACGCCAGCACTACGTGCCGCGCGGTCAGCCATTACACCTTTACTTGTAGAGATAATCGCTACACCCAGACCACCACAAACCTGTGGCAGATCGTTTGCGTTCTTATAGATACGCAGACCTGGACGACTAACGCGTTTGATCTCTTCAATTACCGGCTTACCTTCAAAGTACTTCAGCTCGATGTTCAGAACCGGTTTTACGTCGCCTTCTACTGCGTAGTCAACGATGTAACCTTCTTCTTTTAGAACTTTGGCTACAGATACTTTTACTTTGGAAGACGGCATAGACACGGCCTGCTTTTCAGCCATATGACCGTTACGGATACGAGTCAACATATCCGACAGAGTATCTTGCATGCTCATTGCATTAACTTCCTCATGTGCAGCACGATGCGGTACCCCTTATGGGGCCAGAACCACCGTGCTTACCGTTATACCAACTGGTGGATTACCAGCTAGCCTTTTTCAGACCCGGAACATCACCACGCATCGCTGCTTCACGCAGTTTGATACGGCTGATACCGAACTTGCGGTATACAGCGTGTGGACGACCAGTCAGCTGACAACGACGTTGCTGACGTGATTTGCTTGAGTCGCGTGGTAGCTTCTGAAGAGCGATCACTGCATCCCAAACTTCGTCTTCTGATGACGCTGGGTTATTGATGATTGCTTTAAGCTGAGAACGTTTCTCAGCATATTTAGCAACTAACTTTGCACGTTTATCTTCACGTGCCTTCATTGATTCCTTAGCCATGCTATACCCCTTACTTACGGAATGGGAAGTTCAGGGCAGCCAGCAGGGCGCGACCCTCATCGTTTGTCTGAGCAGTCGTAGTGAACGTAATGTCCATACCACGCAGTTTATCAACCTTATCGTATTCGATTTCAGGGAAGATAATTTGCTCTTTAACACCCATGCTGTAGTTGCCACGACCATCGAAAGATTTCGGGTTCAGGCCACGGAAGTCACGGATACGTGGGATAGAAATATCTACCAGACGATCCAGGAATTCCCACATACGCTCTCCGCGCAGAGTAACTTTACAGCCAATCGGCCAGCCTTCACGAACTTTAAAGCCCGCGATGGATTTACGAGCCAGACAAACAACCGGCTTCTGACCAGCAATTGCAGTCATATCTGTAACTGCATTTTCCAGCATTTTCTTGTCGCCTAACGCTTCACCAACACCCATATTCAGGGTAATTTTGGTCAAACGTGGCACAGCCATAACACTTGGGCAGTTCAGCTCATCTTTCAGCTGCTGCTTAACGGAATCGTTATAAAGCGCTTTTAATCTAGACATGATATCAGCTCCCCTTATCCGCCAATGATTTCGCCGGAAGACTTGTAGATGCGAACTTTGGTGTTATCTTCAAGAACTTTGAAGCCAACACGATCGCCTTTACCAGTCTGCGGGTTGAAGATTGCAACATTGGAAACAGCAATCGCTGCTTCTTTCTCAACGATTCCACCTGCTTTACCCAGCATTGGGTTTGGCTTGGTGTGCTTCTTCACCATGTTAATACCAGAAACGATCAGTCGATCGTCCAGAACACGCATGACAGTGCCACGCTTGCCCTTGTCTTTTCCTGCGATGACAATTACTTCATCGTCACGTTTAATCTTGCGCATAATATACCTATATCGCTTCCTGCTACCCTCTCATGCTCAAAAACGCCAACACCTTCCGGTGTTAGCGTTTTCACATAAACTGAACAAATTTTAAGCTGTTCAGCCTTTATAGCACTTCAGGCGCCAGGGAAATGATTTTCATGAACTTCTCTGAGCGAAGTTCACGCGTCACTGGGCCGAAGATACGAGTACCGATTGGTGCATCGCTTGCGTTCAGCAAAACCGCAGAGTTTGTATCAAAGCGGATTACTGAGCCATCAGAACGACGAACACCTTTACGGGTACGTACCACTACGGCGTTAAGAACCTGGCCTTTCTTCACTTTGCCGCGAGGAATCGCTTCTTTAACAGTAACTTTAATAATGTCACCTACAGAAGCGTAGCGGCGGTGAGAACCACCCAGGACCTTAATACACTGTACTCGCTTAGCGCCGCTGTTATCAGCAACGTCAAGCATAGATTCAGTTTGAATCATGGTCTTACTCCATAAACATTTAGGGACCGTCCGCTAGGCGGACAGACCGGCTAATGGAGCAAAGGCGCAATAGTTTACACCTTTGCTGCACGCTCTTCAATACGAACTAGCGCCCAAGACTTATTCTTGGACAATGGACGAGTTTCAGCGATAGTAACCAGGTCACCCTGCTGACACTCATTCTTCTCATCGTGAGCATGCAGTTTAGAAGAGCGTTTCATGAACTTACCGTAAATCGGATGTTTCTCTTTACGCTCAACCATAACTGTGATGGTTTTATCCATCTTGTCGCTTACAACACGACCAGTAACAGTTCGAGTACGTTTTTCTGCGCTCATCTTAGTTACCTGCCTTTTCGTTGAGTACTGTCTTGACACGAGCGATATCGCGACGAACCTGTCCTAACAGATGATTCTGTGCCAGCTGGCCAGTAGTCTTCTGCATGCGCAGGTTAAACTGCTCTTTCAGAAGACCCAGCAACTCTTGCTGCAGCTCATCAACGGACTTTTCACGTAGATCAATTGCTTTCATTACATCACCGTCCGTTTAACAATGGCTGTTGCAACAGGCAATTTAGCAGCAGCAAGTGTGAACGCTTCAGAAGCAAGACCTTCATCAACTCCGCTCATTTCGAACAGAATCTTACCAGGCTTAATCTGAGCAACCCAATACTCAACCGCACCCTTACCTTTACCCATACGTACTTCAAGTGGCTTCTTAGAGATTGGCTTGTCTGGGAACACACGGATCCAGATTTTACCACCACGTTTTACGTGACGAGTCATGGTACGACGCGCTGCTTCGATCTGACGTGCAGTGATACGACCACGACCGGTCGCTTTCAGTGCATATTCACCAAAGCTTACTGTGCTACCGCGCTGAGCCAGACCGCGGTTGCGGCCCTTCATCATTTTGCGGAACTTAAGACGTTTTGGTTGTAGCATCGACGTCTACCTCACTTTCCTTTCTTCTTAGGCTTATTTTTCTCAGCACGCACCTGTTCGATGCCGCCAAGAACTTCGCCCTTGAAGATCCAGACTTTAACGCCGATCACACCGTATGTAGTGTGCGCTTCATAAGTAGCGTAATCGATATCAGCACGAAGTGTGTGCAATGGCACACGACCTTCACGATACCATTCGCTACGAGCGATCTCGGCACCACCAAGACGACCACCCAGCTGAATCTTGATACCTTTAGCACCAAGACGCATAGCGTTCTGAACAGCGCGCTTCATAGCACGACGGAACATAACACGACGCTCCAGCTGACCAGCAACGCCCTGTGCTACAAGACGTGCGTCAAGTTCTGGTTTACGAATTTCTTCGATGTTGATATGAACCGGAACACCCATCATTTCTGATACTGTGTTACGCAGCTTCTCAACATCTTCACCTTTTTTACCAATCACGATGCCCGGACGAGCAGTGTGGATGGTAATTTTTGCATTCTGTGCAGGACGCTCGATTTCGATGCGGCTTACAGATGCTTTTTCAAGCTGCTTATCCAGGTACTCACGCACCTGCAGATCATTCTGCAGCTTGCTTGCGTATTCGCTCTTATCGGCGTACCACACAGAAGTGTGATCTTTAACGATACCAAGGCGAATACCGGTCGGATGTACTTTCTGACCCATAACGGAATCTCCTAGCAGTCAGCTCAGTCGGCCACTTTTACAGTGATGTGACAGGAGCGCTTCAAAATACGATCAGCGCGACCTTTCGCACGCGGCTTAATACGCTTCATAGTCATTGCTTCATCAACAAAAACTGTAGAAACGCGTAGCTCATCAATATCAGCACCTTCGTTATGCTCTGCGTTAGCAATAGCAGACTCCAGTACCTTCTTAACAAGATCCGCACCTTTTTTCGGGCTGTAAGCCAGGATGTCCAGAGCTTCACCCACAGATTTTCCGCGAATCTGATCAGCAACCAGACGAGCTTTCTGTGCAGAGATGCGGGCGCCTTTGTGCTTAGCGGCAACTTCCATCATCTTACTCCTTATTTCTTGGCTTTCTTGTCTACTACGTGACCACGATAGTTACGTGTCACGGCAAACTCGCCCAGTTTGTGACCTACCATATCCTCAGTGACAAACACTGGAACATGCTGACGGCCATTGTGTACTGCAATTGTCAGACCTACGAAGTTCGGAAAAATCGTAGAACGACGAGACCAAGTTTTGATTGGACGACGGTCGTTGCTTTCAATCGCAGCCTCTACCTTTTTCAACAAGTGAAGGTCGATAAAAGGACCTTTCTTAAGTGAACGTGGCACAGCTGTATCCTCTTACTTAGCGTTACGACGGCGTACGATCAACTTGTCAGTACGCTTGTTCTTACGAGTTTTATAACCCTTAGTCGGAACACCCCATGGTGTCACTGGGTGACGACCACCGGAAGTACGACCTTCACCACCACCGTGTGGGTGGTCAACTGGGTTCATCGCAACACCACGTACAGTAGGACGAACACCACGCCAACGCGTAGCACCCGCTTTACCCAGCTGACGCAGAGAATGTTCACTGTTGCTCACTTCACCCAGAGTTGCACGACACTCAACCAGGACTTTACGCATTTCGCCTGAACGCAGACGTAATGTAGCGTAAGCACCTTCACGTGCTACCAACTGTGCAGATGTACCCGCAGAACGAGCAATCTGAGCACCTTTACCAGGCTTAAGCTCAACACAGTGAATTACAGAACCCACTGGGATGTTGCGCAAAGGCATAGTGTTACCAGGCTTAATATCTACAGTGTCGCCAGACATAATCTTGGCGCCTGCAGAAACACCTTTAGGTGCAATGATGTAACGACGTTCACCGTCAGCATATACAACTAGTGCAATATGCGCAGAACGGTTCGGATCATATTCCAGGCGCTCAATAGTCGCTGGGATATTGTCCTTATTACGACGAAAATCAATAATACGGTACTGCTGTTTGTGACCACCGCCAATATGACGAGTCGTGATGCGACCGTGGTGGTTACGACCACCGCTCTTGCTCTTCTTCTCAGTCAGAGCTGCATACGGCTTGCCTTTGTGTAGCTCAGAATTAGTCACTGTCACTACATGACGGCGTCCAGCAGAGGTCGGCTTAGATTTAGTCATTGCCATTTTTTAAACCCTCTTTTACTCGCCACCCAGGAAATCAATCTCAGAGCCGTCAGCCAGTGCAACGTATGCTTTACGCACATCGCTACGCTTGCCCAAACCACGCTGTGTACGCTTGGTTTTGCCCTTCGCATTGAGAACGTTAACGCCTTTAACTTTGACGTTGAACAGTTCTTCAACTGCTTGTTTGATTTCCGGCTTAGTAGCGTCTTTTGCTACACGAAAAACAACCTGCTGAGAACCTTCAGCTACGATAGTAGCTTTCTCGGAGATGTGCGGACCCAGCAGCACTTGATAAATGCGTTCCTGTTTCATGCCAGCTTCTCCTCGATTTTCTTCAGAGCAGCAACAGTAACCAGTACTTTATCGAAGCCAACCAGGGAAACCGGGTCAACGCCAGCAGCATCGCGTACATCAACGTGTGGAACGTTGCGAGATGCCAGGTACAAGTTCTGCTCTACATCTTCTGTAATCAGCAGTGCATTAGTCAGCTCAAGCTCATTCAGCTTAGCCACAAACTGTTTAGTCTTTGGAGACTCAACAGCAAATTCTTCAACAACAACAAGACGCTCTTGACGAACCAGCTCAGAGAAGATGCAACGCATTGCTGCGCGGAACATTTTCTTGTTCACTTTCTGAGAGTAGTCACGAGGCTGAGCAGCAAAGGTAACACCACCCGCACGCCAGATTGGAGAACGACTCGTTCCCGCACGCGCACGACCAGTACCTTTCTGACGCCATGGCTTCGCACCACCACCAGAAACCGCTGAACGGTTTTTCTGAGCTTTAGTTCCCTGGCGTGCACCTGCCATATAAGCAGTTACAACCTGGTGAACCAGTGTCTCGTTGAATTCTTTACCAAAAGCCAGGTCGGAAACTTCAACCGAACCATTAGCTCCAGCTAAATTCAGATTCATTTCAAACCCCCTTAGGCGCCAGCTTTAACAGCTGGTTTAACGATTACGTCACCGCCAGTTGCGCCTGGAACAGCACCTTTGATCAACAACAGGTTGCGTTCCGCATCTACGCGAACGACTTCCAGGGTCTGAACAGTTACCTGTGCATTACCCATCTGACCTGCCATCTTCTTGCCTTTCCAAACACGACCAGGAGTCTGACATTGACCAATTGAACCCGGAGCACGGTGAGAAAGAGAGTTACCGTGAGTCGCGTCCTGCATAGCAAAGTTCCAGCGCTTAACGCCACCCTGGAAACCTTTACCTTTAGACTGACCTGTTACGTCAACTTTCTGACCTGCTTCGAAGCGCGCAACTGTTAGCTCTTCACCAACGTTGACTTCGTCGCCACCCGACAGGCGGAACTCCCACAAACCACGTCCTGCTTCCACACCTGCTTTAGCAAAGTTACCTGCGTCTGGCTTAGAAAGGCGGTTAGCCTTCTTAGAACCAGTAGTAACCTGCACAGCAGTGTAGCCGTCAGTTTCCTCTGTTTTCACAGCGGTAACGCGATTCGGTTCCACTTCGATGACGGTGACTGGCACGGATACGCCGTCTTCAGTGAAGACACGAGTCATACCCGCTTTACGTCCGATTAAACCTACAGACATTTCTTTTAAAACCTCTTGCCAGTTGTGTACGGGGCTGTTACCCACTACGGCTGCCCTTCCCAGAGCATTCCACACTAAAAAAGCGCTTCATTAATTAAAATTAATTCTGCGCAGTTGCCTTATTAGCCGAGGCTGATCTGCACTTCAACACCCGCTGCAAGATCTAGCTTCATCAATGCATCAACTGTTTTTTCAGTTGGTTCAACGATGTCTAGAACACGCTTGTGCGTACGGATTTCATACTGATCACGTGCGTCTTTATTCACGTGAGGAGAAACCAGAACGGTAAAGCGTTCTTTGCGGGTAGGAAGTGGGATCGGGCCACGTACCTGAGCGCCAGTTCTTTTCGCAGTATCAACGATTTCCTGCGCAGAAGAGTCGATCAAGCGATGATCAAAGGCTTTCAGACGAATACGAATTTTCTGATTCTGCATTTCGATCACACATTTCCAAAAAATAAATTTACGGCATACGCCGACCTCCCCCTACTTTGAGGGGGACGCAAATTCTACTGATGTCACCAGCCAAGGTCAACAGCGAATACAATCAATTTGTACAATTAACAAACAATTAACCTGAAATGGCCGATTTTACTTTTCAGTAGACACAAAAAAGCCCTCTCAGAGAGGGCTTTTTAAATCAGAGAGTATTAATTACTCAACGATCTTAGATACAACGCCTGCACCTACTGTACGACCGCCTTCACGGATCGCAAAGCGCAGACCTTCCTCCATCGCAACTGGGTTGATCAGGGTAACGTCCATCTGGATGTTATCACCTGGCATTACCATTTCTACACCTTCTGGCAGCTCACAAGCACCAGTGATGTCAGTTGTACGGAAGTAGAACTGTGGACGGTAGCCTTTGAAGAATGGAGTATGACGACCACCTTCTTCTTTGGACAGTACGTATACTTCACCCTCGAAACGAGTGTGAGGAGTGATAGAACCTGGAGCAGCCAGTACCTGACCACGCTCAACTTCTTCACGCTTAGTACCACGCAGCAGCGCACCAATGTTCTCACCTGCACGACCTTCGTCAAGCAGCTTACGGAACATCTCAACACCAGTACAAGTAGTTGTTGTAGTCTCTTTGATACCAACGATTTCTACGTCGTCACCAACGTTAACGATACCGCGCTCAACACGACCTGTTACTACAGTACCACGACCCTGGATAGAGAATACGTCCTCGATAGGCATGATGAATGCACCGTCGATCGCACGCTCTGGCTCTGGGATGTAAGAATCCAGAGTTTCAACCAGAGTTTTAACAGCTGTAGTACCCAGCTCGTTGTCATCTTCGCCGTTCAGTGCCATCAGAGCAGAACCTGGGATGATTGGCGTGTCGTCACCTGGGAATTCGTACTGATCCAGCAGCTCACGCAGCTCCATTTCAACCAGTTCCAGCATCTCTGTGTATTCTTCAGAGTCTGCACCGCCACAATCTTCAGCCAGCAGGTCAGCTTTGTTCAGGAATACTACGATGTATGGTACACCTACCTGACGAGACAGCAGGATGTGCTCACGCGTCTGTGGCATTGGGCCGTCTGTAGCACCACATACCAGAATCGCGCCGTCCATCTGTGCAGCACCCGTGATCATGTTCTTAACGTAATCAGCGTGTCCTGGGCAGTCTACGTGTGCGTAGTGACGGTCTGGAGAATCGTACTCAACGTGAGATGTCGCAATTGTGATACCACGCTCACGCTCTTCTGGAGCGTTATCGATACCGTCAAATGCAACCGCGTCACCACCCCAAACTTCCGCACATACGCGAGTCAGAGCTGCAGTCAGTGTAGTTTTACCGTGGTCAACGTGGCCGATTGTACCAACGTTAACGTGCGGTTTAGAGCGTTCAAATTGTTCTTTAGCCACGTCTAATACCTCTATAAGCCATTATTGGCAAATAAATAATTAAGTAAAATTGATAACGGCATCAGCGACATTTTTTGGCGCTTCACCGTACTCATAAAACTCCATCGAATAAGTCGCACGACCCTGCGTAGCTGAGCGCAGATCGGTTGCATAACCGAACATCTCACCTAGAGGAACCAATGCATCAATAACCTTACCCGAAGAACTATCTTCCATACCCTGAACAAGACCTCGACGACGGTTCAGGTCGCCCATCACATCGCCCATATAATCTTCAGGGGTTACAACTTCAACTTTCATGACTGGCTCTAACAGACAAGGATCAGCATCCTGAGCAAACTTCTTCAGAGCCTGAGAAGCCGCAATTTTAAACGCCATCTCGTTGGAGTCAACATCATGAAAGGAACCGTCATACAAACGAGCTTTTAAACCGATGAGCGGATAGCCTGCGATAACACCGTTATGCATCTGCTCTTCTATGCCCTTTTGTACAGCCGGTATAAATTCCCTAGGGATAGCACCACCTACAATCTCATTGATGAACTCTAAACCTTCATCTTCCGAAGGACTAAATTCAACAACTACATGACCGTATTGACCGCGACCACCAGACTGACGCACAAACTTATGGTTAGCATCGACAGACTGCTTAATCTTCTCGCGGTAGGCTACCTGCGGTTTACCGATATTGGCTTCAACCTTGAACTCTCGCTTCATTCGATCCACAAGAATATCCAGGTGTAATTCACCCATACCGGAAATAATCGTTTGACCAGTTTCTTTATCAGTCTCAACCTGGAAGGACGGATCTTCCTGAGCAAGTTTGCCCAGCGCGACACCCATTTTTTCCTGATCTGCCTGAGACTTAGGCTCTACCGCAACAGATATTACCGGGGCAGGGAATTCCATACGCTCCAGAATAATCTTGTCGTCGATATCACATAAAGTATCACCGGTTGTTACATCCTTCATGCCGATAAGAGCCGCAATGTCGCCTGCGCGAACCTCTTTGATCTCTTCTCGGTTATTAGAATGCATTTGAACCATTCGGCCTACACGTTCTTTTTTGCCTTTAACAGAGTTATAAACCCCATCGCCAGACTTCAACACACCGGAATAAACTCGTACGAATGTAAGCGTACCAACAAAAGGATCCGTTGCTATTTTGAACGCAAGCGCCGCAAAGGGAGCGTCATCATCTGCATGACGTTCTGCCACTGTTTCATCTTTATCATCAAGCGTACCTTCAATCGCCTTTACTTCGATTGGAGACGGCATAAATTCGACAACAGCATCAAGTACTGCTTGTACACCCTTATTCTTAAATGCAGAACCTGCCTGCATCAGAACAATATCGTTATCCAGTGTACGAGCACGCAACCCCTGCTTGATTTCATCTAAGGACAAATCACCTTCTTCAAGGTACTTATCCATTAATTCATCATTTGCTTCAGCTGCCACTTCAACTAACTGCTCATGCAGCTCGTCAGCTTTAGCCTGCAAATCAGCCGGAATATCTTCCAGCTCATAGGTCATTCCCTGATCAGCTTCATTCCACATAATGGCTTTCATGCGAATCAGGTCCACCACACCAACAAAGTTCTCTTCCGCGCCGATCGGGAAGTTTATTGGTACGGCGTTGGCACCAAGCCGCTCTTTGAGCTGATCAACAACCATGAAGAAATCTGCACCGATGCGATCCATCTTATTGACGAATACCATGCGGGGCACTTCATATTTGTTAGCCTGGCGCCATACTGTTTCCGTCTGAGGCTGAACACCTGAGGAAGCACATAACACAACAACTGCACCATCAAGTACACGTAAAGAACGTTCAACTTCGATAGTGAAGTCAACGTGCCCAGGTGTATCGATGATATTAATTCGATGATCTTCGAATTGCTGATTCATGCCTTTCCAGAAACAAGTGGTAGCAGCAGACGTGATAGTGATACCACGCTCCTGCTCTTGTTCCATCCAGTCCATGGTAGCTGCGCCATCATGAACTTCACCGATCTTATGAGAAAGACCGGTGTAGAAAAGTACTCGCTCAGTAGTAGTCGTTTTACCGGCATCAACATGCGCACAAATACCAATATTGCGGTAACGTGCGATTGGAGTTTTACGAGCCACGACTTAATCCTCAGTATCTTAGAAGCGGTAGTGAGCGAATGCTTTGTTCGCTTCAGCCATACGATGCACGTCTTCACGTTTCTTAACTGCGGCACCACGGCCTTCAGCAGCATCGATCAGCTCACCTGCCAGACGTAATGCCATGGATTTTTCACCACGACCACGTGCAGCATCAACAGTCCAACGCATAGCCAGAGCCATACGACGAACTGGACGTACTTCTACAGGTACCTGATAAGTTGCACCACCTACACGGCGGGACTTAACTTCGACTGCAGGCTGTACTGCTTCCAGAGCTTTTTCAAAAATTTCCAATGGGTCCTTGTCTGTACGTTCCTGGATTTTATCCAAAGCACCGTAGACAATTTTTTCAGCAACAGATTTCTTGCCGTGAACCATTACGTGGTTCATAAATTTAGCCAGAACTGTGTTACCGAATTTAGGATCCGGCAATATTTCGCGCTTTGCAGCGACGCGTCTTCTAGGCATTGATAAGCCCTCAATTCATTAAAAGGTCTTCAGGTATTCCAAGCAATCAGTGCAAGGCCTTACTCTTACCGCATATCGATCAAGTTAGCTGACAGTTCAGCTACTTAACCGAATTGACTACGATTAAGATTTAGGACGCTTAGCACCGTACTTAGAACGGCCTTGTTTACGCTCATTAACACCTGAGCAATCCAGTGCGCCACGCACAGTGTGATAGCGAACACCTGGAAGGTCCTTAACACGACCACCACGAATTAGAACAACGCTATGCTCCTGCAGGTTGTGACCTTCACCACCAATGTAGGAAGCAACCTCGAAGCCGTTGGTCAAACGAACACGACACACTTTACGCAGTGCTGAGTTCGGTTTTTTCGGAGTAGTGGTGTAAACACGGGTACAAACGCCACGACGCTGAGGACAAGCCTGCAATGCGCGAACATCGCTAGGCTGAACTTTGCGTTTACGTGGTTTACGTACCAGCTGGTTAATCGTTGCCATTAAGCAAACTCCACGTTTTGATTTAACACCATAAAAAAATGGATTTTTCACAATCCATCCACAAAGGGGCCGGAATTTTACTTAATTCCGGCCCCTATCGTCAAATACTGGACACTATTTATTCAAATTAATTGAATAAATCCTTATTCAGCATCTGGCATTGATGCATTCAGCGCTTCAGTCAGTGCCTGTTGAACTTCTTCAGCACTTACTGTTGCAGCATCAGCATCAGTAGGTTGCGCACGCTTACGCTTACGCTCTTCGTGGTAAGCCAGACCTGAACCCGCTGGGATCAGACGACCTACTACGACGTTTTCTTTTAGACCACGCAGGAAGTCCTGCTTGCCTGTCACCGCACCTTCAGTCAGGACACGTGTTGTCTCCTGGAAGGATGCTGCAGAGATAAAGGATTCTGTTGCCAGAGATGCTTTAGTGATACCCAGCAGTACACGGTCGAACTTAGCCGGGATTTTACCCGCTGCTTCCAGCTCTTCGTTTTCTGCGATAACTGCCTGGTATTCAACCTGATCACCCGGGATGAAAGAAGAATCACCGGAGGATATGATCTCAACCTTACGCAACATCTGACGAACGATAACTTCAATATGCTTATCGTTGATGCCAACGCCCTGCAGACGGTATACATCCTGGATTTCACCAGTAATGTATTTCGCCAGCTCTTCTACACCCAGGATACGCAAAATATCGTGCGGGTTAGAAGGTCCATCAGAAATAACCTCACCTTTTTCAACATGCTCGCCTTCGAACACGTTGAGGTTACGCCATTTCTGAATCATTGTTTCTACTGGATCAGAATCGTTCGGTGTTACCTGAAGACGTTTCTTACCTTTAGTTTCTTTACCGAAACCAACGATACCCGAAACTTCCGCCAGGATTGCAGACTCTTTCGGCTTACGCGCCTCAAACAGGTCAGCCACTCGTGGCAGACCACCGGTGATATCCTTGTTGACCGTGCCTTCCTGAGGAATACGCGCCAGTACATCACCAATCTGAACTTCTGCACCATCTGTCAGGTTCATGATTGCTTTCGCTGGGAGCAGGTATTGCGCTGCCGAGTCAGAACCCGGATGCATTACTTCATTACCTTTCGCATCCAACAGTTTGATCATTGGGCGGATATCTTTACCTGCCGCAGGACGATCTTTGGCGTCCAAAACTTCTGTAGTGGACAGACCCGTCAGCTCGTCAGTCTGGCTCTTAACGGTAATACCGTCTTCCATACCAGACAGCTCAACTTTACCCGACACCTCAGAGATGATTGGGTGAGTATGCGGATCCCAGTTAGCAACAATATCGCCAGCTTCTACAGCACTGCCATCTTTAACCTTGATCACAGAACCGTAAGGCAGCTTATAACGCTCACGCTCACGACCGTGCTCATCAGTCACACCCAGCTCACCGGAACGAGAGGTTGCAACCAATGCACCGTCTGGACGCTCAACAAACTTAAGGTTATGCAGACGAATTTCACCGCCGTTCTTAACCTGAATGCTATCTACTGCTGCAGCTCGTGACGCCGCACCACCGATGTGGAACGTACGCATGGTCAGCTGTGTACCTGGCTCACCGATAGACTGAGCAGCGATAACACCCACTGCCTCACCCGGATTAACCTGATGACCACGACCCAGATCACGACCGTAACAGCATGCACAGATACCGTGACGTGTTTTACAGGTGATCGCACTACGCACGATAATTTCATCGATAGATGAGTAGATATCGTCGTTTTCAAGGCGATGCTTCCACGCTTCATCAATCAGCGTACCCGCTTCAATCAATACATCCTTACCGCTTGGATCCAGCACATCTACTGCAACTGTACGACCCAGCACACGATCACCCAGAGCAACAACAACGTCGCCACCCTCGATTAACGGAACCATTACCAGACCTTCGTCAGTACCACAGTCATGCTCAGTGATAACAACGTCCTGCGCTACGTCTACCAGACGACGCGTCAGGTAACCGGAGTTTGCAGTTTTCAATGCTGTATCGGCCAGACCTTTACGAGCACCGTGGGTCGAGATGAAGTACTGAAGTACGTTCAGACCTTCACGGAAGTTCGCAGTGATTGGCGTTTCGATGATCGAGCCATCCGGCTTCGCCATCAGACCACGCATACCCGCCAGCTGACGAATCTGAGCAGCACTACCACGGGCGCCGGAGTCGGCCATCATGTAAACGGAGTTGAAGGATTCCTGTTCGGATTCTTCACCGTCTTTAGTAACAACCGGTTCAGTTTTCAGGTTATCCATCATCTTCTTCGCTAACAGTTCGTTAGCACGAGACCAGATATCAATAACCTTGTTGTATTTCTCGCCCTGAGTTACCAGACCATCAGCGAACTGACGCTCAATATCCATTACTTCAGCTTCAGCTTCGTTAATGATGGTTACTTTATCTTCAGGGATTTCAAAGTCGTTCACACCGATAGATACGCCGGACATAGTCGCTTGACGGAAGCCCATGTACATCAGCTGATCGGCAAAGATAACGGTATCTTTCAGACCACAGCGACGATACGCCTCATTCAGCAAGCGCGAGATCGCCTTTTTCTTCATCGGCTGATCTACCAGTGAGTACGGTAGGCCATTAGGAACGATAGTGAACAGAAGCGCACGACCCGCAGTCGTCTCTTTCAGTTCAGTCTTGGTTTCCAGGTTGCCTTCGATATCACGAATACTTTCTTGAACACGAACTTTAATCTTCGCCTGCAGATCAACCTGACCTGCACCATGAGCGCGAGCTACTTCTTCAGTATCAGCGAAGACCATGCCTTCACCTTTCGCATTAACACGCTCACGAGTCATGTAGTAAAGACCCAGTACAACGTCCTGAGACGGTACAATGATTGGCTCACCGTTCGCAGGAGACAGTACGTTGTTGGTAGACATCATCAGCGCACGTGCTTCAAGCTGCGCTTCGATTGTCAACGGTACGTGTACCGCCATCTGGTCACCATCGAAGTCAGCGTTGTATGCCGCACACACAAGCGGGTGCAACTGAATTGCTTTACCTTCGATCAGAACAGGTTCAAATGCCTGAATACCCAGACGGTGAAGTGTTGGCGCACGGTTAAGCAGTACTGGATGCTCACGGATAACCTCATCAAGGATATCCCATACCAGCGCTTCTTCGCGCTCAACCATCTTCTTAGCAGCTTTAATAGTCGTTGCGTGTCCGCGCAGCTCCAGCTTGGAGAAGATGAATGGCTTAAATAGTTCCAGTGCCATTTTCTTCGGCAGACCACACTGATGCAGACGCAGGTATGGACCAACCACGATTACAGAACGGCCAGAGTAATCTACTCGTTTACCCAATAGGTTCTGACGGAAACGACCCTGCTTACCTTTGATCATATCAGCCAAAGATTTCAGAGGACGCTTATTAGAACCCGTGATAGCACGACCACGACGACCGTTATCCAGCAGGGCATCAACAGATTCCTGCAGCATACGTTTTTCGTTACGTACGATGATATCCGGTGCATTCAGATCCAGCAGACGCTTCAGACGGTTGTTACGGTTGATGACACGACGGTACAGATCGTTAAGATCAGATGTCGCGAAACGACCACCATCCAGCGGTACCAGTGGACGCAGATCTGGCGGCAGCACTGGCAGCACTTCCAGAATCATCCACTCTGGTTTGTTGCCAGACTTATAGAACGCTTCCAGCAACTTCAGTCGCTTGGACAGCTTCTTGATCTTCGTCTCAGAATTGGTCTGCGGCAGCTCTTCACGCAGCATGTTGACTTCTTCTTCCAACTCAATGGAAGAAAGCAATTCTTTAACCGCTTCAGCACCCATGCGGGCATCAAAGTCATCACCGAACTCTTCCAGTGCTTCGAAGTACTGCTCATCGTTCATCAGCTGACCACGCTCCAGCGTAGTCATACCTGGATCAATAACAACGAATGATTCGAAGTACAGAACACGTTCGATATCACGCAGCGTCATATCCAGCATCAAACCGATACGAGACGGCAGTGATTTCAGGAACCAGATGTGTGCAACAGGAGATGCCAGTTCGATGTGCGCCATACGCTCACGACGAACTTTAGCCAGTGTAACTTCTACGCCACACTTCTCACAGATGACACCACGGTGCTTCATGCGCTTATACTTACCGCACAGACACTCGTAATCTTTTACCGGACCAAAGATTTTGGCACAGAACAAACCTTCACGTTCTGGCTTAAAGGTACGATAGTTAATAGTTTCCGGCTTTTTAACTTCACCGTACGACCATGAACGGATCATTTCCGGAGAAGCCAGTGTGATTTTGATAGAGTCAAACTCTTCAGACTGGCCTTGTGTTTTCAGCAGATTCAGCAGATCTTTCATTCTTTCAAGCTCCTAACGGAGTTCTTGCTTGAGGCCGCTCAGTAAGAGCGACCCCCGCCTGGTATACAGTTATATACTTATTCAGATTCCAGCTCGATGTCGATACCCAGCGAGCGGATCTCTTTGATAAGTACGTTGAAGGATTCCGGCATACCCGGCTCCATGCGATGATCGCCATCCACGATGTTCTTATACATCTTAGTACGACCATTCACGTCATCGGACTTAACTGTGAGCATCTCCTGCAGAGTATATGCAGCACCATATGCTTCAAGTGCCCACACCTCCATCTCACCGAAGCGCTGACCACCGAACTGAGCCTTACCACCCAGCGGCTGCTGAGTAACCAGGCTGTATGAACCGGTAGAACGAGCGTGCATTTTGTCGTCTACCAAGTGGTTCAGTTTCAGCATGTACATGTAACCAACAGTTACTGGACGATCAAATTTGTCGCCTGTACGGCCATCGAACAGTGTTGTCTGTCCGGTATCGCTCAGACCTGCCAGACGCAGCAGAGATTTAAGTTCAACCTCTTTAGCACCATCGAAGGCGGGTGTGGCCAATGGCACACCACCACACAGGTTCTTAGCCAGCTCGAGAATCTCTTCATCTGTAAAGCTGTCCAGATCTTCAGTGCGGCTGTTCATGCCTGCACCCAAGTCAGCGTTATAGATTTTATCTAGGAATCCACGGATCTCTTTAACTTTCTCAGTGCGCTCGCGCTCCTGATCCAGCATCTCATTGATACGACGACCAAGACCTTTGGCAGCCATACCCATGTGAGTCTCAAGAATCTGACCTACGTTCATACGCGACGGTACACCCAGTGGGTTCAGCACGATATCTACCGGCTCACCGTTGTCGTCGTAAGGCATGTCTTCAACTGGCATGATAACCGAGATAACACCCTTATTACCGTGACGACCTGCCATCTTGTCACCAGGCTGTACACGACGCTTAGTCGCAACATACACCTTAACAATCTTCAGTACGCCAGGGGCCAGATCATCGCCTGTCTGTAACTTGCTCTTCTTATCTTCGAAGCGCTTGTCCAGAGACTCTTTACGATCTTCAAGTTGTTTCTCAGCCTGCTCAAGTTGTTCAGCAGCATTCTCATCTGCAACACGGATCTTGAACCACTCGCCTTTCGGCAATTCAGCCAGGAATTCAGAACTGATCTCTTCGCCTTTCCTCAGACCAGCACCACCGTCAGCCTTCAGGCCAACCAGTACTTTTTCAAGACGTTCGTAAGTCGCTTGTTCAACGATACGTAGTTCTTCATTTAAATCTTTACGGATTGCATCCAGCTCAGACTTCTCGATAGATAAAGCACGTTCATCTTTCTGTACGCCATCACGAGTGAAGACCTGTACATCGATAACTTTACCAATAGTACCCGTCTTAACACGTAGAGAAGTATCTTTAACATCGGACGCTTTCTCTCCGAAGATTGCACGCAGCAGTTTCTCTTCAGGAGTCAGTTGGCTTTCACCTTTTGGTGTTACTTTACCAACCAGGATATCGCCAGGACCAACTTCAGCACCAATGTGAACGATGCCTGCTTCATCCAGCTTAGCCAGAGCAGATTCACCCACGTTTGGAATATCAGAAGTAATCTCTTCAGAACCCAGCTTAGTATCACGTGCCACACAGGTCAGTTCCTGAATGTGGATAGTCGTGAAACGATCTTCCTGAACAACACGTTCAGAGATCAGGATGGAATCCTCAAAGTTGTAACCATTCCAAGGCATGAACGCGATGCGCATGTTCTGACCCAGTGCCAGCTCACCCATATCTACGGATGGGCCATCAGCCATAACATCGCCAACCTTAACGGTATCACCAGGGTTCACAATTGAACGCTGGTTGATGCAGGTATTCTGGTTGGAACGTGTGTACTTAGTCAGGTTATAGATATCTACACCTGCTTCACCCGCTGCAACTTCGTCATCATTTACACGAACGACGATACGGCTGGCATCTACAGATTCGATTTGACCGCCACGGCGAGCCACAACACATACACCGGAGTCCTGAGCTACGTTACGCTCAATACCTGTACCTACAAGCGGTTTGTCGGAGCGCAATGTCGGAACAGCCTGACGCTGCATGTTTGATCCCATCAATGCACGGTTGGCATCATCGTGCTCAAGGAATGGAATCAAAGAAGCCGCTACCGATACAACCTGACGAGGAGATACGTCCATATACTGAACTTTCTCAGGCGCCATTACGGTTGTTTCATTCAGGTGGCGAACGGTTACCAAATCATCCGTCAGACGACCTTCATCATCCATGGTCGCAGAAGCCTGCGCGATGACAAATGTGTTTTCTTCAATCGCAGACAGGTAATCCAGTTCATCTGTTACTTTACTATCAATAACACGGCGATAAGGTGTTTCCAGGAAGCCGTAATCGTTAGTGCGAGCAAAAGTAGCCAGAGAGTTAATCAGACCGATGTTTGGACCTTCCGGGGTTTCGATAGGACATACACGACCATAATGAGTCGGGTGTACGTCACGTACTTCGAAGCCTGCACGCTCACGTGTCAGACCACCAGGGCCTAATGCAGAAACACGGCGCTTGTGAGTAACCTCAGACAGCGGGTTGTTCTGGTCCATAAACTGAGACAGCTGAGAAGAACCAAAGAACTCTTTAATCGCAGCCGCTACCGGCTTAGCGTTAATCAGATCCTGAGGCATCAGGTTATCTGATTCAGCCATGCTCAGACGTTCACGTACTGCACGCTCAACACGAACCAGACCTACACGGAACTGGTTCTCTGCCATCTCACCGACAGAACGGATACGACGGTTACCCAGATGGTCGATATCATCAACGGTGCCTTTACCGTTACGAATATCGATCAAAGTCTTCATTACTGCCAGGATGTCTTCTTTATCAAGGACTCCAGAACCTGTCACCTCATCACGAGCAAGGCGACGGTTGAATTTCATACGACCAACAGCAGACAGATCATAACGCTCTTCTGCGAAGAATAGATTCTCAAACAGAGCTTCTGCAGATTCTTTTGTTGGTGGCTCACCCGGACGCATCATGCGGTAGATCTCTACCAGTGCTTCCAGCTGATTACGTGTTGGGTCGTTACGCAGAGTATCTGAAATGAATGGACCGCAATCCAGATCATTTGTGTACAGGGTTTCGAACTCGGTGATCTTAGCAGCACGCAGCTGTTCAACCAGTTCTTCTGTAATCTCAGCGTTACAGCCACAGATCAGCTCTCCTGTAGATGGATCAGCAACATCTCTTGCGATTGCTTTACCCACCAGGTACTCCATTGGTACCTCAAGCTGTTCCATGTTGGCTTTAGCCATCTGACGAATGTGACGCGGAGTAATACGACGACCCGCTTCAACAATCACATTACCATCAGGGTCTTTCACTTCAAAAGACAGAGTCTCACCACGCAGGCGATCAGCAACCAGCTGCATGTGAATAGCATCGTCTGACAGAGCCCATGAAGTATTTTCGAAGAAGATATCCAGTACTTCTTCAGCTTCATAACCCAGTGCGCGCAGCAGAATAGTAGCCGGCAGCTTACGACGACGGTCAATTCGAACAAACAGACTGTCTTTTGGATCAAATTCAAAATCTAACCAGGAGCCACGGTAAGGAATGATTCTGGCAGAATAAAGCAGCTTGCCAGATGAATGCGTTTTACCTTTATCGTGATCAAAGAACACGCCTGGCGAACGGTGAAGCTGAGATACGATTACACGCTCAGTACCGTTAACAACAAAAGTTCCGTTTTCAGTCATCAGAGGCATTTCGCCCATGTAGACTTCTTGCTCCTTGATGTCTTTTACGGCTTTATTGCTGGATTCGCGGTCATAAATAACCAGACGAACTTTAACGCGCAGAGGAGCTGCGTACGTAATACCGCGTATCTGACATTCTTTAACGTCAAATACAGGCTCACCCAGACGATAGCCAACATATTCCAGAGATGCATTTCCAGAATAGGACACAATCGGGAAGACAGAGTTAAAAGCGGCATGCAGACCTGCATCTAGACGATCTGTTGGTTCAACCCCAGTCTGCAAAAACTTTTTATAGGAGTCGAGCTGTATTGCCAGCAAGTAAGGCACATCCATAACTTGCGGTAATTTACCGAAGTCCTTACGGATGCGTTTCTTTTCAGTGTATGAATAAGCCATCAGTGTTCCCCAGCAAGTGCACCAATTTATAAGCAGTCCAAAATCTCGTTTTGGGCTGTGTAACCGTTATTTATTTGCTGTCTATAAATAACGGAAAAAGGCCGGTGGCATATAGCCACCAGCCGTCAGCACTTCGAACAGTAATCTGTTCGGATATGCATCGAAGCTATTACTTAACTTCAACAGAAGCGCCAGCTTCTTCCAGTGCTTTTTGTAGCTCTTCAGCTTCGTCTTTGCTGATGCCTTCTTTAACAGCAGCAGGAGCGCCGTCAACGATGCCTTTAGCTTCTTTAAGACCCAGACCTGTAGCGCCACGAACTGCTTTAATAACGTTAACTTTCTTATCGCCAACAGCAGTCAGGATTACGTCAAATTCAGTTTTCTCTTCAGCAGCACCAGCGTCACCGCCAGCAGCACCACCAGCAACAACAGCAGCAGCTGCAGTTACACCGAATTTTTCTTCCATTGCTTCGATCAGAGTCACAACGTCTTTAACAGACATTTCAGCAATTGCGTTTAGGATATCTTCGTTAGTCAGAGACATTTTCTAAATTCCTGATATTTGTAAGCCCGAAGGCTCATTAAAACTTGTATAAATAAAGTTACGTAAAAACTTACGCCGCTTCTTCTTTCTGGTCGCGAACGGCCGCAATAGTGCGAACAAGTTTGCCCGCTGCAGCTTCTTTCATGCACATCATCAGTTTTGCAATCGCTTCGTCGTATGTTGGCAGGCTTGCCAGCATAGCTACGTCTACGATTTCACCTTCAAATGCAGCCGCTTTCAGTTCAAAGTTATCATTACCTTTTGCAAAATCATTCAGAATACGAGCGCCAGCGCCCGGATGTTCTGTAGAAAACGCAATGATACTTGGACCTTTAAAAGTGTCCTGTAAGCATGCATAGTCAGTGCCTTCGACTGCGCGTTTAGCCAGTGTGTTACGTACAACTTTAAGCCATACGCCTGCTTCACGAGCTTCTTTACGCAGTGCAGTCATATCGCCCACTTCAACGCCACGGGAATCCGCAACGACAGCAGACAGAGCACTATTAGCAGCTTCCTGGACTTCAGCGACGATCGCTTTTTTATCTTCTAGTCCTAATGCCACGATTTACTCCTTGGAGTAGTCTTTCGACTTATTACCAAATGCCTCAATAAATGAGGCTTCCGAGTACGGTGGTTTGATTCAAATACAGAATCTCACCGTCTGCGCAGGCCAGTTTTACCCATTAAGGTAAGGCAACCCTTACCACCTGCGGTCTTTGACGGCCTTCATCTCTGCATAACAGGTACAGAAGACCCTCAAAAAACCTTTCATGTTGATTAAGCTTCCAAAGAAGCCTGATCAACCAGCAAGCCTGGACCCATAGTGGTCGACAGAACCAGCTTTTTCAGATACACGCCTTTAGCAGTAGCTGGTTTCAGCTTCTTAACATCAGCAAGCAATGCTTCAAGGTTCTGCTTGATAGCAGTCGCTTCGAAGTCTGCTTTACCAACACCAGCGTGGATAATGCCATTTTTGTCAGTACGGAAACGCACCTGACCAGCTTTAGCATTCTTAACTGCAGTAACAACATCTGGAGTTACCGTGCCAACTTTAGGGTTTGGCATCAGGCCACGCGGACCCAGAACCTGACCCAGCTGACCAACAACACGCATTGCGTCTGGAGTTGCGATAACAACACCAAAATCCAGATCGCCGCCTTTGATCTGTTCAGCCAGATCTTCAAAACCAACAACATCAGCGCCAGCTTCTTTTGCTTTCTCAGCGTTTTCGCCTTGAGCAAATACCGCTACACGCACATCATTGCCAGTACCGTTAGGCAATACAGTAGAACCACGAACAACCTGATCAGATTTACGCGGATCAACACCCAGATTTACTGCAATATCAACAGTTTCGTTGAACTTAACAGTAGACAGCTCAGACAACAGAGCTACTGCTTCTTCAATAGAGTAAGCTTTACCTGGCTCAACTTTCTCAGCAATTTGCTTCTGACGCTTAGTTAACTTAGCCATTACTCTTCACCCTCAGCAACTAGACCCATGCTACGTGCAGTACCAGCGATAGTACGGCAAGCCGCATCCATATCAGCCGCAGTCAGATCAGGCATCTTAACTGTAGCGATCTCTTCCAACTGAGCGCGGGTAACTGTACCTACTTTCTCAGTATTTGGACGACCAGAACCACTCTTAAGGCCAGCCGCTTTTAGCAGCAGAACTGCAGCAGGAGGTGTTTTAGTGATAAACGTAAAGCTACGATCAGCGTACACAGTAATCACAACAGGAACAGGCAAGCCTTTTTCCATTTCTTGTGTCTGCGCATTGAATGCTTTACAGAATTCCATGATGTTAACACCATGCTGACCCAGTGCCGGACCTACTGGAGGTGACGGATTCGCACCACCCGCTGGAACCTGCAGCTTAATATAAGCTTCAATTTTCTTAGCCATTTCTCAATGTACTCCTAGTGGGTTCAAACGCCTCTCAGCTCCCCGTTTTCTCAAGACAGAAAAACCCCAGCTCTCGCTGAGGTTATTCCTTAATACGACAATCAGGCTTTTTCGACCTGAGTGAAATCCAATTCTACTGGTGTAGATCGACCGAAGATCAATACCGCAACCTGCAGCTTGTTCTTCTCGTAATTAATTTCTTCAACCACGCCATTAAAGTCAGCAAACGGACCGTCAATAACACGAACCATTTCACCTGGTTCAAATACTGTCTTAGGACGCGGCTTATCAACTCCACTTTCAACACGGCTAAGAATCTCATTAGCCTCAGACTCTGTAATCGGCGCAGGATTACCTGCTGTACCACCGATAAAGCCCAGAACGTGTGGAGTATTTTTTACTAAGTGCCAGCTCTCATCGTTCATTTCCATGTGAACCAACACATAACCCGGGTAGAATTTACGCTCAGACTTGCGCTTCTTTCCTTCACGGATCTCTACAACCTCTTCGGTAGGCACCAACACCTCACCAAAAAGATCCTGCATTTGATGCAGTTCAATTCTTTCTTTCAGCGTGTTCATGACACGCTTTTCGTACCCGGAGTACGCATGTACAACATACCAACGCTTAGACATGCCTAAAGCCTCTTAACCTATCGCTCCAGATACCAGCCAGCTCAATAATGAGTCCAGCCCCCACAACATCAAACCAACAATCAGTACAACAACTACAACGATCAGAGTCGTCTGAGCCGTTTCCTGACGAGTCGGCCAAACAACCTTGCGAATTTCCTGCTTTGCTTCTTTAAACAAAGTAAAAAACGCTTTTCCCTTCGCTGTCTGCAGCGATACAAATCCTGCACCCAACGCCAACACAATCAAAGCAACAACGCGATAGAACAGAGACTGATCAGAGTAGATAGAATTACCCACCACTCCAGCAGCCACAATCGCTACCACAACAACCCACTTCAGGGCATCAAACTTTGATCCTTCGGAATTCACTTTCGCATTCACGCTTAGGGCCTCAGGCTCTCTAACTGCTTGTTTTCATTGAAGCCAATTCAGAATGAATTGGCAGGCCAGGAGGGACTCGAACCCCCAACCTGCGGTTTTGGAGACCGCTGCTCTGCCAATTGAGCCACTGGCCTACTGCATAATAGGGAGGCGTATTGTATAAGCCTCCCTATTACTTGGCAACACCTAATTACCGAATTTTGTTCAGCAACTTAGGTTTTGAGTATTAATTACTCAACGATCTTAGATACAACGCCTGCACCTACTGTACGACCGCCTTCACGGATCGCAAAGCGCAGACCTTCTTCCATCGCAACTGGGTTGATCAGGGTAACGTCCATCTGGATGTTATCACCTGGCATTACCATTTCTACACCTTCTGGCAGCTCACAAGCACCAGTGATGTCAGTTGTACGGAAGTAGAACTGTGGACGGTAGCCTTTGAAGAATGGAGTATGACGACCACCTTCTTCTTTGGACAGTACGTATACTTCACCCTCGAAACGAGTGTGAGGAGTGATAGAACCTGGAGCAGCCAGTACCTGACCACGCTCAACTTCTTCACGCTTAGTACCACGCAGCAGCGCACCAATGTTCTCACCTGCACGACCTTCGTCAAGCAGCTTACGGAACATCTCAACACCAGTACAAGTAGTTGTTGTAGTCTCTTTGATACCAACGATTTCTACGTCGTCACCAACGTTAACGATACCGCGCTCAACACGACCTGTTACTACAGTACCACGACCCTGGATAGAGAATACGTCCTCGATAGGCATGATGAATGCACCGTCGATCGCACGCTCTGGCTCTGGGATGTAAGAATCCAGAGTTTCAACCAGAGTTTTAACAGCTGTAGTACCCAGCTCGTTGTCATCTTCGCCGTTCAGTGCCATCAGAGCAGAACCTGGGATGATTGGCGTGTCGTCACCTGGGAATTCGTACTGATCCAGCAGCTCACGCAGCTCCATTTCAACCAGTTCCAGCATCTCTGTGTATTCTTCAGAGTCTGCACCGCCACAATCTTCAGCCAGCAGGTCAGCTTTGTTCAGGAATACTACGATGTATGGTACACCTACCTGACGAGACAGCAGGATGTGCTCACGCGTCTGTGGCATTGGGCCGTCTGTAGCACCACATACCAGAATCGCGCCGTCCATCTGTGCAGCACCCGTGATCATGTTCTTAACGTAATCAGCGTGTCCTGGGCAGTCTACGTGTGCGTAGTGACGGTCTGGAGAATCGTACTCAACGTGAGATGTCGCAATTGTGATACCACGCTCACGCTCTTCTGGAGCGTTATCGATACCGTCAAATGCAACCGCGTCACCACCCCAAACTTCCGCACATACGCGAGTCAGAGCTGCAGTCAGTGTAGGTTTACCGTGGTCAACGTGGCCGATTGGGCCACCGTGAACGTGCGGTTTTGAGCGTTCAAATTGTTCTTTAGCCATCGGTCTGTCCAGTACGATTATTTTAAGAAAGCGCCAAATATAACAAAGGGCAGATATATTTCTATACCTACCCTGAAAAAATTCTGGAGCTCAAGAGCGGAATTGAACCGCCGACCTCACCCTTACCAAGGGTGTGCTCTACCCCTGAGCTACTTGAGCAAAGTACTCACTTGGAGCGGGTAGCGGGAATCGAACCCGCCTCTTCAGCTTGGAAGGCTGAGGTAATAGCCACTATACCATACCCGCCTTGCTGTGAATGGTGGTGAGGGGTGGATTCGAACCACCGAAGCTCGCGCGTCAGATTTACAGTCTGATCCCTTTGGCCACTCGGGAACCTCACCAACAATTTCAAACTTCGCAAGACCGTTAAGATGGTGCCGGCACCAAGAGTCGAACTCGGGACCTACTGATTACAAGTCAGTTGCTCTACCAACTGAGCTATACCGGCTCTCAACAACGAAGTGGCGCGTATATTACTCAGTCGGCTTAGGGCTTGCAACCCTTTCACATATTTTTTTTGTAATTTTTACACCAGAATATCGTTCTTTGACTAGTCCTTTGATTTCACTGGATAATTTTCGCTCAATTTCCTCATGAACAACGACTGTATATCGTTTATCCTCGACACTCTCTAAAACTAAATACGCTGCGACACCGGAAATAACTACTTGTTGCAATTCTTTCTCTGCCTCTGATCGGTCAACATAGCTGCCCAGAACATATAAAGCCCCCGGTTCCAGGTCCTGCATATTGATCCCTATACCCCGCTTTTGCCGAAGATACTCCGACAAAGCCTCACGTATACCTGAAGCCTCAGAGACCTCTACCTTTATGACATACCTGCTTTCAATCTCGCTACTGGTTAAGGTTTCTGTAACAAATCCATCTGCCAGCACCTGAGAAACCAACCAATCAACCGGCTCAGCTTTGGCAAACTCAGAGAAATAGATACATTCTTGTGGCTCAACCTGCTGCCTTGCGCCTTTTATCTTCAATGCTGCTGGCTCCATCTCAGACAACAGACGAATATTATTCAACTGCCCCTCTGCTGAAGTGGGAGCCAACTCCTGTTCCGTTACGAAGGATGAATACCAGAGCAATAACAGGAGGTTTGCCAAAACAAGAAACAGAAACAGCCAACGCAGAAACATCAGCCTACACTCCACTGCAAGCCATCCATGACCAGATCGGGCACATACTTACCCTGCCCCGCCAACTGCTGGAACAACGCCCCATCACCTCCGGTTATGTACAGAGCACTCGGCTCTGACTGAGCTTCCAGATCGGAGCAAATTTTTTGGCAGAGGGAGTCAAAGAGGTAGTTCACACCATGGGTCACGGCTGCTGATGTATTTTTTCCCGGAGACAAATCAAAGGTTTTTATATCCTGATCAACGATCACCTCAGCGGTATTCTGAAGTAATGCCGCATTTAGCAGGCGCAGACCCGGAATAATATAACCCCCCAGATGTTGTCCATCATCAGAGAGATAATCGACGGTAATTGCACTACCACAATCCACTATACAACAAGCGCGCTTGCACTCACTGTATGCCGCCAGCATTGCCAACCAACGATCAACCCCCATTCTGGATGGATCTGAATAGCTGTTTTCCACCCCGGCAACAGACCGCACCGTGTGCGCAAATACAGGAATACAACTGCTTAACTCTTTAACCTGGTTAATCAGCCTGTTATTCACATCCTTCCCGGCAACGGATGCGACACGAGCCTCTGTCAGCTGATTACCGCATGCAGGCCATATCCATTCATCTGATGCCGTCAGAAACTTACCCCGTTCACAGACTTGGTTCCGGTCCAGTAAACGCCACTTAACAAATGTATTACCTGCATCCAGTTCTAGAATCATAATGTTCTTCTGAGACTGACCTCTCCACCAAAAAAGATCTCTCGACCATTTTCTGTTTCCAGCAAGAGCGCGCCTGATGGATCAACTCCCTTACACACGCCAGTGACGGTCCCTTTCCCTACCTGCAAAGCCACTTCCTGTTCCTGATGAGCATTGTAAGACTGCCATTCTGCAACCATTGGAGCAAAACCCTGATCTTCAAACCGCTCCAAACCTGGCACCAGCTCATTCAACACTTCAGCCAGGATTTTATTTCTCTCCGCTGGAGCAGCGGCAATAGATTTCAGATCGACCCAGGGTTGATCTATCTTATCAGCCCCCTGATCCGACATATCCACATTCAACCCTACGCCTATAACAACCTGGCACTGACCAGACGCTTCGCCGTTAACCTCAACCAGAATGCCTGCCAGCTTCTTCTCATCAAAAAGAAGGTCATTCGGCCATTTAACCTTAACCCCCTGAACGCCGAGATTCTCTATAGCCTTAACCAGAGACAATCCCACAACCAGGCTAAGACCTTCCAGCGCTCCAATTCCCTGCTCAAAACGCCATACAAGTGAGAAGTATAAGCTGCGCGCGAAAGGGCTTACCCACTCTCGCCCTCTCCGTCCACGGCCTGCTGTTTGCTGCTCAGCAAGATACAATGCACCGTGACAATTACCCTGCTGACAAGCCTGCATCGCTAACTCATTTGTGGACGCAGTAATCAGCTCCAGCGAACATATCCCTATCTTGCTCTTTATATCTTCACGTAAACCTGCACGCATCTGATCCAGATCCAGAAGATCCAAACCTCCCGGAATACGATAACCCCGACCTTTAACACTATAAATTTCAATTCCCGCCTCTTCGAGACGACGAATATGTTTCCAGATCGCACTACGACTGATACCCAGACTTTCACCCAACTCACTTCCTGAATGAAACCTGCCATCAGCCAGAATAGACAACAACGAACGGACGGTCATATTGCATTATGCCTTTGTTAAATTCTGTCGAGCACTATAAAACTGTAATCGTATGGGTTTGGCCCCTCCGCAGGAAAGTCCTCTTTACCCACTTCCTGCCATGCGTCTCTGGCAAACTCCGGGAACCAAGCATCACCCTCAATTTCCGCGTCCACCTCAGTCAGATATAAACGATCTGCTTTCTCAAGCGCCTGCTCATATATTTGAGCACCACCTATCACCATGGCCTCTTCAGCACCGTCTATAAAACAAATACTCTCAGCCAGCTCAATTGCAGCATCAAGACTGGATACAACTTTTACATTCTTAGGAGCATAGTCAGGCTGACGGCTGATGACTATATTGGTCCGGCCCGGTAATGGCCGCCCAATAGACTCGAATGTATTACGACCCATAATAATAGGCTTAGCCATAGTGACCTGCTTGAAATAACGCAGATCTTCAGGAAGGTGCCACGGCAATTTATTATTGATGCCGATCACCCGGTTTTTGGCTTGTGCGACAATAATCGCCAGCTTCATATAATCTCCTTAACAGATACTTCTATATTTACTGGCTTCTGAAGAGTTCCTTTGTCTAAGGAAACAGCTTTGGTAACATGGCCAGATAATCTGCAAATTTAACCACAGGTGTGAATAACAAACCAATGAGACAGTATCTCGATCTCTGCCAGAGAATTATTGATGAAGGCGTCTGGGTAGAAAATAAACGCACCGGCAAAAAATGCCTTACAGTGATTAACGCCGATCTGACCTACGATGTTGGTAATGCTCAGTTCCCTATGGTCACAACTCGTAAGACCTTTTATAAGTCAGCTATTGCCGAGATGCTTGGATATCTCCGTGGTTATGACAATGCCGCAGATTTCAGAAAAATTGGCACCAAAACCTGGGATGCCAACGCCAATGATAATGCTGATTGGTTAGCTAACCCTTATCGCAAAGGGGAGGATGACTGCGGATTTATTTACGGCAAAGTCGGGCGCAACTTCCCGAAACCAGATGGCGGCAGCATCGACCTGCTACGCAAAATCGTTGATGACTTGAGCAATGGTATTGACGATCGCGGGGAAATTTACACTTTCTATCATCCTGGGGCCTTCCATATGGGATGTCTACGCCCCTGCATGTATAGCCACCACTTCTCCTTATTAGGAGACACACTGTACCTGAACAGCACGCAGCGCAGTTGTGACGTACCACTGGGTCTGACATTCAACATGATTCAGGTGTACTTCCTGCTGGCGATCATGGCACAGATTACCGGGCATAAACCTGGCAAGGCCTACCATAAGATCGTGAATGCACATATCTATGAAGATCAGGTTGAGCTGATGCGTGACGTACAGCTAAAGCGCGAACCATTAGAGTTACCAACCTTAAAAATCAATCCCGATATTAAAACGCTGGAAGATCTGGAAACATGGGTATCAGCGGATGACTTTGAAGTCGAAGGCTACCAGCACCACGACCCGATTCAGTATCCCTTCTCCGTTTAACAAAAAAGCCCGTTTAAAACGGGCTTTTTTTATTTCGTCGAACGCTTCTTATCATTACACTGATAGGCGAACCAGATAAAAGCGCCACCAATCAAAATCATCGGCAGCGATAAAAGCTGACCCATTGTAAGCCAGTTAAACGCAATGAATTCGATATGAGCATCCGGCTCGCGGACAAACTCGACCATCGAGCGGAACACTCCGTACAACAACAAGAACAAACCCGAGACAGCCATTCTTGGACGCGGTTTAGAAGAGAACCACCAGAGCACAACAAATAAAACAACACCCTCTAAAACGAATTCATACAGTTGGGATGGATGCCTGGGAAGATCTCCTCCTCGTGGAAAAACCACCCCCCAGGGAAGATCCGTTGTACGACCCCAAAGCTCACCCCCAATAAAATTACCGACACGACCAGCCCCCAAACCTATAGGGATTAGTGGTGCGATAAAATCCCCCATCTCCATAAGCGATTTGCCGTGTTTTTGTCCAAACCAGTACATAGCAATGATCACGCCGAGCAAACCACCATGGAAGGACATCCCTCCTTCCCAGACAGCAAACAACCACAAGGGGTCAGCTAAGAACTTATCAAAGTTATAAAACAGAACATAACCCGCCCTACCTCCGAGCACGACTCCCATAGCGCCCCAGAAAATAATGTCTGAGACATGCTCTTCATTCCAACCAGAACCCGGTTTTTTGGCTCTGAGAACACCCAGCCACCAAGCCCCAGCAAAACCAATCAGGTACATCAATCCGTACCAATGAACTTTCAGCGGTCCAATTGATAAAGCTATAGGGTCGATATCATGCACCCACACAACAATCTCCTTATGAGATAGCAATTACAACAGGTTGGTTAATAAGAAACGCACACCTACACAGAGCAGAAAAATGGCAAAGATACGCTTCAACACGGGCCCAGGCAGGCGATGCGCCAACTTCGCGCCAACCTTGGCAAAAATAGAACTGGTAATAACGATACCAAACAAAGCTGGCAGATATATGAAACCGGCACTCCATTCAGGCATATCAGGGTTAGCCCAACCCTCCCAGATATTGGTTAATGCCCCAATGATTGCAATGGGTAACCCACAGGCAGCGGATGTAGCTACCGCCTGCTGCATGTTGATACCACGCCAACTGAAGAACGGCACCGATAGGGTACCGCCACCAATACCAAAAATACTGGATAACCAGCCGATGAAACCACCAGCAACTGCAAATCCGGTTTTACTGGTCTGTGTATCTTGTGCTGCAGGTTTCAGGTTTAGCGCCATCTGAATCGCCACCAGAATAACGAAGCATCCCAGGATGATTTGCAACCACTGCCCACTCATCTGACCCGCGGTTTTAACTCCCAGAAATGCACCCAGTAAAATCCCTAAAGTTACTGGTTTAAAAATATCCCACTGCACGGCACCTTTTTTGTTATGCGCCAAGGTAGAGCTGATGGAAGTAGCCACTATAGTCGCCAGAGAAGTAGCAACCGCAGCGTGCGTTAGCACCTCCGGAGACATTCCCTGCAGTTCAAAGGTGAACACCAACACAGGTACTATCAGCACGCCACCACCAATACCAAACAACCCGGCTACGACACCCGCCAGCGAACCTAAAATCAGGTAGGTAACTATTGTAAGTAACATCTACGGCTTACCTTTGTGCAATAACTTAATGGATATAACAGTCGCTATACTGTTCAATGGGTCCGCTATCTTACCGAAATATGTTGAACTTTACCTATGTGCTTAATGACCTTTGCTTATAAAAGCCATCCCGTTTATTCATTCATCCTCTTGGCAAACAGAGATGAGTTCTATGCGCGCCCAAGCCTGCCCATGCACTTCTGGAATGAACGACCTGACTTATTAGCAGGCCAGGACCTTGAACAGGGCGGCACATGGTTGGGTATAAACAAACAGGGAAAGTTCACCGCAGTTACAAATTACAGAGATGGGAAAACCGCCAAAAGAGATGCCCTGTCCCGAGGGGCATTAACACGGGAATACCTATGTTCATCTCTGCCTGCCCGTCTGTATCTGGAGCAATTACAACCAAGACAAGGTCAATTTGGGGATTACAATCTGCTACTGGGTGATGCATCCGGGCTTTGCTATCAATCAAATCGCGAAGGCCCGGTCAGAAAATTAACTCCGGGGGTTTACGGGCTTAGCAACGCGCTGCTTAACACTCCCTGGCCTAAGCTTTTGCAAGTCAGATCATTATTATCTGAAGCCCTATCCCAGTTGGAACCCAATAAAGAACAACTGTTCGATATAATGTCCGATCCGCACCAGGCAGAGCCTTCTCAACTCCCAGACACCGGTATTTCTGAGGAATGGGAACAACTCCTATCCTCATGTTTTATCCACAGCAGCGAATACGGCACCAGAGCCACAACGGTTTTGATGCAAAAAACCTGCGGTGAAACGACAATTATTGAAAAGAATTTCGGCCCGGACGGGTTCGAAAGCGAGCAAACCTTTGAACTGCAACTTCCAGCAATTGGTTATGCGGGCAGCACCGGCTGAACAGGTAAAGCAATGCCCAGTTCTGTAAGCCTTTCATTGATCAGTTTTTTAATTTTGTCGGCATCATCCATGGCCAGCACTTCTGCTAAGAGCTCATCCGAATCCTCTTTACTTACAGAGCGGATAGTGGATTTCACTTTGGGCAGATTAGTAGCATTCATCGAAAGCATATCGTAGCCCATTGCCATTAATAACAATGCTCCACCTGGCTCCGATGCCAACTCTCCACAAATGGAAACCGGTACATTTTCTTTGTGTGCTTCACTGGCGATAAAATTTAACGCCCGTAACACAGCGGGATGATAGCTCACATACAGATCAGCAACCCGAGGGTTATTACGATCCACCGCCAGCAAATATTGCGTCAGGTCATTAGAACCCACAGAAATAAAGTCCACTCGCCGTGCAAAACGTCGTACCTGATAAACTGCAGCGGGCACCTCAACCATCACACCAACCTGAGGCCGTGCGATGTTGAACCCCTCTTCCTGCAACTCTCTTACTGCCCGTCCAATCTGACGGTTTGCTTCATCCACTTCGTGTACACTTGTGACCATCGGCAGCATGATACGAAGGTTGTCATAACCTTCACCCGCCTTAAGCATGGCTCTGACCTGCACAAGAAAGATTTCGGGATGATCCAGCGTCACACGGATACCACGCCAACCCAGGAATGGATTTTCCTCTTCTATGGGGAAGTAAGGTAAGGCCTTATCCCCTCCGATATCCAGTGTTCGCATAGTGACAGGACGAGGATAAAAAGCCTCTAACTGCTTACGATACGTTTGCGCCTGCTCCTGTTCACTGGGGAAAAACTCACGAATCATAAAGGGCACTTCTGTACGATACAGACCAATACCCTCAGCACCGCGATCCAAGGATCGTGCAACATCCGCGATCAAACCTGTATTTACCCAAAGAGGAATTTGATAGCCGTCCGTGGTTTCCGCTGGCAGATCTTTAATCGCCTGAAGCTCGGTTTCCTCTTCCTGTTCCCCGCGCAGAATATCGCGATAGGCTTTAAGCAGCTCCTCACCTGGCTGTACGTATACCCGACCAGAATAACCATCCAGAACAAGCTCTCGACCATCAATACGGGTCAGTGGCAGATCCACCGCACCCATGATGGTGGGAATACCCATGGAACGCGCAAGAATGGCAGCGTGGGAGTTACTGGAACCATGCACCGATACCAGACCCACCAGCTTATCGCTAGGCACTTCGCCCAGCATGGCTGGGGTCAGCTCATCGGCAATCAGAATTGTTTCTTCAGGATAATCGAGTTCAGCCGGACCAGCCTCTTGCAGATAAGCAAGAACCCTGCGGCCCAGATCTTTAATGTCTGTAGCCCGCTCTCGCAGATAAGGGTCATCCATCATTGAGAACTGACGTATGTGTTCAGTCACGACTTCTCGTAACGCGCCCTGAGCCCAGTTACCTTTTTCAATGCGTGCGATAACTTCACCCGCCAGGGCATTGTCATCCAGCATTCTCAGGTAAACATCAAACAAAGCCTGCTCTTCAGATCGCAAACGTTGCGCAAGGCTGCGGCCTACGACCTTTATATCCCTTCTGACCAGTTTTAATGCTTCCTGAAAACTGGCGATCTCTTTATCAACATCTTTTGCAGGCTTATCCGGCACTGAACCCAGATCAGCCGGTGGCGCAACGACCGTAGCGATACCTATGGCAACACCGGAAGAACCCGCCACACCTTCAAAGCGCAGGTCAACGATAGTTTTGCTGTCAATCTCGTTATTCTTGCCCAGCGAGCCAGTAGCCTCTGCATGGGCAATAACACCGGCTAATTGCGCCGACAAGGTTACAAGGAAAGCTTCTTCGCTCTCATCAAAACGCCGCAACTCCTGCTGTTGTACAACCAATACGCCCAAAACTTCACGATGATGAATAACCGGAACACCCAGGAATGAGCCGTAACGCTCCTCACCTGTTGATTCAACGTATTTATATGCAGGATGCTGGGATGCGCTTTCGAGGTTGATGGGCTCAGCTCGTTCCACCACCATACCGACAAGACCTTCGGCAGCCGATAACCGGACGCTACCTACTGATTCCTGATGCAGACCTTCAGTCGCCATGAGCACATAGCGCTGATCACAAGGGTCAAAGAGATAGACTGAACATACTTCTGTGGACATAGAGCGCTGCACTCTGCGCACAATAAGGTTCAGAGCTGACTCCAGATCTGGAGCAACACTGACTTCCTGTACGATTTTGCGCAACACATCCAACATAGAACGTTCCTTTAGGAATCAATTATATTTATGCGTGCAAACTTAGGAGAGAGCTCCCTCATTGCTTTTCGATACACTTCCCGCTTAAACGAAACAACCTGACCAAGAGGATACCAATAACTCACCCAGCGCCAGCCATCAAATTCCGGCGACTCGGTATGGTCGATAGTAACTGCACTATCGTCACTCAGCATCCTCAGCAAAAACCACTTTTGCTTCTGGCCGACGCATACGGGGTGCGAATTACGCCGGATCATTCGCTTGGGCAAACGGTACCTTAACCAACCTCGGGTAACCGCTATGACCTGTACATCACTTTCTGATAGTCCGATTTCCTCTCGCAACTCTCTATACATTGCGTCTTCGGGGGATTCATTTTCATTAATACCCCCTTGAGGAAATTGCCAGGCATCCTGACCTATTCGTCTTGCCCAAAGCACCTGACCCAGCGAGTTAGCCAGAATGATACCGACATTCGGCCTGAACCCATCTGAATCGATCACTGTACTTTTCCTAAAAACCTTTTCAGCTATTGTTCCACACTTCTTTTATGCTCAGCAAATCATCTTTTAAAGAATTGTAATTAATTGCATTCACTAACCATCAGCCCTATCCTTGCGGCTGCTATTTAATATCTAAGAGGATTGTTTCTTGAGCTTAGCAATTTTTGATCTGGACAATACTTTAATTGGTGGCGACAGCGACCATGCCTGGGGAGAATTCCTGTGTGAGCAAGGTATTGTTGATGCAGAGGAATACCGCCGTGCAAATGACTATTTCTATGAGCAGTACAAAAATGGCGGCTTAGATATATACGAGTTCCTGAGATTCGCGCTTAAGCCACTCGCAACTCTCGCACCAGAACAGCTAAACACTCTTCACCAGCAATTTATGCAAGAGAAAATAGAACCCATCCTGCTACCCAAAGCTGAAGAGCTGTTGGCAAAACACAGAGAACAGGGTGATTTTCTACTGATCATTACGGCAACCAATCATTTTGTAACAAACCCTATCGCTGAACGCCTCGGTGTTGATGCCATCATCGCAACGGACCCGGAGCAGATAGATGGCCGGTATACTGGTGAAGTTTCCGGTACGCCATGTTTCCAGGATGGAAAGGTAACACGTTTAAATAAATGGTTAGAGGCTCAGGACTTTTCTTTGGAGGGTAGTTATTTCTACAGTGATTCTCACAATGATCTGCCTCTACTGGAACTAGTCACACACCCAGTAGCGGTTAATCCTGATGAGATTCTGGAAGAACACGCCTGCAATAAACTCTGGCCTGTTCTGGATTTACGATAGATGAAAAAAAAGCGCTTGGTTCCAAGCGCTTTTTTATTTAAGCCACCACTTTGCAATTGCGAAGTGAGTTATTCAATTCACGCATCACCATGCTTCGGGTAATAATACCCACGAGCTTCATCCCATCTACTACAGCGTAAACCTTAGGTTTATTCAGCCCTATCTGCTGAGCCAGATCTATTACACTCTGCCCGGAACTAACAGTTAACGGGTCAGTACGCATAATATCCGCGACCTTCAGATGACTGTCACAGTGGTAACTGTCAGTAATGAGATGCGGCAAACAATCATGCTCCGACAAGAAACCCACTACATGCTGGTGATCATCAACAACCGGCAGTCCTGTATAACCAGACTCCAGAATTAGACTAACCGCTTCGACAAGCGCCATTGAACCGGTCAATGGCGTGTTGACTGGGTACATCGCATCCCGTACTTGTAACATCACGATATCTCCTGTTTTTACCCTACTTAGAGTTTGGCAAAGAACCGGGAAATAACAACAAACTGTTTATGATTCTTGAAAGAAATCACTCAGCCTCTGGCCCCAGAGGTTTCAAGGCAATGATCAGCTTAGGTAAGAGAAGCAGAGCCCCGATCAATGCAGAGAACATAGCCAGGCCGGTCAGGAGGCCAAAGTATATGGTCGGCGTGAAATTTGAGAGGGACAAGATGGAAAAGCCCGCAATAATAATCACCGAGGTATAAAACATCGCCTTGCCAATGCTGTTATGACAACGATACATAGCCGCTCGGTAGTTACGGTCCTTAGGAAATTCTTTGATGAAACGATGAATATAATGAATCGTATCATCCACACCTATCCCCACTGTTATAGCGGCAATAGTAATGGTCATCATATCTAAAGGTATGCCAGCCCAGCCCATACCACCCAGAACAATCCCAGCAGCAAGTAAGTTAGGTGTCACAGCAATCAGTGCAAGGCGCAGCGAGCGGAAGAGAATTGTAAACATCAAAGTTATCGCGACAAAAACCGCGCCCAGCGTTGCAATCTGGGAACCAAACAGGCTTTGCAGCATATTGTTATACAACACCAACATACCACTTTGCTGAACCTGTTCCGGCTTGAACCCCATCTCTTCAATCAGATATTGCTCGATCTTACGCAGCAATTCGTCGCGTTGCAGACCTTTACTGGTTTCCATTACCCTCAGCGAAATACGTGCTTCATCACCTTCTGGTGAAAGGTACGGCGCCACCAACAGTTTGTTGACCTCTTCGGGCATACTGTTGCGAAGCAATGCCAACTGGAAATCATCAAGCTCTTCGCCGGTTATGTCTTTGACCACCTGATATAACGAATTGAGAGACTGGATCTTGCCGGTCTCATCCAGGGATTCGAGGTATTGCTCGATCTGTGCAATCTCAGCCAAACCACTACGCGTGAACCAGTAACTGCTTTTGACTGAGGGCTGCTCTTCAGCAAATGGGTCCGCAAAAGGATCCTCTTCTGACGGCTCAGCAAAAGGATCATCGGCAAACGGACCTTCATCTGCGAAAGGATCTTCATCACTGAAAGGGTCATCAGCCAGTGATGTATCCTCTGTTGCTTGAGGTACCGTGAGCAAAATATCCAGCGGGATTGTTCCCCCCAATTCACGGTCAATAACCAACATACCCTGATAGATTTCAGTTGTATCGTCGAAATAGTCAATGAAGCGGTTTTCTACCTGCAGTCGGCTGATGCCTACAGCACTGGCAACCAGCAACAAGCCACTGACAATCAGAATCAAACCACCATGATTATCGGTCACGCGTGCAAAATAATGTGTCAGAGATTTGCTTGTACCATTGATCTCTTTTTTCCCTTTAGGGATCAGCAGTAGTCCTGCTGGTAACAGGGTAAATGCCATCAACATCGCTGCAGCAACCCCAATTGTCATCATCCAGCCAAAATCAATCACCGGCCGGATACCACTAACCACCAATGAAGCAAAAGCAACAATGGTGGTAATCGCAGTAAAGAAACAGGGTTTAGCCATGAACGCCAATGTATTCAAAACCAGTTCGCGCTGGCTGGCATCAGGGAGTTCTTCATGATACTCACGATACCTCACCACCAGATGAATCGTGATGGCCAGTGTGATAATCAACAACAGGGCCGTAAAGTTTGAAGAGATAACCGTCAGCTGCCAATCCACAGCAGCGACATAGCCCAGCATCGCTAATGTTGTAAACAAGCAGGTTAAGAGTGGCAATACTACCCAGCGCAGGCGCCGGAAAATAATGGCCATTAACAAGACAATGAACAACAGAATAGCGCTACCAAAAGTCACAAGATCACTTTCAATAAATGCGATCATATCTGCCGCAATCATTGGCACACCACCCAGAAAAATCGTTGCGTGCTCGCGGTGGTTTTCCAGCACATTTCTAACATCAGCCACCAAAACGCGCTCACGTTCATTATTGGCTACGGAGTAACTGCGAAACTCAGCTTCAGCTAGTTTTAAGTCCTGTTTCTCTTCAGCAGAAAGCCCTTCATTACGGAGTTTGCTCCGTAACTGATCTCGCCTGTCCAGTAATGTGAAATATTGCTCGTCCCGGGTCAGATTAACCTGCAGAACCGTGGTTTTTTCATCTGTACTGGTCAGCAGGCTTCTATAGATTGGACTGTTGAGAAATTCTTTACGTGCCAGACCACGGTCAGTGCGATGATCTTCAAGATATTTCACCCCTTCGGACAGGGTATTGAGGGTAACCGGTGGACTGTAAAGCAGAGGAACATCGAGAATCGTATTGACACTGGAGACGCCGGGCAACGCTGCAAGGTCATCTCTCAGACTGGCTAACTGTGTTAAGACTGGGGAGGAAAACAGCTCCTCCTGAGGCGAATAGGTTACAATCAGAGCACTCTCTGACTCATAGCGCTTACCCATCTCACGATAAACTTCCAGAGCCTGATCACCTTCAAGCACCAAAGAATCGGCTGAAGCATCCAGAGTTACACGCGGGATCTGAGTAAAAAGGAACAACAGAACTATTGCCAACAATCCCAGCACCAACAAAGGGTACCGAAACAGAGATGCAAAAATCAGATAACTGCGTGATTTCATCTGCCTGTAGGGTCTCTTAATCAGGTTTCATCTGGTGTAATTGCGTTGATAACACTATCAACATCATCGTTTTCCAGATTTCGACGAATAGAACCATTCAGGGTTTTACTGAACACAACGCCATCAACAGACAAGTCAAAAACCCGCCACTCACCTTCTGTCTGGCGTAAAGCAAAGTCCATCAGGTGCGCATTATTGTTGGTATGCACTTTAACCCGGACAACACTGAACTTAGCTTTATCCCGGCTTTTTCCAATATCAATTGTCTGACCGTTATAGGCATTCAAAGCGACCCTGTAGGTTCTGCGCAGCGATGAAATAACCGCGTCCTTAGCCAGATCGGCCTTGTTAGCTTCTGCGATATCATCCCAGCGCGGGTGAAACACCCGGCGGCTCAGATATTCTTGATCTATATGGGGAAGGATATGCTTATCGATTACCGCATCCAGATAGGTATCATCTTGCAGAAGGTCCTGCTCCAAACCATCCTGGAGAGCCTGTTGTAATTCAGCAGTCAGGCTGCTGATATAAGTACGGGCATCAACGCTATCTGCAACCACGTTAAGACTGCATAACATGATGCAAAGAGCGATCAGACTTTGACGAAAAATACGATAAAACTTCATACTGATATCCCTAATTGGGTCCGGGTAGTTCCAGTGACAGATTTCATACTATGCCATATTACCTTAACGGTAAATTATCAAAAAACGCTCAATTCAACGGGTAAATAGAACACCGCAGTTTTTATGGGCAAGGGTTTGAGTAAAGCACATGAACGGCTTCAATCGCCTGCAATAGGTCAGCATCCAACCCGACCTCTACCGAAGCGATATTGCTCTGCAATTGTGTCATCGTTGTCGCACCAATGATGTTACTGCCAACAAATTCACGACTGTTCACAAAGGCCAGAGCCATCTGCGCCGGATCAAGGCCGGCATCTTTGGCGAGCTGCACATAAGCTTCAGTAGCTTTAAGACCCTGCTCACCCAGATAACGAGTATATTCGGGGAATAGGGTTAAACGTCCTTTTTCCGGGCGCGCACCATTCAAGTATTTGCCACTCAATGTACCGAACGCCAGTGGCGAATAAGGCAACAAAGAAACCTGCTCTCGCATCAACACTTCCGCTAAACCTACTTCACTAGAGCGATTAAGCAGGCTGTAGGGGTTTTGCACAGAGACAACCCGAGGCAGTCCCAACTGCTCCGCGTAGTTGAGAAACTTCATCGTTCCCCAAGCAGTTTCATTCGAGAGCCCGACGTAACGTATCAATCCTTCGTCCACCAGCTCTTTCAGGATGTTTAAAGTTTCCAGAATGGCGGTGCCATCATTCTCCGGTGCATGGCTGTAGCCTAACTTCCCGAAAAAGTTGGTAGATCTATCCGGCCAGTGTAATTGGTAAAGATCGATGTAATCCGTCTGCAGGCGCTGCAAGCTGCCAGTAATAGCTTCGCGGATATTATGACGGTCAAAATGCATATCTGGGCGGATAAAACTTACAAACTCTCCCGGACCGGCCACCTTAGTAGCCACAATCACTTCATCGCGATTGTTACGTTGTTTCATCCAGTTGCCGATGTAAGTCTCTGTGAGCCCCTGCTTCTCAGCGTTAACCGGAATCGGATACATCTCAGCTGCATCCAGGAAGTTAACACCTTGCGACCAGGCATAATCGAGCTGTTCAAAGGCTTCAGCCTCTGTATTTTGCTGCCCAAAGGTCATAGTGCCCAGGCAGATCAGAGATACATCCAGATCTGTATTACCTAACTTTCTGTATTTCATAACCGCCTCGCACCTAAAATTATGCCGCTGGCAAAATTCTTACAAAGAATGATTTCAGATAATCCGTCTCCGGAATTGCTGGATGCACCGGATGGTCTGCACCTTGATGACCCTGATCAAAGATCTGGGCATTTCTGTCCAGTTCACGACTGTTGCTGCGAATGATGTCGATCAAACGCTCACGTTGCAGATGCATTGAACAGGAAGCAGAGACCAGAATACCGTCTTTCTTCAGCAGGCGCATAGCGAAGTTATTCATGCGTGAATACGCTCTTTCGCCATTACGTATATCTTTTTTCTTCTGGATAAATGCAGGAGGATCAAGAACAACAACGTCGAACTTTTCTTTTTCCTCTATGAGGTTTTTACAGATATCAAAGGCATCGCCATGATAGCCCTCAAAACGATCAGCAGCATTGTTTATCCGGGCATTTTCCGCCGCTACTTCCAGAGCAAAGTGTGAAGCATCAACACAGATCGCCTGATTAGCACCCGCCGCCAAGGCTTGTGCTCCCCAGCCGCCGACATAACTGAACAGATCCAGAACCCGCTTGCCTTCCACATGTTTCTGCATTTGCGCGCGGTTATTGCGGTGATCATAAAACCACCCGGTTTTCTGCCCTCTCTCCAACGGTGCGACTAAAGGCACTCCGTTTTCCATCAATGGGCACAGTTCCGGAATATCACCCTGCACAATTTCAGTGTAGGTCTCTAAACCTTCCTGATTTCGCATTTTTCCGTCATTACGCAGCAGGATAGCCTCAGGATTAAAGACTTTATTCAATGCCTCTACAATCTCGTCCAGTACCAACTCCATACCCGCAGTTGAGATCTGCACCACAAAGATATTGAAGAAACGGTCGATCACCAACCCTGGTAAACCGTCACTGTCGCCAAACACCAGACGATAACAGTCGTCCGTAAAGCAGCTTTCTCTGAGTGAAAGAGCAACCTTCAAACGATGGGTGATCAGGGAACGGTCCAGTGTGTATTTGAGATCCCGACTGATCATACGCGCACAGATCAGAGTATTAGGGTTGATATAAGCAATGCCTAAGGCCTTACCCTTATCAGTCTCCACGACGACCTGTTCACCCGGCTCAAAGTTTTTCAGCGGTGTGTGGCCAGTATCCACTTCATTACTGTAGATCCAAACGTGACCACCTCTTAGGCGTCGATCCGCTCCACTTTTCAATTTGAGAGTTTGCAGTGACATGTTTTTCCAGTTTTTACAGACGACTGTCCCGGCATATAGCCGGGACATGAGAATTTCTATACAGAAGTCGGTTGACTCAGAAAGGCTTAAGCCTCAGATTCGCAAACTTCACCGTATGCTTCACCATCGAGAAGAGTGTTCAGCTCATCCGCATCCGACAGTTTCAGCTTGAAAAACCAGCCATCACCGTAAGGGTCTGAATTCACCAATTCCGGTGAATCTTCCAGTTCTTCATTTACGGCTACGACTTCACCACCTACCGGAGCATAAATATCAGATGCTGCTTTCACAGACTCAACAACACCTGATTCATCGCCAGTAGCTACTTCCGCACCTACTTCAGGTAGTTCAACAAACACTACATCACCCAGCAGATCCTGCGCGTGATCTGTAATACCAATCACGACAGTACCGTCGCCCTCTACGCGAATCCACTCATGACTCGCAACGTATTTCAGTTCAGAAGGAATGTTACTCATGTCTATTTCCTACCCTTTGGGTCCTTTAAACAAAATCTTAATCAAAAACCTTTTTGCCATTTCTGACAAATGAAGGTCGAATAACTTTTACAGGTACGCGTTTGCCACGAATATCAACATCAGCGCTGTCTTGTGTGGCGGCTGGCACTCTGGCCATCGCAATGGAGTATCCCAAAGTTGGAGAGAAGCTACCACTGGTAATTTCACCCTCACCGACACCCTCAACAATAACTTTCTGATGGCCACGTAATACCCCACGGGATTCCATAACCAGTCCAACCAGCTTCTCAGAAACACCTTCACTTTTTTGTGTTTCCAGTGCTTCCCGGCCGATGAACACCCGCTCTTCCGGCTCCCATGAAATGGTCCAGCCCATATTGGCCGCCAACGGGGATACAGTTTCATCCATATCTGAGCCGTATAAATTCATACCTGCTTCCAGACGCAGCGTATCGCGTGCACCCAGACCACATGGTTTCACTCCGGCATCAGCCAGAGCCTGCCAGAAATCCGCTGCTTCATCTTCAGGCAGCATGATCTCAAGGCCATCTTCACCAGTATAGCCAGTTCTTGCGATAAACCAGCCTTCAGATTCCAACCCCTGAAAAACACTTAATTGCTCGATCAGGTTGGCACGTGAATCGCTGACTGACTGCTTCGCCAACTCGATAGCCTGCGGGCCCTGCACAGCAATCATGGAAAGCTCAGGCTGTTCCGTAAGTGCAACATCATCAAAGCTGGCAGTATGATCCGCCATCCAGCGCAAATCTTTTTCACGGGTGGCGCAATTCACCACAACACGGAACCACTCACCGGATACACCTGGCGTTGTCATCAGATAAACGATGAGGTCATCAATCACCCCACCATCTTCATTTAGCATGCCACTATATAATGCCTTACCTTTTTCCTTTAACTTGGCAACATCGTTTGCCAAAAGGTAACGCAGGTATTCTTTTGCGTCGGTACCTGTAACGTCTACAACCGTCATGTGGGAGACATCAAACATACCGGCAGCATTGCGAACCTGATGATGCTCTTCTACCTGAGAGCCATAATTGATTGGCATATCCCAACCACCAAAATCCACCAGTTTTGCACCCATTTCCTGATGCTTGTCGTACAGTGCTGTTTTGCTGCCCATCGATATAAACTCTTATTTCCTAGGTTAATGGCGTCATAACATTAAATTGACTCAATTGCCGCCGGTTCACCAGTAAAACTTAACGAACACTCCCGGGGGGGAAAACCAAAAAATTCCCGAAAAGTGAAAAAAGGGAAGACAATTTATAGGGATTCTCGTCTCAGTTCAATCTTTGACCGATAAAGAAAATTGATACGTTAGTCTTGGATAGACGTATTCCTGCCCAAAAAAGACGGCTATTCCTTGATAGGACGGCGCGCTAAAGTCGGTAAGTTACCTCTCAATCCCATAGCTTCAAGCACTATGTGATTTTTGACCGGCCCTACTTTGTCCAATAGGGTCATGCCGAAGTTGCGGGCTAAGCGCAATATTGGCTGCTCTGAATTAAACAACTGTTTGAATCCTTCCATAGCCGCTGACATTTGAATGTTGTCACTCTGTCTTTGACGCTGATAACGTCTTAAAACCTGCTCTGAACCTACAAACTCATCTCTGGCAACGGCATCAGACAGTGTTTCAGCTAACTGGGCTGCATCCAGTAATCCCAGATTCACGCCTTGCCCCGCCAGAGGGTGAATGGTGTGAGCCGCGTCCCCAATAGCGACAAAGTTCTTCTGGATATAGTGCTGCGCATGCCGCTGTCTTAGCGGGAATACTTCACGTTTGTCCGCCCAATGAATATCCCCTAAGCGGTTCTCAAAGGTACGTCCTAATTCACGGCAGAAATCAGCGTCTTCCAGCTCCATCAAAGCCTTCGCATGCGCCGGCGATGTTGACCATACAATTGAGCAATAACAGTCCCCCTCTTCACTACTCAGAGGCAACAACGCCAAAGGGCCATCTTCCGTAAACCTTTGCCAAGCTGTTTTCTGGTGAGGCTGCGCGGTTTTAACTGTAGTCACTATGGCATGATGCCCATAATCCCATTCCCACATTGGAATCCCTGCCATCTGACGGGTCTTTGAAAGCGCCCCATCAGAAGCCACAATCAAAGGTGCTGTAAGGGTTTTACCATCAGATAATGTCAGGGTTCGCCCTCTTTGCTCAGAGCAGCCGAGTTTCCTGACGTTGACACCTGCCATCAGCTGAACGTTGTTATGCTTCTGCAAAGCCTGGTACAGGCCCGCTAACGTCACACGGTTCTCGACAATGTGGCCCAGATAAGGTTCATGCAGATCCCGGGAGGAAAAGTGAATATGTCCGGTCCCTTCACCATCCCATACATCCATTTCAGTATATGGGCTGAGACGGTGCGTCTGCATGTGTTGCCAGGCACCCACCGATTCCAGAATCTGCTGAGACGCGCAGGTCAGCGCACTGACTCGGGGGTCAAAACCTTGGTTTTCCTGTGAGCGAACAAAATCATCGAATCCGGCAATATCACCGTCCCTTTGTTCCAGCAAGATGATATTTAAACCAGATGGGGCCAAGGCGGTGGCAAAAGCCACACCCACCATACCGGCTCCAACAACGATAACATCAGCGGTTATATGCTCTGCTTGTTCGCTCATTTGCATCCTACTTTAAATCCGGTGCCGGCATATCCAGACCCATTGCACTGCGGGCAAACAGGGTCCTGATGGGAGGGCAGATATCCAACGTCTGTAATCCAATATTGCGACCAATAGCCAACAGTGGATTACGGTTTGAAAACAGTTTCATGGTCTGGTCACTGAAATCGATGGTTCGCTGCTGATCCAGCTTCTGCTGCTCATAAAAATCCTGCAGCACACTCAGATCCCCAAGGCTTAGTTTCTGTTTTCTGGCCTGGATCAGTTTATCCGCGAGAGCAACAACGCCACGCAAGGCCAGATTATAACCCTGCCCAGCTATAGGGTGCAGCGCGTGCGCAGCATTACCCAACACAACCAACCCTTGCCTTACCTGCTCTTCAGCAAGCACCAGTTTTAAAGGATAAGAGTGGCGCTCACCAACCTTGATAAAGTTCCCGGCACGGTATCCAAATCGCTCATGCAGCCGTTCCAGAAACGCCTGATCATCCAAGGCAAGCACCTCTTCAACCTGATCATCAGGAACGGTCCACACCAGACCACAACGGTGCAACCCACCTTCACCCTCGAGTGGCAGCAAAGCCATAGGTCCGGTATCCGTAAAACGCTCATAGGCTATAGACTCATGCGGCTTATCCGGACTGACATTGGCGATCACCGCATGCTGATCATACTGGCTCTGGGAATAGCTGATTCCCATACGTTGACGCAGCTCAGAACGACCACCGTCAGCCATAACGACTAGTTCACAGCTGATACTCTTCTCCGCACCCTGCTGCTTCACTGACACTGACATCTGCTCAGCACCGGTTTTAATACCGGTGACTTCCGCCGGACATATAAGGTCCACTCTTGCTGCATCTTTTTGCTGCAATCGATTCAGTAAAACCCGGCCAAGCCAATGATTTTCAACCACGTAGCCGAGAGCAGAAACATGCTCCTGCTCTGCATTCAAACGGGCGACACCAAAATGACCACGATCCGAAACATGGATGTTTTTTATCGGAGCCAGATGCTGTTTAAGGTTATCCCACACCCCCATGGTTTCGTATATTGTACGACTACCATAAGCTAATGCCGTTGCCCTTGAATCATAACTGGGCTGGTAGGATAAACTCTCATCGTCTGGAAGCGGGTGGGTTTCAATCACAGCGATATTCAGATCCAGAGCCTCACTCGCAGGCAGGAGTGCGCAGGCCAGGCTGGCGCCAACCATACCTCCACCAATAATGACTATATCGTAGTGTTGTTTCATCCTGCCGCCATCAGCTTTTCTATCTCATCAACTTCTTTAGGGACGCTGGCAGTTAAAATTTTACACCCTGCATCCGTAATCAACACATCATCTTCTATACGTACACCAATACCACGCCAGCGGGCATCAACCTTGTCATTATCCGCTGCTATGTAGATCCCTGGCTCAACTGTCATCACCATTCCAGGTTCCAGAGGGCGCCATTCACCATCAATTTTGTAATCGCCGACATCATGAACATCCATACCCAGCCAATGGCCGATCCTGTGCATGTAGAAATCCCGATACCCTCCGGCCGAAATTTCATCTTCAAGAGAGCCTGTTAACAAACCAAGTTCAATTAACCCCTCGGTCAGAACTTTGACCGACTCATCATGAACCTGATGCCAAAGCACCCCTGGTTTTGCCATATCGATACAGGCTTTTTGTGCCTTTAGCACCAACTCATAAACCGCCTTCTGCTCTGGTGAGAAACAACCATTCACCGGGAAGGTACGAGTGATATCACCCGCGTAACAATCCAGTTCACAACCAGCGTCGATCAAAACCAGATCACCATCCTCTAGCTCTGCACTGTTTTCGATGTAGTGCAGAATGCATGCATTCTCACCTCCACCTACAATGGTGGAATACGCTGGATGGCGACAGCCATTCATTGCGAAGTAGTGCAGTATTTCCGCCTCAAGCTGATACTCCATCACACCGGGTTTACAGGCCTTCATTGCCTGTACATGACCTAAAGCGGAAATTTCACCCGCCTTACGCATTAATTCAACTTCATCTTCGTCCTTAAACAGGCGCATTTCATGCAGAAGATGGTCCAGCATCACCAGTTCAGTAGGTGCAGTAGCCCCTTGACGGGCCTTCGAACGAATCAGATTCAGCCAGTGTCTGATCTGCTGATCCAGAGCATCATGCTGACCAATGGAGTAATAAATACGCAGCATGCCATCCAGCAACTGAGGCAATACGTTATCCACCTCAGCTATGCTATGCGCTTCATCAAGACCATAGTCACTAATGGCCCCTTCAGGTCCTGCCCGGTAGCCGTTCCAGATCTCCATCAACTTGTCGCGATCACGGCAAAACAGGACCGTCTCTCCTGCCTCTCTGCCAGGTAACAGCACCAGCACCGCATCAGGCTCGTTAAATCCGGTTAGATAATAAAAATCACTACTTTGCCGGAACGGGTATTCGGCATCATTATTCCTCGTAATCATTTGAGCAGATGGAATAATTGCGATGCTCTCTGGAGACATCTGCTCCATTAGCTTTATACGCCGCTGTTTAAAACGTTCCTGACTAATTTTCATCAATGTAACCTGTTACTCTCTGGTTTCACCGCAGCAAACTCTTTCTCTTTATCCGCAACAGCCTTGTTACATTCAGTAAACAGCATCAAAACCGCCATGCGAACGTATTCCTGAACTTCCATCAGGTCATTTTCGTTCTCGTCCAAATCTTCCAGATCCGCAGAAATCTGCGCGATCTGTCCCAGATCATTCAGAGTTTCTTTCGCCTCAGCAGAAAGAGAAGCATCGGTATGCTTGCCGTATAGTCCAAAACCACTCAAAAAGCTTTGGCACCAACGTCCTAAGGCTTCAACTCTGATCGAAATTTCGTCGTCATCGTCTGGCAACAGCATTTCAAATTCCAGATCAATACTTTCCAATGCACTGCAGGAAGCGTTGTACAGATCAACCAGAGCCACTTTACTGCTTTCCTGCGCAAAAGAATTGATATCCATCAGTTCGCAGGCAGTTTGCAGTAACACCGCAGGCTGTAGACGAGCCCCGGCAGCCAGGTGCCCCGTGAGCAAGCCATGTAGTTCCGCAGGCGAAACCACTTTTACGCCCTCTTCTACAAAGATATTTGCCAATAGCTCAAAGCCTGGCAGATCGATTGGCATATTTTCAGATGACATGTATAAATCCCAATAAATTCTTGATGGTTATCCTAGCATTTCAGGCCATATTCCTGCGAACAATTATCCCAGCCACATTGACCCGTTCAATAGGGCTGATTATAGTCCTGATGTATCTCAACACTCTGGAGTCTCTTTTCTTCATGACCGAGTCATATTTTAACGCCCTGGAACAGAAAATTGATCAGATTCTGGAGCGCTATAACAAGCTGGAAGAAGAAAACCAGCAGCTGCGCGAAAGAGAACGTCTTCTAAAAGAGGAACGAGCCCAGCTGTCACAAATAAATGAACAGACTCAAGCTAAGATTGAAGCCATGATTACGCGACTTAAATCTCTGGAGCAAAATAAATGAGCCAAGATGATTCTCAGGCCGTCACGGTAAAATTATTAGATAAAGAGTTCAGCTTTAACTGCCCTCCTGATGCGGAACAGGAATTGTTGGCTTCTGCGGGTTTTCTGAATGACAAAATGCTTGAAATCCGGAAATCCGGCAGGGTTCTTGGACTTGAACGCATAGCCATTATGGCCGCTCTGAATCTTGCTCATGAACTCATCCAACAGCAGGGGCAACAGACAGAATCTGTTGAAGAGCGCATACGCTATCTTGGGAATAAAATAGACCTGGCAATAAGTGAAATAGATCAAGAACGCTAAAGATTTAAGCTTGAAAAAAATTCATTTTTACAAACCGCATTTAAAAACAAAAAGTTACGATTCCAAATAGCATAAAGTAATTAATTTTCAAGTCCTGACACCGCACTTTTAAAGAGTATAATGGAACCAAGCCCTGGTGTGTTCGGCAGCTGGTTAAGTCCCTCGAGCCGATAATCACACTTCTGGAGGTTACTCGCAGATTCTGGTGTGCATGTCCGATTCAACGGAAAGCCTAATGATTCTCAGTAACCGCCTCCTTGAACCTTCGGGTTCAGGGCCATGACTGGCACCGGCACTCTGGGGATCTTTATATACAATGACTAGCCGACAGAAACTCCGCAAAAAGCTCCGCACTAAACGCCGGGCACTCTCTCCCAATCAGCAATTAGCTGCTGCCACAAAACTTTTGAGAAACATACGTCTGCGTAGCGACTTCAGGCGTTCAAAACATATTGCTATGTATCTGGCAAACGACGGTGAGATAAACCCAATGCCGATCATTAAGCATTGCTGGAAAATGGGTAAAACCGTCTATCTTCCCGTATTACACCCCATATTGCACAATCGGCTCTGGTTTGTTCCGTACACCCCATCATCTCCGATGGTGAGAAATATATATGGAATCAAAGAACCCCGTTTACTTCCCGACACCCGACGCCCGGCATGGTCCCTGCAGATGGTTTTATTGCCTTTAGTCGGATTCGACAGCGATGGTAACAGGATGGGTATGGGAGGCGGATACTACGACCGGACATTCAGCTTTAAAGCGCAAAGAAATGGACTACGGGGCCCGGCTTTAATTGGTCTTGCACATGAGATTCAGAGAGTAGAAAAGCTACCTGTCGAAAGCTGGGATATACCTTTGACAGCTATAATATCGGACGCAGGTTGTTACCCCTAACGGGTATCAACTGTTGAAGACTTGATTAAACAGCGACGCGAACTGGAAGTCGGCATGAGACACTCCGGTCATAACTGACCCAAGTACAAATACGATTACCAGCACCACTACCAAATCAGGGCTCTTTTTCATTTTTCTGCCTACCTTAAAACAAGCAGTTGCAACAACTCACCGAAAAGCCGTTTGTTAACAAACGCGACGTAGTGTTTCATATTTCATTTTTTTTGCAAGTATTTCTACCTACATTTTAGTCCATATATCGGCAACTTAGCCGATTTTATTAAGAAAAACCTCAAAAAAAGGCAATTAACTACTGATTTCTATCACTTTTACTACGCCAGCAGCAAAATAACCAACGGCATTGTGCACATTGAGATCAGCGTTTGCCCAGTAATAATAGCCGCCATCATCGGGGCATCCCCACCCATCTGACGGGCCAAAATATACGCAGAAGTTGCAGTAGGTAATGCTGCGTAAAGAAGCAGCAACTGCGAACTCAAAGTATCAAGCCCAAAAGCAGCAGCGATTCCGACGGCAATCAAAGGCATTAGCAGCAACTTAACTACCGAAGAGCCCACCAGCTCTTTAGAACAATCTTTCAATACTTTAAAGCTCAATCCAGCTCCAACGGCCAACAACCCCAACGGCAGAGCCATTCGGCTCAACAATTCAAATACAGGCTCAACAAACCCAGGAAGACCTAACCCGGACTGATTCAGCAATAATCCTGAAAGGCTGCCTATGATTAATGGGTTTTTAGCTATCGCGGCAAATGCACTAGAAACGCCTTTAGCCTTATGGGTATAAACAGCAAAGACCAGCACACAGCACAGATTGAGAGAGGGAATCATGATCGCCATAATCACCGCCGCAATGGCCAGCCCATCACTACCAAAAAGCGCAGCGGATGCCGCCAGACCAACATAGGTATTAAATCTGACCGACCCCTGATATACCGAAGTAAAACCTTCAGCGTTACTGGATATCACCGGCTTCAACAAAAACGTAATCAGGCTGCCAGCAACAATCAGCAAAATCACTGACAGGGCAATTACATCCAAAGCTACGGCAGACATATCAGCCTGGCTGAGCTTATACACCAGCAAAACCGGAAACAGGATAAAGTAAGTAGCCTTTTCAGCCTGACTCCAGAAACTTTCGCCCGGAAAGTCCACTCTCCTGGCAATATAACCCAACAGAATCAACGCAAATACAGGCCACAAGGCACTGACTATTTCAGACATAGTGTTATAGTGATCTTAATAAAAAACGAATAAATATGGAGTAGAGTGACTATGATGACATCTCTGGTCTTAACCGTCATCGGTCCAGATAAACCTGGGTTGGTAGAAATGCTTGCCCAGACAATTTCTGAGAACAACGGCAACTGGCTGGAATCCGGCATGTCGCGCCTGGCAGGTAAATTTGCTGGCATATTAATCACGCAGGTTCCTGAAAGCCATTGTGACACACTAATCGCCGCTCTGGGTAAACTTGAAAACCAGGGTTTGAAAGTTATTGCAGAAAGATCTGAAAACAGTACAACGGATACTGCATCAGAAAGCTTCACATTGGAGCTTGTTGGTCATGACAAACCCGGTATTGTACGTGATATCTCCAGCGCTCTGGCAAAGAAAGGTGTTAATGTTGAGCGCCTTAACACCGAACTGGTATCTGGCTCTATGTCTGCTGAACTGCTTTTTAAAGCGACTGCAGAACTCACCGCACCTGAAGATCTCGACCTTGATTCGATTCAGGAAGACTTGGAAGCGATTGCCAGTGATTTGATGGTTGATATCACACTCAATACTTAAAAAACTACTCAGTACTCTCTTATTAAAACAACATTCCTAAGACCCGTTGAGTAAGGATCATGAGTATAAAATCGGTCTTCGAGCAGTTAAATGAAGCGTTTCTCATTATTGATCTGGAATACCCTGATCAGCTTCATTTCAATGCTGCCGCACGAGAATTGCTTTCGTTTGATGACTCCGCATTAGCGGAGTCTCAATTTTGGCAACAAAAACTATCCCCTCTTATAGAAACTGCAGCACTTCCAGAAGAGCATTCAGTCTTCTACAAAAATCAAAATTTCCGCCTTAGCATCAGCCAGATTGATATAGAGAAAAGCACGTGTATCGCTGTGCATTTCAGCCCTGCCCCACCTTCTGAAGAGACTCTGCATAACTTCTTTGATCTCGTTGATAATCTGGGCGCCTATGTATTTTGTAAAGATACTGAGTTTAATTACACTTACGCCAACCAACAGGTTTGCGAGCTGTTTAATTGCCCTCTGGAAGAGGTAATTGGGAATAACGATTATAAATTTTTCGGCGAAGATACCGGCCGTGAACTCATAGAAACTTTCGACAAACCTGTTATTGAACAAGGCATAACTCAGAGAAATGAAGAACACCTGTTGATTGAAAACATCAATGAATACCGTACTTACCTCTCTGTAAAAAAACCGTTACTGGATCACTCAGGTAAGGTTCGCGGGTTATTTGGCATCTCCACTGACATCACTGAAGAAAAACGTACTCAGGCAAAGCTGAGAGAGAGTGAGCTGCGCCTAAGAACCATACTTGATAATGTTGGTGCCTACATTTACATCAAGGATAAAGACAGAAAATTCAAATACATAAACAAACTCACCGAAGAGCTTTTCCAGAAGAAAAGTGAAGAAGTTGTCGGTTTGAGCAACATAGAATTACTGGGGCCAGAACAGGGAGAAGAGTTCGATCAAACTGATCGACAGGTTTTTGAGCTGGGTAAAAAAGTCACTTGCCTGGAAACATTTACAATACCAGATGGGATTTTCTATTACTGGTCAGTGAAAATCCCACTACAAAATGAGCAGGGTGAAATTGACCACTACATTGGTATTTCAACCGATATTACTGACCAAAAAAATCTCGAAAATCAGCTCAGGCAATCGCATCATGAGCTTGAACTGAGATTAGAAGAGATTCACAAACTGAAAGATGAGCTGCAAAATCAGGCGACCCATGACACACTGACCGGTTTGTATAACCGTCGCTACCTTGAAGATCACTCACCACTCTGCTTTACCGATCCCAGCCGCTCTCCCACCAGCTTATTGATGGTAGATATTGATAACTTTAAATCCATCAATGACAGCTACGGACATGGCACTGGCGATAAAACGCTTCAATTTCTGGCCGAGACCTTACGTGCGGAATGCAGAAGCAATGATTTGATCTGTCGCTATGGCGGGGATGAATTTTTGGTTATCTTGCCGAATACCCCACAGGAATCAGCCTTGAAAAAAGCAGAATGGATACGAAAAAGTTACCAACTCAATTTAGCGAAAGCCCTACCAGAACTGACGAACAGCAGCATATCCATAGGCATATCAACCTCTCCCACCAATGCGGATAATTTCGAAAAGCTATACCACTCCGCAGACAAAGCCCTTTATGACGCTAAACACGAAGGCCGCAATTGCTGCGTAACCGCTTCTTAGCCGCAACAAAAAAGTGCGCCACAGGGCGCACTTTTATTTGAGCCTAAATACTTTTTTCTTAAACACGTTCAGCAAGTTTAGACTGGCCACGCTTGACCGCTGCCCGAACCTGATCCGGCGCGGTGCCGCCGATATGATCACGCGCAGCGACAGAACCTTCCAGCGTCAGCACCTCAAATACATCAGCTTCGATCGTATCCGAAAATTGCACCAGCTCGTCCAGAGTCATTTCACCCAGGTCCTTGCTCTGCTCTATACCGTAGGCCACAGACTTACCTACAACTTCATGAGCATCACGGAACGGCATCCCTTTACGGACCAGATAATCCGCCAGATCCGTTGCCGTTGAAAATCCACGCAGAGCGGCTGCACGCATACTGTCTTTTTTGGATTCCAGAGCCGGCACCATATCGGCGAATGCGCGCAGACAACCTTTCACCGTATCTATCGCATCAAACAGCGGCTCTTTATCTTCCTGATTGTCTTTGTTGTAAGCCAGTGGCTGGGATTTCATCAGTGTCAGCAGGCTCATTAAGTGACCGTATACACGACCAGACTTACCACGAACCAGCTCCGGTACATCCGGGTTTTTCTTCTGCGGCATAATCGATGAACCAGTGCAGAAACGATCCGGCAGGTTGATAAAGTCAAACTGTGCAGAGGTCCATAGAACCAACTCTTCAGACATACGCGTCATATGCATCAGCAGGATACTGGAAGCAGAGCAGAATTCGATCGCAAAATCACGATCAGAAACCGCATCCAGAGAGTTCTCCGCTGGCGCACTAAATTCCAACAATTCACAGGTGTAATCACGCTGAATTGGGTAAGTGGTTCCCGCCAGTGCAGCGGCGCCCAGAGGCATGATATTCGCGCGTTCGCGACAATCTTCAAAACGACCAAAATCTCGGCTCAGCATCTCAAACCAAGCCAAAAGGTGATGTCCAAAGGTTACAGGCTGAGCTGTTTGCAGGTGGGTAAAGCCAGGCATGATTGTATCTGCTTCACGCTCTGCGATTTCCAGTAAACCCTGCTGAAGACGGGTGATTTCACTTAATATCAGATCGATCTCATCCCGCAGATACAAACGGATATCCGTCGCCACCTGGTCATTTCTAGACCGGCCCGTGTGGAGTTTTTTACCCGTGATACCAATCTTCTTGGTTAATGCTGCCTCGATGTTCATATGCACATCTTCCAGCTCGATTGACCACTCAAACTCACCACGTTCGATCTCTACACGAATTTCACCTAAACCGCGGATAATATCGTCACGTTCAGTTTCACTGAGAACACCAGCTTTAGTCAGCATTTTTGCATGAGCAATCGAACCACGAATATCCTGCATATACATACGCTGATCAAACTCTACAGAAGCGGTGAAACGGGCAACGAATGCGTCGGTTGGTTCATTAAAACGACCACCCCACTGCTGGTTGGTTTTATCACTCATGGCTAACCTCTATTACTGGTATTTCTTTGGCCCAAACGGGCAAAACTAAATTTGCGCGGGATTATATCACGACCTTTGATATAACGTGGCTATATCGCCCGATTCAATCTGATACAATCGTCAACATTATTCCATAGTCGCTGTTTAGAGACCGTTTTATGAGCAGAACCATCCGTATCGCCACTCGCAAAAGTCCTCTTGCCATGTGGCAAGCAGAATTCGTCAAAGCTGAACTGGAAAAACACCACGAAGGTATTCAGGTTGAACTTCTGGGAATGGTGTCCAAAGGCGACAAAATACTGGATGCACCACTGGCCAAAGTCGGTGGAAAAGGGCTTTTCGTGAAAGAGCTGGAAGAATCCATGCTCGCAGGTGAAGCGGATATCGCCGTACATTCCATGAAAGATGTTCCCATGGAGTTTCCACAAGGCCTGGGTCTGGCAGTGATTTGCGAACGTGAACAACCTACCGACGCTTTTGTATCCAATACCTACAACAGCATAGATGAGTTACCACAAGGTGCAGTTGTAGGTACCTCTTCGCTACGCCGGGAAGCACAGATCAGAGAAAAACGTCCGGACCTTGAGATTAAATGGCTGCGCGGCAATGTTAATACCCGACTGCGTAAATTGGATGAGGGCCAATACGATGCCATTATCCTTGCATCAGCCGGATTGATCCGCCTGAAAATGCAGGAACGCATCAAATCTGAAATCTCGGTTGAATTCAGCCTTCCGGCAGGTGGCCAGGGCGCTGTAGGGATCGAATGCCGTATGGATGATGCAGAATTGCTTGAGCTTTTGAAACCTCTGCATGATCAGGAGACTGCCTGGAGAGTCACCGCAGAACGCGCAATGAACCGACGCTTAGAAGGTGGCTGCCAGGTTCCAATCGCATGTTATGCAACTCTGAATGAAGACAATTCGGCATTATATCTGCGCGGGCTGGTTGCCAAACCAGATGGCAGCCTGATTCTTCGCGATGAAGAAACCGGACACCCAAATGATGCTGAACAGATTGGTATCACTCTGGCAGACCGCCTGAGAGATGCCGGTGCCAAAGAGATCTTAGAGGAAGTCTATAACACTACCAATGCCTGATACTCTGAACGGTCTAAGGGTACTGGTCACTCGACCAGCACATCAATCTGAGGAACTGTTAAGCCAGCTTAAACAGGAAGGGGCGGTGGCAACTCCCTTTCCTCTATTACAGATATCCCCCATTGATGAAGGCCACCCTACTTTCCATCAAATCAAGCAATGCATTCTTGGCCTTGATCTCTACCAACACGTGATTTTTATCAGTCCTAATGCGGCTTTTTATGGTGGAGAATGGATAGACCAGTACTGGCCGCAACTGCCGGTAAAGGTAAACTGGTATGCCATAGGAAACAAAACGGCTCAGGTCCTAAACAACTATGGTATAGATGCCTCGCAAAGCCCTTTAGGTTACGATTCTGAAGCACTGTTAACTCTCCCGGAACTGCAACAGGTCAAAGGAGAAAAAGTTCTGATCATAAGAGGCGCTGGCGGCAGAGCTAAACTTGCCGATGAACTTAGTGCAAGAGGTGCCCAGGTTAGCTATGCTGAACTTTACGTGCGTGACTGCCCTAATTATAAAAACATTGATATTGTTCAGTCTCTGACACCTACACCGGATGCGATTTTGATCAGCAGTGGTGAGGGGTTACAAAACTTGGAGCAGTTGGTTCAACAGGCAGAGTTAAGCACTGATTCACTTAAAAGCTGTCACATTATTGTGCCGAGCGATCGAGTCAAAAACACAGCCCTGGCAATGGGCTTTAAGCGGATAACAACTGCGTCAGGTCCTGATAATCAGGCAATGATGGATACCCTGAAGCAGTAAATCACTTTTGTGGAAAGCTACTGATGAGCAAGAAGACAGATAAATCACAGGAAGATATTGGTACAGAATCAGAGGTTATTGATTCTACGGCCACTGAAGTAAGTGTCGATGATGACAATGCCAGCGACACAAAAGAAACAGCAGTAGAGACAACTGCTTCTGAACAAACCACTGAACCAGAAAGCACAGAGAGTTCTTCAACTGAAATCCCAACAGTGAATGAAGAAGTCAAAGAAGAGCAGGCTACGCCAACCCCAACTCAAGAGAAAAAAGTAGCTACATGGCCGGGTAAACTTGCCTTGCTGCTTTCACTCCTGGCATTAGCTGCAGCCGGCTACTTGTACTGGCTCTCTCTCCAGCAGGGCAATAGCGTTACTCAAAGCAATGAGAAGCTGGAAGCACAAGTTACCAGCAGCATTAATTCAGCTAAAAGCTCTCTGGATAAGTCCATTGCAGATATGAACCAACAACTTGGTCAGCTGCAAGCACAAAGCTCTCAAGAACAACAAAATATCGATAAGCTGCAGGATCGGCTGACCAAGAGTATTCAGCAGGTTACCGCCAACCAGAGTACAAGTCGTAAAGACTGGCTCCTGGCAGAAGTTGAATACCTACTTCGTCTTGCCAACCAGAGAGTGTTGATGGAAAACACTAAAGACGGTGCCTTAGCTCTATTAAAATCTGCAGACAAAATCCTCAAAGAAACTGACGATGTGTCTATCTATGAAGTTCGCAAAGCCCTGGCAGAAGATATTGCGGCGCTGGAAGCTGTACCGACTTTGGATACCGAGGGCGTATTTCTGAAATTAGGTGCTTTGAATGGACAAGTGCAAAACCTGCGCCTAATCCCTATATCCGAACAACATAAACTGCCTGAGCTGATCGAGGAAGTCGCTCCTGAGGTGGTTTCAGAATCCTGGACTAACGACTTAAAAGCGTCCTGGAGCAAAGCAGCGGATAAACTGGGCAGCCTGGTTGTGATCAGACATCGTGATGAACCGATTGAACCGCTGTTATCTCCAGAACAAACCTATTATTTACAGCAGAATCTTCACCTCATGCTGGAACAGGCTCAACTTGCACTCCTACAGCGCAAACAAGCCTCCTATGATGCTAGCCTGAACAAAGCTCACAACTGGATCAGCACCTACTTCGAACAACAGGATGCGGCCACTCAAAGCCTGCTGAAAGGCATTTCAGAATTAAAAGCCGTTAAGGTTACCACTCAGATGCCTGACATCAGCAGCTCTCTCAGAACACTGAAAAGCTATGTCACGCACATGACCAAACTTAAGGAACAAGGAGCATCCTGATGAAAAAGTTGTTCCTGCTCTTACTCTTATTCCTCGCAGCTGGAGCCTGGCTGGGAGAAAAGATGATCAAAGACTCCGGTTATGTACTGGTTGCTTATGATCAGACTACCATCGAAACCAGCCTTTGGGTTCTGGTAGTCCTGAGTGTTGTCAGCTTCGTGATTTTGCATTTTCTGATCAACCTGCTTACGCGTACCCGCTTTCCAACAGCCAAGCTGCATGCCTGGAAAGAACACCGCAATCAGCGCATCAGTCGACGCAAGACTCTTAAAGGCCTGACCCTGCTTTCCGAAGGCAATTGGGCTCAAGCACAAAAACAGCTAGCTCAGGCCGCAGAGAAGTCCGATCTTCCTCTGATCAACTACCTTTCTGCCGCACGTGCAGCTCATGAACAAAACAACGATCAGGCAACCGATGAGTTACTACAGAAGGCTCGTTCCAGTACCCCGGAAGCCGAAGTGACAGTAGCGATCACACAAGCAGAAATTCAGCTCTCAAGAGGACAACTGGAACCCTGCCTGGCCACCCTGCTGCGCTTACGCACATTGGCCCCTAAAAACAGTTATGTCATGAAGCTTCTGAAAGATGTCTATATGCGCCTAAATGACTGGAAAGCTCTATCCAAGCTTATTCCGGTTTTACGCAACCATCAGGCTCTTAAGGAAGAGGAGCTGAACGAGCTCAGCGCACAGTGTTACAGCCATATTCTTAATGACAGCGTCACCAGCCTACCTGTAGAAACCAGTGATGAAGATCGCTTACATGCTCTGGGTAAGGCTTGGCGCGAGCTGCCTTCCGATCAGATGTTAAAAGGCGGCCTGGTTCAACAATATACTGAACTGCTGGTTTCTCTGGGCGCAGAAAGCCGTGCCGAACAAAACCTGCGCGATCTGATCAAGAAAAGCTGGGACGAAACTCTGGTCAACCTTTATGGTCGGGTCAGTGGTGATAACCCTAAAAAGCAGCTGGATCAGGCACGCAACTGGGCTAAAAAACGTACAGAAAGCCCAGCTCTGTTCCTGACATTAGGCCGACTGTCCATGCGCAACCAGCATTGGGGGCAAGCGGTTAAATATTTTGAACAGAGTCTGGATTTAAGTCCTTCAGCGGAGGCTCTGGGTGAACTCACCCGACTGCTACGCAACCTTGGCGAAGCAGATCAGGCTCAAACCCTGCTACAACAGAATATCAACCTTGTAACTGCAGGCTTACCTGAACTGCCCATGCCTGGAGGTGCAGAAGCCAGCGCGTAAAATCTAAGCAAATAAAAAGGGTGCTGCATGCACCCTTTTTTATTGTGTTCCTGATTAAAACAAACTTCACACCCTAATATGAGAAAGAGTGCTACTCGTTGCGAATTAGGATTCTCCGCTCTCTACTTCATCACTGCCTAATGCTTCGAGCGCCTGATCTGCCCACTGTAAACTGTGCCTGTACGCAACATCAAAGAACTCTTTACCAAGCTTAAATTTCTCAACTTCAAGCCAGTCACTTTCTTCGAAAGCCACAACCGCTTTCAATAGATCACCCAGTGAACCACGGTGATGGGAAATTGCGCTTTTAATCTCATCTTCCAGAGGAATCTGCTCGAGCAAGGTATCCATTTCAACATCCAAAAGGACATCCAATTGCGAGATCATGCCCACCATAAAGGCACTCTCTTCCTGCCCTATACCAGCAGACTGAGCGACCAGTTCACACATACGCCCTCTGGCGAGGAAATTCCGACTAAGCTCTTCCGGCTTATCTTCACTACTTGCCAGAGTAATAAGTGTCGCCCATTTACGAAGCTGATTATGCCCCAGCAACACAATAGCCTGATGCATAGAAGTGATCGGGCTGGTTAACTGATACGCCGCAGAATTCACAACTCGGAGAATTTTAAAACTGAGCTTAGCATCCATAATGATAAGCTCTTCAATCTCTGCCGGAGTAATATCACTCTTTTGAAGCTGCGCCAGCAATCGGAGTAAAGCTGCACTATTGCCAGGCACTTCCTTACCCAACACTTTTGTTGGACGGCTGATAAATTTACCCTGATATAACTTAAACCCAGCAGCCTTACAAAACTTCAGAGTCTCAAAGTCATCCACATTTTCAGCAAGAGGAGTAATGCCCGCTTTCAACAGCATCTTCACCAACAGCTGTATTTTCTGCTTACTCACATGGCTGAAATCAACTTTAACAATGTTGACCAACTTAACCAGAGGTAAAAGATTAGGCTGTAAAGCAAATCCATCTAACGCAACGCGAAACTTATTCTTTCGCAATGCTTTGATATGGCTAAGAACAACATCAGTAACTTTGATGTCAGGACTGATTTCAATCACCAGACCGGTCTGTGGCAGCATCAACGGTTCATCATCAGAGAGCATATGATTCGGGAAAGGCAGCAACAACGGCACGCGCCCAAGTTTCCCGTCCTGACACAAACTGGTGAAGGTATTAATAAGGAGATTGGAGCCTTCAGCATCGCTATCAAATAAAGCGTGCTCGGCTTGTTCTGAATGCTTATACCGTAATTGGTAGGCAACAATCTTCAATTTATCATTGAAAATTGGCTGCCTAACCATCAACACTTTAGAGTCACCCTGCTCCATCAATACGCATCCCTAGTCGAATGGAGATAAGTTTTAGACAGCTTATCTCTTTACCCTAATGAATACTAGTGCGGTTATATTAGACAAATAAGGTATATCTGAAGCGTAGATATTTAACTGCGTGGGGCGTACGCAAACACATCAGAATGCATACGTTCCTCACTGAAACCTTTCTCTTCACAAGCATCCAGCAGAGCGTAAACCATAGCCGGCGAACCACTGGTAAAGATTTCCACATTTTCAAAGCTATCAAAATCTTCCATTACAGCCCCAGGCAACAAACCTGTACGACCTTTCCAGCCCGGACTTTTTTCAGGTTCACTCACTACCGGCTCAAAATGAACATTGGGATGTTCAGCCGCCCACTGCATTGGCAGTTTTTCCAGATACATATCTTCTTCCACTCTGGCGCCCCAATAGATATAAATCTGGTTACCAAACTGGTTAGCCAATAAGTGCTCTACTACACTTTTGACCTGAGCAAACCCGGTACTGGCAGCGGCAAAGATAATACGCGTTTCCGGAGAAATAGTGTGGGCCTGCAGATAGCAATCCCCTTTAGGGATCTCCAGTTCCACCTGACTATTGTTCTTCAGGTATGAAACGATGGCATTAGACATTTCACTGTCTGGAATGTGGCGAATATGCAATTCCAGATCCCGACCCTGATCCGGAGCAGAACCAATGGAAAAAGAGGCTTGCTTACCTTCCGGCAAGATAATATCAAGATACTGCCCAGCATAGAATTCGGCAGATAGTGATGCCGTAGCAGGCATTTTTAAGCGAACGCGATAGACATCACTGTTCAATTTTTCAATCGCGGTAATATCACAAAGGAGTTTTTTCACTGACAATTCCCCAGGGCATTTCAACCCCTTAATCTTCACCCTAACATTCGATAACGGCGTACATGTACAAGCCAGTACGGTTACCCCATCGCATTTTTGTTTTAGATTTATATGCTTCTCGGGATAACGCTGCTGAATTTCACCCTCAAGCAGTTGAACTTCACATATTTCGCACACACCATTACGACAACTAAACTTTAACTTGTATCCCAGGCGCTGCAATGTCTCCAGCAGCGTTTCACCTGCAAGGCCTTCAATTATATGGCCTATGTTAACAAGCTCAATCCGGTTCAATCCAGAATACCTAAATCACCCCAGATATCATCAACCCGTTTTTGGACCTCAGGTTCCATCTCAATAGGCACGCCCCATTCCCGGTCCGTTTCCCCTTCCCATTTATTGGTCGCATCCATACCCATCTTGGAACCCAGACCAGAGACTGGAGAAGCAAAATCCAAATAATCGATCGGCGTGTTATCAATCATCACCGTATCCCGCTGCGGATCCATACGCGTGGTAATCGCCCAGATTACGTCATTCCAGTCACGCGCATTAACATCATCATCACAAACAATGACAAATTTAGTGTACATAAACTGACGCAGGAAGGACCAAACCCCGAGCATGATTCTTTTAGCATGACCAGGATACTGCTTTTTCATAGTCACAACAGCCATGCGGTATGAACAACCTTCGGGAGGCAGATAGAAATCTACAATCTCGGGAAACTGCTTCTGTAAAATGGGCACAAAGACCTCATTTAAAGCCACACCTAGAATTGCAGGTTCATCCGGTGGCCGTCCAGTATAAGTACTGTGATAGATAGGGTTACTGCGGTGAGTAACTCTCTCTACGGTAAAAACCGGGAAGCTATCGACTTCGTTATAATAGCCAGTGTGGTCTCCAAACGGACCCTCATCTGCCATTTCATCCGGATCTATATAACCTTCAAGAATAAATTCTGCACTCGCTGGCACCTGGAGATCACTGCCAATACATTGAGTAACTTCTGTCTTACTGCCGCGCAGTAAACCTGCAAAACCATACTCGGACAAAGTATCCGGTACCGGCGTCACTGCACCCAGAATTGTTGCTGGATCAGCACCAAGAGCCACAGCAACCGGAAAATTTTCACCCGGGTACTGTTCTTTCCACTCTCGGAAATCCAGAGCACCGCCACGATGTGCGAGCCAGCGCATGATCAGCTTATTTTTACCAATCAATTGCTGCCGATAAATCCCCAGATTCTGACGCTCTTTATTAGGCCCACGAGTAATAACCAAAGGCCAGGTAACTAATGGCCCCGCATCACCCGGCCAACAGGTTTGAATAGGCAGCTTATTGAGGTCAACCTGGTCGTCTTCAATAACATGTTTCTGGCAAGCTGCACCCTTCACAACCTTAGGCCCCATATTCAGGACTTGCTTGAAGATTGGTAGCTTATCCCAGGCATCTTTCATCCCTTTAGGTGGTTCAGGTTCTTTAAGCTGCGACAGTAACGTACCTACGTCCCGTAATGCCTCAACAGACTCCTCACCCATTCCCATAGCTACACGTTCAGGGGTCCCAAAGAGGTTGGTCAGAACCGGATATTCATAACCTTTTGGATTTTCGAACAGCAGAGCAGGGCCACCCGCTTTCAAAGTGCGATCACTTATCTCTGTCATCTCAAGATAAGGATCAATCTCTTGTTTAATGCGTTTCAATTCACCACGCTCTTCGAGCATATGTATGAAATCACGCAGATCTTTATATTTGGGTGCCGCCATCTAATCACCTATCCAAAACAAAAAAGGGCAAGCATAAGCTCACCCTTTCTAACCCAAACTTAATTACTTCCGTTTCATTGAAAGGAAGAATTCGTCGTTGGTTTTGAAGTCTTTCAGCTTATCAATAACAAATTCTGTCGCAGCTGTATCTTCCATTGAATCAAGCAACTTACGTAGAATCCACATACGCTGCAGCTCATCTTCCGAAGTCAACAAGTCTTCACGACGTGTACCAGAACGACGAATATTGATGGCCGGGAATACACGCTTTTCAGCAACTTTACGATCCAGATGAACTTCTGAGTTACCTGTACCTTTAAATTCCTCGAAGATAACCTCATCCATCTTAGAACCCGTATCTACAAGCGCTGTCGCAATGATCGTCAGACTCCCGCCTTCTTCGATATTACGTGCCGCACCGAAGAAACGTTTTGGACGTTCCAGAGCGTGAGCATCCACACCACCCGTCAGGACTTTACCGGATGAAGGAATAACAGTGTTATAAGCACGTGCAAGACGTGTAATAGAGTCAAGCAGTATAACAACATCTTTCTTATGCTCAGTAAGACGTTTAGCTTTTTCCAGCACCATTTCAGCCACTTGCACGTGACGTGATGGCGGTTCATCAAACGTAGAGGCAACCACTTCACCGCGAACCGTACGCTGCATCTCAGTTACTTCCTCAGGACGCTCGTCGATCAGAAGTACAATCAGGTAGGTCTCAGGGTTATTACGTGTAATGCTGTTTGCGATGTTCTGCAGCATCAACGTTTTACCCGCTTTCGGCGGTGATACGATCAATGCACGCTGACCTTTACCCATTGGGCAAACCAGATCAATAACACGGGCTGTCAGATCTTCTGTACTACCGTTACCCAACTCCATACGCAAACGGTCTTGCGCAAACAGTGGTGTAAGGTTTTCAAATAGAATTTTATTTTTCGCATTTTCAGGCTTGTCGTAGTTAATTTCAGCGACTTTCAACAATGCGAAATAACGTTCTCCGTCCTTCGGTGGACGAATCTTGCCTTCAATCGTATCACCCGTTCTGAGATTGAAACGGCGAATCTGGCTCGGAGATACATAAATGTCATCAGGTCCTGCCAGGTAAGAAGAATCAGCAGATCTCAGGAATCCAAAACCATCCTGAAGGATCTCCAATACACCGTTACCATAGATGTCTTCACCACCTTTAGCATGGCGCTTTAAGATAGCAAAAATAACATCCTGCTTGCGGGAACGGGCCAGATTATCCATGCCCATTTCTTTAGCGATGTCGAGTAGTACAGGAACACTTTTCTTTTTTAATTCGGTAAGATTCATAGTTTGAAGGAAAGAGGCACAAGGCCGATATATTTATTTGGATGGAATTAAGGGAGATATACGAAACAGGCCTAAAACCGGATGCTCAAAAATGAAAGGAAGCATCGGGGCCAATATGAGAACACTATAGAATGAAGAACCTAGTGTGTCTATAGGCAAATCGCAAGAAAGTGCGATGTTTTTTTAAACACCACACTTTCAGGTAGCCTACTTACAGATTCGCTTCAATAAATGCCGCTAACTGTGATTTAGACAATGCACCAACTTTGGTTGCTTCAACATTTCCGCCTTTAAACAGCATTAATGTTGGAATACCACGAATACCAAACTTTGGTGGTGTTTCGTTGTTTTCATCAATGTTCAACTTACAAATCTTCAGTTGTCCATCGTACTCTTTAGCAATCTCTTCCAGCACAGGTGCAATCATCTTACATGGACCACACCACTCAGCCCAGTAATCAACCAGAACTGCGCCTTCAGCTTTGACTACTTCTTCTTCAAAAGAAGCATCTGTAACATTTACAATGTTTTCGCTCATGGGGACTATTCTCCACTGCACCCATTATTTTCATCAAGCATCCGATAATAACACCCTATACTGCTATTGTGTAACTTAAGGCGTTAATCAACTGACCTTAAAGTGCATTAATTAGCTATATACTTAGGCTTTACCAACATATTCTCCTAATTGACCTTTTCTTATGACATAAACCAACTGCACAGAACCTGCAGTTTTGTTAACCTAGCCCCCAATTTTTCACAAAGGCCATACGGGAACAGAGGTTTATTCAGTATGACAGAGCAGGCAAATGCCAGCGAAGCTTCGGAAGCTCAGCTACTTGCAGCTATTGATCTTGGATCAAACAGTTTTCATATGGTTATTGCACAGCTGGATCAGGGCGAACTTCGCACCATTGATGTCATATCTGACAAAGTCCAGCTGGCGGCCGGTATCAATGACAAACGCTTTTTAACCGATGAAGCAAAGCAACGAGGTCTTGACTGCCTTAGCCGCTTTGCGCAGCGCATTAAAGACCTTCCCCGTGATGATGTCCGTGTAGTCGGCACCAACGCTCTCCGGGAGGCAAAAAACAGTACGGAATTCATTGAAGAAGCGGAAAGCATTCTTGGTACATCTCTGGAAATCATCGCCGGACGAGAAGAAGCTCGCCTAATTTACCTGGGTGTAGCCCATACACTTGCAGATGATCAGGGATCGCGCCTGGTTATAGATATTGGCGGCGGCAGTACTGAATTTATTATTGGCGAACGTTTTGAGCCCCGCGTAACAGAAAGCCTGCACATGGGCTGCGTCAGCTACACTAAACGCTTCTTTTCCGATGGCAGCATCTGCGCGAAAAACTTTAAGCGCGCGAAAACTGCTGCACTCCAAGAGCTGCAAGCCATTAAGTTCCACTACAAAGATATCGGCTGGGAAAGCGCGGTAGGTGCATCCGGAACGATTAAAGCCGTCCGCAACGCCTGCGTCAGTTGTGGATATAGCAAAGATCGCATTACCAAAGAAGCCTTGCACCAACTGCGGGACAAACTGCTCTCTTACGAACAGTGTGAAGATATCGATATTGAAGGTATCAAACCGGAACGTAAACAGGTTTTAATCGCTGGAGTTGCGGTCCTCTGTGCAGCCTTTGAAGCTCTGGACATTGAAGAGATGAGCTTATCTGAAGGCGCACTACGTGAAGGCGTTCTCTACGACATGGCGGGCAGATTACGCCATGAAGATGTTCGAGATAGAACCATTACAGCGATGATGCAGCGCTATCACGTTGATCAGGAACAAGCTGATCGTGTAGAGCAAACTGCCCTTCTGGCCTGGGCGCAGCTCAAGGAAAGCTGGGAGCTTTCATCGAAACATTACGAAATGCTAAGCTGGGCTGCACGCACCCATGAAATTGGCTTAAACATTGCGCACAGCCAGTTCCATAAACACAGTGCTTACATGCTGACCCATTCCGATCTTCCGGGATTTACTAAACGCGAACAACTGCAACTGGCAACACTGGTTCGAGGCCATCGCCGAAAGTTTCCTAAAGATGAATTCAAGAAGCTACCTAAACGCCTGCAAGAATCTTATCGCAGGCTTTGCATTCTGTTACGTCTGGCTGTCGTTTTACATCGCAGCCGCTCTAAAGACAGATTACCAGCCATTACTTTCTCGGCTGATAACAAGAAACTCATGGTTGAATTTCCAGACAACTGGCTGGATCACCACCCTCTGACGCTGGCAGATCTGGAACAGGAAGCTGATTATTTAAGTTCTGCAGACTATAAGCTGCGCCTCAAATAAAGCAGCTATTCTAATTTTCTGACACAAAAAAAAGCCCGCGTATCACTACGCGGGCTTTCTTATGTGTACCGTAAATGCTTACAGGCTAGGACCTGCAGCAACAATCTCTTCGGAAACACCTTCAAATTTCTTGAAGTTCTCTACGAACTGACCGATCAGGTCATTCGCGGTAGCATCGTAACCGGACTTATCTGCCCAAGTGTTACGTGGGTTAAGCAGTGCATTATCAACACCGTCAACCGCTACCGGAACTTCCAGATTCAGACCTTCCAGCTTTTCAGTCTCAACACCGCTCAGGGAACCATTCTGGATCGCAGAAATGATGCCACGGGTAGTTGGAATGCTGAAACGCTCACCTGTACCGAAAGAACCGCCAGTCCAGCCAGTGTTAACCAGATAAACTTTAGAACCAAACTCTTCAATGCGCTTCATCAGCAGCTCAGCGTATACATGTGCTGGACGCGGGAAGAACGGAGCACCGAAGCAGGTAGAGAATGTAGACTTGATGCCGCCACCAGAGCCCATTTCTGTAGAACCAACCAGCGCTGTGTAACCAGACAGGAAGTGGTACGCAGCCGCTTCTTTAGTCAGTACAGATACCGGAGGCAGTACACCTGTTAGGTCACAGGTAAGGAATACGATTGAATCCGGCTCTTCACCCATATTTGTTTCAGTACGTTTTTCAACGTGCTGCAATGGGTATGCACAACGACCGTTCTCAGTCAGAGACGTATCATCATAATCAGCCGTACGAGCATCATCCAGAGCAACGTTTTCAACAATTGCACCAAAGCGGATAGCGTCCCAGATAATAGGCTCGTTCTTTTTGCTCAGGTTGATGGTCTTAGCGTAGCAACCACCTTCCAGGTTAAATACAACACCTTTACCCCAACCGTGCTCGTCATCACCAATCAGGTAACGATCCGGATCAGCGGACAGAGTAGTTTTACCTGTACCAGACAGACCAAAGAACAGAGTTGTGCTGTTGTCTTCACCAACGTTTGCAGAGCAATGCATTGGCAAAACATCTTTCTCAGGAAGCAGGAAGTTCTGGACAGAGAACATCGCTTTCTTCATTTCACCTGCGTAACGCATACCTGCAAGCAGAACTTTACGCTTAGCGAAGTTAATGATCACACAACCATCGCTGTTAGTGCCGTCACGTTCCGGACTACACTCAAAACCAGCAACGTTTAGAATCTGCCACTCTTCTTTGCTCTTAGGGTTATATTCCGCAGGGCGGATAAACAGGTTCTGACCAAACAGATTCTGCCAGGCAGTCTGAGTTGTCATGCGAACAGCAAGATAGTGGTTAGGATCTGAACCTACGTGCACATTAGCAACGTAGTGCTCTTTGTCTGCAACGAACTCTTCTACACGAGTCCATAATGCATCAAATTTGTCAGCATCGAATGGGCGGTTGATGCCACCCCAATCGATTGAATCGGAAGTGCTTGGCTCATCCACGATGAAACGATCCATCGGTGAACGACCAGTACGCTTACCTGTAGTTACTACCAGTGCACCCGTGTCGGCAAGAGTACCTTCACTGTTTGCAACTGCTTTTTCAACCAACTGCGCAGGGCTAAGATTTTGGTGCGCAATATTTACAGAATCTTTGGTCATTACTGGGTTCCCTTGGCATAGGCGCCAATAACGTTACCTATAAGGCTTTATAAGGCTAAAAGTAATTATGTGTCGTAATTATAAGGAGGCGTATTATGCACAAAAAAACATCGATACGCCATTGTTGAAAGCAATTCGCATTTGACCTAAAGCAAATTAACCGACTAATGGACCTGTTGGCTGCCAGTTCCCGGCCCGCCATCAGCAAAAATCGCCTCTACATCGGCACTATCAAAGCGGTAGTGGGCATTACAAAACTGGCAATTCACATCAATCTGACCGCGCTCTTCAATCACATCCAAAAGCTCATTTTTACCTACCAGTTTCAGAGATGCCTCACTGCGTTCACGTGAGCAGGTACATTTAAAGCGCAGCTCATCCGGCTCATATAAACGGCACTGCTCTTCATGAAACAATCGATAAAGCAAAGTTTCATTATCCAGATTGAGCAGCTCTTCACTTTTGAGCGTAGCCGCAAGATGACTGATACGCTCCCAGTCATCCTCTGCTGTTCCCTCAGCCGGCAATACCTGAAGTAACATACCAGAAGCGGTCTCGCCATCTGACACCAGATGCACCTGAGTCGGTAGTTGCTCAGAACTGACGAAATAATTTTCCAGGCAGGCAGAGAGACTATCGCCTTCCAAAGGCACAACGCCCTGATAGCGCTGCCCCTTTTTCGGCTCGACTGTAATCACAACCTGACCTTCCTGCATCAAATCCACAAAACCTGCGTCAGGAGATAGTTCATCTTCATAACGTGCAATAGCGCGCAGATCCAGATCATGAGTACATTCGGCAAGAAGCAACCCAACATTGCCTTTGCCAATGGCTTGCAGGCTGATGCGCCCTTCAAACTTCAGGTTTGAACTCAGCAATGAGATAGCAGCAAGCATTTCACCTAAGATCTGCTTGATCACTATGGGGTAGTCATGATTTTCAAAACAGTCATTACAGGTCTGTTTTAAACCACAGACAACACCTCTGATATCCAATTCATCAAAAAGGATACGTTGAATTTGATCAGGATTACTCATTTATAACGTCTACTAGGTTAGCTGGCAGAAAATACCAGAGATGGATCAAAAAGATTTTCGGGCATTTTAACACAGGCAGGCAAAGTTCAGACAGCTCTGCTGCACAGAGGGAAAGACATATGAAGTTCCGTTAAATTACCCGCGGGCTCATTTAGCGAAAATACTTCTACCGGAGTCTTTAAATGTACGTATCTGGCGGCGTTCTTTTTTGTTTGGACGATTACGGGGATTAAGGCTGCCCATCGCTTTGCGCTGTTCCGCATGTTGCTCGCGCTTACTGATGCTTTCCTCAGTTTCCTGATACAACTTTTGTGCTTCAGGGGCTCCACGACGCTGATCGGAAAGCGCGACAACCACGATCTCCTTCTCTTCAAATCCCTGCCTGATTTCCAAAACTGCACCCACGTCAACATGCCGACTGCATTTGGTGCGCTGACCGTTGTAGTGGACTTTACCACCTTCAATCATCTGTTTAGCAATGGCACGGGTCTTATAAAAGCGGGCAGCCCATAGCCATTTATCCAAACGAACTTTTTCTTCGGGGTGGGTCATGTTTCTCCGTTATTATTTGGCAAAATCTCATCAAAATGCTCAATGGCAGCAAAATCCTGCATTTCACGCTTTGGCTGCTGACTGTCCGGTTGGACAATAGAAAGCAGATAACGAATACCATATTCACGGGCGCTGTTAAGAACAGAAAAGCTGTCATCTATTAACAGTGTACGCTGTTTATCAAATGCTTCCACCTCTTGCAGTTTATCCCAGAACATGGGGTCTTCTTTCGGCATCCGAAAATCATGGGAGCAGATCACGCCATCCACCAGCTCATCCAGACCGGTTTTTTTGATTTTCAGGGACAAACTATCCTGATGCGCATTTGTCACAATGACCGCACGGATTTTTTCATCCCTCAGCGCTCGCAGGAAATCCTGAACATGGGGACGAAATGAAATTTTTTCTGCGATCTCATGCTTCAGCTCAGTAATCGGAACATTCAGGTCCTGAGTCCAGTAATCAAGGCAATACCAGTTCAGGGTTCCCTGTTGCTGCATAATGCGCTCGTGTAGCCATTCACGAGCGTCTTCAGCATCCATTTTATGAATTTCAGCATAACGGAGGGGTAGATGTTCCAGCCAGAAAAAGGTATCAAAGTGTAGATCGAGAAGTGTGCCATCCATATCCAATAGGACGGTGTCGATATTCTGCCAGTCAATCATGGTTCAGGCCATTAATAGAGGAACCCTCAGTATGCCGGTTAAACCTGACATTTTGAAGATCAGATCAGCGGCTGAGAGTCGTTTATTCAAAGTCGAAGAGATCGAACTACGTTTCTCAAATGGAGCCGAAAGGACCTATGAGCGTCTGGCGAATCGAGGCCGCGGTGCTGTCATGATCATACCTGTGACTTCGGACAATGAAGTCCTGCTGATTCGTGAATATGCTGTAGGTATTGAAGACTACACTCTGACTCTGCCTAAAGGCTTAATCGACCCAGGCGAAACGGCACATGTAGCGGCGGACAGGGAGCTTAAAGAGGAAGCAGGATATGGCAGCAACCGTCTGCATACTCTAAAAGTGATGACCTCTGCACCCAACTATATGGGGCATAAAATCACTGCCATTGTCGCTCGCGACTTATACCCTTGCAGACTACAGGGTGACGAGCCGGAAGAGATGGAAGTCGTCAGTTGGCCGCTGGATAAACTTGATCAGTTATTACTGGATGAAGATTTTACCGAAGCCCGGGCAATAGCGGCGCTTTATATGACCCGGGACTTTTTGCAAAACGAATAAAACAACTAAAATGAAAACAACCTAACCCAAATAACAATAAAAGAGGGTGAAGATGGAAGATCAAAAAACCTTAATAGCAGGGCTGCTCAATATCTGCGAGCAAGCATCCTCAGCAATCCTGGATGTTTATCAATCCGCCGATGTAAAGGTCCAGGAAAAATCGGATAACTCCCCCGTGACTCAAGCGGATCTTGCAGCGCATGAGATTATCAAAAGTGCTTTGCTGGAACTGACACCGAGCATTCCACAACTGAGCGAAGAAGACTCAAGCATCACTTTCAATCAACGTCAGGACTGGTCTAAATTCTGGTGTATCGATCCTTTGGATGGCACTAAAGAGTTCATTAATCGCAATGACGAGTTCACCATCAATATTGCTTTGATCGAAAATCACCAACCCGTTCTGGGGATTGTATATGTACCTGTGACAGGCACTGCATACTGGGGAGGAACAAGGATTGGTGCCTGGAAACAAACAAAAGGCATGAACCCTGTGCATATTCGCAGTCGCCCCTTAGGTGAGAAACTGGTAGTCGCCGCCAGTCGCAGGCATGGGCAAGACAAAAACGACAAAGTGCTTAAACCCATTCTGCATCACTTTCGCCAGATCAGCAGCAAGGGAATTGGTAGTTCCCTTAAGATGTGCCTGATCGCCGAAGGGTTGGCAGATTTCTACCCGCGCTTATTTCCCACCAGCGAATGGGATACCGCTGCCGGACAAGCAGTAGTTGAAGCAGCAGGAGGCCGTCTGGTTAATGCCGGCAATCTTGAACCGCTGACTTATAACGAAAAAGAGTCACTCGAAAATCCATTCTTCTATGTCTGTGGCGATCCTCAGTTCCCACTGGAAGAGATCGCGAGGCGGCGCTGAGACCTAAACTAAAAAACGGGGCCTTCGCCCCGTTTTATATATTGCTTATTCCGCCGCGCAGGATTGAGAGCCTAATCGAATCACTTCCTCTACTTTCCGATTGAAAGCTGGGTCCTTAACCTGATTCGACATAATCAGTTTCACTTCGTTATCACTGAAGTGTTTATGCACATATCTCGCAAGACATTCACAACGCTCTTCCGTCACGTCGCTCCCTTTCATACAGCCTTCTTTGAAGGGTCCGTAGGTGCTGGAGGTAAGAAACTGAGTTTTCACAGCCAGAATCCCTATGGAAACCAATGCTATCCATATCAGAACTTTATACATCGTAAATCGCTCACTTCTTATCGTTATCAACAGAGCCAGCCATTCTATGTCGAATATATAGATGTTGCAGCAAACTTTAGTCGCAGCCCTTTAAAATTGACAAACAAGCCATATATTTGTGGATAGACGGTAGAAAAAGCACACTTTTTGTACCATGAAATAATAATACTTGAGTGCTATTATTTCTGAGCTTTTGGATTATTAGCAGTTGCCTTCTGAGTGGGGACACAGAATCAGCGGCTTTATACATATTTATCAATTCGATCGATTTTTTAAGGTGACACTTATGAGCTTTGAATTACCAGCATTGCCTTACGCAAAGGACGCTCTGGAACCACATATCTCTGCAGAGACTCTGGACTTCCATCACGGCAAACACCACAACACATACGTTGTAAAACTGAACGGTCTGGTACCAGGAACTGAGTACGAAGGTAAAACTCTGGAAGAGATCATTACTTCTGCTCCAGCAGGCGGTGTATTCAACAACGCTGCACAGATCTGGAACCACACGTTCTATTGGAACTGCCTGTCTCCAAACGGTGGTGGTGAACCTACTGGCGCAATTGCAGATGCAATCAACGCTAAATGGGGTTCTTTTGCTGCATTCCAGGAAGCATTGAATGACAAAGCTGTTAACAACTTTGGTTCAAGCTGGACTTGGTTGGTTAAAAACGCTGACGGTTCTATCGACATCGTAAACACTAGCAACGCTGGCTGCCCGCTGACTGAAGGTCAGACTCCACTGCTGACAGTTGACCTGTGGGAACACGCTTACTACATCGATTACCGTAACGTTCGCCCTGATTACCTGAAAGCTTTCTGGGCTCTGGTAAACTGGGACTTCGTAAACGCTAACTTTGCGTAATCGGTTCTACTCTTAAAAAAGGCGCCATTGGCGCCTTTTTTATTGGCTTTATAACATTGGCTCAAGGTAAGGCCATACCGTATCCAGCAAATATGGCTGCCCAGAGGCATTCGGGTGTATACCGTCATCCATCATGCGTTCCGGATACAAGGCAACCTGATCCATAAAAAATGGTACTAAAGCCACACCTTTCTCTTCAGCAACTTCAACATATAACTCTGTAAACTTTTCCGTATAAGCAACGCCATAATTTGATGGCAATTGCATCCCAAGTAGCAGCACTTGTGCATCGGCATCTTCCGCCATATCGATGAGCCTTTTGAGATTACGCTGAATGGCAAAATGGGGCGTTCCGCGTAAACCATCATTACCGCCCAGTTCAATCAGTACGATTTCCGCATCAACCTGTTGCAACAGTCGATTGAGACGTGCGATACCATTTTGGGTAGTATCACCACTAACACTGGCATTTATCACTTCATGGGGATAACCCTCCTCATGCAGTTTTTCCTGTAACAAATAAACCCAACCTTGCTCCGGGTTCATTTGATAAGCTGCTGAAAGGCTGTCTCCAAGTACTACAATTGAACGAGCCTGAACCGAACAGCTTAAAATAACGAATAACAGGGATAGCAGAATACGCACAGGACCACCTAATGGATAAATCTATGGAAAAAGTTATCAGTGCTGAGCATGTCGCAAAACATTTCCATACTCAAGCGGGTAGCCTTGAGCTGTTCAGCAATATCAGTCTTGATATTCACCAGGGCGAAAGTGTCGCTATAGTTGGCCCATCCGGCACAGGCAAATCCACACTACTGTCGCTACTGGCCGGGTTGGATCAACCCTCCTCCGGCACAGTTCTGCTGAAAAACACTGACCTTAATAAACTAGATGATAAAAGCCGGGCAGAGTTCCGTAACCGTTACATTAGCTTTGTGTTTCAGGCCTTTCACCTGCTTCCGGATCTGACCGCCCTGCAGAATGTTATGTTACCTCTGCAAATTCGGAATCATGCTCAGGCCGAGCAGGAAGCCACCAACTGGTTGCAAAAAGTGGGGCTTGGAAAGCGGTTGGAGCACAAACCTTCTGAACTTTCTGGCGGAGAGCAACAACGGGTTGCCATCGCCCGTAGCTTTGCTACCCAACCCGCCCTCCTGTTCGCCGACGAACCCACAGGAAATCTGGATGAACACACGGGCGAACAGATCATCAACCAATTATTCAGCCTGAATCAGGAACAACACACCACACTGGTACTGATCACACACGACTCGGCGCTGGCAAAACGCTGCCAACGAGCACTGCGGCTGCATAATGGTGTATTGGAGGAGATCAGCTGATGGTTGATGCCATTGTGCTGAAAATGGCGTTACGTCAGGCAATCTCATGTCTGAAGCTTACTGAATGGCGCGCTCTGATCATTGCTCTGATTATGGCAGTGACCATTGCCAGCCTTATGGCGGTACTCGGGGATCGCATTGAAAAAACCCTGATGCGGCAGGGCAGCGCACTGCTGGGGGGAGAACTGATCCTCAGTAACAGCCGCCCTCTATCCCGGGAGAATCTGAGCCACGCTAAACAGCTAGGACTGGATTATTCCGAAGTCACTCAACTGGCAACCATGGCGAACAGCGGTGACAATTTCCTGTTGGTCACCATTCGCGCCCTCAGCTGGCCTTACCCCAGAGGTGAGATTGAGCTGGAGCAAAATATAACTGAGCCTTTACCGGCATCTGGGGAAGTCTGGGCTGAAGCCGGTGCTTTCGAGCGACTTAACCTGAAGGTTGGTGACTCAATTATTCTGGGTAATAAACGTTTCAAGCTTGCGGGCCTGATCCGCTCAGCACCCGACAGGGGGCGTGGTTTTATAAGTTTTAATCCACAACTGGTCATGAACCATGATGATATTTTTGACACCGGTTTAATGGGGCCCGGCGCGCGCATGCGTTATCGACAACTGTTCGCGGGTGAACCTGAAGCGATTTTGCAGATGGAAAGCTACCTGAACAGCCAACTTAAAACCGGAGAACGCCTGACCTCGCTCAACAATGATGAAGGCCAGCAAAACAGCGCATTAACAAAAGCATCGTCTTACCTGCGTCTGGGTGCTCTGTTCGCACTTCTGATCTCGGCAATGACAATTTTCCTCAGCTTACGCAGATTTACCCAAAGCCAGAATACCCGTGCCGCTCTACTCAAAAGCCTTGGTTTAAGCAACCAACAGCTGCTACGACTCTATCTCTACCAACTCAGCAGTGCCTGGATCTTCTGCTCCATTGTTGGGGTAATACTGGCCGCCTTTTTTGAGAGGGTCGGACTCAATCTGCTCAGCACATTACTACCACAACCGGTACCCTCAGCCAGCGCTATTACATACCTTTCCGGCCCGATTCTGGGAGGTGCAATCCTGCTATGTATGGGGCTACCCACGCTTTACCGGCTCAAACAAAGTAATCCCATACAGTTAATTCAAGGACAATCAGGAGCACTAAACTGGCAGAAGAAAACACCTTATCTGCTCGCCGTGGGGCTGCTTTTGCTGTTTACCAGTAGCTATCTGAATAACCTGCCCCTGACACTCAGCCTCACCGCCACCCTGTTAATTACCGGAAGCATTCTCGGCTGGATAGGCGCACGCGCCTCATTAACCATTGTCAGATTTATGGCTCCAAGGCACCGATTAGGCAATCTGCTGCTAAGCCGGGTGCAACAACAGCAACGCTGGTACCGTTTGCAGATTCCGGTGATCTGTCTGTTGTTTGCGCTGCTGAGCATCAATTTCATTGCGCTGAATGATCTGTTATCAAGATGGCAACAACAGCTTCCGGAAGATACTCCGAACCATTTCCTGATTAACATACAGGACTGGGAGAAAAACGAAGTTGAGTCTCTGCTGCAACAGAAGCAGATCAATAACCAACTCTGGCCCATCTATCGTGGACGACTGGTCGCCGTAAATGGCAAACCTTTATCTGAGGCACTCACCCCAGAGCAACTTGCCCAACCCTCTTTAAAACGCGAGTTAAATCTAACCTCTGCCACGAATATCCCTTCTCATAACAAACTCGTTGCTGGTGAATGGCAGGCAAATAATTCTGTTTCCATTGAAGAGAAAGAAGCTGAAGAGCTTGGTCTGAAACTAGGTGATAGCATTACATTTGATGTGGCGGGTGAAAAAATCAGCGCGCAGATCAATAGCATCCGTCGGGTTCGCTGGGATTCTTTCCAACCGAATTTTTATTTTATTTTCTCCCCGGATGTACTTGAAGGCCTGACCGCAAGTTACCTGACCAGCTTTCACCTTGGGGAAAACAGCGCTGAAGTCAGCCGTGGACTGATCACCCAGTTCCCTACCCTGACCTTAATCGATGTCCGCCAGCTACTGGAACAGATCCAGCAGCTTCTCAGCAGATTATCCTTACTCTCCAGCCTGCTTATGCTGCTAACAACGGCTGCGGGGCTGGTACTTCTCTACGTCACCCTGACTCAGGAGCTGGAACAACGACGTTTTGAGAATTCTCTGCTGCAAACCTTAGGAGCCAGTGCCAAGCAGTGCCGGCATTTAGACCGTTTAGAAATGGGGTTAATTGGAGCCATCAGTGGGTTGCTTGCGGTGCTGGTTGCGGAACTGAGCCTGTGGCCGATCCATCAACAACTGCTGCAACTGGACGTAACCTTACATCCGCTGCTGTGGCTCATACTGCCTGCGATCAGTACCATGCTTTTCTTGCTTGTAGGGGCGATCAGTCATCGCCAGCAGAGTTTGAGCGAGTCGTATAAATTTTTACTTTCCCGCCAATAAGGTGACAGGTTGTTCAGATAGCTGTTCGGCCTTCAGGCGCACCATCATCTTACGCCATTCATCAACCTCTTCTGCACTGCCTAAAATTTCAGAAGGTCGGTTCTCTCGCCAGACACCCACGCCGTTAAAGTGGAATACGGGCCGGATATCATCACGGTCAGCGCTTTTAAGGATTTCGCTGCGCATATTATCAAGGATCAGCGGATCACTTTCCGCATCCGGGTAATAGGTTAAAACCATATGCGTCTGAGGATCATCCTGGAATTGCACATACGAGATACTAAGCCGCTTTTCCGGAATCCCCATTTCCAACAGGGTGAAATACTTAGCAATGGAATAATCTTCACAGTCACCCGCATTTTTTAACAGACTTTCTACCGGAGTTGCCCAGTAATCCTTTACTCCCCACAGTTCTTTATCCTCCACCCATTTCATCTTGTTGAAGAACTGATTAACGGCAGATAGTCTCTCCGCATCACTGAGTAATGGCGCACGTGCCATAAGATCTGCCCATTGCTGGAAGCGTGCCGCAGTTTCCTGATCTTTGTGTTTGTGGATTTTCTTAAGGAGAGGGGCCGGGAGGATTTTCTGGAGATGTGCAGCATGAGCAGGACTCTGTAGATACAATAACGCAGCAACAGAGACATGCAGGACTTTTAGATTAAACAGGCGTGACATGCTTCGTATCATACCCTTCCCAATGATCAATTATCCGGTGCGGCCTATAGTGCCTGTAGAACCACACCGGAACGTAGCTAAAGAATAGCCTTAATTATAGATCACCCAGTTGCTCGAACCCATCTGAAGGAAACAGTGCATTTTTATACACCTTTCCTGCTGCCGTAGGGCGTTGCATGATCTCAGTATTGATCTGCTCCATACCCTCTTTAGATTCCATCTCTACAGCCATATTTGATTCTACTGGGGTACTGATTCCATATAACAGATTCACATTATCTTCGTCCGCAGAGACCGCCAGGCCAGGTACCAGAACTAACGCAAAAGCCAGCGCTTTCAATTGAGTATTCATAACTATTTTTCCTTATTTAATTCACATTTCTTAATGCTCGTACTGCCTGTGACTGGGAAAAACAATTCAGGTTCAACTTTATGAATATTTATTCAAAAATAATTTAAGCCAATGAAATATAAAGAAAAATATATATTTAATATTGCAGAACGAAATAAAAATAATGAGGTCAAAAAAGGTTAGGCCTCTTTACCAGAGGGCAGCAAAGCTAGAACAGCTGATACGCTAAAACGTTTTGGGTTTAAAAGGATGTAATAACTTGAGCGAAGCCTTTCCGGCAATTACAAAACCGCACTCTGTGAAGGCAGCCCTATAAGATCACGATAGATACGTGCTAGCAAAATATCGCTAGTAACCATCATCAAATCGTCCCTTAGGCGCATAACCATTTTGCGCCATTTTTTAACATTGCTTGCACTTCCAAGTATTTCATTGGGGCGGCTCTGATGCCAGATTCCCATACTGTTAATATGAAAAACGAGCTGAAGATCATCGCGCTCAGAACTTTTCATGATACGGGTGTTCAGATTATCCAGAATCAAGGGGTCATCATGTATATCCGGGTAGTAACTCAGGACCATATGGGCCTGATTTCCCTCGCGCAAAATAACATAAGAGATACGGAGCTTTTCTTCTGCAATGCCCATTTTCAGCAACGTAAAGTACTTAGCTATCGAGAAATCTTCACAATCACCGGCATTCTTCAACAAGCTTTCAATCGGGGTAGCCCAGTAGTCTTCCTCCCCCCAGAGTACCTGATCTTCAACCCAGGCCATCTGATTGAAGAAACCGTTCACGGCTACTAGTTTTTCTGTATCGCTCAGTAGAGGTGCACTGTTTATCAGAGCAGACCACTGCTGAAAGCGTTTCGCAGTTTCATTGTCCGTATGGATATTATTCAACTGAGGCTCTGCTGGCAGGATTTCTTGCTGCTGGAAGGCGTACGCGGGGTTATGCAAAGACAAGCTAGCCAATACTAAGAGATGGAGAATTTTCTGGCAAAACTGGCGAAGTAAACATATCTTACCCACTCTTAAACAAGAGGTTACAGAACCGGAAAGTACTGTACTTAACATAGATAAAACAGGGACCAAAATTAAGACGCAAGCTACAGCTTTTAGCTGAGATTTCATTACACTCTGACTTTTAAAAAGATTATTTAATACCCACTGATATCCCTAATACCATAACTTAAGAGAAACCTCAGGGTTCAGCTTGATAGCAGCTAAATGCCAATCAATAACGCCATTGAGCCAGAGTTGATACTGAAGAGGCATCAAAGTTACCTATGGCTCTGTTTTAAGCTTTTTCGGGAACAATTTTGTGCAGACGCACAATCAGGAGAGAGACTCTACAGCAATGCACGAAGCCTGCAAATAGCAATTACTGTAGAGGAGCCTCAATTCCATTTCTGTCAGTTGCGCTAAGCAACTGATGAACGATACAGGCAGGCAATTCGGAGTTTTTTTTAAATACCCAGAGCCACCTGTGGCTTATCTTTAAGAGTTAAATCCACTTTTGGATAACAACTGAAAAGACGCTCGATATTAATACCCTGCTGATTTGATAACAGGCCTTTTATGGCGTCGCTTCGCTCCTGAGCCAATTGCTGGAGAGCAGGTTCAAGCTGTTTCTCCAATTGCTCCGGAGGTAATGGTTTTTCTTGTTTTTGGTTCTGCAAAAGCAGGGTATTCCATACCGGTTCCCGGTCCGCAGAGACCGCCAGGCCACAGATATTGATGCGCATGGCTTTACGCTCGTTCATCATCTGCGCAATTTTCTGCATGTACTCAGTTGCCTCACCTGAAAGGCTCGCATCGCCTGCGGTAAAGTACACCGGCTGCAGGGAGATAAACGTCCCTTTAGATTGAGCTTCAGCTACCATTTTGCCCAGTGAGATCAGCGTGCCGAAAGGCTGCAAAGCTTTAGTCAGATAACCCAGTGCCGCGCTCTTGAGTCCCTTGCCCGCCAGCTTATTGATCACCGTCTGGTAGCCAAACTGCGGATCATCCAAAGAACCATCGATAGGGATCTGCAGATCAATATTACTGTCGTTATCCTGCAATACCATAATCGCCGTACCCAGCGGCATGGATACCTTCTGGTCAAACTCGCCACTGCGATCGGTATTCTGCGCTTCAACTTCCAGTTTATTCAGACGAATATCGGAATCACCATTGAGAGTTCGGTCTTTAATCGTTCCCTTGGATGTCAGGCTCAGCTGACCGCTGTGCAGGTAATAGCCTGTATACTGGAGTGAGTAAGGGCTTACTTGCGGCAGTTCCATACCTTTAATATCCAGATCCCAGTTGCCGGTAAAATCTCCGGAAAACAGCGCAATACTGCCTTTGGCATCCAATGTAGAGAACTTATTTTTTGCCTTGAGCAGGAATGGCGTTTCACCCTTTGAGCCGGTGTCTAACTTTGATAACTCAAGGGTGCTGATATCAAAAGCCGTCTTGAACGCCGGTTTCACACCGCCATCCACCAGCTCCAGAGTATTCTCACCTTTCAGAGCTATATCCCCAATACGCAATTTGAAAGGTTCACTGCTCTCTGGTTCTGCCGCCTCTTGAGGCTCTGCGGTATTGGCTCCAGAGCCGAGCTTAGCCAGCAACCATTCAAGGTCGGAGAGTTTTCTTTGTTCGGAAAGGTGAACCCGGGTAGCACTGTTTTGCAGATCGATTCGCGCAATCGACAGATTGTTCAGGTTTTCCAGTGCAAGGCTATTAAGATCAATTTTCTGCCACTCACTGAAGACACCACCATCACCCTGAACTTTCAGTCCCTTAAGGCCGATTTTTGCCAGTGTGATCGAATCGGTATGCTCCAGCGCAATCTGGTTGATCTCAGTGGAAGCCAGCGTTACCAGCTCCTGATCCGCAGCTGCAAGTTTCAGGTTATCCAGTTTCAGTGCCGGAGCCTGCACCTGCCAATGGCTCATATCCTGACTGCTGGCATTAGCTGAGAGTTGCAGCTGGTTAGCAGCCACCGATTTCTCAGCCTGTTTTAATAAAAGGTCCGCTACAGCCAGTTGCAGGTCCGCAAGTTTAAACTGCTCTGCCCCTTCCTGATGTTGAATGAAATGCAGTAGTTCAGAAGCCATTACGCTGAGCTTCCCGGTGGACAGCGCATTTCCCGCCTGCTGCAAAGCCAGGTTATCTGCTGCCAGATCAAGTGCTTTTACAACAACCTTCTTCTGCCCGGTAACGACCACATCAGCCTTGAGAGCCAGTTTGTCAGTGGCAACACTCTGGTCAGCCTGATTAAGCTTTAGTCCTTCAATATTGATGTTATTGCGGCTGGTCACATTACTCAGAGCGTTACCTGCCAGAGCCACAGCAACCGAACCCTGCCAGCTAAGCGACTTCTGATTCAGCGCCAGATCATCCTGTTTAAACTGCAAATCCCGCACCCGGATAGCACCGCTCTGCTGAACCTGCGTAGCTTTGGATTCCAGATCACTTGTAGCGCTGATTTTCAGATCAAGATCCACAGAGGCCTTCAGCTCAGGCAGGAACAACGCGGTCACACTGTGCACCGGGAAGTTATTCAGCTTAATAGTCAGCTCAGAGCTTTTTTCTGTTGGCAGTGGCTTGGAGCTGGAAGCCAAAAGCAGAGGCGCACCATTTAATACACCATCAAGATCAATACTGACGGATTGCTCATGATCCCAGAGATAAAAATCTTTCAGTTGCCCGGTATTCACGACAATATCGTGTTTCTGACCGGACACTTCTGCCCGCCATTGAATGTCGTCCAGAGTCAGTTTTGTCAGACCAAAGCTCCACCCAGAGGGATCTGATTCCGCTTTTTCTTTATCTTCACCAGTCAGAGCATTCAGATCTATAGGTCCCAGCCATAAAGACTGCCCCTCTTCCCGAATACCAGAATCAACGCCTTGCACCTCAACCAGACTGAGGAGAATTTTTTTATCCCCAAGCGCAGAGAGCTCCAGATCGACCAGTAACTTATCAACGCTAAGTGTGGGCTTTCCTTGCGCCTCAGCATGCAAACGATCAATCACAACCCGACCAGCAAACCAATCCACCTTGATGGCTTTCAGTTGTGCGGTCTCAGCACCATTATCCAACAACCAGATAACCGCCTGATCGCGCACCAGCATCGGCAGGTTATGGAGGAAAAGAGTAATGATCACAATGGAGGAGATAAGAAAACGCAGCATAATCCTTCGCTCAACTGGGTAGATTAACTAATCATAATCTAATCAGATAAAAAAACCTTCCGCACTTATAAAAACTATACAGCTTTTACAAACCGACCGAATAACCTTACAAAACTTAATGATACTTAAATACTATTACAGTACTTAATGGCAATATAATTTGCCTATCAAAATTTGATCAACCCTGCTAGAATCGCGCCCCAGAAATAAGGCCCATCAGGGCTCAAGACAGTTCTATGCTAACCAATGCAGGGCTATTACGGTCTGCCCCGACAAGAAGCAATAATGCTCAACGGGGGAAGTTACCCGCTGTGTACTTCACCAGACACGTCTGCCTGCTGCCAACTATGAGGGTGACTTTAATGGCTGATAACGAAAACTTCCGCGACTCTTCAGGTTTTGCCTGGATCATCATCAACCTAGCTGCAATCGGCTGGATCACAATGCCTGCAAGCATCGCATGGAGCAATGTACTTTTCTAAGTCATGCTCTATTTGAGCTGTTTCCCACTCCATGCTAAATATGAAGTATGAAACAGCTCAAAATCGGCCAAGTGGCCAAACAATCCGGCCTTACCGTTGAAACCGTTCGCTACTACGAACAACGCGGACTGATCCCGGAACCCCAACGCCTCGACTCCGGATACCGGGTTTACCCCGAATCCATCCTCACCCGCCTCAACTTTATCAACCGCTGTAAAGATTTAGGATTCTCTCTACAAGAGATCTCCGAACTGCTCTCCATTCAGATAGACCCGGACAACAGCTCAGCATTGGTAAAAGAACAGGTGGAGCATAAGATCTCATTAGTAAAAGAGAAGATATCCGAGCTACAAAAGTTACAGGACTCTTTAGAACAACTCTCCGGGATGTGTTGCGGGGAAGGTTCAGTTTCCGACTGTCCTATTATCGATTTTTTAAAACATTAAAAATCCGAGTGGTGAGGAAAACCTTAAAAACCCAGACCTCCAAAACAGTGGTACCATTGCCAAAAAAACAAACTAGAAACAAACGTACTTATGGCACAACCCAGCAAACCATCCCTAGAAAACAACTTTTCCTCTGAACATGCAGAACGCTTACTCAGCAGCTTTCAACGTTTAACCGGCAAGTCACTGATTCCTGAAGGACTAATTTCTGAAGGGCTTAGCGGTAACGAACGCTATAAAGCACTCTACGATTCTGAATATCCCGTGCTTTCCCATAACGCAGATGCAGACCCTCTTCTTAACTATTCCAATGCCAAAGGAATGGAACAGTTTGAGATCAGCTGGGATGAACTGGTTAAAACCCCATCCCGCTATACAGCAGAGCCGCAAACCCAGGAAGAGCGCAACCGCTTACTCAAAGCCGTCACAGATAATGGCTTTATTGATGATTATCAGGGCGTCCGGATATCCGCCAAAGGCAATCGTTTTATGGTTGAGGATGCAATTGTCTGGAATGTGATTGATGAGGATGGAGTTTATTGGGGGCAAGGGGCGGTTTTGTATAAGTGTTCTCTCCTTTAGATACGTCCTTCCTGCATAGGCAAACACCTTAAAACCTTTCGCCTTAGGGCGAGTTAAGGCCTTTCGTGGCAAAGGCCTTAACAATCCACTCCCGACCTTAAAGAAAGCACCCCAGCTGCTTGGTCGGCTTCGCCGACTGCCCTGCGCGTTTCAGGATCAAGTGGCCGCTGCGACAGGTTTACCTGAACAGCTTTAGCTGGCCCGTAGGGTAGCTGCTTGCAGCTATAATCTCGTCACTTCGTTCCTCAAACAGTCCTCGCCTTATTCCTCGAAAAATCTGCAATGCTCGGCTGCACAGATGGGGAATTAAATCTGTGTTATAGCTCACCTTTCCAGCCTATGGAAATTACTCAACAAGAGTTTGGCTTGTCTTGCTACAGCGAATGATCTAAAAGAATAGATAAATATGACAGATGAATATACTCCACCCGTATATACAAATGTTATGAGTAGAAGCTTTACATGTATGTAATCTTAAAAAATTCAGCAAAATTATCTGCTTTGGCCTCATTTGAGATGGGCAGGGCGTGGTCATTCTAGGCGTGACCTCGCTTTTTAAAGCCTGTTTCGAAATAACAGAAGAAGCCGGCACATTTTTGACTACAATCCCTACAAGCAATAGAACAAACTTCAGTAGAAAAGCTGACTAACAATTCATAACAAGGAAAGCCATTCAGCGCATTCGGCGCGGCTGCTTTAAGCGTTGGTAAATCATGACAATTCCCAAAAACATAGATGAACTTGAACTTCAACTACAGAAGTTTTCAATCACGCATAACCATACCTTCCAACAACGCTATTTCATCACAGCTTCGCAGGCATTAGAGGCTGTAAAAAAAGAACCATTAAACTTTTATGAATTCATTGAATTAGGAGAAGAGATCGACTTTGTTGATTCAGTAGTTGATACACACAGGGGACTACTTAGATATTCATCTATCCTTATCTACTATGCAGAATTTGAAGAAGCATTTAGAAGAGTTCTTAAAAAACTTGGTTCTATTTCTGGGGCTTGTGTTTCATTAAATGATCTTCGAGATAGTGGGGTTAGAGGGTATAAAAAGTTCATATATGATGTATGCCAAATCAATAAAGATAATCTTTTCATTGATTGGGTATTCATTGAAGACTTTACAAATATAAGACATGCTTTGATTCATGCTAATGGTAATTTAGCCCGAGCAAAAAATAGAAAAAAACTTGAAGAAATAGTCAGAAGATACGCCCCAGATATTTCTGTGAGACATAATTCTAAGCTTACATTTTCAGATTCGTTTATTTTTCAATGTAGCCAAAAATCTCTAGAAACGTGTTTAGCCATATTGGAACTAATTGAAAAAAAGCGATAACAAGAAGCTCATCCACAAGATCACTCTTAAAGCAGCCTGTATATTAAGATGGAAATATTAAGGTCAGCGTAGCTTTTTTCGAACCACCCCATCAATCCATCATATGGCACGGCCTCACCCCTTCTGCGCAGTTGAGCATTGGAGCTTTTTAATGGATTCAAGCGAGGACTGTTTGAGGAACGAAGTGACGAGTTTATGGCTGCAAGCAGCCACCCTACGGGCCATCTAAAGCTGTTCAGGTAAACCTGTCGCAGCGCCATTGAAAAGTGAAACGCGCAAAGGAGTCGCGAAGCGACCAAGCAGCAGGGCGGCCTTTAGATTGTAAAGACTTTTGGCCGAGCAAAAGTCTTTACTCGCCGATAAGGCGAAAAAACCAAATAAAAAGCCACTTCAAAAACCCAAACATAAAAAAACCGCTCAACTAATCAGCGGTTTCTCGTTTTTCCTAGCCACTAGCAGCGAAGCGTTCTCGCTACTCGTAGGCTGTTGAAGCGATTACAAAGTAATCGTTTCAACACCGTCCTGCGTGCCCATGAGCACGACATCCGCACCCCGGTTCGCAAACAAGCCATTGGTCACAACACCGACAATGTTATTCAGCTGCTTTTCCAGTTCTTTGGCGTGCATGATCTCCATGTCGTGAACATCCAGAATCACGTTGCCGTTGTCGGTGGTGAAGCCTTCACGCCATACCGGCATGCCATCCAGTTTTACCAGTTCACGGGCAACTTGTGAGCGGGCCATTGGGATCACTTCGACGGGCAGTGGGAATTCACCTAATACACCCACTTTTTTAGTGCTGTCTACGATGCAGACAAACTCTTTTGCTACGGCTGCTACGATTTTTTCGCGGGTCAGTGCTCCGCCGCCACCTTTGATCAGGTTCAGGCCAGAGTCGAATTCGTCTGCGCCATCCACGTAAACTTCCATTTCGGAAACGGAGTTCATATCGAATACCGGAATACCGTGACCCTTCAGGCGGTCTGCGGTAGCTTCTGAGCTGGCAACGGCACCGTCAAACATGTGCTTGATCTCTGCCAGTGCATCGATGAAGAAGTTAGCGGTTGAACCCGTACCTACACCCACAATGCTCTCTTTGCTCAGCTTTGGTTTGATGTATTCAACTGCGGCTTCAGCAACCGCTTTTTTCATCTCATCCTGGGTCATGGTCTCTACCTGTGCTCAATTTCCCCGTTTATGGGGCGGATATCTAAAAATTGCGCAAATTATACGCTGCATATGACTGCTCTTGTAGACGTAACATGCAGTTTAGCTTTACCATTTCCGGTCTATTTTTTATTTTCAGACGTAATAACTATTATGCCAGATCGATATATCAAGAAAATCCTCGAAGCCCGTGTCTATGACGTGGCAGTCGAAACTCCGATGGAAGAAGCCAAAGGCTTGTCTGAGCGTCTGAAAAACCGAATTTTACTCAAGCGTGAAGATGAGCAGCCGGTGTTCTCCTTCAAGTTGCGTGGTGCATACAACAAGATGCAGCAGCTGACTGAAGAAGAGCGGGCCTGCGGTGTGGTTGCCGCGTCTGCAGGTAACCATGCTCAGGGCGTGGCAATGTCGGCGAAAAAGCTGGGCATTAAAGCCACCATCGTCATGCCGAAAACCACCCCGGACGTGAAGGTAACGAATGTCCGTCGTCTGGGCGGTAAAGTAGTGCTGCACGGCGATGCCTATGATGAAGCCTCAACCTATGCGAAAAAGCTGGTTGAAGAAAAAGGCATGACCTATGTGCACCCGTTTGATGATCCGGATGTGATTGCAGGTCAGGGCACGGTAGCGATGGAGATCCTGCGTCAGGAGTCCGGCCCGATCGATGCGATTTTTGTTCCGGTTGGCGGTGGCGGTCTGGTTGCCGGTATCGCAGCCTATGTGAAATACCTGCGCCCGGAAACCAAAGTGATTGGCGTTGAGTCCGAAGATTCTGCTTGTTTGCATGCAGCGATGGCAGCTGGCGAACGTGTGGTTCTGCCACAGGTAGGCATCTTTGCCGATGGTGTGGCGGTTGCCCAGATTGGTGAGTATACCTTTGAGGTGGCACAGCGCTGTGTCGATGAGGTGATCACCTGTTCTACTGATGAGATCTGCGCTGCTATCAAGGATATCTACGACGATACCCGCTCGATCTGTGAACCTGCGGGTGCGCTGGGTGTTGCCGGTATGAAGAAGTATGTTGAGCGTGAAGGCTTTGAAGATCGCACCCTGATCGCCATCGATTCTGGTGCCAACGTTAACTTTGACCGCTTGCGTCATATTGCCGAGCGTTCTGAGCTGGGTGAAAAACGTGAAGCGATCATCGCTGCGCGTATCCCGGAAAAGGCTGGAAGCTTTAAAAAGTTCTGCTCGGCTCTGGGTAAGCGCAACATCACCGAGTTTAACTACCGTTACAGTGACGACAGTAACGCTATTGTGTTTGCTGGCATTCAACTGAAAGCCGGTGGCGATGGCCGTGATGAGCTGATTACTGAGCTACGAGATCAGGAATACGAGGTTGAAGACCTGAGCGATAACGAAATGGCGAAAATCCATGTGCGCTATATGGTCGGCGGTCACGCACCCGGCAATCTTGAAAACGAAGTGATCTACCGTTTTGAGTTCCCGGAACGACCGAGTGCGCTGATGAACTTCCTCAGCAAACTGGGTGGAAAATGGAACATCTCCCTGTTCCACTACCGTAACCACGGTGCAGCTTATGGTCGTGTTCTGGTTGGGATGCAAGTACCACCAGAAGAGCGTGATCAGGTTGGCGCGTTCCTTGAAGAGATCGGTTACAACTACTGGGAAGAGACTGATAACACTGCGTATCAGTTGTTTTTGGGCTAGTTTGTAACAACGATATTTGTAACGACGCTAAATGCTGATGGTGTATGGTTCATCATCAGCATTTATTTCTATTTCCACGGCTGTCAGCTGATGGCAGTGCGCTCCCAAAGCAGTAAAGTCCTGTTCGGTCAGGTCTGACTCCAGTCTCTTAAGATAAAACGCCCCTCCCTGCGAGTAGATCTTATCCCCAATAATCGGGTGGCCCAGATAGGCTAACTGAGCGCGGATCTGGTGTTTGCGCCCTGTAAACAACTCACATTCGATCAAGCTTCTCCCCTGCTCTCTTTGCAGAACCCGAAACGCGGTTTTACTCTGTTTCGGTTTTAGGTATTGCTGGGGGTTTTCTGGATCAACGACATAGATCTGGCTGCGGATAGGGCTGTTAATTTTTTCTGACAGCGCACACTCACATAGGTGTTCATCCCAGTCCGGCGAACCTGAAACCCAGGCATGGTAGATTTTTCGGGTGATCAACTTATCCAGATTCGGCTTCCACTTCTTGTCAACTGCACTGTTTTTAGCAATCAACACAATACCTGCGGTTTCTGTATCCAGCCGATGCAAGAGATGTGCATTTGCGTATGGGGTTTGCCTGCGGATCAGTGAGATAAGGGTATTGTAGAGGTTACGTGTAGTGCGGCTAACCGGCAGCAGATGCGGTTTGTACACCGCCATCAGTTCATTGTTTTCCCAGAGAACTTTCCAGTGATCATCAACCGGTTCTTCCTGATGATCCGCTAGAAAAACCTCAACCTTCTGCCCGGTTTTCAGGGCTTGGGTTGAAGTGGCAACCTCACCATCCACAGAGACACATTCATCTTCAAAAAGCTGAAGCAGTTTCTGTTGGTGGTTTTTAGAGAGCCGGGAGTATAGAAAATTGCTTAGAGATGGTTCTGCCTGAAATACTTTAAAGCAAAGCCGAAAGCCTGAGGTGTCACTACTTAACGTATCAGCCACATGGTTTTCCTCGCCACTAGCAAGCGAAGCGTCTAGCCACTCGCTACTGTTTTTAAGGCATTTCCGGAGAGTGCTGAAAACCCTGAGTAAAGAATGCCTGAACAGTAAAGATAGCCAGTGAGGCCATACCCCAGGCCAAGCCAGTCACAACACCGATATCCACTATGCCACGCCAGGGCTGATCCAATTGATGTACCAGCAGTACCATCAGGATGATCCCTGAGGTCAGGCAATAGGTCACAATCATGCGGCGTTTAACAATATCGAAGAACCCCATACAAAACAGGGGAGCCAGGACAAAACGGACAGGAGAAACATTCTGCGACAGGAATAGAAGACGTGCAGCCACACGCGGAGACCAGGCCTGCTGGAAGCCTCGATAACCTTCTGCAAAGCCCATAAAAGCGATACTGAACGCCAATGCAGCCCAGTGATACCAATCCAGAGAATAGTTAAAGGTTTCCAGCCCAATAGCACTTAATCGATAGATAGCACTACCAATCAACAGGCCGATTCCCGTAATTCCCCATAATACAGCGATATAACCTAACACAGTGAATCTCTTCGTCTTTCTTTCCAGAGGCGCGGATTATACCTGTTGTACGTAATTCATCCTAATTTGGAGGCAAAAAAAACCACCGCAAGCGGTGGCATAAAAAGCACTAATCAACAGCTAGGTGTTAGAGCATAGTGGGTCTATCCATGTACCCTGGGTTCGACAATAACAATCTGTACGTTAGTAACCCTTCATCTGATCAATATATTCCGGCAGGAACAGTGATATCTGCGGGATATAAGTAATCAGCATCAGGAAGCCGAGCAACAGGCAGAGCCATGGCAGACAGGCTTTAATTACCCATATCATGTTCTGCCCGGTTATCCCGGCGGTTACAAAGAGGTTAAGCCCCACAGGCGGGGTGAGCATCCCGATCTCCATGTTTACCACCATAATGATACCCAGGTGGATCGGATCAATACCCAGCTGCATAGCGATTGGGAACAGGATCGGTGCCATGATCAACAGGATCGCAGATGGCTCCATAAAGTTACCCGCAATCAGCAGCAGAATGTTCACAACAATCAGGAAGCCCCATGCTGGCAGACCCCAATCCATAATCGCACCAGCGATTGTGTGTGGGATACGCTCAGTCGTCAGTACGTGAGCAAACAGCATTGCGTTGGCAATGATGAACAGCAGCATCATGGAAACTTTAGAGGCGTCCATCAGTACCTTACGTACTTCTGGGTCACGAATAGATTTCGGAATCGCCATCAGCATCAGGTAACCGTTACGGACTGCGGCGGAAACGTAGTTTTCGCCCGCTTTTTGCCACGGAATACCTTTCATCGGGCCGATATCACGATAGCCCATTACCGCAATGAAGTAGCCATACACTGCCGCTACTGCTGCCGCTTCAGTTGGAGATGCGATACCACCGTAAATAGAGCCCAGTACGATGATGATCAACATCAGGCCGCCAAGTGCAATCAAACCCGATTTCGCAAGTGCTTTAAAGCCTGGAAATGGTTGTGATGGCAGACCTTTAATACGCGCAACAATGTAAATTGCGATCATCAGGATCAGACCCATCATCAGACCCGGAATGAAACCCGCCATAAACATACGTGAAGCCGATACTTCCGTTGCTGCTGCATATACCAGCATTACGATGGAAGGCGGAATCAGAATACCCAGTGTACCGGCGTTGGCAATTACACCTGCCGCAAACGACTGTGGATAACCTGAACGCACCATACCAGCGATACAGATCGTACCAATGGCCGCTACTGTCGCAGGTGAAGAACCTGAAACCGCAGCAAATAGCATACACGCCATTACCGATGCCATCGCCAGGCCGCCTCTGATATGCCCTACGGTATCCACCGCAAAGTTAATCAAACGTTTTGCTACCCCCCCGGTAGACAGAAACGCAGACGACAAGATGAAAAACGGAATCGCTAATAGCGTGTAATGTTCAGAAGTTGCCTCAAAAAGTTTCAGAGAAATAGATGCCAATGAGTCGTTTGAGAACAACAGAATTGTGGTTACAGAAGATAAGCCCAGAGCCACAGCAATCGGCATACCGATAATCATGCAGCCAAACAGTGTGATAAACAGTACCGCGATAGTCATTATTTATCCTCCTGCTTTGTTTGCTTAGATTTGTTTGGATCGTCATCGATACCGTCACTGCCCAGCGCAGTTTCCTGAAGCTCTTTGGCGATTTCCATGGATTCCTCTGCTTCATCTGCAAAGTGGAAACCTTCTGCCTCATCCTTAATGACTTTCCAGCCTAATTGCAGGAAGCGCAGGATTAACAGAACAAAACCAATCACCAGAATGCTCATGGGTATCCATTTCGGTATCGGCAGGTCTTCCAGCTCGATGCCGATCATCTTCATCTTGCTCAGATAGATCCAGGAGCCGTAAAGAAACAGGCCGCAGTAAACCAGACAGAGTCCGATTGCAACTAATGTGATGTAACGATGAGTGTTGTGCGGAAACATTTTCACAAACACGTCCACACCTATGTGTGCACCCACTTTCACGCCATATGAAGCGCCAAAAAGAACAAACCAGGCAGCCAGCAGAAGTGTTACTTCCTGCGCCCAGTGAATACCGGCATTGAAACCGAAGCGGGCAACCACCTCAGCAAATACCAGCAGCGTCATTGAAACCAGTAGAAGAGAAAGAAAACCCTCTTCAAACTTTGTCACGAGATTACGTACCATAACGGCCCCCGTTGCGACTTACGCTTTTACTTAGAATAATCAGGGATAACACCCACAGGACAGATTCCTGCTCTCCTCTGGATGCTCAAGATCGTCTAGAGATCCGGGTAGGGAGACCCCACCCGGATATTTGGAATGTGCTTAGTTGTTTGAAGCTTCAGCAGCTTTGATCAGATCAGCACCGATCTCATCTTCAAACTGCTTCCATACAGGCTTCATTGCTTCAACCCACTGTGAACGCTCAGCGTCAGTCAGGCTTAGCACTTCAGAACGTTTGGAATCGATGATCAGCTGCTTATCCGATGCAGCTTTCTCAGCAGCAATGCCATTACCGTGCTTGATCGCATCATCCAGAGCCGCTTTGATATCCGCTTTCAGACCATCATCCAGACCCATCCAGAACTCAGCAGATGTCACTACCAGGTAGTCCAGAACACCGTGGTTAGACTCAGTGATGTAAGGCTGAACTTCGAAGAATTTCTTGGAGTAGATGTTAGACCAGGTGTTTTCCTGTCCATCGATCGCTTTAGTCTGCAACAGGGTAAATACTTCAGAGAATGGCTTTTTCAGAGGTACCGCTTCTACGGCTTCAAACTGAGCCTGCAGTACGTCAGATGTCATGATACGGAATTTTTTACCTTCAGCATCTGCTGGTACTTTAAGCGGGTTGCTTGCAGACAGCTGTTTCATGCCGTTATGCAGATAACCTAAACCTACCAGACCTTTCTTCTGCAGTGAGTTCAACAGCTCCTGACCTTCTGGGCTGCTTTGGAATTTTTCTACAGCTGCCATGTCTTTAAACAGGAATGGCAGATCGAAGATTTGAAGCTTTTTGGTATATTTCTGGAATTTAGACAGAGACGGCGCAGCCATCTGCACATCGCCCAGCAACATTGCTTCCAGAACTTTGTTATCACCAAACAACTGAGAGCTTGGGAATACTTTAACTTCAACTTTACCGGCCAGACGCTCGTCAACCAGCTCTTTAAATTTGATTGCCATTTGGCCTTTTGGCGTGTTTTCAGCAACTACGTGAGAGAACTTAATCTCTACCGGAGCCGCAACAGCAGCTTGTGCACCTAAAGTGAGTGCCAAAGAGGTAACGGCAGCAGTCAGTAAACGCATTGTGATTCTCCTGTTTTTGGATCGTATTTATCATTGTTTTTTTTGAATTCAGCAGGATCTCTGGTCGAGACATTTTTCTGAATCCGTGCCCCTATACATCGCAACTAGCAGGCCAACTTTTAAAATCACGTCAAAAACAAAGGAAAATCTATTTCATTACAATAGGTTAAGACTCTCTATAATTTCAAACCTATCTTAAACACACAGAAAAAATGGGTGGTTTCCCGCCCATTAGTTTATTTTCACACGGCGGAATTCCGCACATATACTGAAAAGCGCAGTTACTTCTTTCTCAAGAGCGACCGACCATACACCCCGGTTTTATTGATCTAAGTCTGAAGTATGAACTTTTTGATCTATACGTCGCCCTTGGTTGGCCTTATGATTGGGTGCAACCTATTATAACTAGCTATAAATCTAATAAGCGGATTGAGGAAAGAGCCTGTGAAACTTGAAGGTACCTCTATTCAGACCAAGGTCAACATAACATTGGCCGTCGTTTTTCTGATCGTATTGGTAAGCTCCCTGACAGCTATCTATCGCAGTGAATCGGCTCTGGTTCTGGATGTAGTTAAGAAAACCACTCACGATACTGCTGATTCTTACTTCGACAGTATCAATATTCTGATGCTCAGCGGCGCCATGTCTAACCGCAAACCTTTACAGGAAAAGATTCTTGCTAACGAAGATGTGATCGAAGCGCGAATTATTCGTGGTGATCAGGTTAGCAGTATCTATGGTCCGGGCTCTGCAGACTCCAAAGTTGTTGATGAATATGACAAACGCGCTATGAACGGCGAACAGGTCATAGAAGAGATTAACGACGAAAACGGACACCGTTTAACTGTAGTGACTCCTATGAAAGCCCTCTCCAACTATAAAGGCACTAACTGTTTGCTTTGCCACCAGGTTGAAGAAGGTGAAGTCATTGGAGCGGTACGTGTAACTTATTCGTTTGAGAATCTGGATAATACAATTGCCAGCAATCTGATCAGCGTTGCTGTGACAGAGATCATTCTGTTTATTATGGGTCTGGTTGTTATCAGTCTGGCGCTGGGTCGTATGGTGGTAAGCCCAATCAAACGCATGGGTAATACCATCAACACTATCCACAAAAATTCTGACCTGAAACTGCGTATTGATGTCGACTCCAAAGATGAGATTGGCACCATGTCCAAGTCTCTCAACATAATGCTGGAAGACTTTCATAGTAGCCTGAGTAAGGTTAGCGCCACTGTTCACCAGCTGAGTACTTCGAGTACTTCCATCAACGATATTGCCGACATGGCGAACAGCGCGGTTAACAATCAACAGATGCAAACCAGTGCCGTTGCCTCAGCCATGGAAGAGATGGAAGCCTCTACCCGCAGCGTTGAAACCAGCGCACAGAGCACCGTTTCTGCATCAGACCTTGCACTTGAACAGAGTCGCGAAGGCACAACAATCACCGACCATGCGATCAATGCGATTGAACACCTTAAGAGCAATATCGACAAAGCTCTGGAAGTGATCAATAAACTGGATGAACAAAGCCAGAGCGTGGGTACGGTTCTTGAAGTGATCCAGAAAATCGCCGAACAGACCAACCTGCTGGCACTGAACGCTGCCATCGAGGCCGCCCGTGCCGGTGAGCAAGGTCGTGGATTTGCCGTTGTGGCCGACGAAGTCCGGACACTCGCAAGCAAAACCCGTAATTCAACCGAAGAGATCAATGCCATCATTGAGGAGCTTCAACAGGATGCCCGGGATGCGGTATCGGTGATGAATCAGGCACACACCAGTGCTGAGTCCGGCGTAGAGAAAGTTCAGGAAACTTCGGATGCTCTGACTAAGATCTCCGAAGAAGTACGCGCTATTAACGACATGAACCACATGGTTGCTTCCTCAGTTAAGGAACAAACCGAAATGGCATCCAGCGTTGAGAGCAGTGTGCACGAGATTGCCCAAACCGCTGAAAGAACGTCTGAACGGGCGGGCAAACTGAATCAGGTTGCCCATGAGCTGAACACTCTGGCGGGTCAGCTGGAAAGCATGGTTCAGAAATTTAAACTCTGATCTACTCCCTACCCTCTGGCGGTCCACGCCAGAGGGTTTTTCCCTTAAATTCCACGGAACCAATCTCCTCCAGCCTTGTCTCTATAGTCCGAGAGCCTTGATTGGAGATAAGGAAGTGCAATACAAAGCCCTGCCCCACCTGACGTTACTTACCTCATTACTGTTGTGCGCATTTCCTGCATCCGCAGAGATACTGGAGGTCAAAGTCTCGAATCCGGACGGTTCTCCTGTTGATACTCTGGTGGTGTTTGCTCAACCGCTTGATTTTGATCCCCCCGCACAGGTCACAGAAAAAGTGGAGATTGCTCAGCAGGAATGGGCGTTCAACCCCTATATGACAGTGGTACAACTGCAGGATGAAATCGCATTTACCAACAAGGACGATTTTACCCACCACATCTATTCCGTCTCTGGCAATAACCGCTTTTCGTTCAAATTAAAAGCCAAAGATACCCATAGTCTGCAACCCAAACTGGCTGAAAACAAAGTCGCACAAATAGCGATGGGCTGTAATATACATGACTGGATGAGTGGCTATATTCTGGTTGTGGATACGCCCTATTTTGGTAAATCTGATGACTTAGGGGTTACGCGTTTGGAACTTGAGCAGCTCGGACGCTATCAGGTCAGTTTGTGGCACCCTCAACTTGAAGCAAAGGATCGTCTGCTCAGCCGGGTTATTGATGTCCATAACGACCTAACACTTGAGTGGAGCCTGCCGACACAATTAGAAGTCAAACTACCCGAAGTCAACGAAGAGGAGTTTGATTTTCTTGAAAAATACTAGTCACGGATTGATCTGGAATGGGTAGTTTGAAAACCAAAGTTTTCATCTTTTTTGTTTCCCTGCTGCTTTTGGTGCAGGCAGTATCCCTGTGGGCTATTTTCCAGGCGAATAGCAGACAAGAACAACAACAGATCGACTTGCGTCTGGAATCAGCAATCTCGGCGTTTCAAAATCAGTACGAACAAAGGCGTTATTATCTTCAGGCTTTTGCCGAAACTGCAGCAAAGGATTATGGTCTCAAGGAAGTGTTTGATGCGGACTTACGCAGTTTTCTTGTCGCTCTCAACAACCACCGAAAACGTATCGACGCGGACCTCGCCATTGCGGTAAACAGGGAAAACCTGATCACCGGCCAGTTGTTGCGTCGGGATAACAGCAACAAAGTTAAAGTAGGCCCAGAGCAAGGTCAGTTTTTTTCATCCGGAGATTGGTTTCAGAACGACCAACCTATCTCCGAGCTTTATGCTTTGGACAATAAAGTTTATCAGTTGAGTTTTTCGCCATTAAGGATCGGTCAGGAAGTGATCGGCTGGATTGGTTATGGTTATGAAATAAACTCCCAACTGGCACAAAATTTCGCCGACAGCACCGGACTGAGTATTGAGTTCCTGTTAAAGACCGGCAGCAATAACTGGTCTACCCTGGCATCCGCACACCCCAGCATGATGGAGAGCAGCGACCATAAAGCCGAGTTACTCGGTATTACATTGCTGGATGACCATACTCAGGATTCTTATATTCATACCCATACCGTCATTGAGCAATCTGATGACCGTGAACTCATGGCAGTTATCTATGGCTCACGTTCAAATTTACTCGAAGCCCTGCGTAAAAACCTTTGGGAGCTGTTGGTACTGGAAGGTGTGACTATCCTTGTCTCATTACTGGCTGCATATATTGTGGCAGGAGATATCAGTCGCCCAGTGAAGAAACTGGTTAAACAAGCGCAATTTATCGCCAAGGGTAATTACGGCACCTCTGTAGAAGTGAGTGAAAAGAATGAGCTTGGCCAGCTTGCTAATGAATTCAACCAGATGCAAAAAGCCGTGCTGGATCGGGAACAGAAAATCAGCCACCAGCTCTACTACAACACACTGACCAACCTACCCAACAGAAACTCGTTGATTGAACGGTTGGAAGCCCTTTTTTCTGATCCTGCACAGCCGTTTACGCTACTGCATCTGGATATCCGACGAACCAAAACGGTCAATGATACTCTGGGTTATGATGCCGGAGACCTTATGATTACCGAGGTCGGAGAAAGACTATCTGTGCTGAATGATGACTCATTTACCTTCCACCTTGGCGCTGATGAGTTTGCAGTTCTGGTAATGAGTAGCGATCTGAATGAAATACACCTCTGGCAGAAGAAAATAGAAGCCGCCATGGATGCGCCATTATGTGGTGAGGGGACGTTATTACATCTGCAACTGCATATAGGGTTTGCCCGGGCACCAGAGGATGGTTTGGACGCTCATCAGCTGTTACAAAAAGCTGATACTGCATTAAGTCATGGTAAGCGGGAGATGAAGCCCTTCCAGCCTTACCTCCCTGAAATGGATGCCGATGCCAACCAACGCCTGAGTCTGGTAAATGACTTAAAAGTGGCTCTGGAAAGTAACGACCAGTTGGTGCTGTTCTACCAACCTAAAATGCAGATAAGTAATGGCCAGATAACACATCTGGAAGCCCTGATCAGATGGCGACATCCTGAGCAGGGGCTGGTACCTCCTGACGCTTTTATCAGTATTGCTGAACAGACCGGTCAAATAGATGCGCTAACTCTTTGGGTGGTTAAGGAAGCAGCCAGACAATATGTCCAGTGGAGGGAACAGGGATTAACCCTGTCTATCGCTGTAAATATTTCTGCGGAAAATCTGAAGAACACGCATTTCGGTGAAGAACTGAAACAGATCTGGGATCAATATAATTTACCCAATGATGCACTCTCTCTGGAAATTACCGAAAGCGCGGTCGTTGCAGACCCTGCCGGAGCGATTCAGATGCTGTGTGAACTTCGCGAACAGGGCATCAAACTTTCTATCGATGATTATGGAACAGGTTACTCATCACTGGCGCAATTGAAACAGATGCCCGTTTCAGAACTGAAGATTGACCGTTCCTTTGTGGATAAAGTGGATTGTGACCCTGATGATCAGATCATTGTCCGCTCCACTATACGCATGGCCCATGATATGGGCTTAAGTGTGGTTGCTGAGGGTATCGAAGACCAAAGAACACTGAACTGGCTGCAACAAAATGGCTGTGATTTAGCTCAAGGCTATTTTATCAGTCGCCCGTTACCTGCAGAAGACCTCGCCCTCTGGCTGAAAACAGAATTCCAAGCGATTCCGGACACACATGCATAACAACTGGATATTACTGACCTCCGTCCTGGCCAGCCCTGTACTCGCACTGGAAGGCAGCGTTAAGGGCATTGCAGACCTGCGACTCAGTCATACAGATGGTTTACAAAGTTACGTCAGCGGAGGTCAGGGGAAATTACAGCACTCTTCCGGTGCCGACCTTTCAGTGGGGCAGCTGGGGTTAGCTGGCTCCCTTGATTTCACAAATGAACTCAGCCTGCATAGCGTACTGAACGGTTTTTCAGACACCGAAAAAAATCGTATAGGCTTCACCGAGGTCTATCTACGTTACCGAACACTGCCAGACCCATCCGGATTCCGGAATGGCCTGCGTGCGGGTGTTTTCTACCCTGCCATATCAATGGAAAACCACGCAACAGCCTGGTCTACTCCGAACACACTCACCCCCTCCACTATGAACAGCTGGATCGGTGAAGAACTCAGGGCAACCGGGATTGAATATACAGCCGAGTGGTTAGGTAAATTTCGCGACAAGGATTATGACGTAAAGCTCAATGGCACAGTGTTCTATAACAACGATACTGCTGGAGCCCTGATCTCCTGGCATGGCTGGACACAAAGCAGCCGACAAACTGTTTTGGGAGAACGCTTACCTTTACCACCAACTCCCGCTCTGAACACAGTGCTTCTGACACAGTCACGCAGTTCCGATCCTTTCCATGAGGAAGATGACAAACCGGGATACATGACCAGCATCGAATGGAAGTTACACAAAAAAGGTCTGTTTCAGCTGGGGTATTTTGATAGCAACACCACTCCCTATACCGAAACCAATGGGCAATATGGCTGGGATACAAAGTTTCTGTTTGCTGGCTTCCAATGGAAACTCAGTCCTCAGTGGAGCCTGCAGGGGCAGATAATGCAGGGCGATACCCTGATGCAGTCCCCAGACAGAGTTGATGCAGTGAATAATGACTTTCGCAGCGCGTACCTGTCTCTGGGCTGGAAACAAGGCCCCCACCGTGTAAATACACGTATTGAAGAGTTTTCTGTCACTGACAATGACAACACCGCTGGGGACAACAACAGTGAATACGGTAAAGCAGTGACGCTGTCGTACCGATACCGTCTGACCCGACAGTGGTTTATGCTGGGCGAATACAGCTGGTTAAACAGTCAGCGTCCCGCTCGTCTTTATTCCGGCGATAATGCTCAGCAAATTGAGCGTCAGACCCAACTGGCCATTCGCTATTATTTTTGAAGGCTGGAAATAATTAAGCCGCAGAAATTCTGCGGCTTAAATCCGGTGCTGAAGGGGTAGGCACACCGTTTACATAAGGCCCGGTCACTACTCCAGGCCTAATGTTCTTTTTAGAACTTAGCTGTAGCAGTCAGCCAAAGTTTGTCAGCATCGCCTTTTCCGCTATCACCTTCTTCGTAATCGGAATATTTCAGGCTAAGACCGTAGTTTTTGCCGAACTTCTTAGCCACAACAAAACCGAACTCTGAACCCAGATCAGTAGAAGTCGTTTCTGCTTCATAATCATGGTAAACCGCAAGCAGTTTAACACCAGCAACTTTAGTACCTACTGTCAGGTATAGGTCTTCAATGCCTGTGCCTGGAGTACCCAGGAATTTATCAGTCCAACCCTGGAACTTATGTTTAGTCGCCAGAGGTGTGTTAAAACCTACACCGCCATCAGCTTCCAGTACTTCGTAACCCAGTTTTGCCGTTACGCCAGAAACACTCACACCACCTTCCAGAACATAATAATCTGGCTTGGAACCATTGTTCTGGTCCTGAGTTGCGTACTCCGCTGTGTACAACAGTTTCGCATCACCCGCTGGCTGAGAACCGGTAAAACGAATACCAAAGGTATCAATACTGTCTGCAGCTGCATCCGGTTCGATCTGATAGTAATAACCCGTTACAGCACCAAATGGCAGGCCTGTATATTTAGCATTCAACAGGTGTGTATCATGCTTAGCTTCAGTGTCAAAAATGGAATTAACTTCGGCAATATAGCCGTAGAACAGAGTCGTATCTGGCAGTGACTTATTCGTCAGAGTCAAAGCATCGTACGTCTGTTCATTCTGACGGAAACCAACACCACCAACAAAACGCTGGTTATCCAGCAGAATACGCTGACGACCTAATTTTGCAGTAGTATCGCCTGCTTTGTACGCAATAATTGCCTGGTTCACTGCAGTGTATTCACCGTCTGCAATGATAGGACCTGGTGTCGTATCAAATGGGGCAGTTTTATAGTCAACATCACCTAGCGCAGTAACATCGTCTACTTCAAATAGAGCTGAAAAGCCGTTTAACTCATCAGTTTTATAAGTTAAACGGCTTTTCAGTGTCAGCGCATCTGCATCACTACTACCCGTGTCATGTTCTTCAAAACGCAGGCGGAAGCTCACAGATGTACTTCCATTCTGAAATGCTTCTGCAATTGACTCTGCTGCATATGCGGTAGGTGTAGCTGCTGCTACGGCCACAACCAATAACAATTTGGACGGAAAAGTGCTCATAGGTTACTCCTAGCTATATAAGTAATTGATATGCCAGTAGCAACCGATATGCCAAAAATGACAGAATCGTAATAAAAGCTATAAAATGTATAAATTATGCATGTTTTGCACTAAAGTTTAACACGCATGCCGTTTTGCAGTGCACAAAAGGCAGCTAAGCGTTCACTATATGAGTGCAGGGCTCACCAAAATTAAACCGATAAAAAACAAGGGAATATAGGTAATAACCCTTATTTGAAGTCGTTTTTATCCAGCTCGTACTTCTTCATTTTGTCATACAGCGTTTTGCGTGGCAGACCGAGACTGGTGAGGGTCTCTTTAATGGAACCACCACAACGGGAAAGCTCTGCCTGAATCAGCATTTTTTCAAACTGATCGACCTTATCTGGCAGAGAAAGAGCAGTAGATGATTCTGTGATTGGTCGGTTTTCAAAATCAAAAGTACAGCCTTCGCCCAACAACACATAACGCTCTGCAAGGTTTCTAAGCTCCCTGACATTACCCGGCCAGTCATAGGTGACGATGCTGTGCATTCGCTCCGGGGAAAGCGGAGGGACCTCTCTGCCATACTGAGCAGAGGCGATCAATGCAAAGTGTTGGAATAACAGGGCAATATCTTCACGCCGGTCTCTTAACGAAGGAATATCCAGCTTCACGACGTTAAGACGGTAGTATAAATCTTCCCTGAACTCGCCTGCATCAGAGGCTTCCTTAAGATCCACCTTAGTGGCGGCAATCACTCTGATATCAAGCGGGATTAACTCATTCGCCCCCAACCTTTCAATCGCTCGTTCCTCAAGCACTCTCAACAATTTTATCTGCAGAGTCATTGGCATGCTTTCTATCTCATCAAGAAACAGAGTGCCGCCACTGGCGTGTTCAAATTTACCAATCCTACGGGATTTAGCATCGGTAAAAGCGCCCTTCTCATGACCAAAGAGTTCTGACTCAATGAGGTTTTCCGGCACCGCGCCACAGTTGATCGCGACAAAGTTTTTATCCCGACGATTACTCTGCTCATGGATGTAACGTGCCATGAGATCTTTACCTGTACCGGTTTCCCCTAGTATCAGAATATCTGCCGGGGTATCTGCAACGGTGTGCACCAGGCTTCGTACCTGAGAAATAGCGGGGGTATTACCTATGACACGAGGCCCTGGGGCTTGCTGGGCTACAAGCTCTTGCTTCAGCTTGCGGTTTTCCATCACCAGTGAACGCTTTTCAACCGCTCGTCTGACTACATCCAGTAACAGTTCTGAAGAAAATGGTTTTTCAATAAAGTCATAGGCACCATCACGCATTGCACCCACTGCCATGCTGATATCGCCATGGCCGGTAATCAGGATGGCCGGCAGCGCCGAATCGATGGCCACAACCCGCTTCATGAGTTCCAGGCCATTTATTCCGGGCAGGTTAATATCGGTAACCAGAATGCCAGACCATCCATCCTGAATAATCTTGAGAGCTTCTTCAGCAGTTTCGAGCGCCGTAACCTCGTAGTCCCCCAGCTCTAATGTCTGACTGGCCGCCAGGCGGATATGCTCTTCATCATCAACCAGAAGTATGGGGAGTTTTATATTTGCAGACATTCAAAAACCGCTCGGAAAATTATTTAGCAACATTATCAGGCGAAGGGGCGATAGGTAAACAGATGGTAAACTCAGCCCCCCCATTAAGATGATTATCCACTTTTAACTCCCCACCCATACTTTCGATGATCCGATGGGAGATCGACAAGCCCAGTCCCAGCCCTTGCCCCGCACTTTTGGTGGTATAAAAAGGTTCGAACACCCGCTCCAGTTCATCCTGTTTGATACCCGGTCCGTAATCGCGAACTTTCATAGCCAGATGATCTTCATGCTGCTCCAGTTCTATATCAATTTTTGGTAATGGCTGATTTTCCATTGCTTGCAGAGCATTACTGATTAAATTCACCAATACCTGTTCCAAGCGCACTGTATCACCCATGACATAGATCGTCCGTAGCCCTTCAGGCCAGTTCACCTCTGCAGCAATTTTCTGTAACCGTCCATATAAAATGGACATAGCGCCATCATGAACATTCTGCAGGCAAACCACCTCAGTTGCTCCAGATGTTTTCCGGGAGAACTCTTTTAGCGGATGAATAATTTTTGCCATTCGCTCGGTTAAACCACTTATCTGAACCAGATTAGTTTTCACCGTATCCAGCTTATCCATCTCAAGAAATGATTTAGCATTGTCTGCATAGGTTCGAATCGCCGTCAAAGGCTGATTCAGTTCATGGTTAATCCCTGCGGACATCTGCCCCAAAACAGCGAGTTTAGCTGTCTGGATTAATTCATTTTGAGTATTTTTATGTTTCTCAACCTCCACCACCAGCTGTTGGTTGGCTTTGGTGAGATCAACGGTACGTTCGATGACCCGGTGCTCCAGAAGATCTCTGGTGCGTTGCAGCTCTTCCTCATACTCCTTGCGCTGAGTGATGTCATGAATGGTGACCAGAAAGCGCTGTTCGATACGAAAATCCATCTGGCCGATAATCAGCTCAATAGGGAACTGGGTGCCATCCTGTTTTAATCCGCTGGCTTCTATATACAACTCATCCTGACGGTTATCCTCTGCCGCCGTAATATGCTGCCAGCAAATTGGGCGATGCTCCCGGGTCAAAAGCTTACTGAAATAGGTGTTTTTGCACTCCTCTTCTGAATGCTCAAATAACTTCTCCGCCATTGAGTTCATGCTCTCTATCCGCCCCTGAGCATCCAGAGTAATTAAACCCGCTTTAGTGTTATCAATGATGGCACGGACCCGTTTTTCACTGGCTTCCAGCGCCTCATTTTCCATACGCTTAAAGCGTTCACGCTCACGGGTTATGCGCTGGCGGGTAGACAGGAATAAGACCAGCAGGACCATGGCCACAAAGATAAAGCCACTGGTAATAGCTGAATAAAACATCCGTTGATGCACCGGCTTGGTACTGGCCAGGATCACTACATTTAAGCCACTGCCATCCAGCTTTTTGTTCAGGAGCATAAATTCCCGGGTGCTCACCCCATCAAAGGCCGGATTATCTATACGCTTGCCATCGACCAGAGTGATCAACTGTCCCCCTTGTTCCCACTGCTTTTGTTCAATGATATCCAGAGCGACCAGGCGATGGCTGCCGTAACGCAGGCTCTCATTGATGCGTTTAAGATCGGATTTGGATAAAGGCCTTAGAGTTCTGAACTTCCAGTCATTTCGAGTTGAAATAAAGATGACACCGTCTTCATCTGTTACCAGAATGTCCAGATCCGGGTCAGTCCAGTCAGATTCGATATCATGCAGATCGATTTTAACTACAACGACCCCAATGATATTCAGCAACTCATCCCTAACCGGGTAAGAGAAATAGTAACCGCGTTTTTTAGAGACTGTGCCAAGGGCAAAGTAACGTCCGGCCTGACCTTTAACCGCATCCTGAAAATAGGGTCGGAAGCTGTAGTTCTTTCCGACAAACGACCTCTCCTCCTCCCAGTTGCTGGCAGCAACAGCATTGCCGTGAATATCCATTACGTACACATCTGCGGCACTGATCGCCGTATTAACCTGTTGCAGGTATTTATTAGCATTCTGAACAGCCTCAACACTCTTGGGGCTCTTAGCCACATCCACAAGAATCGAATGAGAGGAAAGCAGACCCGGCAGATCTTTATAACGATCGAGTTTCTGCTTCAGGTTAATCACATAACGGTTCAGGTCTGCTGTAGAACGCTGGTACAACAGATCAAATCCCTGAGTCCGACTGACCAGAGTCATCTGTGTGACCACCAGAAAAAAAGCAAAGGCCAAGACCATGAAAAAAAATGTTCGGTACCGACGCCATCTGTTTGAGCTGGAAATAGCCATAATCTCTTCTTATTTTTCTGGGTTCATAATTTTTGAATAGTTCCCGTGTTAAAAAGCATAATATCAAGTAACAATAAGCTCTATACTGAATAACAACTTTCTCACTAAGCGGAAATTCCATCCTATGCTCAAACGCACAAAAATTGTCGCTACGCTTGGCCCAGCAACTGATAAACCGGGCGTACTAGAAGAGATTCTCAGAAATGGTGTAAATACTGTCCGCCTGAACTTTTCTCATGGCAGCGCCGATGATCATAAGAAACGTGCAGCAGAGGTGCGTCAGACAGCCCGAAAGCTCGGATTACCCGTTGCCATTCTTGGAGACCTTCAGGGCCCGAAAATTCGGATATCCCGTTTCAAAAACGACAAAATAAAACTGGCCGTAGGTGACCGCTTCGCTTTAGACGCCACGCTCGGCAATAACGATGGTGACGAGACTCAGGTCGGCATTGATTATAAAGCCCTGCCTGAAGACTCATCTCCAGGGGATATTCTCCTGCTGGACGATGGCCGGGTCCAGCTTAAAGTTGAGTCCGTCGAGGGATTAAGAATTGCGACAGAAGTCATTGTCGGAGGCCCTCTCTCCAACAATAAAGGTATCAATCGTCAGGGCGGAGGCCTTTCAGCTGCGGCTCTGACCGATAAAGATCGCCGGGATATTAAAACCGCTGGCGAAATCGATATGGACTACATTGCGGTCTCCTTCCCACGCTCTGCAGCAGACCTGCATGAAGCCCGGGAATTACTCGGCGCAGAAAACAGCCGCGCCGAGATCGTCGCCAAAATAGAACGTGCAGAGACGGTTGAGTCCTCGGAAGCTCTGGATGAAATTATCCTGGCGTCAGACGGGGTTATGGTTGCCCGCGGTGACCTTGGCGTAGAGATCGGTGATGCGGAACTGATTGGTGTGCAGAAGAAAATTATTCAACGCGCCCGCGAGTTAAATCGTTTTGTGATCACCGCCACTCAGATGATGGAATCCATGATTGAAAATCCAATGCCAACCCGTGCAGAGGTTTTTGATGTTGCGAACGCTATTCTGGATGGCACAGATGCGGTGATGTTATCCGCCGAAACCGCTGCGGGGAACAACCCAATAGAGGTGGTTAAGGCGATGACAGAAATCTGTCAGGGAGCGGAAAAGCACCAGATTTCTCAAACCGTGCCGACAACCATCTCACAAAACCTGGATCGCTTTGATGAGACCATTGCACGCTCAGCGATGTATACCGCCAACCACCTGATTGGTGTAAAAGCTATCATCTGCCTGACTGAATCCGGTTCCACACCGCTATGGATGTCGCGTATCCGTTCTGGCTTACCCATTTTTGCTTTGACCAGAAATGAGCGCACCATGCGCCGTACCGCTCTTTACCGAGGTGTCGAGCCCATTTTCTTCGATGCGACTCAAATCGATAAAGAGGTATTGAATAAAGAGGTTGTGGCTGGCCTGAAAGCCCGCAAACTTCTTCTGGAAGGAGATCTGGTTATCCTCACCCGCGGGGCATCGCTGGGCACACCGGGTGGAACGAACTCCATGCAGGTTCTGGCAGTAGAATAATTCGGGGTCAGGTCGGGGCGCTATCTCCCGACTTGAACTTAAATCGCACTCAGTACTCAAAGCGGAAACAATTTGTTTCGGGGCAGAATTTTAACTGCGCCTAATCTATAATGTGCCACCTTCGAATGAGCGACTTAAGGACGACCCATTTGTCTACCGCATTAGAGCAAAAACTGAATTGGCTTGAACAGCAAGGTCATGCTCAGCTGTTAACTAAGATACAGCATGGCATTGAAAAAGAAGGGCTGCGGGTTAATCGGCAACGCAAGCTATCAACAAAACCTCACCCTGAAGCTCTTGGGTCAGCGCTTACTCACGATTTCATCACAACGGATTACTCCGAAGCTCTGTTGGAATTCATCACTCCTGTTTTTGAAAGCAGCAACGAAGCCCTGGATTTCCTGGCAGACCTGCATCGCTACACCTATAAAAAACTCGATGGTGAACAGATCTGGCCTGCAAGCATGCCTTGTGTACTTCCGGATGAAAAAGAGATCCCTATCGCACGTTATGGTGATTCCAATATCGGCAAGATGAAATATATCTACCGCGTTGGTCTGGAACACCGCTATGGCAAAATCATGCAAACCATTGCGGGGATTCACTATAACTTTTCATTGCCTGAAGCCTTCTGGCCTGTTTTTCAGGACTACTGTAAATCCTCAGGACAACTTAAAGATTTCCGTTCCGCAGCCTACTTCAGCCTGATCCGGAACTTCCGTCGTTACTCCTGGCTGTTGATGTACCTGTTTGGGGCCTCCCCTGCTTTGTGCGGTTCTTTCCTGAAAGGCGAAACCCGTCACCTGCAAACGCTGAAAGAAGGCACCCTTTCCCTGCCTTATGCGACCTCGTTGCGCATGAGTGATCTGGGCTATTCCAACAAAGCACAGGCGTCGCTGAATATCTGCTTCAATCATCTGCAGACCTATGCAAACTCGCTTAACCGTGCGATCCAGACTCCTTATCCTCCTTACGAAGAGATCGGAGTGAAGGTCTATGGTGAATACCGCCAGTTAAGCAGCAATATTCTGCAGATTGAGAACGAATATTACAGTGATATACGTCCTAAACGGGTGACTCAATCGGGTGAAAAACCGGTCCATGCATTGATGTCCCGGGGAGTGGAATATATTGAGGTCCGTAATACGGATATTAATCCGTTCCTGCCACTGGGTATTGATCAGGAACAGGCAGATTTTATGGATCTATTCCTGATCAGTTGTCTGCTGATGGAAGAGCGAGAGATCAGTACTGAAGAGTGTGATCACATCTGCGAAAACCATGAACGAATTGTTAATCGTGGTAGAGAACCCGGTCTGACACTTATCTGTGATGAACAGGAAAAGTCTCTTACCGAATGGGGATCAGAACTGTTAGATCAGGTTCAGCTTACAGCAACATTGCTTGATCGGGTTTCTGGTTCGCAGCGTTACAGCAACACTGTCGAGAAACAACGCAATAAGCTGAAAGATTCCTCGCTGACACCTTCCGCACAAGTGCTCCAGTTGATGACCGATAACAACTGGGGTTACGGTGAGTTTGTTATGCACCAGGCGGATCTGCATAAAGAAACACTGATGTCTCAGCCTCTTTCTGAGGAGGTTGAAAAACAGCTCAGCAAAATCACCCAGGATTCTATAGCGCAACAGCTGCAGATAGAAGCGACCGACAACGTCGACTTTGATACCTTCCTGGCAGAATACTTTGCCAGCTAATCAGGACAATAAAAAAGCAGGCTAAGCCTGCTTTCTTATTCGTATATCTTTGTACTCTACTGAACAACAAAGCTGGTGAAGAACAAGTCAGATACGAAACCTTCACCTTCCTCCTCAACCAAAATATCCTGAACTTTCTTCAACGCTTTTTTCGCCAGTTCCTGCTGTGCTTCCACTGTACCGACAGTGTCATCTGTCTGCGCACTCAGCAGAAACACGATGTCATTGCGGATATGCGCCATATGATGGTTAACCGCATGGTGTGCATTTTCACTGGAGACCTGAATCGTCACCTCGCACTTCAGGAAGCGCGACTTACCAACGCCACCAAAGTTAGTGACAAAGGGTTTAAGCTCAATATAGTTCACATAATCGTCAACAGCCTTTTCGGCTTCATCCTCAGCCCAAACAGCTTGGATAGAAAATACCATCAGGATGACCAGAACCAGTTTCTTAAACATTGTTTCGTTGCCCTTATTCTATCAATCTGCTCAGTATACCCCGCCTCCGAGCGAAGCCAAGAGCGATATAATAAATTATTAATCAATATACTGAGCCTTAACGAAAAAGATGTAGAAATCTCTTTTTTTCAGCCGATCTATGTTGCACCCAGAAACTGCTTAGGAATATTATGGCACTACAACAACAACGATAATACGGTTAGCACACCTCCTCAATTTCCTGATGGAGGTCTGTAGACGGGCCTAAGGAGCGCAAAATGTTAGAGAAATGTAAAAGCGCTAAAGAACGCTGGGGTGGCGTGAGCGAAATCATTGATAGCTGGTTAGAAGAGCGACAGGAGCTCATCAGTCAGTTTGTCCACATCCCCGAACAACACATCAACGAAGATTTGAACAACCGCGTGCAAGGATTCTGTCAGGTTCTGATGGATTACCTCTCCTCGGGTCATTTCGAAGTTTACGAACAATTGCTTAGGGAAGGCAGCGACTTTGCTGACGGCAGTCTCGAAGAAGCACAAAAATTACTGCCTAAAATCCAGTTAAGCACCGATATTGCTTTGGACTTCAATGATGATTTCTCAAGTCTTATCAATCCAACGGTACAGCAGATACGTGACTTTTCGGAACGCCTGTCGCAATTGGGTGAATCTCTGGAAGATCGCTTTGAACTGGAAGATCAGATGATTGCTGTCTTACATACCTCCCACAAGGATTTGGTTGAAGGATAAGGACCAGAATATGCCAAGCGGGCTGAAAAAACTGCTGATTGCCGGCAGCATACTGGTTCTGACGGGCTGTGGTAGCGGCGATGCCCCATCACTTTGGAAAGAGTACGCACTGAGCGGTGCATACTCGGCAGCCATATCGGATAAAGGAACCTACACTTCTCTGGGTTCCTTTAATCACGGTGGCAGTCTGTGGCGCCTGGAGGGGCATGAACGGCTCTACAACTGGAACCATAAAGCCAAAGATTATTCCATTATCGCTGCAACCGCGTTCTCACCAGACGAACGTTATGCAACTACCGCCAATCAGCAGGATCTGGTGCTCTGGAACACAACAACCGGCCAACCTGAAGGGTTCTGGAGTTCACCCGCAGAAATAATGCAGATGGACCTGTCCCCGGACGGTAACTTTGCACTGCTGGGACTTGCCGATCACACCGCTGTTTATTTTGATGTCAAAAATGGCGGTGTTAAACGTACTTTCAGACATGATGCACGGGTTCGGAGTGTCGCCCTGAGTGATGATGCCAGCATGGCCATCACTGGCTCAGACGCGTATCAAGCTAAATTGTGGAGTGTTGAGACAGGTGAACTACTTCGCACCGTCTCGTTCAGCAACGTAGTTGATACTGTTGCGATCTCACCCAACAATCGTTATGCCTTCAGTGCAGGCAGCCTGGATAAAGCGATTATCTGGGATGTAAATTCCGGAGAAGAGATTCATACCCTGAGTAATATTGCTGATTTCTTCCAGAAGCGAGTCAGCTACCTGAGCGCTCGATTTTCACCCGATAGCACTCAACTGCTCACCGGATCAGCGTCAGGCTTAGTGCAATTATGGGACGTAAACAGCGGCTCTGAACTGCGCCAGTGGCGGGTGCATAAAAGAGATCCGTACGGCCCGGTCCACGCAGGTGTATACGCCGTAGGTTTTGGTCAGGGCAAATATTATGCTCTCAGCTCCAACGGCATAATGAACGAATTACAATAATGTTCAGCCAATAAAAAAGGCCTCCATCGGAGGCCTTTTTAAATGTCGGTAAGCTTATTTAGCTTCAGCTTGCGCTTCTGCCTGACCTGGATTGATCTCCAGAAGCTCAACTTCAAAAATCAGTGTTTCATTTGGACCAATAGCATTACCCATACCACCTGGGCCATAAGCCAGGTCCGAAGGAATAACTAAACGGCCTTTACCGCCTTCTTTTATAAGCTGCAGACCTTCAGTCCAGCCTGGGATAACACCATTCAGAGGGAAGGAAACCGGCTCATTTCGAGAGTATGAGCTGTCAAATTCAGTACCATCAATCAGTGTGCCACGGTAATGTACTTTAACTGTATCCTGCGCCGTTGGCATCGCACCTGCGCCCGCTTTTAACTCTTCATACTGCAGGCCGCTGTCAGTGGTTTTAACGCCAGACTTCTTACCGTTTTCAGCTAGGTAGTTTTTACCTTTTTCCAGGTTATCAGAGCTCAGCTTGTCAAACTTGTCCTTCTGCGCTGCCATCTGCTTCTTCTGGTAAGCTTCCATGACTTCACGCACCTGCTCTGGTGTCAGCTTCGCATCTTTACCGTTATAGGTTGTTTGAACAGCTTCATAGAAAGCATCAAAGTCCAGATTAGGGATAGTTTTTAGCTGTTCACCGACCATCAGACCAACACTGTAGCTCACTTTCTGGTCATCGGTTTTAAGTTCAACCGCTGAGATGGTTGGAGCAACCATTGCGGCACTTAATGCAACCGCCAGAACTGTTTTTTTCATTCTAATAATCCTTGTATCTTCTTCAGAGAACTCACACCTGATGATGCGATATAACTACTAATAAGCAACTTTAGTCCGGGATAAAAACACTTAGTTCCCACCCCGTCATAAACAGTTCCCTCATTTAGCCACATAATGCTCATTTAGAACACCGATTAGCAGCGAAACATATTGGGTTATCTCTTTATCTATAGGCAAATTCTGTATTTTCAAATAGGTTTGCAGATTTTTCTCAGACAGACAGCTATTTTTACGCTCCGTTCGCGGCATTTTTTCAGCAAGAATGTAGAGAAGTGACAGCTCTACCTGCTCACAAGCCAGCTCTGCCTGGCGTAATTTACGGTAACATTCAGGGAACAATTCTTTTTGCTCGCGCACTTTATTACGTAACGCCCGCAAAGGATGGGTAATCTCAGATTGCCACTCAACAGCCTCACCCTGAAATTCCGTTTCAGTGAGTTGCACCCCTTGAATACCGCACCAACAAGAGAAGATAACCCTGTTTACACTTAGCCCATATTCATCCTGTAGGCGCAGGCAGGTTTTCTCCACTTCAGGTTTTCTATAAAAATCCAGTGCAAAGTGCCAAAGTTCATTTTCCAATTGCATCGCTGTGTTAAAATCCGCCGCCATGATTCAATTTCAAAAAGTCAGCTTACAACGCGGCCACAATATATTACTAGAGCAAGCCGACCTAACTTTGCATTCCGGATGGAAAGTAGGATTGGTGGGTTCGAACGGTGCCGGCAAATCATCCCTGTTCAAACTACTGCTGGGAGAGCTTCACTGCGATAACGGTGATCTGGATATTCCGGGTGGTCTGCGTATGTCGCATATGGCTCAGGAGGTTCCCGCTTCCGACAGAAGTGCGCTGAACTATGTTCTCGATGGCGACAAACACTTACGTTTGATTGAACAGCAGATTCAGCAGGCTGAAGCCTCTCATAATATGGAGCGTTTGGGGGAACTGCATGCGGAATTGGATAACCATGATGGCTACAGTGCAAAATCCCGTGCTGCGCAATTACTCGCAGGCCTGGGTTTTAGTTATACAGATATAGAAAGATCCGTTAAAGAGTTTTCCGGCGGCTGGAGAATCCGCCTGAACCTGGCACAAGCACTGATGTGCCCTTCTGATCTGCTACTGCTCGACGAACCCACAAACCATTTGGATCTGGATGCCACTATCTGGCTGGAACAATGGTTACGACTATACCCGGGTATGTTGATACTGATCTCCCATGACCGGGACTTTCTGGATAACGTAGTCAGCCACATTACCCATATCGAACGTAAGCAGCTCCATCTGTACAAAGGTGGATATTCTGCATTTGAGCAACAGCGTGCAGAACGCCTTGCGCAGCAACAATCAGCTTTTGAGAAGCAGCAGCAACGCATTACTGAAATTGAAAGTTTTGTAAGACGCTTTAAAGCCAAAGCGACTAAAGCCAAGCAGGCTCAGAGCCGGATTAAAGAACTGGAACGGATGGAAAAAATCGCGCCCGCTCATGTGGACAGCCCGTTCAGTTTCCGCTTTAACGCCTCCGATAAAATGTCCTCGCCACTGCTTACCCTTTATAACGCAGATTGCGGCTATCAGGACACTACCATTCTCAAAAGCACGTCCCTGTCGCTTACCCCAGGGCAGCGCATAGGTCTGCTTGGCCCCAACGGTGCCGGTAAATCGACCCTGGTTAAAACTCTGGTAGGTGATCTTGAACTCTGCAAGGGTGACCGACATGAGAGTGAAAACCTGCGTATAGGGTATTTTGCTCAACATCAGTTGGAAGCGCTCGATTTAAACGCCTCACCGCTGCTGCACATTAAACGTATAAGCCCAAAGGCATCTGAGCAGGAGATCCGTGATTATCTGGGTTCTTTCGGTTTTATTGGCGACCGCTCACTGGAAGCTGTAGCAAACTTTTCTGGCGGGGAAAAAGCCCGAGTCGCTCTGGCGATGATTGCCTGGCAAAAGCCGAACCTGCTATTGATGGACGAACCTACCAACCATCTTGACCTTGAAGTCAGGCACGCGCTTACTCTGGCTCTGCAAACCTTTGAGGGGGTACTGATTCTGGTTTCTCACGACCGTCACCTCCTCAGAAATACCGTGGACGAATTTTATCTGGTTGCCAACGGCAAGGTAGACCAATTCAAAGGCGATTTGGACGACTATCAGAACTGGCTACTGGAACAAAAGCGTCTGGAACAAAAAGCTGAAGCGGATGCATATTCAGAATCCAAACCGGCTGAAAAGCGCACGCTTTCTGCGGCTGAACGAAAAGAGCAAAAACGTTTAGCCGCTGAAAAGCGTAACAAACTGCGACCGATCAAGAAGAAACTTGAGCAGTTGGAAACGGCGATGGAAAAATACCAAGCGGAACTGGAAGAGGTGGAGAGTTCCCTCTCCAACAGCAGCATCTATTCGGATGAAAACAAAGAGAAGCTGAAAAAACTACTGGAGCAGCAAGCCCAATTGAAGCAGAAATCATCACAAACAGAAGATGACTGGATCGCCTGCCAGGAAGAACTAGAGGAACTCGAATCAGAGCTGGAAGATCAGTGTTGATCTTCCAGAATTGATGTCAGCTCCCGAATATCTTCATCATTCTCAATCAGGATTGCCAATTTCTCTGCAGCCTTATCGCGGTCGATGCTCAGATCAACGAAGATTGATTCCGGTATCGGCTCTACTGGTCCATCACTCAAACCTTTTTCGCGTAACATGCGGTTCGCCAGATTAAGTAATTTAACCGTATGGCTGTATTCACCTTCGTAATCCGTATTGTTCTGGTAACGAATTGCGGTGGAGACTTCCTCGGGAAGATCCCAGCTCGTCATTAACCAACTACCAATCTGTTCACGGGTAAGTCCCAGTATCTGCTGTTCTATCGCATAAATCGGAAAATGCGGGTTCGCCTCAAAGTAGCGAGCCAACATATTAAAATGCGGAGGGAACAGATGCGCCAGTACCAGATAACCAAAGTTATGCAGCAGAGCGGCCAGATATACTATGCCCGGCTGCGGACGAATATCAGAAGGCATACACCGACAGAGCTGCTCTGCCAAGGAAGCATTATAAACAGCCTGTAACCAGTATGGAGTGCCTTCCCGGGGACCCGTTTTTGGAACATTCAGCAGCTGGCCCATTGCTGTGCCCAGCGCCATATTGATTACCAGATCAAAGCCCAGAACACGGATCACAGCGTCATCAATCGATGTCACTTTTCCCGGAGCTGCGTAGTATGGAGAAGCAGCCCAACTCATCACCTGAGCAGACAAGCTTGGGTCAACCCTGACAACCGGAACGAGTTCCTGCACCCCTGCTTCCGGATCGGACCTTAATTCAATAATTTTTTTCACTGTTGGCGACAACGAAGGCAAACCCAGAGTATCTTCCAGACGCTGTTTAACCCGTAATGCAGTGAAGCGCTCCACTGCTTTGGTGATAGCCTCGACATCACTACCTTCGGGTTTCATCTCTTCTATCTCATCGATAGTGACGGCAAATGTAGAACTTTTTCCGGAGCGGATTTTTTCTGTAGGAGCAGAGAATACCAAGCCAGAATGCGGCTCAACAATTTCTATGGTTTTATGCTCAAGCAGATCTGGCGAATGAAAAACCGGCATTGCCAGTAGTTTGTAACGCCCTGATTCTTGTTTTAAAGCATCCTGACCAAAAAAGCGCTTGGCATCATTACTACGAATGGGCTGCAGTTTCCGGTCAGCCTGTTTCCAAAGCTCAGTCAGATTCAATAAAGAATCCACCGGGTGTAATGCAAGAACTTTTCCCTTTGCATCATGTAATAACACCAGACGATAGCAAGGCAGATCACCATCACTTTTGGGTACACGCACACCTACAGACAATTTAGTATCTCCATTTACTAGTCTTAATCCACGCTTGAAGGTAGATTATGAGTATTACTAGGGGGAACCACGCTTTTGAGAACGAATTCGGCAATTTTACCTGATTTTTACGGGAACAAGCACCTTTTCATAGCAGTATTAGCCCTTTTGCTACCTTTACTACTGTTGTTCGCTGTCCCCGCGCAGGCGGTTGAAGAAGATGTAGCTCCCGAAATAACTACCGGTAGACAAGTCGCCAAGCAATCCACCTTCGATCAATCTATCATTGTTACAGCCCACCCTCTTGCAACCCGGGCAGGATATAAGGTTCTACAACAGGGCGGAACCGCAGCCGACGCAGCAGTTGCTGTGCAAGCTATGCTGACGTTGGTAGAGCCGCAATCATCGGGGATTGGTGGTGGTGCTTTTATGCTTTACTGGGATCAACAAGCCCAGCGACTCAAAGCGTTTGATGGTCGCGAGACTGCCCCTATGGCGGCAGATCATCAGCTGTTCTATAAAAACGCTAAACCAATGCGCTGGATTGATGCTCTGGTTGGAGGCCGCTCTGTTGGCACTCCCGGAGTTTTAAAGCTTTTGGAAACAGCCCACCAGCAAAATGGAAAATTAGCCTGGAGCGATCTTTTCACTGACGCAATTAATCAGTCCAAATCTGGTTTTGTCGTTTCGCCGCGTTTACACAAACTCATTGCCAGCGGCATTAATCCCGGCCTTAATCGATATCCTGCCGCCAGTGCCTATTTTTACACTGAGGATGGCGCACCCTTACCGGTGGGTTATTTGAGGAAAAACCCAAAACTAGCACAGAGCTTGAGCTTGATAGCCGATTCCGGCACCGGTGTTTTCTATTCAGGAAAACTGGGGAAAGAGATTGTACAAGCCGTGGCAAGCACAGAAGACAACCCTGGACTGCTGTCTCTTACCGATCTACAAAACTATAAAAGCATTGAGCGCGAACCTATCTGCCTACCCTACAAACGCTTTAAGGTTTGTGGTTTCCCTCCACCGACCTCAGGTGGAGTGACTGTATTACAAATTCTGAAACTGCTTGAAGAGCAACCGCTGGATCAGCTTGATCCATCTGAGGTGGAGTTTGCTCACCAATTTACTCAAGCCTCAAGATTAGCTTTTGCAGATCGTAACCGTTATTTGGCCGACAGTGATTTTGTATTTGTACCCACTCAGGAACTACTGCAAACAGATTATCTCCGAAACCGAGCGAAACTTATCAATCCGGATCAAGACATCGGCAAAGCCAAACCCGGTGATCCACTGCAAACAGCGAGCGCCCTGGCTGACGATCAGTCGCCAGAGCTACCCTCCACCACGCACTTTGTCATTGTGGATCAATGGGGCAACGCTGTTTCTATGACCAGCAGTATCGAAATGGCTTTTGGCTCCACCCTGATGTCCGGCGGTTTTTTACTGAATAACCAGCTCACTGACTTCTCGTTTAAAGCGATTAACAACGGCCGGATTATTGCCAACCGGGTTCAGCCTGGAAAACGCCCCCGCAGCTCAATGTCACCGTTTATGGTGTTTGATGAACAGGGGAAACTCTTCGCTGCTATCGGCTCACCGGGCGGCAGCCGTATTATTAATTATGTAGCCCAAAGCCTGCTGTTAATGATGAACACGGATATGCGCCTGCAAGAGATCGTCAATCAGCCTCATATCAGTAACCGCAATGGGCTAACCGAACTTGAAGAAGGGACCGCTGCAACCGGACTGGCTGAAGCTCTAACCACTAAGGGCCACCAGATTAAGATCAGAGACCTGAACAGCGGCCTGCATGGTTTTCGCAGAATACCAAAAGGGGGATGGGAAGCTGGTGTGGATAACCGCAGAGAAGGTCTGGCTCTGGGCGATTAAGCGCGGCTAATTCTGTTGACACTTTTCAAGCTACGAAGCTTTTTCATTACCGTTGCCAGGTGAGTCCTGTCGGTAACGGTCACTTCCATATGAACATGCGCCAACTGCCCTTCATGCTCTTTGATATCGATGGCAACCACATCGGCTTTTGTTGATGACGCAGTCGTCGCTAACTCCGCAATAATGCCTCTGTGAGATTCCACTTCAACATTTAGATTAACGCTGAATTCCTCGTCAAAGTGATCAGACCACTCCAGATAGATACACTTTTCAGCGTCATCGCGAAGATAGCCGATGTTGCGACAATCCGTCTGGTGAATCACCAAACCTTTGCCGGTACTGATATGGCCGATAATCTTATCGCCCGGAATCGGCAGACAGCATTTAGCATACTGCAATACCATTCCCTCAGTACCTTTGATTGAGAGCGGCTTCTGTCGACTACTTTTGTCCGAACCTTCGGCTACCGCTTCTTCTGTTTCGGCGGGCCGTAAACGTCGTGCAACCACATACGCCATGCGGTTACCCAGACCAATATCTTCGAGCAGATCATCCAGTGTCTCTAACTCAGCTTCATTTAACAGCTCATCAAGTTTATTGAGATCAATCTCATTAACACTGGAGCCATAATTGCCAAGGAACTGATTCAGCAAGCGGCGGCCCAGCTCCACGGATTCGTGACGCTGCTGATTTTTGAGGAAATGCCGGATTGCAGAACGTGCTTTACCGGTCACCACAAAGTTAGTCCAGGCCATATTGGGCTGAGCACTGGGTGTTGTGATGATTTCAACTGTCTGACCGTTTTCCAGCGGTTGCGACAAAGGTGCTAAGCGACGGTTGATACGGCAGGATACACAGGAGTTGCCAATATCAGTATGTACCGCATAGGCAAAATCCACCGGCGTCGCCCCGCTTGGCAGCTCCATGATTTTTCCAAGCGGTGTAAATACATAAACCTCATCAGGAAACAGATCCGTTTTAACGCTGTCGATAAACTCCATGGAGTTACCCGCACGCTGATGCATTTCCAACAAGCCCTGAACCCACTTACGGGCACGTTTATAGGAACCTACTGCGCTTTCATGTGCATCAGAGCCATCATCATTTTTATAATGACCATGCTCAGCAATACCCTGACTCGCAACGGCGTCCATCTCTTTAGTCCGAATCTGGACTTCAATCGTGATATCACGGGCACCAAACAGATCCGTATGCAAAGACTGGTAACCATTGGCTTTAGGTATCGCTATATAATCCTTAAAACGGCCATGTACCGGCTTATACAGGTTATGTACAGTTCCAAGTGCCCGGTAACAGTCATCTACAGATTCCGTGACGATACGGAAAGCGAATACATCCATAATTTCCGAAAAGGATTTTCGCTGTGCCTTCATTTTGGAATAGATGCTGTAGAGGTGTTTTTCACGGCCGCTAACCTGACCTTTCAAACCCTCTTGCTGAAGCCTCTTCTCGATCGTTTCCTGGATTGAGCTGATGACATCTTTTCGCTGACCACGGGCCTGTACCACGGCGCGGCGAATATGTTTGGAACGCATCGGGAAATGCGCCTGAAATGCCAGATCTTCCAATTCAACCTGAATATCACGCATACCCAGACGAGCAGCAATCGGGGCATAGATATCCAACGTTTCACGGGCGATACGACGCTGCTTATGGGGAGGCATCGCCCCAAGCGTTCGCATATTGTGTAAACGGTCGGCGAGTTTAACCAGAATAACCCGGATATCCTCTGCCATCGCCAGCACCATTTTCTGGAAATTGCTGGCCTGAGCCTCGGCTTTGGTTTCAAACTCAAGGTGGGTCAGTTTAGAAACGCCGTCCACTATATCAGCAACGGATTTACCGAACTGGGTCTCAATCCCGGAATAGGATATCTCAGTATCTTCGATCACATCGTGGAGCATTGCTGCCATCAGGCTTTGCGGGTCCAGACGAAGTTCCGCGAGGATATTAGCAGCGGCTAACGGGTGCGTAACATAGGGCTCGCCACTTTTGCGTTTTTGTCCATCATGAGCCTGTTCAGCATAAAAATAAGAACGACGAACCTGCTGGATCTGCTGCGGGTCCAGATAATCATTCAAACGCTGAGAAAGGGCATCAATTGTCGGCATTAACTCTCCGTACGGTCTCCGATACGTCGTGGATACTTATAGTTTAGATAATGCCGCATTAAACAAGGGAGGAAAAGCGCATTTGTTAGTTATTTTTGAAACAAAAACGCCCTGAAAATTCAGGGCGTTATATAGAAACTTTTTGGAGAGTCGCTAGACCAAAACGAAATTAATCTTTTTCGAATTCGTCCAGTATTGAACGGCCAGTATGGCCTTCAGCGATTTCACGCAGAGCAACAACAGTTGGCTTGTCATTTTCCCACTCTACTTTCGGCTCTTTGCCGCCAGTAGCAAGCTGACGCGCGCGCTTCGCAGCAACCATTACTAACTGAAAACGGTTATCTACATTTTCCAGGCAGTCTTCAACTGTAACTCGTGCCATTTTAACCTCAGAAATTTGATCTTTTGAAAGACCGCGCAGTTTACCGCCAACTCCGCTCTATGACAAGAGAGATGTCAGCAGCTCTCTCTGACTTTCCTGCTGATTCTGCAGTTTTAACCTCTGAGAGACAAAAATACTGTGCAGTTCATTAAGCGCAGTATCAAACTGATCGTTCACAACCAGAAAATCATATTCGCCATAATGGCTCATTTCGTTTACAGCTTCAGACATACGGTGCTCAATAACGTCCTCGCTGTCCTGACCACGATTGGTCAATCGCTCTCTTAAAGCTTCTTTAGACGGAGGAGCTATAAAAATTGAAAGGCACTGCGGCATCAGCCTGCGAATCTGCTGTGCTCCCTGCCAATCAATCTCCAGAATCACATCCTTGCCGTTATCCAGCTGTTCCTGCACCCATAGCTGAGAGGTGCCGTACTTGTTGGTAAACACCTCAGCAAACTCCAGAAAGGCCGATTGCTCGATCATGTCGTTAAACTGATCCATGGAAACGAAATTATAATCCACACCATCTTCTTCTCCCGGGCGTTTGTCACGGGTCGTGTGCGATACAGAAACCAATATTCCGCTGTCCCTTTCCAGCATCGCTTTCACCAGGCTGGTCTTACCTGCTCCGGAAGGGGCCGAAACAACATATAAGGTTCCCTTAGTCATACTCTTCCACTCTCATATTCAGGAATATTCTAGGCGGGTTATTATAGAGCCTTAAACTCTTTATGGCGAAACCTCCTATGCATATTAAAAATAGGTGTTTCACACCATTTTGGTTTATTATCATAGTCATAACCCATAGGACTTAACGTACGGTCTCAGAAGAATGCGCTGGATTTCAGCATCTAAAAGCTTTGTTATCGCTCTACCCAAGCCTCATCAGTTCACACTGATGGGCGCCTGTCTTCTCCTGAGTCTGGCCCTGCTAATCCCTGCCACCAACTCAACCACCAGCCATCCGCTGGCATTAGATCACCTGGTAGACCCCGAGCTGGCGGCGCTGGAATCGCCTAAATTCAGTTTAAAACAGTTACGCACTCCCTGGGCATTCGACCATGTTCCTGAACATGAAACGCTGCTGGTCCCCGCGACTGGCGGCGCCTACCAGTACATTGTTCGTAAAGGCGATACACTCAGCAGGATCTTTGAGAACCTGCAATTACCTCAAAAAACCATGTATCAATTGCTGGAAGCGGATGTAAATGTCCTTGCATTGGATAACCTTATGCCTGGGCATACCCTGACGTTTGAAAAAAGAGATCAGGAACTGCAACGTTTTGAGCTGCATTTCAGCCTCGCTCACAAAGTGACTTATACCCGCAAAGATACGGGCGGTTTTGAGTTTGAAGAGGTGCAACTGGAAGGTGACTGGCGCGATGAGCTGGTACAGGGTGAAATTATCAACACATTCACCGGTTCCGGTAAAAAAGCGGGCTTATCCTCCTGGGAAGCACAGACCATCACCGAAATCCTGAAACAACGAGTAGACTTCCGACGCGACATACAAAAAGGGGATAAATTTGAAGTACTGGTATCCCGACAGTATGTTGACGGCGAAGCCACCGGAAACAACCGCGTAGAAGCGGTGCGCATCAATAACCGCCGCCACAACTATCACGCTTACCTTTTTGAAGATAACTATTTTGATGAAAAGGGCCGCAATCTGGAAAAAGCCTTCCAGCGTTATCCATTTAATGGCAACTACCGCAAGTCTTCCAACTTCAACCCTCGCAGAAAGCACCCGGTTACCGGTTTAATACGCCCTCACAATGGCACTGACTTCGCCATGAGAACTGGTACACCCGTACGTTCTACCGGTGATGGCATCGTTAAACGTGTGGTGAAGCATAAATACGCCGGGCTCTATGTAGAAATTCAACACGGCCAGAGCTACAAAACCCGCTACTTGCACCTGAGTAAATCCTACGTCAGGAAAGGCCAGCGAGTTAAGCGCGGCCAGAAGGTAGCCCTTTCTGGAAATTCCGGCCGCTCCACTGGCGCACATCTGCACTTTGAACTGCACGTAAACGGTCGCCCGGTAAACCCGATGACCGCAAAAATCCCTATTGCCGTTTCACTGACAGGCAAGAAGAAAAAAGCGTTCGAGGCTCAGCTGAAAAAGTACATCGCAAAAATAGAACAGCCAGCTGAGAAACAACTGGCTTTAAATAAGTCACAGCCTAGCCAGGCTGACAGAACACTCTAGATTTTTTGGTGCTATGAAGAGGATGCTTCCAGCAGAGTTGTGACCTCATCGGCTTGCATCCGGGCCAGCTCAGACAGAAGCTGCCTCAGCTTTGAAACCAAAGGCGCATAACCGGGCTCTTCGATAGCTGCGGATAAATTAAAGCGTTTCCTGATCAAAACATTTTCAGCATCACTTAAGCGCCAATACCCACTGAATACTGCTAGTCCATCATCTGTACCGTAAAACTGATCCACGTGGATATCCAGATTGTATACCCAGTCTGTTTCGCGCCCCAATTGCCCGTTATCAACAGCATAGTTTTGCATCAACCTGTTTAAATCGCTGTGCATCACACGTGTGATAGCTGTTTCCGGCGATTCCGCCCAATAGTGGTGATTTGCTATGCGCAGGCGGTTGTTATCAACCAGTACCGCGATTCCCTGATTCTCCAAGTATTCCGCGACTGTAACGGGCTTTAATCCAATCACCGGAGCATCTGCTGGTTTTTGAAACGAATCGCTATCACTACTCAGCAGATACAACTTACTTTCAACGCCTGAATTCTGCACGGCACAAGCGCTCAGGAATAATGGCAGTAACGCAAGTATCAGCCACTTTCTATTGGTCATGCTGTCCTCCAGGAATAATATCCGGCCCCTTATCCACATCAAATATCAGCGCATTGGGTTTTTCATCTAAGGTTTTCAATATCGGCTGCAGGCGGTCTAAGGTTTGCTGTAGAGTCTCGAGGGAACGATTCATTTCTACATAAAGCCGGCTATCCGGAGCAACTCCCTGGGCAGCCAACCGAATCTCTTTGAGTGTGCTTTGCAATTCTGCTGGCAGAGCAACCGTACTATCATTTTTAGCTAGTGATTCAATTTCCCGTAAAGTCTGCTCTAACTGCACAATTGCGGTTTCACTCGATGCCACCATACTGTCCAGCTTACCGATCAGCGGCTCTACTTTAAGCTGCTCAATTTTACTCAAAACGCTGATAAGTTTATTTTCCAATTGCACAAACCCACCGGCAGCCGTTGGGATCACAGGGTAGCCATCCATGTGACTTACACTGTCTTCAACCGCATCAGGGTAAATATCCAGATCCACATACAGGCTACCTGTCACCAGATTTCCTGACTTAAGGCTTGCTCTCATTCCACGCGTTACCCAGTTGCTGAGTTGATCATGAGCATCCTCAAGAATATTTGCCTCGTCTTGATAGCCGAACCGACCCGGTTCAAGTCGAATAACTACGGGAATACGCGGATCTGATATCACAGAAGATTCCCCAACCCGGAAAGAAATATGCTCAACGGTACCCACTCGTACTCCGCGAAACTCAACCGGTGCGCCAACCACCAGCCCACGTACAGACTGATCAAACAGGAGCAGATACTCATTAAAGTAAGCATAGGGACGTTCTTTTACACTGCTAAAATCGGCATAGAGCCGGAACCGGTCACCATCTTCAGCTCGGATTCCCTGTCGCTCTCCATCCAGCACATCAAAGGTGATGCCCCCGCTCAACAAGGTATCAAGGGTCCCGGTCTGCACATTCACGCCATTGGCTGAAAGGCTCAGGTTGATACCGCTCATATTCCAGAAACGGCTGCCGGTACTGACCAGTTGATCATAAGGCGCCTGAATAAAGACCCCATATAGAGCATTTTTTGCCTCGGTATCAAAGCTAACCCGTTCGATACGACCCACCGAAAAGCCCCGGAACAGAACGGCATCCCCAACACTGAGTGAGTTCGCATTATCACTGATCAGTTCTAAACGTAAGCCCGGTTCTGTAGCCGAAGTCACGGGCGGCTCTTCCAGACCAACATACTGATCTGCTTGCTTGCCTTCATCTCCCGGAGCCATCTCTATATAAGCACCTGAGAGTAATGTTCCGAGGCCACTCACGCCCCCCGCATCAACACGAGGTCTGACCACCCAGAATTTTGTATTTTTTAATAAAAGGTCTTCTGCATCTGTCCCTATTCGAGCATAAACAAGAACATTGTTATCCGGGTAGTTCAGCTTAACGGTTTCAACTTTACCCACCTCAACATTACGCACTTTGATTTTCGTTTTACCGGCTTCAATACCATCCGCCGTAATAAAACTGATCGCGATTAACTGCCCACGCTGGCTCCAATCGCTGTATACCATCCAGGCGCCAATACACAATGCAATAATGGGTAAAACCCAAATGCTGGAAATGGAACGTTTGGCGCTTAGAACCGGCGTCGCCGGTGGCTGTTTATCCGTCTGTGTCATTTATTCGGTATCAATTGAAATTAAAGATTGCGACTCAACCCACATGGGTTTCAGTTAATCGCTCAGTATCCGTGCTCATCTCAGTTCCATTCAGATTATCCCAGATTAAGCGCGGGTCAAAGCTTAAGGCAGACAACATCGTCAGGATCACTACACCTGCAAACGCATTCGCCGCTATTCCTGGGGCAATGCTTACCAGCTCACCAACCTGAACAAGTGATACCAACACGGCCACTACAAATACATCAATCATGGACCAGCGTCCGATTAGCTCAGTCATCCTATACATCCATGTGCGCTCATTCACACGCTTCTGATGGCCCGCCTGAATACTGTAAGCCAACCATAAAAGCACCAGCATTTTTGCTACCGGAATCAAGACACTGGCAACAAAGATCACCAAAGCAATCGGGTATGAGCCATGCTGCCACAAGGTAACCACACCGCCCAGGATAGTACTGGGTTCATCTGCCCCCAATAATCGAGTATGCATGATCGGATACAGGTTAGCTGGTATATAGAACAGGACCGCTGTTATCAGAAAAGCCCAGGTTCTCTGAATGCTATTCGGAAGTCTTGAGTGGAGCGGGCTAGAACAGCGCTGGCAAGCTTTTTCATTGATCCCATGAATAAGCCCACAACAGCTGCAACTTTGCAGCCCTTGCTCTTTAGCGCCCCCATATTGATATTCCTGCTGCTTTCTTTGGTTTGAAGAAGCTATATCCAAAGCGTGCCATAGCTGTAATCGATCCACACATGACAAAGTGATGATTAAACATAGAGAGAACAGCAGGTAAGCCCAAAACGACATTCCAATCACTAAATCGGCCATGCCTGCAATTTTTACCAGGCTAACCAACACGCCAATCAAAAACACTTCTGCCATCGCCCAGGGGTGCAATGTTAAAAGCATACGGGTCAGGCCGTAACTCCATGGATAAGCCTTACCACGAAGCAATGGGACCAAAATAAAGAGATGCGCAATCAGCACAAACGCTGGGATCAGCAGGATAAAAACAAACAGCAGTAAGGCCAGTAAGGGGAAACCCATCACTAGGAGGTCATATCCACTTTGTAACAGCGATACCTGCTGCTCACGCCCCTGAGATTGAAATGCAAGAAATGGATAAGGTAATGACAGGATCAAAAAAAGCAGTGCGCTGGCGGCAAACGCGGTCGCTTTCTCAAAAGCATTTCGCGTTTGCGATGACAGCAAATGTCCACAACGGGGACAATGAGCCTTACAGCCAGAGGTCAGCGTGGATACCTCGACTGTAAGATCACAACATTCACAGGCTATTTGTTCGGAAGAAATAACAACTCCTTGCCTTATTCTGTTAGAAATCCCTTTTAAAGACAAACAGATAAAATGGCCTGGCTCTTATGGCCTTGTCATTAAATCATTGAGACGGGCTATTCTATGTTCTGGATCTGCTCACGCATCTGTTCGATCAGAACTTTAAGCTCAACCGCACACTGGGTGGTGTTGGCAACGATCGATTTGGATGACAGGGTGTTGGCTTCGCGGTTCAGTTCCTGCATCAGGAAATCCAGGCGGCGGCCGATGGGGCCTTTCTGCTTAAGAATACGGCGGACTTCCTGTACGTGAGTATCCAGACGGTCCATCTCTTCATCCACATCTGCTTTCTGCGCAAGTAATGCGATTTCCTGCTCCAGGCGGGTTTCGTCCAGATCGACCTTTAATTCATCTAAACGCTGTTTAAGGTTATCTCTCTGATTCTGCAAAATTTGCGGCATCATGCTACGCACTTCAGTCACAATCTCGCTGATAGAATCCAGACGCTGGTTAATCAGAGCGGCTAACTCCACGCCTTCGCGACTGCGGCCTTCGATCATATCGTCGAGCGCTTTTTCAAACAGTGCTCGTGCCGAGTTTTTCACCAGATCCATATCCAGTTTCACATCTTGTAATACACCCGGCCAACGTAACAGCTCAAGCGGATCCAGTGATTGATGGTCCTGCATCATGCCTTGCACGGATTCAGCAGCCTGAATAACTTCTTGGGCATAACCCTTATTAACCACCAGCTGTTGAACTTTCGCTTCCGGATTGAAACGCAATGTGCATTCCACCTTGCCACGGCTCAGTGCTTTACGCAGTTTTTCACGCAAGCCACCCTCTAACTCTTTAAGGTTTTCCGGCAGGCGCAGATGAGGTTCCAGATAGCGGTGATTTACTGATCTTATTTCCCAACTCAGGGATCCCCATTCATGCTCCGCTTCCTGGCGAGCAAAAGCTGTCATGCTACGTGTCATATGATCCGATCTCGATTAAAATACTCTACAATTCAAATTGTACCAGCCTGGCTCAGTAGTATCATGCCAGACTGAAATTTTAGTTTATAAGGACAGGCATGAGCTCTTCTATCTCTGAACAGTTGGAAAACCTTGGTATTAAGAAGCATCGTCCCAGCGGTCGTGAGAACGACCAGATGCGTGAGGTTAAAATTACCCGTAACTACACCAAACACGCAGAAGGTTCGGTTTTGGTAGAGTTTGGGGATACTAAAGTTCTGTGTACGGCTACGGTTGAGCGCGGTGTGCCTCGTTTCTTACGTGGCTCCGGGCAAGGCTGGGTAACTGCTGAATACGGTATGCTGCCCCGCTCTACAACCACCCGCAATGCCCGTGAAGCAGCGAAGGGCAAACAAGGTGGTCGTACTGTTGAGATCCAGCGCCTGATCGGACGTTCTCTGCGTGCGGCTCTGAACCTGAATAAACTGGGTGAAAACACGATCACATTGGACTGTGATGTGCTGCAAGCAGATGGCGGTACTCGTACTGCATCCATAACCGGTGCATTTGTTGCTCTTCAGGATGCAATCAACTTCCTGAAAAAGGATAAACACGGCGCTCTGAAAGGCGATCCGGTTGTTCAGGCGATTGCGGCTATCTCTGTAGGTATTTATGAAGGTGAAGCTGTATTGGATCTGGATTACGCCGAAGACAGTAAAGCCGAGACTGATATGAATGTGATCATTACTGATAAAGGCGGTTTCATTGAGGTACAAGGTACGGCTGAAGGCGCACCATACAGCCAGGATGAGCTGAACGCGATGCTGGATCTGGCTCGTAAAGGCACAACTGAGTTGTTTGAACTTCAGCGTCAGGCACTTTCTTCTTAATACCTGGCCGATAAAACGTAAAAAGGAGCCATTTGGCTCCTTTTTTAATTCATATGAATTTTAATCAATATCGTAATCGATGATCACAGGCGCGTGTTCGCTGAATTGTACATCTCTGAAAATCTGAGCATTTGTAATTGAGCGACGCAGGTTTGAAGTTGCGATTTGATAATCCAAACGCGCACCCTCGTTCAACTTACGGGCGCGGTTGTAACCCGGCCACCAGGTAAATTGACGTTCCGCATGGTTGATCTGACGGAACGCGTCTACAAAACCCATCTCATCAAATACTTCGGCCATCCATTCCCTTTCTTGTGGCAGAAAGCCTGAAACGGATTGGTTTGCGTACCAGTTACTCAGATCCACTGTTTTATGGGCGGTATTGGTTGTACCACAAAAGATAAACTCACGGCGTTTCCGCAGGGTTTTATTCAGGTGCGATAAAAAACCTTCCATGAATTCATCTTTCTCTTTCTGGGCCTCTTCACTTTTAAGGCCGGATGGGAAGCAGAAAGATGAGACACTGACATGTTCAAAATCAGCCTGAATAAACCGGCCATGCTGATCACAAAGCTCAAAGCCCAGACCAGTCATAATCGCTTTAGGTACTTCTTTGGAGTAAATAGCCACTCCGCTGTAGCCGTCTTCCCAAGCATCAAAGAAGTATGGGTAGTAACCTTCAGGGTGATAACGCTCATCATCAAGCTGGTACTCTTTTGCCTTCAGATCCTGCAGGCATACGACATCCGCATCCTGTTGGACCATCCATTCAAAAAAGCCATTTTCTGTAGCCTGTTCAATACCTTGTGTATTGAAAGTAATGACGCGCATAGGTTACTTCCTAATCGAAAACATTCACTGGTTAAAGTGATTACCACTGAAGCTCGATTGTATAGCGAAGTGAAGCAAAATGAAATTTTTTACTGATGAACAACAAAAATGGTGGCAAAGGCCCGTCGCTGTTAGAATAGCCGCGTTTTTCATCCACCATTTCAGCGGAGATGCCCATGCAGGACTACCAAAGTGATTTTATTGAGTTTGCCATCGAACAGAAAGTTCTCCGGTTTGGTAAGTTTACGCTGAAATCGGGCCGTACCAGCCCCTATTTCTTTAATGCGGGCCTGTTTAATTCTGGTAAAGCGCTGGCGAAACTGGGTCGTTACTATGCTCAGGCCATTAAAGACTCCGGTGTAAACTTTGATGTTCTTCTGGGCCCTGCGTACAAAGGCATTCCATTGGCTGCGACTACAGCCGTAGCCCTATCCGATCAGCACGATGAGGACGTTCCTTACGTCTTCAACCGTAAAGAAGCCAAAACCCACGGCGAAGGCGGCTCACTTGTAGGCGCTCCACTGGAAGGTGAGGTGATGATTATTGATGATGTCATCACCGCGGGTACTGCCATCCGTGAGGTGATGGAGATTATTGATCAGGCGGGCGCAAAACCAGCAGGCGTTGTCATAGCTCTGAACCGTCAGGAAAAAGGTAAAGGTGAGCTTTCCGCGATTCAGGAAGTTGAGCGGGACTACAAGATGCCTGTAATCAGCATTGTCAGCCTTTCTGATCTGATTGAGTATCTATCTGAGAAGGGCGATATGGCTGAAGAACTGGAAGCTATTCGCAAATACCAGGAAGACTACGGTATCTAATAGAATTCATGCTAGGGCAGCTATTGTGCTGCCCTGATAACTATCTTACGGCTGGCACCGTCTAGTCCGTCACCGCCACATATCCCCGTGCTTTCAATCGTCCAGAAATTGCCTATTGTTGAATTCACCGAACGGTAAAAAACTTCAGTACGGCACTGATTCAATCCTGCAATACTGAAAGTTGCTGTTGAAGCGGGCCCTGGCCAATAATCAAAGACTGCTGGCGCACTGCCTACTGCCGCTGAAGCGGTACAACCGGCTAAGCCGTTTTGCAGACAGGTTAATTCCAGTTCAATTCCTGTTTGTGCTGCAGTAATGGCACGCGCGCCCAAAAACTCCTGCACTGTACTGCTCTGACTGGTCACAAAGAATCTCGACATGCCCGCAATAATCACAGCCAGAATGGTAATCACAAAAATAGCTGAGACCAGACCTAACCCTGCTTCGTATGACACGGGTTTATTGAACTTATGGTTTGAGTTTCTTTTATGGAACATTACGCACCTGGACCTCAAACTGAATTCTAATATCTTCCTGGGTGGTATCCGAAACCGTCAGGATCTGATCCTGCACAAACATGTCAAACAACACGATGGCATTACGCTGCAAGGTTGCTTCCGCGTATCTGAACGGTTGGCTACCTGTCGGCGATACCACATCCGATGCCAACAGAGCTTTGCTGGGTTCTGAAAGAGCATTTAAAGTAGCTGTTGATGGCTGAGTCACTGAGAAAGAATAACCACTGCCGTTCTCACCCTGAAAACGATACAGATCTGTACCCACAAGGCAAAAGCTTACGGGTTCATCGATTATGAAATAGCGGTTTGAGGGCGAATCTGTTGGAAATTGATGGGATGCCCCCCCCAGAAATGAGACGCTCACAGCTCCGGATGCTGGGGTTGGGTTCGGTGCCAGCGTCAGCCCTGCAGCCAGTATGGGCGACACAATAGAATTGCTGTCCAGTTTATAGACTGGGTTATCCGTATGCGCTTCGTCTGAAACATTACTGTCGATCGGATAGACCGCAACACGACCACTGACGAACTCAGGCTCTACCGCATAGGCAACAGAATCAAAGCTTGTTGCTGCACTCGCAGTGGGTACTGATAAATAACGAGACGCTGCGACTGCCGGGATAAACTCCAGACAAGTTCCACTGCCATCTACCCGTATACTGTTTGGTAAAGCGTTTCGAACCTCTCTCGCCATTCGCTCCACCGCCACCCTTGCGGAAGCGGACAACTGATCACGGCGTTTAAGATCAGCATACCCCTGCATACTTGATGAGATAAAACCCACAGTAACCAGAGAGATGATACCGAGAAGGGTAATGACAATGATCAGTTCAACAAGGGTAAAGCCTTTCTGTCGCATCAGTAGCTCCCCTTAATCGCACTGAAGACAACCGCACCCTGTCCCGTGTTCGCTGGAGGAGTCACCGTGACTTGAACTCGTTTGAGCAGATCATTAGCTCCCGGCAGATAAGTACTACCTACATAACTAACATCAACTGAGACTCTGTAGTTGTCATAGGCCTGTACCTGACCGATCAAACCGACAAATAAACCCACCGCATTTTCATTAATGCCGTGGTAATCATCGACATCATCAAAATTCTCCCGGCTCTCTCCATCTTTGCTGGTGTATGGTCCAGAAGGGGTTGTGACACCAAATTCTGTAACTTCATTTGAACACGCCGGAGTACAGGCACCACCACCAATGGGGGTATTTTCATCGTAACGGCGTGACAGAATCTCTTCCAGATAAGCCTGCCCCAGATAAGCCACCTTAGACTGCCACATGACATCCGCACTGTGACGGGCAATATTACTCCAGCCTGAAATAGCCGCCACTAACGCGATAGAAATAATCACTATCGTGATCACTACTTCAACCAGTGAAAAGCCTTTCTCAGCGACAGGTTTCATCATAACTATACCCTGTTAGAGAAAGGCAAAATTCACCAGAGCTGTCTGTGAATGTGAGGCTGCTATCAACTTTATCTGTGGCATTATCCGGGTCCGGGTAATCACTGGCTTGAGCCAGATTGATATTTTCCACGACCTCCACCATATCACCCAGCTGGTTATACATAATCACCAGATTATCTCCCGTACCCATGGATAAAGAATTGCGGTTAGGGCCGGAGGCTAATGACACACTGTAGCCAACCGTTGCATTCGCTATAAATGCATCTGCTAACTGTGCCGGTGTCACATCACTGGCAACCGTGCCATCAGTCGTATCGGAATCTATCCGCAATTGGATCTGCCATTGATCAGAGGCTGAACGTTCCAGAATCCAGTAAACGGATGCGTCATGCTGTGCCAGTGCGGTTTTCTGGGCAAGCTTTAATGAGCCAAGAATGGAATTTCTCAGGGAGTATGCCTGGTAATCAGAAGTTCCCTGTAATCGGGGAAGCGCGACGGCGGAGAGAATGCCTAGAAGGATAATTACTACAATAATCTCAACCAGCGTGAAGCCACGCTGGAGAGATATGTGGCAGCTCCTCTTTGGGAACCAAGGATTAGAGCTGCTCATAAAAACGAATGCTTAGTTAGCTGTACCGTTAACAGTCACGTCACCGTTATTAGCATCATATACGATCGTACGGTCAGTACCATCGTTCTGCTGACGATAGACAAATGTACATTGCGTATTGCTGTTACGGTTAGCATCATAATCGATACCTGCGCCCGAAGCAGTAGAAGCTACGGGGCGGCTACCCTGTAAAACATTGTCCCAAACTTCCACGCAATCGGCATCCGCAGCAATATTCGCTGTACCTGCACCAGAAGCGGCAACTGGATAGCCATTGTTATTAACTGTAACAGCAGCAGTACCGTCTAGCTCAACATTGGCGCCTGAAGCAGCATTCTCAACCACTGCTTTGGCTTTAGCCAATGCAACTCCCGCAGCAAAACCTCCAGCAGCACCTTCTACCGCAGCATTATGTGCATCATCTGTTACATCAATAAAACGAGGCAATGCAACTGCTGCCAAAATACCTAACAGAGCAATTACAACTACCAGTTCGATAATCGTAAAACCGGACTGTTTTTTCATGGGACCTTCCGCCTTAAGTTTTCATTCAATTGTTTGATTTTTGCAAAGTTTTTGGCCGATGTATAGTCTGTTAAAACCTTACATTCTGCCATGTAAATTTATATTCCGGGACTAAAGTCAATGCTGTAGGCAGCCCCGTATCATCTTGACTACTATCCAGCGTCAATTTTAACCTATAAACCAGATATTCTCTCTGATCATAACTGTTTATTAGCTCACCTGAATGCCTGACCCGATAGACTAAACGTTTGGTATCGGTAACATAACACCACTTGGACAACCCGCAATTAGACAACCTATCGCTTGTGAGTTCCCCCTGATAATTATCAGGAGCTAAATCAATTAAATCGAATGGATTTTCACTCTCCAGTTCACTTCTGGAAACCTCTGTACCCACTGCATACCACTCAGCAACGTTTAGCGTAAGCTGTGCTTGTACCCGATTCAGAGTACTTACAAAATCAGTCCTTTCAACAGTTTCATTCATGGCTGAAAGATACATATAAGAGCATGCATACAGGACCATCAGAATCACTATGACCCATACAAACTCGAACATCGAGAATCCCTTTTCCCGATGTAACCTATCAGCAGCTTTTTTAGCCATTGATCGTTGTGCTCAGTTCCCAGAGTGGCAGGAATACACCTAATGCCAGTACCAAAACCATAGCGCCAATAGCTACAATCAAAATCGGCTCAATTGCACTGGTCAGGTTTTTCAGATCGTATTCAACTTCCTGTTCATAAAAACCTGCGGCTTCCTCCAGCATCTGATCTACACGACCGGTCTCTTCACCCACAGCCAGCATCTGCATCACCAATGGACTGAACATTTGTGCCTGATGAGCGGTTTGAGTAAAAGATTCACCTCTCTCAATACCCAGCCGCATATCTGCAACTTTGTTACCGATATAGCGATTTCCTACCGCATTTGCCACAACCGCAAGTCCCTGCTCAATCGGGACACCCGCCTTCATAACGATACTGAAGGTACGAGAAAACCTTCCTAAAACTATTCTGTAAAGTATCGGCCCTATGACAGGGAACTTAAGCTTTCTTCGATCCCAGGTAATTCGCCCAGACTCGGTTTTAAGCCATTGCCTAAACGCAATAATTGCCAATATGACCGCACCAACAATCACATACCACCACTCCAGTGTGAAATCGGAAAGACCGATCAAAATCTGGGTTTGGAGCGGAAGCTCCCCGCCAAAACTGGCAAAAACGGATTTAAAAGCAGGTATGACAAAAACATTAATAATTGCCATTGCAGCAGCAATAGCAATCAAAACAAACGTTGGGTATCGAGTCGCTTGTTTAACATTTTTAATGGTCTGTCTCTCTAACTCCAAATAAGCGGCCATCTGTTTAAAGGATAAATCCAACTGACCGGTATTTTCGCCAATATGAATAATGCTGAGATAGAGTTCATTAAACACTTTGGGGTGCTTCGCCAACGCTGATGAAAGCGCATGGCCCTTTTCCAGATCTCGGGCCAGGTCATTCAATGTATCTGCCAGCAATGGATTAGTAACCGTATTTGCCAACCCTCTCATGGCCCGGGTAATAGGCACACCTGCTTTGGTCAGGCTGAACATCTGACGACTGAACATTATCAGCTCATCAATCGTTATCTTCTGGAAAAATTTAATCTGGACATCCCGACTACCTTTACTAGCAAGCCCCTCTTCCCGAGCCGCTTCTTTAATATCAATCGGTGTAATGCCATCTGCTGACAGTTGCGAAGCAACCATAGAAGAAGTACCCGCTTCCAGCAGACCACTGACCTCTTCTCCATCTCTGTTTCGACCGCGATAACTAAAGGTAGGCATTCAGATTATTCCAATTCAAACCCACTAAATTGCTCTTCCCCATCCGATACACTGTCATTATCAGGGGCATCAAGATATAAGGATTCATCCAGTTGTTCCGTTACCCGGAAAACCTCATCCAGTGTTGTTTCTCCATGAAGCGCCAGATCCAAAGCACTGTAAACCAGTGGTTTGTAATGTGGATCTGTTTTCGCTGCAAGATTAAACGCTGCACTATCATCTCTCCGTAGAGCATCAGACATCGCTTCATTCATCTCAAGCAACTCAAAAATACCTGTACGCCCTTTATACCCGGTATTGTTACAGTAGGTACAACCACGTCCTTTTTTCAGCCCGATATGCTCCAGCCCCAACTCTTCCTGTTGGGATTCCAGCCATATCTGTTCTTGTGGTGTGGGTTGATAATCCTGTGCGCAGTTTTGACAAATCTTACGAATCAGGCGCTGCGCAAGGATGCCATTTAAAGCGGAAGCAGCCAGATAACCTTCGATACCAATATCAGTGAGTCGCATCGCACTGGAGACCGCATCATTGGTATGTAACGTAGACAATACAAAGTGACCTGTCATCGCGGCCCGAAGCGCAATCTCAGCCGTTTCCATATCTCGAATCTCACCGACTAAGAGGATATCCGGGTCCTGACGCAGGGTAGCTCGCAATACAGTGGAAAAATTAAGTCCTATATTCTGTTGCACCTGAACCTGATTGATACGAGGTAAACGGTACTCTACCGGGTCTTCAACAGTAATGATTTTTTTGTCACTGCTGTTCAGTTCATTAAGCGCACCATATAGCGTTGTTGTTTTACCACTACCTGTAGGCCCCGTAACCAGCAAAATCCCATGGGGTTCATGGATTAGTTTACGTATACGCGGCAACATCTCTGCCGGTAAACCTACCTTCTCCAGGCCAATTATTCCTGCTGATTGGTCAAGGAGTCGCATAACCACGGATTCGCCAAACTGGATAGGCAGCGTGGAAATACGAACATCAATACTGTGGCCGGAAACACTGATATTAAAACGGCCATCCTGGGGCAAACGTTTCTCAGAGATATTCAAAGCTGCCATCAACTTCAAACGTAAGACCAACGCTGAAGCTATACGTTTCTCCTTCATGACATGTTCTTGCAGCACACCATCAACACGCTGGCGAACACGAAGAACACTCTCATCAGGCTCTATATGAATATCCGAAGCCCCCACCTGAACAGCGTCTTCAAACAGACTCTTCAGCAGTTTAACGACCGGAACATCTACTTCATCGGTTGCAGTGAGGGCAGCAAGGTCAAACGCATCATCCGCAATCTCTTCGTTTAGCTGATCCGCAAGATCCTCAATATCACTGGTTTTGCGATATAGCAGGTCCATTGATTGTAGAAGCTGGCTTTCCGAAACCACTGCTAATTCGATTGGTTTAGGCAGAACTCTTTGCAATTCATCGTAAGCAAAGATGTCCATCGGATCAGACATACCTACCAGGAAAGAGGATGGATCTTCTTTCAACACCAGCGCACGGAAACGTCGTGCCTGGGTTTCTGGTAGCGCTAACACATCCTGCTGATTAAATGAGTAATGCGCCAACTCAACTAATGGGATATTTAGTTGCTGTGAGAGGAATTCGAGAAACTTCTGCTCTTCAACATAACCCATTGTAATCAGAGTTTTACCAAGCTTCTGGCGTGTCTGTTTCTGTCGGCCCAAAGCTTCCATCAACTGAGCTTCAGAAATCACACCATTCTGGACTAACAGATCACCAATTCTGATTTTCATCTTAGGTGCCGCCATGACTGCCTGTTCCTCCTAGCGCCCGGACAACGCATTAACACGTTGTTCCGCATATGTTTTCAAACTGGCAGTAATGCCTGGTATTTGTACTGCACTACGGTAGGCTCTCAATGCCTCCTCATAGCGCTTATCGAGTTCTAAGGAATACGCCATGCCAACCCACCAACGTGGTGTATTATTTTTATACTCTAAGAGCGCGAAATACACTTTTGCTGATTGATCGTAATTGCCCTGCTGTTGATATGCAGTCGCAAGCAGCTCATGGTATTCCGGATCTTCTTCGACCCTTGGCAGAGATTGCTGCAACAAGGACAAAGACTGCATCGTTTTACCTTGTGATAACAATAAACGTGACTGCAGTTTTCTCAGCGTAAAATCATTAGCATGAATCTGGAGGCTTTCCTGAAGCAGAAGTTGCGCTTCCTGACGCATGCCAGAAGAAAGCTGTAGCGTTGCTAAATACCCTCTTGAAACAGCTGAATCCTCAGAGTTTTGATCTATTCGCTTCTCTAATACTCTGAAAGCTTCCGCCAACTGCCCTTTCTGGACAAATTTTCGAGCTTGACTGACCGCTTCCTGATCTGAAGCTATACGTTGGGTCTTTTTAATTGGCTGTAAAGGTCGAGGGGCTGCCACAGCTGTTTTGGAACTCGCGGATGCAGGTATTTTCGAAACCGGTTTTTGTACTTTCTGCACCGTTTCTTGGACCACCTCTTGCTGCGGCGCATTGTCCTGAATCTCTGAGTTATCAACAACCTGAGGCAACACACCCAAAATCATAGTGGTCGGTGAATGCTGCACACGGAAAGCAAACTGACTCTCTACCCGTGTTGTTAACATCAATTCTGTTCTGGAGTTATCTCTGAAAACATCAATACGATCGATCAACGGTCCGGAAACATTAGGTAGATCGGCCGCCAACTCCACACCCTCAAAGGCAATATTGACTGAATTGCGATCTTGCCCAAGTAATTGGATATCAGCTTCACCATCTAACCTGACAACCAGGTCACCACCAATTTCTGTTCCAGACCAAATAATGCTGTGGATAGTTACTCTGTTGTCGGCAGCAACTTCTTCGGTAATACCCTGTGCTTTATCTTCGGTTTTTTGCTGGGCAATTGCCGCATTTGATTCTGCTTGCTGCTGAACCTCATTTAAAATTGCCGCAGGCTCAGATTGAAGTACTTTATCAAAGAGCAAAAGCCATACAGTGATACCCATTGCGATTAACGATAACAAGACTAAAACCAGCTTCAAGCCGCCAAAGTTCTTTTGGGGCGGCTGATAATCTGCCGTTTGTGCCGCTTTAATAGGTGTTTCAGAACCGGATACGGAGTCTTTCTTATTTCTCTGCTCCAGATCACGCAGCATATCGTTAACCAAACTCATCGGCTAACCCCCAGATAGACCATAGCGGCGGTCACAGCCAGGAACATACTCAGTAGAACGGGTAATTGCCACGCGCCTCTTCCTTGCAAAGAAACACCTTCGGTATCTTCCACAGCAGAATAAACATGGCGGGCATTAACCTGGATATCCCCTTTACCATATGCCGCCATAAGTGACTTATGACTGAGAATATTCACCAGACGGGGGATCCCTCTAGAAGCTTGAGCAATTTTGTTCGCAGCATCGCGCTTAAACAGTGAGACGCCGTCAAAACCAGCACGCTGAACACGCTGCTCTATATAGTGTTGAACAGCTTCATGATCTAAAGGTTTTAGTTGATAACTGAATGTAATTCTCTGCAAAAGCTGACGCAGAGAGTTACGACGCAGAAGCTCATCTAATTCAGGCTGCCCAAACAGTACAACCTGGAATAATTTAGCTGTTTCAGTTTCTAGATTGGTCAACAGGCGTAAAGCTTCGATTGTTTCTTCAGGCATCGCCTGCGCTTCATCAACCATCAATACAACTTTCTTATCCTGTTTTGCCAGTTCGATAAGCCTTAAATTAATGGCATTAAGCAACTCGTACTTTTTTAAGCCCGCAAGTTGCACACCGATCTCTTGAGCAAAGCTGACCCTGAGTTCGCTCGGATTTAAGTGCGGATTGGGAATATACGCGGTGACATATTCACCCTCTTCCAGAGCATTGAGTAATTTACGGCACAACAGGGTTTTACCGGTACCCACCTCGCCGACTATCTTTACAAAACTATCACCACCAGAAAGAGCCACGAGAGCCAGGTTGAGGGCCTCGTGATGAGTGGGCAAATTAAGGTAAAAGTGCGTATTTGGTGTCAGCGCAAAAGGCAGTTCACTTAAACCAAAATGCTCCGTATACATCAGGTCACCTTCATTACAGAGATGAAGCCGAATTCAGATTCTTAAATGCTTTCAAACTGCGCTTCAGCTCGTTCTGCAAATTATCCTGGCTCGCTAAAACGGGACGTAACATAATTACCAGCTCGGTTTTGCTGCCTGCCTGACGTTTCTGTTCAAACAATTTACCCACCACAGGCACATCTCCCAATCCCGGAGTTTTCGCCTCTGTATCAGAGTCTGTAGATTTCATCAGACCACCAATCACAATAACCTGACCACTATCCGCCCGCACAATGCTGTCGGATTCACGAATAGAGCTCAGCGCCAGTGGGATGTTGTATACATCAGAGCCAATACTAATCTGTTTCTGCTGATCCACCACTTCTGAAACACTTGGGTGGATGTGCAATACGATATCGCCATCTGCACTGATTTGCGGTGTAACGTCTAACGCGATACCTGAGAAGAATGGGGTCAACTCGATACTTGGAGAGGTAGTAGTGCTGGTTCCAGTAGTGGTAGTTGTCTCGACTTCGGTAACAAAGAACTCATCCGTACCCACTTTGATAACCGCTTTCTGGTTGTTAACTGTCGAAACACGTGGGCTCGAAAGCACCTGAACATCACCCTGGCTACCCAGCAATTCGATAACAGCAGCAAAATCACCCAGGCTTAAATCGGCTTTAAAAATACCTGCGATGTTGTCAGCATTACTCAGAACTTCAGAAGACTGACTAAATAGAGCAGTTTTACCTTCTCCGGGTTTACCAAGTGCGGACCAGTTAACACCAGCCTGGAAACCATTGTTTAATGTTACTTCCAATATTTTCGCTTCAATCACAACCTGGCGGTGAAGAATCAGTTCAGCCTGAGCCAAATACTCGCGTACAGTTTCCAGTTCACTTGGTAATGCCCGAACAACCACAACACCGGTCTGAGGTGTAACTACAACCTTACGCCCTTCACCGCTTACAATCGTATCCAGGGTGCCTTGTAGACTTCCCCAGAAATCGGTCGAGGTTTTAGTGCTGATACGTGTGCCGATCACTTCTTCACTACTGGAATTATCTCCTGAGGTGCTTACAGAACCCGCACTCACCTGAGTATCCGATGTACCACTACGCTGTATATCCAGATAATTGATCTGGAAGAGTTCAGTCTGAAGGGATGCTGGAAGGACCTGATATAAATTTCCGCTTAATTTGTATTCATAACCATAAACACTATGTACAGCTTGCATGACTTCACTGACCGTTACACTTTTGAGGTCGACAGAAATATTTCCTCCCACCTGCTCATGCACGATCATATTGTAAGATGTACCCGAAACCAGCCCCATAAAAAAATCACGGGCAGGCAGCGCTTCAGCGGTTATATCAAAGCGCTCTTCAGATTTAGGGTTTGCACTGTGCAGATCTATCGGAGGTAATAACACTGGAGCAGGCGGTGGAGGCGCTAATTCAGCCTGCTTTGATTCATTGGTCTGGATAGCTTCCTCAATTGCGGCAATGCCTTCCTGCTGCGTAGTAGTCCCAGCCACTGGCTGCATACTCTGACAGCCTGACAGCAGCAATGTAGAAACTGCAAAAACGCTTAAGATTTTTTTCATATCTATCCGACCTATTTAACACTCTTTGTCTTACTAAAACCCTGACGGTTAGTAAGAGAGATAAACTGCTGCTCACCTAGAACCTCGAGGCGTACACCCTTACGACTAATCGCAATAACCTTAGCACCCTGAACCAGATCACCTTCAAGTACTCGCTGACCATTGATAACCGCTAAGTTTTGTTTTTTGCCTGTGATTAAAGAACTAACCACAAACTGTTGCGGTTGATCCGAAACATCATTTAGAACAGTTTTAAATGCAGGCTTTGTTGGATCAGCGGGCAAACTCTCGGCGCTGGCATTAATACAAACCAGAGATAAAGCCATTATTGGCACTATTGTTTTAAGCACCCAGCCACCCCGCTTCATAGCTCAAAGTATGAATCTGTATTTTTACTTTCGCATTCGGGTGCTCTTCAACGCTGTATTCCAGCAGATCCCAGAAGAACACTCCTTCCAACTGTTCTACTTTAAGTAAATAGTTATAAACACCCTGATAACTACCCTGCAATTCAACCTCAAAAGGGTGTAGATAGATTACTGCAGAAGGGGATTGCGGTTGTTTTTCATCTGCAGTCTGACTAGAACCTCGCTCAGCAGCACCTAGCTGTACTGTTTCTACTGACAAACTCCGTGCGGATAACAGCTCAGCACCTTGTTCATTTTCCAGAACCGAGCGCAGCAATGTAAGCATTTGCTGTGGCGAAACCAGATTTCTTGCCACCTGGCGAACATCTTCATTGGCTTGCTTAAGTTTATTGCGAAGCTGTTTTAATTCCTGGCGTGCAGCTACATTGGGGTCTTTAGCTTCAGTTCCCTGCAAAACGTCAAGTAAACGCTGCTGATGCACGAGCTCTTTTTCGACCGCAGCAATCTTTTTAGGTGTACTTTGCAACGATTGTAGAGGTTGTTCAATCAACAACACATATAATAAGACAACAGGTACGGTAATAGCTGTAATTAACAGCAACCCCTTCTCTCGTTTCGAGAGTTCGTCCCATCGATCCGACCAACTCTGCCATTGCTTATTCATTTACGCTCAACTCTGCTTCAGCCTGAAATTTCACACCAGAATCTTCTGATTTTACTTCCAATGCATTAACAACCATATCGGCAAATGGGGTTGTTTTTGCGACAGCTTCCAGCATGGAAGAAACTGCCGGGCCGTCAGTTGCGCCCCCCTCAATCTGAAAAGAGCGCTCATCGGTATTAATGGTGAAATTATTTAACCAGCTACCCGGACGAGATGATTCTGATAATGCAGCCAGATAAGAGGAGAAACTAAACGTTTGTTCCGGATCGATCTGATCCAACAAACTCATCAAGTCATTGCGTGAATTGATTTGTTCTTTAACACGCTCGATCTCAGTTTTAAGATCCGGACTGACAGACTGACTGGAATATTTTTGTTGCAGCAGCTGTACCTGAGCTTCAACATTACGTTTTTCCGTCTCAAGGTTTGCAAGCTCGGCCTTATTATTTTCATCTAAAAATTTAAGACCCATACCTGCAATAAAAACCAGACCAAAAACAGCAAATACGATAATAGCGCTGCCGCTTAAACTGCTTTTATCAAATGAAGCGGACTTTTTAGTGACACGATACAGGTTTATACGTTGCTTCATGCCTTTGCCCCCACTTCAGACTGTGCCCTCAAAGCAGCAGCAATCGCAATAGTGGTTTTCTTCTGAAGCTCAGCAGAAAGCTCTAAATCAGAGTCCACAAGATTTTCCAGATTCAAAGAATGGATATCCATCGGCAGATTATAACGAAGCTCTGAGATGAGAGGATCATCTTCCATCAGCATTGGAAAAACAATCAAGCGGACACATGGAGGCTTACCGATCTGGCTCTCGTAATAATCCATGGATCTTTGCATCTCCAATACCGCCGCGCTCGCTGATTCCGGACCGGAGTAGAGGTTATATTGAAGCTGCCGGGTAAAATAAAGTGCAGTGTCAGACATCAGGTTAATTGAACTGTTCTTGCTGTCGACAAAGAACACCGCCAACCCTGCTTCTTCGTCAGCAAGGTCTTCTGACAAATTCAATAATGCTAACTCGGGAACATCAACAATAACCGGACTAAGACCAATCTCCTGACACCACCCGATATATGCCTCAACTTTTTTCTGCAGCGCAACAACAACATAAACCATCTGTGAGCGATTACGATAAGCATCCTCGGGCAGATCTATATAATCAATTATCGTCTGCTCAATATCAAAACTAACCAGATCTTTTACGCGCCAGCGTAAGGCATCGATTAACTCAGCATCCGGTACTGAAGGTTTTTCAACCAATAGAATCTGGTAGCAATCATGGGGAAGGACTATAGCGGCTTCCGTACCATCGAGGGCTTTGGAATTGACATAATTTGTAAACTTGCTGGCTTCTTTTAGGGGAGCAGAAGAGGGCTGGAAATCACATAAATCCAACTTTATTTCGGACTGCTTTTTAGAAGTATGAGCGAATGCTATACCCTCTGCCGTAAACACGACTGAGGTTAAGCCACCTTTCTTAGCCTTTCTTTGGAATAACGACAGCAACAGCCCGACCCCGACTATAAAATCTTCTACAAATCTACCGCGCTTATACACGTGAAGCAATGCATAAATCGTCAAATTTTCAAGCTTAACTTTCTAATTAAGTTTTAATCGGCTAGATGTCGCAGGACTTGAGCTAAGATTAAATAAAAATCTATTTAAATCATTTAGTTGAAAAGGCAATAAAAAACCCTAAGACACATAGTACTTAGGGTTTTTCTGTACACTTATAATGGGATCACGTTTATCCTACGATACACACCCCGTGATCAACATAATGGATTGTGCCACTGACTCCTTTTGACAGATCACTGAGATAATACAGTGCAGCGCCACCTACCTCTTCAATGGTCGGCAGCTCGTGATCCACAGCTTTGGATTTATTGTATTCAAGCATGGTTTCAACGTCCTTGATACCGCCTGCTGCACGGGTTGGGATTGTTCCAGGCGAGATGGAATTCACTCTAATGTGGTTTGGCCCAAGATCTCGTGCAAGGTAACGTGTTGCAGCCTCAAGAGCAGCTTTAGCACAGCCCATAACGTTATAATCACCCGTTGCCATTGCGCTACCAAGATATGAGAAATTAATCATCGCTCCGCCATCAACCATCAACTCACGAGCATAACGCCCCATACGAATGAAGGAGTAACAAGAGACATCCATTGCTTGTAAGAAACCGTCACGGGAACATTCAGAAATTGGAGCATGAAGATCTTCCAACGGGCAAAATGCCAGAGAGTGTATAATACCGTCAAGACTGCCCCAGTGTGACTTAATCTCACCAAAGACATCTGCCATCTGCCCTGGAACTGTCACATCCAAAGGCATAAATATCTCAGCACCCAACTCTTCAGCCAGAGGCCTTACAAAGCGCTCAGCTTTATCATTCAGATAGGTTATAGCTAACTGAGCACCATGCTCCTTAAGCTTTTTAGCACAGCCATACGCAATACTTTTGTCATTTGCGATGCCTACCACTAGAATTTTTTTGCCCTGCATCAAACCTTCAGACATATTATCACCCTAAGCATAAACAGAATTTAATTGAGAATATTTTACGCGCATGCACAAAACAACAGTATTACACATCAGGGAAATCGGTCGGTCTTTTGACTTAGGTCGTATTTTTAAAGTTTCCTACTGAGTAAGAGAACATATTAAATATGAATAAGGCAGTGATTATTGGTTATTAAGAGCCCAACATATAAAAATCTCTGTCTGTAGGGCTTTGGCTCCTACCCGCCGCACCTTCGGTGCAGGCGTGGTTATCATCCCTTTGGGTGCACATGGCCCTGTGTAGTAAAAGAAGATCATCGGTTCAATAACGAAAAAACCCCAACCGCGTATGCAGTTGGGGTTCTTCGTAATTAAATGCTTGGCGATGACCTACTCTCACATGGGGAAAC
>JAILXS010000011.1:0-150157 GCA_050789425.1 Neptuniibacter sp.
TTCACAACTTTTTTACTTGGCCACAAAAAAGGCCGGCAGAAGCCGGCCAGGACCTGAAAGGACTCAGGTTAGCGTATGACAACTGAGGGATATTGGCCGGAGCGAGAGCCGAGCTCCGGCCAGACGTTTACTTAGTGACAGCCTTTACCGCGCTTAGGGTGATCACCATCTGCAAAGCGTTTTTGCATTTTGTCCTGCCATTTTTCCTGTAACTCACTTAGTTCCTGCTTCTGCTGGTCGTTGAGTATGGAGAACAGTGCCTGTTTCTGTTCTGCTTTCTGTATCACCATAGTTTTAGCTTGTTCCTGTGCCTTTAGAACCAAGCTGTTGAGGCGGGTCTGATAATCTGCTGCATTTGGGTCCAGCTTCATAAGTTCTTTTCGAATCTCCTGACGCTGTTCTCTACCGTCCTGCATCGCTTTTTTCCCGTTTTCCATAGAGGCATACAGTTGTTCCTGTTGCTCTTTGGTCAGATTCAGCTCTTCCGTCATATGCTGGAGACGTTTCTCCATAAAGTCATGACCACCTTTTGCGTGAGCTACTGTAAATCCAAGGCTTGCTAATGTGATTGCCGCTGCAGTGATACCGGCTAGTAATTTCTTCTTCATGATCTTGTCCTCGTGTTCATCCAATCGATGAGCTCATTGTGGTGGATGTCTCTGATAAGTTGGGTTGAGGGGGTGTAAAGTTTGGTAAAGGGTTTTTCTCTGAGAAGAATTGGTGAGCGAAAAGCACTATTATGCAGATGAGAAAAATGAGTAAGAGAATTGAGTAATGAGTGAAAAGCCACGCCTGTTAATGGTGGATGATGATGTTGAACTCTGCGAGCTATTGGGTGATTACCTGACGCTGGAGGGGTTTGAGCTGGAGTTCGCGCATAATGCCGATGAGGCTGCTGAGATGCTGAAGTGCTCAGAGCGTTATAAGTTAATGGTTCTGGATGTCATGATGCCAGGTAAGACCGGCTTGGAATTATTACAGGAAATCCGTCCGAAGGTTCAGCTCCCAGTGATTATGCTAACAGGCAGGGGTGAAGATATTGACCGAATTCTGGGCTTGGAGATGGGAGCTGATGATTATCTCAGTAAACCCTGTAATCCACGTGAACTGCTTGCGCGAATCCGTGCAGTGCTAAGGCGGTCTGGCTCACAGCAACGCAAAACATTATTCCCGGAACAAATTGTGGCCATGCACGGCATTACTTTGGATCCTGGTATACGTGAAGTCACGGTAAATGATCAGATGCTGGAGCTGACCGGCACAGAATTTAATGTACTGGCGTACCTTCTGGCTAATGCTGGAACTGCGATCAGTAAAGAGCAACTTACGGAACTGGTACTGCACAGAAAACTCGCGGCTTATGATAGGGCAATAGATGTGCATGTCAGCCGGGTACGTCAGAAGCTTGCGAACTATCTAGACGGGAAAGAGCTGATTAAAACCATTCGTGGTGTGGGTTATCAGTTTGTCCGGGGCGAATAATGAAGTGGTATAAACGGCTGTTCTGGAAAATCTTTGCATCTATCTGGGTAGTTAGCCTGCTCGCCCTGTTAGGTACTGTTGTAATGATCGGCCTGGTCTCTGAAAGGGACCGTTTTAAAGAGGTCATCACGGCAAAAGCAGAAGGTTATGCTGAACTGATGGTGGAGCGTTATGAACGCAGAGGTTTTCAGAGCCTTAGGCTGCCACCGCGTCCGCCTAAGGACGGTTTTCGATTTGACCGCCAACCAGATGAAGAGCACAGGCCTCCCCATTTGAAACCGCATGGGCCACGGGATATGTGGCTGAGTATAGCGGAGCGGGTTCGGATTACTGATCTTGAACTTGATCAGGGTGTTGTTTCCGGTGCGGCTTTGGCTTGTTCAGAAGATGACAAGGTCAGCTTTAATCTCAGTTCACACAGCGGGCGCCAGTATCGGGTTGATATGGACCTTAGCTGGAAACGCTCACCCGTAGCACATATGGTCAATACCATTCTTTCCGTGCAGATGATTCTAATTCTGTTTGTCTCCGGGCTGGGTGCATTGTTGGTGTCATGGATTATTGTGCGGCCCTTGAACCGCCTCAGGGAACACACACAGGCGATTTACAGCGGTGAACTGGATCGTCGTACCGATGCAAAGCTGCGTAAACGTGGTGACGAGTTAGGTGAGTTAGCGCGTGATTTCGACCGTATGGCTGACTACGTCCAGCAAACCATTAATTCACATCAGCGTTTGATGCAGGACGTGTCCCACGAGCTGAGAGCTCCATTGGCAAGATTGCAGGCTGCTGCGGGTCTGGCAGAACAAAAGCTGGGTGAAAACGATAAGGTTGTTTCCAGAATTGTTCGTGAATGTCAGCGTTTGGATCTTCTGATCGGTGAGATTTTATCTCTGTCACGTTTAGAGCAAGAGGAAGTAACAGGTCAAACAGTTTCGCTGGCGGAATTGATGCAGGATTTGATCGATGATGCCCGGTTTGCTAATCCTAATCGGACATTTAACTTTGTCCGCCAGAGTGATTGCTCAATAGACCTGAACAGTAAATTGTTAGAGCGGGCACTGAACAATATTCTGGGTAATGCTTGTAAACATACTTCTGAAGATGTCGAAGTTGATCTTATCCTTGAGCGAAAAGAACAATGCATCATTGTGGTCAGGGATCATGGAGCAGGGGTCGAGGAGGCACTGCTCTCTCAAATTTGCGATCCATTCTTCCGAGGTGGCAGTCAGAGTGAGGGTTATGGTCTGGGGCTGAGTATTGCTGTTCGCGCAGTTGAGCGTCTGGGTGGCGAGCTGAAATTAAGAAATCACCCAGAAGGGGGCTTGGAGGTCAGTATTCTTCTGCCCTGCGGAGAACGTAACTAGGGTCGCTTAGGTTTTAATTCTACAATTCTGATCGTATCGCCCTCCTGCACCTTAAGGGCATCAGCACTCTGGGAATCGAGAGTAGTTATGCCCTGTTGCTCAGTCAGGTTGCAGAGACAGCAGCGGTATTCGGCACTTCGCGTATTACTGACAATAAAGAGGTTATCCTGAGTGGGTGGCTTAACCTCTTTGCTGATCCGAACTTTTGCATACCGGCTTTCACGAATCGCTCTGATTTTTTGCAGCGGAGCTGTGATGGTGGGGCCAGCATCAAAAATATCCACATAGTTTTCAAACCTGAACCCTTCATGTTCCAGCATCTTGCGGGCGGGTTCAGTATTTGCGTGTACCTTACCAATCACTTGCTGTGCTTCTTCTGGAAGCAGATGCAGATAGATGGTGTATTTCGGCATCAGCTCCGCAATGAATGCTTTGTTGCCGGAGCCCGTCAGGTAGTCGGCTCTGGAGTAATCCATGCTGAAGAAATGCCGTCCTAGCCCCTCCCAGAACGGTGAGCGGCCCTCTGCATCTGAAAACCCCCGCATCTCTGCTATGACGCGTTCAGAAAATCGTTGCGGGTACTCTGCCATAAACAAAAAGCGGCTCTTAGATAATAAACTGCCATTCTGCGAGTGACGATGCTCAGGTTTGAGATAGAGGGTGCAGACTTCGGAACAGCCTGTGTAGTCGTTACATAGGTATAGGGTCTTGAATTGATTATGAATTTTTAGCTCTCTGGAGGCATGCACCACGGTACCCACGCGATAGTGGTACCAGGGGTCTTTCATACCGACTGCGGCTTCAATACCGGTAGTGCCAACAACCTCCCCCGATTCGCTGTCTACCAGTACAAACAGGTAACTTTCAGGGCCTTTATGGGTAATGTTGTTGCTGAGGGCTTCGAGGCTCAGAGCAATTTTAGAACGCAGCAACTCCTGGTTCTCTGGCAAAGAGGTAAACCCGGGGCCTGATTCCACTGCAATTTCAAACAGTGTATCCAAATCACTCTCAGCTATAGGGCGTATGTAATACATAAAGCCTCCTAAGCGATAAGCTCAGCATCAGTTGTGTTTGGCAAATGCCTGCATCGTTTTAGAGAAACGTTGCATACCTTCAGCAATGTCTTCCTCAGGGATAATTAAAGAAGGGGTAAGACGGACAACATTCAAGCCTGCCACCAGTAGCATTAACCCATGCTGTTCAGCCAGTTGAATGAAGGTGCGGGCTTTGCCCTGATATTCGGTTTTAAGCTCGCAGCCGATCAAAAGGCCTTTGCCCCTGAATTCATTGAATATTGGTGTTTTCTGGTTCAGCTGCTGAAGCTTATTTATAAAGCGTGTATGCCGGTGTACAACACCTTCCAGAACCTCTTTACTGTCCACAAGTTCCAATACCTTGTTTGCAACAGCTGCCCCAAGAGGGTTGCCTCCATATGTACTGCCATGGCTACCGACAGTTAATGATTGAGCGGCGGCTTCGGTACAGAGCATAGCTGCTATTGGGAAACCTCCACCTAGTGCTTTCGCAGAGGTGAGGATATCGGGAGTGATGTTAAAGTGTTCGTAGGCGTAAAGTTTGCCAGTTCTCCCAACGCCAGTTTGCACTTCATCGAAGATCAGCAAGGTATTATGTTGGTCGCATAATTGCCGTGCCGTCCTGATAAATTCAGGAGTTGCGGTAATTATTCCGCCTTCGCCTTGAATGAGCTCCAGAACCACAGCACAGGTTTTATCACTGATAGCTGTTGTTAAAGCGTCTGTATCATTGAAGGTAATATGACGTATGCCTTTTGGAACCGGTTCAAAGCCTTCGCAGTATTTGGGTTGGCCGCCTACAGATACGGTGAACAACGTACGACCATGGAAACCATTTTTGCAGCTGATAATTTCATGTTTTTCAGCGCCAAAATGGTTGTAAGCATGCTTTCTTGCCAGCTTAAAGGCTGCTTCATTGGCTTCGGCTCCTGAGTTTGCAAAGTAGACCCGGTCCGCGAAAGTTTTATCGCACAGGTTTTGGGCGAGGCTTATCGCAGGTTCGTTAGTCCAGACATTACTTAAGTGCCAGAGTTTTTCAGATTGCTGCTTCAGAGCTTCCTTTAAAGCCGGGTGGCAGTGCCCAAGAACGTTAACGGCAATGCCTCCTGAGAAGTCTATGTAGTCTTTACCAAGCTGATCCCAGACTCTGGAGCCGTTTCCCTTATCTGGAATCATAGAAAGGGGAGAGTAATTGGGTACCATAACCTTATCGAAGGTTTGGCGATTAATTGTATGTGTCATCGCAGACCTCCAGAACTTCAATACATAACTATAAGTGTAGACCTTTGCGATCCTGGGAATTTAAAGTCGTTTTAAAAGTTGCTTATCAGGAGGTCATAAACAGTATTGCGAGCATAAAAAAACACCCATTAGGGTGCTTTTTAAAGGTTTTTTAAACGCTGTAAAATTACAGAGCGTCTGGGCCGTTTTCGCCGGTACGGATACGGATTACCTGCTCAAGTGGGGTAACAAAAATCTTACCATCACCGATTTTACCCGTGTTTGCTGTTTTGCTGATCGCTTCAATCACCTGATCAACCATATCTTCATCAACAGCAATTTCCATTTTGATTTTAGGAAGGAAATCAACAACATATTCTGCGCCGCGGTAAAGTTCAGTGTGGCCTTTCTGGCGCCCAAATCCTTTCACTTCAGTAACCGTTACACCCTGGATACCAATTTCCGACAAAGATTCACGGACATCATCCAGCTTGAAAGGTTTAATTACTGCGGTGATCAGTTTCATAGTGTTTTCCTCAGTTTATATCCGTCAGACCTGTTTAGGCTTTAGTCTAATGGTTTGAGCTTTATAAATTATGGGCCTTAGTATAACGGGAAAATCTATTTTGGGAACATTAAGCTGCTCAATAAATCTACAGTCACGCCTTTCAGACGCAAAAAAGGGTGCCGAAGCACCCTTTATTATGATTTGAGTTGGTAATTACTTAGCAGAAGTAAATTCTGGGTAAGCTTCCATACCACACTCGGAGATGTCCACGCCTTCGTACTCTTCTTCTTCCGATACGCGTACACCCATAACTGCTTTGATGATAAACCAAGCAACCAAGCTAGTTACGAATACCCAACCGAAGATTGTAAGAGCGCCGATGATCTGACCAGAGAAAGTAGAACCGTCATTAGTCAGAGGTACCAGCAGCAGACCCAGAAGACCTACAACACCGTGTACAGAGATCGCACCAACAGGGTCATCGATTTTCAGTTTGTCCATAGTGATGATGCTGAATACTACCAGAGCACCACCCGCAGCACCGAACAGAGTCGCCTGCAGAGCAGTTGGAGTAGATGGCTCAGCAGTGATCGCAACCAGACCAGCCAGAGCACCGTTAAGTGCCATTGTCAGATCCGCTTTACCGAACATCATGCGAGCAACGATCAGAGCAGCAACAACACCGCCTGCAGCAGCAGCGTTAGTGTTCATGAAGACAACTGCTACAGCGTTTGCGTTTTCAACATCGGAAGTTGCCAGTACGGAACCACCGTTGAAACCGAACCAACCCATCCACAGGATGAATGTACCCAGTGTAGCCAGTGGCAGGTTTGCACCAGGGATCGCGTTTACAGAACCGTCTTTACCGTATTTGCCTTTACGAGCGCCCAGTACCAGAACACCAGCAAGAGCAGCAGCTGCACCAGCCATGTGAACGATGCCGGAACCTGCAAAGTCAGAGAAGCCCATGTCGCCCAGAGTGTACATGCCGAATACAGCATTGCCGCCCCAGGTCCAAGAACCTTCCATTGGGTAAATGAAACCAGTCATTACTACAGCGAAAGCCAGGAAAGCCCAAAGCTTCATACGCTCAGCAACTGCACCAGATACGATAGACATTGCAGTTGCAACGAATACTACCTGGAAGAAGAAATCAGCAGATGGTGCGTAAGTCCACTCATCTGCAACACCGTCACCAGTGATGCCAGACAGCAGGTACTCACCGCCATACATGATCGCGTAACCGCATACCATGTACATGATGCAAGAGATCGCGAACAGCGATACGTTTTTAGTCAGGATCTCAGTTGTGTTTTTCGCACGAACCAGACCGGATTCCAGCATGGCAAAGCCAGCTGCCATCCACATTACGAGGGCACCTGATACCAGGAAGTAGAAAGTATCCAGTGCATATTTCAGCTGGGTAACATCGCCAGCCGTTGTGTTCAGAAGTTCTTCCATTGGGTTTACTCCTCCAGAAGCTATCAGTAATTCGGAATTTAAAGTGCTTCGTTGCCGGATTCGCCAGTACGAATACGAACAACCTGCTCTAGTGGAGTGACGAAGATTTTGCCGTCACCGATTTTGCCAGTTTGAGAAGCCTGACTAATAGCTTCAACTACCTGGTCAACAATGTCGTCGGACACAGCAGCGTCAACACGTACTTTAGGAAGAAAGTCCACTACATACTCTGCACCACGGTACAGTTCAGTGTGACCTTTCTGGCGACCGAAGCCTTTCACTTCTGTCACGGTGATACCTTGTACACCGATTTCAGAAAGTGCTTCCCGGACATCATCCAATTTGAATGGCTTGATGACAGCGGAGATCATTTTCATATTGTTGTCCCCCATTAAGACAAAAATCTTATGCTTCAGATTGAAGCGTCTAACGATAAATCATAATTTCGATTTGCTCAGTTATTGCGAAGCTTGTGCCACTTTTAGAAAAGTCCTTTAATTTCAAAGAGGTAAAATGTTTCGATGAGCGGGCATTAAACTTTTTGCTATATGATAGGGCGGTAGGAGGTGCTCTATTTTGATGCATGCACTGTTTTGGTGCCAGGTGGAAAGCGGTTGTTTTGTTGTTATAGTAAATGCGCTTTATTTATCTATCTGGAGGCAAGTATGATCAATCCGCAGTTGATTGAAGGGTTGACTGAACAGTTCACGCAAATTCTGTCAGGAGATACCAAGTTACCGGGGCAGGAGTCACTACAGCAACAGGTTAAGTCCGTTCTGCAGGGGACCTTTGACCGTCTGGATCTGGTCAGCCGGGAAGAATTTGATGCGCAGAAAGCGGTATTACTAAGAACGCGTGAAAAAGTTGAAGCATTAGAGAATAAGTTGGCGGAGCTCGAAAGCTCGTTAAATGACACCCAGTAGATGGATATATAGATGCAGGATATAGGTCAACAGCTCTTTCAAGGCTCTCCTCAGGCAATCATGGTCACTGATCTGGATAATAAAATAGTCCAGGTCAACAATGCGTTTGAGAAGATCACGGGTTACGGCTTCAGTGAAGTAATCGGTGAAAACCCTCGTATGCTGGGTGCCGGCCAGATGAATGAATCGCACTATGAAGGATTATGGTCACAACTTCAGAGCGACGGGCAATGGGTTGGTGAACTCTGGAACCGGCATAAAGATGGTTCTGTGTATCCGGCATGGTTCAACATCATCAGTGTTTCCGATGAGAGTGGAAAAGCTACGGGTTTTATTGCGCAGTTTTTCAATATCAGCGAAATCAAAGCGGATCTGCAATCAACCCAACAGCAGAATCAGTATGATGAGCTAACAAAACTGCCTAACTGGTCATTTTACAGTGATCAGCTCGAGCAACAGATCCAGAAAACTATCAATAGTGAGCAACAGCTCGCGATTATGCTGGTTGATCTGGATCGCTTTAAATGGATCAACGACAACCTTGGACGTAAGGTAGGCGATAATATTCTTCAGAAAGTTGCCAGCCGCTTGTGTTCAGTCGTACCTGAGAAAGATCGGGTAGCCCGGCTCAGCAGCGATGAGTTTTTGGTGATGTTGCCTGCGGTGTCTGGAATTGATGATGCGGTTAAAGTTGCGCAGCGGGTCGTTGAACAGTTAGCGCAGGGGATCTTCGTTGACCATCGCGAGATCTTTATAAGTGGTAGTGTGGGAATTGCACTTGCGCCGGATCATTCTACCCGGGCCAAGGACTTAGTTAAAAAAGCGGATGTTGCCATGTATGCGGCAAAACAGGGCGGGCGAAATACGTATCGGGTCTACAGTGACCTGATGGAGCGTAGTAAAGGGCCGCAAATACTCCGTGAAGAGGATTTAACCAAGGCGCTGGTCAGTGGCGAAGTGCAGATGTCTTTCCTGCCTATATACAGCTTGTACAGTCATCAGGTCGTAGCGGTCCATGCGCGTCCATACTGGCATCATACTGAATTGGGTCAATTGCCTTTTTCCGACTTTGCCGGGCTTATGCAAAGCAAAGAAGCGCTGGAAGTTTACGAAGAGTGGTTGAATCAGGAGTTATCCGGCCTGAGTGTTGTTTGGGAAGGTTTCCCTGGATTGCGTTTCATCTCATTCCGTATGGAAGCGCAACAGTTGCCGAACAAGTCGGCGATTCAGAGATGGGTGTCTCAGCTGACACAGTATCAATTAATGGGACGTATGATGCTGGATGTTGATATACGTACTGCTCTGGAGCGGGAAGGTGCGCTTTTTGATCTGTTGGCTACGGATGCTATGTTATCGGTTAGTGGTTTTGCTCATCAGAGCCCGGTTCTTGATCAGTTGAAGGATATCCATCCGGACATCATCCGTCTGGATTCAGATCTGATCACGCACATGTCCACCGATGATGGTCGTCAGAAGATAGTGGATGTTGTGATGGATCTGGCGGACCGTCTAGAAATTGAGGTTATGGCGGATGGTGTTGCAACCGCAGGCCAAAGGGGCGATCTTATGGGACAGGGCTGCATGCTGATGCAGGGACGTTATTTCGGTATGCCTCTAACGCTTGAACAACTTATGGATCACCTCGCAGTAGAGCACAAATAATTCATCAGACATTTCCATGGAAGGAAAACTATGTCACTCGCAATCGTCTGTACACGGGCACAGGTAGGGATCAGTGCCCCTCAGGTTAATGTAGAAGTTCATCTCTCCGGTGGTTTACCGAGCTTTGCCATTGTCGGTTTGCCGGAAACCGCCGTAAAAGAAAGCCGGGAAAGAGTCCGTAGCGCTCTGATTAATTCCGGCTTTGATTTTCCTCAGCGTCGTATCACCGTCAATCTTGCTCCTGCCGACCTGCCCAAAGAGGGGGGGCGCTACGATCTGGCAATAGCTGTAGGCATTCTGGCTGCCAGTGGGCAGGTACCTCTGGCTAGTATCGAAGGCTCAGAGTTTCTTGGGGAGCTGGCCTTGTCTGGGACTATTCGAGCGGTTAATGGTGTTCTGCCCGCAGCTTTGGCTTGTCGCGACGTTTCTCGGCAATTGTTTCTTGCTGAAAAGTCGCGTTCTTCTGCGATGAAAGCCAGGGGTCTGGAGATTTTCCCCGTACAGCACCTTTTGCAGTTATCTGCACATCTCACCGCGACCGAGCCGCTGGCTGCAGAAACCGGAACAGGTTATCAATCAGAGCAAAGCGCACAGCTTTATCCCAATCTCGCTGATGTGAAAGGTCAGTTTCAGGCCAAACGGGCGTTAGAAATTGCGGCTGCAGGTGGGCATAACATTTTGCTGGTCGGGCCGCCCGGCAGTGGTAAAAGTATGCTGGCTAATCGTTTGCCAGGGTTGTTACCTGAAATGACAGAAGAGGAATGCTTAGATGTTGAGGTGGTGCACTCCATTACTAATTTGCAGGAGCGTGAGCACTCTTTAAATCGTCCCTTTAGGGCTCCTCATCATACAGCATCCGCTGTAGCTCTGGTCGGGGGCGGGGGGAATCCGCGGCCAGGAGAGATCTCTCTGGCGCATCAGGGTGTATTGTTTCTGGATGAGCTGCCGGAGTTCAGTCGGCAGGTATTAGAGGTGCTGAGGGAGCCCATGGAAACAGGAGAGATTCTGATCTCCAGAGCTTCCGGGCAAACCTTATTTCCTTCCCGCTTCCAGTTGGTGACCGCCATGAACCCTTGCCCTTGTGGTTACTACGCAGATGGCAGTGATCGCTGTCGTTGCTCACCGGATCAGGTGCGCCGTTACCAGTCACGGGTTTCAGGCCCTTTACTGGATCGTATTGATCTGCAAATGACAGTACAGGCGGTTTCTCAGAATGATCTGATGAATATTACTGAACAGGGTGAGTGTTCGGCCACCGTGCGTAGCCGGGTGATCGAAAGCAGAAAACGCCAGATCGACAGGCAGCAAAACCCAAATCAGTTATTACAGGGAAAATGTCTGGAGAAACATTGTGTCCTTGAAGAGCAGGATCAGGTGTTATTGGCGAATGCGATGGAAAGGTTGAATCTGTCAGCGCGGGCGTATCACCGGATTCTTCGGGTTGCCAGAACGATTGCGGATCTTGCAGGTAAAGAAAAAATTGAGAAATCAGATTTGCTGGAAGCTTTAAGTTACCGGGTTTCCGGTCAGGATATGTTGAAGTAAAGGAGAGGGTTAAACCGCTTCAGCGCAGTGTTGCAGAGTGTGTTTGAAGGTTGAGAATTCGACAGGGCGGCTGAAGAAATAACCCTGAACCATGTCGCAGTTTTGCTCAACCAGGAAGTCCAGTTGATTCTGTGTTTCCACGCCTTCAGCAATAACATTTTTACCCATGTTATGAGCGAGGTTGATAATCGCCCGGACGATCTTGGCATCATCGTCAGAAGTGGTGACATCGGTAATGAAGGAGCGGTCAATTTTGATGGTGTCGATAGGCAGTTTTTGCAGAAGAGAGAATGAAGAGTAACCGGTACCAAAATCATCCAGAGAGAATGACAGCCCTGTCTCAGACAAACTGTCCAGACAGCTGATTATGTGGTTCTCATCATCATGAAGTGTGGACTCTGTCAGCTCTAGCTCCAGAACGCTGGTATCCACACCCGTACGCTCCAGAATCCGTTTTATCGTTGGAACAAGCTGGTCATCACCAAACTGTCTGAACGATAGGTTGACCCCCAGGTGTTTAAGGAAAATACCATTTTTCTGCAAGGTATTCAGATCCGTACATGCCTGGTGGATGATCCAGTACCCAATCGGCACAATCAGTCCGACCTGTTCACACAGTGGGATGAATGAGTCTGGATAGAGCATACCGCGTTCCGGGTGATTCCAGCGAATCAGTGTTTCAGCACCGATGATCTGGCCAGTTCTTACATCAATCTGTGGTTGGTAGTGGAGTACAAACTGATTACTACGTAGGGCATGGGCAATTTCGGGAGCAAGGTCTGAGTAAAGATCCTCTTTATCATCGAGACCTTCATGGAAGAAGGTGAATTTGGTTTCAAATGCCTTCTTGGATTCCTGACGGGCAAGTACTGCGCGGTGAATTAATTGCTCAACTTCGTAACCGTGCTCAGGCGCAAATGCGATACCCATACTGCAGTTGACCTGCATCTCGTTATGGCCATATCGGAACGGCTTGTGGAGATTCAGAGCCACGTTTTTCAACATGTTTGAGACAACTCGTTTCGCATCTTCAAACGGTGAACACTCTACGATGAGGGCAAATTCATCGTTGCCAAGCCGGGCGACGAGAGTGTGTTCGGGAATACTGGCAGTAATGCGTTTACCCATTTCAACCACGACCATATCTCCACTATGTTGCCCGAAGCGACTGTTAAGCGAGCGGAAGTTGTTGATATCAATGGATATGACAGCGATTTTATGACTGCTCTGCTGGCTGCCATCAAGCTTCTCTTCGAGTAGTTTGAGGAACAGTTGGCGGTTACCCAGTCCTGTCAGGGCATCCTGATCACGAAGCTCAATAATTTTCTGTTGCTGTTCAGCGCTCAGAATTGCGTACCGAATTGCTCGGTTGAGGAGTTCAGTGGAGTATTTGGAAACAGAGATGTAGTCAAAAGCATTGGCTTTTATAAGTTCCTCACCATATTTCTCAGAAATATTGACGCCTAAAGCAATGATGGGGACTTCAGGGCGGAACTGGTGGAGTTTATTGATGATTTTGGGCAGTGGTGGTTGGCGTTTATTGCAGGCGAGCAGGATTACGTCGCATTCATTCTGTTTCTGACAAAGCATCCCGTCAGCGAACGTGCGAGTAATAATAAGCCGATACTTCCTTGTAGACTCAACTAATGATTTCAGAATGCGACTACTGATGCCATCAATGTCTATCAGGAGAACGCTTTTAGGGCGATCAGGCTCAGGCCTGAGGGCCTTATGCATCGATTAGTTCCTTGTAGAACTCCAGCTTTTTATTTTTAAAGGCAGAGCTGTTGTTACACAGCATAAATGCCATAATAGCCAACCTGCAAATACGGGTTGGCCGGCACTCATTGATTAATGAATGATCGGCTAATGTAATTTGTTTCCAAAGAGTTAAGAACTCTATTTAAACCAGACTCTGCCCCACTTTGGTTCTTAATCGGCTTGTATCGGGGTAACTTTAGTTGAAATTGATAAAAGAATGTCACGTTTAAACAAGCGCCAGAGCGAAGCGGTAAACTATATCGGTGGACCATTGTTGGTTTTAGCGGGTGCTGGATCCGGAAAAACCAGTGTTATTACACGTAAGATTGCTTACCTGATCAACGACTGCGGCATTGCTGCACGTAATATAGCAGCCGTAACGTTTACCAATAAAGCTTCCCGGGAGATGAAGGAGCGTGTCACCTCTTTGCTTAAAAAAGGTGATGGCCGGGGTTTGACAGTTTCAACATTTCATAACCTTGGTTTGACAATAATTCGTAAAGAATACAAAACATTAGGTTTTAAACCGGGGTTTTCGATCTTTGATGATCAGGACAGCAAATCCTTGCTTAAAGATCTGATGTTAAAGAACGATGAGAATACGGACCAGGTTGATACGGTACTGAATCAGATCTCAAGCTGGAAAAACGAGATGATGGGGCCGGATCAGGCACTGGCATCCGCAGAACTGCCACAGGATATTCTGGCGGCCCGGGCTTATGAAGTTTATGAAGATCATCTGCGGGCATATAACGCTGTCGATTTTGATGATCTGATCCTTATACCGGTCAAACTGTTTACGCAGAACCCGCAAATTCTGGAGCGCTGGCAGAATAAACTCAGATACCTGCTGGTGGATGAGTATCAGGATACCAACCTTTCCCAGTACCAATTAGTTAAGTTGCTAGTGGGTGTGAGAGGTGCGCTGACGGTGGTAGGTGATGATGACCAATCCATCTACGCATGGCGTGGTGCACGTCCTGAAAACCTGGTGCAACTGGAAAAGGATTACCCCAGTCTAAAAATTGTTAAGCTGGAGCAGAACTACCGTTCTACCAGCCGTATCCTGCGTGCCGCAAACACCCTCATTGCCAACAATCCTCATGTCTATGAGAAGACTTTATGGAGTGAAATGGGACTCGGAGATTCTATCCGGGTTATTCACACCAAGAATGAAGATTCGGAATGTGAGCGCATTGCCATGGAGATTACCGATCTGCATCTGCGTAACGGCGTGCCTTTTAAAGATATGGCGATTCTTTACCGCGGTAATTTTCAGTCGCGGTTGCTGGAGGTCAAACTTCAGCAGTTTCAGGTGCCTTATAAACTCAGTGGCGGCACCTCTTTCTTTGCCCGCGCTGAAATTAAAGACCTTATGAGTTATCTCAAGGTGTTGGTAAATCCGGATGATGACAACGCCTTTCTGCGCATCATTAACTTACCCAGACGAGAGATAGGGCCCAGTACCCTGCAGAAACTAGGCACCTATTCCGGTGAACGCGAGATCAGTATGTTTGCGGCCTGTGATGAGATGGGTCTTGAGCAAGTCATGCCGACCAATGCTGTTGAACGCCTGCGACGTTTCTGTAACTGGATGCAGCATATTTATCGTCAGTGTCATACCGATGATCCGATCAACGCGATAAATGAAATGATCCGGGACATCGACTATGAAGGCTGGATCGCCCAGAACAGCACCAGCGATGCGATGACAGAAAAGCGGATGCAAAACGTCTGGTTCCTCATTGATTCCCTTAAATCGACGCTAGAGCGGTTACAGGAGGATGATCCGGATGCGGGAATCCAGGAAGCGATCACCCGTTTGATCTTGCTCGATATGCTGGATCAGCAAGAGGAAGAAGACGACTCTAACCGTGTTCAGCTGATGACCCTGCATGCCTCAAAAGGTCTGGAATTTCCTCAGGTCTACCTAATGGGGATGGAAGAAGAACTTCTGCCGCATCGGAACAGCATCGAAACCGATAATATTGAAGAAGAGCGCCGCTTGGCATATGTGGGTATCACAAGGGCAAAACGCTGTTTGACGATCACCCTGGCTAAGCAGCGTAAACAATACGGCGAATTAGTGGATTGTATGCCCAGTCGTTTTCTGGACGAGTTACCCGAAGAGGATCTGGAAGTAGAGGGCGCAGGTGAGAAATGCCAGGTGCATAACCAGAAAAAAGGCAAAGCGACACTGGATAGTCTGAAGAATTTATTCGATTAAACAAAAAAGGCCGCTTATAGCGGCCTTCTCTTTAGTTCAAGTAAAGGAATTACTTAGAACCGTTCAGCATGTGCTCGATAGACGCTTTCATCTCATCATCGGAACAATCAGCACACAGACCACGTGGTGGCATGCCTTTGAAACCGTTGATCGCGTTAGACAGCAGAGTGTCCAGACCTTTAGCGCCACGATCAGCCCAGTCAGCTGTACCGTACTTAGGAGCGCCAGCAGCGCCAGTAGCGTGACAAGCAGCACACTTAGTGTTGTAAACTTCTTCGCCAGAACGTGCAGCACCGCCAGCAGCAGCTACAGGAGCAGCACCACCACAGCTGTCATCACCTTCAATACAAACAGAACCAACCGCTTTGATTCGTTCAACAACTGCTTCATCGCTAGTATTCGCCTGAACAGATACGCTCAGCGCAATACCCAGTCCTAGAGCAACCAGTGCCGAAGTGATTTTTTTCACAATAACGACCTCTCAATCAACCATAAAATTTAAATATGGGCAGCGTGGCCTGTCAGGATGCCCGGCCTTAAGAGGTGCTCAGGGGCGGAGATTCAGACACGGCTGCTCAAAGATTCACCGGCTGCGGATTATAGCGATAAATAAACACAACTGAAATGGGGCTTTGGTCAGTTGGCAGCAGATATATGTTGATTTTGCGCACTAAAATGGGGAAATGCACAGGGTATTTAAAAATATTACATAAATATTCAACAAAAAATTGGATTTTTAGTGGATAAGGGACTAAAACTGATCTAAGACTAAGGTCTAACAAAATAATAATGATAAAAATATCAGCGCGATGGAGCTCACATGTCCAGCAACGGAATGAACAATCAATGTGCCTGCCTTAAGGACATTACAGAAGCGAGAGATGATTCAAACCTGATCCTCTTAAGCAAAATACCCAATCAACAGATTTATCGATGCAACAAGTGCCACACCTTTCTGTCTTACACTGAAGACCTGAAAGTATGGGAAGTTTTACTGCAAGGGAATATCGAAGAGGAGCTAAAAACCCTGTATCCCTACGAAGCCTCTTCGACCGGCGTTGCCTGAGTTTTCAATAAAGCTTGGCGAAACCACAAGGCATCGGTAGAATACGCCTCCGCAAACACTTCTTAGAGTGCGCCTGTAGCTCAGCTGGATAGAGTAGCAGGTTCCGATCCTGTTGGTCGGGGGTTCGAATCCCTCCAGGCGCGCCATTTTTTATACCATCTACCTCCTTGTTATTGCTGGCTATCCAACTGAGCCAAAGGCGCACCCAAGAACCGTTTGCGGGGGCGTATTTACCGGTGGTCACACTATGGTCACAGTGCCGGGCGACAATGTGAAGTCTATATTTAATGCCAAAGGGGAGTTTGCTATTAATATGGAAAAAAGCTAGATTATCTGAAGTAAAGGATTATTGTGGTTAAAAAACAACCTTTTTTGTTTACATCTAATCCTTAAAGGATTAGTATTTCCGCCCCGCTAAAACAGCGGTTTTTTGATTGCAGGTCGGACCTAACCACTAGTAATTGCAGGATGACTTGTATTAAGGGATAAGCAGGAATTCATAATGAGCACTCAAGATAAATTACAGGAATGGGCAAGTAAGTACGGTGTGAAAGGCATTCGTTTCTACCCAGCAAACCCAACAGCATCTTCGTCTGAGGGTATTCTGTCTGCTGCACATGAAGCAATCACCAATCTTGAAAATGGCCGTGCAGTTGCTTTTGAAGACCCTATCAAAGATTGTGAATAAGTAATAGTTTACCTCGAAAAGCGGGCCTCTAAGGGCCCGCTTTTTGTTTTTGTTTTAAAATTTCGGGCGGTTGTGTGCACCGATTGTGTTCTGCGGGATTGCTATGAACTCATATAGAGATCTGTTAGTAAGTAAGGCTGATGCTGTGAGGGATGCTCTGTATTCAGCTATTAATTATGTTCCATCTGTAAAATATTCTACCGAAAAACTTATAACTGCTATTGAGCATGTGAGTGGGTTTCAGGTGCAGACTCTCGTTGTTGATATGGAGAGGTCTGACTTGAGAGGAATGTTGTTGGTTTTTGAATCAACTGATGCCTTCTCTATGTGGTTGGAGGATAATTCCGGCTATAAATCTCAGTTGAAACCTATAAATGACCAGGCTGAAGGGGTTGGGCTGGTTCTGCTGAGTTCCAAATGTAATCCTTGCTGGCAGCGATTCACTGTTATTAAAGAAGCTTCTCACCTCCTTTTTGAAGCTGAAGACTTATTAGAATCAACTGACATCCTTGAACTTGCGAAAGCAGTAGTTGAAATTCCTGAGCCAGGCAAAGAAGATGGAAACGCAGAGCTATTCTATCGAGATTACTCTGGCATTGTTGCTGCCTTAGAGCTACTGATGCCTGAAGCAATTAGGATAAACGTTACACATTGGGTCAATGTGGATAAACAAACCCCCTATCAAGTGGCTGAAAAACTTAGGATTCCCGAAAAATTTGTAGAGATTCGTCTGGATGAATGGGGTTTATAGGGTTACTAATAGATAAAGGCGAATTGCGGGCTAACAGATTACCCACCTTTAGCTCACCGCCTGAGCAACGGATCCTTAACCTGTGACCTGAATGCTTAACCCTAGTACTTGATTACAATTTGATCACTACGGGGTTTTTTAACTCCGTACCCATCTCATATGCTTAAGTGCATTTAGCAGTTCAGGGTGCATTTGGATTTCAAAATGACCGTTTGAACTAAGATCCACACCGGGTTCTCCTGATGCTAAAGTCATCCACCAGATTGGGTTGCCATCTTTGCCCGTCTGCGGCTGAAAATTGAGTGCGTTAGCAATTAAATGTGCATATTTTCCATAATGCAGATTTGCAGCATTAAAATTTTCATAGCCTAGCTCATCAGCGAGTTGTGTCATTGTTATACGAGAGTTTTCAGCAGCTCCGTGAGCTCTAATTAGCTGTATATAAGAATGATCGCCACTTATATGGTGTTTGTCGCGAACGTATTTTAGCGCCTCTATGTACTCGTCTTTACTGATATTCGGGTAGCTCATTTTCACTCTCCTTGTTATAGCTGATTACTGCCTAGTAATTTCTCAATGGCTTTACTAAATTCATGGTGCATCACAAGTCGGCTTTCTTCTTTTGCTCCAGTTGAAGCTACTGTCCAACCTATAACATTTCCGTAAAAGGGTCGGCCTGACGAATCGGGCAGAGGACTAAATTCGAGCTCATCACAAAGCTTACTTGCTAACGTCCCGTAGATTTTATTGGCAGATTGGTATGAGTTTTTGCCTACTGAGTGAGCTAGTTCGGTGTATGTGACGGTACGGTGAGGGGCTTGATAGTGGTGTAGTAGCATTGTTTTCTCATTGTTTGATAAGGAGAGGCTACGTAGTGCAGCTATTATTTCCTCGCAGAGAGGCAGTCGTGAAGTTAGGTCGGTTTCAATTCCCCAACTGGCTGCGGTTCTTGCTATCTTTGTATGATCTACTTCAACATCTGCATTATCAGCGAAAAACTGAGATATTTCTCGCCAGGAAGCCCCTTTACGGCGTAGGTTGATGATTACGTCTTTATAAAGAGTTAGATCTGTTTTAGATGGTGTAAAGTCATCTGCCGCTTTTAATAGTTCTTCAACATCGTTCATCAGACTGTCCAGATAGTTAAGCTACCCTCAGTGTAGCTCCGTTTGCACAAATTGCAACAAATTGTCAGTTTGTTTTAGTTTATTCGTTTTGTGATTATCTGTCAGCGGCTCATCTTATGAAGAACGGGTTGTTAACCCGTTGGTCAGGTGAGCAAGCATAAAGAAGGGGAGCCAGTAACCATGCTGTTTCCCCTTTGTTTTGTTTGTTCTCGGGAGACTTTACTTTAGTGGTTGGTCACAATCTGATCACAGTGGGTAACAAATTCAGTGTAAAGGGGGTATCCCTTCCAGCCATTTGTCCAGATCGGATTTCGTGTAGTAGTTTTTTTTGCCAAATTTATAGTGGCGGAGAAATCCAAGTCTTTCGACGTTGCCTCTTGATGGCTTTGGCATGCCTCCTACAGGCATCATTTCGTTTTGATCTCGTCTGTTTTCAGATAGTACGCTGTGCCAATCAGTTTTTGAGTCAGCAGTTTTATGTAAGCAATATGCTGCAGCACCGGTTGTATTAAACCAATACTTCTCATCATTTTTTTTGCTTTTTCTGAGTTTGTCAGAAATCTCGTATGGTAAAGCTATTTGTTTAATCATGCTCAAACGAGTAGCTCTGACTAGAGACTGAATAGTTGAGTGAGAGGAAATATGGGGGTTGGTTGTTGATAGTTTTAGAGAATCTTTCATTATCTTACCTTGAGTCTGGGAGCCAAAAAATTGAATCGTTAAGATACTTGCATCATGAATGAGGATGGATCGGCATTTACAGAATGCCAGTCCACCCTTCAGTGTTTATGCTAAAAAGTCTAAAGGGACTCTATCTCGATTTAGCTGATCGATTGCTTTGTCTAGAATCATTTCAGCTTCCGGTTTGTCTTTGAGGTGGAGCTTGTAGACTCGTTCGCGTTTTACAATGCCGTTAGAATCTACTCGGTTGATTTTTTTGAACTGAATTCTCAGGTCGGTTATTTCACTAATTTCATCTACGATCACAATTGCCGGAACGGGGTCGTGGTCATCTACAGTGCAATCGAAGTTCGAAGTGATTCCGGAATTGTATGTAAGGGCGAAAAGGACTTTTGCCTGTTGTGTATTTAGTAGCATCTTGTGCTCCTTGTCTGTGTGATTAAAGTTGCGACAGAGTAAGGAGTTAGGTGTGGTGTTTGTGCAAAGCTATGCATATTTTATAAGTAGCTATGCAATTTTAATCTTTTTGATATGACTCCAGTTGATCTAAAGCCTTGCTGATTATGTTACGTATAGAATCAGCTTCGGACATTGGCATTCCCTTTCTTGCTGCTAATTGCGTTATGCCAGTTCCTATTTGCTTTACATTTGGCTTTCTAGAATTTGTAAGGTATGTAGAAATATTGCCTTCAGACATGAGTGTTGTCAGGCCGGCGATGATTCCGTAGAGGTTATGCTTGTTGTTCGGTTCGCCCATACTTCTTTCAGTTTGGAGTTTAGTGATTAAGGCTTCCAATTCAGACTTGTCTTTACGTAGCTTTTCTATCTCTTCTATTAATTTTGCAGGTTCGGATGGGTGATGCTTTTTAATGTATTTTGATATGTCTTCGTTGACTATAAGACCAGAGGGCAGGGAGCCAGATTTGAACCATGAAGTAATGGTTGTTTTGTCTACAAGGAGATCTGATAGCTCGACGGCTATGGGCGTTTTGGCTTCTATGTATTCAGTTTCACTTTCCCAAATCTTCTTTAGTTTGATTGAGCGCTTTTTGGTTAAACGGTAAATATCTTCATCTGACAGGCACAGCATTCCATTGAATGGTTGTAAATGTGGTAGTACTGCTTCCTTGCCCAGAAACTCATCGTATATTGATCTTTTCACTTTGTGCTCTTCATGTTGCACCCAGTGATCCACTTCTAAATCACTGATAGATACTCGAATACATACATGAATACGTGAGTGGGGTTCGAGATTGAACCTATGAATCTTTGACAACAATTGAGAGACAGGAAGGTTTGTTTTCTTCGCAAGATCGACAAGCCGGCAATTAGAGCCAATAAGCGAATTACCTATCCGAAGAAACTCTTTTGCGGAATTAGGAAGCGTCATAACCAGTTATTGATTGTAATTATGTTTTTGTGAGTAGTGTGGTTAGATCTTACCTAATAATTTATCAGCCGACACCAGATTGCCATCATCCTATTATCTTCATCGTACATAACAGCCTTATATTAGTCGGTGAAGATCAATGGCAACAATCCGGAAGCTTAGAAGTAAGTGGCAGGCTCAAGTTCGAATTAAAGGACATAAGCCGCAAGCAAAATCCTTTACTCTTAAATCAGATGCTACTGCATGGGCTCGAGTCGTTGAGTCGGAGATCCAAAAGGGTATGTTTGTCGATACTGCTGAAGCTGAGCGTATGACTATTGGTGATGCGATTGAGCGTTATCTTCTGAGTATCAGTGATCTAAAGAAGCAGGCTATAGAGCGCTCTACAGCACGTCCGGTATTGGCCTCTCTAGGTACGATTTCTCTGTTCAATTTATCCAATAAACACCTTGCAGAATTCCGTGATGAACAGCTTCAATTGGTTGGGCCTACTACAGTGGTTCACCGCCTTTCCCTTCTTAATAAAGTGCTGAGAATTGCTGCACAAGAATGGAACGTGCCTTTCCCTAAAGGAATACCTTCAGTGCGGAAGCCTAAGCGACCATCCGGACGTGATCGCCGTCTGTTGGATGAAGAGTTCGGTCTGCTTCAAGATGCTTTAATCGATACACCTGTGGTGCAGAATATAGTTGTCTTAGCGGTTGAAACAGCCATGCGTCGTGGTGAACTCGTGAAGATAAAGTGGGAGCATATAGATATGAAAAATAGAACATTACATATCCCTAAAACCAAGACTGGCGTGCCTCGCGATGTGCCGCTTTCAGGTGCTGCTGTGGAGGTCTTAATGTCGATCAGTAGGGTAGGCGATATTGTCTTTGATATACGCCCGGATAGCGTCTCACAAGCTTTTGAGAGAGCTTGTAAACGTGCGGGTATTGAAGGGCTCCGTTTTCATGATCTTCGCCATGAAGCCACCAGCCGATTCTTTGAAAAAGGCCTTAATACAATGGAGGTCGCAACGATCACCGGACATAAAACACTGGAGATGTTGAATCGTTACACACACCTTCGAGCCAGTGATCTGGTTAGCCGGATTGGTTGATCAATTGTTGATAGGATGTTGTATTAAGTTGATGAAAGTTGACGCTGATTTTTGAGATGCCTGCAGGATGTTTGCGTTTTCTGTGGAGATCGATGCTTTTCGATAAGTATAAGGGTTTAATTTACAGAGTTCTAAAAGGCAGTGAGCCGATCACTATTCAGGCTACTTTCTTATACTTGGCCTATCTTTATGTTCTCTTCATTAGGTTGATAAAAACGCGAAAACCCGACAACTTTCGACAACCTTTTATCAACCTATTCTTTGATTCCTTACTATAAGGGTTGTGCTGTAACCCTCATGCACACAGGGCTCATCCGGGTCTTATCGTTTTTACCTCACCTAAGACTATGACAGATGATATACCGCTTGGTGTTGTCTATTAATGGTGTGGTAACCTCCCAATATCTTAGGGAGGTGAAATGGAATTCTTTGCTTCAGATCCAACACTATCAAGCTACTGGCGATCAATCATTCTATTTGGTCGCAACTCTGCGTCTTACAAGTTTGCACTAGCAAAGTCTTTAATCGAGTTGGCTGACCGATCCGGTAGTGACTTGGTTACGCTTGAGCAGTTAGCCGAACCTTTTAGTCGTTATCTATGTGAGCACTTACTATTAGCGGATAAGCAGGGAAATAGAGCGTCCGGTAAGTTTCTTAATACATGTCGGCAGTTCAATGATGATCAGATTTCGAAAGATGAATTAATTGGTCAGACGACGAAGCTTGGCTTTGTTAATGTGATCGATGCTTTTCATGTGGTTAACACTGAAGATGTACCGGAGCGGTTCTTTATTGATGATCGTAAGCAAAGCAATGGCATTAGGGTAACTGAGGCTCTGTATGAGCTGTTTGCAGATGAAAGTAATCATTCTCTTCTGGACGAGACAGAAGCACGTTGGCGCTTGGTGGAGACTGCTTGGGATCTGAATGTATCCCGCAATTTGATAAGCGTTGATCATGACCATGAAACGGGAAGGCTGCTCACCAGTACCGGTCATCGACGTATCGATATAACTAGCAGCCGTGATGCTTTGAATGGGTATCAGAGAGGCAAATGCTTGTATTGCTTCGATGAGATTTCATTAGAGCCGGGATCAGACAGTCTCGCTGATGTTGATCACTTCTTTCCTCATCGATTAAAACTGACGAATGAATTTTCAAACCTTGATGGCGTATGGAATCTTGCTCTGTCTTGTCAGTCATGTAATCGGGGTGAAGCAGGTAAGTTTGATCGCCTACCTTCAACTACGTTGCTTGAGCGTTTACATCAACGAAACGAATACTTAATTACCAGTCATCATCCTTTAAGAGAAACACTGATACGACAAACCGGTGCTAACCCACAGCAACGTTCACAGTTCCTTCAAGACTGTTATCATCGGGCAAGTACGTACCTGAACCCCAACGCAGTTTGGGAGCCAGAATTGAAAGGAACACCAATAGATGACGACTGATTATTACGAGCAGAATGCACAGGACTTTTTCGATGGAACTGTCGAAGTTGATATGTCCGTACTGTATGACTGTTTTCTGCCGTTAGTACCTAAACAGGGCTCTATTCTAGATGCCGGATGTGGGTCAGGACGTGATGCACTTTTCTTTAAAAACAAAGGCTATGAAGTCACTGCATTTGATGCGTCTGAAGCGCTCTGTGAGCTTGCCTCAGAGCTGCTTAACCAAACCGTAGAATGTATGCGTTTCAATGAGATGAAGCGGCAGGGAGAGTTTGATGCTGTTTGGGCGTGCGCCTCTCTTTTGCATGTGCCCAAAGCCGAACTTTTGGGCTCTATTTCAGCTTTGATTGGCTCTCTCAAACCGGATGGGGTGATGTATTGCTCATTTAAATTTGGTGAAGGAGAAAGAGAGAGCGGCGGACGATTCTTTACGGACATGACTGAAGAGAGTTTCAGGTCGTTAATGAATGACATCAGACCGGAAGCTGAAGTCGAAACGTGGATCACTGAAGATCAAAGGCCAGATCGTAATGAGAGCTGGTTGAATGCAATTATCAGGTTATAACTCTCTCAGGGCTTTCTGGTCTTCATAGCTTTTTTTCCACAAATCGTTGGATATTTTTGTCAGGCTTCGAGGTGCATAGAAAGCTCGTTTCTTTGCTGTTACCACCTTCTTAGCTAGGTCTTTGCTCATATAGTCTGCTGCGCCCATGTTTACCGGTAGCTCAACCACAAACTCACCTTTACTGTTTTTGTCATAAGAACAGATACCTTTCGCGAGTTCTTCTTCCAAGTTTACATAGTCATCTGTACCAGGCTTAGCCGGATGCTTCAGTGAGTAAGTGTGCTGAATTTTTATGCCTGTGCCAGTGTTATTGGCGCCTTTCTTCAACAAGTCTTTCAGGTGTTCGAAGTCATCCGGATGGTATGAGATCAGGATGTGAGCATGTAGGCGTTTATTGGCAGATTTTCCATGTTCCAGCGTGAGGAAAAAGTTGCTTTCGTTATTCAGTGATTGAAGAGCCTTTGATAATCGATCACCGTAGGCAGCAACAGACCCTTTTTTAGCAGACATGAGCTTACGTTCAGTCAGCAGGTCAAAGTGGACGGTCGCGAACGAGATTTTGTGCCCCTCTCTTTCTTCAGTCCAGAGATGCAAAGCTTTGAAGAGGTAACGGAGCTGATAGCTAAGCTTTCTTCTTCCTGATGCGAACTTAATAAGGCCTTCTCTCTTCTTGATGTGAGGTAAAGAAGGTAATGAGTCAGTAGAGGGAATGTTAGTGTTACTAGTATCTACTGGAGCAAGATCATTTCCGGTGATTTTTTTCTTGTTTAGAGCCCTGAGAATACGTGGATTGGGGGCTGAAATTACTACTGGTTTTGTCATGTCTGTTTTTCGCAAAATGCACCCTGCATTTGTTCGCAGGATAGTGGCCTATTCTGGTGCTTTTATATCGATGTATTCATCGTTAATTAGCTTGCCGATTCGGGTTTTATGATCGAAAGAATATTGGTGCTCAATAGGACTGTTGGAGCATTTTCCTACCAACCTACCAGACATCGTCCCTTTACCTTTCTCTATATCAACTCTTCCTCCACAGACTATGCATTCACCCACATAGGAAACAATTCGGAATTGGCGAATTGGTGAGCCATTTTTCCGAATCTCTTTTGTTGGTGAATATTCTAGCTGTGTAGAAAAATGGTCTAATGGTGAGAGTATTGTTGGGGCAATAATAATGCGATTTGTGATGCAGAAGTAAATTGGTGAAAAGCACATGTAGATTGCGCCTAGAATGAGAGTAATATCGACTGCAGTGTTGATCAGGCCGAATGTGGTTGTCTGAGTAGTAATCAGATACAGGCCTCCTAACAATGCTAAAAGGCCGAAAACTATTCCGGCCATCATAGTTCCAACCATAAGATGGAGTTTCAGCCCTTTAGCGGTTAGACCATCAACAAACTTAATAATCGGGTTATTTGTATCACTTCTTTCGGGGGTGTAAGAAATATAGCCTTCTTTAAGGGAGCTTTTGTCTAGAGCTTGGTCCAGCGAAACTGGGCAATGTTCTATCCGGTATTTAGTCACATTACCCGACCCACCGCCTTCTTCTGCCAAGCTGAAAATAGGGTAGTGTTCGAGCTTTTGATCAGCTGCAAGTTGGTTAAGCATCTCATGATGTGTAGGCCATGCTTGAAGGCCTTTCTTGAGATATGTTTTGAGCCACCTCCCATCATCTTCTATATCGTTGGGAGTTCGTAAGTCTTGCCAAGAGAAAATTAGGTAACCGCTCTCATCCTTAAAGGCTTTCTCAGAGCACGCAAACTCAAAAATGCGCTTCAGGACTTGGTAAGCATTTGTTCCACTGCCTTTCCCGTAATAACCATCTAAAAATTCTTTGCCGAGTAATAGTTCTTTATCTAATTGATTTTCTTGCACTTTAAACTGTCCTGTAACTGTTCTGTCCCTGTTTGAGATCTGAAATATTATCACGCAACCGGATGTAATGAACTCGCAAATTAAATCCAAGCAAAGGAATAGCGAAATGAATACATGCGATGAATATGATTTGAGATATGGCCTGAAAGATGGACAGTTGGTTTTCATTGATGAAGTAGTAAGAGGTTTAGACTGTGCGTGTTTATGTCCGCATTGTGGTGGGAAGCTAATAGCAAGAAAGGGAGAGGTAAATCAACATCACTTTGCACATTATCAAGTTGAAAATTGCGGTAAAGGTGTGGAGACAGCTTTGCACCTTTTAGCTAAACAAGTATTGCAGGAAGAAAAATGTATTAGGTTGCCGGATGGGGATGATCTGGAATTGTTAACTGCAATTGAAATTGAGCGTAGACGGCTAGGTTACGTGTCTGATGTAGGGGCAGTATTTCCCGAGACAGGTGAAGAAATTGATATAGAGATCAAGGTAACTCATGGTGTTGATAAGGAAAAACTAGATAAGGTGATTTCTCAGCACGCAAAAATGATGGAAATAGACCTTTCTGGTTTATTTAAATCTGGAGAGTTAACCAAAGAGGGAATTAAGCAGGCGGTAATTTTTGATGCTCCTAGATATTGGGCTGAGGAGCTAATTGCAGAAATGGAAGAGCTAGAAACCGGCGACATCGGCAAGGACTTGGTATGCGGCTATAAAGCTGTTAATGGCTATTCACACAAGAACCAAAGTGATTTCGAGTTTGCGGCTCTGTATGTGTTAGTAAAGCAAGATGGGCGTTCAAGCCCAAATTATCAGATTCAGGGGCAGGGTGGATATGTACAGGACGAGATTCCAATGAAGATGGATGAGAAGCTACTGAATAAGCTTGATCAACTATCTTTCCCTGTAAAGGCTGAATTGGTAATTGGTACATCTTTTGTAAAGGGAAAGCTGAAACCAGTGGTGAGTGATCTAATAATCTAGTCTTGGTTTATTGGTTTATTGGTTTATTGGTTTATTGGTTTATTGGTTTATTGGTTTATTGGGTTGCATGGGTCATAGCTTATAGCAGTGACCCAATTAAACGGGACTATTCACTATCGTCTTGTTCGTCGTTGACGATAAATTCACGGTAGATGCCGGTATATCCGCAGCTATTGCAAACTCGATCCATTGTATCCGATCCCATAATTTTATCTTTGCTCGTGGCTTCACTGCCACATTGTGGGCATTCATATTTTTTGCTCATGTCACTCTCCGGTATGAAAAATATAATATATGTAATTTAAGTCTTTATATCGCTTTTTCAATAGGTTAAAAGAATTTAAGATTTAGGATGGAGCTTAAGCGCAAGGGGATTTAGGATGAATGTAGACTTTTTTGAGCGCCTATATAGTGGATTCAAAGCAGAATATTTTGTGATGGGCGAGCTTTTTGAGGCGGGCTTTGAAGGATTCAAAATGCCAGGTGATTTTGGCTTTGACTTAATTGCTACTAATCAAAAGAAAGTTTCTTTAGATAGTAATGAGACTAAGCCTTTCATAGCACCTCCTTATGCTATTCAAGTAAAAAGGAGAAAGGTAGATTTAGCTGGTTTTAGTAATGATGAAGGAACCGGTCGTAAAGTATGTACTGTGTCGTTCTGGATTAGCGAGCATGAACTTGAGCTTATCCAAGCAGAGGAATCTGCGTACCTAGTTTGCGTCATATCCATCAGTGGAAGTACAAAAGAACTCGCAGGAAGAAATCTTCTTATTTGGTTAAACTCATCTCATTTCGAACAGTTGAAACAAAAAAAATACCTTATCGAAGATACTCAAAGTGGTAGTGCTACCAAGAAGCGATACAAGTTGGATATTCGTATTAAGTTGGCTATTAGAAGAAACATTCATAACTATCTTGATAAATTGTGTAAAGAGGAAAAGCTAAGTTCTCAAGTTCGAGATGAATTAAAAAGAAAGATATGGGATCCGTATGTTGAAGCAGAGAACGGTAGGGAATATTTGGCACTTCTAAGGAAAAATAAAAATGATTCAGCTCTGTTTGTTGAGAGTATGCTTCCAGCAAAGTTAACTAGTTTTGAGTATTTAGGAGAAAATGTGAGCATTGCGTCGTTGAAGTGATGACGCCACACTCTGGTCACAGTGCCGCATCAAAATGCGCTTTGACCGCTCTTTCTCCGGATTTCAGTGTGAACACCTAACCATGAAGAGGTCTGGAGATCGCTTCTCATACGGCTTCTCAGAGGCTTCTTAGCCCGGTTCCGATCCTGTTGGTCGGGGGTTCGAATCCCTCCAGGCGCGCCACTTTTTTCAGACCGTATTTCACTTCATTCCCACATTAATAATTAGATATTCATACTTATCTATCAGTGGAGGGTGAGAAGCCCCGATGGGGTTCGAGCCGAGCGAAGCGAGACAACGTTGCCTTTGGCAACGGCCCGTAGGGTGAGCGTAGCGAATAATCCCGCTTTTAGATTTTCAATCTTTTGTCTTTGTCTTTGTCTTTGTCTTTGTCTTTGTCTTTGTCTTTTTTGCTTTTGTTATTGCAGCTATCCATCTAAGCCAAAGGCGCACCCTAAGAACCGGTTGCGGGGCGTATACACCCGATGGCCACAATCGGATCACAGTGCCGGAGAAAATATATTATTTCAGTGAGTGGAGATGTAAGCAAACTTTTCAGAAATGCTATCTTCTTGATAATTTTGGCGAAGATATTGCTGCATATCAGTGGTAGAAAGCAGGGTCGTTACAGGTTTCCAGGTTTTGCGTTTCTGATCAGTACAATCAGGGGAAGGTTTGTAACATGCCCATAAGTGGTTTTCCTGCCTAGCGAAGCGAGATACGCATAAGGCATCGTTTAAATGTTCTAGCATAATAAGTTATTCCTTTAACTTCGGTAGAGCTGCCATTGCCCAAGCGGGTAGTAAGTAGCTTGGCTGGTTTTCATAAAGGTAAATTCACCCGCAGTTTCGATAAACTTGAAATGTAGTGCGGAATGGAATTTATAAAAGACAGTGTGAATAGAGCAGAACTGAAGCTGTGTTATCAAAGAGCACGACCTGTGGTCATGCTCTACGTATAAAATTTTACGTTAAGCTATTTTAGATAGCTTGGATGTTCTCTGCCTGTGGGCCTTTCTGGCCTTGAGTTATAGAGAATTCAACCTGTTGACCTTCCTGAAGGCTTTTGAAACCGTCGCCAGCAATTGCGCTGAAGTGTGCAAAAACATCAGGGCCGCCTGATTTTTGTTCGATGAAGCCGAAGCCTTTCTCGTCGTTAAACCATTTAACTGTGCCAGTAGTTGTATTAGACATAATCTGTATCCTATTTTCGGAAATAAATGAACCGCCTGAATGCAGGCAGCATGTGCAGGATTTTTTAACTTTGTACTTATGAAAACAGGACGAGGAGTTCAGAAAAACTTCGAAATGACGTGCATAAATAGGTGATAAAGCATCTAGCTGTACACAGAGTATACAGTTTGTTGGTCTAGGTCAAAGCATTCAGATGAATAGTTTAGGTAAGATGGACATCACTATGTTTTCAAGACCTCCTCCCCAGAGTAGACAATCGTTACTTGTAGCAGTATTGGTAGAGACGAAAACGTAGTCCTTAAATTTTGGGTTTTTGTATGAGCAAATTTTGGGGAGGCTCATATGCCCCCTAAGGCCGCACAGCCTTAAGATGTTTAATGGGGTCGACTATTACCCGACCACCCGACCACCCGACCACCCGACCACCCGCAATTGGGAATGAAACGTTAATTTAAACGTGCCCATAGAAAGCGATTGCAGGGTAAACACTAAATAAAGTAAAGGAACTGGTTTTGAGTAAGCTGCAAGAGTTAAAGGGAACAGACTGGTGTAATGTTGATTGGCAAGCCGAGTTAAAGCAGAACATAAACTCTATTGATGGCTTACAAAACTATGTGAATTTATCCACCCATGAACAAGAGATACTGAGGCAGGTTGCGGATAAGCATCCTATGAATATCCCCCGGTATTATCTGAGCTTAATTGATGAAAATGATCCGAATGACCCGGTTCGGAAGCTTGCGTTACCTAGCGAAGATGAATTAGTGGTTGCCGGTGCGATGGGGGAAACAACAAAAGATCCCTATGGCGATGATAAACACAATAAGGGCAATGGCATACTGCACAAATACCCTTATTCAGCGTTGGTTGTGGCTACCGATTATTGCTCAATGTACTGCCGGCACTGTTTCAGGAAGGCGATTGTTGGTCTGCCAAATGATAAGACCGTTGAGAACTTTCAGCGGGCTGCTGAGTATATCCGTGAGCATAAAGAGATTACCAATGTCATTATTTCTGGTGGTGACCCTCTGCTCATCAATACCAAGCGCATCAGGAAAATATTACAGAGCCTGGAAGATATTGAACATGTGAACTACGTTCGAATTGGTACCCGAACGCCTGTGGTTTATCCGATGCGCTTTTTCGATGATGACCTGCTCCGGTGCTTTGAAGAGTTTAATAAACATAAGACGCTTTATCTTCCTACTCACTTTAATCACGTTAATGAGATTACTGATATAGCGGCAGAGGCTGTTTTGCGTATCAGGCAGGCGGGTGTGACCGTTAATAATCAGGCTGTATTACTTAAAGGCGTGAATGACAGTGCTGAGGATATAGCCGATCTGATGAACGGGTTGGTGAAAATTGGTGTTAATCCGTATTACTTATATCAGTGCATGCCGGTATCGAGGGTAAGGCATCATTTCCAGGTTCCTTTGAAGCAGGGTATCGATATGGTGGATGAAGCGAAGCTCGGGTTAGATGGTTATGCGAAGCGATTTAAATTCATCATGGGTCATGATATTGGCAAGATAGAAATTTGCGGCAGGGTTGATGATAAGTTGATTCTGAAACAGATTCATTCAAGACCTGAAGAGCCTGAAAAAGCGAGCCAGATGATGATCAGGCAGTTAGATGATCACGCTGGATGGCTTGATGATATGGAAGAAATTCAGATCTGACATGCCGCTTTAGGGCGATAATTCTGATAAAGGGCTACAGCTTTTGTAGTCCTTTTTGTCGGTAGTTTTATCTGAATGAATTTTTACATCATTTTGCCAGCTCCGCTCTTTCCTATCTCCTTGTTATTGCTGGCTATCCATCTGAGCCAAAGGCGCACCTAAGAACCGTTTTCGGAGCGTATTGACCTTTCCCCATCATTATTACCACGCCTTCGATGAGATTTTCATCTTATGCTGCTTTATTTTTGAATGCCACTGGCGACACTGACCATTCCCCCTCATTTAGACTCAAATCCTCAATCTCTGCTAGCCTGTAAAAAGTAAGCTCGAAAATTAAGCCGTCACGAGATGCCCATGACCTCAATTTCAAAACCGCTCAGATTAGTCATTGCAGTAATGGTTGTGATTTTGCTTGGTTTTATCACATTTTTACTCTGGGCTGGTGTGGATAAAGCGCTGGGAATGACTTCCGGGCAAAATTTTTGCGGTAGTTGTCACAGTATGGCTCCAATGACACAGTCTTATTTAGAAGATAACCACGCCGTGGTTGCTGAATGTACGGATTGTCATTTGCCCCATACGGGTTTTGTGAAACATTATTTATATAAAGCGCAACATGGCATACGGGATGTGGTTAAAGAATATGTCACTGGCACTGAAGATATAGACTGGATCGCAAAGCTGTCCCGTTCGCAAGAATTCGTATTTGTTTCAGGTTGTGTCAGATGTCATGAAGCCGTGCAATCGGAGAGTGAGCTTTCAGAGATTCACGAGCCTTTTGCTGTTCAGGGTGAACTGCATTGTATTGCTTGTCACAGGGTGGGCCATCAAAACTTGCACCAGCTTTTGCAAAACACGGTTCCGTAACTCTTCCTAATCCAGTTCATCCGTTTTCCTGTTTTAACTCAACCAGCCAAACCAGAATAGATCCACTGCACTGCAAAGCCGACCAAGAGCATAGTTGGTATATATAAGCGGTTAAGTTTGAGCAGTTCTAGAGCAGGTATCCCGTAGCGGGATTGCAGGCTTAACTGGACACCGGAAAAGGGCGATGTTCCTACCCCGATCATCCAGCTCAGTAAGAGTGTGATGCCTAATAAATCAGGATCACTCACGCTTGGCATCAATAAGCTGCCAGCGAGTATAGCGGAGGTAACAGGGTGCATGCCGATCATCGCCAGAGCCACAAGGGTCATCAGGGTGACATTTGCTTCCAGAGCGGTGAATTGTTCCGGCGCTATTCGAATCTGAAGTGCGTCCAATAAAGAGGCCACACCGGCAGCCATAACCGCTGCGGCTAGAAATAGAGTGATCTCACTGCTGAGTTTGGGCAAGCCGTCATGAATATGATGATGGAAAATACGTCTGCCTTGTTTGCCAAATTTAAAAGGCACATAGAGCAGTACGAACAAGATTGAAATAACGGTCACCAGAGTGACAACCGACAGGCTGGGCCAGATCGAATGAGCGACCATGACCAGCAGTGCTAACAAAGAGGGCATCCATAATGCTTTAAAATGCATAGGATATCCCTGCGTATGCTCCACTTTGGGGTGTTTATGAATTTGCCAGGCACTGATCAGCAATGCAATCAGAGCAGTAGGCAGGCCAAAAAGTACCAGTGTGCTGAGTTGTGCGCCGGGCGCACTGATCAATATGACCCCCATTGCTGCAAAAAAAGGTGACCAGATTGCCGCGATGCTGAATGCTCTGAGTAAAGTTAAGCCCTGTAAGGGGGTTAAAGGTTTTTTACTGCTCAGTCGGTCCCCCATGATCATTACTGCTGACATATTAATTACAGAGCCAACCAGGTGTGTGCCAAACAAGGTGCTGATCAGAGCTTTACGGCCGGAGGGCAGTTGTTCATTACAATGAATATTCTGGGTCGCAACTATGCGTAGAAAACTGACGCTTACAATCATTGCTACCAGCAGCTGGTTTGCATCCAGCGCTTTGAGGAGGTAGCTATGATCCACTCCTTTCCAAACACCGTATCCTAAACCGTAGCTGCCTATGCAAAACAAAACAGCGCTTTGAATTAGTTGGTTGCGTTTTTGCTTGTGTAACATGAGAGCTACAGCAGCCCATACGGGAATGCCTGCTATATAACCCGGGATCAGCTGAGTTAACGCAGAGGTTATTGCCAGCAGCAACATGCAGATAAGGACCCAGCCGGCGCACACCTGCGTATAAGTGCTTTGCAAAGGTTGATGTTGTTGGGGCATTAGAACTCCGTTCCAGACTGGGTTTTGCTGCAGGAAGCAGATCATACTCTTAAGAGATCAGGCTGTCTGTGGGGTGTATGCGTCCAATGTCTCAACTTTCATTTTTGGAAAATTGAGTATAATTGTATTAATGAATGCTCTTTCAACCAAAGTCCGCAGTTTTTAATGAGGTCTGGCTATGCCAAGTCATGAAATGGATGTACAGAAAGCATTTGAAATTTCAGCCAAATTTCTTGCGCACAAAACATATCATTCACTCACTTATGCTGTGATCCATTTCTTAACGTCTCTGGACGGAGTCGAAGATGTCGCATCCTATGAGATCTTTGTGGATTCTGCTTGCGATGGGGGGATATCAATCAGGCGTTTTCCTTTGACGCTGGATGAGAACTTTTCTGATCGCAATACTGAATTGCTGCGCCAGGCCATTTCTAAAAGTAAGGGTGGCCTGACAGGAATGAAGTATAAGGGTCAGGAATTCCTTCTTATGGATGTTGTTAAAGATGTGATTCCAAGAAGAGCGGTGCTGATTAAAGGTACAGTCAGTGACCATGATCTGGTTATGGTCGAAGGTGTATACGGGATCTACGCCAATCAGGTTGCTCTACTTGATTCCAAAGAGCGTGATGCTTTGACCGGTTTACCTAACCGGCAAACCCTTGAGTTCTGTCTGAATGATGTTGTGGTTTATCACCGGGGTGCTAAGAACAAAGGCGTTAAACCCTCCTGGATGATTGCTCTGGATCTGGATCACTTTAAAAATATTAATGACACTTATGGTCATCTTTTTGGGGATGAGGTCCTGATTCACTTTACGGATCTGATGAAGAAGATATTTCGCCATACGGACTTTCTGTTCCGATACGGTGGAGAGGAATTTGTCGTTATCTTAAATAATGCGACCCCAGATGAAGCGATAGCTGCTATAGAGAGATTTCACAAAGAAGTGGAGAGTTATAATTTCCCTTCAGGGCAGGTTACGGTCAGTATCGGATATACAATTATTGACCCAATCACCCCACCGGGTTTGCATTTTGAGCATGCAGATCGTGCATTGTATGAAGCTAAACGACAGGGCCGGAACTGTATTGTTAATTACGAAGATATCGTGTCTAACATTAAAAACAGAGATGATGATATTGAGTTGTTTTAACGCTGCTTTAAGCTGCAGCTGTGTTTTGTAAAAGGTTTTTCATTTCTTCTGGGGGGATGGGTTTGCTGAAATAATAGCCTTGGCCCTCAATGCATCTGTTTTGAATCAAGAAATTCAGTTGAGCAATGGTTTCGACCCCTTCTGCGATAACTGAGATATTTAAGTTTTGTGATAAAGCAATGATTGCCAGAGTTAAGGCGATATCGTCTGTGTCTGTTGGGATGTCCGATATAAAAGATTGATCAATTTTTATCTTATCGACAGGGAATTTCTTTAAGTAAGAAAGAGAAGAGAATCCTGTTCCGAAATCATCAATCGCAATGCCAACACCCAACTGTTTTAGTTGTTTAAGTGCAGCGATTGTTTGTTCCGGATCGAGCATAGCCTGAGTTTCTGTGACCTCAAAAATAATTTCATTGCTCTCTATTCCGTACGCTGCAGTATTTTTGGTTACAAAATCAATAAAGTCTTTTTTCAGTAGTTGCAGCATAGATAGGTTCATTGATAGCTTGCCTGGAGACAAACCTGCGGATTTCCAGTTAGCAAACTCATTCATAGCCTGAGCCATCATCAACCGATCAATGTCGATAATCAGGCCGGTTTCTTCCGCTAATGGAATAAAACGTATAGGTGGAATCAACCCGTCTTCTGGATGTTGCCAGCGGATGAGTGCTTCCATACCGATGATCTTATTTTTTTCCAGATTATATTGTGGCTGATAAAAGACGATGAATTGTTCCTCCTCGATCGCCTGTCTCATCTGCTGTTCGAGTCGGACCCTCTCAAGAAGCGTTTCTGTCAGTTCTTCTTGATAAAAGCGGTAGGTATTCCGGCCATCTGATTTTGCTTGATACATGGCTGCATCAGCATTTTTAAGTAGGCTTTCGGAACAATCACCATCATTGGGGTAGATGGCAGCGCCGATACTGCATGTCAGGAAAAGTTGGTATTCATCAAAACACACCGGAGATTTAAACAGGTCCATGATTTTCCGGATAACCGACAGAACATGCTCTTCATCATCTATTTCGTTAATCAGTACAGTAAATTCGTCGCCACCCATACGTGCCACGGAATCCGAGTGCCTGATTGTGCTTTCAATGAGCTCTGCAACCACTTGGATCAGTTTGTCACCCACACTGTGCCCGTATGAATCGTTTACCTCTTTAAAGCGATCAAGGTCAATAAACAGTACCGCAAAAGGTTTGTTATGACGCTGAGCCAATTTTATGGCTTGTTCCAGTCGATCCAGAAACAGCAGTCTGTTGGGCAGCTCGGTGAGGGAATCATGTTCAGCCTGATACTCCAGCATCAGAGTTCGTTCATCAAAGGCTTTGGCCAGTCCTTCTAGCTCATCTCCACTACCTAAAGGGCTGCAAAGCACATCTTTGCCTTCGTGCGCCTGCTTCACCCTGGATGAGAGCTCCAGAATGGGCTTTGTGATTTTGATAGCAGTCAATCTGGACATGAACAGACTGATAATCACAAGAGAAAGGCCGATCAGTAACAGAATAAATACTGCTTCCCGAGTAGGGGCGTAGTAATGGTGTTCAGGTATACCCACTTCAAGGCTAACCTGAAGGGTTTGGATCAAAGGTAAAGAGCTATCTGCGATATGGGTATACGAGATGTAGCGTTCCTCAGGTAAGAAGTTATGCGCAAAAATCACCTCTTTGCCTTTCTGTACTTTTGTATAGATCTCAGGGTCTTGTGAGATATTCCGCTGAATTATCTTGGATAAATCGAAACTTACGATGATCGCCCCTTGAGTTGTGTTGTAGTACTCGATTGGAGTGATCAGAATCAGGTTGTTGGTTGCATCAATAAACAGAGCGCTCTGCTGCAACGCCAGAGCGGTTCGTAACTGGGAAGACTGATTGTATTCAGGAATGTCTTCGCCTGTTTGGTAGAGAGGTCGGCCATCAAAGTCCACTATGTTTACATAACGAACATTCTTGCCTTTTATAAAATTAGTGACCAGTGGTTTCAGGTATGTCTCTCTGCCTTCACTATCGGTAAGGGCATTGACCATCAGTTCATTGGTGGCTAACAAATCGGTGTTTTCAACCAGATACTCCAACCTTTTTTCTAACAAGCGGTTGAGTTCAGTGGCGGTGTTTATAAAAAGCTTTTCTGTTTGACGATCTACCTGATTCTCAACCAGAAAAGTGGCTACGGCCAGAACGCATAGTAACGAAAACAGCAGCTGACCGGTGACCAAATAAATCACCTTTTGCTTAATATTTCCGTGGCCGATGAGCCCTTTTAGCGTCATTTTTATACCTTTTACCGAATCGGAATAATCTTGCCGTGTTTATTGAAACGGGCCATCCTGAAATCTTTCAAACCCAGTCCATCATGATTGTCTTTTGTGAAAGCAGGTTCGTAACGTTTAATGGCGCCTTCATGGGAAGGCAGATTTTCTAAAGCGGTTCTTATCTTTGATCGTTCTACAGACTGCTCTTGTATAGCTGCTTTGGCAAGTATGTTTATCAAATCGTATGTTTGCGCCACTGCATGTTGAGAATAGATGCTTTCTTCGTCAGGTAGGCCATACTGATCACGATACATCTCTTCCAGTTTAGAAGCCTCAGCCCTGTCACTTTCGTTGAATAAAAATGTTTGAAAAAAGCTTAGATCCAGCTCTTCAAGAATACCCGGATTATTTTTTGCAAAGTCGCCGCCAAGAATTCCCCAATGAGAAACAATTGGGAGATCTTTTTTGAGTCTGAACAGTTCTGGAATAATGATGTTACCTTCGTGAGCATTAGCCACCAGAACTACGCAGTCCACATCTGTGGAGATAAGCTCCTTCAATTCAGTCAGATAACTATCCTGCCCACGGTTGAAGACCATTTCAAAGCCGGGAACGACGCTTTGAGATGCTAGGTGAGATTTCATGTTTGTGAGATTTCCGCGGCCCCAGACCGTTTTTTCCACAACCAGAGCGGGCGATTGGCAATTTTTGTTTTTTAGGGCATAGCTGGCTATATAGTGAGAGGCCAGTTGGTCATTGGCAGAAATTCGGAAAATACTGCTTTGCTCATGGTTTTGTTCGGTGATTTTATGGCTGGCCGCCCAGGGGATCAGGTAAGGTATTTGAGCTTCATTAACTGTGTTTATCTCTTCGGTTACTACGGCGCTGTGTTTTCCTCCCACAACGGCAATGACATCCGGATGTTCTATAAAGAACTTCATATTATCCAAGCCGGTGTTTGGAATCATCTTATGATCACGAGCAATTAAGTGAACAGGGCGCCCTAGCAGGCCTCCACTTGCGTTAATTTCTTTAAGGGCTAACTGAGCTCCACGTTTAATGGCTAAGCCTGCTTTATCTGATAAGTCAGCATTTAACCCAATGATGAAATGGTTATCGTGGTTCTCAAATAAAAGCTCTTCTGTTTTGGAGATAATGTCGGGCCCTATCACCTCTTCAAAACGGCTTGGAATATGCGCCGTTAAGTCAGCGAATTGTTTGCGTTGCTGCTCTGTTAACTGGTGTACCTGGATACCACTTTTTTCGATTTTCTCTCTTAATTCCTGCTCTCGCTTCTGTGTTTCTATGCGTTCAATAGGCGTTACTTCTCTGGCTGCTGTAATCAGAAGTTCTTGTTGATGGAACGAGAGTTTCTCCATAGCTCGTTTACTGAAGGAGAGTACATAACCTAGATATGCATGTTCACTTAACACTAAGTCGCTTTGGACTTCATGAAATCCCATACTGTAAATTGCGATAAGAGGGTTTTCCTGACCATCTACGACGCCATCAGCTAAAGCCTGACGGGTGGCATGAAAATCAATCGCAATGGGTTCCGCATTAAATGAATTAAATTGCTCCATAATGATCCGGCTTTTCATCACCCGGATTTTTTTACCGGAAAAATCCTCTGGGGAGATAAAAGGTTGGTTTCCAGTGAAATGTTTAAAGCCATTTTCCCAGAAGGTAACACCCAGTAAACCGATTTCATTCAGCTTTTTTAAAAGCATATTGCCAGGTTCACCATCCAGCATGGCATAGAGGGCGGCTCGGTTGGGGAAGTAAAAAGGCAGGTCAGCATACTGCATCGCTGGTACAGGAATGCTCATTTTCGCAGTGGGTGTAAGCACTATATCGAGCTCACCTTTTCGGGCCATTTCAACCATCTGATGGTCATTGCCCAGTTGCTGAGCCGGATACACCTCAATAGTGAGTTCGCCACCGGATTTGGTATTTACCTTTTCAGCAAATAAAAGGGCGGCTTGATGTAACGCGCTATTCTTAGGCGTGTTATGTCCGAATCTAAGAATCTGGGATTTAGCTTCAGTCAGGCCTTCAATCGAAGCTGTAGAATCTTTTTGTGTGTTGGTGAAAATGAAAGCTAATAAAATCAATCCAATGATAGTAAGAATGCTAAATGCCGAGCGTCCCATTAACCCCATCCTTTTAATATCCGCTATGTCTAATATAGATAGTAAGTTAGATAAACAGAAAATCCATGTTTATAGAGCGAAAGTTTACCCTTAATGTGCTTAATATTGATTTACGTACTGCTTTGCTCAGATCGGCTTTTGGGCGTTCTTTGTAAATCACCCTTATTCCTTTCATCGCGTTAGTTCTAGAGGCTTTTGATTAAACCTGCGTATGTGGTTTGTTCGATTCCTTTACTAAAGAGCTGACGGGACAGCTCTTCATCATCAATTAGTTTTAACTGATGTAAACGTCTGAGCTCCGAGCAATGGTTACTTATAAAGAGCGCGCGGCTGTCAATGTCCATTTTGTCGCTGGGTATGTTGCTGCGATAGGTTAGTATTGGCTTTATCCATTCAGGATCGAGTGACCATTCTTTAAGTGCAGTCAGCGTTAACTGATGGCCATAACGATCAATAATGTAACTAAAACAAGCCTGTGATGGATAAGCACCGGGAGGAGATTGCTCCAGTACTTTTACAAGCAATCTGAAGATGATAAGTTTTCCTACGTCATGAATTAGTCCATTCAGATAAGCTCTGAATTCATTGATGCCACTGTTTTGGGCATAGTGTGATGCCATCGTTGCGACTTCGTATGAATGAGTCCAGATATTTGCGCCGAAAAACTTAAAATAAACAGAGCTTATTTTAAGCTGCCCGGACATTAGAGCACCAATGACCAGCTTTCTGATTTCGTCATTACCAATGAGTACTACAGCATCGTCGAGGGTATTGATTTCTGTTTGGCTCTTTCTATGGAACGCTGAATTTGCCGTTTGCATAAGCTTTCCGAGCAGAGCAGGGTCTTCTTTGATAACTGCAACCACTTCACTGGAACTTATTTCCGGATCGAGAAGCTTATCCATCAGTTCGATCGATGCTTCAGCAATTTTGGGGATAGTACTGGTGTCAAAATCTCGCAATTCAGACATCACTTCCTGTATGAGCTTCTGATCAATTTCATTCGATAGTTCTGAACAGCCCTGATAGTTGTCTGTTAGTAAGGTGCTGGTAAACAGCTGAGAAATCTCTTCAGGCGTTGAATGGGGAGCTTTAGGCTTGGGTAATGGGGGTTGATTAGTGATATTTTTCTTTTTGCCAAATAAACTTTTGAAAATCACAAAGCGCTCCAGACATAGACTCATTTGTTGAGCTTACGATAAGTTATTTATTTTAATTTCGGGGCTGTTCTTAGCTGAAATAAGTTCTGACTTGATAGCCTTAAGACAAGGATTGCACAGAGGACCTATGCCACCTAAATCACTCCAGTCTTTAGTGCTTTCACCTGACTGGATCTCGATGGCGGTTTTTAAACACTGTGAGCAGGCTTCTGCTGTGTACTTCTTATCCACAACCATACAAATCTGTTCTTATGATTTTCTATGAGTCTAGATACGTAATTATAAATTAGCCAACCGATTGGTCGGAAAGGTGATTTGAATCAATACCGCATGGAAAAATTTTTGAGAGGTAAACCCTGATGTTTTATCAGGGCTTTGTATTGCTGAGAGCTGAGAGAAATATCATCTATTTCTGGCAGGCAAGATTATTCAGCTCCCGGGACTTAACATTAAAATCATCCATTAACTGCATAAAATCTGCATCAGCAGTTACGGTTCTTCTGAACTTCTGGGAAAAGTCAGCATCATTTTCGGATGCGGGCTGGGATATTTGCTGCTGGTATTTTTCTGTAAGCTTTTGGAACTCGGGACTTATTTTAGCAAGCTCTGCCTCAAATTCAGGTGAAAGCTCTATCCAGCGATTAATGCTGCCCCAGGTTGCCACCTGGTCCGGGTATTTATCCAATGCAATATCGACAGCCAGTTTGCGTCTTTCAATAGCGGTTAGCTGTACATCCCGGTACAGGTGGATTCGATCAGTATGTTCAGGCAATAACTGCACTGCTTTTGCTGCGCTTTCCTGTTGCCATTTGACCTGCGCCTGAACATATTGATTATATTTTTCCGAACAGGTGACTGGGTTAGCCAAGCTATGTTGAGAAAATCCAACAACAGTGAGTGCTACGACAGAAGTTAAAGTACGAGATCTTTTAAACAGCATGCTGAGTTCCTAAGATGAGACAACAGGCTAGATTCTAGGGCAAAGCGTGGTGTGGAATCCAATAAGAATTTCAAGGATGGGTGAGAGGGAAGAGAGCCGCCTCATGGCGAGGCGGCTCTGAGATAATTTAGCTTAGTCTGGTACGTCGGTTACCGAAGCAACAACAGCGGACGGTAGATCCGATAAAGCGGCCAGGGCGGCTTCATGCACCTGTTCAGAGGGTACATCTTTACCTGTAACTTTGGAGGGAAGTGCGCGAGTCGCAGTCGCTGAAGCCACCACCGTAGGGTTGTAACCCAGAGAAAAAGCACCACGAGCGGTTGAGTTGACACACATATGTGACATAAAACCCGTCAGAATCAGGTTGCTCACATCAGCTTGTTTCAACAATCCATCCAGTTCTGTTTGTACAAAAGAGCTGGGGTAGTTTTTCGTGATAACGGCTTCGCCTTCAATGGGAGCGACAATGTCTGCTATCTGGCCTATTGGAGCGGAGACATCATAAGGCGTTCCCGGGCCAGCATCATGACGTATATGGAAAACCGGACGGCCCGCTGCACGAAACCTGTCCAGTAGCTTTTTACACTCGTTCAGGGCTTCATCCACTCCATCAAGTTTCATAACCCCTTCACAATAAGTATTTTGGGCGTCGATGATGACCAGTGCAGAATCATTGATCGAAGATGCTTCATTTCCGAGCCCGGCAAGATCGCGGATGGTAGTGAGTTCGCTCATTATGTTACCCCGTATGTGTTATTTGTATTCTGGGCTAGGCTGCCCTGATCTGCATTGCGTTGTTTTTTAATATTATTTGCTGAAGTGAGTGTCTATACTGCGGGCTAAACTGGCATAAAAGGTGGTAAAAGTGACAAATTCGCAGGTTGAGATCGGGATTGTGCATTACCCTGGCGCTTTATTGTCTTCAGTTCAGGGCTTGGCGGAGCAGTTTTATCTTGCCAATACCATCTGCCAGCAGCATGGTTTGGGGGATGTTTTTAAAACTCATATATGTGACAGCCTTCAGTTGGAGGAGCCTTGGGAAGAGGTTCTCAAGCCTCTGCAGGTGATCATTTTACCTCCCTGTCTGGATGACAGCTTTTATCTGGCTCCACAACCTCGTCTTATCGAGTGGTTAAAGCAGCAGCATCAAAGCGGAGCCATTATTTGTTCGGTGTGCGCAGGGGCGTTTGTTTTGGCAGAAACGGGTTTGCTTGAAGGGCGAAAAGTTACGACCCATTGGGCTTTAGCGGATGAATTTGCAGCTCGATATCCGAGTGTAAAACTGGACAGCCAAAAACTGCTGATCAATGACAGTGATATTGTGACTGCCGGAGGTTTAATGAGCTGGATTGATCTGGGTCTGGAGTTGGTCGCTCAGTTCACCAATTCTCAGATCATGAGACAATTAGGCAAATTCCTTATTGTAGATACCGCTCCGAGGGAGCAGCGTTATTACCAGACGTTCACGCCGACAATGGATCATGGTGATGAAGCAATAGTGAAGGCTCAGCATGAACTGCATCGCAATTTTCAAAATACCATAGTAATTAAAAATCTAGCGCATTTGACTCATCTGACCGAACGTACTTTCCTGCGACGCTTTGTAAAAGCGACTGGCTTAAAACCCACGCAATATCTGCAACAGCTCCGAATCAAGAAAGCTTGTGAGTTGATCGAAGTAAATAGTGGGCCGTTTGAAAAGGTTGCTGCTGAAGTTGGCTACGAAGATATGAGCGCTTTCAGAAAGATCTTTTTGAGAATTACCGGACAGTCGCCCAGAGAGTTTAAAAGCCGGTTTGCCCGCTAGAAAATAACCAGACGCGTGCGGTGTATGGTCCGGAAGCTATGCTTTCCTGAGGATGGTCTAAACTGTGCTGTAGGCATGGTGATTATTGACCTCCGCAAGGTAGTACATGCGAACTCAAACTTATCAAAAACAGCTTTTTATCCCTTCAGTCATCACTTTAGTGGTGCTGTTTGGTGTCTTTGCGCTTATTTTGCAGATTGCTGAAAATCGTAGTATTAAACAGCAAAGCATTCATACGCTCGATGTCTATAAGAAAGAATTCCAAAGCTCGTTTAACTCACAGGCAAACTCGATACTGGCCCTTTTGGAAGTAATGACCAATGTTGAGGGTGCCCGGGATGCTCTGAAGGAGCAGAACCGGTTGAAAATTAACGGGCTGTTTCAGGAGTTCTACCAGAAATTGCGTCGCTCTCAGGGGATTACCCACTTCTATTTTCATTCTCCAGAGCTGGTCAACATTGTACGTTTACATAATATCGACCGTTATGGCGATCAGATCAGCAGGCAAACCAGTCTCCGTTCATCACAGTCGCAACGACCTTCGTTTGGCTTTGAGCTGGGTGTGCTTGGTACTTTTACCCTGCGTGCAGTGGCTCCGGTATATGCGAATAATGAGCTGATTGGTTACATCGAATTAGGTAAAGAAATTGAAGATATAGCTGCAGATATTTCCAATGCCTTTGATCTGAACTGGGCTGTACTGATCGATAAACAATTTCTGGTTGAAGAAGACTGGAAGGATGGAATGGAAGTTTGGGGTCGTTCGGCGAACTGGAACCAGTATCAAACGTCAGTGATATCTTCCAGTTCCTTTACAGAGATGCCTCCGGAGCTCAATCAGAAATCCATTTCTGCTCTTAAAAATGGTCATAGTCTGATTTCTTATGATAGTGCCTGGCGTATAGGGGTGATCCCGCTTCAGGATATACAACAGAATCAGGTGGGTTGGTTATTAATTTACATTGATGAAACAGAGGCCTTGCTGACCAGTACAGAAAGGGACCAGATTTTTTTATTGCTATTAGTAATCCTGATCTCTTTCCTTTTGTTCATTATATGGAGGGTTTTGGGTAAGGCAGATGCACAGGTAACCCGGAACCAGGCCCAGTTACATCATATGGCTCATCATGATGAGTTGACGGAGCTGCCAAACAGAAAGTTTTTCTATGAAACCCTTGGTCATGCGATAAATCGTTCTAAACGCCATCGTAAGAGTCTTGCGATTTTGTTTATTGATCTGGATAACTTTAAAGATGTAAACGATATGCTTGGGCATGACACCGGCGATGAGGTATTGCGTTATGTGGCAAAACGACTGGGGCCATTGATGCGTAAGACAGACACCTTGGCGCGCAATAGTGGAGATGAGTTTGTCGTGCTTTTGGACGGTGTTAAAGATGAGCATGATTGCTCTGCCATTGCACAGAAAATCAGTGATGAATTTTCCTGCCCTCTGCATTTGAGCACTCAGGCTGTTGAAGTAACGGCCAGTATTGGTATTGCAACTTTTCCGAAAGATGGCAAGAGTTGTGATGAGCTGATGGTTAACGCAGATAGTGCAATGTATCTTGCCAAAGAGATGGGCAAAAATAGTTTTTATTTCTACAACAAGAAAATTGCTGAAGCCACACAACGGCGAATAAAACTGGAAAATGGGATACGTTCAGGGCTTATAGAAGGGCGTTTTTCTCTTGTGTATCAGCCGCAGATGAATCTGTTAACGGGTGAAATCTCTGGGGTAGAGGCGCTATTGCGTTGGCAGGATCCAGAGATGGGTTCCGTATCGCCGGTTGAATTTATCCCTGTAGCAGAAAATATTGGCGCAATTCAGGAACTGGGTAAGTTTGTTCTGTTTGAAGCCTGCAAACAAGCGTGTGAATGGCTGGATCATGGCTATGAATTTGGCAAGATTGCAGTAAATCTATCTGTCAGACAGCTTCAGAGTCAGGATTTTGTGCCTACAGTTCAGGAGGCCTTGCAGAAGTATCACTTACCTGCGGAGTTGCTGACCATCGAGGTGACGGAAAGCCTGTTAATGACTCATATAGAAGACAGTATTCAACAGCTGGAAGCTATCAGGAAAATCGGTGTCACTATATCGATCGATGATTTTGGTACAGGCTATTCATCGCTTTCACAATTGAAATCTCTGCCAATCCAGACACTCAAAATCGATAGATCATTTATCAGCGATCTGCCTGGAGATGAAAGTGATGTGGTCATTACCAAGACCATCATTTCAATGGCGAGTAACCTTGGGTTAGATACCGTTGCTGAAGGTGTTGAAACTATCGAGCAGGCGAACTTCCTCAAGGAAAATAACTGTGTGATTATCCAGGGCTACCTTTACAGTAAGCCTCTTAGCAGTTCTGCAATCCGCTCGTTGTTCCTGAGTCATAGCAATACCTATGCTCATACATCGCTGCTTTTAAGCTAAGACACTCTTTTCATAAATAGACATTCAGAGTGGACATTAATATGTTCTGCTTTGGTGCGCCTGTATTCGGCATGCACGCTGATTGATTTTTTTTGGTGCGGTTGGGTTGTGCTGCTTTTTATATATCCCTTTTTTAATACTGATAATTCGTTCTTTGTAGCGGTCATGAGGCTCTCGTTTATGTGGTCTGTTTTTTGCAGGTGCGTAATGACGTTAAATTGCTTTCAAGGGGGAATGGGTATGAAAGCTATTTGTAACGCCAAACAGTATGGGTGGGGGCTTGTACTGTTATTGGCATTTTCGTCACCAACGGCCTACGCAGAAGCATCTTTCGCAGATGCAAAAGTCTGGGTAGACAGTTTATGGGTGATTCTTGCCGCCGCATTAGTTTTTCTGATGCAGGCCGGTTTTACGGCGTTAGAAGCTGGGTGCATTCGTGCAAAAAACAGCTATAACGTTGCCATTAAAAATATTGCAGATTTTGTGATTGCCTTTCTTGGATTCTGGTTAGTTGGTTTTGGATTGATGTTCGGTCTGGACAACTCTGGAGTTTTTGGAGAATTTGCCGCCGCGGACTCATTTATGTCTGGCGCGCAGGATTATGCATTTTTCCTTTTTCAGGCCATGTTTGTTGGCACGGCTGCAACCATTGTTGCAGGAGCCGTTGCAGAACGTATGCGCTTTCAGGATTACTTGTATATATCGGCACTTATTTCCTGTGTTATCTACCCCGTTTCCGGTCATTGGATCTGGGGTAGTGCATTAGTAGGTGGTGATGGAGGCTGGTTAGAACAGCAGGGCTTTGTCGATTTTGCAGGTTCAACCGTTGTCCATTCTGTTGGTGGTTGGGTTGCTCTGGCTGGAGCCTTAATGTTAGGCCCTCGAATTGGGCGCTTTAATTACAAAGGTGAAGTTCAGGATATTCCGGGTCACAATCTGGTTCTGGCGACTTTAGGGGTATTCCTACTGTGGTTCGGATGGTTTGGATTTAATGGTGGCAGTACATTGGCTGTTAATGAAGATGTGCCTCTGATTCTTGTGAATACTAACCTGTCTGCCGCCGCCGGAGCATTGACTGTTCTGCTTATCTCTATGGTTGTTGATCAGGGTAAGGTGAATATCCTCAAAGTGCTAAATGGTGCGCTGGGTGGCTTAGTTGGTATTACGGCAGGTTGCCAGGTACTGGGGCCTTGGGGAGCTATTATCACGGGTATTTGTTCCGGTGTTATTTTATATCTTGCTGAATATATCCTTCTGCACTGGGCTAAAGTGGATGACCCAATTGGTGCAATCGCTGTACACGGTGTGTGTGGTGTATGGGGAACTCTGGCGTTGGCGTTATTTGCTCCTATGGAGAATTTACCTCTGGACAGTCGCATGGAGCAAATTTTGGTTCAGCTCACGGGGGTTGTTTCAGTATTTGTATGGGCATTTTCGACAGGCTTGTTGTTCTTCTGGTTGCTTAAATCTTGTGGGCAGTTACGAATCTCACCTGATGAGGAGCGCCAAGGGTTGAATATGGCAGAACACAATGCACGGACTGCCTGGTTGGAAACGATGGGTACGGTGCAAAAAATCATCGATAGTAAAGACCTTAGTTTACGTGCGGAAGTTGAGGTTGGCACTGAAGCAGGTGAAACTGCGCAGGCATTCAATGCGTTGTTGGACCAGCTTGAAACAACGGTGACGACCATGTCTCAGGTTTCCCAAAGAGGCTTAAGTGCAGCAGAAAAGGTTAAATCCGCCTCTAAACATACAGCTGTCGGGATGTTGAGCCAAAGTTCTGAGACTGAAGCCGCTACAGAATTGATGCGCGAGTTTGCAGTCACCTCACAGCAAACGGCAGTAAGTACCCAGCAGGGTGCAAGCGAGGTAGAGCGCGTTTCCAGTATGGTTTCCAATGGAGAAGGGGAAGTTGAACGGGTAAAACTTAAAATTGATGAACTTGCTGTCAATATCGAACACGCATCCGCTTGTACTCAACGACTCAAAGATGAAAGTGATTCTATTGGAGATATCATCCAGTTGATTCAAACCATTGCTGAACAAACAAACCTGCTTGCACTCAATGCTGCGATTGAAGCGGCAAGGGCCGGTGATCAGGGAAGGGGTTTCTCTGTTGTGGCAGATGAAGTACGTGACTTAGCTGCAAGAACTGAACGTGCTACGCGGGAAATTCAAAACAAAATCGGAAGCTTACAAGGAGAAATAGGCAATCTGGCGGGCACTATGCAATCAGGTAAAGAGGTTGCGGATGAAAGTGTTTCCCGTTCTAAGAGTGCGGCTGAAGCGTTGAGGGCGATCACCAACTCGATCATACAGATTAATGAAATGAACCAGCAGATAGCGGTTGTCGCTGAACAGCAGATGCAATCAACGGAATCGTTGAAAGACCGTCTCCATGGCATTCACAACGAAGCTAATACGGCTCAGGGTTTAAGTGAACAGTTGGAAATGTATGCTCATGAAATGCATTCTGATATGGAACAGCTTGAAAATGAGGTTGCAAAATTTAGCACTTCTAACAGAGCAGCTTAATTAGCGCGATTAACGTGTAGGTTTTTGTGAAATTCGCTAGTTAAGGTTCTACACATGGGGCTGAGAAATCAGCCCCATTTTTCTCTCTAGAGTAGATAACAGGATTGCGATGCATTGTTCTTTAGAGGCAGACCCAAATATCGATTTATTTTGCACTGCAAAAGTATAACAATAATGCCCTTTTTAAATTTAGGGGTTACTCGCCGTTATGCATACTTTGCTTCTTGGGTTGATTGCCTTAGCGTTTGTTCTGATCATTCTGGAAGATGTGATTCACCTTAATAAGGCGAAATCAACGCTGTTTATCGGTACGCTGGTTTGGATTCTGGCGTTTATCTTCCCTGAACATGATATTGCTCATCTCAAAGAGGGTTTGAATGAGAACCTTCTGGAGATAGCCACATTGTGGTTATTCCTAATGGCGGCCATGACCTTTGTGGCCTATCTGAACGAGAAAGGACTGATAACCCAATTGGTCTACCGGCTTCTGCCCACCAAATTGAAGCTGCGCTCTTTGATGATACTTATGGCCCTGTTGGCTCTGCTCTTTTCTTCACTCGCGGATAACATAACCGCTTCCCTGATCATGTTGTCCTTGCTGGCATCCCTGAATCTGGACACAAAACAGACGCTGAAGTTTGCCGCATTGGTTGTATTTGCTGTGAACTCGGGAGGGGTATCGTTGATCACCGGTGATGTAACCACCCTGATGATTTTCCTTGCGGATAAGGTCACCATTACAAACTTATTCCTGCTGGTGGCACCAGCGGTCATGGGGGTTCTGGTGCTTGCTGTATTGCTCATGTGGGGAGCAAAAGGAGAAGTTGAACTACCCAAATTCAAACGTCCTATTGCGGCTAAAGATAAACTGATAGCTGGTCTCTTCCTGCTGACGATCATCAGTACTTTGTTCTTAAGCGTTGCCTTCTCGGTTCCGCCGGTTCTGACCTTCCTGTTTGGTTTGTCCGTTATGTTTATAACCCATCGGGTAATTTACCGCAGCGAAAGTAACCCCAATGTTCTTGAGTACGTGCGGGAAATTGAGTTTGATACCCTGCTGTTTTTCCTCGGCGTTTTGTTACTGGTAGGTATGCTCAAAGAGCTGGCCGTTTTGGATTTTCTGCCGCAATTATATGAAGCGATGCCGGTTTATATGGCTAACTATATAGTTGGTATTTTGTCGGCATTGGTTGATAACGTGCCGCTAACAGCCGCTATCCTGAAATCAGGTATTGAGATGGATAAGGCCGATTGGCTTGGGCTGACCTACTCGGTAGGCGTGGGTGGTTCAATGCTGATTATTGGTTCTGCAGCGGGTGTAATCGCGTTAAGTAAGGTCTCCGAACTGACCTTTATCAGTTACCTACGGTTTTTCCACTGGCTGTTGGCCGCTTATACAGTCGGATACATCGGAGTTATGGTGGTTGCTCGGTTGTAGGGGGCATATCGAGCTGCCCGGTCTTTGTGCCTGGCAGCTCAATTTCATGAGGAATTAACCGTTTTCCAGTGTTTTGAGTAGCCTTAGCACTTCTACAGACGCTTTTTCGACTTTCTCTATTTCCTGCAATGCGGCCCCGATCTGTCCCTGATTGAAGAGCACCACGGCTTGCTTACCATGCCTGTGAACTACCTCATGCGGTGCTAACAGTTGTCGGAATGCTGGGTGGTTGATAAGGGCTGAATCGGTGACCTTGTCATACCACTTCCCTAAGCGGCAGGAGTGATGATCTGCCAGTTCATTAGCATTGAGGCCTTCTTTTCCACAGATCATGGCGACCAGGCGTTTTTTCCAAATGACATGGTCCGACTGGGCAAGTTTAACCACTTTATCGGTCAGCTCCAGCTGGCTTAATTCCAGAATCTGATTGTTGATATGTTCCTGGAGTTCATCCATGGAGTCGACAATATGATCGGTACCATGAACACTGTCAGAAGTTTGTTGAGCAATTGAATAGATGCCATCCGAAACACTTGCAGTGGCTGAGTTCTGTTCCCCGATAGCGTCCACAATCGATGTTATATTTTGAGAGGAGCGGTGAATATTACTTTCCAGCTCTTTCATGTGGGCGCTGACGTTACCAATGGCGTGTTTACCTTTATCCACATTTTCAACGCTGTCATGCAATGCAGCGGTAACACTTTTCATCTTCGCTTCAAACAGTTCAACCAGAGTAGTGATCTGCTTGGTTGCGTTTTCTGAATTCTTCGAGAGGGATCGCATCTCTTGTGCTACGACACTGAACCCTGCACCTGCCTGCCCGGCACGAGCAGCTTCAACTGCGGCGTTTAAGGCCAATAGGTTGGTCTGGAACGCTATGCCTTTAATCGACTCTGCAATATCTTTAACTTCTTTTGCAAAGGACTCCATTTCGGAGATCTTTTCGACATCATCCAGAACTGCTGCGCCGATCTCTTCAAATGTATGGACGGTGAAGTCCAGGCTACTGACAACCTCATTCATTACTTCGATAGATGATTCATTCTCTTTGCGTATACCAGAGCTGTGGTCATTAATCTGTTGTACAGATGCTTGTAACTCTTCAGCAGCAGCGGCTATGGATTGTGCGCGGTTATCCACATTCTGTAGTGAGTGTAATAGCCGGGCAGAGGCTGTGCTCGTCTCGTTAGAGCAGATTGACAATTTTACGACCCGGTCCAGTTCGTGATCGTATGAAACTCTTAACTTAAGGATCAGTTTCTGTAGCGCTTTCCCCACTTCTGTTGACTCATCAGCATCAATGAGGAAGTTACCGTCAATTAGAGCATCTATTGTTGAAATTGCAGCTAATACGGATTCATTCTGCAGAACGGGGATATTTTCTGCTACTTCTGGTGAATTCGTCTCTTGTTCCATGTAGATCTCCAAGGATCGCTGAATTTATAAGGGTTTTTACTTATTTTAGAGCAGTATCTGCCTTTTCCACATTCAAAGAAAGTATTTAGCCGTAAGTAGTACTTGAGTGTGGTTTATTAACTTGGAAAGGAGATGCTGTGTGGCTGGGCCTTTATGCATACATGTATTCATCTGTTCTTTGTGGCTTTTACCCAACATCCAGCTAGGCTGAATATATAGACAGGAGAATGAACAGAGGTTGCTATGAAACTGGTAAAAGACCTTGTGGATGGCCGGATCGTTTATTACTGGATGGATGGCCGGATCGTTTATTACTGGATGGATGGCAATGGCGAGGTCACAAGTGATTATCTTCACTCTTTTGTTGAGGCAGAGGAGTGGTGGAAGGTTTTAATGTTCTCTCTCTATGATGGGAAGGAAAGGCGGCGCTCTATCTGTGACCGCAGGCAGGATCAGGAAACCCGTAAAAAACTCGAATACAGGGAAAAATATAACCGTACAAACCCCATGGGCCGGAGAGTGACCGATATGCCTGTTTCGGTTGATCTGGATTTGTCTAAAGACAAAATTAATCAGCTCTATATAGGGTAAATATTCTGGATTGATGTTATCAATTCAGGTGCTTCTTAACTTTATCAAGCAAAGCCTCGGGCTGGTAAGGTTTTACAATGTAATCATCCACTTTGGCTTGCAGGCTTTTAATCACAAAATCCTTGGAGGTATTGGCCGTTAGCATAATGAAGGGGATTTTTGATAAGCGCTCATTGTTCTTCACAACCTGCAGCAGTTCGTAACCGTTCATTTCCGGCATATCCCAATCACAAATCACCAGATCTACTTTGGATACTTTGAGACGTCCTAAACCCTGTTTCCCATTTTCGGCTTCAACAATGTTTTTCATGCCGTAGGTTTTGAGAATTTTTTTTGTAATGGCTCTCATGGAGGCCATATCATCCACTACAAGAACAGTAGAGTTTGCGGCTGATTCACTTAGCATATCGTAATTATCCCCCCGAAACGGATTAATACAGAGAATAAACAACTACAATCCATGTATATTGCATGACTAAATTACTCAGGTATTCAATATGCCAGCGTGAAAAAAGTTTTTCCAGTGATTTCCTTAAATTAAGCTTCACAAATTAGTGAGGCTTAATTTTTTCGGGTTAGGAAATCACTGGTGCGGGTTTACGGATTGCTAATAACAATCTTCCCGAAATGTTTTGCAGATGCCATATGGTTATAAGCATCCATGCTATTGGCAAAATCAAATTGCTGATCGATAACAGGAGTGATGTTCTTTTCCGCCATAAAATTACACAGGTCTTGCAGCATTGAGGTGCTGCCTACATAGACGCCCTGAATTTTGAGTAAATTAAAGATCGTCATCAGGCTGATGGTTGGGTTTTCTAATCCGGTAAGAATACCAATGACAGAAACCGTACCATTGACCTTGGCACTTGCGACAGATTTTTCGAAGGTGCCAGCCCCTCCTACTTCCAGCACGTTATCTACGCCTTTGCCGTCGGTTAAGGCAAGAACTTGTTCTTCCCAGTCTGGGTTGGTTTTGTAGTTGATGGTGTGGTCAGCACCCATTTCAGCCGCTCTTTTAAGCTTTTTTTCACTGGAAGAAGTAATGATCACTGTAGCGCCTTTGGCTTTAGCGATCTGCAGCCCAAAAATGGATACGCCGCCTGTTCCCAGCAATAAGATGGTATCACCAGGTTGAAGATTGCCTACTTCCTCCAAAGCGTGCCAAGCCGTGGTTGCTGCACACGGAAGTGTGGATGCTTCTTCATAAGTCATGTGTTCCGGAATCTTAACGGTGCAATCTTCCTGAAGGATAAAGTACTCTGATAAAACGCCGTCAATACTGCCGCCCATTGCAGAATTAAGGCCTTTATCGTCAATTTTTCCGCTTTTCCAGTGTTGAAAAAAGTTACCGATCACCCGATCACCAGGTTGGAACTTAGTAACGTTTTTACCAACTTGAACAATTTCTCCGGCTCCATCAGAGAGGGGTACTATAGGTCTTACATCATTGCGAACGTAGCCCCCCAAAGGGATGAGTAGATCGCGGTAGTTGAGAGAGCAGGCTTTCATTTTTACCAGTATTTCATTGTCCCCAGGGGTTGGGGTATCTAAATCTACCTGCTTGATGGCACCTATCCCATCTGCGGAATCAACCTGATATGCATGCATACTTCTCACTCCTTATTTTATTGATCTTAGGTAGATAGATTGGCACTTGAAGGATCAGAGAGCAAATTTTTGAACGAAAATTCATGAATAAAAGTTGCAGGGATGATTTTTTAAGTTTGAAATGAAATTTAGATAGAAAAATACTTGAATCATGAGGCGGAGCTGATATCATGCGCTCCGCTTCATGGTGTGCCGGTATAGCTCAGTTGGTAGAGCAACTGACTTGTAATCAGTAGGTCCCGAGTTCGACTCTTGGTGCCGGCACCATTCTTAAATCACACCTTTCGTTAGAAGCAACAGGCGGATCCTCTCTGCCAATTCAATTTCCAGATGTTTCAATTGATCTTCAGTTTCAGCGTGATGGAAATCCCAGCGGATGTGCTGTGGGTCATTTGCTATGTTCGGTAAAGCCTGGTGGCTTTTGTCGCAGAGGGTTACAACCATGTCAAAGGGTTGATCGGATACCTGCTCTAATGGTTGTGATGTTAACGGCGAAGAATGACCAAGTTTTTCTGCCCAGTTCTGGATGAAATCAGGAACTGCGGTGGGCTCTGGGCCTGCACAAGCTGCTTTTACTGCGGAATGGCTGATCTTCTCGGTGAGCAGTGCGGCAAGTTGTGAACGTACACTGTTATGTCGACATATGAAAAGAATCGAGTTCAGAGGGGTAGCGGCCATAGAATCCTCGTTCGAAGGCAGTTGTTATTGTTTGCGTGCATTATAGACGAATGTAATGGGATGTTTAGAACGTTTTAGTCATCTTTTTATGAGCTAAATATCGTAGTGCGTGCCTATGGCCTGATTTTGGTTATTGTGATTGATCAGGTCTGTTAACTCGTCCGATTCCATCGGTTTGCCAATATAAAAACCTTGTAAGATATCGCAGTCAAGGAGGTTCATATAGTTGAACTGCTCGATGGTTTCTATCCCTTCAGCGGTCACACTCAGGCCCAGCTTATGGGCCATTGCAATGATCGCAGCTACCAGGATCTTAGAATCCTTGTGATTTGGAAGGTTGTTGATGAAAGCCCGGTCTATCTTCAGGTTATTAAATGGGAAGGTTTGCAGATAACGCAGGGATGAGTAGCCGGTGCCAAAGTCATCCATACTGATTTTAATTCCCATGTTGGATAGGTACTCCAGAGTGTGGTTCAGCTCTGGAGAGGCCTGAATCAATAAACCTTCAGTGACTTCGAGGTTCAGGTTTTTGGCAGGTAAACCGCTTTTCCCTAGAGCGTAATTCAGATCATGAATGAAGTGGTTGCCGCTAAACTGACGTGGTGAAACATTCACGGAGATGGAAAAGTCTTCAAAGTCCTGATCTACCCACTTTTTGGCCTGAGTACAGGCTTGAACCAGAACCCATCGCCCTATAGGAATGATCAGCCCTGTATTTTCTGTCAGGGGTATAAACTCATCGGGGGAGATCGCCCCCAGCTCTTCTGAATTCCAGCGTATTAAGGCCTCTGCGCCTACAATCCGCCCTGCATTAAGCCCGCCGGAAACCAAAGGCTGATAAACAAGGCTGAACTCGTCACGTTCCAGCGCAAACCTTAGGTTGTTATCCAGCTGTAGCTGTCGCATTGCGGCATCATTCATCTCCTGAGTGTAGAAATGGAATGTGTTGCGGCCATCTTTTTTCGCTTTGTACATGCCAATGTCGGCAGCTCTCAAAAGTGACGGGTAGTCCTGAGCATCATCAGGGTAGACGGCTACACCGATGCTGGCAGTGACGATAAGTTCCTTGTTATCAATGATGAATGGATTCGAGAATTGCTCCAGAATTTTTTCCAGTAGTATCTCAGTCTCTTGTGGATCTTCGATATCTTCAACAACGATGATGAATTCGTCACCGCCGTGGCGAGCCAGTGTGTCGTTGGGTTGCAGGCAGCTTTTGAAGCGTCTGCTGGCCAACTGTAGAAGGATATCTCCGACATCATGTCCGAGGCTGTCGTTGACTTTTTTAAAGCCATCGAGGTCCAGGAACATAAGTACTACTTTCTTCGAAAGACGGTCGGCATTTGCCATGGCATGTTCCGCACGATCTCTGGCCAGGAAGCGGTTGGGGATGTCTGTTAACAGGTCATATTGGGCCTGATAAAGAATATGCTCTTCCTGCTCTTTCTGGTCAGTGATATCTCGAATCGAGAGGACCGTGTAGCGGCCATCTTCAAAAGCCATGCTGGCAGTAGAAACTTCAGCAGGAAAGAAAGTGCCATCCAGCCGGGGCAGCTCGATCTCCTCATCCATAAAGGAGTTATTCGTTGATGACAAAGGTTCTATCAGATCTTTGGGGAAAACCTGATTCATCGGCTCGCCAATCAGATCCTCTTTGCGTTGTCCCAGAATGGAGCATAAAGCTGCGTTAACATCGACAATTGTATCTTCAGAAAAGATCAGAATACCTTCAGAAACAAGGTCTGATAACTGACGGAATCGACTTTCACTGGCTATCAGTTGTTGTTTGACGGCTTTATGTCGGCGCTCATCTTTAAGAGAGGTTACTTGAACTGCTTGTCCGTTCCAGGTGGTCGGGCGTTCAGTAATGATAACCGGAACTTCCTCTCCAAAGTGGGTCTGGATCTCAGCCTGGTAAGGTTTCTCAGCATTGCTGAGCATAAGTTCTGTCACTTTCAGGGCTGAATTGTTGGAGAACAGAGAGGGCAGCTCTGTATCCAGTAATTCTGACCGCGATATCTGAAACAGTTCTTCCGCGCGTTTATTGAAATCCAGAATTTTAAGCTGGTCTCTGATGATGATAGCTTCGGTCGTAATTTCCTCAAACTGTTGTAAGCGATCCTTGCTCTCTTCCAGCTTAAACCGGTAGTCATCACTTTCTTGCAGGGTCTGTTTCAGGTTTAAAAACAGCTTGGATACCACCACGAGAACAATCAGGAAAAACAGAATAATACTGGTAAGAAATATCATCTGTTGTTGTGAATGGCTGGTTTGAGCAAAGTGGTCCGGTGGAAGCAGGTAGGCAACTTTCCAGCCGGGTAGGCTGCTTATACCTACCTGTTCAATTAGAAACTCATTTTGTTGAGTATCCATAACCCGATCGGAATCAACATGTTTAGTGAGAATGCTGGCAGGTATTTCATCACCAAATTGTCTTGAATCGATGATTTTCTGAAGCTTTTGCTGTTCTATTGGGAAAAGACTTTTAAATACGTAATCCGGATCGCTGGCAGCGAAAATAATTCCGTTGCTGTCTACCAGTAGTGCTTTACCGCTTAAGCCCTGATAGCTGTTCTCAATGTCTTCGGGCAGGAATTTGATAACAGCAACACCGATAATCTGCTCATCAGAATAGATCGGGTGACTGAAATATAAGCCTCGTTTTTTTGTCGTAGCGCCCAGTGCAGGGAACAGGCTCGGCTTACCTTTGATAGCATTTAAAAAATAATCCCGGAAACCGTAATTATTGCCTTCCAGTGTTGTTTCCGGTGGCCGGTTATCCTGAATCATGTAACCTTGCTGATCCATGATGTAGCAAAGAGACGCCGACAGGGTTTCGCAATAACGTTTTAGGGTATCTTTTGCTGTTACATCGGTTCTCAGTAATCGTTGTTCAGCTATGGATTCTCCAGCCATCAGTTCAACAGCATGGGTTCTGTTTGAAATATAGGCATCTGTTCTGCTGGCAAGTAACTTAGCACTGTTGAATGTATGGGCAGAGGCTTCTTTAGTGGCCTGATTGGTCAGGTCAAGATAGATAAAAATCCCGCTTAGAGCGACCAGCAATAAAGGGAGAAATGCCAGAGCTGAAAAAACTCTGGCAGTTGATAGTGATCTGCTGGATAGTAAATTTTTTTGAGCCAAGTTATAACCCTGCTACTTCTTCGGGCGGTTAATACAAATATAATCTTAGTCTAGTTACAGCTAAACAATGTTGCCATAAATCATCTGTTTCATATCTGTTAGAAAATAGTTGTTTAATACCGCTTTGACAGGTTGATTCAAATAATAGTTGAAAGCTGGTGCCAAACAATATCAGGCGTTAGTGAGGCAAAAACTGCCGGTTCGATATCGGAATCAATCGCTGGATAATCTGAGGCTTGTAAACAATATTGCTCCTTGCCATAACCACCCACTAAACCTGGATCAGTAGGGCCAAACAGAATTACATTGGGACGATCAAGTGCAGCTGCGAGATGAGAAAGGCCGGTATCTACAGACACGCATGCTGTAGCGCCTGCCAGAACATTGGCTATCTCACTTAAGCTTAGCTTTGGCAGAACTTCCGCCGCTGAGTGAACGGCTGCTAAACGTTCGGCCCGTTCTTTTTCTGTTGGATTGCCCCAGGGTAGTTTGATCTGCCAGCCATTTGCACAAGCGGTTTCTATCAGTTGCTCCCAGTATTGCTCAGGCCAGTGTTTATCAAACCGGGTCGTACTGTGCTGGAAAACCAGATAACGACCTGAATTTTCTTCACAGCTGAAATGCTGGTGGATGGCAAAATCCCCACGGCCCTCTAATTCATAACCCAAAGCTGATGCAAACAGCTGCCTGACTCGTTCAACCGCATGCTGGTTTTTAGCAACTGTTATGGGTGTGTTGTAAAACGACGAGGCAATGGGTTCTTTTGCAGACTGTTTATCCAGGCCAAATTTAGGTCCATTGGCCAGACGCGTCACTAAAAAAGCACTCTTAATCAGGCCCTGAGCATCAATAACCGCATCATAAGAAGATTGCTTTAACTCTGCCTTGTAATCTGACCACTCGCCGCTTTTTAAGGTTTTAAAAATAGATTTACGCCAACGTCGAATAGCGACCGGGATAACTTTGTCGACATTCGGGTGCCAGCGCGGTATTTCCTGAAAAGCCTCTTCGACCACCCAGTCGAAAGAGATTCCTGGAAATGCCTTAGCGGCATCCGTAAGCGCTGGCAGGGTATGGATAACATCTCCCATGGAGGAGGTTTTAACGATCAGTACTTTCATGCAGAAAACCATTCCTGAACAGCGGAGTATGCCATCTCTGGTGTAATGTCGATCATGCTCTGATGATAACCCTGATCGGCATCGCCTTTACGTATTTTAATAAAACCCTCGATCAAACGGATGACCGTTGCCTGCTCAGAAAGTGGTGGAGTAAATCCTGGGCTGGTAGGGCCATAGAGTGCAACCAGTGGAGTATTAACTGCCGCTGCAATATGCATCAAACCAGAGTCGTTACTAACGGCAGCCCGACATGCAGCGATTAAATCAATAGCCTGCGGCAGAGAGGTATTTCCAGCTAGGTTGAAGCATGATTTCTGCTCTTCTGTAGAGAGTTGCGCAATGATCCGATCGCAAACGGGTGCATCTTTTTGCGAACCAAACATCCAGATGTTGTGCCCGTCCGCTATCAGCATTTTAGCCAGCCCGGCGTAATGATAGTCCGGCCAGCGTTTAGCTGGGCCGAATTCTGCTCCGGGACAGAAAGCTACTGCATTCTCAGCATTGAGCTGGAACTCAGCAATGGCAGCACTCTGTGCAGCTGAATCTACTGTCAGCTTTGGGGGGAGAATGTTTCTTCGATCCAGTGCAGGAGTATTTCGTGGCTGACTCAGGGCTACGTATCGCTGCACCATCAACGGGAAAGCGTTTTTATCCAATACCCGAAGATCATTCAACAAGCCGTAGCGCATCTCCCCTCTCCAGCCTGTACGCACTGGAATACCAGCAAACCAGGGGATTAATGCAGATTTTAACGAGTTGGGTAATACAAAGGCCTGTTTATAGTTTTGCTCGCCTAATTCGCGGCCGATCTGCTTACGGGTGTTCCATTGTAAACTGCCATGCCCCACAGGCATGGCTATCGCAGAATTGATTTCGGGCATGCGCGCAAGGACCGGACGGCACCAATCGGGAGCCAGCACATTGATCTCCCTTTCCGGATTCTGTGCCTTCAGATGTCTGTACAAAGATTGGCTCATCAGCATATCGCCAACCCAGGAAGGGCCAATCACCAGTGTTTTCATCTGTCCTGCCTTGTGCTTCTTGTAACTGAGGATGAATTTAGGTGTAAACCAGGCAATAATTACAACTATTACCGGCAGCGGAGCTGTTTTCTCTGCTCAAACACCGGCGAAATGATACCTGATCTGTAATATCAACTCTAATAATCAGACTTCCTGGCATATATTCAGGTTTTGGTATTTCCAATTTCCTGCTCCCGGGATTAAAATAGCCGTCTTGTTTTTTCACCCACTAGATTATATCTGTCAGGACCTCACTGGTTCAGTGGCAGGTTATTGTTTTAAAGGAAGGTCTCATGGCTACAGCTTTCGGCTCAGTTTTTATGCCTGAAATGTCAATTTCATGGTTTGACGGTACAAGCTGGAGTGCTGCTGAAATGGTCCCTAGTGATAGCATTCAGCTCCATCCCGGAGCACATGTGCTGCATTACTCCAGTACATGTTTTGAAGGCTTGAAGGCATTCAGACATGAAGACGGCTCAATCAAGGTATTTCGACTGGATCGCAATGTTTCCCGCATGTTGCAAAGTGCTAAGTTGTTGGCACTTCCAGATTTGAATGAAGAGTTTGTAACTCAGATGATTCTGGATACGGTTAAACGTTTCGAAGCAGATGTACCTGCGCCTCCAGGCTCTATGTATATCCGGCCAACACTGTTTGGTACTGAGCCGGCTATAGGTAAAGCTGCGGCGCCATCTGAAACAGCATGCTTCTATGTATTGCTTTCACCGGTGGGTGATTATTTTGCTGGCGGTGACCGTGCTCTCAAACTTCTGGTTGAAGATGAAGGCCTGCGCTGTGCGCCTCACAATGGCATGATTAAAAGCGGCGGCAACTACGCAAGCGCTTTGTTGCCAACCCTGAAGGCAAAAGCGGATTATGAGGTGGATCAGGTTCTGTTCTGCCCGAATGGTGATGTTCAGGAAACCGGCGCGGCGAACTTCCTGCTGATTGATGGTGATGAAGTGATTACCCGTGATCTGGATGAAAGTTTCCTGCACGGTGTTACACGTGATTCCATTCTGCGCATTGCTGAGAGCTTAGGTTTGAAAGTTTCTGAGCGCACCTTACCGGTTGAAGAGATGCTTGAGCGAATTGCTAAGCCGGGTTGTGAAGCTGCTCTTTCTGGTACTGCCGCTGTACTGGCACCGGTAGGAACCATGATCTACAAAGGTAAAGAACACCAGGTTGGCAATGGTGGTATTGGGGAAACGACCTTGAGGCTTCGTAAAGCCCTGAATGATATTCAGTGGGGTAAAGCGGAAGATAAGTTTGGTTGGCTGACTAGTATCTAATTGTTTCTGCACCTTTAATTTCAGTAATAAAAAGGCAGCTTTAAGCTGCCTTTTTTAATGTCTCTGCTTTAGCCCCTTTGGGCAGACTATGAGCCCATGAACTTATGCCAGATTTGCGCAACTGCTTCACGACACTCCACCATTTCTGTATCTGATATGGTGTTGGAGCGGTTCTGCAACGTAAGACGGTGCCCAATCGATCGGAAAGCTTTATAGGCTTCTCTTAGGGTTTCAGCTTCTTCACTGGAAAGAAGTGCGTGTTTTTCGGCTGCATCCAAAATTCGAATGTTATCCGTAAATTCGAACAGGTCCGGATACTGATGGCCGTAGTTTAGTACCAGATACTGAACAAGAAACTCAACATCCACTATACCGCCACGGTCATGTTTCAGGTGGAATACCTGATTCTCTTCATTGGCCGCAGGTTTGCTGCCCAGATGAGAGCGCATTTTCTCACGCATCTCGCGAACTTCTTCCAACAAGGTGTTTTGATCGCGTTGTTTACTGATGATAGCCGCGCGCTCTTCCAGAAACTGTTTGCTTAAGGCTTGGTCTCCGGCGACATAACGTGCCCGAACCAGTGCCTGATGCTCCCAGGTCCAGGCCTCTTTCTCCTGATAGGCTTTAAAGGCATTCAGTGAAGTTACCAGCAGACCCGAATTACCAGACGGACGCAGGCGCATATCCACCTCATAGAGCTGCCCGGATGTGGTGAATGTATTCAGGATATGGATAATCTTCTGACCCAGTCGGGTGAAGAAAACAGAATTTGCGATCTGTTTTTCACCATCCGTGTATAGATTAGGATCTGAATTGTGGATAAATACCAGATCCAGATCTGAACCATAGGACAGCTCAATCCCGCCCAGTTTCCCGTAACCAATAACAATAAAGTCTGGATTACATGGCTCACCAGGAGATTTCTGAGGTGCCCCATGTTTGTCTGTCATGATCTTCCAGGCAATGTCCAGAACCGACTCCAGAATGACTTCTGCGGTCCAGGTCAGATAGTCACTGACCTTCATCAGGGGCAGAACACCGGTGATCTCGGAAGCCGCGACCTTGAGTAGGTGAGCGTTTTTGAAATAACGAAGAGAATCCATCTGCTGTTCAATATCTTCTTCAGGAATACGCAGCAGCTGTTGTCTTAATTCGTTCTCAAGAGCTTCTTTATCCGGTGGGGAGTAGAGACTCCGGGCATCGATTAATTCATCCAGAAGCAAAGGTTGTAGCGCTAGTTTTTCTGAGAACCAGCTGGATGCAGAGCAGAGCTTGACCAGTTGCTCGAGGGCAACCGGATTTTCCGCCAGCAGAACCAGATAAGCTGAACGTCTGAGGATTGCCTGAATCAGCTGTAAAACCCGGCCCAGTGTCTCTGTTGGGTTTTCAGTTTTCGTAACTGATTGCAGAAGGGCAGGCAAGACGGCCAGAAAACGTTCCTGTGCTATTTGCTGCAGAGTTTTCACTGTGCGGGAATCGCGCAGATCTTTCAGCAGTTTCCAGGCACCTTCAATATCATCAAAACCCTGCTCTTTAAGACAGTTCAACGATTGTTCATCATCGAAATCTTCATTCCAAAGGGAGAGCCAGACCTCAGTGCCGCAGGCATCTTGTTCTGCACTTTCTTCCTCGACCGGGGCAATCAGTTCCGCAAAGTGTTTACGTACCTGATCACGATAGCCTTCAAGGGCTGTGTGGAAACTATCCCAGTCATCGAAGCCCATGCTGAAAGCCAGTCTTAACTGTTCAGTCTCAGTTACTGGCAGTTCCTGAGTTTGTCGGTCATCCACCGCCTGGATGGCGTGTTCGGCATTACGCAGGAATTGGTAAGCTTGCATCAGCTCTGTTGAGGCCTGCTCAGGAAGACCTACGGCTTCAGGTAGCAAGGGCAGGATTTTGCACAGCTCCCGTTGTTGCAGTCTGGTATCACGGCCGCCGCGTAGTAGTTGGAAAACCTGTGCGATAAATTCCACTTCGCGAATCCCGCCAGAACCGAGCTTGACGTTATTGTCTAAACCCTTGCGGCGAACTTCCCGGCTGATCATGTCCTTCATTTCGCGGAGTGAATCAAAGGCACTGAAATCGATGTATTTGCGGTATACGAATGGGCGCAGAATATCCATCAGTTCCTGCCCGGCATGCAGATCTCCAGCCATGACTCTGGCTTTGATCATGGCGTAACGTTCCCACTCACGACCATGTTCCTGATAGTAATCTTCCATGGCGCCAAAGCTGATCGCCAAAGGTCCTGCCGAACCGAACGGGCGCAGGCGCATATCTACACGGAACACAAAACCGTCTACCGTGGTGTTGTCCAGCGCCTGAATGAGCTTTTTACCCAAACGCATGAAATAGTCTTGATTTTCCAGCGAGCGGCTGCCCCCTTCTGTTTCGCCGTTTTCAGGAAAAACAAAAATCAGGTCGATGTCGGAGGAAAGATTGAGTTCGTTAGCACCCAATTTACCCATGCCAAGAACAACCATCTTTTGAGGTTGTTTGCTGTCTCGACCTATGGGTGTACCCCATTTGCTTTTGACGCTTTCAGCGAGCCAGTCCATGGCATCGGCAACGCAGGTATCTGCCAGCCAGGATAATTCACGAGTGGTGGTTTGCATATCGCTCTGGCGGGTTAGATCACGCCAGATTAAACGCACCTGTTCGCGCTGACGAAACTTACGTAACTCTCTGTGCAGGTCATTTTCAGACGCTACATTGGCAAAACGCGTTTGCAGTTTTTCAGAATAAGTAGTGCTGGTATATGCGTTGTAAAGATCACCTGATTCGAGAAGGTTGCTCAGCATTTCCGGTGAGCGCTGCAGTTGTTCAGTAACAAACTGACTGCCGGTCAGGACGCGTGAAAGATCTTCTGAAAATGTAGCGGGTGTTGCTTCAATTGAACTGAGGACATCGCTCAATTGTTCAAAATTATGCTGCAGCACAGGGTGCAATGCAGCGGGAAGTAAGTCCATTTGGGGTGTCAGCATATAACGACCTTATCCGGATGAATTATTCTTCAAGCATAGCAGTTGGTCAGGTATAAATTTGTGACTCTCGTCATCAATTAGAGTGGTTCCTGAGCGAGTTTTTCCTGTTGCTCATTCCAGCGCGAACGCCAGGAGCGGGAAACCAGTTCTTTTGATAAAAGAAGTGCCAGCAGTCCCGGTTCTGCCGTTTGCAAAAGAACATCAATTCTTGCGGCTGCTCGTTCTGCTTGTTCACTATGCCATGCACTGCCTTTGCGACCGGTTAACTCAGCGGTTCTTCTCCATGAATCAATGTCACGTAACTGGCGGATCAGTTTGATAAGGAGCTGGCTGATGACGCCATCGGGTTCAACTGGGATGATCTCACCGAAGCTTTCGAAAAGGGCATCAGTATTCCGCAAAGATTCCAGAGCCTCGGTAATATTTTCCCAATTGCGATTGAAGCGCCATGCTTCGAAGAAACGAGGCCATAAACTGAGTTCGTTCATGAGTAGGTGGCAAAAAATATCTTCCTTTGCGGTGTCTTTAGGGAATGATAGAGGATGCCTTTGCACCCGGTACTCTTCTGGGTTTTGTAATCGGTAGCCGCGTTCTGCTTTGCTGATATCACTGATGAACAAAGGTACGCGTTTAGCTAAATCTGAAGCAAATTTAATCAGTTCGCTTGGATCACCTTCCAGCAGTTCCAATTCCAGTTCGCAGATCTGATCCTCTTTATCACCATAGCTAACGGAGCCCTGATCGAGCGCTATTTCTGCTTTCAGAGGGTTACCAAAATAATCGGTGCTATCGAGTATCCACAGAGTACGAGTAAAGTCGGTTGAAAAAACGCGGGTTATCTGTGACTGGATTTCAGCTGTGTTCAATGCTGAAGGCCATTCCGCCGTTTGCAGCAATTCATAATCCAGCTCAGGCTTTTTGAGCAGCCATTCCCATTCATTTCTGGTGTGCAGGCCCGCCTCTGATATTCCGCTGCTTTTCAATGTCTGGATCAGTTGGTCGCCTTTTTCCCGGATGCGTAAAGCAACCTTGTGTTGGGTCAGTAGCTGATCAGGTGTGTCGAAGTAGGTGTTTTTCAGTTCCTGCGACCCCAGCGCCTTGACGACATTAGATCGGAATAAAGGTTGTGAGATAAGTGATTCCACATGATGTGGGCTTAACGTCAGTTTTAGTTCGATTTCCGTCGCCATCTATTTTTATCTCTACTACAGCTTATTAAATTGTTGTTTTGCTACAGTCTAACTCAGAGTTTTATAGGAGTAGAAACTTTTCGCCAGTAGACCCGGATTAGTAAACAGGGGACAATGCGCTCACGTTAATTTTACCTAGGAGCCAAAGATGCCTGCTAGTCGTTGCCCAGATCTTGTCACTATGCTTTCCGAGTTGATTGCCAGCCCTTCTGTTAGCTGTACTCAACCGGACTGGGATCAGAGCAATTTGCAGGTGATCGAGAAACTGGAAAGCTGGTTGTCTGCGTTGGGTTTCCAAACCGAAATTATGACGGTAGATGCCCAGGCGGGTAAAGCGAATCTGATTGCGACCCTGGGTTCTGGCCCAGGAGGCTTGGTCCTTTCCGGGCATACTGACACAGTGCCGTTTAATGCTGAGCTTTGGAACAGTGATCCGTTTAAGCTCACGGAAAAGGACAACCGTTTTTACGGCCTGGGTACCTGTGACATGAAAGGTTTTTTCCCAATTGCTATTGAGGCCGCGCGGAAGTTTATAGAGCAGCCTTTGCAGCAGCCGCTTATCATACTGGCAACCTCGGATGAAGAAAGCTCCATGAATGGCGCCAGGGCTTTGGCGGAAGCAGGCAGGCCTAAAGCGCGTTATGCAGTCATTGGTGAGCCTACCGGGCTTAAGCCAATTTATATGCATAAAGGCATGATGATGGAGTCTATCAGGGTCGAAGGTAAGGCAGGTCACTCTTCAGACCCTTCTTTGGGCGCTAATGCGCTGGATGCGATGCATTCGGTTTTAACCGAGTTGATTTCATTCCGAACAGATCTGCAGAAAAAACATCAGAATAAAGCGTTTAAAATTGCTGAGCCGACATTGAATCTGGGTTGTATTCACGGCGGGGATAATCCCAATCGCATCTGCAGCCGTTGTGAAGTTGAATATGATCTACGCCCATTGCCGGGCATGGATCTGGATAATCTGCGTGAAGATGTCAGTAGGCGTTTAGCGCCTCTGGCGGATAAGTTTGGGGTTCAGATTAGTACTCAGGCTTTGTTTCCAGGGATACCGGCTTTCGCTAATGATGAACAGTCAGATTTAGTCAAAAAAGCGGAGCAGCTAACTGGTTATCAGGCCGAAAGCGTCGCTTTTGGTACCGAGGCTCCTTTCCTGCAAAGGATGGGGATGGATACGATCGTGATGGGGCCGGGGTTTATTGATCAGGCTCATCAGCCGGATGAGTATTTGGCTTTTGACCAGATAAAGCCTACAGTAGCCATATTAGAGAAACTGATTGAGCAGTACTGCCTGTAAAAAGCCGTGAACGACGATACAAAACAATACGTTAACTGGTTCCGCCACTCTTCACCCTATATCAATGCGCATAGGGGCAATACCTTTGTGCTTATGTTAAGCGGGGAGGCGGTTGCCGATGAGAATTTTTCCAATATCGTTCACGATATCGCGCTGCTTCACAGTCTTGGCGTCAGGCTGGTTTTAGTTCAGGGCTCACGTCCTCAGATCAGTGCCAAGCTGTTGCAACAGAAAGTTGAATCGAAACTTCACCATCACCTGCGGGTGACTGATGAAGCAACGCTGAACTGTGTAATCGAAGCGTCTGCCACTGTTCGTGCCGAGATTGAAGCACGTTTGTCGCTGGGTTTGCCAAACACACCCATGGCGGGTGCGCGTATCCGTGTTGTTTCCGGAAATTTTGTCACGGCGAAACCCGTGGGAGTTCTGGATGGCGTAGATATGGCTCATACAGGTCAGGTTCGTCGTCTGGACAGCAGTGCCATTCAACAGCAATTAGATGATGGCAATATTGTGCTGTTATCGCATCTTGGTTATTCGCCCACAGGTGAATTGTTTAATCTGGCCGTAGAGGATGTAGCGACCTGTGCTGCTATTCTGTTACAGGCGGATAAACTGATCCTGTTTGGTAGTGACAATGGTGTTATGGATAGCTCGGGTGCTTTACGCAGTGAACTTTTGGCGCGTAAAGCTGAACGTCTGGTTGCCAACTACCTTTCCTCGATCGATGATTCAACAACACCGCATACCGAACTTTCCCGGCATCTGGAAGCTGCAGTTGCTGCCTGCCGAGGCGGCGTTAAGCGCTGCCATCTAATCAGTTACCAGCAGGATGGTGCCTTGCTTGCGGAACTGTTCACGCGTGATGGTGCGGGAACTATGGTTCTGCAGGAATCATATGAACAACTTCGTTCGGCAACGGTTGAAGATGTCGGAGCTGTACTGGAACTGATTCAACCGTTGGAACAGGACGGTACTCTGGTTCGGCGCTCCCGTGAGATGCTGGAAAATGAGATTGAACGTTTTACCCTGATCGAACGTGATGGTGTGGTGATTGGTTGTGCAGCACTCTATCCATTTATGGAAGATAAAACGGCTGAGCTTGCCTGTGTGGTGGTTGATGCAGAATACACCGGGGGTTCCAGAGGTGATCAGTTGTTATTGGCGATTGAGCAAAAAGCTAAACAACAGGGTTTTGAACAGCTTTTTGTGTTGACGACGAAAACGGCTCACTGGTTTATCGAACGCGGATTTGTGGAAACTTCGGTTGAGCAATTGCCAGGAGAGAAGCAAGAGTTGTTTAACCTGCAGCGCAATTCCAAGGTGTTTATAAAGCCGCTTTAGATCGGCATTCGAATGATAAAGCAGCTGCCTCCGTAGGGTGAATCAGCGATCTCCAGTTCACCCTGATAACTGCTGATAATATCGACCACCACAGATAAACCTATACCTTGCCCCTGTATTGATGTATCCAGCCTTTCTCCCCGTTTCAGGATGACTTGTCTTAATTCTTTAGGAACACCGGGGCCATCATCACAGATACGTATTTGCAGAAGCTGATTGTTAACGTCCCCGCGAATTCCTACTTTACTGTCACCATATTTAAAGGCGTTTTCCAGTAGATTACCCAATAGCTCCATCAGGTCTCTTTCATCCCCGGGGAACTTTAAATCGGCTGGAATATCTACGTCTGTGGTGACTGCTTTATCCCGGTACACTTTACCGAGTGCAGAGAGCATTCGCTCAACGATTGGGTTGATGCTGACGGTTTTTCCTAATGGCGCATTCTGGCTTTTTACCGCGCGGGAAAGTTGGTATTGAACAATCTGGTCCATTCGCAGAACTTGTTCATCAACCAGCTTTTTATAACCTTCGATGCTTTGTTTCTCTTCACCGGCACCACGCATGACGGCAAGCGGCGTTTTTAAACTGTGTGCCAGGTCACCTAAGGTATTGCGGTAGCGCTCCCGTTGTTGCCGTTCACTTTCAATTAGCCCATTCAGGTTTTGAGTGACCGGTTCAACCTCGTCTGGATAATGACCGCTTAAAAGTTCTGAAGAACCTGACTCTATCTCTTTGAGGTCTTTGGCCAGTTTCCTGAGTGGGAATAATCCCCAGCGCAAAATTAAAGTCTGTGCGAGCAATGCCACCAGAAAGATGATGCTCATCCAAATTGTCAGATGCTGGTTGTACTCTTTTAGATTGCTGACAAAACCAATGTCAGATTCCATAACGGTGAAAATCAGCGATTTATCTTCTTCAGGAAATTCCCAGATGATACGCAGTTGGTACCTAAACAGGCTTTCATCACTCAGGTGCTGAAACTGAGGTTCACCCGCAGCCAGTGTAATGTTACCTGAGCGCTCTATCTCTTTGTTAACTAAAGTGATAGAAGATAAAGACCGCCACAATAGCTGGCCGCTCTGGTCATGAATTGCGGCATAAAGGCCGGAATGGGGGCGGTCGTATCTGGGTTCAGTGAGTCGTTCGGGGAATTGTATGTGTTCTTCTTTGAGGTCAATGGAACCTAATAAAAGATACACCTGCAACTGCAATCGTTGCTGTAATTCATTTTCCTGGCTGTATTCGTAGGCACGGCTAAGGGCAAGCCCCGCAAGGAGTAATACCAAAGGGAGGATAACAACCGAGGCGATCAGAAGTCGCCCCTGCAAGGAGTGCAGGGGAGAGTTGATATTCACTCGCTGTCCTTGCTTTCCAGGGCAAACCGGTAGCCTAAACCACGTACCGTTGTGATTGGTTGCAACGTCTGGTCAGGATCAAGCTTCTGGCGCAAGCGTCTTACAAACACTTCAAGTACGTTGCTATCGCGATCAAAGTCCTGATGATAAAGATGTTCGGTCAGCTCTGTTTTGGAGATGGTTTTACCCGCGTTCAGGACCAGATACTCAAATGTCCGGTACTCATAGCTGGTTAAATTAACCGGGGTATCGTTCAGATATACCACATTGCCGGTAGTATCTATTTTCAGTGGACCGTATTCGAAGACAGGTTTTGCATGGCCGGCGGCTCTGCGTAACAGAGCATTAAGGCGGGCAAACAGTTCTTCCATATGGAAGGGTTTGACCAGATAATCATCTGCGCCGGCTTCAAGGCCTTCTACCTTATCTTGCCAGTCGCCTCGCGCAGTGAGAATAATGATGGGGAACTCTTTACCTTCATCGCGCAGGGTTTTGATCAGATCGATTCCGGAAAGCTTAGGCAGTCCTAAATCTATGATCGCCAGATCGTATGGATACTCCTGGCCTAAATAAAGTGCTTCTTCACCGTCGGGAGATTCTTCAACCGTGTAGTTTTTGTCTTCAAGCGCTGAAACCAATTGACGACGTAGATCTGAATCGTCTTCCACAACCAGTATTTTCATACTGTGTTACTCCTTGTTCGGTGCAATAACTTTACCGCTCTGGCTATCAATATGTACTTCTTTAACCCGGCCATTACTTAACAGGCGAATTACATAGACAGGGGTGCCATTCTGTTTGTTGGATTCACTTTTGATAACTTCGCCGCCAAATTGCTTTAACGCCGTATCCGTCGCTTCCTGCAAACTGATCGCCGCTTTAGGCTCAGCGTGGCTCCATTGCAGTGGTGCCAGCGTCAGGCAAAGCGACAGCAAGCTGAGTTGCAAGTAGTGAATGGAATGTTTTTTACGTCTGTTCATCGCCGAGGTTTAGAATTCATGAGTACTAAAAAATATAGATGAACAAAACTGTATCAGGGGTGAACGGTGAAAGGAAAGGGCCGGGATAAAGAATTATCTTTATCCCGATATATTTGTTTTGTTTATTCAGTAGTTTTACACTTGTTACAGGTGCTGACACCCAGCACTTTGTATAAAGGGCACCATCCAAAAACAGCGATCAGGATAACTGGTAGACCAATCCAGCCCCACGCAGTTTGTGGCCCAACAAATACAAGTGCGATCAAGACTAGGCCTATCAGGATTCTTAAGGCTTTATCTACAGTTCCGATGTTCTTTTCCATTGTTTTATCCTCTCAAATAACTGTTGGTTACAGTTTAAGAGAAGGGCACAGATTATTCTGTGACTAAGTCACAGAGCAGAGTTGATCCAAGTCACAAACCCGGATTGAACCACGTTCCAGCTGAATCATTCCTTTTTGCTCCAGACGCTTAAGGTGCCTGGATACGACTTCTCTGGCAGTGCCTAGTTCATTCGCAATCTGCTGATGGGAGCGTGAGATAGTCATACTCGAATCGTTGTTTGCAATCAGATATTCAACCAGCCGGGTTTCTACGCTCTCGAAAGCAATGCTTTGTACCAGTTCGATAACCTCAGAAAGAGGGCTGACATAGGAAGAAAAAATGAACTGACGCAGGCTTGGGGACTTGTTCAGAGCAGTTTCAAATACTGATTTTGGGAGCATGTAGGCGGTAATATCTGTTTCGGCAATGCCTTCTGCTGGGTAATGCTGATTGCCTAGAAGGCAGGAAGTGGTCAGTACACAGGTTCCTTTATTTTCAATTCTATAGAGTAAAACTTCTCTCCCGGTAGGGCTTTGAGCAACGACTTTTATGCACCCTGAGGTAACCATAATAAAGTTATTGCAACTATCACCCTGGCGGAATAATACAGTCCCAGCCGGAACCTGAAACTTGTGTGCAGACTCCAGAATATCTTCTCCTGCTGCATCAAGAGGCGAGAGCTCGGGGTATTGCTGCAGTAGGAGTGAAGACAATTATTGCCCCTTCTTCTGTTTTTCTTTTACCTGGCGAACTGAAAGAATTACAAAACGGACGTTATAAATCAGACCAATAACAATAGCTATTGCGGCGGTAATCATAAAAACGGGCCCGAGCGCAGGTATTTTGAAATACCAGCCAACCCATAAACAAATGATACTGACAAGCGCGACAGGAATACCGGTTTTGATAAATACCTGCATCCATTTATCAGATCGAATCTCTTTTCTATCAATAGAAGACATAGGGTTTCTCAACAAATATTAGCCAGCCAAGAGTAGAGTCCCTGCAAAAGCTTGGCAAGTCTCCTATACAGCTCAGAGCTGATCAATTGGTCGGAGAGGTAAGTTGAATGCTGTTGCTACACCTTTGCAATACACCGATCCTTGATGGATGTTTAATCCGTTAGCAAAGCCAGTATCGGAGCGGATTATGTCCAGACCTTTTTCTGCCAGTTGCTCAATATAAGGTAACGTGGCATTGGTTAAGGCCAGGGTTGAGGTGCGGGCAACCGCTCCCGGCATATTGGCAACACAGTAATGCACAATATCGTTCTCGATGTAGGTGGGGTTTTGGTGGGTGGTTGCCCGACTGCTTTCAAAACACCCTCCCTGATCAATGGCCACGTCAACAATCACTGAGCCTTTGGTCATGAGAGGAAGGTCTGATCTCAAAACCAGTTTTGGAGCTGCTGCACCTGGAATCAGCACTGCGCCTATCACCAGATCTGCCGAGGATATAGACTCCAATACCTGCTCCCGGGTGGAGTAACAGGTTTTTAAACGACCGCTAAACTGGCTATCCAGTTCTCGTAAACGTGCCGGGGATTTATCAAATATAGTTGTGTCTGCTCCTAATCCTACCGCCATTTGAGCCGCATTGGTGCCTACGACACCACCCCCGAGAATAACCACTTTACCAGGCGTTACGCCGGGTACCCCTGCCAGTAGAACGCCTCTTCCCTGTTGAGATATCTCCAGACAGTGGGCACCCGCTTGCACGGACATTCTGCCAGCAACCTCGCTCATGGGAGCCAGAAGAGGCAAACGACCCTGTGGGTCAGTAATGGTTTCATAAGCAATGGCGCTACAACCTGAATCTAAAAGACCGTGGGTTAACGCTTCACTTGCGGCCAGGTGCAGATAGGTAAATAAAATATGATCTTCACGGAGGCATTTGATCTCATCTGGTTGGGGCTCTTTCACTTTTATGATCATTTCAGACCGTTGCCATACCTCTTCGGCATGGCTGCAGATGGTGGCTCCAGCGGTTTCATAATCATGATTGGAAAAGCCTATTTTATCCCCGGCGAGGTGCTCAACAAAAAGCTGGTGGCCCTTCGAGGTTAGCTCCTTAATACCATTAGGGGTCATGCCGACGCGGTATTCATGCACCTTTACTTCCTTTGGGATACCAATACGCATAATAAGCCTCCTGCGGAATCAGAGATCAAAGTTCCGTTATCCCTTAGTGTAGACAAAAAGACAGAGATCTAATTACTGGCATATGTCATTGCATACAAAGCAATATCGATGGGGGTTGGTTTTAGAACGGTTCTGTTATAATCGATGGCTTGCAAAGGTATCTGCACTTAACACTGCTCAGGGTGCCGGAGAATAATTAAAGACAAGGGTTTTTCTAATGCCGCAATATCGCTCTAAAACCTCGACTGCGGGTCGTAATATGGCTGGTGCTCGTGCGCTGTGGCGTGCGACTGGAATGAAAGATGAAGATTTCCATAAGCCGATCATCGCTGTAGCAAACTCATTTACACAGTTTGTCCCAGGTCACGTTCACCTGAAAGATATGGGACAACTGGTGGCTCGCGAGATCGAAAAAGCAGGTGGAGTCGCGAAAGAGTTCAATACAATTGCGGTGGATGATGGTATCGCGATGGGACATGATGGCATGCTTTACTCTCTGCCTTCCCGCGACATCATTGCAGACTCTGTGGAATACATGGTTAATGCACACTGTGCGGATGCGATTGTTTGTATCTCCAACTGCGACAAGATCACACCGGGCATGCTGATGGCGTCTATGCGCCTGAATATCCCAGTGATTTTCGTTACCGGCGGTCCAATGGAAGCGGGCAAAACTAAGCTTTCAGAAAATAAGCTGGATCTGGTTGATGCCATGGTTCTGGCAGCAGACCCTAATGCATCTGATGAAGAAGTTGATGCAGTTGAGCGTTCAGCCTGCCCTACCTGCGGTTCTTGCTCTGGTATGTTCACGGCTAACTCCATGAACTGTCTGGCGGAAGCTCTGGGTCTTGCACTACCGGGCAACGGTACTGTGGTTGCCACTCACTCTGATCGTAGAGAGCTGTTCCTGCAAGGTGGACGTTCTATTGTTGAAATGGCTAAACGTTACTACGAGCAGGATGATGAATCTGTTCTGCCGCGCTCAGTTGGTTTTAAAGCGTTTGAGAATGCAATCACGCTGGATATCGCCATGGGCGGTTCAACCAATACCATTCTGCATTTGCTGGCAATCGCTCAGGAAGCGGAAATCGACTTCACTATGGATGACATTAACCGTCTCTCTCTTGAAGTACCGCAGCTGTGTAAAGTAGCGCCAAACACTCAGAAGTATCATATCGAAGACGTACACCGTGCAGGTGGCATTATGGGTATTCTGGGTGAGCTGGATCGTGCCGGTAAACTTCATACAGATGTACCAACTGTTCACGCACCGACTATGAAAGAAGCGCTGGATCAGTGGGATATCATGCGTAACCCATCTGATAAAGTGATGGAGTTCTATAAAGCGGGTCCTGCCGGTATTCCAACCCAGACGGCTTTCAGTCAGTCTACTCGTTGGCCAACTCTGGACGGTGACCGTGAGCACGGTTGTATCCGTTCTCTTGAACATGCTTTCTCACTGGAAGGTGGTCTGGCAGTACTGAAAGGCAACATTGCTGAAGATGGCTGTGTTGTTAAGTCTGCGGGTGTGGATGAATCTATCCTGGTGTTTGAAGGTCCTGCGCATATTACTGAGTCTCAGGATGAAGCGGTTGCGAACATTCTGGATGATAAAGTGGTAGCGGGTGAAGTGGTTATCGTTCGTTACGAAGGGCCAAAGGGTGGCCCGGGTATGCAGGAGATGCTGTACCCAACTTCTTACATCAAGTCTAAGGGCCTGGGTAAGGCTTGTGCGCTGCTGACTGATGGTCGTTTCTCTGGTGGTACATCAGGTTTGTCTATTGGCCACGTTTCTCCAGAAGCTGGGGCGGGTGGTGCGATTGGTCTGGTACGTAACGGAGATATCATCCGTATCGATATCCCTAACCGTACTATCAATGTACTGCTCTCTGACGAAGAGCTGGCGGCACGCCGTGCAGAACAGGATAAGCTGGGCTGGAAACCTGTTAAAGAGCGTCCTCGTAAAGTGTCTGCTGCACTGAAAGCTTATGCTAAGCTTGCAACATCTGCGGATAAGGGTGCGGTGCGAGATCTGTCTCAATTGGATTGATTAACTTTCACCGTCTGGTGAAATGACAGCGCTATCAATAGAACCCTGCCAATGGCGGGGTTTTTTATTTTAATCTGAATTTTACTAATGGTTTAGGTATTGTAAGGAGAGGGTATTTGGCGCTGAAACGCATGAGTGTGTACCTTCTAATGCCTGTGTTGTGTGTTTATTTATACGCAGGTTTGGATGGTATTTTTACGACCCATAATCCGTTGTCGTTATCTGATCAACGGGGTGCAATCGTGTTCGAAAGGGGTAGTCGAGCACATACAGAACCCCTCTTCGATCTTAATCCAGCTGCAAATATTCAGATCGATTTAAGCTTCGAATATGATCCTGAAAACCTTGAAAGAGGCGGGGTTATCTTTGTGGTCGATGGTCCTTCTTCGGGAAGAGAACTGATTTTATGGCAGTGGAAAAACCAACTGATACTCATGAGTGGCGATGATTACAGTGCGCGCTTGCGTAAACCAAGAGTTTGGGTCGATTTGCCAAAAGATAATTTCGGGCCTTACGCTGTTTCCATTCTATTAACTCAAAATGCATTAAAATTTACCGTGAGTGGCGAGTCTTATCAGCAGGCAAAAACTCTGAACAGACCGTTTGAGTTTGATACAGAAGATGTCAGAGTTGTGCTGGGTACTAATAAGAGCCATCGTTTTCCATGGGCGGGGAAAATACATTACTTTTCATTGAGTTCGAATGCTGGTCCTGAAAAAGCGCCTTTAAGTGGTTTTGAGCCCGTTTTTGTTTTTGACGATTCCAGGTTCAGGAGTGCTGAAGTCGATAGTGCTGGTTATATTCAATCTTCGAAAGCGCTGAAGGTGAAATTGTATGTGGGGGTTAACCATTTAAAGATTGAGCGTCGCAACCTTCAAACAATAAAAAGTCGTTTGCAGCTACCGAACATAAGCCCCGGCGACCTGTTGTTGAACTTTGTTGGCTTTTTCCCATTAGGGATTCTGATTTATATCATTTTTTCGGCAAGAGGTTTTGGGTTGGCGAGTGTCTCTGCAGCGGGTAGCAGTTTCGTGCTGAGCCTGGGTATTGAATTGATGCAGCTAACCATTCCATTTCGTGACCCCAGCCAAATGGATCTACTGTTGAATACTCTGGGGGGCGGATCAGGGGCATTGATTGCATGGTGTTTACTGAAACTCTTATACGGCGGCAAGCTATTCTGCTGAGAGATGATGCAAAGCTTCTGGCAAGGAGTGTCAGACTATCTTTTATATCAGAGATTGACCTGCTTGCCAGAGTAGGCGTAATGCCAATAGGGTAATGACGGTTTTGAAAATCAATTTGAAGTGGCCTGTCGGAATTTTATTTAACATTTTCAGGCCCAGCCAGGTTCCAAACATACCGGCCAGAATCATAAGGACAATGAGCGGCAACCATTGCCAGAATGCAAAACCCACCAGAGAAAAAACCAGCATTTTCAACAGGTGCTGGAAGCTCATACAGGTTGCAAAAGTAGCAGTGATGGAGTGTTTATCATAACTCTGCCGATGTACCACACTCGCGACAAGAGGGCCTGTTGCGCCAACAAACATGGAAAGAAAAGTGGTAGCAGCTCCGTAAGTGATCTGGCCTTTTTTGCTGACTTGGTGACGTTGGGGTTTCGGGCCCCAGATCAGAAACAGGATAAACAGTGCTACGCATAGTTGGATAAGATAGAGCGGGAGTTGGATTACCACAAATGAAGCGGCGAGTGCGCCGATTAAAGCCCCAACGGTGAAGCTCTTAACCAAACTCCAGTCAATATGTTGGCGAGTCATAATCGCGCGGTTGCCGTTTGAGCCTAGTTGCACCAGCCCATGGACTGGAATGAGCGCTGCCGGGGGTAGAACGGAAGCCAGAATTGCCAACAGAAGAACACCTCCACCAATGCCCATAGAGGCTGTGATGAATGATGTTCCCGCTGATACAAAGGTAAGCAGTAGAACTAATTCGGGGTTATCAAGAATTGCCACTATCAGGACTTAGAATCGGCACTCAGAGTCTGCATTACTTGTTGGGCCCAGCTAAGGCTGTGGCGGTATGCAGCTTCGTAATAGGGTTGTTCCAGTAGCAGATCTATCTTGTCAAATTCACCACTTTCGTAGTTGCAAACCTGTTGTAGAATCTGACCTAATTGTCCTTCATGATTTAACAGTGCCGCTTTAACATCGGCTTGAAGAGGAACCTGATCCAACAGCTCCTGCATCTCCATATCCAGTAACACATCGAGTTTGGAAAAAAGACCTGCGATAAAATTGTTAATTGGTTGATCGCGACCAAGCATCTCCGCCAGTAGCTCGCACATCCGCCCTCTGACTAACATAGACATAGTCAGTTCTTCCGGTTTGTCCTGTGTATCTGTAACCAGAAACAGGCTGACCCATTTACGGATCTGATCAAAACCAAGCAGACTGATGGCATGGGAAAGAGATTCAATCTCTCTGCGTAGGGAGAAGGCTGCTGAATTTACTACTCTGAGAATTCGGTACGTCAGCAGAGGGTCATTAATTACCAGCTGTTCAACAGACTGAGCTGTTGCTTGCGGGTTTTGCAACTCTACCATCATCTGCATAAGCAGAATTTTACTACTGCCGAGTTTTTTACCCTTGATCGGTTCCGGCTTGCTGAGGAAATAGCCTTGGAACAATGTAAAACCGAGTTCGTGACATTTCCGAAACTCTTCTTGGGTTTCAACTTTATCTGCAAGCAACTCCAGATGGAAAGGGCGTAACTGTTTGGCAATCTCAGCAAGATGATCCAGCCCTGTATGCTGGACATCAATTTTTACAATCTGAATGTGATTGAGCAGGGGGGCGAATTTAGGTTCAGCTTTATAATCTGAGAGTGCAATCCTATAACCCAGTTGCGCAAGCTCTTTCACACGCTCAACAAATTCTGGGGTAATTTCAGAATGGGCCAGAATCTCAAGGACGAAATGTTCTTTTGGCAGTTCAGGAAAATTGTCTGCCATCAGAGTTTTGTCAGTTAGCTTTATGTAGCAAGGCAAGGAACGAACCTCACCATCCTGACATATGCTGGCGTATGTATTAAGAATAACGGACGAAGTGGCCAAGTGGTCATTAATGGCCTTAGGTGCCTGTTCATCGCTGTCGCGATAAAGTAGAAGATACGCCACCACATCCTGACTTTTGTTAAAAACTGGCTGACGTGCCAGAAGTAAGTCAAGAGAATCGCCGGTATCAATGGCATTTGTCATTCTGAACCCCTCAAAATTACGCAGATGCGGAATTATAACGCGTTTAATGAGCTACTTGTGTAAAAAACCTCTGCTTTTCAGGAAAGAAAGCATGTGCGGTCTGGCTTCTTTTTGCAGCATACCAGAGATCTGCTCACTCCAGGTCATATCCTTTTGTCCACCTGTTCTGCTTTGATAGTAAGCTTTGATTGTTTTGTCATATTCTGCAATGCGATCTGCGTCGTTTTTGTCTGAATATTTATCCTGTTTCAGAACAACTTCAAGGGGGAGGCGGGGCTTAACCTCTGGGTCCTGGTCAGGGTATCCAATGCACATGCCAAAAACCGGGTAGGTTAACTCTGGTAATTCAAGGGCCTGGGACACCAGATCGATTTTGTTCCTAATCCCCCCTATATAGACCACTCCAAGCCCTTCAGATTCGGCAGCTATAGCAACATTTTGTGCAAACAGAGCACAGTCTACGGTTGTGGTGATAAATTGCTCTGTAAAACCGGACAGCATCTCCGCTTCATGCATTTCACAGCTGAGTTTATGGCGGTTCATATCTGCGCAGAAGACCAGAAATACAGGAGCGGCTTTGACATATTGTTGGTTGCCTGCCCATTCAGACAGAGCATTCCTAATGTTTGGATCATTTACCTGAATAACCGTACATGCTTGAATAAAACTTGAGGTAGCAGCAGACTGCCCCGCAGAGATGCAGGTATTGAGCAGTTCCTGTTTTACAGGCATTTCCGTAAATTTTCTGATTGAACGGTGAGCTTGTAGCAGATCGATGACTTGATTCATGTTGGTCTTCTGTCAGGGGAATTTATAACTGTTTTTTATCATAGGGTTCATGGCAGAAGAAGTGTTTTGGTTGAAATATGATCGAACTCTCTGTTTTTGAATGAACTCTATTGTTCAGTATCGGTCTATTGCTCCATTCTGGTGAAGGATGTTATTTGTGCAGAGTCAGCCCACAACATTATTGATTTTTTGTAAACAACCCCGGCTTTATCATGGTAAACAGCGCTTAGCTGCCGTTGTTGGTGCTGAAAAAGCCTTAATGATTGCTCAGGCATTACTCAACTGTGCTATTGAGGACGCAAAAGCCTGGTCAGGACCTGTTGTTTTATCACCGTCTCATCCGGACCAGCAGGAATGGGCGCAAACATTACTACCGCAAGCCAGCGTATTTCCTCAGCCCGAAGGTAACCTAGGTGAGCGTATCAGAGCGGTTGATTCTCTTCTGCGTAAACGAGGGCATTCCAATATATTGATAATTGGTACAGATGCGCCGGTCTTATCGAATACACATTTTACAGAAGTTAATAGCTTGCTAAATGAATCGGATATGGTGATGAGCGCGGCCAGTGATGGTGGCGTAACCATTATGGCCGCCACCCAGCCCTGGCCGGAAATCTCCGACCTGCCCTGGAGTACAGAAAGGTTGAATGAATCACTGTATGACAGGTGTCAGTCTGCGGGTCGTAAAGTTAGTTATATCCGGCCAAGTTACGACATCGATCATGAAAAGGATCTGTACAAGCTGCTGATTGATTTAGAAAATGATCACAGGCCTGCCAGGCAAAAATTACTGGCACTGACAAAAGAGATTTTGAATAAGGACGAAAGTTATGCATGAACAGGTACAGGAATATTACGGCAAAGTGCTGGAAGGTTCTGATGATCTGCAAACCAATGCCTGTTGCACCGATACCCAGATGCCGGGTTATCTGAAAAAAGCTTTAAGTAATATTCATGATGAGGTGCTGGCAAGGTATTACGGTTGTGGGTTGGTGAGCCCACAGGAACTTAAGGGCTGCCGGATTCTGGATCTGGGCAGTGGTTCTGGTCGCGATTGTTATGTTTTGTCTCAGTTTGTTGGATCAGAAGGCGCGGTGGTCGGTGTTGATATGACTGACGAGCAGCTCGAAGTTGCTAACCGTCATCTTGATTTTCATGCACAGAAATTTGGTTACGCTAATGTCGAGTTTCGAAAAGGCTATATTGAAAAACTGGACGAGTTAAAGCTGGAGGAAAACAGCTTTGATGTCATTATTTCCAACTGTGTTATCAACCTTTCACCGGATAAAGAAGCCGTTTTACGTGAAGCTTACCGCCTGTTGAAACCCGGTGGTGAGATCTACTTTTCAGATGTGTACGCAGATAGAAGAATACCGCAGGAGCTGGTGGATGATCCGGTGCTTTACGGTGAATGCCTGAGCGGGGCGTTGTACTGGAATGATTTTCATAACCTTGCCCGTAAAGTTGGTTTCAGTGATCCCCGTCTGGTTGAAGACAGACCTATTACCATTGATAACCCGGATATTGAAACCAGAGTGGGTCATATTGGTTTTTACTCTGCGACTTATCGATTGTTCAAAATTGATGGCCTGGAACTTTTCTGTGAGGACTATGGCCAGGCGGTTATCTACAAGGGCACAGTAGAACATAACCCACGCGATTTTCTTTTGGATAAACACCACCTGATACAAACAGGAAAGGTCTTTCCTGTTTGTGGCAATACTTATCGGATGTTGAATGAAAGCCGCTTTAGTAACCATTTTGAATTTATAGGCAGTTGGGATCAGCATTTTGGTATTTATGACGGCTGTGGCACTTCACTGCCTTTCGATAAGAACCTTACACAGACAAATGATGCCGGTAGTGGCTGTTGTTAGTTGAGAGCACAGATGCAGCGTATACGTACAGAAAACTGGCACTCCACCCCTGAGGGTGAGCAACGGGGATATATAGATCCTTTCCGATTAAAGGAGTTATGGTTCCATACCGGTACTGCCTGCAACCTGCAGTGCCCGTTTTGCCTTGAAGGTTCTGGCCCGGGAGATAAACGTCTGGAACTCGTAAGGTTTGATGATGTTAAACCTTACATTGATGAAGCGATGGAGCTCGGAGTTGAGCAGTTTTCTTTTACCGGCGGTGAGCCTTTCCTCGCCAAACAGCTGGTGAAAATACTTGCCTACGCCGCAGAGCGAAAACCTTGTTTGGTCCTGACAAACGGAACCGAAGCGATCCAGCAACGGATGGATGAAGTTGTGACCTTGTTTGATGCGCCTAATCCTGTGAGTTTCAGAGTCAGTATCGATAAACCAACGGCGCAGGAGCATGATGCTGGTCGTGGTGAGGGGAACTTTGATAAAGCTTTGCAGGGGCTCAAAAAACTCTATGATGCTGGTTTTAATGTCTCTGTTGCCCGGCATATGGATAAGGATGAAAAGCGCGCCGAAGTTGAAAGTCAGTACCGGGCATTGTTTGCAGACTATGGATTGCCAGTGGATCTGAACATGGTGGCGTTTCCGGATTTTGCGACTCCGGGGAGTCTGCCGCAGGTTCCTCAGGTCACCACCGCTTGTATGACAACCTACCAAACAGAAGAAAGCAGAAAAGACTTTATGTGCGCTTTCAGCAAGATGGTAGTGAAGAAAAATGGCCAGATGAGGGTGTATGCCTGCACTTTGGTGGACGATGATGAAGAGTATGATCTGGGATCTACTCTGGCGCAGAGTTTAGAGGAGCGGATCAGTATGAAACATCACCGTTGTTACAGTTGTTTCGCCTACGGAGCATCCTGCAGTGAAGGATAAGCGGGGATCAATGAAAGGTCAGGAGAAGAGATGTTAGGAATTATTGGCGGTACTGGTATTTATAACTTAGAAGGACTTGAGGTCAGCGGTGAATTTGAGCTGGATAGTACTTTCGGGAAACCTTCTGCTCCTGTGATCAAAGGGAAAATGGGGGAGCGAGAGTTATTTTTTCTGCCTCGTCATGGCCGTCATCATGAGCTACTGCCTTCGGAAGTGAATTATAAAGCCAATATCTGGGCTCTTAAAAAACTTGGAGTTACACAGGTTATCGGTTTGTCGGCTGTCGGAAGCTTACGTGAGGAGATAAAGCCTGGAGATCTGTCTCTGCCTGATCAGTATTTCGATTTTATAAAAGGTGATCGTGACAAAACATTCTTTGGTAACGGATTAGCCGCTCATGTTTCCACGGCAGAACCAACCTGTGGTTGCCTGGCGGATGGTTTACAGAGTGCTGGTGAATCCTTGGGTATTTCATTACACAGACATAAAACCTACGGCTGTGTTGATGGACCACGTTTGGGCACACGTGCGGAAAGTTTTTTCCTGCGTGGTGCCGCCGGGTGTGATCTGGTGGGTATGACGAATGTGCCGGAAGTCTTTTTGGCTCGTGAGGCTCAGTTGTGTTACTGCACTATAGCGATTGCTACCGATTATGATTGCTGGATGGATGACCCAACTCACCATGTCAGTGTTGAACAGGTTATCGCTCGTTATGGTGCGAGTCTGGAAAAAGCTAAGCAACTGTTATTGGCATATATCAAAACGCCTGAGAGGGAGTTTAGTTGCGGTTGTCGTTCAAGTCTTGCTGCTGCAGTACTGACACCCGTCAGCGCTTTGGGTGCTGAGCAGAAGGAACTGCTGGACCTGTTAAGTGCATGATTTAAAACTATCCGTCATTATTCCTGTGGGCCCAGATGAGAAAGAGGTGCCCAGTGGTTTACTGCAGGATCTGCAGAAATTACCTGAGAACTCTGAGGTGATATTTGTAGGTTGTGACCAAGACTCGCAAAGTCAATTTATGGAAAAGCTGCCGGCTGAGTTTTTGCAATGTTATGCGGCACCGGGGCGGGCACAGCAGATGAATCTGGGTGCGGAAGTCGCCAAAGGACGCTTCCTTTGGTTTCTGCATTTGGACAGTCGTTTTAATCTCTCGCTATTAACAAATTTAATAGAAAATCTGGATAAATATCCTGAGCGGTTACATTACAACCTTTTACAGTTTGTATCCGCAGGGCGTTCTCCTATGGGGCTTAATGCCCATGGAGCAAATCTGCGTTCGAGGGTTCTCGGCGTGCCTTTTGGCGATCAGGGATTTGCAATGAAACGCGAGTTGTTTTTTAAGGTGGGGCAGTATCCGGTTTCAGCGCCCTATGGTGAGGACCACTTGTTTGTCTGGCATGCCCGACAGTATGGTTCAAAACTCTGTTGTAACCCGCACAAGCTTAAAACCAGCGCCCGTAAATACCGGCAGCAAGGTTGGATACAGTTAACCCTGAAATATCAGTACCTCTGGTTGCGACAAGCGTTACCGGAGGCGCTAAAGCTCATCAAAATCCGTTACTTCTCGCCGCGTTGCCAGCGGTGAAATTTCTCAATCCATTTTAAAACTGCGTCCGGAGCATGGGCGCGTTTCCATTCTCCAGCAACGTATTTATTGGCTTCACTCAAAGTTGGGTAGATATGAATCGTGCCGAGGATTTTATTCAGTCCAAGGTTGTTTTTCATCGCGGTGACAAACTCAGTAATGAGTTCTCCCGCATGAGGACCGACAATGGTGGCTCCGAGGATTTTGTCCTTTCCAGGTACCGTAAGCACTTTGACTAAACCATGGTTGTCGCTGTCTGCGATCGCTCGATCAAGCTCTTCAAGATCAAATTTTGTCACCTCATATGGTATATCCTGAGCCAGTGCTGCCGTTTCATTAAGACCGACACTGGCAACCTCTGGATCTGTAAATGTTGCCGCAGGAATAACCGAATAATCCACTTTGAAACGTTTAAATCTGCCGAATAATGCATTCACAGCGGCATACCAAGCCTGATGCGCAGCAGCATGTGTGAATTGGTAGGGCCCTGCGACATCACCGCAGGCATATATGTTCGGATATCTGGTTTGTAGGTATTCGTTAACCTCGACAGTGCCATCTGTATTCAGCCCCATATTCAGATTTTCAAGGCCGAACCCAGTGACGTTTGCTTGTCTGCCGGTGGCAACGAGCAACTGATCAAATCCTATTTGAACCTCTTGATCGTTATGAACACATAGCAGGTGTTTACCTGTTTCATCTTCCGCAAATTCAAGCATCTTATGATGGTTAAGTATTTTGACGCCTTCGTCCTTAAAACGCTGAGTAACCATCTCAGCAACGTCTTCGTCTTCTTTGGGTAAAATGCGTTCACCACGCAGGACTATTGTTACTTCCGTGCCCAGACGGGCAAAACTTTGGCTCAGCTCACAACCAATAGGACCACCACCCAACACCAGTAAGCGTTTTGGCTGTTCCCTTAAATCCCATAAATTATCAGAGGTGAGAGGGTTCATCGTTTCAATGTTTTTTATTGCTGGAATCCGAGGACGGGCACCGGTAGCAATGACAATGTTACGGGTGCTAATAGTTTTACCGTTTACACTGACTTCGTAAGGGTTAAGAATCGTGGCGGCCCCTTCAATGCAATCCACACCAAGACCCGTGTAACGCTCAATAGAATCATGAGGTTCGACCTCTTTTATGACGTTTGAAACCCTTTCCATTACATCTGAAAAACTGAACTCCACTTCGCTTTTTGCAATCCCATAATCCGCAGAACGTTTATTTTCAGCAATAAAACGTGCAGATCGAATGAGAGCTTTCGAAGGTACGCAACCTGTATTGAGGCAGTCGCCCCCCATTTTGTGCTTTTCGATCAGGCTGACTCGAGCTTTTACAGCCGCAGCAATGTATGAGGTTACGAGGCCTGCGGAGCCAGCACCAATTACCACAAGATTGGTATCAAACTGTTTTGGTTTGGTTATGCCTGCATAGACTTTGCGGGCTTTGAGGAGGTCTATAACTTTTTTACCAATGAGCGGCAGTAAACCTAACAGGGTGAAAGAGAGTAAAAGAGCAGGTGATAGTATTCCGGAAAGGCCCTCTAATTTTCCAAGTTGAGTACCTGCATTCACATACACAATGGTTCCAGCAAGCATACCCAACTGGCTGACCCAGTAGAAAGTCCAGGTTTTAATTGGAGTCAGCCCCATACCTAAATTAATAACAAAAAACGGGAAGACCGGAACCAAACGCAGAGTGAACAGATAAAATGCTCCTTCCTTTTCAATACCTTTATTGATGGAGTCCAGCTGCCGACTAAAACGTTGCTGAATCCAGTCACGCAGTAAAAAGCGTGAAAATAGAAAAGCCAGGGTTGCTCCAATGGTGCTGGCAAAGGATATGACTATGACACCGGTGCTGAGCCCAAACAATGCTCCGCCCGCTAATGTCATTATGGCGGCGCCGGGTAACGATAGTGCTGTTACCTGCACGTAGATGATGAAGTAGATGGCTACAGTTTGAACCGGGTTTTCGGAGTAGTATTGCTCAAAACTGGCTTGATTCTGCTTTATAAATTCCAGGCTAAAATACTGGCCAAGATCAAAAACAAAAAATGCTGCAATGGATAAAACCAGAAAAGATACTAAGGGGAGCTTTTTCATTTATTGGCCACTTTGCTCTGAAACTAAATGATGTATTGTGCACTTAGTCAGGAAAGGTAGCTAAAAAGTTCAATGGAGGGGTGAAAGCCCCTCCATATTCTGACGTTTAAATTCTAAACTTTGAAGAAAGCCAGGGAGGTTTTGACCTCACCAGCCTGCTCAGCTAAATCGGATGCTGTAGCCGATAATTCCTCTACTAATGCAGTGTTTTGCTGAGTGGCAGTATCCAGGTCTGAAACCGTATTATTAACACCAACGATGCCTTTGGTTTGCTCTTTGGTGGCAATTGAAACGGTATCAACAATGTCTTTTACCTCTTTCATACTGTTAATCAGTCCTTCAATCACTTCACCTGAGTGTTGAACTCTTTCGACACCGACATTAACCCTTTGCACGCTGTCGCTTATCAGGCTCTTGATATCGCCCGCAGCAGTGGCTGAGCGCTGGGCCAGATTGCGAACTTCACTGGCAACCACAGCAAACCCTCTACCACTTTCACCGGCTCTTGCTGCTTCAACCGCTGCATTAAGTGCTAGCAAATTGGTCTGGAAAGCAATTTCGTCAATCACCACAATAATCTGATCAATTTTAGAACTGGATTCCTGAATAGAATCCATAGCTTCAATAACTTTGCTCACAGACTTTTCACCTGCTTGGGCCGTTAGAGAGGCATCTTCGATAAGTTGAGCTACATTTTCTGCATTGTCCGCCGTTGTTTGCACAGTAGCGGTAATCTCTTCCATGCTGGATGCCGTAGATTCAAGGCTATTTGCCTGCTTCTCGGTGCGTTGCTGAAGCGATAGATTGGCACTGGCTAATTCAGATGAACTGATTGATACATTTGCGGATGATTGGTTGAGCAGGGATACAACTGAGGTTAATTTCTCGGCCATGTCATTGGCATCATGACATAGTTGCCCGTATACACCCATATATTCCGTTTGAATGCGCTGCTTCAGGTTGCCTTGTGACATTTGACTGAGCATGTTCGCCACCTCTCCCAGTGCCGTTTCAGTCACGTCCATCAAAGCATTCAGCTCAGAGGTCAGGCGTGTAAAGAAACCATCATCTTCCTGAAGGTTAATGCGGTTAGTCAGATCGCCACTGGCAGCAGCTGACACCAGATTCTGGATTTGGTTTTCAATATTGCGCTCCTGAGTAACATCTTCCCATTCAACAACAAAGCCAATCCGGGAACCATTATCCATGACCGGGTTGATCATTAGATTTAGAATACGTCCGCCAATAGTTATCTGGGTATTGAGTGGATTCTTAAGAGCGCCAAGTTCTTTTCTTTGTTTCTCTGGTTTCTTATGGAACTGGTCAATGTTGCTGCCAATAAGTTTATTGGGATCAAACCCTGGCAATTCTGACTGTATTGCGTCCTTTGCCCCTTCCATCATGTTCCTTAGAGCCTGGTTATGATAAATGATGTCACAATTAGAATCGGCAACCATAACGTTGGCATTACAGACATCCAGGGCTTGTTTAATACGCCCGCTTTCTTCTGCGAGCTTACTTTCTTCTTTGGCTTTGGCCTGTAACTTAGATATTAATTGGTTGAGAGCGCTATAAGTTTCGCCAATTTCATCTTGGTGAACATCTTCCAGGTTCACTGGTTGGATATCGGAATCACTGCGCGTAGCTAACCCTCGGACCGTATCGCGAAGAGTGTTTAAAGGAGTTATAAGTGTTTTTTGCGAGGAGCGCAGAGTAATAAAAATAAAAATAACAAAAATGATGAATGTTACGACAACCGTTAATTGGCTTAGGTGGGAACTATCTACTTCTTTAAGAAGATCATCTTCTGTTTGTTTGACGATACGGGAAACAATTATGTCGACGCTGTCATTGATATTAGCGGCTGCGGTATCAAAGTCTGCCATCAATGCATTACCACCAGCGGGGCCTTCTTCAACATAGGCGCGTGCCATAAAGCCTCCCACTTGATAGTAACTATCAAATATAGGAATCAGGTTTTGGTATTCCTCAGCGTGCAGAGGATCAAGTTCAACCATTTTCGCGATTTGCTGTTTGAACATATCTGCATGTTCTTTGGCAACGTCAAAACCATCGTCCAGTCCGTTGAGCCCCCGAGTAGCACTGATGTCGGTAAGCCATTGCTGGACCTGAACCACAGACATTTTCAAATCTTTGGCGGTTAGTAAAAGTGGGATTTCCTGATCGTGAATGATTTCTGATTGATTTGCGACGCTTGAGGTCTCATAAAACAGAATGCCTGATTGTAATAGCAGTAACCCAGCGAAGATGGCGAGTACTTTTTTGATTTTTGAAGCAATGCTCAGGTCCATAGCTATACCTTAGTAAACTGTTTTGGTATTTCGATCTAAGGTTAATCTAACCTCATCGCTGTTACACTACAATGGCAGTTATTAAGTTTTTCATGTGAATGGTTAAGTGATGTTTAGGGGGGAATGGAATTAAAGTAAAGCAGTGCATTCATGTTTTGAACGCCGCTTTATTTGTTTATCTTTAGCGCCAGTTTTGCGTATTTGTTGTATGTCGCTTCAGCATTCACAACAGCGAGCAAGAAGCCATGTTTGCCATCTCGAAAACCTTGCCGAAGCAGGTAAGTTCTGAGAAAAGCCCAAACGCCTTTCAATACGGCTTTGCTTATAGAGCACTTTTTACCTTCATTATAAAGTTTCTCAGCACCTAGACTGGAATAAAGGTTGGCTTTCTCGACAGCTTCATCCAACGAGTCGTAGGTATAGTGTAAAAGGGGAGATTTTAGATGCGCTGTGTTACCTGAACATATTACCCGTTCATGCACCAGATCCTCAGTAAAGTGCGCACAATCTCTTCGGAAAAGTCTCAGTACATAGTCCGGATACCAGCCGCTATAGCGCATGAAGCGACCACAGAAGTTCGAGGATCTTGGCAGGTGATAACCTTCGACGGATTCGGGGTTATCTATTATATCTAAAATTTCCTGTTTCGATTCTTCAGTAACTCTCTCGTCCGCATCAAGGGATAAAACCCAGGGTTGGGTGGCAAGTTCCAAAGCTCTCTGTTTCTGCTTCCCAAAACCGGGCCAATCAGTTATTGCTACCTTATCTGTATATTCCTGACAGATCGCCACCGTGTTATCAGTACTGCCAGAATCCAGAACCACAATCTCATCCGCCCAGCTCACTGATTCCAGACAGTCTCTGATATGGTTCTCTTCGTTTTTGCAGATTATGATGACCGAGAGCACGAGGACTCCTTTTGATCAGCCAGTTCCTGATTTCGGATGGAATGGTAGAGTAAAATCATTAACATGCCATATGTGACTGAGACGCTGGTGTGCATTAGTGGCGCTTCGGTAAGTCCAGAGACCGCTATTGCAGAAATTGTACAAATACCCGAAATCGCATAAAACCTCACAGTCTGGTTGGTGCTCTTAAGCTTCTTCGCAAAGTGTTTTAAAGGAATTAGGTAGATAATTATTATTGCCATCAAACCTAGTAAACCTTTTTGCACCATAGCATTGAGTATTTCATTATGACTAGAGCTGCGGCCGTCTTTAGCTCCAGTCATTCTAAGCTTATATTTGTCCGCAAAGTGCTGTTTTAATAAGGCATTATCTTTATAGCTCAAACCAGTTAATGGGCTTTGTTTAAAACCTTCCCAAGCATGCTCCCAATAAATCAATCTCAGATTGGTTGACGTTGCCCGCATACGTTTAAATTCACCATAGGATTGTATTTCCTTCACGGTAGAATTCACACGTTTTCGTAAAGTATCTGAAGAAGTGTACCCCAAGGAAACAAAGAAAAGAGCGATAATGATGCCGAAGGAAATTTGCCTATTGTTCTGCTTTGTCGCAATCAGTTTAATAAATAAAATACCAGTGATGACAGTTGCCAACCAAGCTCCTCTTGTCCCCGTTTGGATAAGAGCGATCGTGCCTGCAATAATAGAGATAATCGTAAGGAGCTTCCAAAATTTATCTCGCTCTATTATCAGAGCAGACAAACATATAAAAACTAACATCGATAAAGTGTATGCTGATTCTAGTATTCCAATCCCCAAATTTGTTCTCGGGGCGTTGGTTATTAAAACTTCATGGCATGAAACTATAAAAGCTATTAAGCACGCGAGCATAGCGCTCCTAAGAACCCATTTTCCATCTATGGGGATTCGATATAATGCTAAAAAAACAATAGCTATAATCAAAAACCTGGACGGTGCATCCAATGCCTCACCTTCACCACTCTTAATGGCTAATGGTATGGCCGCTAAAAATACAAAAATAAAAGCAAAAAAGAATTTCTTATCGAGGTGTTGAAAACACTTTTTTGAAAATGCTAAGGGTATGCTTATAAAAAACAAAAACAACAAAGGCCCTTGGCCGCCATGTGGAATCGCGGGTGAAAAATAAATAGTTGCATAAGCTAGGCTGACAAATACAAAGGCTGAAATTGTAGCTAACTTATTGTCACTTCGAACGTTTAGAACAACCATCTTATGACTTCACAATTTTTTGATATAGATTGATATGTTGTGTTGCGAGCGAGCCCCACGAGAGTTTTAGTTTTTTCAACTTATTCAAATCCATTGCAATAGTTATATTCTCGGTCCATGTTTTTACTATATCAATTGGCAAAGCAAGCCCCATATCTTTATCAATCAATGGGGAAATGCCGCAATTTTCAGAGATTAAAACAGGTACTCCTGCAGCATTGGCTTCAGCTACCACCATGCCAAATGGTTCTTTTCTGGCGGGGTGGATCAGAAGATCAATTCTTGCCAAAATGTCTTCAGTCTTGGCCCAACCAATAAGTTCATAACTATTTTCTGACCAGCTCGAAAACAGGTGAGCAATCTCTTCAGGAGAAGGGCCTGCAACAAATAGTTTTAACTTAGGGTTATTCAGTCGGGCTTGTTCAACGGTTTTTATCGCAATATCTAAACCTTTGCGCTTCCACTCTCTACCGATAAACCCAATTGTATTACCATCGCTAGTAGATATCAGATTGTAAAAAGATGGGTCGACACCAGGGTAGGCTGGTTCACAAAGCTTGTGCTTTGCTTCCGGGTAAAAAGCGGCTAACTGTTCAGATATTAACAGTGAGTTTGGTAATACGTATTGCACCTGCTCTGCACAAATCTCTCTGCGTTCCAGATAGGACCACGTCTGTAATCTAGGGGAGAGGTAGTCCAGCCAGGATTTTTTACGGTCACCTATTGGCGGACCATGAAATGTAGTTACATGATGACATGCAGTTCTTTCATGGCTATGTATCACCCAATTGGTCGTATCAATCTCATTAATGTATTGGCTTACACGATTTGAGAAACGTAACATGGCTAACCAACGGGGTTTTTGCCTCACGGTTCCCAGCTCTACAATTTCAATAGAAGGGTGGGCTTCATCAAACTGCTGCTCGCAGATAATCTTTACCGCCTGCCCTTCTTTTGCAAGAGCGTTGGTTAATTCCCAGACATATCTTTCCATGCCGCCGACGTGACCATAGCGGCGTACGATATGAATTGAAGATGTGATCTCTGGCATAGGGCTAGGCTTTATGCTGATTGTCAGATTTTTTGAGGTCGGTGTAATGCTTTTTGCTGATTTCAACATCCAGCAGGTCTTCTAGTTTCAGTTTTAATCTGACCTTTTTGTCGCGTTTTGATAACTTGTAATTCGGATCAGGGGTGAAGCCCCACTCCGCTTCATTTTCGAGCCAGTCTTGCATGATCGCTGGGTGTTTGCCTTTAAAAGGACGAAGCACAGCGGAGTCAATATCACCATAACCAGGGAAAGGTGCAGGTTTGTGATCCCAGTATTTGGAAACCTGATTAATTTTCTCCTGCATTTTAGCAACGTTTCTGACATGGCCGTAGTGGTAAACATTGCCTCCAGCGTGCACCGCTTTGGGGTATCTGCCTTGTTTGTTTTTATCCAGAACTACGAAAAATAGACCATCGGGCGCGATGCTGCGGATCGAATTACGGATGATTCGAGGGGCTCTGCGGTAACCAGAAATGCCAACCTGATCCGGACGACCATAGAAATGATAAAAATCAAAGTAAAACGCTTCTACTTCCGGGTCATCAAGGAACTTTTCCATATTGCCCCGGATCGTCGATAATTCATCTTCGTGGAGGACTTCATCCCCTTCGATATATAACGCCCAGTCACCTGTGCAGTTAAAGTGAGCGATCATTTTCTGCTGACCGTAAACGTAACCGCGATCCTGCATTTTATCATTCCATGTAGTGTGGATGATGCGGATCTTCGGGTCATTGATCTCTTTAAGAAGTGCTTCTGTATTGTCATCACAGTTGCCAAGCGCAATGATGAATTCATCGCAAATAGGCAGAGCAGAGCGAATACTTTCCACAAAGGGGTATCCAAGGGTGGCACCGTTTTTTAAGAAGGTAAATCCACTGACTTTCACGCTGTGCTCCTGTCGCCTAACAGTTATTTGCTTTGTACAGAGCCTGATCACTCTCAGGCTGAGTTTTAAATCGTTTATGCACCCACATATATTGGGTCGGTGCTTTTCGTACACCCGCTTCAATTGCCTTGTTCATAATTTCTGCATCTTCCAGTTCATTGCCACTGGGAAAGCCTTTTACTTCGGCAATTTCAACAATGTAGCCCGAGTCGTCTTCTTTACGGCGGTGATAGAGTGCCAGAATTGGTGAGTTGTTGAAACGCACCATTTTGGTAGTCGCCGTTACTGTGGCTGCGGTTTTACCAAAAAAGGGCACGAAAACAGAATTTTTGCGGCCTAAATCCTGATCAGGGCCATACCACACGACCTGATTTTTTTTGAGTAACCGGACTAACTCGCGAAGCTTTTTGCGCTCTACAGGTGTGCTAAAACTATCCCTGCCAGAAAAGATGATTTTTTCCATCAAAGGGTTGTTATGTTCGCGATACATAGAGACTAGCGGAGCTCCATGAAATGAAAACAATAACCCACCTAAATCAAGATGAGAGTAGTGAGCACCTAGAAGAATAATTCCACGGTTTTCCTTCAGAGCATCATCGATAAGATTAAAGCCTAAAAACTCAGTACGTTGTTTAAGTTTTTTCCGATTTCCCCAATAAGCCCATGCTGTTTCGATAACACCAATACCATTGTTTAAAAAAACATCTTTTACAAACTGAGCTTGTTCCTCTTCCGTGAGTTCGGGAAAGCAATGCTTAATGTTGGCTTCAGTTACACGCCGACGTTTCGGGATGAGGTAATAAAGAATAAAACCGATTGTGCGCCCAAGGCTAAGTCCCGCTTTAAACGGCAGAGTTGCAATAAGGCGCAGCAGGGCAATCCCGAACCATGTCGGCCAGTACTTAGGATAGTAAAATTCTGTGTTGAGGTTCACTAAGGATATCGCAGTAACTAAATTATCAGCGGGAGATTATACCCCTCAACTGTAATATCAGCTAGCTAAGCGGTTGGGGCATTGCTTAGAGCAGGTTACAATAGCGGCTTAATGTATTTGTGAAGATTCTTAGATGAACGAACAGGCCTCAAATTCTGGCACTGGAATTAATATTTACCTGCGGTTGCTGACCTATGTAAAGCCATACTGGGTTGCGTTTCTGATAGGTATTATCGGATTTATTATTTATGCGGCAACACAGACTGGTTTTGCCGCATTAATGGAATATCTGGTTGATGCGATCGGTGAAAAAAAAGAAGACGCATATATTTACGGCCCACTGGCGTTAATGGCGATCGCGTTTTTCCGTGGCCTGGGCACGTTTACCGGTAATTATTTTACGGCCTATGTTGCACGTAATGTGGTGCATCAGTTACGTATTGTTATGTTTGAACGTCTTTTGCTGGTGCCTTATCAGTATTATCACGATACCGCTTCAGGCCATATCCTTTCCAAAATATCCTACAACGTTGAGCAGGTAACAACGGCTGCAACGGACTCGTTAAAAATCGCTGTGAGGGAAGGTGCTACGGTTATTGGCTTGCTTACCTACCTGCTTTATCTGAATTGGCAACTGACACTGATCTTTGCTGCCGTATCGCCGATCATTGCATTGGTTGTTGTTGTGGCCTCCAAGCGCTTCCGTCGTCTGGGGCACCGGATTCAGGATTCTATGGGCGAGGTAACCCATGTGGCTTCCGAGAATGTACAGGCAGTGCAGGTTGTAAGAGTTTTTGGTGGTGGTGAAGCTGAACGGAAACGTTTTTTTGAGGCGAGCCTGTCAAACAAAAAGCAAAGCCTGAAAATGGCGGCGACTGAAGCGCTGAGTACGCCGATTGTTCAGATGATTGTCTCCGGTGCACTTGCCTTGCTCATTTTCTTTGCGCTTCATCCTATGATGAACACTGGTATGAGTGCCGGTGAATTTATCGCATTTATTACGGCTGCCGGTTTAATCGCAAAACCCTTAAGATCTCTGACTGAAGTCAATGGAGCTATCCAGCGGGGTATTGCTGCGGCTCAAAGTATTTTTGAGCTGATTGATGAGCCAGTGGAAGAGAATACCGGAACTCTGACTGCCACAGAGTTAACCGGCAAGATTGAGATTAAAGATCTGGAGTTCTCCTATATCACGGGCAAACCTGTGATACAGGGTATGAACCTTGGCGTTGAACCCGGGCAAACCATCGCTTTAGTGGGTAAGTCGGGCAGTGGTAAATCGACACTGGCTAATCTGTTACCGCGTTTTTATGAGCCGCAATCAGGGGAAATTCTGCTTGATGGTCACTCGATTCGTGATTATGAACTGAATAGCCTGCGGGATCAGATAGCCTTAGTGACCCAGAATGTGGTGCTGTTTGCTGGGAACATCCGTGACAATATTGCCTACGGGGCTGTGCAGCCCCATACCGAGGAAGAGATCTTAGCTGCAGCAGAAGCCGCGCATGTTATGGAATTTGTTTCAAGATTACCGGATGGTCTGGATACTGAAATTGGTGAGAAAGGCACCAAACTGTCCGGTGGACAAAGGCAACGTATCGCTATAGCGAGGGCGATTCTGAAAAATGCACCCGTACTGATTCTGGATGAAGCTACCTCTGCACTGGATACTGAATCAGAAAGGCATATTCAGGAAGCGATGGAAAATGTCATGCATGGTCGAACAACTTTGGTGATTGCTCATCGTCTCTCCACGATTGAATCTGCAGATCAGATTGTAGTGATGGATGAGGGCCGGATTATGGAACAGGGCCGTCATGCAGATTTGTTGCAAAAGGGTGGAGCTTATTCTGCGCTCTATAATATGCAGTTCAGCGAAACAGATGAAATATCACCTTCAGAAGGTCAGACACAGGAGCCAGTAAAATGAAGATCAATATGCCGCGCTTTGATAAAGCACAGGTGTTAGTTGTTGGTGATCTGATGCTGGATCGATACTGGCATGGACCTACATCCCGAATTTCCCCAGAAGCACCGGTACCTGTTGTTAAAGTTGATCAACAAGAGGACCGTCCTGGTGGTGCGGCGAACGTGGCTCTAAATGTCACGGCTTTAGGCGCAGGTATCTCTCTGGTTGGTTTGATCGGTGAAGACGATGCTGGCAAGGCTCTGGAAAAACAACTGGCATCAGCGCGGGTGAATTGTGCTTTTTCCCATACTGATCAGGAGCCTACGATCACTAAGTTGCGAGTGATCAGCCGTCAGCAACAACTCATTCGTCTGGATTTTGAAGAGTCTTTTTCTCACGACTACAGCTCTCGTGTTTTGGAAACAACCACACCTCTGCTCGCAAATGTGGGGGTGTTGGTATTGTCTGATTATGGCAAAGGTACACTCAGTGATTGTCAGGGTCTGATTCGACAAGCTAAAGAGCAGAATGTCCCTGTATTGGTAGACCCTAAAGGTACTGACTTTAATCGTTATCGTGGTGCGACACTGCTGACCCCAAATCTTTCTGAGTTTGAAGCGATTGTGGGCACAAGCAGCAGTGAAGAAGAGCTGGTTACTAAAGGTAAGAAACTGGCAGCAGAATTAGATCTGGATGCACTGCTTGTAACCCGTAGTGAGCAGGGTATGACTCTGATTCAGCCAAACTGTGAAGAATTGCACTTCCCGGCAAGAGCGCGGGAGGTATTTGATGTGACAGGGGCAGGCGATACGGTGATTTCTACCCTGGCATCGGCCCTGGCGGCTGGCGAAGATCTCGCGAATGCAGTTGCATTATCCAACATTGCCGCGAGTATTGTGGTCGGTAAATTGGGTACAGCCGCGATCAGTGCACCTGAATTGCGCCGTGAAGTCAGTAAAGAGCAAGGTGCAGAACGCGGAGTCGTGACCGAAGAACAGTTGTTGGTCGCGCTTGCTGATGCCCGCGCCGCTGGTGAATCTATCGTCTTTACTAATGGTTGTTTTGATATTCTGCATGCCGGGCATGTGGGTTATCTGGAGCAAGCCCGGGCACAGGGTGACCGCCTGGTACTGGCGATTAACAGTGATGAATCGGTGAGCCGCCTGAAAGGTCCTGGCCGCCCCATCAACCCGGTTGAACGGCGTATGGCTGTACTTTCAGGGTTGGAAGCTGTGGATTGGGTGCTTTACTTCAGTGAAGATACGCCGGAACGTCTGCTTGAACAGGTCCGTCCGGACGTCCTGGTTAAGGGTGGTGATTATGGCATCGAAGGTGTCGTTGGCGGTGAATTTGTCAGCAGTTATGGCGGTGAGGTTAAGGTCCTTTCCTTCCTGGATAACTGCTCGACTACTGCCATTGTAGAGAAAATTCAGAGTAAAGAAGAGTAAGTCCTTCTTTGCTCTGACTAGGTTTTCAGAATTAAAAACTAAGGTTTACAGAGATGTAAGCTTTTTTATTTTCCCGAAAAGTAGGTTTGTAGTAACGGTCCTGCCAACGATAGTATCGATCGCCGTTATAGATTAAGACACGACTTCCCGCTGGTAATACATAAACTACGTCAGATTTGAAATGGTGTTTATGTTTTTTTGGCGCCCAATAGATATGTTTTTTTCTGATGTTGGGCGAGTAGTCCGGGAAACGGTTAAAAATCGGGTTCTGTTTATAGCGCTTGTATGAATGGAAAATGTAATCGCTGTTGCTGTGCTTGTGGCCGTCTCTGAATTTCATGGGATCGGCGGAAATTCCAGAGGTGCAAGTCAGACCCAAAATAATTAACGCGGCCAACAGGCCTTTTGAAAACTGAATCATGTCAGTTCTCCTCTGATTCGTTTTCCCTGCATTTAGGTAGCCAGTTTCAGCAGGGTATAAGGATCATTATAGGGTTGTGACCTGAATCGAGGCTGAAAGGTTTTCAGAGAATAGGGTGGTTTAAATAACCCGTTTATAGTTGTGCGATGACTTTTTCAGCCAGCTTTATATTGCTTTGCAGATGCTCGGGGTTGATGGTGCCTACAATGGCAGAGGTAACCGCAGGGTGACTGAAAATAAATTCGAAGCTGGCTTTAACCGGGTCCACATCGGCATCCTTGCAGAGATGCCCAGAGGCCAGAGCTTTTTTGAGTAAAATCGCCTTTTTATTCTTTTCGGCGTAATCCAGCACGGCCTTTTCACCCTGCTGCTCAAGGTTATAAGTCACCATCGCGCAATCGGATTTCTCCAGTGCCATCAGTCCGCCTTCTACGGTTTTTGTGGACATACCGGTTGCCCGTATCTTTCCCTGTTTCTTGAGATCGTCCAACAGCTCAAGAATGCCGTAGTGTTGAATGATCTCAACGTCATTCCCGTCCGAATGTATCAACAGCATGTCGATATAATCTGTTTTCAGGCGTTGCAGGCTGCGCTCTACGCTAAAACGGACATGTTCAGGAGTGAAGTTAAAGCTGGATTCGCCGGTATCATTGTTAAACTCTTCACCCACCTTGGAGCAGATGACCCAATCCTGGCGTTGGCCCTGCAGCAATACCCCAAGACGTTCCTCGCTGTTGCCATATGCGGGGGCTGTGTCAATCAGGTTGATACCCAGATCTTTAGCTAATGTAATCAGGTTACCCGCTTCCTGATCGTTGGGAATCTTAAACCCGGTTGGGTATTTAACCCCTTTATCGCGCCCGAGTTTTACCGTGCCTAAACCTATAGGTGAGATTTGAATCCCAGTATCTGCAACCTGACGTAAAATCAAAACATAGTCTCCCAAAGAGGTTGGGCTGTTTCTGGTTTAGGTAAAATGCTCAAAGCACTTAAGTCAGGTTTCTCATTGAGCGCTGAGCACAATGGCAGCACCTGATCCGACAGATCTGGCGATAGCGCTAGTTTGGTCGGCCAGGCGATAGTGCAGTTACCCACTTGTTGTGCAAAAGCAGAATCAGGTCTGACCAGAGAGGATTGCATCGGTTCTGCACGGTCGACATGAAAGGTTTGCCATTCTGAATTGGTTAGATCAATCCAGGGCAGTAAGCCAGACAACGCTTTTTTTGCAAAGCAGATCTGGTCTTCTTTTGAGCGATTTACGCCGGTTTCGGCAACGTCGCCCCCCAGATACCAGATCTGCTTGCCGTCATCACAAGGATGGGTGGTAATGGTGGCGACCGGTTTGCTTCCTGTGCCAATACAATGGGCAAACGTAGGCAGGTGCAGGTTGTGTTTAACCATTACCATGTGTAGTGGTCGGCGCTGCATTTTGGGACCTTTGATCTGGAGCTTTGCCGCCAGAGTTTCAAAGCCTTCACCCGGAGTCATGACAATCTGCGCAGGTTCCAGTCTCAGGTCGAATTCCGGGAACTGGAAAGACTGAATGTTTGCATCGTTAACATCGATCTCTGCGTCTAAAATATCAGCCTGGAAAATACGCTCGTCCACAGGTTTTCTTAACGCATTGATCAGGGTTGGTACATTCAGAACCAGCTCATTGAGACGGTAAAGCGAGCCTTTGAATGCTTTATCGGTAAATACAGCAGGTCGTTCAGCTTTGGAAACCTCTTCAACCCGGCCCCTGAATGCTTTTGTGGCAAAGAAGGTGGTCATCTTTGAGCCCAGAGAGCCTTTTGACCACATATAGTGGGCTTCAGACAGAACCTCTGTACCCGTCAGGTCAATTTCGCCATTGCCTTCAAGGCAATCGCGCCAACGTTGAGGCATCTCTTTAATGGTATTGGATGCCTGAGTCAGAACACCATTCAGGGCGTATTTAGTACCACCATGAATAATACCCTGGGAGCGAATGGTCTGGCCTCCGCCCAAGGTATCTTTCTCTAGCAGAATTGCGTTCAGGCCTTTTTTAATTGCGCGATTAAGCAACCAGAGGCCAGCCACGCCGCCGCCAACGATGAGGAGATCAATCTTTACAGTCTTCATGGGGCAGCATTATAAGCCTGGGGGCTACCATGAACCAGTGATATACTGCGCTCTTCAAAGTTTTGCTGATTTCTTGTTTATGAATCGTCCCTTATACATCGTTCTGTTTTATCTTTCCCTGCCCGTCATCTTGCTGCGTTTATGGTGGCGCGGGTTGAAAGCCCCTGCCTACAGGCAGCGCTGGTTAGAGCGTTTGGGTATTTTTAATGCTCCTTCTTTAGATAAACCTTTATGGATTCATGCAGTATCAGTCGGTGAGACTCTGGCGATAGTGCCACTTGTGAAGCTTATTCAGGCTCGACATCCAGAAGTGCCGATTGTTATGACCACCATGACGCCCACAGGTGCAGAGCGTGTTGAGGCTACTTTTGGTGATACGGTGACACACCTTTACTGTCCCTATGACCTGCCCTGTGCACTTAAACGCTTCATGAAAAAAGTGAATCCCAGAGCCTGTGTGATTGTAGAAACTGAGCTTTGGCCAAATCTTGTGAATAGCTGCCATGAGCAGGATGTTCCTGTTCTGGTGGCTAATGCACGGCTGTCAGAAAGATCAGCTAAGGGATATGCCCGTTTCGGTAAAATGGCAGAACAGATGCTCAGGCAGATCAACATAGTGGCGGTTCAGAACACGACCGATGGTCAGCGTTTTCTGGATCTGGGGCTGCCTGCCACAGCGTTGGACGTTACTGGTTCCATTAAGTTTGATGTCAGTGCTCCTGAAGGCAGTGAAAGGTTAGCACGGGCTTTACGCCAACTCTGGGGTGAAGAAAGACCTGTACTGATTGGCGCAAGTACTCATGATGGTGAAGAAACCGCTCTTTTGGAGCTTTTTCAAAGCCTGCAAGCTAAGTATCCTGAGTTGATGCTTGTACTGGTGCCGCGTCATCCGGAACGTTTTGATTCGGTAGCTGAACTGGTAAAGGCAAGCGGACTTAAGCTGGCAAGACGGAGTTTAGGGCAGCAGCCCGGAGAGAAAACCCAGGTTTATTTAGGCGACACCATGGGGGAGTTAATGAAACTACTGGCTGCGGCAGATATCGTTTTTGTTGGCGGGAGTCTGATCGAGCGCGGTGGACATAATCCACTGGAACCTGCGGTACTGGGTAAGCCGGTGATCATGGGGCCGCATTATTTCAATTTCCAGTTAATCTGTGACTCTTTGCACAACGCTGGGGGGCTGTCGGTAGTGAACTCACAAGATGAACTGCTTGCAACAGTAGATCAGTTGTTGGGTTCTGCAGAGCAGGCTCAGTTGCAGGGCCAGAAAGGTTATACCTTTGTTAAGGAAAACCAGGGCGCGCTGGAAAAATTATACGCCCTGACTGATTCGGTGTGCCTTAAGCGGTAGCGCGGTTATCCATCTCTTCGCACAGCCAGTGACCCACAAAAATGTGAGCTTCCTGAATCCGCGCAGTTTCGTCTGATGGAACGCGGATCAGGTGATCGGCGATAGTATTCAATTTGCCACCATGGGAACCGGTCCAGGCCCAGGTAGCGCAGCCAATCTCTTTTGCGGCTTTAATTGCATCAATTACATTTCCGCTGTTACCCGATGTGGAGATGCCGATAATCAGATCTTCAGGTTTTGCTAATGCTTGAATTTGCCGGGTGAATACAGAATCAAAGCTGTAGTCATTACTGTGAGCGGTCAGAATTGATGTGTCTACTGTCAGAGCGATGGCTGCGAGTGGGCTGCGTTCAGCCTTATATCTGACAACAAATTCAGCCGCCAGATGTTGGCTGTCAGCGGCGCTGCCACCATTACCCATAAAGATCAGCTTGCCACCCTTGGCGAAACACTGTTCGATCTGGTCAACGAGTTTGCTTACTTCACCTTCCAAAGCTGGAAGCTGATTAAACGTATCAAAGTGGCGCTGTAGTGCATTTGTGAAAGACATATCAGATACCTGTCAGGTCAAACTCAAGCGTTTCACCGGCCTGTTCAGAATAGGCTTTGGCAATGAATTGATCCAGCGGTTCTGCATTGCTATCCAGAACCCATTGTTCCTGTTTCGCATCATAATCAAAGTGGAATCCGCCACCTTTTGTTGCCAGCCAGAGTTGTTTAACCGGCGCTTGTCTTGTGAATATCAACTGAGAACCGTTTTCGCAGATGATGGTGAGAATGCCACCGCCTAGCTGAACATCGATATCTGTTTCTGCGTCATCGAGAATCTCCTCGATTCGATCCAGTGTTGCATCTACTTGATCGTTGAATTCACTCTCAGTCATCTATTACTCCGGCTTGTTCGCCACTATCCAAATGTATCTGGCGCAAGAGTATATCAAGCTCTGTGCTTAAAGGTATAACCTGGATTTTTAACGCTAGGATTATGAATCGGATAACACTATTCAAAATAGGGATTTGGTAAGTCCAGAAATTCCAATCCCTTCGCCAAAAATCCGGGTATAATCGACCGAATTAATGACCTTAAAGAGAACGTCGCTGTGCACACAGAAAAAAAATACCTTGGTTTGGCTCTGTTGTTCAGTTTGCTGTTGATGGGTGGCTGTGGCCAGAAAGGCCCCTTGTACCTGCCGGACGGCGACAATCAGAAACAAACACAGCAGAAGTAAGTTTAGAGACAGTTAATGGATACATTTGAATACCGCAACGGGCAGCTATGCTGTGAAGAGGTAGCACTGACCCGGATTGCTGAAGAGTTTGGTACGCCGACTTATGTTTATTCCCGGGATGCTCTTGAGAGAGCTTACCTGGCTTATGCTGAGGCGCTGGAAGGCCGCGATGCGTTAGTGTGTTATGCCGTAAAAGCTAATTCCAATCTGGCTGTTCTGAACGTATTGGCTCGATTGGGTGCGGGCTTTGATATTGTTTCAGTGGGTGAACTGGAGCGAGTTCTGCGTGCAGGTGGTGATGCCGCTAAAGTTGTTTTCTCCGGTGTGGGCAAACAACCCCATGAGATCAGCAAAGCTCTGGAAGTGGGTATCCGTTGTTTCAATATTGAATCTGAAGCTGAGCTTGAGCGTGTAAACGCAGTGGCTGCAGAAGAAGATAAAGTCGCAGCGATCTCTTTCCGTGTGAATCCGGATGTGGATGCAGGTACTCATCCATATATCTCAACAGGGATGAAAGAGAACAAGTTCGGTATTGATATTGATGATGCCGTTCGGATTTATCAGCGTGCGGCCGAGATGCAGGCAGTCGAAATTGTCGGCATGGACTGCCACATTGGTAGCCAGCTTACAGAAGTCGCGCCATTTCTTGATGCGCTGGACCGTGTATTGGTGCTGGTGGATAAGCTGGCAGATAGCGGCATTACTATTAAGCATCTTGATCTTGGTGGTGGGCTGGGTGTTTGTTACACCGATGAGGTTCCGCCAACGCCTCAGGAATATATCTCTGAGGTTCTGAAGAAAATTGAAGGCCGGGATCTGGAACTGATTTTTGAACCTGGTCGTTCTATCGCAGCCAATGCGGGTGTCATGCTGACGCGTGTAGAGTTTTTGAAATGCACCGGTGAGAAAAACTTTGCCATTATTGATGGCGCAATGAATGATTTGATCCGCCCGTCCCTGTACAGCGCTTATCAGGAAATTGTTCCGGTCATGCTGCGTGAAACCGGTGATGAGAAAAGCTGGGATCTGGTAGGTCCTGTTTGTGAAACAGGTGATTTCCTGGGTAAAGATCGTCAGATGAATCTGGAACCAGGTGACCTGTTAGCAGTTTGTTCTGCGGGAGCATATGGTTTTGTAATGGCTTCCAATTATAACAGCCGGGGCCGCCCAGCAGAGGTGATGGTGGATGACAATCAATACCACCTGATCCGTAAGCGCGAATCATTGAGTGATCTGGTTAAAGGCGAGCAATTGCTGCCTAAAGATCGTTAAGGCAGGCTTTCGTATGTTAGTTCGTTTTACCAAAATGCATGGTCTGGGTAACGATTTTATGGTTCTGGATCTGGTGACCCAGAAAGTCAAAATCACCCCGAAACTGGTGAAAAAGCTTGGGGACCGGAATTTTGGAGTCGGTTTCGATCAGCTATTGCTGGTTGAGCCGCCGACAGAGCCTGACGTAGATTTCCGCTACCGGATCTTCAATCAGGATGGTTCTGAAGTTGAAAATTGCGGTAATGGTGCTCGCTGCTTTGCTAAGTTTGTACGAGATAAGCGTTTAACTGGCAAAGATGAAGTAACGGTTCAGACTGCTTGTGGAAGAGCTGTTCTAAAAATCCACGAAGACAAACGTGTTCAGGTGGATATGGGTGAGCCGATCCTGTCACCTGAAAAAGTGCCGTTTCAAGCGCAACAGCAAGCAGCCACATACCCTGTTTCGGTGAATGCCGACGGCAAAACTCAATCGGTGGAGCTCAGCGCAGTCTCTATGGGGAATCCTCATGGGGTTTTGTTGGTGAACAATACAGAACATGCACCTGTGAATACTCTGGGTGCGGCTCTGGAATCTCATTCCTGTTTTCCTGCCAAAGCGAATATTGGATTTATGCAGATTCTGTCCAGAACGGAAGTTAACCTGCGTGTTTTCGAACGTGGAGTAGGGGAAACTCTGGCTTGTGGGACGGGCGCTTGCGCCGCAGTTGTGGCTGGAAAACTCAGAGGCCAACTGGATATGCCGGTAACCGTGCATCTACCAGGTGGTGATTTAGAGATCGAATGGCAGGGGCCGGGGCATTCAGTCATTATGACGGGGCCTGCTACTACGGTTTATGAAGGACAGATTTTTGTATGACAGATTCAAACCTGACAGATGCTGATGTTTATGAATTTTTACTTCAGAATCCAGACTTTTTCACTCGCAACAGTAAGTTGCTTGAAAAACTTACAGTTCCTCATGAAACAGGCAAGGCAGTTTCACTCATTGAGCGCCAGACCTCGGTGCTCAGAGAAAAAAATCAGAATCTGACCACGCATTTGTCTGATCTGATCGATATCGCACGCCATAATGATGTCCAGTTCGATAAAACCAAACGTATGGTTTTAACCTTACTGGAAGCAGAAACGCTGGATGATATCGCAGTAGCGATTGATGAGAGTCTGTGTGAGGATTTTCAGAGTGATAAAACAGCTCTGATTTTGTTTACAGATAAGCAGCTGGATGTGAACAACCTTAGCTTAGTGAGTAAGGATGAAACATCAGCGATAAGCAATTTGATTTCTACAAACCTACCTAGCTGTGGGCAGTTGAACGAAACTGAAAATAGATTCATCTTTAAGGATGATGCGATCAAAGTACAGTCTTGTGCAGTGGTACCATTGGTTCAGGGTGAAACGCTGGGTTTATTGGCGATTGGCAGTTTTGATCCTAATTATTTCAGCAGCAGTCAAGGTACCGTATTACTCAGTTATGTGGGTGAGGTATTGAGCCGGGTTGCCAGCCGTATCCTTCATCAGCAGGAACATTAGTCTTACTTTCGGGAGAGTCAGGTGAAAGAGACGCTGATTGAGCAGTTCCTTCACTATCTGGCGACAGAACGCCAGCTCTCCGCTCATACTCTCGATAATTACAGCCGCGATCTCGAGAAAGTGTTTGTTTTTTCGGAAGAGCATGGCCTTGCCTCCTGGCAGGCAGTAGAAACAAAACATATCCGTCAGTTTGTTGCTCAGTTGCATCGTAAAGGTCTGTCAGGCTCCAGTATTCAGCGCACACTTTCCGCCATCCGGAGTTTTTTTCGTTATCTGTGTCGTGAGCAGATTCTGGAAAATAATCCGGCTGATGCTGTTCAGGCGCCAAAAGCACCCCGAAAATTACCTGATACACTGGATGCAGATCAGATCGGCCAGCTGTTAGAGGTACCTGTGACCGATTCAGTCTCCGCTCGTGATGCTGCAATGATGGAGCTGGTGTATTCGTCAGGCTTGCGTATCTCAGAACTGGTTGGTTTGGACCTGCATGACCTTGATCTTGCAGATCATAGTTTGAGAGTTACCGGAAAGGGTAATAAAACCCGTTTGCTGCCGATTGGACGTAAAGCGTTGGCGGCTATAGACACATGGCTGGAATATCGTCACGAGTTAGCCTCGTTTGATGAGCAGGCGCTGTTTGTCAGTAAGCGGGGTACGAGAGTGTCTGTCCGCAACGCGCAACAGCGTATGGACCATTGGGGCAAAACTCTTGGGGTGCAGGGCAAGGTGCATCCTCACCGCCTACGACATAGTTTTGCCAGCCATATGCTGGAATCCAGTGGTGATCTCCGGGCTGTGCAGGAGCTGTTAGGCCATAAGGATATCTCAACAACCCAAATCTACACTCATCTGGATTTCCAGCACCTGATGCAGGTTTATGAAGGTGCTCATCCCCGGGCGCGCAGGAAATCGAAAAAATGATTCGTTGTATAACCTTTGATCTTGATGACACGCTCTGGGCTGTTGACCCTGTGATCAAACATGCCAATCAAAGTATGTTTGACTGGTTGGAGCAGTATGCACCTGAGTTTACCCGCTGCTATCAATTACAGGATCTTATGCATCTGCGTGAGAAAGTGTTGGAGCAGGAACCCGGCATTGCTTATAGCGTGACCCGGATCAGGATTGCACAGTTGAAATATGGTATGGAACAAGCGGGCTACTCGGGTGAAATCTTAGAAGATCTGATCCACAAGGCATTTCAAGTCTTTTTACACGCCCGCCAGCAGGTGGAATTCTTTGAACATGCCAGAGAGATGCTGGCAGAACTTAAACAGCAAGGTTATATCCTTGGTGCGCTGACTAATGGCAATGCGGATATCCACAAAGTGGGCTTATCTGATCTGATTGATTTTCAGTTTAAAGCAGATCACGTCGGACAGATGAAACCTCATCCGCAGATGTTTGAGGATATGCTTGAGCATTGTGCGTTGCGACCGGAGCAGGTGATCCATGTTGGAGATAACCCTCAGCATGATGTGGAAGGTGCAGCTGCTGCAGGCTTATGGACAATTTGGGTGAACCTTAAGGAAGAGGCCAGCTTCCCTACAGCCAGTAAAGAAGTGACTTGCTTGAGTGATATAGTGACAAAAGTTGAAGAAATTAAACAAGCCGCAGTTAAAAAAGTGGTGCTGTAATTATCAACTCTATATGAATTTTAAGTTGTGCCTGGCTCGACGTGGATCTTATTAGATGTTGGGTTTTTTACTTTTTAATGAACATTTTATTAATTCTTTCGTCTTAAGAGCAGTTTCCTATAAAATTAGCACCACCTCAGTGCATCAGTGTCGGTAGCAAGTTGCTAACCTTATACCCGGAATATGATGCAGTATTCATAACTCTTTGAACTAAATGGATTATTACAATGCAATCATTTGCAATGCTGATGGTACGCTCCCTGCTTTATTTGCTGTTTATTGTGGGCGTGGCACAGGTTTTTTCTATGGAAGGATATTCCCAGCTCACGAAAAGTGATTACAGTGAGCATTCAGCTACTGAAAAAATGCATGACCTTTTTGCATTCATAAGCTGTGTTGTGTTTTTTATTGCAGCAAGACTCAGTCAGTCACTCAGGCCTGCAGCAGTTATGGTGGGGACGTTGGTTGGCCTTATGCTGATCAGGGAGTTTGATGCATTTCTGGACGATAATCTTTTTGATGGTGCTTGGCAGGTGTTGGTATACGGTTCTATCGCGGCGTCGGCATTTTATCTGTTTAAACAGCCTCATCCTGTTAAACCGTCCCTTATTGAGTATTCTCACACATCCAGCTCAGGAATCTTTCTCAGTGGTATTCTGGTCGTTCTGGTTTTCTCCAGATTGTTTGGCAGAGGTTCCTTTTGGGAAGCGGTCATGGGAGATGGCTACGTACGAGTGGTCAAAAATATTGCGGAAGAGGGAACCGAATTAATGGGATATGCTTTGTTGGTTATCGCCGCTGTGGAATTTTTATGGCAGGTGGTTAGCCAGAAAAGAAGTGGTAAGGCATAGCGGATACAAAGGATAAAGGCATAAAAAAACCGTGGTATACCACGGTTTTTTTATGCAATTTTACTTTTATGCAGCAGTAATTTTACGTCTCCGTAACCACGCTACCCCAGCCAGTCCTGATACAAACAGCCACGCAGCAGCTGGTAGCGGGACTGGAGTCAGCGAAAGGCCAGCTACAGCAAAGTCGTTGTTACCATCATCGCCAATCTTGAAAGGCGCAGCAAAAACGATCTGGTCTGTTATCAGAGGCGTAAGTAAAGAAAGCCCACCAAAGCCACCATCTCCGCTGGTTGCACTGGCATTTAATCCATAAGTAAGGCCATTAATTGTTACCTTAGCTGTTTCTTGCTGGCTTCCTTTGTAAAGATCCAGGAAGTAAAAGTCAGAAATACTTACCGGTTTTGCAAAGCTAATTATGATTTTTTCTTTAGCCGCTTGATCTGAATAGCCAGTGATCTCATCGTTATCTACACCCAGACCATCTTTGTCACACTTCAGCGGTCCGCCGGTAGCCTGACATCCAATATATGAGCTGCCGTCATATTTTGAGTCATTGTGTTTTTTCAATGTGCCGCCAGTGGCAGAAAGAGTAAAGGCGACATTATCAATCAAACCCGAGTATGTTGTACTTGTACCGCTACCGGATTTTGATAATGCATCAAGTACATCCAGATCAGTAAAGTCTAACAGGGCTGCATTTGAAACAGGGCTCGCCAGAACTAGGGTGGCTGCCATGCAACTTAATAAATTACGCATTTTGAGTAACATTGTAAGTGTCCGTTTATCAATAGTTCTAAAAAGTGGTTAGATTTTAAACTACAACAATTTGGGTGTCGTATTATTATTTTAAACAGTTGTTTTAATTGGGTTTTGATTTTCAGGTTGGTTCATCTGGTGTTTAAAGCTTAAACATTGATCAAAGAAAGATCCCTAACAGGTCATTAAGGAATAGCCGGCCTTGTGTGGTCGGCTTTATGATTTCAGCGTTATCCACAAGCAACTTTCTTCTGCGTGCTTCAGCTATTTCTGATTGAACTTGTTCAAGTGCTAAACCGGTTCTGTCAGTGAATAACTTGCTAGGGACTCCTTCACTTAGGCGCAGAACGTTCAGCATGAACTCAAACCCTTGTTCGTTCTCAGCAATTGCCTCACAGCCTTGTAGCCGAGTTGATGGTTCCATATAGGCTTTAGGCTGCTTCTGTTTCCAGCGCCGCAGCACTTTTTGCTCAGAAAGCAGGGTGATCTTGCCGTGCGCCCCGGCACCAATGCCGAGGTAATCTCCAAAGGTCCAGTAGTTCAGGTTATGTCTGGAGCGTTTGCCTTTGTCTTTGGCATAAGCGGAAATTTCATACTGAGAAAAACCGGCATTAGCAATCCGGGCTTGTCCATGTTCCTGAATATTCCACAGCGTTTCATCAACTGGGAGTGATGGCGGTTTGGCATGAAATTCAGTATTAGGCTCAATGGTGAGTTGATACCATGAGAGATGATCCGGTTGCAGGCTGATGGCCTGGTCGAGATCTGCCATTGCATTATCGAGACTTTGCCCCGGTAATCCATGCATAAGGTCTAGGTTTATATTCGGGAAAATTTCTCTGGCAAGGCTTATCGCGTGTATCGCCTCTTTGCTGCTATGGATTCTACCGAGCTCTTTCAGGTGCTGGTCATTAAAGCTTTGTATGCCAAGGGATAGCCGATTAATTCCTGCATCTTTATAACTGGCAAATTTCTCCTGCTCGAATGTCCCCGGATTCGCCTCTATAGTGATTTCCGCGCTCGCTTTAATCGGAATCAGACGATTAATTTCTTCTAATAGCAACTGATAGCTTGCTCCAGAGAATAGGCTTGGCGTGCCGCCACCTATAAAAATACTTTCTATTTCTCGGCCTTGGGCATATACCACTTCAGACTGGAGATCATCTATCAGAGTTCGAATGTAGTGCTCTTCTGGGATTTTATCCCGCACTGCATGTGAATTGAAGTCGCAATAGGGGCATTTACGTACACACCAGGGGATGTGTATATAGAGAGAGAGTGGAGGAAGCTCAGATATCATGGCTATTTCAAATAAGCCTTGATGTTGTCTTTCAGCAGAGACACTGCCTGACCCCGATGGCTGATCTTGTTCTTCTCTTCTGGAACTAGTTCAGCCGAGGTTTTTTCGAGTTCTGGTACCAGAAAGAGTGGATCGTAGCCAAAGCCGTTGTTACCTGAAAGCTGCTCAAGGATGAGGCCTTCCCAGCTGCCCTGACAGATCAGGGGGGTAGGGTCATCTGCATGACGAAGAAATGCCAGCACACAGCGAAACCTTGCCGTGCGCTGTTCCGCAGGAACTCCCTGGAGCTTATCAAGCAGGAGTTGGTTATTCTTTTCGTCGGTTGCTTCTGGACCAGAAAAACGCGCAGAGTAAATGCCGGGAGCGCCGTTGAGCGCATCGACTTCCAAACCTGAATCGTCTGCCAGGGCTGGGAGCCCTGTTGCTTTGGCTGCATGGCGTGCTTTAAGAATGGCGTTTTCAACAAAACTCAGGCCTGTTTCATCGGCATCAGAGACCTGAAATTCCGATTGCGGCAATACTTCTACCTTCAGATCTCCCAGTACTTGGCTGAATTCTTTGAGTTTTCCTTTGTTGCCACTGGCAAGAACGATTTTATTGATCATTTTTCTGTTACCAAAACAAAAAAAGGTGCGCATTTGCCGCACCTTTTTAACTTGAGAGTTTCTATTCTTCGTAAAATTTCTGTTCGAACTGAACTGTATAAGCCGGTAGGTTTGGATCCGGTTGAACGTCGATAGACAGTCGCATCACCTGATCATCACTGAAGCCAAACTGGCCCAGATAATAGATGGCGTTGCCTTCGTCTACTTTTTTAAAGTTCAGGTTTTGTGATTGCTCAATCAGGTTGGTGGCTTTGCCTGTAACAGTGGCACTTACGGGCGTTTTTGTTGCACCATCTACTTTGAGTACAGATACATTAACCAGCGCTTTTCTTTTACTCCGTTGCAGTCCTACTTTCTGGGCTACATCAGGTTGTACAAAGGTACTGTTAAATGCGTTGTAGTGGATCTCGTAGTTGCCATGGGCAACAAACTGTTCCGCAAGTAAAGGTTGGCTGATCAGGGCCAGAGCAGAGATCAGCATCACTTTGGATATTTTCAATAGTTGTATCATGATCCGCCTCTTCTACTTCGTAATCCGGTAGATAGCAATTTCACCCAGCATATTCGGCCATAAGTGAATCCACCACCGGTGTTGATGCTCATTGTCCACAACTGTACGTTCTTTTATGTAGATATTGCGTTCTATACACAGACGTTCAAAGTCTTTGAATGTACAGAAATGGGTGTTTGGAGTGTTATACCAAGTATAGGGCAGGAACTTGGAAACCGGCATTTTTCCGCGAAATGCCAGATAGCCTCGTGCTCTCCAGTGACCAAAGTTTGGAAAGGTAACTATGCATTCCTTGCCGATACGCAACATCTCATCAACAATTTCGTCCGGACGCATCATTATCTGGATCGCCTGAGTCATGATGACTGTATCGAAAGTGTTGTCTTTTATGGATGCCAGCCCTTCTTCAATATCCTTTTCGATGACATTGACGCCCTTGCTAATACACTGGGTGATATTGTCATGACCAATTTCAAGGCCATAACCGGTGGCGTTTTTTACAGTGTGTAGGTGATGCAGAAGCTCGCCATCGCCACAGCACAGATCCAGTACACGGCTACCGGGCTCAACCCAGTCTTTAATGAGATCAAGATCGGCACGCATCAGTGAGTCTCCTCCGTTGGCGTATCTGCTTTAACCCGGTCCATGTAAGCACGGAATACATCCAGATAGCGTGGGATCGGGATTAAAAAGGCATCATGCCCCTGAGCCGCATCAATTTCTGCATAGCTGACTTGCTTATCTGCTTCGACTAGGGCATCTACTATTTCCCGAGAGCGTTCAGGAGAAAAACGCCAGTCAGTCGTGAAAGAGATCACCATAAATTTAGCCTTAGCTTTTTCCAGAGCAGTGGGGAGGCTGTTACCAACCTCAGCGGCCGGGTCGAAATAATCCAGTGCCTTAGTCATCAAAAGGTAGGTATTGGCGTCAAATTCAGTGGAAAAACGTTCCCCCTGGTAGCGCAGGTACGATTCCACTTCAAACTGAGGCGTAAAGTCATAGCTGATCTGACCTGAGCGTAATTCACGACCAAATTTACTGCGCATGCCATCATCAGAAAGGTAGGTGATATGTCCTAGCATACGTGCCAGCATCAGGCCTACTTTGGGGACTTCATCTTTTTCATAATAATGGCCGTGATGGAATTGAGAATCCTGACTGATTGCCTGGCGAGCCACTTCGTTAAAAGCAATGTTTTGTGCAGATAACTTTGGTGCAGCGGCAATCACCATGCAATGACGTAACCTGTCTGGGTAGTTGATTGCCCACTGCAGTGCTTGCATGCCGCCAAGGCTGCCACCAATGATCGCTGCAAATTGTTCAATTCCGAAATAATCGGCTAATCGCGCCTGACTTTCTACCCAATCATTAACCGTAATAATTGGGAAGTCAGGGCCGTAAGGCTTACCTGTTTCGGGGTTGGTCTGGTTAGGACCACTGGAACCATGGCAGCCACCCAGGTTGTTCAATCCAATGACAAAAAATTTGTTGGTATCTATCGGCTTGCCTGGCCCAATGGCGGAGTCCCACCAACCCGGCTTTTTATCATCCATGCTGTGATAACCGGCGACATGGTGATTGCCTGACAGGGCATGGCATATCAGGATGGCATTGGATTTATCTTCGTTCAGGGTGCCATAGGTTTCAACAATCAGGTGGTAACGTTCTAGTACGCGTCCACATTGCAGGTGTAGTGGGGCGTTAAACTCGATTGTTTGTGGTTCTACAATTCCAACGGAATCTTCAGGAATTACAGCGGGCATTTTTTAACTCGACTCAGGTCTTGGTAAATAAACGTATGTGCAACAGGTTATGAGCGCTCTGGAAGAGCAAACAAAGTAAAGTTTCACATCTCGTAAAAGATGAGAATATGGTTTGCAGAGATGTGAGTTTGTACATTCACCTTACGGAGTCTCAATAGCAAGTTCGTCGGGTATAAATACCAGGAAAGTTATTTTAACTTGTTTTTACTGGGTTAGCTCGCCCTTGATTATGGTTACCGCATTTTTAGCTACCCTAAACGCTTTGGCAAGAAATTTAATCAATTGGATTATGGTTTTTAATCGATAAAGCATGAGATGGCCAGATTTTAGGTAATAAAAAGGCCTGTCTGGAAACCGGTTTTATCAATGAGATTGTCAGCGGCAGAATTAACGCAATTGGTACTCTGCCGCTGACAATATTTTTGCTTAAATAACCAGAGGAGCTATCTGAGATTTGATGAGCTGAATAATGATGAAGATCACAATCGGAGACAGGTCTAACCCGCCGATGGGTGGGATTACCTTGCGTGCCAGATTAAAGACCGGTTCAGTGATCTGTTGAATCAGCTGCGGTCCAGGGTGGTAACTGCCCGGTGCAACCCAACTGATAATGACTGATGCCAGAACTGACCAGAAATAGATTGTTAAGATCGTGTCGAGAATTCCTGCGCCAGCATAGATAAACAGATGCAAAATGTTGGGGAAGCCAGAGCCAAGTAATATCAACAGAGCGATAATAATACCGAGTTTCACTGCGAAAGCGTAAAGCAGGGCGGACAAATCCAGTTTGCCAATACGGGGCACCGCTTTACTGATCGCCACAACGGGAACATTCGTCAATCGGGCGATTGCTTGAGATATCGGGTTGTAATAGTCGGCATGTGCCATCTGCAGGAGGAAGCGCATTATGATCAAAAAAGCATACATCTCACCGAGAGTGCGAATGATCAGAATAAGTGGATCCTGTGCCATATGTATTCCTAGATTAATGATATAAATGAAGAAACAGGTTCAACCTTAAACAGTATAGAGTTTAGAACAGTTTGATTGAACCTTTGTGACGTTCTTAACCTTTTCCTAGCTCTTCTGCCAGCTCTACTGATCGATCATTGCAAGCTTGTAGGGCTTCGTCAAACAACTCAGGTAAACCACCTTCCATAAAATGTTTAATGGCTTGCTCAGTAGTGCCTTTAGGTGAGGTGACTCTGCGTCTGAGCTCGGCTGGGTCAACATCACTGTTTTTGGCCATACGGGCAGCGCCCATGGCTGTTTGCAAGGTCAACTGGGTCGCTACATCTTCAGAAAGACCTAGTTTGATCCCGGCCTGAATCATGGATTCCATCACCAGAAAATAATAAGCCGGCCCGGAACCGGATACTGCAGTCACCGCATCCAGCTGAGATTCCTCTTCAACCCACAGTGTGATCCCGGTTGCTTGTAGAATTGTTTCTGCCTGGGTTTTCTGAGCGTCTGTCACTTTGCTGTTAGCGTAAAGGCCGTTAGCGCCTGTTTGCACTAATGCAGGGGTGTTTGGCATGCAGCGAACGATTGAGGTATTCCCACCAAGCCATTGATCCATACTCGTTGTCATAATGCCTGCAGCCACTGACAGGATAAGCGGTTGTTTAATTTGAACCGCATCGGCTATCTCCTCTGCTACTGTTTTCAGTACCTGAGGTTTTATTGCCAGGATGACAATGTCTGCAGCCGCAACGGCTTCATTGTTGTTACCGGTGGTTTTCAGCCCTTGCTCCTGCAAATCCAACAGTTTGCTCGTATCGGGTTCGCTGGCCCAGATATTTTCAGCAGGGTAGCCGTTAGTAATCAGCCCGCCAATGATTGCTCTGGCCATGTTGCCTGCACCGATAAAGGCTAAAGTTGGGTTTGTACTCACAATGTTTTCCTTCTGATCAAACAGCGCTGCTGTTGGTTATTCTGTTACTTTAGGAGGTCTGGCGCCAAAGATAGCCGTACCTATTCGAACAATGGTTGCGCCTTCTGCTATAGCGCTGTCCATATCACCCGACATTCCCATGGAGAGTGTATCCACTGAATCATGTGTCAATTGAAGTTGTTCCAGTAGTTGCCTCATTCTGGCAAAGGCCTGGCGTTGATCATTGCTGTTTTCTGAGGCTTTTGGGATTGCCATAAGTCCTCTCAGGCACAGGTTGGGTAGCTTCACAATCTCAGTTGCCAACTCTTCCAGTTTATCGGGTTTGCAGCCGGACTTGCTTTCTTCATCACTTACGTTGACCTGAATGCAGATATTCAGTGGCGGTAAATTGGCTGGACGTTGTTCTGAAAGTCTTTTGGCTATCTTTAAACGGTCTACCGTGTGTAGCCAGTGGAAATTTTCTGCAACTGAACGGGTTTTATTGGATTGAAGTGGTCCAATAAAATGCCAGCATATATCCAGATCTTTTAATGCTTCGATCTTTTCAAGGGCTTCTTGCAGGTAATTTTCGCCAAAACTCCTTTGCCCCTCATTAAATGCGGTCCGGAGGTCTTCTGCTGGTCGTGTTTTACTGACGGCCAGTAAGGCAACATCTTGCTCTGAACGGTGATTTTTTACTGCACAAGATTGTATCTGACCCCTAACTCGGGTGAGATTCTCTGCTATGCTAGAAATAATCATGATTTAGATAACCTTGCCAATTGGATTGCAACGGTGATTCTGTTAGAAATAACATAAACATCAAAGGCCGTACCGGTTTACAGGAACGTTATGGATATTACCGAACTTTTATCTTTCACCGTACAGCAGGGCGCATCTGATTTGCACATATCTGCGGGTATGCCACCAGTCATTCGTGTCGATGGTGATGTGCGCCGTATAAAACTCCCATCTCTTGATCATAAACAAGTGCATTCGCTGGTTTATGACATTATGAATGATAAGCAACGAAAAGAGTATGAAGAAACACTGGAAGCTGACTTCTCGTTTGAAGTGCCTGGGCTAGCTCGCTTTCGTGTTAACGCTTTTAATCAGAATCGAGGGGCTGGTGCTGTATTTCGTACCATTCCGAGTAAAGTTCTGACACTTGATGATCTTGGTATGGGTAAAGTCTTTCAGGATCTCTCTGATAAACCGCGAGGCCTTGTGTTGGTAACAGGGCCTACAGGTTCAGGTAAAAGTACTACACTGGCAGCGATGGTTGATTATATTAATGATTCTCGATCTGACCATATCCTGACAATCGAAGACCCTATTGAGTTTGTGCATGAAAGTAAAAAGTGTCTGGTGAACCAGCGAGAAGTTCATCGGGATACTCATAGCTTTTCAAATGCCTTGCGCTCAGCGCTTCGTGAAGATCCAGACATTATCCTCGTTGGTGAGATGCGAGATCTGGAGACCATTCGCCTGGCTCTGACAGCAGCTGAAACCGGGCACCTGGTGTTCGGTACTCTGCATACTACTTCCGCAGCGAAAACCATAGACCGTATTATTGATGTGTTCCCTGCGGCAGAAAAAGACATGATTCGCTCCATGTTATCGGAATCACTCATGGGCGTTATATCTCAGACGCTGTTGAAGAAACAAAACGGTGGTCGTTGTGCTGCTCATGAAATCATGATTGGTACCCCGGCCATTCGAAACCTTATTCGTGAAGACAAAGTTGCTCAGATGTATTCTGCAATTCAGACTGGCGCAGGCTTTGGCATGAAAACTCTGGATCAGTCGTTACAGGAACTGATGCAAAAAGGACTGATTTCCCGCGAAACAGCGCGTGAGCGTGCGGCTAACCCGCAGCAGTTCTAAGGATACTCTTAGGAGAAGACAGTGGATTTTACGCAATTATTAAAAGTTATGGTTGAAAAGGACGCATCCGACCTTTTCGTCACCGCTGGTGCAAGGCCGACAATCAAAGCTGATGGTACCCTGAAGCCGTTAACCAAAGATCCACTGAAACCTTCTCAATCACGGGCGCTGGTGTACAGCACGATGAATGATAAACAGTTGGCTGAGTTCGAAGGCACCAACGAGTGTAACTTCGCGATCAGTGCTCCTGGTATTGGTCGTTTCCGTGTATCTGCATTTATGCAGAGAAACTCTGCGGGCATGGTGCTTAGGAAAATTAATGACTATATCCCTAGCCTTGAGGAGTTAAACCTGCCACCGATCCTCCGGGAACTGGCGATGACCAAGCGTGGGTTGATCCTGTTTGTTGGTGGTACATCCACGGGTAAGTCTACCTCGCTGGCCTCTATGATTGACTATAGAAACACCAACCATCGTGGGCATATTATTACGATTGAGGATCCGATCGAGTATGTGCATGATCATAAGCAGAGTATTATCACCCAGCGTGAGGTGGGTATAGATACTGAATCCTTTGATACCGCCCTGAAGAATACTTTGCGACAAGCCCCTGACGTAATTCTGATGGGTGAGATCCGTTCCAAAGACACTATGATGCATGGCCTGACCTTTGCTGAAACCGGTCACCTGACAATGGCAACACTTCACGCTAATAATGCGAACCAGGCTCTCGATCGTATTATCAGTTTCTTCCCGCCTGAACATCATGATCAGTTGTGGATGGACCTTTCTCTGAACCTCAAAGCGATCATTGCACAGCAGCTTTTGCCAACGAAAGACGGTAAAGGGCGTCGTGCTGCGATAGAAGTGTTAATAAATACGCCGTTAATTTCAGACTTGATTCGTAAAGGTGAAGTCCATGAAATTAAAGAGGTTGTGAAAAAATCCACTAACTTAGGGATGCAGACCTTTGATCAGGCGCTGTTTAATCTCTATCGCGATGGCATTATCACTTATGAAGTTGCGCTTGCTCATGCTGATTCAGCTAATGACCTGCGCTTGATGATTAAACTGAGTGCTGAAACCAATCCTGATCTGGCGCCGGGCGCAGAAGATGAAAACTCAAGCTTCTCACTTCAGGATGAGGATGATTTCCTGCATAACTAAGTGATTACCAAACAGAACTAAGTTGTTAAAAAGCCATGGATATCCATGGCTTTTTTTGTGGACTATAGAGTGTAAACGACTTGCCCTTGGTGAAGGGTGTAAGTGGTTTGACCTTGTAGAGGGTAGTCCATAAAGGGGGTGTTCTGTCCGCGTGATGGATTGTTTTTCGAGGTCAGTTGCCATTCCGCTTCTGGGTCAAAAATACAAATATCTGCATCTGCGCCGACTTGCAAAGTACCTTTTTCCAAGCCCAATATTTGAGCCGGAGAATAGGTAAGCTTTTCAATCAATTGCGGAAGCTCCAGCATGTTTTGTTTAACTAAAAGCATGGACAGTGGCAAGAGCGTCTGCAAACCAATCATACCTGGCTCCGTATCGGCAAATGGAGCTTCCTTGGCTGCTCGTTCATGAGGTTGATGGTCCGAGCATATTGCCTGAATAGCACCGCTGATAAGGCCCTGAATCAGTCCTGCACGATCCAGTTGGCTGCGTAACGGCGGGATAAGATGGAATTCACTATGGAAACCGTTGACGTTTTCATCGGTCATCAACAGGTTTTGTATCGCAACATCTGCGGTCACCGGCAAGCCGCGCTCTTGCGCTTCAGCGATCATGCGGACGGAACGGTCACAGGATAACTGTCCAAAGTGTGCCCTTACTCCGGTTTGTTCCACCAGCAGAAGGCAGCGGGCAACCTCTATGGATTCTGCAGCTTCAGGAATACCATTAAGTCCCAGACGGGTGCAGATACTGCCATCATGCATACAGCCGTCTTGCGAAAGGGCTGAATCCTGAGCTTGAAATACAACCAGAAGATCATGAGTTGCTGCATATTCCAGGCAACGCATGAGCACCAGAGAGTTGGCGACAGGGCTGCGAGCGTTGGTAAATGCAATGCAGCCTGAAGATGCAAGTGCAGCCATAGGGGCAAGCTGTTCGCCCTCAAGGCCTTTGGTTAAAGCACCCATAGGGCGAATGGTCATTCTGCCCGCTTCTTCACAGCGATCTTTAATTAACTCTGCGACAGCGGATGAATCAACTACCGGGCTGGTGGTTGGAGGTGTGATAAAGGTCGTTACACCACCTGCAACTGCGGCTGCGGATTCAGAGTTAATGGATCCTTTCTGGGATGGTCCCGGCTCCCGGGCATGGGCACAGATATCCACCAGCCCCGGGCATACAACCTGTCCAGATGCGTCCATGGTTTGGTCTGCTGCGAAGTTGTCCGGTTGCGAGTTTATCCCGGCAATTTTGCCATTCTGGATATATAAATCACCCACGGCGTCCATCTTGGATGATGGGTCTATAATGCGTCCGCCTTGAATTAGAATATTCATGCTCATTCTTCTCCAGCCTCAGGTGATTCTGCACGCTCTTTGGTTTGACCGCTCATTGCCATAGACATAACCGCCATGCGTACGGCGATACCGTTAGTCACCTGATCCAGTATGAGGGAGCGTTCACCGTCAGCAACCGATGAAGCAATTTCAACACCACGGTTTATTGGCCCTGGGTGCATGACTACTGCATCTGGCTTAGCCAGTGCCAGCTTATCCATGGTCAGGCCATAGAGTTTGTAAAATTCACTTTCACTCGGCAATAAAGCGGTTGTCATACGTTCTTTCTGTAAACGTAACATCATGACAACGTCCACATCTTTAATGCCTTCGCACATATTGGTGAAAACTTTGACGCCAAGAGATTCGATATTTCTTGGTAACAGAGTGTTAGGAGCAATGACTCTGACTTCGCTGACTCCCAGTGTTCGCAATGCATGTATTTGAGAGCGCGCGACTCTTGAATGAAGAATGTCGCCAACAATAGCTACTGTAAGCGGTTCAAATTCCCCTTTTGCCTGCCGGATGGTAAGCATATCAAGCATTGCTTGAGTAGGGTGGGCATGGCGACCATCCCCGGCATTGATTACCGCGACATCTGGAGTGACATGTTCAGCAATGAAGTGCGCTGCGCCACTGCTGGAATGACGGACTACGAACATATCAGAATGCATCGCGTGTAGTGTCATCAGGGTGTCTTTCAGCGTTTCTCCTTTCTTGGTTGAAGAGGTGCTGATGTTCAGGTTCAGCACGTCCGCAGAGAGACGCTTTGCAGCCAGTTCAAATGTCGACAGAGTGCGGGTACTTGCCTCGAAAAACAGATTAACAACTGTTTTGCCTCGGAGAAGAGGTACTTTTTTTACCTGCTTTTCACTCATATCCACGAATGAGTCAGCGCGATCCAGTATGTCGGTGAGGATCTCACGGGACAAACCTTCAGTGGTAATGAAATGTTTTAGTTCGCCGTCGCTGGTGAGCTGAATCTGATTGGGATCAGTTTGTTCAAACATGATGTTTACTCAGTCTTAAGAACGGTTGCGGATTTCCAGAGCTAAAGGCTCTGGCCCGGTAAGTTTTACGGATTGATCCGGGCTGATCGCTAAAGTTCCACCGATGATATCTGCTTGTATCGGGAGTTCGCGTTGTTGCAGATCAAGAAGAGTGATCAGAGTGACGGAAGATGGGCGACCAAAATCAAACAGCTCATTCATCGCTGCTCGAATAGTGCGACCGCTCATAATGACATCATCCACCAAAATGATATGCCTACCTTCAGTAGGGCAGGGAAGTTTCGATTGTTGCACTTTAGGGTTCAGCCCTGATTGTTCAAAATCATCTCGGTGAAAAGAGATATCCAGAACCCCTAATTCCTCTTTAATTTCCAGATCTTTGTGCAGCTTTTCAGCCAGCCAGACTCCACCAGTATGTATGCCTATCATCAATGGATCAGGTCGTTTCCCCTGAGCCAGTAATGCACTAAGTTCGGTGCGCATTTTATCGTAGAGCGCATTCGCATTAAGTGCGTTTGAGGTCATAAATATCCTCCAGTTTTGTGTGGCTGGGAATGCGGATGTCGCTATTAAACCAGCTTTCCAGAATTAATTGTGCCGCAATGCCGTCTACCGATTCATTTTTAAAATCGTTGCTGCCTCCCCGAGAAAAATGGATATCTTTAGCTGCGGAGGTGCTGAGACGTTCATCTATTAAAAAACAGGGGGTTTTATACCTCTCATGCAAGCGGTTGGCAAACTTACGCGCGCGGTAGGCCATATCACTGATACTGCCGTCCATATTCAGAGGGATACCCACCACTAGTGCATCGGGCTTCCATTCGTTTATCACATGGCCGAGTTGGTCCCAATTCGGGATTCCATCCTGGGCACTTATTGGAGCTAGTTGGGTCGTAGTGCCAGTGAGTGACTGACCTGAGGCGATACCAATTCTGGATGTGCCAAAATCGAAAGCCATTACTTGTAGGGTTGAACTGCTCATTCGACCATCGGACCTTAATTCAGCCTTGGGAAATCGGTTGGCGGATAATAGATCAGGCGTGCCCGCTGTGTGCGGTGAGAAGGTCCAGATTAACCCCTAACGTAGCTGCGGCTGCCTGTAAACGATCGCTCGCCGGAATGCTGAATAGTATATCCGAATTTGCCGGACAGCTTAACCAGACGTTATCGCTCATTTCCTGTTCCAGCTGTCCGGGTCCCCAGCCCGCGCATCCCAATGCAATCAAATAGTCGTGCTGAAAACAGCCTTCTGCTGCCGCTTCAATGGCATCGAGTGAGGTGCTGAGGAATATATCATCAGCAATGCAATGGCTGCTTGGCCAGTCTATAGGGTTGCTGACTTTATGCAGGACATATCCGCGGTCAGTGCGAACCGGGCCACCACTGAAGATCTCGCGTTGCTGGTTTGCAATTGATGGGCAGTGTAAATCTAAATGATCACAGAGCTCTACCAGGCTGATGCCTATAGCGCGATTAACCACAATACCCATAGCGCCATATTCACTGTGGTCACAAATATAGGTCAGGGTCTGGGAAAAGTTTTGATCACTCAGGTGAGGCATTGAGATTAGAAAGTGATCTCTGAGACATTGACTGGATATGGGCATAGAGAAAGCTCGTTACAAATGCACTGTATTAAGGATTAGTATACGTAGGCCTTTTTCTCAAATTTCCAGGTACGGATTATCTCAAGTAGATCCGTATTTTTTTTCATCTCGACTGGGAATGGCTGGAATGGAGCTGCGAGCCGTACTATACGTATTGCTGCATCGTCCAGGATTTTTCTGCCTGAAGATTCCAGTACTTCGATCTCTTTAACGGAGCCGTCTGGGTTGATTGCAACCATAAGTCGTAAACTGCCATACAGCTTGCTCTTACGTGCCTTCTCAGGGTAATTCAGGTTGCCAACGTGTTCGATTTTCTTACGCCAGTTGTCCAGATAAAGTGCATCTTCACGCTTTTTAGTTGAAGCGGATGTAAGCCTTTTTACTCTCGGTTTTTTAGCCATCAATTCGCGGTGGCTATCGAGTTCAGCTTGCAGACTGGCCATCTCCAGACTTTTGGCCAGCAATGAAGTTGATATGCCGGGTGGTGGGCTGGCAGCATCTTGCGGTTGTGGCTCGTCAGATTTAACGGCAACTTTTTCCTGCTTTTTAGCCTGGGTTACGATCACCTGCTTTTTAGCCGCTTGTTTGGATGGGCTATGAGTGGTGGGTGTTTCTGATTTTTTAAAATCGGGTTTGGGTTGTTCTGTCGAAATCGTAGGCGAGACTAATGGGTTTAACCTAGCCGACTGTTCATTGATTTTTTTGTCCTGAAAGGCTGCCTTTTGGTTTGTAGCAGGTAAAGCTTTATCTTCCCTTTGCCCACTGCCCTGCTGGTTGGACTGGGCAATAAAGTCAGCTTCTTTCGGCACTTCTTTTTGGTCAAACTGGGCGAGGGTTACTTCGATGGTTTTTTGCAGTGGTTCTTTGTCTTCGGCGGTAAAGGTAATGCCGATAATCGTCACAGCATGCAGGGCTGTAGCAAAAAACAGAGTGAAACCAAAACGGTCAATAGCACTGACAGCTGGACTCGTAATGGTGCTCACTCTTCTTTGCCTCTCACTCGTTTACTATTGCAGTCGGGTTTCAATGGCATTCATTAACTGCATACCTATATCCAGATTATACTGGTTATCCAGTTCGCGAATACAGGTTGGGCTGGTGACATTAATCTCTGTAAGGTAATCACCAATCACATCCAAACCAACAAAGATTAAACCCTGTTCCTTAAGTGTGGGAGCAACCTGCTGACAAATCCAGTAGTCTCGTTCGGTTAATTCTCTGCCTTCACCACGGCCTCCGGCAGCAAGGTTGCCGCGGGTTTCGCCTCCGGTAGGGATGCGAGCCAGTGCGTAAGGTACAGGTTCGCCATCCACTATAAGTATGCGTTTATCACCATCCACAATTTCCGGAATAAACTTCTGTGCCATGATGGTCTGTTGGCCGTGTTCTGTCAGCGTTTCTATGATGACTCCAAGATTCAGACCGTCCTCTTTGATGCGGTAGATCTGTGATCCGCCCATGCCATCCAGAGGTTTGAAAATAACATCCCCATGCTCTTTATGGAAATCTCTTAATAGCTCAGAATTTTTGCTGACTAACACCGGAGGGCAGCACTCCGGGAAATGTGTGGCAAAAAGTTTCTCGTTGAAATCCCTCAGGCTTTGAGGTTTGTTGACGATCAAAGAGCCTTCTTTTTCTGCCTGCTCTAACAGGTAGGTGGTATAGATAAATTCATTATCAAAGGGTGGGTCCTTTCGCATCAGAATTACATCCAGATCCGAAAGTTTTCTGGTTTGGTACTCTTCACGTTCAAACCAGTTTTCAGGGTCCATGAATACTTTCAATGGAGCCATTTTAGCCTTGGCCTCACCATCTATTGAGAAAAGATGGTGCTGTTCCATATACCAGATCTCCCAGCCTTTCTGCTGAGCGGCCCACAGCATTGCCAGTGTACTGTCCTTTTTGAATGAGATCTCATCAATTGGATCCATTACTACGCCAATTTTGACGGCCATTATGTGTGTCCTGTATGTGTTGTTTGTGGGAGGTTAAATATCACCCCACAAATAATTAAAAAGTGTCAGTGCTGCCACGGGTGCGGTTTCTGTGCGCATAACACGTGGGCCTAGTGCTAATGGTATGAATCCATATTCCTGCGCGAGTTCAACTTCATCTGCAGTCAATCCGCCTTCAGGCCCGACCAGAATCGTTACTGAACTGGGTTGGTCCAGTTGTGCCAGTGGTTTTTCACTGTGATGGTGAAGCACAAATTTCAGATCTGCGGTCTGTGCTGCAAGCCACTCTTTTAACTCCAATGGCGCATGAATTATTGGAGGTATCACTCTACCGCTTTGTTCGCAGGCACTGATAGCAGTTTGTTGCCAATGCTGAACTCGCTTTTGCTGCCGCTCAGGTGGCAGTTTGACTTCACATCGCTCAGAAAAGAGAGGAGTGATTGTCGCGACTCCCATCTCAGTACTTTTCTGCACGGCATAGTCCATTCTTTCGCCTCGCGAAAGGGTTTGACCAATGTGGACGTTCAGCGTGCTTTCAACAGAAACTGTCTGCTTTTTATCTATGTGGGCACTAACAGAGCGTTTTTCAACAGATGAGAGGGTTGCCAAATAGTCGAATCCATCACCATTGAAGAGAGTGATAACCTCCCCAGGCCTCATACGCAGAACTCTACTGATGTGTTGGATGGCATTTTCGCACAATTCAATTGTTTTGCCCTCAGTAAGACTTTGAGGGTCATAAAAACGCGGTATTCGCATTCAGATACCTATTGGTTTGTGTTTTTGGTCCTAACCTTCAATAACCAGGTCTTCGTCCAGAAGTGCTTCAAAATCAGTTACAGGTAATGGGCGGCTGAGTAAATATCCTTGTACGATATTACACTGCTCCTTCCTGAGAATGGAAAGCTGATTTTCTGTCTCGACACCTTCAGCTACAACTTTTAGCTGCAGTCCATGAGCCATCAGAATAATTGCCTGAACAATTTTTAGATTCTGAGGGCTGTTTTCAATATCATCAATAAAGGATTTATCAATTTTGATATTGTCTACGGGAAGGCTCTTGATGCGACTGAGAGAAGAGTAGCCAGTGCCAAAATCATCAATGGAGATACTTGCGCCGGTTTTTCTGACGCGATTGAGCTTTTCTTGGATGCGGCTGAGGTCTTCGATCAGAACGCCTTCAGTGAGCTCAAGTTCAATATGGCGGAGGTTAACATTATGCGCATTAAAAATGCTTTGCAGCTTATCTTCGAAATCTGTACGCATAAAGCTGATTCCGGAAAGGTTAATGGCAACTTTCGGGAAGGATAGTTTATTGTCCAACCAGGTGCGGCATTGCTTCGCTACAGCGTTCAGGACCCAATAATCCAGTCTGGATATGAGTCCGCTCTGTTCCGCTAAAGGTACGAAGACAGCAGGCGATATTGGGCCGCGGTCCGGGTGATTCCAGCGCAGCAGAACTTCCGCAGCAAGAGGTGCATTGAAGTTGAGATCAAACAATGGCTGGAAGACCAGGTGGAATTGGTCCTGATCCAGAGCGGTAGACAGGTCCTGCCACAGCTCCATCTTTTGTTCGTCCTGACTTTCTCTGATGGAGTTAAAGTGAATCCATCCCTGTTCTCTTTTGCGGGCTTCTTTGGCGGCCAGTTCTGCCCGGCCCATCAGTTCGAACGGTTGTTCACCATCCTCAGGAAAAGTTGTTATTCCGACTCGCGCAGAAATCTGAACCTGCACCGAGTCCAGTTGAATGGGTTTTTCAATCTTTTCAAGAATTGTGCCTGCCAGTGTATCGAGATTGCCTTCTGGGGGAGTATTAAGCAGAAGCAGCCCAAAACTACCTTCAGACAGCCTTGCCAGTCGGTGATTAAAGTTGAGTAAGCGGCGTAAGCGTTTAGCCGTTTCGATCAGAATCAGGTCGCGTTGTTCTTCACCCAGCTCGATGGTCAGATTTCTTAACAGATCGAAACGTATGTTGAAGAAGTGGATTGGCTCTTGGCTTTCATGATTGCGCAGAATCTCCCTTTCAATAGCATCGCCCATCGCCTGTCTGTTGTATAAGCGTGTTACTGGGTCGAAACTTTCCAGAAATCTGAAATGTTCCTGCATATGCTTGAGACGCTGATTCTCAAGAAGGTTGTTTCTGAAATGCTCAAGGGTTCGCGCCATCTTGCCAATTTCGTCCTGGCGTAAAACGGATTGAATCTCTTGTCCCATTTCACCCCGGGATAGGTCTTCCATCTGGTCTGATAAGCAAATGATGGGTTTGACCAGATTTCTCGAAATGATCAAAGCGGTGATCAAAGCGGCCAGAAGAACTATCAACGTAATAGCTGCGTAGCTACCCGCTCGTTTTAGATAGAGAGGTCCTAAATCATCCAGATAAATCCCTGTGGCAAGCAAAAAATCTGTCCCTGGGATCAATTCTGCGTACGTGAGCTTTTTGATCGCAGGACCACCATCTGGGCGTGGCCACATAATATTCCAGAAGTGAGAGCCCTGTTTGACTGCGAGTTCAACCCCTTGGATAAAAAGGTCGGGTCTCGAAACAGTTTGCAGAGCTGAAATGGAATGGCCTTCCAGTTCTGGTTTGGTGGGGTGGAAAATGAAACGACTCTGAGTGTCGAGAAGGTATAGATATTCTTGTTCAGAATAAGTGGTGGAATAAACGAGTCGTTTCAGTTGCTGTAAGTATTCAGATTCAGGTAGCTGTTGAGCTTTTAAAGAGGTGATCTGACTGACAGAAGACTGGATAACGCTACGAATAATATCTTTTTTGCTGTTAGTCGTATCCTGATAAGAGAAATAAAATGCCAGACTTGAGGTGGCTAATATGCCTACAACCAGAATGGTAACCAGCCCGATGAGTTTGTTGCGAATACTATAGTTGCTGAGCTGCATTTTTTTTCTTACTAAAACTTAAAGTCTTATTATTGCTATAAAAGTTTATATAGGCAATAAAAAAGCACCCGAAGGTGCTTGATTCTTTGGAGGTTTTTTATAGGTTGGCTGCTTGCTTTAATGCTTCAGCCTTGTCAGTGCGTTCCCAGGTAAATGCCGTGAAGGTTTCACCTTTATATTCCATTTCAAAAGGGTTGCGACCAAAGTGACCATAGGCTGCTGTTGGCTGATACATTGGGTGTAGCAGATCAAGCATCTTAGTGATTGCGTATGGACGCAAATCAAAATGTTCGCGGACAAGTTGAATAATCTTGTCGTCCGAAATTTTGCCAGTGCCGAAGGTATTGATTGCAACGGACGTCGGTTCCGCTACACCAATTGCATAAGACACTTGAATCTCACAACGATCGGCAAGGCCGGCAGCAACGATATTTTTCGCCACATAACGACCCGCATATGCAGCTGAACGGTCTACTTTGGATGGGTCTTTACCAGAGAAGGCTCCACCACCATGACGCGCCATACCACCATAGGTATCAACAATGATCTTACGACCAGTCAGCCCACAATCTCCGACCGGACCGCCGATTACGAAATTGCCGGTTGGGTTGATATGGAACTGTGTATCTTTGGTGATCCACTCAGCAGGAATGACGTGTTTAACAATCAGCTCCATTACTGCTTCTCTCAGATCCGCTTGAGATACTTCCGGATTGTGCTGGGTGGATAGAACCAGTGCGTCTACGGCAACCGGTTTGCCGTTTTCATAACGGAAGGTCAGCTGGGATTTTGCGTCCGGGCGTAACCAGGGCAGTAGACCGGATTTGCGGGCTTCAGCCTGGCGTTCTACCAGTCGGTGAGCGTAGGTTATTGGAGCTGGCATCAGTACATCAGTTTCATTTGATGCATAACCAAACATCAGACCCTGGTCGCCTGCGCCTTGGTCTTCTGGTTTCGTCCGGTCCACACCTTGAGCGATATCAATCGACTGTTTGCCGATAATGTTAATTACGCCACAGGTATCACCGTCGTAGCCGACATCTGAAGAGGTGTAGCCAATATCACAGATGACTTTGCGTACCAGATCTTCAAGATCCACCCATGCGGAGGTGCTGATCTCTCCAGAAACCACAGCGACACCCGTTTTGACCATGGTTTCGCAAGCTACGCGGGCATACTTGTCTTCTGAAATGATTGCATCCAGAACCGCATCCGAGATCTGATCGGCAATTTTGTCCGGATGACCTTCGGAAACTGATTCAGATGTAAATAAGCCGTATTCGCTCATCGTTTTATATACCTTCAAACAAAATGTTTTGGAGCAGCTGTAAGTGACGCCAGAAGCTTTAGAAGTTTAGCAGGCGGATAGCCTTCCGAAAAAATTAGCGCGTATTCTACCTGCGACTTAAGTGAAATGCATAGAATTGCACTGGATCGAGCATGAGAATTATCACTTTTTGAATGAAAATCGCTCATTTTTGCCCTTAAAGTGCAATTCTTATTTGAAGCTGATGGCTATCTGGGAGAAAATTGCGCCCAAATTTTTTCCGAACCTTCTATTTGGGTAAATTGCCCAGGAGCTGAGTTAATGTCCTCTCGTAGAGAACTTGCCAACGCAATTCGTGCGTTGAGCATGGATGCCGTCCAGAAAGCTAAATCAGGTCACCCGGGTGCCCCTATGGGTATGGCGGATATCGCTGAAGTGCTGTGGAACGATTTCATGGAGCACAACCCAAACAACCCACAGTGGTTTGATCGTGATCGCTTTGTTCTTTCCAACGGTCATGGCTCTATGCTGATCTACAGTTTGCTGCATTTAACCGGTTACGATGTTTCAATCGAAGATCTGCAGAATTTTCGTCAGTTGCATTCAAAAACAGCGGGTCACCCTGAATACGGCTACTGCCCTGGTGTTGAAACCACAACAGGTCCATTGGGCCAGGGTATAACCAATGCGGTAGGTTTTGCGATTGCTGAGAAAACACTGGCTGCACAGTTTAACCGTGAAGGCCACGAGATCATTGATCACAACACCTATGTGTTTATGGGTGATGGCTGCTTGATGGAAGGTATCTCCCACGAAGCATGCTCATTGGCTGGTACTTTGGGTCTCGGTAAACTGATCGCATTCTGGGATGACAACGGCATCTCTATCGACGGTGAAGTTGAAGGTTGGTACACCGACGATAACGTTAAGCGTTTTGAGTCTTATGGCTGGCAGGTTATTGCTGATGTTGATGGTCACGATGCAGATCAGATCCGCGCCGCGATTGAAGCAGCTCAGGAAAATACAGAACAACCTACACTGATCTGCTGTAAAACAGTGATCGGTTTTGGTTCTCCAAATAAAGAAGGTAAAGAAGATTGCCACGGTGCACCGCTGGGTGATGATGAGATCGCACTGACCCGTGAGCGTCTGGGTTGGGAGCATCCTGCTTTTGAAATCCCAGCAGATATCGCTGCGGACTGGAATGCTCAGGAAGCGGGTAATCATGCAGAAAACGTTTGGAATGAGAGTTTTGCTGCCTACCGTGCTGAATACCCTGAACTGGCAGATGAACTGCTGCGCCGTATCTCAGGTGAGCTGCCTGCGGACTTCTCTGAAAAAGCAGATGCTTACATTGCTGAAGTCGCTGAAAAGGGTGAAACAATAGCTTCCCGTAAAGCATCTCAAAACTCCCTGAATGCCTATGGCCCATTGCTGCCTGAACTGTTGGGTGGTTCTGCTGACCTTGCAGGTTCTAACCTGACACTCTGGTCCGGCTGTAAAGGTGTTGAGAAAAACGATGCGTCCGGTAACTACCTATTCTACGGTGTTCGTGAATTTGGTATGTCCGCAATCATGAACGGTATCGCTCTGCACGGTGGTTTTATTCCTTACGGTGCAACCTTCCTGGTATTTATGGAGTATGCACGTAATGCCCTCCGTATGGCTGCACTGATGCGCCAACGCGCCATTCACGTATATACCCACGATTCCATTGGTTTGGGTGAAGACGGTCCTACGCATCAGCCGGTTGAGCAGGTTTCAAACTTGCGTCACACGCCAAACATGAGTTGCTGGCGCCCATGTGATGCGGTTGAATCTGCAGTTGCCTGGAAAGCTGCACTTGAGCGTGTTGATGGTCCAACGGCAATGGTGTTCTCGCGTCAGGGACTGCCTCATCAGCAGCGTACAGCGGAACAGATCGCTGATATTCAGAAGGGTGGTTATATTCTGCGTGACACTGACGGCCAACCCGATGCAATCCTGATTGCAACAGGTTCTGAAGTGGGTCTGGCTATGGATGCGGCAGAAGCATTAGCGACTGAAGGCAAACAGGTGCGTGTGGTTTCTATGCCTGAAACAGGTCTGTTTGATCAACAATCTGCTGAATACCGTGAATCTGTTCTTCCAGCTGCGGTAACAGCAAGAGTTGCTGTTGAAGCTCTGCAGGCAGACTTCTGGTACAAATATGTTGGATTGAACGGCGCCATCGTAGGAATGCGTAGCTTCGGTGAATCTGCACCAGCGGGTGATCTGTTCAAGCACTTTGGTTTCACAACCGAGAATGTTGTAGCTACAGTTAAGTCTGTACTCTAAGCAACATGCTTTAAGCGGCCTGCCTGATGCAGGCCGTTTTTAGTTATATGGGAAGGAAAATAGATTGAGCTATCGCGTCGCAATTAATGGTTACGGTCGAATCGGCCAGTGTCTGCTGCGCGCGATTTATGAAAACAATCTTCAGGACCAGTTCCGGGTTGTCGCGATTAATGAGCTGTCTGACCTGGACACAGTAACCTATCTGACTCGATACGATACAACGCACGGGCGCTTTCCGGTTTCTGTAGAGAACAACGGTAAACAGCTGCTTATTAATGGCGATGCCATTGAAGTACTGAGTGAGTCTGATGCGGAAGACCTGCCCTGGAAGGATCTGGAAATCGATCTGTTGTTTGAGTGTTCAGGATCATTTAAGTCCAGGGCTCTGGCTGACCTCCATGTAAAGGGGGGAGCTAAGCGTTTGCTGTTTTCCCAGCCAGCCACGGTCGATGTGGATAGCACAATCGTTTTTGGCTTGAATGAAGCTCAATTGAAGGCTGAACATACGGTTGTTTCTGCCGCGTCCTGTACCACCAATTGTTTGATCCCTGTATTGAAATTGCTTGATCAGAAGCTGGGAATAATAAATGGTGTAACAACTACCATTCACTCTGCGATGAATGATCAGCCGGTGATTGATAGCTATCATCAAACTGACCTGCGCCTGACACGAAGCGCAATGCACTCCATAGTGCCGGTCGATACCGGGTTGGCAAAAGGAATCGATCGATTGCTACCTCATTTGGAAGGCAAATTCCAATGCCTGCATGTGCGCGTTCCAACCATTAATGTCTCAATGATGGATCTCTCGGTAAATGTGCAGCGTGAGACGACCATTGATGAAATTAATCAGGTGTTCCAGCAGGCTTCTCGTCAGGGAGCATTAAAAGGACTATTAGGTTATACCGAAGAACCCCACGCTTCGGTAGACTTCAACCGCGATTCCCGTTCAGCCATTGTGGATGGGACTCAGACCCGTGTATCAGAGGGAAAAATGATCAAACTTGTGTGCTGGTTTGATAATGAGTGGGGGTTTGCCAACCGTATGCTGGATGTGGCTCAGCATTGGTTGGATCAGGGTTATCCTTCATTAGAAACGAATTCTTAACAACTTTTGAAACATTAAGTAGGGCACGTCCATGAGCGTACTGAAAATGAGTGAACTGGATCTGAGCGGTAAGCGAGTTCTGATCCGCGAAGACCTGAACGTACCAGTTAAAAATGGTGAAGTGACTTCTGATGCGCGTATTCGTGCATCATTGCCAACGATTGAATTAGCTCTTAATGCAGGAGCTAAAGTTATGGTGATGTCTCACCTGGGTCGTCCAACAGAAGGTGAGTATAACGAAGAGTTTTCACTGCAGCCTGTTGCGAACCACATTTCCAAACTTCTGGACCGTGAAGTACCTCTGATCAAAGATTGGTTGGATGGTGGCTTCGAAGTTGCTGAAGGTGAATTGGTACTGCTGGAAAACGTACGCTTTAACGTGGGCGAAAAGAAAGATAACGAAGAGTTGTCGCAAAAAATGGCAGCGTTGTGTGACGTTTATGTAATGGATGCCTTTGGTACGGCTCACCGTGCACAGGCATCAACTCATGGTGTTGCGAAGTTTGCGGATGTTGCTTGCGCTGGTCCTCTGCTTGCTGGTGAGTTGGACGCTCTGGGTAAAGCATTAGATAAGCCTGCTCGTCCATTAGCCGCCATTGTTGGTGGTTCAAAGGTTTCTACCAAACTGGAAGTGTTAACAGCTCTGTCTGATGAAGTTGATCAGCTGATTGTTGGTGGTGGTATTGCTAATACCTTCCTGGCCGCTGCTGGTAAACCGGTAGGTAAGTCCCTGTGCGAGCATGATTTGATCCCTGTCGCTCAAGATCTGATGAAAAAAGTAAATATCCCGATGCCGGTTGATGTGGTTGTTGCGAAAGAGTTTTCTGAGACAGCAGAAGCAACTGTGAAGTCTGTCGATGATGTAGCTGAAGACGATATGATTCTGGATATCGGACCTGAGTCTGCACAGAATCTGGCCGGCCTGTTGAAAGATGCGGGTACGGTTATCTGGAATGGGCCTGTTGGTGTATTTGAATTCGACCAGTTTGGCGAAGGTACAAAAACCTTGTCTCTGGCCATTGCTGAAAACCAGGGCTTCTCAATAGCGGGCGGTGGTGACACTCTGGCTGCTGTCGATAAGTACAATATTGCTGATAAAGTTTCATACATCTCTACAGGCGGTGGTGCATTCCTGGAGTTTGTAGAAGGTAAGCAACTGCCAGCAGTAGCTGCATTGGAAGCGAAAAACGCTTAAGAGTTCAGAGGCAGATTTAGGCTGCCAGTAATTCTGAACTCTGAATATGATTCGATGGGTGGTACACTCTGCCCATCAACACATTTGGACATAGCCTTCGGGCAAAGTTAACCACAATTTATAGGTGACAAAATGGCTTTGATCTCCATGCGTCAGCTGCTGGATCACGCGGCCGAACACGGCTACGGTATCCCAGCATTCAACGTGAACAACCTGGAACAGATGCGCGCTATTATGGAAGCGGCAAACAAGACAAACTCTCCAGTGATTGTTCAGGCTTCTGCCGGTGCGCGTAAATATGCAGGCTCTAATTTTCTGCGTCACATGATTGAAGCAGCGATTGCTGAATTTCCGCATATCCCTGTTTGTATGCATCAGGACCACGGGACTTCGCCAGCGATCTGCCAGCGTTCTATCGCAATGGGTTTCTCATCAGTAATGATGGATGGTTCCCTGATGGATGATGGTAAAACACCATCAAGTTATGAATACAATGTAGATGTGACTCGCCGTACGGTTGAGATGGCACATGCATGTGGTGTTTCTGTTGAAGGTGAACTGGGTTGCCTTGGTTCTCTCGAAACAGGGCAGGCAGGCGAAGAAGATGGTGTAGGTGCTGAAGGTACACTATCTCAGGACCAGATGCTGACCGATCCAGATGAAGCGGCTGACTTTGTACAGAAAACGGGTGTGGATGCGTTGGCAATTGCCTGTGGTACTTCCCACGGTGCATACAAGTTTACTCGTCCACCAACAGGTGACATTCTGGCAATTGACCGCATTAAAGCGATCCATGAACGTATTCCGGATACTCATTTGGTGATGCACGGCTCCTCTTCTGTCCCTCAGGAGTGGCTGGCAGTGATCAATGAATTCGGTGGCGCTATTCCAGAAACCTACGGTGTGCCGGTTGAGCAGATTGTTGAAGGTATCAAATACGGCGTGCGTAAAGTGAATATCGATACTGACTTGCGTCTGGCATCCACAGGTGCGATCCGTAAATTCATGGCAGAAAACCCTGCTGAATTTGATCCGCGTAAATACCTGAAGAAAACAATGGAAGCGATGACCGATATCTGTGTTGCGCGTTATGAAGCGTTTGGTACTGCAGGTAATGCAAACAAGCTGACTTCTATAGCTCTTGAAGATATGGCTGCACAGTACGAAACAGGTGCTCTGGATCCTAAAATCGCATGATCCAATAGCTATTCAAAAAAGGCTGCCTGAGGGTGGCCTTTTTTATGTCTGAAGATTAGGAGGTTTGTTCCATAAAGTCAGCCGCTTCCTGACGATCAAAAAATTCACCAAAACGTACAAACCCTGAGATGACACAAGTTTTTAAGTCAGTACATTTCGCTTTTTTAATCAACCAGGTTTCAGGTAGCCCTTCCATTAGGTGAAAAGGAGCCGTTGTGCCGTTCGCATAACGTGATAGTGCAACTTCACCCGTCAGAGAGTTCTTAAATGCTGGAATAAAACGCATGGAAGCATTGTTTTGGCTAATTCCACCTGTACTTGCATAGCGTTCATTTTCAACTTTCAGCCTTTTGCTTTGAATTAAAGACATAGCAATTACCTCTTTTGCGGCTGTTCCATAGAAATGAAACATTGTTCTGTTCAATTAGTGAGCAGCAATAGTGGTGCCAGAATTTACTTGTTTGATTTATAAGTGTTTTTTATTTTTAGAAAACCGAGTTTGGTAAAAAGTGTTTGATTTGGAGACAAAGTGTCGCATCAGTGTTGCATGATTTGCTGAAGAGGCTCTGCAACAGATATGTTGAAATTCGACTTTGATATATTCTGCAGCTTTCTTGCAAGATAACCTAACTCGACTAAAAATTAAGTACTTACATATCTACACTCGGTGATTATTCTGTTTATTTGGTTTGAGAATTAGAGCTGAGCATGGGACGATAGTTAGCTTGTGTTATCTCCCCTGATGAAGCGAGGGATCTGCGATGGCCGATTATAAAGTTTTGTTTACCGGTTCAGTATGTTCAGGAAAGACAACTGCAATCAAATCATTAAGTGATATTGAAACAGTTGATACTGATACTAGTGTCAGTGATTCTGCTATCCGCCGAAAACGAAAAACCACAATAGCAATGGATTACGGTATTCTGGATTTGAATGACGAAAGTCGTCTTCATCTCTACGGTACGCCGGGCCAGGAACGTTTCAAGTTCATGTGGGAGCTGATGATGAGTGACCTGGTGCATGATGCAGAAGGTTTGGTGTTGCTTGTCGATAATACCCGTTCAGATCCTTTCAAAGATATTCAGTTTTATATAGAAGAATTTCGCGATTTTATCGTACGCCGCAGACTCATTATCGCCGTAACTCATTCTGATGAGCAGTCTTTCCCGGATCACCATTTTTACCTGAATCGGATCAAGGAGATGGGGTTATTTACCCCGGTTTTATTTATCGATGCCCGAGACCCTTCATCGGTTCTGACGGTAGTAGAAGAGCTACTGGATCAACGGGAAAGGAATATTGACTGGACTGCTCTTGGGGAGCGTTTAGAAGTAAACAGCACTATGCCGGGTGCTGAGAAGAAGGATGAAATTGCTCAGGAAGATGATGTCTCGCTTATGGATGCAGCGTTAAACACACGGGGTATTGTTGGAGCAATACACCTTGATGATCAGCGGAATGTTTTAAGCTCCCAGATTGAGAACGCGCATAACCGTGAAATTCTGAAGGCTATGGTTAATCTGGTCAGTGCGCTTGAGAAAAAAGCGGGTTTTCTTGGCCACATAGATGATCTTATCCTGTGTGGTAAGGATCAGGAAACACTGTCTGTATTTGTGGATGATGAACAAGCATTGGGGCTTTGTTCGGATCGTGAGCTGAGTATCAATGTCGTCAAGCAGCAGGCTGCTGATTTACTGCAATGGAGTAAAGAATGATTGAGCTTTTAAACATTGTAGATCTGCCTGGTGTTATTGAGTGCAGCAGTATTCTTAAAGGTAAAGAGGTTCTGGCATCCTCATTTCCCGAACAATACAAAAACCATGCAACCATCGCTAAACAGTCGTTTAACTATATTTTTGCCACTGCTGCGAAAATGAAATCCAAGCATGATGAAGCGCATCTGGAGATCGGTGATAAGCGTTTGAGTGGTTTTATTTTGAAGGGCGACCTTATTCTGGTTTGTTTATCCTCTAAAGATTCAAATATACAGCAGGTACGCAAACAGGCCCGACAGGCGCATGCCAAGTTACTGAAAGATGAGCTGCAAGAGATGAGTAAATTCTAGAACCCTTTCGGTCAGCTCTCCTCCCTCTTTCAAGAACTGATCTATATCAGTTTTGTCTAATTTTTGTACAGCTCATACTTGAAGCTTAAGTAATCAGCCCCCATACCTTTGTTGTATCGCGATTTCAGCGACGCCCGCAGACCAGCCATAGAGGCAAACTGAGCGGGTAAGTGAACGCACATTTCGGAGGTAAGAATGCGTCCAGATAAATTTACATCCAAGCTGCAAGAGGCTCTTGCAGACGCACAGTCTCTGGCGGTGGGCCGGGATAACAACTACGTCGAACCAATTCATATTCTAAGTGCACTTCTTGAGCAGCAGAACAGTAGTACTGCACAGATTCTCGCACAGGCTGGTGTCAATATTCAGACCCTTAAAGGTCAGGTTGAGCAGAGCCTGCAGCGCTTGCCACAGGTACAGGATCCTGACGGTGAAATACGTTTCTCTCAGGATGTGGCGCGGATCTTTAATAAAACCGACAAGATCGCTCAGCAGCGAGGGGATCAGTTTATTGCCAGTGAGTTGGTGTTACTGGCAATGACGGATGATAAATCGGACGCCGGACAAGTATTACGCCAGTGTGGCGTAGACAAAAAAGTTCTGGAAAATATTATTAACCAAGTACGTGGTGGAGAATCCGTGCAGGACCCGAATGCAGAAGAAAACCGTCAGGCGCTGGATAAGTATTGTATTGATCTAACGGAGCGAGCGGAGTCTGGCAAGCTTGATCCGGTCATCGGACGTGATGATGAAATACGCCGCACAATTCAGGTGTTACAACGCCGTACCAAAAACAATCCCGTACTGATTGGTGAGCCGGGTGTAGGTAAAACCGCCATAGTTGAAGGCCTTGCACAGCGTATTGTGAATGGCGAAGTTCCCGAAGGGTTGAAGCGTAAAAAAGTATTGTCTCTGGATATGGGGGCCTTGATAGCGGGTGCTAAATTCCGCGGTGAGTTTGAAGAGCGGCTCAAAGCTGTACTTAATGAGTTATCGAAACAGGAAGGCCAGATTATCCTGTTTATCGATGAGCTGCACACCATGGTAGGTGCTGGTAAAGGTGAAGGCTCAATGGATGCGGGCAACATGCTGAAGCCAGCTTTGGCACGTGGTGAGCTGCATTGTGTTGGGGCAACTACGCTGGATGAATATCGACAGTATGTTGAGAAAGATGCCGCTTTGGAGCGTCGTTTCCAGAAAGTAATTGTGGATGAGCCAGATGAGGAGTCCACGATTGCGATTTTGCGTGGTTTAAAAGAGCGCTATGAAATCCATCATGCGGTGGATATTACGGATTCTGCAATTATCGCTGCCGCCAAATTATCTCAACGTTACATCACTGATCGCCAGCTACCAGATAAAGCGATAGATCTGATCGATGAAGCCGCTTCCCGCATTCGTATGGAGATGGACTCAAAACCTGAAGATATGGATCGTCTGGAGCGTCGTCTCATTCAGTTGAAAATGGAAAGAGAGGCGCTGAAAAAAGAGAAAGATGCGGCGGCCCGACAACGTTTGCAGGAGCTGGAAGTTACTATTTCAGGAGTCGAAAAAGAGTTTGCCGACCTGGATGAGGTCTGGAAAGCAGAAAAAGTCGCACTTCAGGGCTCGCAAAAGGTGAAAGAGGAGTTGGATCAGGCGCGTATTGAGCTTGAGAAATACACTCGAAGCGGTGATCTGCAGAAGATGTCTGAGCTTCAGTACGGCAGAATTCCTGAACTGGAGAAGCAACTGGCAGCAGCCTCTGAAGCGGAAGAGGCTGGTCAGCAGGAAACCAAACTATTACGTAACAAAGTAACTGAAGAAGAAGTTGCGGAAGTGGTCTCCCGTTGGACCGGTATACCTGTCAGTAAAATGCTGGAAGGCGAACGTGAAAAGCTACTGCGAATGGAAGACGCTCTACATGGCCGGGTCATCGGTCAGGAGGAGTCAGTCACCGCAGTGTCTAACGCTGTACGTCGTTCTCGTGCAGGTCTGGCAGACCCAAACCGACCTAATGGATCATTCCTGTTTTTGGGGCCAACGGGTGTCGGTAAAACAGAGCTCTGTAAAGCGCTGGCCAGCTTCTTGTTTGATACGGAAGACGCAATGGTGCGTATCGATATGTCCGAATTTATGGAGAAGCACTCTGTTGCTCGGCTGATTGGTGCACCTCCAGGGTATGTAGGATACGAGGAGGGTGGCTATCTGACGGAAGCTGTTCGCCGGAAACCCTATTCCGTGTTGCTGTTGGACGAGGTTGAGAAGGCGCATCCTGATGTCTTTAATATTCTGTTGCAGGTGCTGGAAGATGGTCGGCTGACCGATGGACAAGGCCGTACAGTCGACTTCAGAAACACTATTGTGGTTATGACCTCTAATCTGGGATCTGATCTGATACAGAACTTCAGTGATGATGACGATTACAACTTGATGCGAAATGCGGTTATGGAAGCGGTGGGTATGCATTTCCGTCCGGAAGTTATCAACCGTATTGATGAAGTTGTGGTCTTCCACAGTCTGAAGAAAAATCAGGTTGCAGGTATTGCGGGTATCCAGTTGCAACGTTTGCAGAGTCGTTTGGCTGAGCGGGATTTAAGCCTGACACTGACCAGTACGGCTATGGATAAGCTGGTGGATGTAGGTTTTGAGCCTATATACGGTGCAAGGCCATTAAAGCGTGCAATTCAACAATGGATTGAGAATCCGCTGGCACACGAAATCCTCGCGGGGAAATATGCCCCAGGTACGGAAATAGCAGTCGATGTTGAGCAAGGGGAATTCGTTTTCCGCTAAACATTTTCTGCACATCAGTACATGAAAGGGCCATCTGTCTGAATCAGGCAGGTGGCTTTTTTATTTGCTCTTAATAGCTCCCGCTTTCTCGCGCCAGGTCAGTTCACCCAGTTGAACGTCCAGCCATTCAAAACCAATTCTCTTAGCTACCGACGCTGCACCATCCAGACTTTTGAACTCCCTTTCCTTTTTAGAACGTTGCAGATTCAGACCGATCTCCTCGTTGTCTTTAGTGACAAATTTCAGAGTCCAGCCTCGGGACATTGAGATAGGAGATGCCTTGCAAGATTCAAACACTCCCGCCTTAAAAAGCAATGTAATTTCTTTCTCTTGCATAGTAAAAATCCAATTAAGATTAATCAAAATATCTATAAGATAATTTTAAATCTTAATTTGACTATAATCAACTTTTCGAAGATGTTTAACTCATTGAAATATAAGGGTATTTAAATATTTTTCATTGTATTTTATTGAGGTTTTAATAGCCTCAATAAATATAATTAATTTGTCATTATTAGCTTTATGATTATTCATATAAAAATGTTGATTTGTCATAATTTGACAAATGTTTTGGTGTTTATCTGGTCCATAAGAGGGGGTATGCTTGGTGAGGAAATTGTTCAATAACTGGGGAAAACCGGGTGAGATTTGTAGCGTTAATAGTATTTCTTGTTCTGGGAGGCTGTGCTTCTCAGGGACCTCAAACTAAAGCGCCTGTGCCAGCGTTTGTTGAAAAGGTTGAGCCGGTTTCATTGGATCTGTTTTCCCCCCTAACTGATGATCCGTATGTAAGTTATGTACAGCCTTTGCTTAGGAATCTCGGGAAAGAACCGTTTTATCAACTGGTCAATGGTAAGCGACTGGATCAGAGGTATATTTATTCCCACCAAGTTCAGGAGTCGGATCCAAAGAAAACGGTTTTCGCTTTCCGTAGTAAAGACGGGGGTTATTCCGGATATATAACAACGGGTATTGGGAACCAGGCCATTGCGAATGCGTTTTTTATACAGAATGAACAGGTTGGTGCGGCTTATGCGCTGGTCTTAAAGAAGATTAAGATTTGTTTGGTGACGCTATCTGAAGGGTTACCGGAATACCGGGGGCAACGCTGGTACTTCCCGGATGCTCCAGGCTATTTTGAATGTACAGGCTTGACCAGCAAAAATATTTTTAAACTGGGTACTGGATTACCTTCGGTATTGGGTCCTTACTATGAAGAGAAAGATACTATCCTTGTCTTTAGGCAGTTTAGTGAGTTGCAACAGGTGGTGCAGTCTCTAAAGCAGCAGTTCCCGTATTTGAAAGTACCGGTTATTCATATTCGCTAGATACACTCTGGATTGAGATCAATGATCTGGTTATGCTGTTAGATTAAAGTGCATCACTTATATGAAGTCTGACCCGATAGACGACATCAATTAGGGGGCAGTAATGAGCGAGCTGAAAATTCTGATTGTGGATGACGCGAGATTCATCCGTGATCATGTTTCAAGAATTGTTAAGGATCATTTTCCGGAGTTTCTGGTAGATGCCGCTGAAGATGGCTCTGTTGGTTGTGATTTGATGGGTAAAACCAAATATGACCTGATTCTTTGTGATTGGGAAATGCCTGGCATGTCTGGACTTGAGGTCTTGCAGTGGGCCAGACAGCAACCTGACTATAAAGATGTACCCTTTGTTATGGTGACCAGTCGTGGTGAACGAGACTATGTGCTGAAAGCAATTCAGGCTGGCGTTAATGACTACATGGGTAAACCTTTCGAAGACAGTGCGTTGGTCGAGAAGGTAAAGAAATATGCAGGCAAGCGCCTCGAGGCCAGTGCTGAATCACGGAGAAAGGCTGCGCAGATGCTGGCAACGGGTAAGTCTGCCGCCGCTCAGAATAAAGCAGCTAAAAAACCTAAAGGTTTAGCTCAGCTTCGTGTCGGTTCCGGGGTTTTAAAGTGTGCAATTAAAGAGATCACTCTTCAGCATGCTCAGATTGCAGTGAAACGTGAAGATGGTATTCCTGTGCTGCTTGAACAGTGTGTTATGGATATAGAGCAGAATTCAGGAAAAAGTGTTGCTCAGATGAATGGTTTTATAGCAGCACTGTCTGCTAACGAGCGTACAACTGAAACCACCTTCCTTACTGTTGATGTGCAGTTTGTCGATAATGATCCAGACAAACTTGAAGTGCTTACCGGGTTTATAGCCAACCTGAGCAAGAAAAAATAAAAGGCCACTGGCGGCCTTTTATTTTTCAGTAAGCGGTCAGATCAAATGATCTTTATCAGTACAGTGCTTGCTCATCTTTGATTACATCGATCAGCACATCCAGAAATAACTCATCCGCTTCGCTGTGTTCCAGCGGGATTTTTATATTCGTAGAAGCTGACAGCTTGTCGGCAATGACTAAGCGAGCATTATCATCATTAAGATGCTCTCGTGCTATCGCAAGTGCTGTTTCACTAATCTCCGGTTCAACCAGTACCTTTCTGATGAAAGACATTAATTCGTTTATTACCCGTTCCTTGTTTTTTATCTCAGTGATACTCATTGGGACTTCTCCTTAACCGTATTCTGAGTACGTATATGAAAACTATAACCCGAACAGGTCGGTACTGAATAGTTGGATTATATAAATCTGCATTGGTTCATGCTTTTTTATTGAAGCAGTCGTTATGCTATGCGAGAATAGCCGCCTCGAAATTTTTTGAGGCCTTGAGTGTGTAGGAAACCCCGAAGCTCAGGGGAACAACTTTCTAAGAGTTGTTTCTCAAAGGTCTGTCAATTGGGTGATCCCCAATTCTGACACACACCCGAACGTGAACCTGCAGCTCTACCCCTGGAATGGTTCTGAGTGAGACCGCTAGAGATTCAACAATTTTGTCTGGTACAGGCACGTTCAAAACGTTACAGAAACAAAAACTGTTAATTTCGTCAGTAACGAGAAGCTGACGTCGTTAGAGGGTGAACAAAGTGGAATTACTTTCAGGCGCAGAAATGACTGTTCGCGCGCTTCGTGATGAAGGCGTTAAATATATCTATGGATATCCTGGTGGGGCATTGCTTCATATCTATGATGCAATTTTTACCCAGGATGAAGTCGAGCACATTCTGGTCCGCCACGAACAAGCTGCCACTCACATGGCAGATGCCTATGCACGCGCAACCGGTAAAGCTGGTGTGGCGCTGGTAACATCAGGTCCGGGTGCAACCAATGCCGTTACTGGTATTGCGACTGCATACATGGACTCTATCCCTATGGTTGTTATCACAGGTCAGGTTATGTCACATCTGATCGGTGAAGACGCGTTCCAGGAAACGGATATGATTGGTGTCTCTCGTCCTATCGTTAAACACAGTTTCAGTGTACAGCGTCCGGAAGAGATTCCAGAGATCATTAAAAAAGCGTTCCATATTGCTGAAAGTGGACGCCCTGGCCCGGTTGTTGTCGATATCCCTAAAGATATGACAACCCCGACAGAACGCTATGAATACGAATATCCTAAGAGCGTAAAAATGCGTTCTTACAACCCAATCGTCAAAGGGCATACCGGGCAGATCAAAAAAGCTGTGGATATGCTAATTGCGGCGAAGCGCCCTGTAATTTACGCCGGTGGTGGTGTCATTATGGGTGAAGCGAGTGAGCAGCTTACCGCTTTAGCTCAGCAGCTGGGTTACCCGGTTACTAATACTCTGATGGGATTGGGTGGTTATCCGGGCACGGATAAGCAGTTTATCGGCATGCTGGGTATGCATGGCAGCTATGAAGCAAATATGGCGATGCATCACAGTGACCTGATTCTGGCAGTGGGTGCGCGTTTTGATGACCGTGTTACTAACGGTACAGACAAGTTCTGCCCAACAGCTAAGATCATTCATATTGATATCGACCCGGCTTCAATTTCCAAAACAATTAAAGCTGATGTTCCGATTGTAGGTCCTGCCAAGGCAGTACTGAGTGAGATGCTAGAGCAGGTTGAGTCTGCGAAGAAGGCACCTTGTGAAGATAGTCTGAAATCCTGGTGGGAACAGATTGATGAATGGCGCGGTCGTCATGGTGGTCGTTATAAAACTGACGATTCCGAGTTGATGAAACCGCAGCATGTTATCGAGATGCTGAGCAAAGTTACTAATGGCGATGCTTATGTTTGTTCTGATGTAGGTCAGCACCAGATGTTTGCCGCGCAGTACTACAAGTTCAATAAGCCAAACCGCTGGATTAACTCCGGTGGCCTGGGCACCATGGGCTTTGGTCTTCCTGCGGCAATGGGCGTTAAGCTGAACTTCCCGGAAGACGAAGTGGTATGTGTAACCGGTGAAGGCAGTATCCAGATGAATATTCAGGAACTGTCGACCATCAGCCAGTACGATATTCCAGTTAAGGTTATCTGCTTGAATAACCAGTCTCTGGGTATGGTTCGTCAGTGGCAGGATATGAACTATGAATCCCGTCACTCTCAGTCTTATATGAAGTCTTTACCTGACTTCATGGCATTGGTTGAATCATACGGCCATGTGGGTATCAAAGTTGAGCGCTATGAAGATCTGGAAGGTGCAATGCGTGAAGCGTTCGCAATGAAAGATCGTATGGTATTCATGGACATCGCAGTCGATCCGTTTGAGCACGTATACCCAATGCAGGTACCACGTGGTTCCATGCGCGATATGTGGTTGAGCAAAACGGAGAGAACATAATCATGCGTCATATTATTTCTGTATTGATGGAAAACGAACCGGGTGCATTGTCCCGAGTTGTTGGTCTGTTCTCTCAGCGTAATTTCAACATTGAGTCGCTGACTGTTGCGCCAACGGAAGATGAGACATTGTCTCGCCTGACAGTGACAACTATTGGTGATGACCGTGTAGTTGAACAGATCACAAAACAGCTGAACAAGCTGATTGATGTGGTGAAGGTTGTTGACCTGACTGAAGGTGATCATCTTGAGCGTGAGTTGATGATGATCAAGATGAAGGCAAACAACGGTACTGTTCGAGCTGAGATTAAACGTACTGCGGATATTTTCCGTGGCACGATTATTGATGTGACACCTAACACATTCACTGTTCAGTTGGTGGGTTCAAGCTCCAAGCTGGATGCTTTTATTAAAGCGCTGGGCACTTCTAACATTATGGAAGTTGTGCGTTCAGGTGTTTCTGGTATTGCCCGGGGTGAGAAGGTTCTGACCCTGTAAACATCAATAGCACAGACTAAAAACCGCGCTCTGCGAACAGAGCGCGGTTTTTTTGTGCCAGTAACCCTGTGTTTTAATCTATCCAGCCAGCTGTAGCCTGCAGAACCTGCATATCGGGTTTGGTAATCCAGATAGCCAGAGCTGTTTTGCTGGATATGTCAGATTCTGGAATCTCAAACTGCCATTGTGAACCTGTGGCGGTTTTTTGTTGTTTATTTAACACAACAAACTGATGGCTCAGGGTTTTGCCGCGATTTTCTCCGGCAGTGACATTGCTTTGCTGATCAAAGCCAATAAGAGCAACATGGGCGGTTAACTGAGTTCCAGATCTATTCTTCTCAAAATGGATGTTGAGACTACCCTGATCTAATTCTGCGGTCAGCTTGCCCCCGGCCCTTTGGGGCATAGAGGGAAGTGATCGGCCTTGAAAAAAGCCTCTCCATTCTTTTCCGTCAACGACCCAGCCAGGAGTATACACACTCCTTAACTTTCCTGAGGCGCGATAATCGTACTGGCGCTGTTTATAGGAAGGGTGGGCAAAACGATCCTTCCAGCCAATGTAATCCCAGTAATCAACGTGAAAGGCCATTGGGATAATCTGTTCCCATAGTTCTGGTGAATTCACAAGGTTACTCAAATAGCGGTCAGCGGGAGGGCAGCTGGAACAGCCCTCGGAGGTGTATAGTTCAATCAGTTGCGGGGGTGTGCCCTGATGTTGAAAGGTCTGTCCGGCATACGCCATATTGCCAAACAGTAAAACAATAAGGCTTATTAGCCATTTTCTGAGACTAGGTGTACTCATGATCTGCTCTCCATTTTCAAGTATGACCTGAAGGGAAGGACAGAAGTTCAGTGTGAGAAGGGTATGGTATTGAGGGAGTACTATCTGGGTTAACGGCTCTCCCTGTCCGTTAACCCAGCTTTGTATAGATTACTTAGCGGTCAAATGCAGTTACCATAGAATCCAGTTGTTTTACCAGATCATGCAGTTCCTGACTTGCCGCTGCTGTTTCATCAGAAGCCTCACTGTTTTGGCGTGCCAGATCGCGAATGGACACAACATTCTGCTGAATTTCATCAACTACCGATGATTGTTCTTCGGAGCTGCTGGCAATTTGAATGCAGCGCTCAGAAATATTATCAATGGATGTTTGCACCTTCTTAAATGCATCATCGGCACGGTTTGCTACTTCTACACTCTGTTCAGCGTGGCCGCGGCTTTGATCCATAATGACTACCGTATGTTCAACTGCTGACTGTACCCGCGCAATCGAAGCTTCAATCTCCTGGGTGGAGTTCTGAGTACGAGTTGCCAGGGTTCTTACCTCATCGGCTACTACGGCGAAACCTCTACCGGTTTCACCAGCACGCGCGGCCTCAATGGCAGCGTTCAAGGCCAACAGGTTGGTTTGTTCCGCGATATCATTAATTACCGTTACAACATTACCAATGGTGTCTGTGTATGTTTTGAGTTCCTGAGTGGCTTCAGAGGCTTTAACGACTTCAGCAGAAAGCTCATTAATGTGCTGAACCGTGTCATGCAATGCCGTGCGACCATCTTCAGAAGTATTGAGAGCCTCCTGCCCAGCAGTAGACATTTCACCCGTATTTTGCGCGATTTCCTGCGCTGCACAGGCCATTTCATGTACCGCAGCAGCGACCATATCGCTCTCTTTATCTTGCTGGCTAATACCCTGATTAGTTCTGGATATGGCACTTTCGGTGGTATTAATAGCGCCATCAATGGTTTGGCTGACATCTCCCAGGCGCGTTAATACAGTTGTATTCCTCGCTTCATTCATTTTTAAAGCCAGATCAATTTCACCCAGTTCATCCTGGCGGGAGCAATACATAAGCTGTACCAGTGGGTTGGTATATCGCTCTCTAGCAATTCCAGCAAGTTTTCTAACCGGGCTGATGTAACGATGGACTACTCCGGCAAGTAGAATCTGGGATAAAGCCATAATGCCCATCACTTCCAGAGGTGCACCGGTAAACCAGCTGCAAATCAGTGCAACTACGCTCACTAATGAGAATCCGACGAGTGTCTGAGTACTGGTGGATTTAAGTTTTAAAGCCTTACCCGCTTTACCCGCGTTGGCTACCGCGTAGATTACTTCAGCTTTGGAAACCTGCTCTTTGGTTGGCTTAAAACGAACAGATTGGTACCCGACTTTGACGCCTTTTTCGAACAATGGCGTCACATAGGCATCGACCCAATAATGGTCACCATTCTTACAGCGGTTCTTTACTATACCGCGCCATGCCTGATCAGCTTTCAGTGAATCCCATAGATTTCCAAATGCCGCTGGAGGTACATCCGGATGGCGAACAATATTGTGGGCTTTGCCTATTAGCTCTTCTTCAGAATACCCTGCAATATCGCAAAAGACCTGATTAACATATGTGATACGACCTTTCAGATCCGTTGTGGATATGATGCGTTGGCCTTCAGGGAGTAACACTTCGCGGCCTGTCACCGGCATTTTTTTCATAGGTGAGGTTCCTTGCGATTTCCTGCTTATTTTTACGACTAAAAAGGTACATTTTATCCTGCTATAGGTTTTTGTACCTTAAACTGAATCAACAGAATATTAAAAAAGCTGAAAATTAATTGGTATCTGCTTCCAAAATGCATGGAAAATTTAATTTAAAGGTAGATTAGAAGAACAGCGTCAGTTTTGTCCATTATCCATGAGTAAAACTTATAACGTATTACGTTGCGCTAATATTCAAGTGTTTGACTATACTTCCCTTATCGTTGTGGCCAGAAGGGGAAGGCAATTATCCAATCTGTCTGAACTTTGACCAATCATTCTATCGCTGCAATGTTACTCGGAGACAATGAATGGGTTACTTTCGCTCAGGGTGTTCTACGGAGACGGATGCATCCAAAGCTGTTGAGCAAATATATGATGCGGTTATGCAGGACGAAATTTCGCTGATCATTTTTTTCTGCTCTCAAGATTATTCGTTACAAGATATATCCGAACAGATAGCTGACAAGTTTTCTGGTATTGAGGTTGTGGGGTGCACATCTTCCGGTTGTATTGGGCGTGAAGGCTATCAGAACAAAGGGATTGTGGCCTGTAGTTTTTCCGCGGAAGCTTTTAGTTTTTCAGTACAGTTAGTGCCGGATGTACAGGAGTTTTCCTATCACCTGGCTGATGCGCTGGTGTCAGACCTAAAAGATAAGATTAACTCCAGTCGGCCTGAAGAGAATCAGGCCAGCCACTTCTTTGCATTACAGTTCATCGATGGGTTGAGTCTAAGAGAGGAAACATTTACCCAGATCTTATCAACTGCTTTGAATGGTATTCCATTGTTGGGTGGTTCAGCGGGAGATGACCTCAAGTTTCAGCATACATATATCTATTACGGGGGGGCGTTTCACTCTAATGCAGGCATCGTGATTCTTGGTGAAACCAATCTACGCTTCCAGCCGTTTATGATTCAGCATTTCTTGCCCACAGAAAAACGTTTGGTGGTAACTGAGTCTATACCGGAAAAGCGAATCGTTATTTCTCTGAATGGTTTGCCCGCTGCAATGGAATACGCGCGTAATGTTGGTTGTACAGTTGAGGAGTTGAACTCAGAAGTTTTTGCATCTCATCCGGTTTTAGTCAAGCTCGGTGATCATGTGTATGTGCGTTCAATTCAGCAGGTCAACGACGATGGTACTCTGACTTTTTTCTGTGCTATTGATGATGGGGTCGTCTTGAGTGTGGCTGAAGCTGAAGAGATAGTTGAAAATCTTGAGCGTGAAATGAATAAGGTGAAACTCAGAGTAGGGGATTTAGGTTTAGTGATTGGGTTTGATTGTGTGTTTCGGTATCTGGAAATAGAACAGCAGGATCAAGTTGGACTGGTTTCAGATATTTTTAAAAAGAACGCGGTATTCGGGTTTAACAGTTATGGTGAACAGTTCAGCTCAATGCACGTAAATCAGACCTTTACTGGAATTGCTTTTTCTTCAGAGGTGGTGGAAGACGATGGCTGGTCAAGCTGTATTGTCATCTGATCTGCCTTCAGATCAGGAGATTGAGCGTTTACATGCAATCATCAATGTTTTGATGAAGCGGGTGGAGCAGAATATGGAATCCAGAGGTTCCGATTATGCTCTGTTTCAATCAGCGGTTGTTCTGGAAGACAAGGTTAACCAGCGTACAGAAGAACTGAATAAAACGCTTAACGAATTAAGTAACACTAACCGGGATTTACAACACAGTGAGGAAGCGCTCACTGAGGCAATTTTAAGGCTGAATGATGCTGTTGAGAGTATCTCTGAAGGCTTTGCGCTTTATGACCCGGAAGACCGACTGGCGGTATGCAATTCACGCTATCGTGATATGTGGGGTTTTTCTGATCGCCCCTTGGAGGAACTGATAGGAACCTCCTTCATTGAACTGGCAAATGATATTTTAGCGCGTAGAACTGGGTCTGACTGGGCCGAAAAGCGAATACAGCATCATTTGGACGGCAGCGGTACCATGGAGTATCTCTTCGAAGACGGTACCTCTGTCCAGATTCGGGAACGTAAAACGGCGGATGGTTGCACCGTTGGGATCTATTCCGATGTCACCGAGTTAAAGCAGCGTGAGGAGGAAAAGCGCCAGTTTGAACTTGCTGAAAAATCCAAAGTGTTGCAATCATCCCTTGATAGTATTCAGCAAGGCGTCGCGGTATTTAACCAGAAAGAGATTCTGGTAGCCGGCAACCATCGTTTTATTCAGTTAATGGAACTCCCTGCTTCTGCTGGACAGGTAGGGATACCACTGGGGTACATCAGGCAGATGGATCATCATTTTCTTGATTTCGATTCTGACCAAAGCCGGCAGTTGTTCCTCAACCACGAGATGGTCCGTTACGAACGCAACTTTGACCATGATCGTGTAGTCGATATTCAATGCTCTCCTATGCCAGATGGTGGTTTTGTTGCGACCTTTACCGATGTTACAGAGCAGCGTCGAAGTGAAAAACGCATACGTCATATAGCAACGCATGACCCGTTAACCAAAATAGCTAACCGGTCTCTCTTCAATGAGAATTTCAATAAGCTTCTGGATCATGCTGCATCACAAAACGAATCCCTGGCACTGTTATTTATGGATCTGGATGATTTTAAAGATGTAAATGACACTCTTGGTCATCCGGTCGGTGACCGTTTATTGATTGCGATTGCAGAAAGAATCAATCATATCTATCCAGAAAATGGCATTTTTGCCCGCTTAGGTGGGGATGAGTTTGCGATTGCAATGCCAGTACAAACTGAACAGGATGTCCCTGGTGCGTTGGCTGAGAAGATTATAAAAGCGCTGCAACAACCTTTCTCCATTGATGGTAATGAGATCTTTTCCAATGTCAGTATTGGTATTACCCGTTATCCAAATGATGGCGCAGATACTGATACATTGTTGCGAAATGCTGATATGGCCATGTATGAAGCCAAAGCTCAGGTGAACTGGCGTAATAAGTTCAGTTATTACAAGGAGCAGATGAATCAGTGGATCAAGGAACGCAAAGAGATCGAACAGGATTTACGCCATGCATTAGAGCGCGATCAACTTTTTTTGGTATACCAGCCACGCTTGAATTTAAGGACTGGTCGAATCGTTGGCATGGAAGCGTTACTCCGATGGCAGCATCCTGAGAAGGGCCTTATCAGTCCTGCTGATTTTATTCCCATTGCTGAACAAAGTGGCTTAATAAGCCAGATCGGTAACTGGGTGACCGAAACTGCATGCACCCAGACCCGAAAGTGGATAGAGGAAGGCATGGGTAACCTGACTGTTGCTGTGAATTTATCACCGGCGCAGTTCCACTACGGTGATCCGGTGGAAACAATAGAAAAAACATTGCACCGGACGGGTTTACCTGCTTCAAACCTTGAAATAGAAATTACCGAAAATACGTTAATGGACGGTGTGGAATTTGCCATCAAAGCCTTACATCAGATTAAGGTTCTGGGTGTGCGTATCGCTATTGATGATTTTGGGACGGGCTATTCTTCTCTTAACTACCTGAAACGTTTTCCCGTTGATGTGGTAAAAATTGATCAGAGCTTTGTTGCGAATATAGGTTTGGATCTAAGCGATGAGGCCATCATCAATACGGTTTTATCTCTTGGTAAGCTTCTCCAGCTGCGGGTAGTTGCAGAAGGTGTGGAAACAGCAGAACAGTTGGCATATTTGAAAATGCAAGAGTGTGATGAAATACAGGGTTACTATTTCAGCCGCCCTCTGCCTGCAGATGCGTTTAAAGAGTTTTATGACGAAATGTCTAAACCGACCTCGATCATTAACAGTTAGGTTAGGCGCAAATTTAAGAGAATTAATGCCGCTCTATTTTTTAATTCTTGCTGTAGAATTGCAGGAAGCTTTATTTCAGTTAGAGGTCATTAATGGGTTTTCAGATTGAGTTTAAAGTTCGCGATTATGAATGTGATATGCAGGGTATCGTGAACAACGGGGTGTATTTCAATTACCTGGAGCATGCCCGACATGAATTTCTGCTGGCTAAAGGGATCGATTTTGCAGACCTAACGGCAAAAAAAATCCATCTGGTCGTGGTGCGCTCTGAGATGGATTATAAAAACTCCTTAACCAGTGGCGATCGTTTTGTCGTGCAGGTCGCGGTTGAACGGATCAGTAAAGTGAAGTTTGGATTCAGGCAAACGGTTATTCGTCTGTCTGATGAAAAAGTCGCGCTTGAGGCTATGGTCATTGGTACGGCTTTAAACGAGCGTGGCAGGCCATTTATTCTCCCAGAACTGGAAACATTGTTTGTTTAAAACGGATTCGGATAATGGGATGGAGTGACTGGCTGTTACAGAATGAGATGCAGGTTAGGTTGATTTGCTTTGTTTCTCTTTTCGCACTGATGGCAGGTTGGGAGTTTTTAAAACCCTGTCGTCCGCTGGCCTATTCCAGGGTTTTACGTTGGAGTAATAACCTGGCGCTGGTGGCTTTAAACACCCTGTTATTAAGGTTGTTGTTTCCAGCCGCCGCAGTGGGTTTAGCGCATTTTGCCCATTCCCAGGGGTGGGGCGTTTTGGCTTTGCTGGAGCTTCCCCATCTGTTCGAGGTTATTCTCGCGGTTATTCTGCTTGATATGCTTATCTATTTTCAGCACGTAATTTTCCACAAAGTTCCTATCTTATGGCGTTTACACCGGGTGCATCATGCTGACCCCGATTACGACCTGACAACAGGTATTCGATTCCATCCAATAGAAATCATCTTGTCGATGATAATCAAATTTGCGGCGATCATTCTATTGGGGCCAGCGGCAGTAGCGGTGCTTATTTTTGAAGTACTACTGAATGGTTCCGCCGTATTTAACCATTCTAATGTACGTTTGCCAGCAAGACTGGATCGTATCGTTCGGCTTGTTTTTGTGACGCCGGATATGCACCGGGTGCATCATTCATGGATACGTTCAGAGACCGATAGTAATTATGGTTTTGCTTTATCCATATGGGACAGGGTGTTCACAACCTATCAGGAACAGCCTCAAAAGGGTCATCTGAAGATGGATATAGGTTTGGAAGAATTACAGGATGTTAAAGATGTCAGTTGGATAACCGGGATCTTAAAACTCCCTTTCCGTCGTTGATTCATCCGTCCCAAGTTGTGACCAGAATGCGCCGATTAACGGACTCTTCAGTTTCTTCTCCAGCGTCACAATACCCACTTCAAACGCTTTAAGTTGCGGTTTTATCTGTAAGACCTCTACCGCTCCAGCCAGGGGGCTGTTATCCAATACTATTTTGGGGACCACCCCAATACCAAACCCCAGACTAACCATACTTACGATCGCCTCATTACCAGCAACCTGAGCGTAGATAAGCGGTTTGATATTCTGCTCCTTAAACCAGCGGTCAACACGTTTACGCGAAACACCGCTTTCGGAAAGGATCATTGGTGTATTCCCATCAGGAACGAGATCATTGACATCACGACCATCCAAACCCTGTTTCGGAGCAATAAACAAAAGCGGGGAGAGGGCTATTTTCTTGAATGCAATACCGCTTGGCAGAGAATCAGGTTTGGCGGTAATGGCAAAGTCTTCATCTCCCGCTAGTACTCTGGGGATGGCATCTTCATGATCTCCGGTATGCAGTTTAATCTCGATCTTCGGGTAGTTATGACGAAAACGGCTGAGAATATTAAACAAAAAGCTGTAACTGGCAGTGACCGAGCAATACATACTGATTTCACCCTGCAGTTCACCGGTACGTTCAACCAACTGTGTTCTAACGGTGTCCCATTGTGACAGCGATTCCCGTGCATAGCTCAGAAATATTTCACCTTCAGGTGTTAGGTTCACTGTTCGATTGTCCCGTTCGAAAAGTGCAGCTCCTACTTCCTCTTCAAGCTGTTTAATGCTCCGGCTTAAAGCTGAGGGGCTAATATGGCTTGCTTCGCTGGCTCTGCCAAAGTGAAGGGTGTCCGCGAGATGAAGAAACTGCTTGAGCTGTTTTATGTCCATAAGTATTGCGCTAAGTGAAATAGTGCTTTCAGTTTATGTTATTTATGTAATCAAAAACAGTGATTGCTGGTTAAATTTCACACAGGCTTAGACTTTTGTATGTTATATTTGTGCGGTGCACAATAATTAACTGGAGGTGCGTATGGCAAAGTCAGTGAATTTAGCATTACAGGGTGGTGGAGCACATGGAGCATTTGCCTGGGGGGTTTTAGACCGGTTACTGGAAGAGGGAATTGAACCTGGAGCTATTAGCGGTACCAGTGCGGGAGCGATGAATGCCATTCTGGTGGCTTATGGTTGGCAGGTAGGTGGTGCTGATGGCGCCCGGGAACTGTTGGATCAGTTCTGGACAAAGGTTTCTTTGAATTCGCCATCCGAACTGGTTGGATCACAGTTGCCAGACACTCAGTTAACCTCAATGACTGGCTGGATGCTGGATATATTACGTTATATCTCACCCTACGATCTTAACCCTTTGGATATAAATCCGTTACGTTATCTGCTTGAGGAGCTGGTGGACTTTGATGCTCTTAGAAGTGATTGTGCAGTGCAGCTTTTTATTGCTGCTACCGACGTCTCATCTGGGAAAATAAAGTTGTTCCGGGAATATGAGCTGACTGCAGAGCATGCCCTTGCCTCAGCCTGCCTACCTACCTTGCATCAGGCTATTGAAATTGACGGACGACATTATTGGGACGGTGGATTTTCCGGAAATCCTGCAGTTTATCCTCTGATCTTTGTGGCCAAGTAAAAAAGTTGTGAA